>NZ_AXAE01000015.1 GCF_000472705.1 Mesorhizobium erdmanii USDA 3471 | reverse complement strand
CTGCTTGTCTCATCAAAAAAATCGAGCCACTGCTTTGAGATATCGCAGCCGACATAGTTCTGCATTATCATGTCCACGCCTCTTCCTGTGGTGCGGGGTCTGCTTGGAACAGCCCCGTGCAACTGTTCAGGTTGATGGTTCACCGGTGGGAAGGGACCGAGCCATGCCGCGGCCTGTCCTCAAAAAGACGACCAGGATCCTCTCGGTCTCCTTCCCACTTCAATCATAGCATGGGAACAACACACAGGATTCTAGGGTTTCCGCGACGTCGCTTCGCGACTGCTTCACCCTAGAATGACGAAGTCGGGGGCCTGCCATCATTCGAGCATCGGTGAATATGCAGCAATTGGTGCCTTGACGACATATTATCTTGTGTACTAAATAATCGTGCACAATGTAATTGGAGATTTGATATGGCACTCTACACCACACAGGCTCACGTCACCGGCGGCCGCGCCGGCCATGGCGAGACCAGCGACGGCCTGCTCAAGGTCGATCTGGCGATGCCCAAGGAGCTTGGTGGGCCGGGCGGCGCCACCAATCCCGAGCAGCTTTTCGCCATCGGCTACGCCGCCTGCTTCGAAAGCGCCATCCGCTTCGTCGCGCGCAAACAGAAGCTGCCGCTGACCGATGCGGGGGTAACCTCGACCGTCAGCCTGCTTCCCCACGGCGAGGGTTTCAAGCTTGGCGTCGCGCTGGCGGCGGAGACGAAAGGCCTTGATCAGGCGGCGGCGGAAGCGCTTGTATCGGAGGCACACGAGATATGCCCCTATTCGAACGCCATCAGGGGCAATGTCGAGGTAGCGCTTTCGGTAAAGGCGGCATGACGGGAAGGACCACAGACAGCGCCAACGACGTCCCGGCGGAGGCCGCCGGGACGGTGCCGCGGCTCGACCAGCAGCTTTGCTTCGCGCTCTATTCGGCGAGCGGGCTGATGACGAAGCTCTATCGGCCGTTGCTCGATCCGCTCGGCCTGACCTACCCGCAATATCTGGCCATGCTGGCCCTATGGGAGCATGCGCCGAGCACGGTGGGCGCGCTTGGCGAGGCGCTCGGCCTGGATTCCGCGACGCTGACGCCGTTGCTCAAGCGGATGGAGGCGGGCGGCCTCGTCACCCGCCGCCGCGATGCCGCCGATGAGCGCCGGGTGCTGGTCGAGCCGACGGCGAAGGGCCAGGCGCTGCGCGGGCGCATGAAGGATGTGTCCCTGGCCCTCGCCTGCAGCGTGCCGCTGCAGCCTGCCGAAGCGAAAGCGCTGCACGCAACGCTCACCCATCTCGTTGCCGGCTTGCGCAATGCCGTCGCGCAAGACGCGTCGGCGGATGCGGAAGCGCCGGTTTCCGGTTCGAGATAACCAGATCATCCCGAAATCACTGAATACAGGGCATGCGAATCCCATTTCGAGCGCGCTGACGCGGCGGACCGTCTTGCGTGCCGTTTGCGGAAAGCTAAAGTCGTCGCCGGATTTCCTGTAAGCCCATCCGGGCGCTTTCAATTTTCGGAGTGTGTCATGACCAAGTCGAAACTGCTGCTGGCCGGCCTGCTTGCCCTTATGCTTGCGCCCGTTGCCGCCTTCGCGCAGGCGCTGCCCGACCTCGGCGGCAAAAAGGTGGTGGTGGTGACCGAAAACGCCTATCCGCCGCTGCAGTTCATCGACCCCAAGACCGGAAAACAGATCGGCTGGGAGTATGACGCGATGAACGAGATCGCCAAGCGGCTGAATTTCAAGGTCGAGTACCAGAACACCTCCTGGGACGCGATGATCCAGGCGGTTTCCGACAACCAGTACAACATCGGCATGACCGGCATCACCATCAAGGACGACCGCAAGGAGAAGGTCGATTTCTCCGACCCCTACATGCGCTCGGAACAGTTCATGCTGGTTCGCGGCGACGAAAGCCGCTTCACCGACGCCAAGACCTTCGGTGCCTTCAAGGACGGGCTGATCGGCGCGCAGCCGGGCACCACGCCCTTCTACACCGCCGTCTACAGCGTGCTCGACGGCAACGAGCAGAACCCCCGCATCAAACTGTTCGAGACCTTCGGCGCCACGGTGCAGGCGCTGAAGTCAGGCGACGTCGATGTCGTTTTGACCGACGGCACCGCCGGCAAAGGCTATGTCGATGCCTCTGAAGGCAAGCTGAAGCTGATCGGCGGCCCGCTCGGCACCGAGGACTTCGGCTTCATCTTCCCGAAGGGATCCGATCTGGTGAAGCCGGTCAACGCCGCGATCGCGGCACTGAAGGCGGACGGCACCCTGGAGACGCTGAACAAGAAGTGGTTCCTTGACTACAAGATGGGTCAGTAGTCCCATTTGTCGACGACAGTGGCTGTGCAGAACCTCGCGCCGAGTTTGCGCCTGAGCGCCCCCCTGTGTCCTGCCGGGTCCGGCAAGCCAGAGGGAGGCGCCTTGGCGCAGCCCTTCCGGGATTTCCGCACCCACGGCATCTTCTGATGTCCGCTGGACCGACTTCCACCAAAACTGAGTTCCCCTGGTGGCTCGCCGTCGCTGCCGTCCTGGCTTTGGCCGCGGCCTTGTTCATCGCCGCCAGCGATCTCTATGCCCAGGTCTTCGCCACCGTTGCCAAGGGCATCGGCATCACCGTCTTCGTCACCGCGGTGGCGTTCGCGCTGGCGTCGATCATCGGTCTCGGCATCGCGCTGATGGGGCTGTCCGGCTCGCCCTGGCTGCGCCAGGTCGCCCGCTTCTATGTCGAGATCATCCGCGGCGTGCCGATCCTGGTGCTGTTGTTCTGGATCGCGTTTGCCGGCGCGCCAGCCCTGGTCGCGGCATGGAACACGCTGACCGCGCCGCTGCAGGGCGCGGGCTATCTCGGCGAATTGCTGGTGCGCGACGTGTCGCTGTTGTGGCGCGCCATCATGGCGCTGACCATCGGCTACTCCGCCTTCATCTCCGAGGTCTTTCGCGCCGGCATCCAGTCAGTCGAGAAAGGCCAGATCGAGGCGGCCAAGGCGCTTGGGCTGAGCCGCTCGCAACGCTTCCGGCTGATCGTCTTTCCGCAGGCGATCCGCACCATATTGCCGCCGCTCGGCAATGATTTCGTCGCTTTGGTCAAGGATTCCTCGCTGGTCTCGGTGCTCGGCGTCGCCGACATCACCCAGATGGGCAAGGTCTATGCCGCCGGCTCGTTCCGCTTCTTCGAGACCTATTCGATCGTGGCCTATATCTATCTCATCCTGACCGTCGGCCTGTCGCTGGCGCTGCGGGCGCTGGAACGGCGGCTGCGGAACCAGCATGAGGAATAGTTTTCCGGCGAAGACGGCGCTACGATCCCCGGCATATCTCGTTGAGGAGGTCTCATGATCGTCGACAAGGCCAATGCGGCGCTCGATTCCGTCTACGGCGCCGACACGCCGGAAACGCTGGCGCAGGCCTATGCCGCATGGGCCGCGACCTATGACAGCGAAACAGCTTCGCTCGGTTATTTGCTGCCGTTCCTGATCACCGCCTGGGTGGCGCGCCATGTGCCGGTCGGCGAGGGGCCGCTGCTCGACGCCGGCTGCGGCACCGGCCTGTCGGGACCGTCGCTGAAAGCGCTCGGCTATGGCGACATTGCCGGCCTAGACCTGTCGGACGACATGCTGAAGATCGCCGGCAGCCGCAACGCCTATAGCGAGCTGAAACAGGCGATGCTCGGCGGACCGCTTCCCTGGGCGGACGGGCATTTCCGCACCTTCTTCTCGACAGGCGTCTTCACTATCAGCCACGCGCCGGCCTCAAGCCTGCACGAACTGGTGCGCATCACGCAGAAGGGCGGCCACGCCATCTTCACCGTGCGCGACCAGGTGTTTGAAAGCGGCGGCTTTCAGGCGGTGTTCGACGAACTGACGCGGACGAGGAAATGGCGACCGGTCGAACAAAGCTCATGGTTCCGCTGCTATGCCATCGCCGAACCGGACGTGCTGGTGAAGACGTTTGTGTTCGAGGTGATGTGAGCGCTGCCTTCTTCTTCCCTTCTGATACAAGGAGGAGTCGCGCCACGCCGCAATTGCCGAAAAGCCAAAACATTGCTATCTACCCCGCCATGGAAGAGCTTTTTGGCGATCCGGCCTACAAAGGGTTCGTGCTGCAGGACAGGAAACGCCTGCCGTCGCGCTTTTCCGCGCGCGTCAGCGGCGCTTTGACCAGCCGACTTAGCTAGGCCGACCTGTCCAGGTCATTGCGCCGGGCCAAGGCTTGCCGGCATCTGCTCTTTCCCATTCTCATATCGACGGATTCACGCACATGAGCGCACCGCGCACCCTCTACGACAAGATTTTCGACGACCACGTCGTCGACCGTCAGGACGACGGCACCTGCCTGCTCTATATCGACCGCCACCTCGTCCATGAAGTGACCAGCCCGCAGGCCTTCGAAGGCCTGCGCATGAGCGGCCGCAAAGTCCGTCATCCGGAGAAGACGCTGGCCGTGGTCGATCACAATGTCTCGACCTCGCCCGAGCGCAAGTTCGGCATCAAGAACGAGGAGAGCCGCATCCAGGTCGAGGCGCTGGCCAAGAACGCCAAGGATTTCGGCGTCGAATACTATTCCGAGAACGATATCCGCCAGGGCATCGTCCACATCATCGGCCCCGAGCAGGGCTTCACCTTGCCCGGCATGACCATCGTCTGCGGTGACAGCCACACCTCGACGCATGGCGCGTTCGGCGCGCTGGCGCACGGCATCGGCACATCCGAGGTCGAGCATGTGCTGGCGACGCAGACGCTGATCCAGCGCAAGGCCAAGAACATGCTGGTGCGCGTCGACGGCCAGCTGCCGGAAGGCGTCACCGCCAAGGACATCATCCTCGCCATCATCGGCGAGATCGGCACGGCCGGCGGCACCGGCTACGTCATCGAATATGCCGGCGAGGCGATCCGCTCGCTGTCGATGGAAGGCCGCATGACGATCTGCAACATGTCGATCGAGGGTGGTGCCCGCGCCGGCCTGATCGCGGCCGACGAAACCACCTTCGCCTATGTCAAGGACAAGCCGCGCGCGCCCAAGGGCGCGGCCTGGGATGCGGCGCTCGCCTACTGGAAGACGCTGCAGTCCGATGAAGGCGCGCATTTCGACAAGGTGATCGTGCTCGACGCAGCGAAACTGCCGCCGATCGTCTCCTGGGGCTCCTCGCCCGAGGATGTCGTCTCCGTGCAAGGCATCGTGCCGAACCCGGACGATATATCAGACGAGAACAAGCGCACTTCCAAGCAGCGCGCGCTCGACTATATGGGCCTGACGCCGGGAACGAAGATCACCGACATCACGCTCGACCGCGTCTTCATCGGCTCCTGCACCAATGGCCGCATCGAGGATCTGCGCGCCGTGGCCAAGGTGGTCGAAGGCAAGACGGTCAGTGCGCATGTCGATGCGATGATCGTGCCGGGCTCGGGCCTGGTCAAGGAACAGGCGGAAGCCGAGGGCCTCGACAAGATCTTCCGCGCCGCGGGTTTCGACTGGCGCGAGCCGGGCTGCTCGATGTGCCTGGCCATGAACGACGACCGGCTGAAGCCGCATGAACGCTGCGCCTCGACCTCGAACCGCAATTTCGAGGGCCGGCAAGGCTTCAAGGGCCGCACCCATCTGGTGTCGCCGGCGATGGCGGCAGCGGCGGCGATCGCCGGCCACTTCGTCGACATCCGCGACTGGAAATAAACGTCCCGTCCACACGTTTTGGTGACTTGCCAGACCCCGGATCGCCTTGCGGTTCCGGGGTCTTTTTCATTCGTGCGGGCCGCATATTTGCCCGCGCTTAACTGCTTGTTTGCGCTTGCGGTCTAAAGTCTTCCCCGACGTCAGTGAGGGGAAGTCATCGTCCTTTGGACACCGGTCTGTATATAGCGCTGCTCAATCCAACGATCGCGCTGGCACTCGGCGCGGCCTTCCTCGTGCTATGGACCTATCAGCGCCACCGCCCCTATCTGGCCGTGCTGGGGTTCAGCTACAGTGTTTCGGCCCTGGGATTTCTACTGCAGTATTTCACCTTGCCTATCGGCATGTCGCTGACCAAGCTGGTCTCCAACATCTGCTTCACCTTCGCCGGCTGCTGCCTGTCGGGCGCCATCGTCGCCCGCTATGGCCGCAAGGTGCCCTATGTCGGGATCGGCGTGCTGGCTGGCGGTGGCCTGGCGTCGTTCTGCTGGTTCCTGTTCGTCGCGCCGGATCTCACCTGGCGCGTTCTGGCAATGAATTTCGGCTTTGGCGGGATCAGCCTCCTGGTTGCCGCCGAGTTGCGGCCGGTACGCAACAACGGCCCGACCGAGAAAATCCTGTTCGTGCTGTCGCTGCTGTCGGGCCTGAATTTCTTCGTGCGCACTTTGATCGTCGTTATCGCGCATGGGCCATTCACCAGCTATGACGGGTTCTACGGCTCGTCCTACTGGACGACGGCGCTGCTGTCGCATGCTCTGCTGTCGCTGCTGATCGCGCTTTGCCTGTTCACCGCCGCCGCGCTCGACGTGATGAAGGCCTTGAAGGCCGAGACCTATACCGATCCGCTATCGGGCCTGCTCAACCGGCGCGGCTTCGAGGAGCGGGCGGAGTTCCTGTTGCAGCGTTGCGCGGCAGCGAAGTTTCCTGTGGCGCTGGTTCTGGCCGACCTCGACCACTTCAAGGCGCTCAACGATGTGCATGGGCACGCCGCGGGCGACCGGGTGATCGCCGATTTCGCCGCCAAGCTGCGCACGGCGGCCGGCGCGCGCGGGGCTGCCGGACGAATCGGCGGCGAGGAGTTCGCGGTCGTCCTGCCCCTTACCGATCTCGCCGCCGCACGGCTGTTCGCCGAGGCGGTGCGCACGCTCTACTCGGCCGGCGGTGTCGACGGGCTTCCCCCCGGCACCAAGGTCACCGCCAGTTTCGGCGTGGCGGCCCGCAGTGGCGAGGAGGCCTTGCAGCCCTTGATGCGCCGTGCGGACGAGGCGCTTTACAAAGCCAAGAAAAATGGCCGCGACAGCGTGCGCCTCTCCTACGAACGGCCGGAAACACTGTTCGTGCCGGAGCCGTCCTGGGCCGGCTGAGGCGTGTATCCAAACTCACGTTAACGTCTTTTTCGCCCGTCGATGTTTAGCTCGGGCGTAGGTCGTGGAAAGAGATGAGCGGAGCCAACTTCATCCTGTTGATCAACCTGTCGGTTGCCGGCCTGCTGACGGCATCCTTCCTGGCGGTCGCGTTCCATGATGTCGGTCGCGCACCGGCGCGCTGGTTTGCGTCAGGCTATGTCCTGGGCATGGCCTATTCGGCGATCGAATTCAGCATTCCCGTCTTCACCGATGCCCGGATCCCGGTGGTTACCGCCTTCGCGGTCTTTCTAGTCGCCACCATGGCCTTCAATGCCGGACTGGCCCGCAAATACGGCGTCGCGCCGCCATGGCCGCCGATGCTGCTCTTTTTGGTCGCCGCCACCACCACCGTCTATTTCGTACAGGACCTGCCGCGGCAGTCACTGGCCCGCATGATGGCCTACCAGCTTCCCTATGCCATCATGCAATTCGTCGGATTGGCCATCGTCTGGTCGTCCAGGCAAAAGCGTGGCCGGCTCGATCGCATCTTGATGGCGGTGCTGGCCGCCAGCGGCGTGCAATTCGCCTCCAAGCCGTTCATCGCGCATGCGCTCGGCGGCTGGGGCGCCAATCCGCAAGCCTATCTGCAAAGCAACTACGCGCTGGTGTCGCAATCGCTCGGCACTGTCTTTGCCCTGGCCGTGGCGTTGCTGGTGCTGGCCATCCTGGTGCGTGAGGTGTTGGCCGAAGTGACCTCGAAGTCGGAGATCGATACACTCTCGGGACTGCTCAATCGCGGTGCCTTCACGCGCGAGGTCGAGCAGGCAGTGCTTGGCGCCTTGCGGCAAGGCGCGCCGGTCACGCTGGTCATCGCCGATCTCGATCATTTCAAAAGCATCAACGACAATTTCGGCCACGCCTCCGGCGACCGGGTGATCGAGACCTTTGCCGGTTTCCTGCGAGGGGCCGCCACCGGGCATGTCGCGGGCCGTATCGGCGGCGAGGAATTCGCCATCATTCTGCCGGGAACCAATCTGGCCGCCGCCCGGCTGTTCGCGGAAGGCACGCGCAGCGCCTTCGGCGCGTTGCCCATCGATGGACTGCCGGCTGACAATCGCTGCACCGCGAGCTTCGGGGTTGCCGAACTTCATCCCAGTGAAACCAGTGCCGATCTCATGCGGCGCGCGGACGAGGCGCTTTATCTGGCGAAGAATGCCGGGCGCGACTGCGTGCGTATCTCAGCCGGGCCGGGAGGCGAATGGCCGTCCAACGCGATCGCCGTCAACTTCAGATCAGGATGACGTTTGGTTGGATCGTCATCCTGATCTAACTCTTTGTTTTTAAGCAATTCCTAAGGGGAAGCGCCATGCGCTTCTCCCGGGAAAACCGTTACACACTTTTCCTGGAATTGCTCTAGCGGCAGGGGCTGAGTTCGGGCATTTCGCCGTCGGACAGCCCGTACATGTAGCTGCGGCCTTTGACGAAGACCGGCGGGCGGTAGCAATCGCTGTAACCCGAGACCTCGTCGGCCTCGTTCTGGTAGATCACCTTGGGCTGGCCGGCGCTGGTGTAGTCGGACAGTTGCTTGGCCAACTTGCCTTCGCCGACGATGATACGCTTGTAGCCGGCGGCACTGTCGATGACGAGATTGCCGAAGGAATCGGCGTAGACGCGATCCTGATGGCGCCCGTCGGCCAACGCCGGGGCGGCGAACCCCGTGGCCAGTGCGGTCAGTGCCAGCGCCGCCAGGCGCGAATTGCTCGACTTGGAACGCATGGCGTCCTCCAGGTTAGAGGTCTGACGGAATGCATGTCGTCGACTGAAACCGCTGGCGCGGCTCCGGGCGGCATGCACGCCTCCTCGAATCAGAAATTAACCTTTTCTTAACCTTTGTTAAGAGGCTGGCCCGCCAGCGCGGCGATGTCTCGTCAAACATGGTTAATTTCCGATTGGAGGGAAAACCCCGTTGGCCATCATTCGGCCATGCTTGGCCGCACCATCGCGGCCGGCATCGAACGGATCCAAGGGTAACGCCGCAGCAATCTTGATCTTGGCGCGTCATCGTGGCTAGTTGCCGTGGGGGAGGACAGCATATGGCGTTACGCCGGACGGCTTTTGTGTCCGTTTTTCCGTTGCTCGTTACCGTTGCTGCCTGCGTGCCGCAGGATGGCACGCCGAAGGTGGCCAACACCGCCCCGTCGGCGCCGGCTCAGCAGTCCATCGCAGCCGCGGCGGCGCCCCCGGCACCGGCGACCAACAAGATCATCACAGATCTCACCGCGCCGCGATCGGCCGTGGGAACGGCAACTTATGGATGCGGCAACGGCAGCGCGATTACCATTCAGAATCTCGGCTCGTCGTTGCGGGTGATCGAGCCGGATGGCGCGACCGAAGAGTTTGTGGCATCGCCCGCCAACCAGTCCAGCCGCTATCAGGAGGCAGCCACGCATAACGCAATCGTGATCGACGGGCGTGAGGCGCTGGTGATGAAGAGGGGCTCGACGCCGCGCACCTGCAAGCGATAGCGCGAAACCCGCCACAACCGGGCTGTGGACCAGACATGCTGCACTGCAGCGATATCGAGCCGGCTTTGGGTCCTCCACCCCTAATCGATTGAAGGCCCGCCCCGCCTTTTAGTCAGACTAAATTACGTTTTCGAAACGGTTTTCTGGCTTTGACGCGGTGCAAAAAGAGCATTAGAAACCGGCTGTCCGAAGTCGCAACCGGAAGCGGCGATGCCGCATTTCCACCCGCGGCGCCAGAGACGCCGAACCTGGGGGAGCCATGAGCAAATCACCAGCCACCCGCGAATTCGCCGGACGTGAACGGCCGCTCTCGCCGCACCTGACGATCTACCGGCCGCCGATCACCATGACGATGTCGATCATCCATCGCATCACTGGCGGAGCGCTGTATTTCGGTACGCTGCTGGTCGCGGTCTGGCTGATGGCGGCGGCAAGCTCGCAAGGCGCTTTCGATTGGGTCAACTGGGCTTTCGGCACCTGGCTCGGCCGGCTCATCCTGTTCGGTTACACCTGGGCATTGATGCACCACATGCTGGGTGGCGTGCGCCACCTGGTCTGGGATACGGGCGCCGGCCTCGAAAAGCACACAGCCTCGAAGATCGCCTGGGCGACGCTGGCCGGCTCGATCCTGCTCACACTGCTGATCTGGATCGCCGGCTATATGGCGCGGGGACACTGATCATGAGCGGCAAGAACAACACCGACATGCGCACGCCGCTGGCGAGGGTCCGCGGCCTCGGCTCGGCCCGGGAGGGCACGCAGCATTTCTGGCGCCAGCGGCTGACGGCGCTCGCCAACATTCCGCTGACGCTATTCTTCGTCGGTTTCCTGATCGCGCTCAACGGCGCTGGCTATACCGAGGTTCGGGCAGCGCTTGCCAATCCGTTCGTGGCGCTGGTGATGACCCTGGTGCTGGTCTCGGGGCTCTACCATATGCGGCTCGGCATGCAGGTGATCATCGAGGACTACGTGCATGGCGAAGGCATGAAGCTGGCGCTCATCGCGCTCAACACATTTTTCACGGTAGCGGTCGGCGTCGCCTCGATCTTCGCCCTGCTCAAGCTGGCATTCGGAGGCTGAGTTGGCCAAGGACGCGAAATCAGCCAACACGGCAGGCTATAATTTTGTCGACCACAAGTTCGACGTGGTCGTCGTCGGCGCCGGCGGTGCCGGCCTGCGCGCTACCCTCGGCATGGCCGAACAGGGCCTGCGCACCGCGTGCATCACCAAGGTGTTCCCGACCCGCTCGCACACGGTGGCCGCGCAAGGCGGCATCGCCGCCTCGCTGTCCAATATGGGCCCGGATTCCTGGCAGTGGCATATGTACGATACCGTCAAGGGCTCGGACTGGCTGGGCGATGTCGACGCCATGGAGTATCTGGTGCGCGAGGCGCCGGCCGCGGTCTACGAACTCGAGCATTACGGCGTGCCGTTCTCGCGCACCGAAGAGGGCAAGATCTACCAGCGGCCGTTCGGCGGCCACATGATGAACTATGGCGATGGCCCGCCGGTGCAGCGCACCTGCGCCGCCGCCGACCGCACCGGCCACGCCATCCTGCACACGCTCTATGGCCAGTCGCTGAAGAACAACGCCCAGTTCTTCATCGAGTATTTCGCGCTCGACCTGATCATGGAGCCGGACGGCACCTGCACCGGCGTCGTCGCCTGGAACCTCGACGACGGCACCATCCACCGCTTCTCGGCCAAGATGGTGGTGCTGGCGACGGGCGGCTATGGCCGCGCCTATTTCTCGGCGACGTCCGCGCACACCTGCACCGGCGACGGCGGCGGCATGGCGGCGCGGGCAGGGTTCCCGCTGCAGGACATGGAATTCGTGCAGTTCCACCCGACCGGCATCTACGGCGCCGGCTGCCTGATCACCGAAGGCGCGCGCGGCGAGGGCGGCTATCTCGTCAATTCCGAAGGCGAGCGCTTCATGGAGCGCTACGCGCCGTCGGCCAAGGACCTTGCCTCGCGCGATGTCGTTTCGCGCTGCATGACGCTGGAGATCCGGGAAGGCCGCGGCGTCGGCAAGAAGAAGGACCACATCTTCCTGCATCTCGACCATCTCGACCCGGCGGTGCTGCATGAGCGGCTGCCCGGCATTTCGGAATCGGCCAAGATCTTCGCCGGCGTCGACCTGACCAAGGAGCCGATCCCGGTGCTGCCGACCGTGCATTACAATATGGGCGGCGTACCGACCAATTACTGGGGCGAGGTGCTGAACCCGACGGCGGAAAACCCGGACAAGGTGTCGCCCGGCCTGATGGCGGTCGGCGAGGCTGGCTGCGCCTCGGTGCACGGCGCCAACCGACTTGGCTCGAACTCGCTGATCGACCTGGTGGTGTTCGGCCGCGCGGCGGCGATCCGCGCCGGCCAGGTCATCGACCGCAAGGAGCCGATCCCTTCGCCCAACGAGGCCTCGGTGGAAAAGATCATGGACCGCTTCGACCGGCTGCGCCACGCCAATGGCTCGACGCCGACGGCCAGCTTGCGCGAAAAGATGCAGAAGGCGATGCAGGAAGACGCCGCCGTGTTCCGCACACAGGAATCGCTCGAGAACGGCTGCAAGCGCATTTCGGAACTCTGGGGCGAACTCAAGGATCTAAAAGTCTCCGACCGATCGATGATCTGGAATTCCGACCTGGTCGAAACCCTGGAGCTGGAAAACCTGATGGCCAACGCCATCACCACGGTCTACGGCGCCGAGGCTCGCAAGGAGAGCCGGGGGGCCCATGCGCGCGAGGATTTTTCGGCGCGCGACGACACCAACTGGCGCAAGCACACGCTGGCGCGGCTGAGCGAAGACGGCAAGGTGACGCTCTCTTACCGGCCCGTGCACACCGAGCCACTGCTGGCCGAAAAGGACGGCGGCATCAGTCTCGCCAAGATCGCGCCGAAGGCCAGGGTGTACTGACGATGGCCATGGCGGCGACGGGATATTCCGGCACGCCCCTTCCGGCCAAGTTTGGCCTGAAGGATGGCATGGTCGCCGCCTTCATCGCGCTGCCGGCGGAGCTCGACGACCTGACGGAGGCCGTGGCCTTTGCCGAAGTCGACCGGCTGGCCGATTGGTCCGGCATTTCGGGCAGCCATCAAAAATACGATGCCGTCCACGCCTTCACCAGGCAGCGCGCCGAGATCGAGGATCGCCTCGGCGATGTCGAGGCGGCGATCAAGCGAGACGGCATGGTCTGGGTGTCCTGGCCGAAGATGGCCTCGAAAGTTCCGACCGATGTCACCGAAGGTGTCGTGCGCGCGCCAGCGCTCAAGCGCGACCTTGTCGACGTCAAGGTCGCCGCCATCAATGAAATCTGGTCCGGGCTGAAGCTCGTCATCCGAAAGGACCTGAGGTAATGGTCGAACTGACGCTCCCCAAGAACTCGAAGATCCAGCAGGGCAAGACCTGGCCGAAGCCGGAAGGCGCCACCAATTTGCGCGAATACCGCATCTACCGCTGGTCGCCGGACGATGACGAGAACCCGCGCATCGACACCTATTTCGTCGACATGGACGATTGCGGGCCGATGGTGCTCGACGCGCTGCTCTGGATCAAGAACAAGATCGACCCGACGCTGGCCTTGCGCCGCTCCTGTCGTGAAGGCATTTGCGGCTCCTGCGCCATGAACATCGACGGCTCCAATACGCTGGCCTGCACCAAGGGCTGCGACGACATTTCGGGCGCTGTCAAAGTCTATCCGCTGCCGCATATGCAGGTGGTCAAGGACCTGGTGCCCGACCTCACCAATTTCTATGCCCAGCACGCCTCGATCCAGCCCTGGCTGCAGACGGTCTCGCCGACGCCGGCCAAGGAATGGTTGCAGAGCCATGAAGACCGCGAGAAGCTCGATGGGCTCTATGAGTGCATATTGTGCGCCTGCTGCTCGACCTCGTGTCCAAGCTACTGGTGGAACGGCGACCGCTATCTAGGCCCGGCGACGCTGCTGCAGGCCTATCGCTGGCTGATCGACAGCCGCGACGAGGCCAAGGGCGAGCGGCTCGACAATCTCGAAGATCCGTTCCGGCTCTATCGCTGCCACACGATCATGAACTGCGCGCAGACCTGCCCCAAGGGCCTCAATCCGGCCAAGGCGATTGCCGAGATCAAGAAGATGATGGTGGAGCGGCGGGTCTAGGCCTGCCGCTTAACATTCTCAGGCCGAGATCCTTCGCGCTCCTCTCTGTCCTGCCGGACATCTCCCCCACAAGGAGGAGATTTGGCTGTCATTGCGGCTTTCGCCAGTCGCCAAGGTGAAGCATGAGGCGCTGTCGCCTTGCCTGGTCTGCTCTGATTGGGGTGGGGCGTCGACCGCTCGTGAATTGCCGGCGCGCCGAGCCCTAACCGCTGTTTCAAACATACCATTCGCCCCGGCTGAGGCCTTTTCGACGATCCTATATTAGCAGTACTGCAAGTAATTGATTGCCTGATGCACGAGATCGTGCAGCATTTCTTTAGTATAGCTTTAAGTGATTCTCGATATCCACTTTCGAGTTTGTCGCTTGAGAGCAAAGTGATGCGCTGCGTCATCATAAATCGTTACACAGTATCCGGGCTATTGATCAGCTCCACAACAGTGGGGTCGCTGACCTGGCTGGTGTCACTGATCCATTTGCAGGAAAAGAGGTTTGTTGCCGCTCTCGGCCTGGGCATTTTGATCGCGCTTCTCTTGCTTGACGGCTTCCGGGACAAGAAGGCGGATGGGCGGGAAAGCGGGCGGTTCAGGCTCTATTTCTCGCTGTTCCCCGGCCTTTTATTCCTCGTCTATGTCTATCTCGAAAATGTCTTCGGCTATTTTGACTGGGGTGCGATGTTCATGCATGTCGATGCGGGCATCCTGACGCCCGCTGTCGTCTTTGAGTATCTGCTACATACCGGAGGCACGATACTGGTCATTGTGGTCGTCCTCGTCGGCCTTGGCGCGTTGAAGGCGCGCGGCACGCTGACCAGAGGATTGGATGTCGCCTTGATGACGTTCTTCCTGGCGGCTAACCCGATGCTCACGCGTCCGATCTCCGCAGCGATGTATCCCAACCCGTTGCATGATTTTCTATCCACACGGTTCGTCGACATCACTGCGTTAACAAGACCGGAGGCCGTGGCGGGCGCGCCAAAGAACCTCGTTCACATCTTCATCGAGAGCGCCGAGCGAACTTACATGGACAAGGCGGAGTTCGGCGACGTCATGGATCCGCTGCTCGAATCGACAAGGGCGGCCTTTCGGCGACGAACATGGTGCAACTTGCCTACACCAACAATTCCATGGCCGGGATGGTGGCGGCGAACTGCGGAACGCCGTTGCTGATGACTTATTTCACAACGCGCCAATATCTGGAGGAGAATTCGCAATTCCTGCCAGGCCTGACATGCCTGGGCGACGTTCTAAAGGCACGAGGCTATCGGCAGAACTTCATTTCGGGTTGGCCGCTCGGCTTTACCGGTCAGGGTGCATTCTATGCGTCGCATGGCTACTCGTCGATTATGGGGGCAGCCGAGGTGGTGGCCGCCGTCGGCGGGCCTGGCAGCTCATTCGGCGCCGACGACGCCCAGGTACTCGATATGAGCCTCGACGTTTTGAGGCGCGCGCAGCAAGACGGCAGACCGTTCTCGCTGACGATCGCCGTCAGCGGCGGTCATGCGATTGATGGCTACCTGACCGACAAATGCATCGGCATGACGGGACTTCCCCGACAGACCCCCAACATCCTCCATGCCGTGAAATGCACGAACATGCTCATCGCGGACTTCATCCACGAAGCCGAGGCCGAAGGTCTGATGGCAAACACAGTTCTGGCGTTGCAAAGCGACCACCTTAGCGCGCCGAGCACTGTGACGGATCGTCTGAACAAGTACGACCGACGTAATTTTTTCTCCCTGTCGGGGGACGGCATTCCCTCAAAAGCGTATACCGGGCTCTCGGGGACGATTGACATATTTCCCACTATCCTTGACGCGCTGGGCGTGCCGCTGGCGAACGATCAGGCTGCCTTCGGGGTCTCGCTACTCGGGGATCGCCCGACGCTGGCGGAAGTGTTTGGACAAGCCCGGTTCGACGAGGCGATCTATGCCGAAGATGTGCTCGTCAGATCGTTCTGGAAGCTGAAACCGTCACGGACGGACGTGGCGGCCAAAGTCGAGTTGGATTAGATGCCAGCGTGTGACCCATTGCATAGGTTGGATGCCAGATCGCGCCTTGAAATCCGTGACCTGATCGAGCAGAAAAGCCAGACACCGGAATGGGCTCTGGTCTAGTCCGGACCGCAATCGCTCGCTACCTCGAACCGCGCTATGGTCACCATGCAATGAATCTTGCCGCGGCGGTCAGGGATGAGGCCGGCCAGGCGGAAAACATGCCCTTGCAACCGCGTTTTACCGCCGGGAGGCTGAACAACTTTCATGAGCGACGACCTTCCTATCCT
This sequence comes from Mesorhizobium erdmanii USDA 3471, assembly GCF_000472705.1. Classification (GTDB taxonomy): domain Bacteria; phylum Pseudomonadota; class Alphaproteobacteria; order Rhizobiales; family Rhizobiaceae; genus Mesorhizobium; species Mesorhizobium erdmanii. Next base: position 221,937 of record NZ_AXAE01000015.1, on the reverse strand, counting down.
TAGTCCCGTCGAAGCGCGCGTGCTCGGTTGCCTGATCGAGAAGAAGGAGCTGACGCCGGATGTCTATCCGCTGACGCTCAACGCAGCACTTGCCGCCGCCAACCAGAAGACGGCGCGCGAGCCGGTGATGGCGCTGGAACAGACCGAGGTGCACCGGGGGCTGAAGCTGCTCGAGCAGAAGGGGCTGGTGCGGCAGATGTTCGGGTCGCGCGTCGAGCGCTACGAGCATCAGATGGCACAGCGCTTTTCGCTTACCACGCCGCAGACCGCCCTCATCGGCCTGCTCCTGTTGCGCGGGCCGCAGACGGCCCATGAATTGTTGGCGCGAAGCGAGCGCATGGCGCGGTTTTCGTCGATCGAGGATTTACGCGCTGAACTCGACATGCTGATCGGCCGCCGGCCGCCGCTGATCCAGGAAATTGCGCGAGGACCGGGCCAGCGCGAGGACCGCTACGTGCATCTGTTGAGCGGGCCGGTGGACGTTGCGGCGCTTTCGGTTCAACGGAGCGCGATATCGATGCCTTCCTCCGATCTCGAAGCGCGCGTGCAGGCGCTGGAAGAAGAGGTTGCCGCGCTACGGGCGAAGATCGAAGCGCTGGGCGGGTAACTCACCAGAGACGTTGGCGGGACAGCGCCCCCCTCTGCCCTGCCGGACATCTCCCCCACAAGGGGGGAGATTGGATGTCACGCCGGCTTTCGCCAATTTTCAACGTCGCAGAAGAGGCCGGACGGCGAAGCTGCCGATCTCCCCCCTCGTGGGGGAGATGCCCGGCAGGGCAGAGGGGGGCGCGACGGAACGCGGCTTGTCAATAAACCACCGATCACCCCAGCTTCGCGTCGAGTGAAACCTTGATGGCGCCGAGCGCTTTCGACACCGGGCATTCGGCCTTGGCTTTCTCGGCCAATTCCTTGAACTTCGCCGCGTCGATGCCCGGAACCTTGCCGACCAGCGTGATGGCGCTGCCGGTGATGCCGGTGCCTGGCACTAAGGTCACCACGGCCTTGGCGTCGAGTTCGGCGGCGGGCGTGCCGTTCTCGGCCAGGAAGTGCGACAGCTGCATGGCGTAGCAGCCGGCATGCGCGGCCGCGATCAGCTCTTCCGGATTGGTGCCGGATTTGCCGCTTTCATCCTCGAAGCGCGCCTTGAACGAATAGGGCGTGCCTTTCAGGGTGCCGCTCTGGCTGTCGAGCGTGCCCTTGCCTTCTTTCAGATTGCCTTTCCAGACGGCGTTTGCTGTGCGGTCCATGAAGTCCTCCTTGGCCTCGATTGCGCCGGCCCGGCGCCAGCGTTCCTCCCAGCTATAGCGCGGGCGCGAGGGAAGGCCATCGCGCCATGGCCGCGAAACGGGGACATCGGCATCAGCGGCAAAATTTTTTCCAAATAAAGCGCGCGCAAAAATGTCGGCTTCCATCGGGGCCGGCCGTCCTGAGGGCGGCCACGGGATCGTGGTCGGATGGAGGTTCGCATGGACAATCTGTTTTTCGCGCTGTGGAAGAGCTCAGGCGACCGGCCTCAGCGACAGGAAGACTTCTGGCTGGATCCGCCGGCGCCGGTCTTTGGCAGGCTGATGGCGGCGGTCGCCATCATCGGAGTCGCGGCATGCCTTCTCGACCATGCGGCGGGGGTCGAAGGCAAGGCTGACACGCTCGCCACCGCATCCTATGGTCCGTCACAACAAGGGAGCTGGAAATGAAGTACGTGTGCCTGGTCTATGGCGAGGAAAAAGACCTTTACGCGCTCACCGCCGAGAGAGGGGCCAAGCTCGATGCCGATTCGCTGGCCTATGACAGGGCGTTGGATCAGCAAGGCAAGCTGATCGCCGCCGAGGCGCTGCAGTCGGTGAAGACGGCCAAGACCGTGCGCCGGCGCCAGGGCAAGCGGCTGATCACCGATGGTCCGTTCGCCGAGACCAAGGAGCAGTTGCTCGGTTTCGTCATGGTCGAAGCCGGCAATCTCGAGGAAGCGCTGGACATCGCCGCCGGCATTCCGCTGGCCGAACTCGGCACGATCGAGGTGCGGGCTGTCTACGACATACCGGGGTCGTAGATGGCGGGTCGAGGCCGAAGCTGCCGATCCGGTGTGTCCGGCAGACAGAGGTGGCGTGAAAGAACGCGCCGGTTGTCCGTGGCCTTTCGCGGCCTCTGTCACCGAGTGCATTCCTTTGGCTGCGGAGCGGCTCCGGGGGTCTCCGCGACGTCGCTTCGCTCCTGCCTCGCCCGAGGATGACGAAGGCGTGGTGGCAACTCTTGCGTGTTGAAGCGAACCACGAGTTCTCCTATCGTCGCGCAAGACTTGGGGGATATTGGCATGCCTTTCCTGATTGCTGTCCTTGGCGTGCTCGGAGCGGCGGCGTTTTGGTGGTACCGGATGAAGGCCATGAACGACGCCGCGCGCGAGGTCGCCGATGTCGTCGGGCGCGTGCAGGGCAACATCCGTCGCAAGAAGCTGCGCAATCAGGCCGCGCTGTCGCCGCTGACGGCGATCGACGATCCGGTGGTGGCCGCCGCGACGTTGATCACCGCCATCGTTTCGGAACAAGGTCCTGTGCTGCCAAAGCGCGAAGCCGCCATCCGCGAGGTGATTTCGCAGATCGCCGACGGTCCCAAGAAGACCGACGAGGCGGTTGTCTACGCCAAATGGGCCGCCTCGCAGATCGACGACACCACCATTGTCATCGACAAGCTGGCGCCGTTCCTGCGCGAACGCCTCGATCCGCATGAAAGGGAGGATCTGCTGCGGATGCTGAACCGGGTGGCCCAGGGCGGCGAGCAGAGCATCAGGATCGCTGATCAGCGGGTTCTGAGGTTGAGGCAGAAGCTGGGTTTCGAGGTGAATTGAGATCGCCGGCCTTGGCGATTGGCGCGAAACGCCCATCACTTCGTCATCCTATGGCCGGCAAGGAGCGAAGCGACGCGGCGCAGACCATAGGATCCATGCGGGGACTCGGAAGCGCCGCCACGGTGCAGACTTCTGCTCCGCCGCACCCTACGGCCTAGGTCGCGGCATGGATCCTCTGGTCTTCACGACGCCGCTTCGCGGCTGCTCCGCCCGTGGATGACGAGGTCGTGTGTCGCTGCTAGACGGTCAGATCGCCTCGCCCTTCAACAGCCGCGGCGTGGCGGCGGAAAGTCCCGATGCCTGGCGGACAAAAAATTCCTTCAGGCGCGGCATGCGCTCGACGAGGCCGAGGCCGATGTCACGGACGGTGCGCAACGGGGTGATGTCGTTGGAAAACAGCCGGTTCAGCACATCGGTCGTGATGCCCATCTGCACCGTGTCGAAACGGCGCCATTGCTGATAGCGCTCGAGCACGTCGAGCGCGCCGATGTCCTGGCCGAGCCGGTCGGCCTCGACGATCACCTCGGCAAGGGCCGCCACATCCTTGAAGCCGAGGTTGAGGCCCTGGCCGGCAATCGGATGGATGCCGTGGGCGGCGTCGCCTGCAAGGGCGACGCGCGGCGCGACGAAGGCGCGCGCGATGGTCAGGCCAAGCGGCCAGGCGCGCGGTTTGTCGGCGACGCGGATTTCGCCAAGCTTGAGGCCAAAACGCCGCTCGAGTTCATGCTCGAAGACGAGGTCGTCGCCCTCCACCAGCACCTTGGCGTCTTCCGTGCGTTCGGCCCAGACGATCGACGAGCGGTTGGTGCCGTCCGCGTCCGGCTTGAGCGGCAAGATGGCGAAGGGGCCCGCTGGCAAAAAGTGTTCTTCGGCGCGGCCATTGTGCGGACGCTCGTGCGCCACGGTGCAGACAATGCCCGACTGGCCGTATTCCCACTTTACCGTCTTGATGCCGGCCAGGTCGCGCAGCTTCGAATTGACGCCGTCGGCGGCGACCAGCAGCCGAGCCGTCAGCGCGGCGCCGTCGGCCAGATGCACTGATATGCCGACGCCATTGGTCTCAAAGCCCTGCACCGCCACGCCTTCGATGATGTCGATGCCGAGCTTTTCGGCTCTGGCCCGCAAAGCACCGTTCAAGGACTTGTTGGCGACCATATGAGCGAAGGGCTCGCCCGGCGCGACTTCACCGCCGAAGGTCAGGAACACCGGGCGCACCGGGTCGGCGCTGCGCGAATCGGTGATGATCATCTCGGTGATCGCCTGGGCCTGCGGCGCAATCTCGGCCCAGGTGCCGAGCTGGTCGAGCATGCGGCATGCGGCGGCGGCAATGGCCGAGGCGCGGCCGTCCCGTTGCCAGGCGCCGGCGGGCGCGGCATCGACAAGCGCCACGGCCAAATGGGGCCGCGCCTGCTTCAGCGAGACGGCGGTGGCCAGCCCGACATAGCCGGCGCCGGCGACCAGGACATCGAGCCCGGATCTGGTCTTGCCGTCCGTCTTGCGTTCCATTGTCCTGGCTCCTTCTCTCGGCGACCCTGAAGCCCGCCGACCGGCGCTTGCGCCCTTGACGGCTCGTTCTTCCTGTCGGAAACCGCCATAGCAATTTTGCGGCGAGGTCACAAAACATGACGGCGGCGATCAACGAGCTCCTGCGCATTCTCGACCTCGAGAAGCTGGAACACAATCTGTATCGTGGTCGCAGCCCGCAGGTGGAGTGGCAGCGCGTGTTCGGCGGCCAGACGATCGCCCAGGCGCTGGTGGCGGCGCAACGCACGGTGGAGCCGGACCGCTTCGTGCATTCGCTGCACGGCTATTTCATGCGGCCGGGCGACATCAAGGTGCCGATCATCTACGAGGTCGACCGCATCCGCGACGGCGGCTCCTTCACCACCCGGCGCGTGCTGGCGATCCAGCATGGTCAGGCGATCTTTTCGCTGGAGGCCTCGTTCCAGGTCGACGAGAAGGGGCTCGAGCACCAGTTCGCGCTGCCCGAGGACGTGCCGCCGCCGGAAGGGTTGAAGACGCAACGGCAGCTGCTCGAAACGGCCGAGCGTGTGCCGGAAGCGGTGCGCCGCTTCTGGGCGCGCGAGCGGCCGCTGGAGCTCAGGCCGGTCAATCTCCAGCACTATGAAAGCCGTGACAAACTGCCGCCACGGCAGAATGTCTGGATCCGCCTTGCCGGACCGGTTCCCGACGACCGCGCGCTGCATTCGGTGCTGCTCGCCTATCTCTCCGACATGACGCTGCTCGACACCTCGACCTTCGCGCATGGGCGTGGCCTGTTCGATCCCGACATCCAGGCGGCGAGCCTCGACCATTCGATGTGGTTCCACCGGCCGCATTCGCTCGAAGGCTGGCTACTCTATGCGCAGGACAGCCCGTCGAGCTCCGGGTCACGCGGTTTCAGCCGCGGCACGCTTTATGCCCGCGACGGCACGCTGATCGCCTCGATGGCCCAGGAAGGCTTGATCCGGCTCAAGCGTTGAGCATTGCGAGTCTTGTTTGAGCAGGATCACTGGACAAACGAAAACCGTTTGTCCGGGAAAACCCGGCTGGCCCTTTCGGGACTACACCCAAGGCCGGCAAATTAGGCATTTTTAAAAAACTGCATAATTTTTGAGCAGATGGCGTGCGGCATGCATTGGCGCCTGCTGGCTACAGTCGCATCATTCCCTTTGTTTACAACAGGTTAACGTGCTGCTTCGGCACTTGGCACGGAGCTTGAATCCTTGGGGGCACTCTCCGGCTCATTGGGATCGGTGAAGGTGTGCAAACGCGGGGGACCGCAACAGCAAAGGGTGAAACCTTATGAAAATCGTGATGGCAATCATCAAGCCGTTCAAGCTCGACGAGGTACGCGAAGCGCTTACCGCCGTCGGCATCCAGGGCCTGACCGTCACCGAAGTCAAAGGCTACGGGCGTCAGAAGGGACATACGGAAATCTATCGCGGCGCGGAATACGCGGTCAGCTTCCTGCCGAAGATCAAGATCGAGGTCGCGGTCAGTGCCGACATGGTCGACAAGGCCGTCGAGGCCATCACCGCCGCGGCCAAGACCGGCCAGATCGGCGACGGCAAGATCTTTGTTTTCGGCATCGATCAGGCGGTGCGCATCCGCACCGGCGAAACAGACACCGACGCGCTCTAAGCCGCGACCAGCCATTCCAACGGAGAGTTCAATGAATATTCCTTCCACCTTGAAGACGACGGGACGGGCGGCCCTTCTGGGCTCGCTTGCTCTCGCAGCATTGGGCAGCGTCGCCGCCTTCGCGCAGGAAGCAGCTCCGGCTGCCGCCGCGGCTGCACCAGCTGCCGCGCCAACCCCCGTGCTCGACACGGGCAATACGGCCTGGATGCTGACCTCGACGGCGCTGGTGCTGATGATGACCATCCCGGGCCTGGCGCTGTTCTACGGCGGCATGGTGCGCAAGAAGAACGTACTTGCCACGATCATGCAGAGCTTTGCCATCACCTGCCTGGTGACGGTGCTGTGGTTCATGTTCGGCTACTCGCTGGCCTTCTCTACCAACGAATCCGCCAGCATGAACAACTATATCGGCGGCGCTTCGAGGTTCTTCCACCACGGCATCACCGTTTCGACGCTGTGGCTGCCAGGTGTGGCGAACATTCCTGAATTCGTCTTCTCGATGTTCCAGATGACCTTCGCCATCATCACGCCTGCCCTCATCGCCGGCGCCTTCGCCGAGCGCATGAAGTTCTCGGCGCTGCTGATCTTCATGGCGCTGTGGCTGCTGGTCGTCTATGCGCCGATCGCGCATTGGGTCTGGGGCGGCGGCTTCCTTGGCGCGGCCGGCGTGCTCGACTTCGCCGGCGGCACGGTCGTTCACATCAACGCCGGTGTCGCGGGCTTGGTCTGCGCCCTGGTTCTGGGCAAGCGCGAAGGCTATGGCACCACCAACATGGCGCCGCATAACCTGGTCTACTCGGTGATCGGCGCTTCGCTGCTGTGGGTTGGCTGGTTCGGCTTCAACGCCGGTTCGGAACTCGCGGCCGACGGCCTTGCCGGTGCCGCCATGCTCAACACCCAGGTCGCCACCGCCGCGGCGGCTCTGGCCTGGATGTTCGCCGAATGGATTGTCGCCAAGAAGCCTTCCGTGCTCGGCATCATCTCGGGCGCTGTCGCCGGCCTCGTAGCGGTGACGCCGGCTTCCGGCTTCGTCAACCCGACCGGCGCCTTCATCGTCGGCATCGTCGCCGGCGTGGTCTGCTACATCTCGGCGGTCAAAGTGAAGCACATGTTCGGCTATGACGACTCGCTCGACGCTTTTGGCGTCCACGGCGTCGGCGGTGTGGTCGGTGCGTTGCTGACCGGTGTGCTCGCCGATCCGGCGATCAATGCGCTCGGCAAAGACGCTTCGATTGTCAAGCAGCTCTACGGCATCGTCTTCACCATCGCGTGGACCGCGATCGCCACCTTCGTGATCCTCTACATCGTCAAGGCGCTGGTCGGCCTGCGTCCGACGACACAGGAAGAGGTCGAGGGCCTCGACATTTCCCAGCATGGCGAAGTGGTGCCGTAAGGCCAACTTAGCCTACGGGGCCGGCGGAACCCTCCTCCCGCCGGCCCCATGTCTGCTCCCGCAGTTCCGGGAAAACCGCTACTCGGCTTTCCCGGAATTGCTCCAGAGATCCCGTCGTGACGTTCTCGAAAGAGGCTCACGCCTTGAGGCCCGGAGCGATCCGGGCCTCTTTTTTTTGGGTAATTCGTTCTGACCAGGATCAGCTTTGCGCAATCACGTTCGCGTGAGCAAGCTTTTCGAGGAAACATCGAGCACCATGGCTCCGAACTGTGAATGCGATCGTCGTTCTGACGTTCGTGTTTTACAACACAGGGAAGGAATTTTTCTGATGAAGCTCAAGAACATTTGCCTCGGGGCACTCGCGCTTTCCATGGTCAGCGGCTTTGCATTGGCTGGCGCGCTCGACGAACCTGACAACATGGCACCGTTCTTCACCGATGCCGGCATGAAGACCATGAAGTCGGAAGCGGACTTCAAGGCAGCCTGGGCCTCGACGGCCAAGGACAAGCAGGACACGATGATGAAGGAATGCCAGGACGCGGCGATGAGCAAGCCTCATGCCGAATTCTGCGCCAACCTGATGATGTATGCCGGTCACAAGTGATCGCGCGAGATCGGTCCGGAAGGGCCTGATCGTTTCGTCGTTTCAAGACAAGGATGGCGGGCTTCGGCCCGCCATCTTTGTTTGGATGAGGCGTTGGTAAAAAGCCATGGTTAATGCGCCCTTAACCTTCCCACGCATAGTCTGGCATCCGAATCTGCCGGAGTGCGTCATGCGCTCGGGCCAGGCAATCTGACGGGGAAGAGCATGCGTTCAGGGGCTTCAGCACCGCTCGCGCTGACCGATACGGGGCACGGCATCCAGGCTTTCGCGCGGCGGCAGGTCGGCCGGCTGGTCGGTGCCGGTCTGTTCCTGGCGGTCGCGTTTGGCGTTGCCAGCCTTGCCACCTGGAACGTTGCCGATCCAAGCTTCTCGCACGCCACCAACAACACCGTCACCAACGCCATGGGCTACGCCGGCGCCGTGTTCTCCGACCTTGCGATGCAGTTCTTCGGCCTTGCCGCGGTTGCCGCGCTGGTTCCTGCCGTCATCTGGGGGTATCTGCTGTTTTCGGCGCGCGGCGTCGACAGGCTGCCCAAGCGCGGGCTGTTCTGGTTCGGTTTCGCGCTGCTCGCCGCCGCCATCGCCGGCTGCATCGTTCCGCCCAAGACCTGGCCGCTGCCAACCGGCCTCGGCGGCGTCTTCGGCGACATGGTGCTCAAGATTCCCGGCGTCCTCATCGGCGGCTATCCGACCGGCCTGATCGCCAGCGTGCTCGCCGTGCTGCTGGCCGCGCCGACATTGTGGCTGTTTGCCTATGGCTCGGCGCTGATCGGCCGCAAGAACGGCTTTGCCGTGATGGAAGAGCCAGCAGCCGCGGACCCGCGCGAGGACGATCTCCTGTTCGACAATGACGAGGATGAGGGTGACGAGGGCATATTGGCGCTTGGCGCCATCACCCATTGGTGGCTGTCGTTGCGCGCGTGGATGCATCGACGTGCCCTGCGCCGCAGGCAGGAGCGGGACGAATACGAGCCGGAGATGGAGCCGCGCGCCAGCGCCTGGCGCCGCGCAGCCGAGCGGGTCGAATCGGCCGAGTTCGCCGAGAGCCGGATGAGCCATGATGGCCGCGCCCGCGTCGAACCGGAATTCTTCGCCGCCATGGTCAATGACCGCAGCGTGTCCGTCGATCCCGACGATGACGACGTCTTCGACCGCGACGACGAGGACATGGATTTCGACGAGGTGCCCGTCACCCAACGCCGTGTGGCGCCCACGGCCAAGGTGCAGCAGTTCCGTTCCGACGCCGCCACCCGCGTCGAGGCGCCGGCACCGCGCCCGGCTCCGGGCGCGCGCGTCCAGCGTGAGGCGCAGGCCTCGCTGATCGGCTCGGACACGTTCGAAATGCCGTCGCTGCACTTCCTGTCCGAACCGAAGAACGTGGCCAAGGATCCGAGTCTGTCGAAGGACGCGCTGGAACAGAATGCACGTCTGCTCGAGGGCGTGCTGGAGGATTTCGGCGTCAAGGGCGAGATCATCGCCGTACGCCCGGGCCCGGTGGTCACCCTCTATGAGCTCGAACCGGCACCCGGCATCAAATCGTCGCGCGTCATCGGCCTTTCCGACGACATCGCCCGCTCGATGAGCGCGATCGCCTGCCGCGTCGCGGTGGTGCCCGGTCGCAACGCCATCGGCATCGAGCTGCCGAACGCCAAGCGCGAGACGGTGTACCTGCGCGAGATCATGGCCAGCCGAGACTTCGAGACGACCAAGGCCAAGCTGGCGCTGGCGCTGGGCAAGACCATCAATGGCGAGGCAGTCATCGTCGACATCGCCAAGATGCCGCACGTGCTGGTCGCCGGCACCACCGGTTCGGGCAAGTCGGTTGCCATCAACACCATGATCCTGTCGCTGCTCTACCGGCTGACACCGCAGGAATGCCGGCTGATCATGATCGATCCCAAGATGCTGGAGCTCTCCGTCTATGACGGCATCCCGCATCTGCTCACGCCCGTCGTCACCGATCCGAAGAAGGCGGTGGTGGCGCTGAAATGGACCGTGCGCGAGATGGAGGACCGTTATCGCAAGATGTCCAAGGTCGGCGTGCGCAACATCGACGGTTTCAACGCGCGGGTTCAACTGGCGGAGAAAAAAGGCGAGAAGATTTCGCGCACCGTGCAGACCGGCTTTGATCGCCAGACCGGCGAGGCGATTTACGAGACCGAGAATCTCGATCTCGAGCCGATGCCCTATATCGTCGTCATCATCGACGAGATGGCCGACCTGATGATGGTCGCCGGCAAGGATATCGAAGGCGCGGTGCAGCGCCTGGCGCAGATGGCGCGTGCCGCCGGTATCCACGTCATCATGGCGACCCAGCGCCCGTCGGTCGACGTCATCACCGGCACCATCAAGGCCAATTTCCCGACCCGTATCTCCTTCCAGGTGACGTCGAAGATCGACAGCCGCACCATTCTGGGCGAGCAGGGCGCCGAGCAACTGCTCGGCATGGGCGACATGCTCTACATGGCCGGCGGCGGCCGCATCCAGCGCGTGCACGGCCCCTTCGTCTCCGATGACGAGGTCGAGAAGATCGTCGGGCACCTGAAGCTGCAGGGCGTGCCTGAATATCTCGACGCCATCACCGAGGATGACGACGAGGACGACGACGAACCATCCGGCAAGGGCGGCGGGTCCGGGGGTGGCGGCAATTTCGAGGAATCCGACGATCCCTACGACCAAGCGGTGGCCGTGGTGCTGCGCGATGGCAAGGCGTCGACCAGCTACATCCAGCGCCGCCTCGGCATCGGCTACAACAGGGCCGCCTCGATCATCGAGAAGATGGAAAAGGAAGGCATTGTCGGCCCGGCCAACCATGCCGGAAAACGCGAGATCCTGGTGCCGACCGAAGACGACAAATTCTGATGGAAGGCCGGCCGCAACCTTGAACCTTGCGGCGCGTTGAACCTGAACCTTGCAGCGCGTCGCCAAACTTCAGCCCAACTGGGGGCTCAGGAAAACGACAGATACAGGAATCACCACGAGAGTGACCGCCATGAAAAACGATCTTTCCGCACTCGGCAATTTCGCCCCGAATCGCCGCCAGCTGCTTGGCCTCGGCCTTGTCGCCGTGGGTGCCGCCGCCCTCAATGTGGTGCCCGGCTTCGAATTGCTGGCCTCGGCGCAGGCCGCCGTGCCTGCCACCGCGCAGAAGATCGCCGACCATTTTTCGTCGGTCAAATCGATGAGCGGCGAATTTGTCCAGTTCGGCCCCAAGGGCGAGCAGACCGGCGGCAAGTTCTTCCTGGAACGGCCTGGCAAGATCCGCTTCAACTATGACGGGTCATCGAATTTCAAGGTGATTTCCGATGGCAAGTCGGTGGTCATCCTCAACAAGAAAATGAACACGTCCGATCTCTATCCGTTGTCGAAGACGCCGCTGAAGCTGCTGCTCGACGAGCGCATCGACCTCTCCGGCGACCGCGTCAAGAGCGTCAAGGAAGAGGACGACCTCACCACCATCAAGCTCTCCGACAAGTCGGTGTTCGGCAATGCGATGATCACCATGATGTTCGATCCGAAGACCTATGATCTGCGCCAGTGGACCATCACCGACGCGCAGGGCAAGGACACCACGGTGATGATCTTCAACACCAAGGAAGGCGTCAGCTTCGCGCCCGACACCTTTGCCATCGATTATACGGCCAACCGCGAGCTGAACACCAAGACGCGCTAAGGTACGCAGATATTCAGGTGAGGCCGGCCTGCGAATGGTGGCTTCCTGCGCTTCCGGTGCTCACGTACGAAAAGCACGCTCCGCCCCGGCCTTCGCCGGCCGAAGCCCTCACAAGGGTATCCGCTCTATGAAGGCTACGGTCGGCATAGGCTGGTTCTCGGCAATCCACCTTTCTCGACTCGGCCTGACCTGAATCTCAGCGTACCTTAGGCCGCGTCTGAGCGGGTTGTAGGCGCTGCCCGGCTTGTCTTTGCGGCCCCCGGCTGGCAGTTTCCGGACTGACTCCCTCAAAAGGCGTCTTCAACGTCAGGGTCCATCGGCCCTGACTGGCTGCACGCTGTCCGGATTTGCCTCATGCCCTTTTCCATCGCCACTTGGAATATCAACTCCGTTCGGCTGCGCATGCCGATCGTCGAGCGCCTGCTCGATGAGTACGCGCCCGATGTGCTGTGCCTGCAGGAGACGAAAGTTCCCGATGAACTGTTTCCCGAAAAGGCGTTCCGCAGGCTCGGCTACCAGCACATCGCCTTCCATGGCCAGAAGGGCTATCACGGCGTCGCCACCGTGGCGCGGCGCCCGATCGAGATCGTCGAAAGGCGCCGCTTCTGCGACATCGAGGACAGCCGGCATCTGTCGGTGACGGTGCGGGCCGGCGGCAAGACGATCCTGCTGCATAATTTCTACGTTCCGGCGGGCGGCGACGAGCCCGATCCCGAAATCAACAGGAAGTTCAGGCACAAGCTCGATTTCGTCGCCGAGATGAATTCCATCCGCGCCGAGCACAGCGAAGTGTCCGCCTCGGTGCTGGTCGGCGACCTCAACATCGCGCCGCTCGAACACGATGTCTGGTCGCACAAGCAATTGCTCAACGTGGTCAGCCACACGCCGGTCGAGACTGAAAACTTCGAGGCGATGCGGCTCGCCGGCAACTGGGTCGACCTGATGCGGCTCAACGTGCCTTCGGACCAAAAACTCTACACTTGGTGGAGCTATCGCGCGCAGGATTGGGAAGCCTCCAATCGCGGCCGGCGGCTCGACCATGTCTGGTCGTCGCCCAACCTGGTGCCTGATTTCGCCGGCTATGAAATATTGAGGGCGGCGCGTGGCTGGGATCGGCCATCGGACCATGTGCCGGTCATTGCGCGGTTTGATTTTGATTAGTTAGCAGGCCGGATGGCCATTGGCTTCGATCCATGCCGTGACGTTAACACGTCGAAACGGTGAGGAATTCTGTTCAGCTGCATCTATGATCAAGGTCACGGAATGGATCCCAGGGTCTCCGCGACGGAGCTTCGCTCCTGCTTCGCCCTAGGATGACGAAGGGTGAAGGGCGGCTCCCAGCCCATGTCGAAGGATAGTTCACGACTGCGGCCGACGACTGCCCGCACTCACCCCGAAAAGCGTGGCGCCAGCTCCTCGATGCGGCGGATCATGGCCTGGAATTCCTCGGAGATGCGCTCGTGCAGCTTCACCGCCACCTCGGGATATTCCTCCAGGATGCGGCGGAACATCTTGCGGCTCAGCCTTATCACTTCGGCATCGGTGGCGGCGGAAGCGCTTGTCAGCCGCCTGGTGTCGGCAATCAGCGCCAGTTCGCTCAGCATGGTCCCGGGTCCGGCGGTGCCGATCGGGATGCGCGCGCCGTCCTGTTCCCGGTAGAGCGCGATCTTGCCGCTGACCACGACATAGGCGGAGTCGGCCTCGTCGTCCTCGCGGTAGAGCTTGCGGTCGGCATTGAGCAGCGTGGTCTCGGCGCCGAAGGCGAGCAGGCGCAGCTGTTCCTGCGTGAAACCCTCGAAGAGCCTCACGGCGGACAGGATGCGGATGTCGTCATCCAACGCCATCTCTAGCTGCGTCCCCGAACGGTCAGTCCAATCCCTCCTTCACGAGTGAATCCTTAATCCCCTAACAGGATCGCACCCGAAAGCGGTCCCGCCCAGACCGCATTATCCCTTTGGCTTTCGCAATTCCGGTCGGAAAACCGCCCACACTTTTCCTGGAATTGCTCATTGGATAATGAAATGTTTAAGGAACCAGCTTGTAGCCGCCGCTTTCTGTCACAAGAATTTCCGCATTGGAAGGATCGCGCTCGATCTTCTGGCGCAGCCGGTAGACATGGGTTTCCAGCGTGTGCGTGGTGACGCCGGAATTGTAGCCCCAGACCTCTTCGAGCAGCACGTCGCGCGTCACCACCTTCTGGTCGGCGCGATAGAGATATTTGATGATCGAGGCTTCCTTCTCCGTCAGCCGCACCTTGGCGCCGCGCGGGTCGATGAGCAGCTTCTGGCTGGGCTTGAAAGTGTAGGGGCCGACCGAGAAGGTGGCGTCCTCGCTCTGCTCATGTTGGCGCAGCTGGGCGCGGATGCGCGCCAAAAGCACCGCGAAGCGGAACGGCTTGGTCACATAGTCGTTGGCGCCGGCCTCGAGACCCAGAATCGTGTCCGAATCGGTGTCGTGGCCGGTCAGCATGATGATGGGTGCCTTGTAGCCGCCCTTGCGCAGGATTTTCACGGCCTCGCGGCCATCCATGTCGGGCAGGCCGACATCCATGATGAGCAGGTCGATGAGGCCGCCGCGCGCGGCGGTGACGCCTTTTGCCGCAGTCGCTTCCTGCAGCACGTCGAATTCCTCATAGAGGGCGAGTTGCTCGACCAGAGTGCCGCGCAGGTCGTCATCGTCGTCGACGATCAGGATGGTGCGTGAAGTCATGGATCAATCCGTTGTTTTGAAAATGAAATTCAGTTGACCGCTGCGTATTTATGCGGAAGCTGGCCGACACAATAGCCGATCACAGTGATTTGTTCCGTGGCACGATCATACAAGAAAAAACGCGATCGCAATGCAGCCGGCGCAATTTTGGCAAAACGCCTGCGCGTGCTGACCGTGCGGGCAAGGCCAGGCCACCCCACCCAAGGCCTGCTGCAGGCCGGCAAAACGGTGTTTGCCTGCGCTCTGGGGCGCGGCGGCATCTCGGCCGACAAGCGCGAGGGCGACGGCGCCACGCCGCTTGGCTCGATGCGCATCTTGTCGGGATATTTCCGTGGAGATCAGTTTGCAAGTGGCCGCCGGACGCGGCTGGCGATGACGCCGATCGGGCCCGATCTCGGCTGGTGCGAGGTATCGGACGACCGCAACTACAACAAGCCGGTCAAGATTCCCTATGGCGCCAGCCATGAACGCATGCGGCGCGACGACGATCTCTACGACGCCTGCTTGGTGCTCGACTGGAATATTTCTCCGCGCCGCCGCGGACGCGGCAGCGCCATCTTTTTCCACCTGTCGCGCCCAGGTTTCACGCCGACGCAAGGTTGCGTCGCGGTCACCGCGCGGACGATGATGCGGCTTCTGCCGCTGCTGTCGGACCGGACGGTGGTGAGGGTGGTGAGATAGGCAGTAGGCAGGTAGGCAGTAGGCAGTCTCTTCCTGATGCCTACTCCCCATTCCCCACTGCCTATTCCCTACTTCCTCGGCTTCTGCCAACCCGTCCCCAGCAAGCCGATTTCGCGGAGTTCCCGGTCGATCACCCGCGCGACGTCGTGGCGTTCGGCGCCGATGTCGCGCAGCTGGCTGTCGGAAAGGCCCTCGACTGATTCGTGCGGGAGGGTCACGGCGACCCGCGCCTGACGCAGCCAATCGGTCGCGGCGCGCAGCCAGGATGCGATGCCCGCGTGGGAGTTGAGGGGGGTGTCAGACTTCAGAACGATCTCGGACATGACTTCATCTCGGTTCTCCGGACATCAAATCCGGTTTGACGGTGTTTCGATGGTGCCATCATGCCGGATTGAAAAATAAACGGGAAACGAGTAGTTCTTTTCAGATCATCAAGTTTTATTTGGAGATCGGATGGCTCGTCTCCTGCCTGGAACGCGCGCACTGAGAACCTTCGAGGCCGCCGCCCGACACCTCAATTTCACGCGCGCCGCCGACGAGCTTGGGCTGACCCCGGCGGCGGTCAGCCACCAGGTCAAGGAAATCGAGGACCAGCTCGACCTGGTGCTGTTCACGCGCACCAGCCGTACCATCAGGCTGACCGAAGCAGGCCATGTACTGCTTGAAGCTGCGGTCGATGCGCTTGATCTGCTCAATCGCGCCGTCAGCCGCGCGCGCAAGATGACGCGGGGCACGGCGCTGCTGAAAGTCACGCTCGATGCACAGTTCGCGACAAAATGGCTGATGCGGCGCATCGACGATTTTCGCCGTCAGAAGCCGGGCATCGAGTTGCGCTTCGACATCACCTACGACGTCAGGGACTTCGAGCGCGACGACGTCGATATCGGCATCCGCTTCGGCACCGGCAAATATGCCGGGATTTGCGCGCACCGGCTGTTCGACAACATCATCATCCCGGTGTGCAGCCCGGCGCTGCTCGCTTCAGGCCCGCCGCTCAATGAACCGCGCGACCTTTTCCAGCACACACTCGCGCATATCGAATGGTCGCGGCAAGGCGTCACCTGGCCGAACTGGAGCATGTGGATGCAGGCGGCCGGCGTCGACGATTTCGACGACAGTCGCACCCTCGTCTTCGGTTCCTCCACCGATGCCACGCAGGCGGCGCTCGACGGCAACGCCGTGGCGCTGGCCGACTTCGCCATGGTCGCGAACGACCTGTCGCAAGGGCGTCTCGTCCGCCCATTCGAACTCGGCATCAAGGTCGCGCCGGAGTTCGCTTATTTCCTGGTTTATCCGCAAACCGTGAAGGATGACCCGCGCATCGTCGCGTTTCGCGAATGGCTGCTCGAGGAAGCGGCAAGGACGAACGGCACGGAGGCATGAGGCGGGCCGGTCTTTCGGTTACGACCGGGCGTTATGGCCGAAGATCATGCGGGTGTATTTCTTCCATTTCCATTTCAGCTTCTTGTACAGCAGGGAATGCGGTTTGCCGGCAACCGAAGTGTGGAATGCGCCGTTCTCGCTACCCTGCTCGACAATAGGCCGTTCGAACCACAGCATTTCGATTCCCAACTCTTCATCCATCTGTTCCGCCAGATGGTCGATCGCCGTCGATATCTTGTTGCGGGCGATCCAGGCGCAACGGGCTTCGGCGGCGGGGCGGGTGATGAGATAAGAATCGGCGCACCTGGCATGAAGCGCCGGGTAGAGCTTCTGGCCTTTCCGCAGTTTCCAGCTCGGCGTGTAGTAGTTGCTGCCATTGCCGAGATAGATGACGGCCTTGCGTGTCGGGCCGCCGAGTTCGGAAAGCCCCTGCCGGAATTTGGCGACGAAGTCGCGGGCAAGAAAGACGTCGTCCTCGAAGACCAGGCAATAGGGCAGGTCGGTCTCGAGGAAATCGCGCCAGATGCCGAGATGCTTCAGCGCCAGCGAGACGGCCGGCGGGTGGGTAAAACTGGGTGTGACCAGCTCGTTGAGGATCTCCGGGGTGATATCCGGCCGGTCAAAGTCCGTATAAAAATAAACCGGCACGCCGCGCCGTTCGAACTCCCTGACAATGTGGCGGCGCCGGTCGTCATAGCCTTCCTTGACGTGGCAGATCCGGGTGAACACCTGGTCGCGTGGGAATCCGGACTCGTCCGCCATCGTCAACTCGCCGTCTCAGCTTGCCGCGGCGCCGAACCAGCCGATCACCGCGCCGATGATCAGCAGGACACCCAGCCAGTGGCCGCCGTCGATGAGGGTCAGGTCCCAGCCGAAATTCTCGTAGCGATGGTTGACCGAAAGCGTCGTGGCGACAAAGCCCAGCCAAAGCACGAAGCCGAAGACCAGCCCGGCAAGCCATGTCGGCTCACCGCCGGTCATCGCGCCGACGACCAGCGCCATGATATAGGCCATGACCAGTTCGGCGATGAAAGAGATGACGAAAGGCAGCGGCGATTTCTTCATGGTCGCCGGATCGAGTTTGGCGGCCTTCAGCCACGGCTTGCTCAACGCCATGTACCAGGCGGCGCCGAACAGCCAAGCCAAGACGGCGGCGGCGATCACCGCCAGCCAGTTCACCGCGGAAAAATCCATGAGCGTCCCCCTCCAGACACAGGCCATATGACGTGCATGCACGTTGTATCAAGCGCTTCGGCGATGGCGTCAAGCAAAGCGCCAGACGGTCGTGCGCTTGACCAGGGAATCCTCCAGCGCGCGTGTGACTTCCACCTCGAAGACCGCGAGCGGCTCCAGCCCCGATTTCGGCAGATACGACCGGCCGGGATCGCCGACGAAGATCTCGGCGCCGCGCGCCTTGAGCGTCGCGAACCATGGCATCAAGCGGGCGGCAAAGGGTTTGTCGTAGAAAACGTCACCGGCCAGAACCACGTCCCAGCCCGCATCGGTGCCGATGCAGTCCGTGCCGAGGAAGTCGATCGCGACGCCATTGGCCTCGCTGTTGAGGCGGATCGCGGTGACGCAGAACGGGTCGATGTCGGCGGCGATGACCCCGGCAGCGCCCGCCTTGGCGGCGGCGATGGCGACAAGGCCGGAACCCGAGGCGAAGTCGAGCACGCGTTTGCCCCGCACCGTGCCGGGGTTGTCCATGACATAGCGGGCGAGGCCCTGGCCGCCGGCCCAGGCAAAGGCCCAAAAGGGCGGCGGCAGTCCGATCTCGACCAGTTCGTCCTCGGTCCGCTGCCAAAGATCGTGCGCTTCATCGGCGAGATGCAGCAGAACCTCGGGCACATGCGGCGGCGCCATCAGCGCCGTGTTGTCGAGGATGAATTGCCTGGCGCTATGCGGAGTGAGCGCCGTCACGGAGCCGGCGTCAGGCCGCCCATGCGGCAGACTTCCTTCCATTCCGCCGGGGTGACCGGCTGCACGGAAAGCCGCCCGAGCCGCACCAATGCCATTTCGGCGAGCTTCGGATTGGCCTTGATGTCCGCCAGCGTCGGCGGGTTGGGGACTTCGCGGGAGGCACGGATGTCGACGCACTCCCAGCGCGGGTCATCCGACGTGGTGTCGGGATGGGCGAGCGCGCAGACCTCGGCGATGCCGACGATGTTGAGCCCCTCATTGGAATGGTAGAAGAAGCCGAGATCGCCGATCTGCATCGCCTTCATGTTGTTGCGGGCGGCGTAGTTGCGGACGCCGTCCCACTGCGTGCCGGCCTTGCCCTTGGCCTTCAGCATCTCGAAGGAGAACTTGAAAGGCTCCGATTTGAACAGCCAGTAGTTCATTCATATTCTCCCTGAGGCCCAGTTGCGGGTGACCGGAATTAACTAGCCGCCGGCTTGTTGAACGTCCAGTTCCACGGGCGGATTTCGACGCTTTCGAACAGGCCGGCCTTGGCATAGGGATCGGCGGCCGAAAGCGCCTGCGCCGCGGCCAGGTCGGGTGCTTCGACGACCACGAGGCTGCCATTGGGCTTGCCATCGGCGTCGAGGAACGGCCCGGCAAAGGCCAGCTTCTTCTCCGCGTTCAACCCTTCGAGAAAGGCGACATGCTCTGGCCGCGTGTCGAGGCGCACCTGCAGGCTTCCTGGCTTGTCCTTGCAAACAAACGCAAACAACATGGTCGTTCTCCTGTTTCCTCTATCGAATTCTGGGGATCAGTCGTTGGTCTCGGTCTTCAGCGGCCGGGTCATCAAGGCGGTCACGGCCTGCTGGATGGTGATGGTGCCGTCCAGTATGGCCGCTACGGCGGTGATGATCGGCGCATCGATGTTGCGCTCGCTGGCGATGCGGGCAGCGATCGCCGCAGTCGGCACGCCCTCGGCCAGCGGCAGGCCGGCCAGCGGCTTGCCTTGCCCGAGCGCCAACCCATAGGCGAAATTGCGCGATTGGGCGGAGGAGCAGGTGAGCAGCAGGTCGCCGAGGCCGGAAAGCCCCATCAGTGTTTCGGGCCTGGCGCCGAAGGCGGCACCGATGCGGCGAAGTTCGACGAAGCCGCGCGTCACCATGGCGGCCTGGGCGCTGGCGCCGAGCCCGGCGCCGGTGACGGCGCCGGCGGCAATGGCGAAGACATTCTTCAAGGCGCCGCCGATCTCGACGCCGATCAGGTCGTCGCTCGAATAGCAGCGCAGGTTTTCTGCGGAAAACCGGGCGGCAAGGTCAGCCGCCAGGGCTTCGTCGCGGGCGGCCACCACGACTGCTGTCGGCAATCCCTTGGCAACATCGCTGGCGAAGCTTGGGCCAGACAGCGCGGCGACGGGATTTTGCGGCAGGATCTCCTCGACGATCGCCGACAGCAGGGCACCGGTGTCGCGCTCGATGCCCTTGGCGCAGAGAACGAGCGGAATACCGCTCGGCATATGGTTTTTCGCGAGCGCCAGCGTTGCCCGCAAGGATTGCGCCGGCGTCACCGCCAGCACGCAATCGGCACCGGCGAGCGCTGCCTTGATGTCCGATGTCGCCTCGATGCCGGGCGCAATCGCAATGCCCGGCAGGTAGCGCGGGTTTTCGCCACGGCCGATCGAGGCGACGGTTTCCGGGTCGCGCGCGAACAGCCGCACCGCGTGGCCGGCGCGCAGCATGGCCAGCGCCAGCGCCGTGCCCCAGGCGCCACCGCCAAGCACAGTGACGCGCCAGCCGCTCTTGCCGGGACTGTTCTTGGCTTCACCGGTCATGCCTTGGCTCCGCGCCGGCCGGAACCGACCATCGGCGCCGAGATGCTGTCCAGCGGCCAGCGCGAGCGCGGCACGAAATCAAAACCGTTCTCCTGCGCCATGCCCTGCCGCAACCTTTCGATGCCGGCCCAGGCGATCATCGCCGCATTGTCGGTGCACAATTTGAGCGGCGGCGCGACGAAGGTGAAACCGGCCTCGGCACAGAGCCGCTCCAGCGTTGCCTTGATGGTGCGGTTGGCGGCGACGCCGCCGGCAACC
This sequence comes from Mesorhizobium erdmanii USDA 3471, assembly GCF_000472705.1. Lineage (GTDB taxonomy): Bacteria > Pseudomonadota > Alphaproteobacteria > Rhizobiales > Rhizobiaceae > Mesorhizobium > Mesorhizobium erdmanii. The sequence goes on along the minus strand of NZ_AXAE01000015.1, from coordinate 201,523 downwards.
ACCAGCGCCGGGTTCTTGGTGCCGGGAAATGTCTGGCTGAATCGGGCCAAGGCACGGGAAACGCGGTCGGCCAGCGCATCGGCGACCGTCGCCTGGAACGAGGCGCAGATGTCGGCGACGTCCTGGTCGCTCAGCGGCTCGATCGCCGTGGCCGCCTGGCGCACCGCGGTCTTCAGACCGGAGAAGGAGAAGTCGGGCTGCGCCGAGCCTTTCATCGGCCGGGGAAAAGCAAAGCGCGCGGCATCGCCAGCCTGCGCCGCCTTCTCGACATTCGGCCCGCCAGGATAGGGCAGGCCGAGCATCTTGGCCGTCTTGTCGAAGGCCTCGCCGAGGGCGTCGTCGATGGTGGTAGCCCAGCGCTGGTAGTCGCCGACGCCGCGCACGGCAAGGATCTGCGTATGGCCGCCGGAGACCAGAAGCAGCAGATAAGGGAATTCCAGCCCGTCGGTCAGCCGCGCGGTCAGGGCATGGCCTTCGAGGTGGTTGATGGCGATCAGCGGCTTGCCCGCGGCGGCGGCGATCGCCTTGGCCGTCATCAACCCGACGATCAGGCCGCCGACCAGGCCGGGCCCCGCGGTGGCGGCGATCGCATCGATATCGGCGAGGGCCGTGCCCGAATCGGCAAGGGCTGCCTCGACGATGCCGTCCAGCGCCTCGACATGGGCGCGGGCGGCGATCTCGGGCACTACACCGCCGAAGGCAGCATGCTCCTCGATCTGGGACAGCACGACGTTAGACAGGATTTTCGGTGCGGCGCCGCCCTCCAGCGCCACGACGCTGGCGGCGGTCTCGTCGCAACTCGTTTCGATGCCCAGAACGCGGATCAATTCGTCGCTATCCCAAGAGATTGTTTGTCAGGCCTTTCCCCTTTAGGAGAAAGCTCGGAAAGGCCTCGGTTGTCCTAGCCGCATTTCCGCGACGCCAAGTGGCTCCACCTGGCTGCAAAATGCTCTGCCCGGGGGTTATCACGGACCACGCGCCATGCAAACCATCTTGAGAATAGGAACACGCGGCAGCCCGCTGGCATTGGCACAGGCGCATGAGACGCAGGCGCGGCTGATGGCCGCGCATGGCCTGCCGGCGGCGGCTTTCGAGGTCGTCGTCATTTCGACCAGCGGCGACCGTATCCAGGACCGACCCTTGTCGGAAGCCGGCGGCAAGGGCCTGTTCACCAAGGAAATCGAGGAAGCGCTGCTCGCCGGCGCGATCGACATGGCCGTGCATTCGTCGAAGGACATGCCGACGCAACTGCCCGACGGGCTGGAACTCTCAGCCTTCCTGCCGCGCGAGGATGCACGTGACGCCTTTGTCGGCAAGGCGGCAAAGACGATCGCCGAACTGCCGCGCGGGGCAAAGGTCGGTTCGTCGTCGCTCAGGCGGCAGGCGCTGATCCGCCGGATGCGGCCGGATCTCGACGTGGTGATGTTCCGCGGCAATGTGCAGACGCGTCTGCGCAAGCTGGACGAAGGGGTCGCCGCCGGCACCATCCTCGCCTATGCCGGGTTGAAGCGGCTGGGCCTGGAGCACGTCGCTACCGATCTGATGCCTCTCGACATTTTTCCATCGGCACCGGGCCAAGGCGCGATCGGCATCGAGACCCGCATCGGCGATGGCGCTGTCGAGAAGATGCTGGTGGCGATCCATGATGTGGCGACCGGACAGGCGCTGGCCTGCGAGCGCGCCTTCCTGGCGGCGCTCGACGGCTCCTGCCGCACGCCGATCGCCGGCTATGCGGCGGTCGAGGCCGGAACGCTGTCGTTCGCCGGGCTGATCATCTCGCCCGACGGCACACAGTCGCACGCGGTCGAACTGCAAGGGGCAGCACAAGACGCCGCCCGCATCGGCGATGAAGCCGCGCGAACGGTGCGGGCCAAGGCCGGCGAAAAATTCTTCGACGGTTGGCTCTGACCATGCTTCGCGTCCTGGTGACCAGACCGGAACCGGGCGCATCGCGCACGGCCCGGCGGCTGGAAGGGATGGGCTTCCAGCCTCTTGTCCTGCCGTTGACAGAGACGATGGCGTTGCCGGTCGATGCTGGAGCCGTTCCGGACACCGTGGCAGCCGTTGCCATCACCAGCGCCAATGCCGTGCGCCATGCTTCAAGAGAGCTGATGGCCGTGCTTTCCGACCTGCCTTGTCATGCTGTCGGCAATAGGACTGCCGAGGCGGCGCGCAAGGCCGGGTTTTTGTCTGTCAGGGAAGGCCCCGGCGATGCCGAAGCGCTGGCCGACAGCATGGCCGAGACATTTTCCGGCAAAACGATCGCCTATCTCTGTGGGCGCGTGCGGTTCGCGGCCTTCGAACAGCGGCTGGAAACGGCCGGGGTCGGGGTTCATGCCGCCGAGACTTATGACACGCTGGCGGTGCGCTATTCGGATGAAGCGCTGCTTCAGCGTCTGTCGGATCGATCCGTCGATGTGGTGCTGCTCTATTCGGCCAAGGCCGCTGCCGCGATGCGGGATGTGGCCAACCGATCCATCCTGAACGGGTACTTTGAAAAGACACTGTTTTTCGCTCTCTCAAGCCGCGTCGCCGCCGCTCTCGACGATAGCGCCGGCAAACCAATCCGCATCGCGGCGCAGCCCGACGAGGAGGCGCTGCTGGCGCTTTTACGAGGGCTGCCCTGAGCCGCGTCATCACACCGCCCCTTTTCACCGCTTGGTGATGTGCTAGACCCTTTTTAGAACCATCATGCGCCGTCAGGCGTTGAGACGAAGCGAATTTTGCGGAGCCCCGGCATGGTCAAGACGCCGAAGATGCGACACTCGAAAAGCCGCCGCGAGCCGGTGACCATCGATCTCGAGCCGGGTGCCGTCTCCCGCATCGTCGACGAGGATGCGGCCCAGATAGACGAGGCGAAGGCCGAGGAAACCATGGCGGAGGAAGCAAAGGACGCTTCGCAGCCGGAGACGCCCGAAGAACCGGTGCATGCCGACCAGGCCGATCTCGAACCCTGGGAGCATGCCGATGCCGCGGCAGGTCAGGCCGGGGCCAAAGCCGCCGAGCCGGAGTTGCCCTATCCCGGTTCGGATGCGCCAGCCAATCGCGACCAGGCCTCCGACTACAACTTCGAGGATGCATCGGCCAAGCGCAGCGACGACAGCAAGGCAAGAACCGGGGCACGGGACAAGAAGATGGCGCCAACACCTCCTCCGGCAAAGCGCGGCGGCCTCAACGGCATCGCCGCCGGCATTATCGGCGGTGTCATTGCGCTGGCCGGCGCCGGCGGTCTGCAATTCGCCGGTCTGCTTGGCGCGCCGGGTTCCGGCGCCGGCGTCTCGCTCGATGGCGTCAACGGCGAAATCGCATCGCTGAAAAGCGACATCGCCGGCCTGAAGGAAACCGGCGGCAAAAACGATGCGGAGGCCAAGGTGGTCGGGCTCTCCTCGGGGCTGGAACAGGTAAAGGCCGATGTCGCGGCGCTGAAATCGGCTGTTGGACAGGGCGGCGCCGGCGACAATGCCGGGCTTGCGGCCCTCGGCGACAAGGTCAAGCAGATCGAAACCGCGGTCGCCGCCCTCGGCAAGGCCGGCAGCGCGGCACCGGTCGATCTCGGCCCGCTCAACGAGAAACTGGCCGGCCTCGACGCGCTGGTGAAATCGGCGGGCGATGCGGCGAAGGCGCAGGAAGGTCGGCTCACCGCGCTGGAACAATCGGTGGCGCAGCTGTCCGGCAAGGTCGAGGCGCAGGCATCGCAGCCCAAGATCGCGCTCGCCATTGCCGCTTCGGCGCTGAAGGCGGCGCTCGACCGTGGCGCGCCGTTCTCGGCCGAGCTCGATACGCTGGCCGCGATCTCTCCCAACGCGCCGGAACTCGCGACCTTGCGCCCTTATGCCGAAAAGGGCGTGCCGACCCGTACCGAGATCGCCTCGCGAATGGATGCCGCCGCCAGTGCCATGGTCGCCGCGGCAACGCCGGTCGACCAGAATGCCGGCTTCCTGCAGAACCTGATGTCGAGTGCCGAATCGCTGGTCAAGGTCCGGCCGATCGGCGCCGTCGAAGGTCCCGGTGCGCCGGAAACCGTCGCGCGCATGGAAGTGGCGGTCACCCAGGGTGACTATGCCAAGGCGCTCAGCGAATACAATTCACTGCCGGACGCCGTGAAGGCGGCGGGTGCCGACTTTGCCGGCAAACTGAAGGCGCGCATCGAGGTCGAAAGCCAGGTCGACGCGCTGATCTCCGGCGCGATGAAGGCATGAGGGCAACACGATGATCCGCCTGCTCGCCTTCCTCATCGTCGTCTTCGCGCTCGGGCTGGGCTTTGCCTGGCTGGCCGACCGGCCGGGCGACATGGTCGTCACCTTCAGCGGCTACCAGTACCAGGTCAGCCTGATGGTGGCCGCGGTGGCCGTCGTCACCGTCGTCGCCGCGGTGATGATCCTGTGGTGGCTGGTCAAGTCGCTGTGGAACAGTCCCTACACCATCTCGCGCTATTTCCGCGTGCGCCGCCGCGACCGTGGCTATCAGGCGCTGTCGACCGGCATGATCGCCGCCGGCGCCGGCGATGGCGCGCTGGCCCGCAAGAAGACCAAGGAAGCGGCCAAGCTGATCCGCTCAGACCAGGAGCCGCTGATCCATCTCTTGGAGGCGCAGGCATCGATGCTCGAAGGCGACCATGAAGGCGCGCGCCAGAAGTTCGAAAGCATGCTCGACGATCCCGAAATGCGGCTGCTCGGCCTGCGCGGGCTTTACCTGGAAGCCGAGCGCCTGGGTGACCGCAACGCTGCCCGCCACTATGCCGGCCGCGCCGCGGTGATGGCGCCGCAACTGGCCTGGGCGGCCGAATCGACGCTGGAGGAATTGACCGCGCGCGGCGACTGGGATGGTGCGCTGAAGCTGGTCGACGCGCAGAAGTCGACGCGACAGATCGAGCGCGACGCCGCCAATCGCCGCCGCGCCGTGCTGTTGACCGCCAAGGCGCAATCGCTCGCCGACAGCGATCCGAATGCCGCCAGGACAGCGGCTATCGAGGCCAACAAGCTGCGGCCGGATTTCGCGCCGGCCGCAATTGCCGCCGCCGCGGCGCTGTTCAAGCAGAACGACGTGCGCAAGGGCTCGAAAATCCTGGAGACGGCATGGAGGGCCGAGCCGCACCCGGAGATCGCCGAACTCTATACGCATGCAAGGCCAGGTGACGCCGTGCTCGATCGGCTCAACCGGGCGAAGAAGCTGCAGGAAATGAAGAAGAACCACGCCGAATCGTCGATGACGGTGGCACGCGCCGCGCTCGACGCGCAGGACTTTCCGACCGCCCGCCGCGAGGCCGAGGCGGCGATCCGGATGGACCGCCGCGAAGGCGCCTATCTACTCCTGGCCGATATCGAGGAAGCCGAGACCGGCGACCAGGGCAAGGTGCGGCAGCTGCTGTCCAAGGCGGTGCGGGCGCCGCGCGATCCGGCCTGGGTCGCCGATGGCGTCGTTTCGGAACGCTGGGCGCCGGTATCGCCTGTCAGCGGACGGCTCGACGCCTTCGAGTGGCGCGCGCCGATGGAGCGGCTTGGCCAGCTGATCGACAGCCGCGACGATGCGCCCGAGACCCCGGTGCCGGTCATAGAGGCGCTGGCGAAGCCGGCCAGCGAAAAACCGATCGATACGATCGAGCACGCCACGGCGGGCAACGAGGCGGCGGGCAAGGGAATCGATAGAAGCGAAGACCACGTCACGCCGGTCACGGCGGCTGCGTTCGCGGCAGTGCCGGCCGACGCGGAGGCCGTCGAGCCGGCCGAAGAGCTGGCGCGGCTGCCGGATGATCCCGGCGTCGATCCGGACGAGGACGCGGAAAAGTCGCCGCGCCGGTTCCGGCTGTTTTGATTTTGGCCATTGGGCCGTTTGGGAATGGATTGATGTTCGAACGCGTTCTGTCGTTTCTCAGGGATTTGCCGAACGGTTCCGGCGCGACCGCCAGCACCGATGATCCTCGTGTTGCCGCTTCGGCGCTGCTCTACCATGTGATGAATGCCGACGGCGTGCGCCAGGATGTCGAGTGGGAGCGGTTCAAGGCAGTGCTGGCGCAGAGCTACTCGATCAGCGGCGCCGAATTGGAAGCGCTGGCCGCCGCGGGCGAGCGCGCCGACAATGAGGCGATCGATCTCTATGCCTTCACCAGCGTGCTCAGGCGCCATCTCGACGCCGAAGGGCGCAAGGCGTTCATCGGCCTGATGTGGGAGATCGTCTATGCCGATGGCGAGCTGCACGAGCTCGAGGACAATACGGTGTGGCGCGTCGCCGAACTGATCGGCGTCGAGCGCCACGACCGGGTCGAAGCGCGCCGCAAGGCGGCGGCGCAGGCGCCGGACGCGCGTGGAATTTCGAGCGACGAATAGACGGGATTTCGCCTGACGATGCCGCGCGCAACGAGTTCGAAGCCAAAGATCCTGATCGTGCTGCATCAGGAGAATTCGAGCCCCGGACGCGTCGGCCACATGCTCATCGAAGAGGGTTTCGAGCTCGACATCCGCCGCCCGCCGCTGGGCGACGCCCTGCCGGAAACGCTGGATGGCCACGCCGGCACGGTGGTGTTCGGCGGGCCGATGAGCGCCAATGACGACGACGAATTCGTCCGCCGCGAGACCAACTGGCTGGAAATTCCGCTCCGGGAAAACCGGCCATGCCTGGGCATCTGCCTCGGCGCGCAAATGCTGGTCAATCATCTGGGCGGCAAGGTCGAGGGTCACGGCGACGGGCTGGTCGAGATCGGCTGGTATCCGCTCAAGGCGACCGAGGCCGGCCGGAAACTGATGCACTGGCCAGACATGGTCTACCAGTTCCACCGCGAGGGCTTTTCGCTGCCCAGCGACGCGACGCTGCTGGCGACGGCGGACACCTATCCCAACCAGGCCTTCCGCTACGGCGACAATGCCTGGGGCATCCAGTTCCATGGCGAACTGACAAGGGTGATGATGCAGCGCTGGGTGGTGCGCGGCGCGCACCGTTTCGAATTGCCAGGCGCGCAGCCCGGCCGCGATCACCTTGGCGGCCGGCTGATCTGGGACATGCACCTGAAGCGCTGGCTGGACGAGTTTTTGCGGATGGTGTTTGGGGGAGTGGCTGTGGGATAGCTCGACTCACGGCGGAGAACGGTTTCGCGGTTACCTGCTTCTCTAACTCTTTGACGCAATTCCCAAGGGGAAGCGCTGTGCGCATCTCCCGGGAAAACCGCTCACACTTTCCCGGAATTACTCTAGGGTTCGAGCACCGGCCGCATGAAGCTGCGCTCATAACTGAGAATGCTGCGATTGCGCTTCTCCGTTTCAAACACTTCCTGGCATTCGGGGTCGGCAGCCATCCGCTTGCGATAATCCTCGTAGTCGGCAAGGCTCGGGAAGCTGAACATGGCATAGGCGATATTGTTCGCCCCTTCGCTCGGAAGGAAATAGCCATGATGGTTTCCACCGAGGCGATTGACGAGACTGATCCAGCGCCGGCCGTATTCTTCAAACTCGGCAAGCTTGTAAGGGTCGATGACATATTTCAGGTAACAGGTGATCATGGGAGTTCCTGTGACAGGGTGATGTATCCTGCTCACCGCCAGTGAGCGTCAGTTGCGCCCGTTGAGGTGGCGCACCTTGCGCAGCGCCGGAAACAGATAAGCCCATAGCCCAGCAACCGCGATCGCGCCGACGCCGCCGATGACCACCGCCGGCACGGTGCCGATCAGCGCCGCCATGGTGCCGGCGCGGAATTCGCCGACTTCGTTGGACGCGCCGACGAAGACCTGGTTGACGGCGTTGACGCGGCCGCGCACTTCGTCGGGCGTCCATAGCTGGATCAGCGTTTCCCTGATGTAGACGCTGAACATGTCGGTGGCGCCGAGGAGAGCCAATGCGACGATCGACAGCCAGGTGACGGTCGAGAGGCCAAACAATACGGTGCAGGCGCCGAAGGCCGCGACGAAGCCGAGCATGATCTTGCCGGCATTGTCGCGAAGCGGGTGCCCGGCGAGCCACACCGCAACGCAGATGGCGCCGATGCCGGGCGCCGAGCGCAACAGGCCGAGGCCCCAGGGGCCGAGTTCAAGAATGTCGCGCGCATAGACCGGCAGCAGCGCCGAGGCGCCGGACAGGAGCACGGCGAAGAGGTCGAGCGAGATGGCGCCGAGCACGATCTTCTCGCTCCAGATATAGCGGAAGCCGGCAAACAGCGTCTCCATCGTAGGCTTGTCGGTGGCGCTTTGCTGGGTGGGTTTGGGAATGGTGAAGATCAGCAGGCCGGCCACCAGCATCAGCACGGAGGCGACAGCGTATGCGGCCTCCGGCGAAACGCCATAGAGCAGGCCGCCGGCGACCGGACCGATGATCGTCGCCGTCTGCCAGGCGGACGAATTCCAGGCAATCGCGTTGCCGAAATCTTCCGGCGGCACCAGATTGGCGAAAAGCGACGACGAGGCCGGCCCGTAAAAGGCGCGCGCCATGCCGAACAGCGCCAGAACGACGAAGATCGGCAACGGACTGACGAGGCCACGCAGCGTGAAGTACAGGAGAACAAGCGTACAGCCTGCTTCGACCACGGTTGCCAGCGCCATGATCAGGCGGCGGCCGAAGCGGTCGGCGACGACGCCGGTGACCAGCACCAGCAGCAGCGATGGCAGGAACTGGACGATGCCGACAATGCCAAGGTCGAATGGATCGCGCGTCAGATCATAGATCTGCCAGCCGACAGCGACGGAGACGATCATGGTGGCGAAAGTGGTGAGAAAGCGTGCCGTCCAGTAGCTGAGGAAGGCTTTGTGCCGGAAGGCGGCGTAGCGCTGCTCCGGCGATGTTTTTACGGATGTCATGCAATGAGGCCCCGTTGCGATTGCGTTGGAACGCCGTGCGTCCAACTCGGCCGCACAAAGTACGCTCCAACACTTTTTAGTCTTCGCATCGTGCTTTCCGAAAATCGGAACCGATTTACGGGCCGATACGATGCCGGCGGGGCACGTCCCGAACGGGCGCTGTTCCGGCCAATGAAACTTGATAAAGTTCGGCGCGCATATGCGTTAAAATCGGTTCAGGATCAAGGGACCTTGCCCCTTTTCCTTCAACTGCACGTGGAAGTTACTGCCGCAGTGCTGCCGAAATCGCCTCAAGCCCGCCCCTCAACTCGGCTTCCGTCGGCCAGCCGAAGCCGACGCGGAAGAAGCGCTTGTCCATTTCGAACCAGTGGCCCGGCCCGACATAGGTGCCGTGCTTTTCCAGCAGGTTGACATAGAAGCGGTCGAGGTCGAAGCCGGGTTCTACATCGAGGCGCGGGAAGCCGACGACGCCGCCTTCGGGCCTGATCCAGCCGACCAGCGGCTCGCAGTCGATCCAGGCCTGGACGATATCGCGGCGCTTGGCCATTTCGGGCAGCAGCACGCCCAAGAAGGCATCCCGCCGTTCCAGCATGCCGCGGGCAATGCCTTCGTCGATGACGCTGCCGCAGATGCCGATCTGTTCCTTGGCGGCCAGGAATGTTTCCTGAAGCGCTGCATCCCTGGTGATCAGCCAGCCGATGCGGATGCCTGGAATGCCAAAGGCTTTCGACAGCGACGAAACGCTGATGGCCTTCGTGCTCAGCGAGGCCGCCGAGGGCAGGCGCCTGCCATAGGAAAGGTCGCGATAGGTTTCGTCGACCAGCAGATGGCAGTTGCTGGCCTCTGCAAGCGCCACCAGCGCGTCGAGATCGGTGCGCGACATCATCGTGCCGGTCGGGTTGTGCGGGCAGGTGACACTGATCAGTTTCGTGTTCGGCCGGAGCGCCGCCTTGATGGCCCCGACGTCGATGGCGAAGCCGTCCTCGAAGGCGAGGTCGACAAAGCTGATGGCGCAGCCGATAGCCCTTGGGGTTTCGATGTTGGTGGCGTAGTTGGGCCTGATGACGACGAGATGATCGCTGGCCGACAAAAGCGAAGTCGAGATGATGAACAGCGCGCCGGCGGCACCGGCGGTGACCAGCACGTCATCGGGCGAAATGCCGGCATCCTGCGCCGCGACGAGCGCGCGTAGCTCCTTGTCGCCTCGATGCTCGCCGTAGAACAGCGTCAGGTCCGGCAGCGACAGGCCGATGTCGGAGAGCTTCTGGTCGGCGATCGAGCTTTCGGAGAGATTGTAGCGGATACGGTCGTAGCCGTACTCCTCCGGCGCTTCCTTCTCGATCACCATCCTGGTGTAGTTCATGGCTTCCCCCAGATTATCCCAATGCGGACTATCCAAGCCACAAAAACATGAAGCCTGCCAAGGCGGTTTCGCCGGCAGGCTCCTGTTCCAGTCGTCCTAAATATTGGCTCAGGACCGAATTGATCAGGCCGAAACCTTGGCCTTCCGGCCCTTGGCCTTGACGGGCGCCACTTCGACGGCCTTGCGGCCGAGGCCGATCGATTTCGCCAGCTGGGAGCGCGAAGCGGCATAGTTGGGGGCGACCATCGGATAGTCCGCCGGCAAGCCCCATTTGGCGCGATAGGCGTCCGGCGTCAGGCCGAAATGCACGCCGAGATGGCGCTTCAGCGATTTGAACTTCTTGCCGTCCTCGAGGCAGATGATGAAATCCGGCGTCACCGACTTCTTCGGATTGACCGCGGGGACCAGGGGTGCCGCCACCGGAACGGCCGGCTTGCCCAATCCGTCGATCGAGGAGGCGACGCTGGCGATGAGATCGGCCAGACCGGAGGCGGGCAGGCGGTTCTTCTCGACATAAGCGGACACGATGTGGGCGGTCAGTTCGAGAAGGTCGATGCGAGCGTCGTTGCTATCGTCGGTCACTGTTCTCTCCGTCTATGGCGCACGGCCTCGAAAATCGGACTCTTTTCGAAAGGACGAGGCACAAAAAATGAAAAATGTTGAAGCGTCTTCAAGCGTATCCAATGAAAGGACGCGGGGGCAGCGCGCGAAATTCCTAGTCGGCAAATCTGCGCAACGCAATGATTAAGCGCGGCGTCACACGTTATTTTGAACAACTATACTAAACTGTAATAATATCAGACGATCAGTGCCTTGTCTCGCCACAGACGAAATCCGCCTTCGAAGGCACGTGTGTTGTCACCGCGCCTGGAGTCGGCCGGTAACTCGTCGAGCTTGTCGACATTGCCGCCGCCAATGACGACATAGTCTGGCTGGAGGGCGGCGCGCAGCCGGTCGACGACGTCGAAGACATGTATGCGCCACTTCTTCTTGCCGCGCTTTTCAAGGCCGCGCTCGCCGACATAGTCCTCGAAACTTTGGCCTTTCCTGTAGGGAAGATGGGCGAGCTCCATCGGCTGGCCGACATTGTCGAAGACCATCGCCGCGCCGAGGCCGGTCCCCAGACCCAGGAACAGCATGCGCCCGCCTTCATAACTGCCGATGGCCTGCATCAGCGCGTCATTGACCATCTTGACCGGCTTGCCGAACTGCGCGTCGAAGTCGAAGCCGGCCCAGCCCTTGCCGAGATTCTTGGGGTCGAGCACAGGCTTGCTGTGACGCACCGGGCCGGGGTAACCCATCGAGATGACGTCGTAGGGCAGGCCCTCGGCGAGCTTCTTGACCTTATCGATCATCTGCTGTGGCGTCAGGTCCGGGCCGGAATCGTCCCGGCGTTCCTGCCCGCCGGCGCTGGTCAGGATCTTGACGTGCGAGCCGCCAATGTCGATCGTCAGCACGATCTGCTCGGCATCAGGTGCTGTCTGCTTCACCGCCTTGGCCATCACGTCTCCTCCACTCATATCAGCGGAACTTATGCCACCGGGTCGATCCAGCCATTGGGCGGCCCGAAGCCGGCCATGGCGTCGGCCGGTCCCCATGTCTTCGGCTCATAAAGATGCGGCGGCGTGGTGTCGCCGAGCACCGGGCCGACGATGCGCCAGGCGAGCTCGGCCGCGTCCTGGCGGGTGAAGAGCTGGCCGTTGCCGTTCATGGCATCGCCGATCAGGCGCTCGTAAGGCGGCATGTCGCCCTTTGAGTTGTCGAGCGCGGAAAGTTCCACCTGCTCGCCGACCATGTCGTCGCCGGGCGCCTTGCGCTGGGCGCCGATGGCGATCGCTACCTGCGGGTCGATGCGGAAGCGCACGTAGTTCTGGTCGGCGGGCTTGATCGGGTCGAATACGTCGAGCGGCGGCCGCTTCAGCCGCACCACCACCTCGGTGACATGCACCGGCATGTTCTTGCCGGCACGGATGAAGAACGGCACATCCTGCCAGCGCCAGGTGTCGACGAAGAAGCGCACCGCGGCGAAGGTCTCGACCGGCGAGTTCGGCTTGACGCCGGGCTCGGCGAGATAGCCGGTGAATTGGCCGCGCACGACATCGGCCTTCGTCAACGTACGAATTGCCCGGAGCACCTGGACCTTCTCGTCGATGAGGTCGTCGGCGGAGCGGCCGACCGGCGGCTCCATTGCGAGCAGCAACAGGATGTTGAGCAGATGGTTCTCGATGACGTCGCGGATGCAGCCGACATCGTCATAGAACTTGCCGCGGCCTTCGACGCCGAAATCCTCCGCCATGGTGATCTGCACGCTCTCGACGAAATTGCGGTTCCAGATCGGCTCGAGGAAGGAGTTGGCGAAGCGGAAATAGAGCAGGTTCTGGATCGCTTCCTTGCCGAGATAATGGTCGATGCGGAAGATCGACTGTTCGTCGAACACCAGATGCAGCACCCGGTTCAGCCAGCGAGCCGATTGCAGATCGTGGCCGAAGGGCTTTTCCACCATCAGCCGCGCGCCATGCGCGGTGCCCGACTGCTCCAGCCCCTGCACGACCGTCTCGAACATGGTCGGCGGCACCGCCATGTAGTGCAGCGGCCGCTGCGCGCTGCCGAGTGCGGTCTTCAACTTCTCGAAGGTGGCCGCATCGCGGTAGTCGCCGCTGACATAGCGCAGCAGCGAGGCGAACTTGGCGAACACCTTGTCGTCGATCTTGCCCAGCGCATTGACGATGCCGTCGCGGGCGCGGTCCTGCAACTGCTTGATATCCCAGGCGTCGAAGGCGACGCCGATCACTGGTTCGGTGAGCGTGCCCTTGGCGACCATCTGGTAGAGGGCTGGAAATATCTTCTTGTGGGCGAGGTCGCCAGTGGCCCCGAAGAGCACCAGCGTGTCGGACCGTTCCTGGCTCATGCGTGCGTCTCCTGCTGTGGCGTCACTTGCCGGCCTTCGGCTTCTCGATATGGCCGCCGAAGGCATAGCGCATGGCGGACAGCAGCTTGTCGGCGAATTCGGATTCGCCTTGCGAGGAAAAGCGGTCGAACAGCGCCGAGGACAGCACCGGCGCCGGTACGCCGGTGTCGATCGCCGCCTTCAGCGTCCAGCGGCCTTCGCCGGAATCCGATACCCGGCCCCCGAACTGCGCCAGGCCCGGATCGCTCTTCAGCGCCCCGGCGGTCAGATCGAGCAGCCAGGAGCCGATGACGCTGCCATGGCGCCAGACCTCGGCCACCTGGGGAAGGTCGATGTCGAACTGGTAGTATTGCGGGCTTTCCAGCGGGCTGGTCTCGGCGTCCGCCGTGCGCGGCCGTTTGCCGGCATTTGCCGACTTCAGGATGTTCATGCCTTCGGCGTAGGCGGCCATGACGCCATATTCGATGCCGTTATGTACCATCTTGACGAAGTGGCCGGCGCCGCTCGGTCCGCAATGCAGATAGCCGAAAGGCGCCGTCCCGGCAGCCTTGTCTGGGGTCGGGGCGCCGGCATCGGCGCCCGGCGCCAGCGTGGCGAAGACCGAATCGAGATGCTGCACCGCGACGTCGGGGCCGCCGATCATCAGGCAGTAGCCGCGCTCGAGGCCCCAGACACCGCCGCTGGTGCCGACATCGACGAGGTGGATGCCCTTGGTTGCCAGTTTCGCGGCTTGGTCGACGGCGTCGTGATAGTAGGAATTGCCGCCGTCGATGACGACGTCGCCGGGCTCCATCAGGGCGGCAACCTGATCGATGATCTTGCCGGTGATCGCGGCCGGCAGCATCAGCCAGACACAGCGCGGCTTGGCGAGCTTGCCGACGAATTCCGTCAGGGATGCCGCGCCGAGCGCGCCGTCCGCTACCAGGGCGGCAACGCTTGCCGCGTTGATGTCGTAGACGACACATTCATGACCGTCGCGCATCAGGCGGCGGACCATGTTGGCGCCCATCCGGCCCAGTCCCATCATTCCGATCTGCATGGTTTCGTCCCGATTGCTTGAGGAAAGAACAAATCTATCGACCCCGCTGCTTCAGTCATGATGCGTCGATGCCGACGCTGACGTCGACATTCTCCCAACGCATCGCATCGGGCCAGAAAAAAGTGAAGACGAGGGTGTCTCCCGGCTCCAGCTCGGCGACCGGCAGGTCGACCAGATGAACGCCGAAAGCGTTTTCGCTGGTCTTGTGGTCCTGGATCGTCAGCCATTTGTCGCTGCTCCAATGGACAACGCCCGGCGCCGAAAGCTCGACGCGCAAAAGCTTGCCGGCCGGAATGGAGCGGATCTTGTTGTTGAAGCGCCATATCCTCAGCGGCGAGCTTGTCTTGCCCTGGATGTAACGCTCGACGCCTTGCGGCGGCATGTCGAAGACCGCGCCGTCGCGCAGCGATCGCAACAGCTTGATGTGCTCGGCATGCGCCCAGACCAGCGGCATGGCGCTGCCGGACGGTTTACCCAGCCATAGCTCGCGGTCCGGCATGTCAGGGCTGTCCCAGACCTGTTCCGGCAGCAGGCCGCCTATGCCGGCCGAGCGCTCGAAGGTCTCGAGAAGCCGCGTGGCCTTCTCCTTGCGGCCAGCCGCCAGCTCGTAATGCGCCCGCTCGCCAGTGAGCAGGGGCCAGGCGCGTCCCCGGCCGGTGCCGTCGAATGGAGCACCATCCTCGTGTTCGCCATAGCCGTCGCTGGTGTAGCGGTACCAGACCGGGCCTTGCGGAAGATCGCAACGCAAAAGGGCATCGACAGCCTTGACGGTATCGACGATGCGCGGATCGTCGGCCGCCCTGAGGCCAAAGCGAACCAGGGCAAGAGCGTCGGGGCTGACGATGGCCTCCGCCGGTCTGTCGGTGTCGCCCGGCGGCCGGTTCTTGATCGGAACGAAGCCGTCCTTCGGCGCGGCGGCGCCCGCATCGTCCGGCGGCGCGATGCGGACATAGTAGCCGCTGACGCCTGTCTCGACGCAGAGCCGAGTGCCGGTGACGTAGGTCCAGCGTTCGACTTGATCGTTCCAGCAATCCGCGGTTTCACGCAGGTAGTTTGCCGGCTCACTCTTTCCGGCGACATCCAGCATGTCGGCGGCTGCCAGCAGCGCCGCGATCTCGACGGCCAACGTGAACGGGCTGTATCCGGCGTCTTCCTCCCAGCGGTCCTCGCCGGTGACGGGGCCGTTGCGCACGATGTAGGAGGCGGCGCTTTCGATCATGGCCAGGAAATCGGCGAGCCTGGGGCGCGGCAGGTGGCCTGTACGGCGCAAGGCATCGGCCAGGAGCAGCGGGAAGGCACATTCGTCCATCTGGATGCCGGGCCAGTAGGCGGTGCCGTCCGACCACACATTCTGCGGCCAGTGACCGTCCGGCTGCTGGATCGTGCGCAGATAGGTCAGGATCTCCAGCGCCTGCTTGCCGTCGCCGGCGGCAAGAAAGCCGCCAGCGGTCTCGACCAGGTCGCGCGGCCAGACCAGATGGTAGCCGCCGAGATCGTCGTCGCCCTTGTTGAAGCCCCACGGGATCGACAGGCTGGCAACGGCGGCGCCGGGTCTCGCGACCGAGAGATGCGAGGCCAGAACCGCTGTGCTCACACGATAGGTGTTCAGCCCGGAGGCGGTGTGGCGATCGAGTTTTTCCAGCCCGGCCTGAAATTTACGCCAGTTCTCGACATAGGCCTTCCGCGCGGGCTCGAAGCCCTGCTTGAGGCTCGCCAGGGCAAGATCGGCGGCGTCCTCCGGCGAGGCGCCGAAGCCAAGCGCCAGCAAGGCCGTTGTCGCGTCGGCGGAAAAGCCGATCTCTCCGGTCAGGGCGACATTGCCGTCTTGCGCCCGTTGGCAGGAGGGATCGAGAGCACCGCCGTTCCGCAATTGCTGCCATCCGTCGGAGAAACCGACATAGCCGGCCGAACAGCCGTGCCAGGGCAGTGAGGACACCAGCGCCAGGGATACGCCGCGCCCGGTGGCGAAGAGCATGCGCTGGCCCTTGTATTCGCCGGCCCAGGCTGTGTTGCCCATGCCGGCGTTGACGAGGTGCGGCGCAAGCAGCGCGTAGACGTGGTAGTCGGCCGCCGAAGCCTTCAGCGGTACGAATGCGATCTCTTGCAGCAGGACAGGCCGTTTCGGGTCCGTAATGATATGCTTTTCGATGCGGTAGGCGCCGTCCGTCGCGATGTTGGTCAGCCTGTAGCCCGGTATGCCGTCCTCGAACGGCTCGATGCCGTGCGCGGCGTCGCGCTTCTCTTCCGAGAAATAGCCGTCGGGGCCGGTGACGATCAGCTCCATGTCGCGCGTGCAGGCGCTGTCGAGACGCGGATAGTAGATCTCGTTCAAGATGCCGTGGCTGATGGTGAACCAGAGCGGGCTCTTGGCTGAAAACGCGGTGCCGACGCCACTCTTGGCGCTCGAGGTCCAGCGCGCCGGAATTCCCGGGGCGCCCGGGGGAACGATCGGCGTCACTGCCATTCAAAAGGCCTCCTGTGCGCATGCCTAGCCCATCAACCGGAGGCATTTCAATCATCGCACCGCAAGTTGATCGCCAGCCTGTCGCGGATTGCAGTTGACAGCCTGCCGCCCTTCTGCACTTTTGTCTGACAATAGATAAAAAACAGGTACGTAGGACAGGCACGCAGGCACGACTTCATCCACAATCGGTATGACCAGCAACTCTCGGGAGGAGTATGACATGAAGAAACTGTTCGTTTTGGGCGCCCTCGCGGCGATGCTCGCCTCTGGCACGGCGCTTGCCGACACCAGCGGCAAGAAGATCGCATTCTCCAACAATTACGCCGGCAATTCGTGGCGGCAGGCGATGCTCGACAGCTACGGCATCGTCACCAAGAAGGCGGTCGGCGACAAGATCGTCGGCGCGGCCGACATCTTCACCACCGCCGACAAGGAAGTGCCGACGCAGGCGGCGCAGGTGCAGAACCTTATCCTGCAGGGCTATGACGCCATCGTCATCAACGCCGCCTCGCCGGATGCGCTGAACGGCGCCATCAAGCAGGCCTGCGACGCCGGTATCGTGGTCGTTTCCTTCGATGGCACCGTCACCGAACCTTGCGCCTACCGCGTCGTCGTCGACTTCAAGGACATGGGCAAGCAGGAAGTCGAGCAGATGGCGAAGTTCCAGCCGAAGGGCGGGAACCTGCTGGAAATCCGCGGCCTGGCCGGCACCTCGATCGACGATGCCATCCATGCCGGCATCCTCGAAGGCGTTGCCGCCCATCCCGAATTCAAGATCGTCGGCTCGGTGACCGGCGATTGGGACCAGACGACCGCGCAAAAGGCGGTCGCGACCATCCTGCCGTCGCTGCCTGACGTCGTAGGCATCGTCGACCAGGGTGGTGACGGCTATGGCGCAGCACAGGCCTTCGCCGCCGCCGGCAAGCCGCGCCCGACCATCATCATGGGCAACCGCCAGGACGAGTTGAAGTGGTGGAAGGAACAGAAGGACAAGGACGGCTATAAGACCTGGTCGGCGTCGATCGCACCTGGCGTGTCGTCGCTCGCCTTCTGGGTGGCGCAACAGGTGCTCGACGGCCGCAAGGACATTCCTCACGACCTGCTGGTGCCGTATCTGGCCTTCACCCAGGACGATTTCGAGGCAGCCCTGCCGAAGATCAAGGAAGGCGGCGTCGCCACGCACGAATACACGCAGGAAGACGCTCTGGCGGCGATCAAAGCCAACATCAAGTGAGTGTCACGACAGCGTTGCCCTTCGTACCATCGCACGGATAATCTCTAGGCATGCCTGAAGGGAACGCTGACATCATCGGACTGAGCGGCGCCGAAAAACATTTCGGCGCCGCCAATGTTGACATCATAAGACTTGACGGTGCCGAAAAGCATTTCGGCGCCGTCAGGGCGCTGGGCGGGGTGGATTTCCATGTCGGCCCCGGCGAATGCGTCGGCCTTGTCGGCCATAATGGTGCGGGCAAATCGACGCTGATGCACATGGTGGCGGGTACGCTCGCACCCGACAGCGGCAAGATCGGCGTGCATGGCGGCATCGAGGACAATTACTCGGTGTCGCGGGCGCAGAAACTCGGCATTCGGTGTGTCTTCCAGGAGCTGTCGCTGTGTCCCAACCTCAGCGTCGCCGAAAACACGCGCATCAATCACGCGGCGCTCTCGGGCCTCGGCTGGCGGCGCCGGGCGGCGACACTCATCACCGCCAAGCTGGACGAGATTTTTCCGGACCATGGCATCTCGGCCTGGGATATCGTCGGCGACCTGTCGATCGGCCGGCGCCAGATGGTCGAGGTGGCGCGCGCCTTCACGGTGACGCAGGACCGGCTCGACCTCGTCATCCTCGATGAGCCGACATCGTCGCTCGACGCGCATACGGCCGGTCAGCTGCTGGCTTTCGTGCGCCGCTTCGTCGCCGCCGGCAAAAGCTGCATCCTGATCTCGCATGTGCTGGGCGAGGTGCTCAGGAACGCCGACCGTATCGTGGTGATGCGCGACGGCAAGGTGGTCGTCGCTGACGCTGCAAACGCCTTCGACCGCGACCGGCTGGTGACGGCGATGGGCGGTGCGGAGGCCCATCGCGGAACAATGACCGAAACGACCAAGGCCGAGGCGGGTCCGTTGCGCGTCCGTGCACGCCCCGCCCGGCAGGCGGACGGCAAGGAACTGGTGGCGCGTGCGGGCGAGATCATCGGCCTGGCCGGCCTTGCCGGCCACGGCCAGACGGATCTCCTGCTGGCGATCTTTGCCGCAGCCCAGCGCATCAGGCCCGGCATCGAAGTGACCGCGCCGGTGGCCCTGGTCGCCGGCGACCGCCAGTCGGACGGCATCTTCCCGCAATGGTCGATCGCCGAGAATATCGGCATCCGCTCGCTGGCGCGGTTGCGCAACGGGCTGCTGATCTCGCCGCAGCGCGAGGCGGAACTCGCCGCGTTCTGGCAGCAGAAGATCGGCATCCGCACGCCCGACATGAACAACAACATCTTCTCGCTGTCGGGCGGCAACCAGCAGAAGGCTTTGTTTGCCCGCGCGCTCGGCTCCGATGCGGAAATCGTGCTGATGGACGATCCAATGCGTGGTGTCGATATCGGCACCAAGCTCGAAGTGTACGACCTCGTGCGCGAAGAGGCGCGAAATGGCCGCACCTTCCTCTGGTACACGACGGAAACAGAAGAGCTCGACAATTGCGACCACATCTATGTCTTCAAGAACGGCCGCATCGTCGCCAACCTCACCCGCGACGAGCTGACCGAAGAGAAGATCATCCAGTCCTCCTTCGGCGACGCGGCCTGAGATGACGGCGGCGAGTCTCGACACCACCGCCAAGACGTCGGCCGAGCGTGGCGCGCTGGCCCGCGCCCGCCTGCTGCGCGGGCTGCTGCCGGCGCTGTCGCTGGCGCTGGTACTGCTCGCGATTGCCTGGCTCAATCCACGCGCCATCAGCTATTTCGGCTTCAGCCTGATGCTGAACCTGGCGATCCCGATCGCGCTGGCGACGATCGCGCAGATGTTCGTCATCGCCGGCAATGAACTCGACCTGTCGATCGGCACCTTCGTCGGGTTCGTCGGCTGCGTCACCGCGACCTGGCTGAAGGACGCGCCGCTGATCGGTGTCGTCATCCTGCTCGGATCGATCGGCATCTATGCGCTGCTCGGCGCGCTGATCCATCTGCGCAATTTGCCGTCGATCGTGGTGACGCTCGGTATGAGCTTCGTCTGGCAGGGGCTGGCGATCCTCGTCCTGCCCAAACCCGGCGGCAAGGCGCCGGACTGGCTGCTGGCGATCATGTCGTTCAAGCCGCCCTTCATTCCCTTCCCGATCATCGCGGCGCTGCTGATCGGGCTCGTCGTCCATTTCGGCTTGATGCGCACCTCCTATGGCGTGATCCTGCGTGGCTCCGGCGGCAATCCGGCGGCGCTCAAGCGCGCCGGCTGGTCGCTGCTCAGAACCAAGATCGTGCTGTTTGCGCTGGCCGGGTTGTTCGGCGTGCTGTCCGGCATGGCGTTGATCGGCATCACCACCTCGGCCGATGCCAATATCGGCAATGGCTATACGCTGCTGGCGATCGCCGGCGTCATTCTCGGCGGCGGCGAGTTCGTCGGCGGCCGGGTTTCGCCGATCGGCGCGGTGATCGGCGCGCTGACGCTGGCGCTGGCCGCTTCGCCGCTGCTCACCTTCATGCACATCCCGCCGGACTGGCAGGTGGCGGCCAACGGCGCCATCCTGATCATCGTGCTGGCGGCGCGGGTGCTGATCAGCCGCAAGGAGAGGTGAGCGATGATCCTGGTGAAATCGCTGGCCGGCAAACCCTGGGTGTGGTCGTTCCTCGGTGCGCTGCTGGTGTGGCTGGCAACGATCGCCTTCACTGGCGGCTATGGCGCCGGCGGCATGGTCACGGCCGCCCTGTCACTCGCCGTGTTCACCGTCATCGTCGGCGTCGGCCAGATGTTCGTCATCACGCTCGGACCTGGCAATGTCGACCTGTCGCTGCCCGCCAATATCGGGCTTGCCAGCGCGGTTGCCATGAAGGTGATGGCTGGCAGCGATTCCATGATCGTCGTCGGTCTGCTGGCGGCGCTCGCCTGCGGCGCGGCGATCGGCGCGGTCAACTATCTCTTGATCTGGGCGCTGCGCATTCCACCGATCATCGCCACACTGTCGGCGAGCTTCATCATCCAGTCGATCGACATCAGCTATGGGCGCGGGCTGCAGATCAAGCCGCCGCCGGGCTTTGCCGATTTCACCAATTGGCAAATCCTGGGCGTGCCGGTGCTGGCGTTGCTGACCGTGCTGTTCACCATCGGGGCCGCCATCGCCATGCAACGCATGATCTATGGCCGCTCGGTGCTGGCGATCGGCCAGAACATCCGCGCCGCCTGGCTCGCCGGCGTCAATGTCGGCCGCATCCGCTTCCTCACCTATACGCTGTCGGGCGCGCTCGGCGGCATCGACGGCGCCCTGCTCGCCGGCTATTTCCGTGGCGCCAATGTCGATATCGGCAATGAATATCTGCTCGCCTCGATCGCTGTCGTCGTCATAGGCGGCACGTCGGTGGCCGGCGGCAAGGCCAACGTGCCGGGCGTGTGGGGCGCGGCGCTGTTCCTGGTGCTGCTGTTGACCATGCTCAACACATTCGGTGTCAGCGCCGGCGTGCGTCTGCTGTTGACCGGGCTGATCATTGTCGGGGTGATTACGGCGGCGGGTGGGGAAAAGGCGGTGCGTTGAGCCCGCGCCTTGTCATTCCGGGGCTTGCTGCGCCAATCCATGGCGTGATCCGTCGCCGGTCGCGGATCCGCTTACCCAGGCCAACTGTTGGGCCAGCCTGACAGCCGGTTTCCATTTGCGGCTCGGCCTAGTAAACCCTTGCGCGATCACAGTTGGCCTCGGGAGGGCTCCGCTTGTCCAATTCCGTCAGCGTCGCGAACGACAGTGGTGTCGCCATCGTCACCATCGACAATCCGCCGGTCAACGCGCTGAGCTTTCATGTCCGCGAGCCGTTGATGCAGGCGCTGGTTGCCTTGCGCGACGACGCTTCGGTGGCAGCCATCGTGATTGCCTGCGCCGGCCGGACCTTCGTCGCCGGCGCCGACATCACCGAATTCGGTAAGCCGGTGCTGCAGCCCGATCTGCGCGCCATCGTGGCGATGCTGGAGACCATCGCCAAACCGACAGTCGCCGCCATCCACGGCACCGCGCTCGGCGGCGGGCTGGAACTGGCGCTCGGCTGCCATTTCCGTGTTGCCGACGCCGGCGCCAAGCTCGGCCTGCCCGAGGTGAAGCTCGGCCTCCTGCCGGGTGGAGGTGGCACGGTGCGGCTGCCGCGCCTTGTCGGGGCGGTGAAGGCGTTGAGGATGATCGTTTCCGGCGCGCCAATCGGTGCTGCCGAGGCGCATGGGGCAGGCCTCGTCGACGCTGTCTTCGAAGGCGATCTGGTCACGCATTCGGTGAACTTTGCCCGGGAAATCGCCCGTAAGGGCGGCCCCTTCACGCCGGTACGCGATCGCAATGACGAGCTTGGGCAAACCGACCTCGCGGCCTTCGATACCGAGGCGGCGGACCTTACTAAGAAGGCGCGCGGGCTCGAAGCGCCGATCGCCTGTGCGCAAGCGGTGCGCAATGCCGTCACGCTGCCCTTCGACGAGGCGCTTGCCGCGGAGCGCGCGCTATTCGTGAAGCTGGTCGCCGGCGACCAGTCGCGGGCGCAGCGTCATCTGTTCTTCGCCGAACGTGAGGCGGCAAAGCTTCCAGGCAAGGACACGCCCAAGCGCAGGATCGGCCGTATCGGCGTCATCGGCGCTGGCACGATGGGCGGCGGCATCGCCATGGCCTTCGCCAATGGTGGTTTTCCGGTTACCTTGCTGGAAACCAGTGAGGAGGCGCTGCAACGCGGGCTGGGTACGATCGACAGGAACTATGCCGTCTCCGTTTCGCGCGGTTCCATGACGGAAGAGGCCAAGCGGCAGCGGCTTTCCCAGTTCAAGGGCTCCGCCGACTATGCTGATCTCGCCGAATGCGATCTCATCGTCGAGGCTGTGTTCGAGGACATGGCGGTGAAGAAGGAAGTGTTCGCCAAGCTGGATGCCGTCGCCAGGCCTGGCGCTATCCTCGCCACCAACACCTCCTATCTCGACATCAATGAAATCGCCGCCTCGATCTCGCGGCCGCAGGACGTGCTCGGCCTGCATTTCTTCTCGCCGGCCAATGTCATGAAGCTGCTGGAGATCGTGCGCGCCGACAAGACCGCGCCGGATGCGCTGGCGACCGCCGTCGACCTCGCGCGGCGGATCGGCAAGGTGGCCGTCGTCGTAGGTGTCTGCCACGGCTTCGTCGGCAACCGCATGCTGGCCGCGCGCGGTTCCGAATCCGAGGCGCTGCTTCTGGAGGGCGCGACACCCAGCGAGATCGACAAGGCCTTCACCGATTTCGGCTGGCCGATGGGGCCGTTCCAGATGGGCGATCTTGCCGGCCTCGACATTGGCTGGCGCAACCGCAAGGCGCGCGGGCTGACCGCGGTAATCGCCGATACGCTGTGCGAAGAGGGGCGCTTCGGCCAGAAGGCCGGCCGCGGCTTTTATCTCTACGAGGCCGGCGCACGGGCGGGCGTTGCCGATCCCGAGGTGGAGGCGTTGATCCGCGAAAGGGCGGCCGAGCGGGGCATCGCGCCGCGCGCGATTGATGCGAAGGAGATCATAGAGCGCACGCTCTATCCCCTGGTCAACGAGGGGGCGAAGATCCTCGAAGAAAAGATCGCGGCCCGTGCGTCCGATATCGACGTCGTCTGGGTCAATGGCTACGGCTTTCCCATCGGCAAGGGCGGGCCGATGTTCTGGGCCGGCCTCGAAGGCGCGGCCAGGATCGTCGAGCGGCTCGAGTACTGGCACCAGCAGACCGGCAAGGATGTGTTCAAGCCGGCACCGCTGCTGAAGCAGATGGCCGAGACCGGGTCCTGGGAGGCGGAGGCAACAGCCTGAACAATCGACCGCCGAGGTCGGTGACGATTATCGGATCCGCGCGTCGATGATCTCGACAAAGCGGGCGAACAGGCCGGCCCGCGGCCTGATCTCGAGCTTGCGGTAGATGTTGCGGCGGATGTGCCGCTCTCATTTTCACACGTGCTTGCGGCCGCCGGTCTCGCGGAACCAGCTGTCGGGATAGGGGTACCACCAGTTCTGGATCGCCGGTCTGTGGTCGATGATGACCATCTTGGAACGGCGGAAGGCGTCGAGCCCCTGGCGGCCGAGTTCACGGCCAAGGCCCGAGGCCTTCCAGCCGCCGAAGGGCAAGGCGTCATTGTCGATCAGCGGGTTGTTGACCCAGACCATGCCGGCCTCGAGCCGTTCGGCCGCCTCATGCGCTTCGGCGAGATCGGTGGTGAACACGGAGGCGCCGAGGCCGAACGGGCTGTCATTGGCCAATTTGATCGCTTCGTCGAAATCCTTCACGCGGCAGATGGCGGCGACCGGCCCGAAGCATTCCTCGCGCACGATCGCCATGTCCGGGGTGATGCCGGTCAGGATCGTTGGTTCATAGAACCAGCCGGTGTTGTGCGCCGGCGGGATGCGGCCGCCGGTGACGGCTTTGGCGCCGTTGCGAACGGCGTCGTCGACCAGCCGCATCACTTTCGCCCTTGCCGCTTCGCTGACCAGCGGGCCGATCTCGGTCTTGTCCATGCCATTGCCGATGCGCAGCGCCCGCGTCTTCTCGGCGAACAGTTCGACAAAGCGATCGTGAACCGAATCGACGACGAAGAATCGCTCGGCCGAGGTGCAGACCTGGCCTGTGAGGTGGAAGGCGGCCGTGACGCTGCCGGCCGCCGCCACGTCGAGCGGCGCGTGCTGGCTGATGATCAGCGGATCGCTGCCGCCGGCCTCGATGACGCAAGGCTTCATGCGTTCCGCGCAAGCCACGGCTACCACCTTGCCGGCGGCGACCGAGCCGGTGAAAGCGACCGCATGAGTGCGATCGGACGTGATCAAGGCTTGTGCCGTGGCGGCCCCACCGGGCAAGCAAGAGACGAGGCCCTCGGGCAGCGAGCGGAACACGGTCATGTAGTCGAGCGTCGACAGCGTCGTCGCCTCGGCCGGCTTGATGACGCAGGCATTGCCGGCGGCGAGCGACGCGGCGACGGTCCAACACATCAACAGGATCGGGAAGTTATAGGGCATGATGTGGACGGAGACGCCATAAGGCTCGTAGCGCGCATACTGGAATGAGCCCGCCTGCGTCGTGCCCGCGACCTTGCCGGCATCGTCGCGCGCCATCTCGGCATAGTAGCGGAAGATCGGCGCGCAGTTGGCGATCTCGCCGATCGCTTCGGGATAGGGCTTGCCCATCTCGCGCACCATCAGTTCGGCGCAGCGGGTGAAGTCGGCCGCCTCGATGGCGTTGGCCACGGCATGCAGGTGTTTTGCCCGGCTCTTGGCATCGAGTTTCTTCCACGCCGCCTGCGCCCTGGTCGCGGCGGTGAGCACGGCGTCGATCTCGCCGTCGCTGGCCGCCGCGATCGCGCCGACGGTTTCCAGCGTCGCCGGATCGATCACCGGTTTTGCGGCGCCGGCCATCGGCCGGTAATCCGGATTGACGAAGAAGGTCGGCCGGTCAGGGGAGAAATGCATTTTTGTCCTTCTCCACACGCGGAGCCTTTTTGAGGATTCGCCCGGCCGAGGCTCAGCGGATCATGTAGACCTTCTTGATGGTCTCATGGACGGTGCAGACGCCTTTCCAGTCCTGCGGAAAGAAGGCCGCCGTGTCCGGCTCGATTTCGATGACCTCGCCGGATTCATGGACATAGGTGCAGCGGCCTTCGAGGAAGTGGCAGAACTCGTCGCGGGTGACGTGGCAGTGCCATTTGCCTGGGGTGCAGACCCACAGCCCGCATTCCGAGCGCCCTTCCGGTCCCTTGTAGAGCAGCTTGCCCGAGGTATGGGACTGCCCCTCGATCATGGTGGGGATGATGCCCCAGTCGACGAGGTCGGCAATGGCGAGCGGCGATTGCATGATCGGCGTGGTCATATTGATTTTCCTTGAAATGAGCTCAGCGGCACATGAAGGCCTTGGTCAGCGTTTGCGTGATGATGGAGATGCCGGTCCAGCCGGCAGGAAAGAACACCAGCGTACCGGCGTCGATCGGAATCTGCTCGCCATTGTCGTGGACATAGCTGCCGTGACCCGACAGGAAGTGGCAGAATTCGTCGGCGGCGAAAGTGACCTTGCGGGTGCCAGGCGTGCAGGACCACAGGCCGCATTCGCTCGATCCGTCCGGATTTTGCGACAGGATCTTGCCGGAGGCGCGCGGCGCACCGGCCAGCGTATTGGAGCCGGCGCCCCAATCCTCCAGTTCCAAGCTCGCGGCGTCGGGCCAATGCGGTGTCGACATGTCTTGCTCCTATTCTTGCTTAAGCTTGATCTTGTCCGAAAACCGGCTTCCACTTTTCGGGATCATGCTACTCAGGCCAGCATGTAGACGTTGCGCATGGTCTCATGCACCGTGCACTCGCCCGTCCAGCCGGCCGGAAACATCACCACGGTCCCGGCCGAGACTTCTATCACCTCGCCGACATCCGACCGGTAGGTGGCGCGGCCGGCGACGAAATGGCACAATTCATCGCGCGGGATCGAGAGCCGCCAGCGGCCTGGCGTGCACACCCAGATGCCGGATTCCGGCTGGTTGTTCGGGCCTTTGTGGACCAGCCTGCCGGTGGAATGCGAGGCGCCTTCCAGCGCATCGGCCTGGACTCCCCAGTCGACGAGGTCGGTGCGGGTCGAGGCCTGGTAAAGGTGCGGGGCGGAAGAGGTCACAGCAGCGCCTCCAGCAGACCCGCCGCCTTTTCCGGGCCATTCTGCGCGTGCATCTGTGCCGATGTCTGGGCGAGCTTCGCCTTCATCCTGGGATCCGTCAGGCAGCCTTCGATCTTCGCCGTCAGCTCGGCATCGCTCCAGTCGTAGCGCGGCATGCCGAAGCCGTGGCCGGTTTCCTCGACGCGGGTGGCGTTGTCGTGGCCGTCCCAGACATAGGGCATGATGATGGCCGGCTTGCCGAAATAGAGGCACTCGGTGAACGAGTTGTTGCCGCCATGGTGGATGACGGCGTCGACCTGCGGGATGACCGAAGGCTGCGGGAACCAGCTGTCGACGATGACGTTGCCGGGCATGTCGGTGTACTGGTCCTTGTAGCCGCCGACATTGACCAGCGCGCGGTAACGCGTCTTGCCGAGCGTGGCGATGATGCGCTTCAAAAGGTCGACATCGCCCGCGCCCAGGCTGCCGAAGGAGACGTAGAGCAGCGGCCCGTCATTGTTTTTGGCGAAGGTCGGTACGGTGTAGGGTTTCTCCTGTCGCACGCAGCCTTCGAGATACTGGAATTGTCGGGGATCCAGCGGATGGCGGCGCTTGAATTTCGCCGCCTCGGGATAAAGCAGCAAATTGAGATAGGGCGAGGCCTCGAAGAACTGGCCGACCGGATAGGGCGCCTCGTCATTGGCCTTCAGGAAGGCGTTGAAGTCGTCATGGATCGGCTTGATCCCCGCGTTGAAATGGTCGCGGTAGCGTTGATGCCCGGCATGGTCGTTCTCGCTGCAACCCGACAGATGCGGCGGGATATCCTCGTCCTCGATCTCGTTTTCCGAGCAGGAGATGACGCGCACCCATGGCTTGCCGAACTGCTTGATCGCCGGGAACAGGATGACGTTGTCGACGCAGATGATATCCGGCTTGATGGCGGCCAGAACACGCGGCAGATCCTTCTGCGCCCATTTTGCGCTGTCGACGATCGCGGTCCAACAATCCTTGACGTAATTATCGACCTGGTCGTAGGGCGACTTACGAAAATTCGGGATGTGGCCGTTGATGAAATCCTCCCAGAATTTGGCCATCTGCTCGGGCGGCATCGGCTCGGAGAGGTTTACCGGATGCGCCTCGAAGCCGTAGCCCCTGTAGACCTCGACAAAGCCGGGATCGGACAGGAACACGGCCTTGTGGCCACGCGCCTCGACGGCTTGCGCGATGCCGACGGAATTGAGTGCCGGGCCGTAGGCTGCTTCGGGAAAGAACGCGATTGTCTTCTGCGCCATCAGGCTTCTCCTTCCAATCAATCTGCGAAAATTCTGACATCGGCGGCATCCCAGCCGAGTTCGACCTGGTCGCCTGATGCGACTGGCCGCCGGTCGGCGGCGTCCGCGGTCACGCGCACCAGGAATGGCTTTGGCGACAGCGGCGTGCGGATATGCAGCTGCAGGTCGAGCCCTTGATAGGCCAGCGCCTCGACCATGCCGGTCGTGCGGTTGGCGGTCTCATCAGATGGGAACAGCCGGATGCGCTCGGGCCGCACCGACGCCACGGCCGGTGCGCCCGATGTGAGCGCGGCGGGAACCTTGCCGGCGATGCGCGCGCCGTTCGCAGCCATCACGCCATCGGCTGATGCCTTGCCGGGGATAAAATTCATCACGCCGATGAAGTCGGCCACGAAGCGGTCGGCGGGATGTTCGTAGACCGCATGCGGGGTGTCGCATTGCAACAGCCTGCCGTCCTTCAGCACCGCCATGCGGTCGGCCATCACAAGCGATTCTTCCTGGTCGTGGGTGACGATGACGAAGGTGATGCCGACCTCGTGCTGCAGGCGCTTCAGCTCCAGTTGCATGGCGCCGCGCAGCTTCTTGTCGAGCGCGCCGAGCGGCTCGTCGAGGAGCAGCAGCCGCGGCCGCTTGACCAGGGCGCGGGCGAGCGCGACGCGCTGCTTCTGGCCGCCCGACAATTGCTCCGGTTTGCGGTCGGCGAAGGCGACGAGTTCGGTGGTCGCCAGGATGGCGTCGACACGCGAGCGGATTTCTTTCGCCGGCAAACGTTCCATTTCGAGGCCGTAGGACACGTTGGCTCGCACGCTCATATGCGGGAACAGCGCGTAGGACTGGAACATCAGGTTGACCGGCCGCTTGTTGGGCGGCGTCCTGGCGATATCCTTGCCGTCGAGCAAGATACGGCCGTCGGTTGGGGTCTCGAAACCGGCCAGCATGCGCAGCAGCGTGGTCTTGCCGCAGCCTGAGGGCCCAAGCAGAGCGAAGAATTCATTTTCGCGGATATCGAGCGAGATGGCGTCGACGGCGGTGACCCGGCCGAAATTCTTCGACACCTGATCGATGGCCAGCAGCGTGCGCGGTTCGCTCATTGGCCGATCATTCCCCGGTTGAGCCGCTGCGACAGGGTCAGCGCGGTGATGGACACCGCCATGACGATGGTCGCCAGCGCGTTGATTTCCGGCGTGATGCCGAAGCGGATCATGGCGTAGATCTGCATCGGCAGCGTGGTCGAGGCGCGGCCAGCGCCAGCGGTGAAGAAGGCGATGATGAACTCGTCGACCGACAGCGTGAAGGCAAGCAGGGCGCCGGCGATGACCGCCGGGGCGATGACCGGCAAGGTCACACGCCGGAAGGTGGTGAGCGCGGAGGCGCCGAGATCGGCGGAGGCCTCGACAATCGACCAGTCGAAACTCTTCAGCCTTGCGCGCACCACCGAGCAGACGAAGGCGAGGTTGAAGACGACATGGGCGAGGATGATGGTGTGCAGGCCCATGGTCAGGTTGATCATCGAGAAGAACGACAGCAACGCGATCGCCAGCACGATGTCCGGAATGATCATCGGCGCGAAAATCAGCGCTTCCAGGCCCTTGCCATATTGCCGGCGCATCTCGACGCCGATGGCCAACAGCGTGCCGAGCAGCGTGGCGATCGCCGTCGAGACCAATGCGACGATCAGCGTGTTGAGCGCGGACGACAGGATCGCGGAGTTGTGCGCCAGCGAGACATACCATTTCAGCGAAAAGCCCGACCACGCCGTCGGCAAGCCGCCTTCGTTGAAGGACAGCGCCACCAGCACGGCGATCGGTATGTAGAGAAAGGCGAAGACGAGGGTGAGCACAAGCCAGAGCGTGCGCCGCGTCGCTGGAGAGCGCTCAGCCATCGGCGCCTCCGTTCGCCTCGGTGACACGCCCCGAGGCCCGATTGGCAGCCATCGCCTGGGCCATCAGCACAAGCAGCGTGATGGCGATCAGCGCCATGGCGAGTGCGGCGCCGAACGGCCAGTCATTGGCGGTCAGGAACTGGTCGTAGACGAGATTGCCGATCATCTGGAAGCGGCCGCCGCCGAGCAGGGCGGGCGTGACGAAATTGCCGATCGACAGCACGAAGACGAAGACGGCGCCGGCGGCGATGCCGGGAACCGTCAGCGGCAGGATGACACGGCGGAATGTCGTGGCGGCGGAGGCGCCGAGGTCACGCGAGGCTTCGGCGAGTTCCGGGTTGAGCCGGGACAAAGGCGCGTAGCAGGCGAGAATGACGAAGGGCAGATAGTTGTAGACGAGGCCGGCGATGACCGCGCCTTCGGTATAGAGCATCGACGGCGGCTCGCCGGTGTAGCCGAACCAGCGCAGCAATTGCGTGATCAGGCCCTCGCGGTTGAGCAGCACGATCCAGGCATAGGTGCGGATCAAATAGTTGGACCAGAACGGCAGCACGGCGAAGAACAGGAAAATTGGCTGCCACCGGCGCGGGGCGGCCGCGATGGCGTAGGCGGCGGCATAACCGATCACCACCGCGAACAGCGTCGCGGTGCCGGCGATGCGCGCCGATTTGAGGAAGATGCCGGCATAGAGCGGGTCGAAGACCAGCCCGAAATTCTCCAGCGTGAAAGTATAGTCGATGCCGCCATAGATACCGCGCCGGAAGAAGGCGAGCGCCAGCACCAGCGCGCACGGCACCACCATCAGCGCGGTCAGCCAGACCAGCGCGGGCGCCATCAGCAGGGAGGAACGGAGTCGGGTTTGGGACAATTTCAGGGTACCGCTCAGGGCCGGCGGCAGAAGCGTCGCCGGCCGTGATGTCCGGGCTGCTTACTGCGCGGCCTTGATCTCGCTGACGATCTTGGAATAGTCGCGCTGGGCTTCGCCGACATCGCGCAGCTGCTCTAACTTGACGAGATCGGCCACCGGCATCGCCATGTTGGGGAACTTGGCCAGGAAATCGGCCGGCAGGCTTTCCATCGCCGGCTTGTTCGGCACCTTGTAGTCGATGTTCTGCGCCGCCCAGGCGTGGTTCTTGGCGTCGAGCATGAAGTTGATGAACTTGAAGGCGTCCTCCTTGTGCTCGGAGGCCTTCATCACCACCATCGTATCGACCCAGAGGTCCGACCCTTCCTTCGGGATGACGTATTTGATCTCGGGTTTTTCTGCGATGCCGTAATTGCACCAGCCGTCCCAGGCCTGCACCATCAGCGCCTCGCCCGACACCAGCTTGGAATAGAAGGTGGTGTCGTCATAGGCGAGCAGGGTCTTCTTGGCCGAGATCAGCAGGTCCTTGACCTCCGCCATCTTGGCCGGGTCGGTTTCGTTGACCGAAAAACCCTTGTCGAGCTGACCGGCGGCAAGCAGCCAGCGATCCGTCGCCAGCATGGTGGTCTTGCCCTTCAACGCGTCGGAAGGCGCGAGCAGATCGCTCCAGCTCGTCGGCGCCGTCTTGACCAGGTCCGAACGGTAGCACAGGCCCGTGGTGCCCCAAGTGTAAGGCACCGAGAAAGCGTTGCCGACATCGTGCGGCAGCTTGGTCGCTTCGGGGTAGAGGTTGGCGAGGTTGGGGATCTTGGCGTGGTCCATCGGCTCGGTCAGGCCGAGCTTGTTCAGCACTTCGGCGAAGGGCGAGGAGACGAAGACCACATCATAACCCTTGCCGCCGGCGGCAATCAGCTTGCCCATGATCTCTTCATTGGTGGCGTGCACAACCACCTCGCCGGAAACGCCGGTGGCGGTCTTGAACGCTGTCATGGCGTCGGGCGCCATATAGCCGTCCCAGTTGGAGATGACGAGGTCTGCGGCTATGGCCGGCGCCGACAGCGCCAAGGCAAGGCCGAGTGCGATTGAAGAGACCTTGAGCGCACGGCGCCGCAGGCTGGTAGCGGTCATGGCAGACTCCCATTCCGGTTGATCGTCGAATTCTGTGTTGGACCGGGCGCGACCCATGCCGCTGCCTTCGATCCGGTTCCCTCGGTCTTTTTATCGCCGATTTGTACGGACAGTACTATTGCAGAAAAAAGTACGTCAATCCATAATTTGCCAAGCGACTAGAAAACTGGGCGACCGAGGAATCCGGCCGATTGCGTCCGCGTTGGCGATCGGTCAAACCAATGCGGTCACTTCCGCCCGCCGAGATGAGTCATGCAAGCCGCAGCACGCCGACCGCGCACCAACCATCTCGATCTGGCGCAGCGCATCCTGGATGTGGCGCGCCAGCGTGGTTTCGAACCCGGCACGCGCCTGCCCGAGCAGCAGATCGCCTCGCTCTGCAATGTGTCGCGCACGCCGGTGCGGGCTGCGCTCAGCCTGCTCGCGGAACGAGGGGTCGTGCGCTGGGAGGCCGATGCCGGCTATGTCATGGCCATCGACCTTGCCGCGCAGCCGGCCATTGCGGCCGAGCTTCCCAGTGCGGAGGAAGACGAGCTGGCCGAAGCAATCCTGCGCGACCGCTCGGCCCGGCGTCTGGACCAGACAGTGACCGCCGCCGGTTTGATGCGACGGTACAGCGCCGACAGAAAGACGGTACTAAAAGCACTTAATAAACTGACGGAAGAGAATCTTCTGGATCGCGCGCCCGGACAGTCATGGCTTTTCCGCCGCGCGCCCGACGATCCTGAGGCGCAAGGCGAGAGCTATGAGTTCCGTTTGCTCCTGGAGCCCGCGGCGATCCTGACGCCGGGTTTCCAGCTGGACGGCGCCAGGGCGGCGGCGTTGCGCCAAGGCATGGAGGGGCTGTCGGCGCTTCCGGATGCCGCGTTCGACACGCGCGAGTTCCAGCGGCTGGACATGGATTTTCACGGCATGGTCGCCGAGGGCTGCGCCAACCGCTTCGTCGCCGACGCGCTGGCCGATCATCTCAGGCTGCGCCGGCTGCCCGGCATCTATGCCGGCGTCAACGTCTTCCGGCTGCGGCAATCCTTGCTGGAACACCTGAACATACTCGACCATCTCGAAAGCCGGCAGTATGAGGTGGCTGCCGACCTGCTTCGCATTCACCTGCGGCTCTCCCGCAACCAGCGACCGCAAGCGGCCAGCCGCGGGGCTCCCGCGCTGTTCGGCATGATCCGCCGGCCGGAATGACGAGGATTAATTGACGCGTAAAGCCAGCCCGACCATCGCGCTGTTTCCCGAAGCCAGCTTCGGCGCCGCATTGAATTGCGTCGGCATCGCGCAGGCGCTGCGTGCCAAGGGCGCCCGGCCGGTCTTCATCTGCCATGCCGGCTTCTCCGGCGTCTTTGCCGACTATGGTTTCCAGGAATACCAGCTGCCGACCGACGAGCCGCTGAGCGACAGCGAGCGCCAGAGCTACTGGCAGGCCTTCGTGCGCCGGCACCTGCCACATTTCCGGCTGAGCCCGATCGACCAGCTCGAGACCTATGTCGCGCCGACCTGGCAGGCGATCGTCGATACTGCGGTCAATGCCGAGGCGCCGCTGCGCCAGTTGCTGGCGCGGCTAAAGCCGGACGCGGTGGTGCTCGACAATGTCATCATGTTCCCGGCGATATCGGCCGCCGGCTGCCCGTGGGTGCGCGTCGTCTCCTGCGCCGAGACGGAGTTGCCGGACGCGCGAGTGCCGCCCTATCTGTCGGGGCTGGGCGCCGACGACCCGCAGCGCGCCGCGTTCGAGGCGCGCTATCTCTCGGCGTCGGCGCCGGCGCATGACCGCTTCAACCGTTTTCGCGCGGATTGTGGCCTGGCGCCGTTGCCCAAGGGCGTGTTCCTGGAAAGCTCGCCCGACCTCAATCTGCTACTGACGCCGGCCATCGTGCGGCGCGAGCGGGCCAAGCCGCTCGATCCTGAGCGCTTCGTCTATCTCGAAGGTTGCGTGCGCTCGGAAGGACCGTTCGAGGTGCCGGTGTTTCCGCGCAATGTCGGGCCGCTGGTCTATGTCAGTTTCGGCAGTCTCGGCGCCATGGATGTCGGCCTGATCGAGCGCATGCTCGCCGTCTTCGACAGGCTGCCGGCGCGTTTCATCGTCAATGTCGGCGGCCTGCGCGACGCCTATCGCGCGGTGCCGGACAATGTCTATCTCGACGCCTGGTTCCCGCAGCCCTCGGTGGTGGCGAAGTCGGACCTGTTCATTCATCACGGCGGCAACAACAGCTTTTGCGAAGCGCTGCGCTTTGGCGTGCCGTCGCTGATCATGCCCTATTGCTGGGATGGCCACGACAATGCGCGCCGTGCCGAAGAGACCGGCACCGGCGACCATATCGGCCGTGACGGCTGGACCGAAGGAGTATTGGAGAGAGCCATTCTCGGCCTGCTGGCCGACGACGCCATGCGCGCCCGTCTCAAGGATAATGCAGCCCATATGGCGCTGAACCCGGGAACGGAAATGGCCGCGCAAGCCATACTCTCTCTGATACGGACTTGAACGAAATGCTCGATAAGAACACGAATACAATCACCAACGATCCCAAGGCCTGGCTGGCCCAGCACGGCACCACGGAAGTCGAATGCCTGGTGCCGGACATGAACGGCGT
The DNA here is from genome assembly GCF_000472705.1 of Mesorhizobium erdmanii USDA 3471. Classification (GTDB taxonomy): domain Bacteria; phylum Pseudomonadota; class Alphaproteobacteria; order Rhizobiales; family Rhizobiaceae; genus Mesorhizobium; species Mesorhizobium erdmanii. The sequence goes on along the minus strand of NZ_AXAE01000015.1, from coordinate 167,428 downwards.
GCTGCGTGGCAAGGCACTCCCGACCGCCAAATTCCTCAAGGCGCTGGAAGACCGTGCGCTCTATCTGCCGAGCAGCGCTTTCCTGGTCAGTATCGACGGCCGCTATTCCGGCTCCATCGACGAGGGTTTTGCCTATTCGGACCCGGACATGCGCATGGTGCCTGACGTCTCGACGTTGTGCCTGGCGCCGGGTGCGGGCGCCGGCAAGGCCTATGTCTTCGCCGACGCTTTCCACATGGACGGCAGGCCATGGATGGCCTCGCCGCGCCACGTGCTGCGCGCCGTGCTCGATCTCTACCGCCAGCGCGGCTGGCGGGCGGTGGTGGCGCCCGAGGTGGAGTTCTACCTAACCGCGCCCAATCCCGATCCGGACAAGCCATTGACTGCGCCGGTCAGCGCCAATGGCCGTGCCGAGGGCTCGCAGCACCCCTATGACATGGTTGCGCTCGAGGAATACGAACCAGTGATCCGGCGCATCTATGATTATGCGGCGGCGGCTGGGCTGCCGCTCGATACGCTGATCCATGAATCCGGACCGGGACAGCTGGAGATCAATCTCCTGCATGGCGAGGCGCTGCCGCTGGCCGACCAGGTGCTTCTGTTCAAGCGGCTGACCCGCCAGGCGGCGCAGCAATGCGGCATGCACGCTACCTTCATGGCCAAGCCGATCGCCGCCCAGGCCGGCAGTTCGATGCACCTGCACATGTCCGTCGTCGATGAAGGCGGCAATGCGCTGTTTGCCAGCGCTGATGACGCCGACACCGAGATGTTCGGCCACTTCATCGGCGGCCTGCAGAAATACGTGCCCGAGATCATGCCGCTGTTCGCGCCCAACGTGAATTCGTTCCGCCGCATCAGGCCGAACCACAGCGCGCCGGCCAACATCGAATGGTCGCATGACAACCGCTCCTGCGGCCTGCGCGTGCCGGCCGGTGGCCGCGCGGCGCGTCGGGTGGAGAACCGCTTGCCGGGCGCCGATTCGAACCCCTATCTGGCGATCGCGGGTTCACTGCTCGCCGGCTATCTCGGCGTCGAGCAGAAGCTGGCGCGCTCGGCCGAGGCGTCCGGCAATGCCTACAAGATCAAGAGCACGCTGCCGAAGACCATGGAGGAGGCACTCGATCGTTTCGAGGCTTGCGACCCGGTGCGCAAACTCCTCGGCGAGGATTTCTTTCAGACCTATCTGCGCGTCAAGAGTGTGGAGCTCGACCTGTTCCAGAGCGTGGTGACGAGTTGGGAACGCGACCATTTGCTGCTGAAGGTGTGATCATGGCATCTTCGACGGGTTTCAATTCCGGTCTCGATATCGGCAAATCCTACTACGTCGCCACCGCCAATCCGGCGCCGGACCATCCGGCGCTTGCCGGCAACGTCGAGGCCGATTTGGTGGTCGTCGGCGGCGGCTGCACCGGCCTGTCCGCCGCCCTTCATGCCGCCGAGCGCGGCCTGAAGGTGGTGCTGCTCGAAGGCGGCAAGATCGGCTGGGGGGCGTCGGGCCGCAATGGCGGCCAGATGATCCCGGGCCTGCGCAAGGGCGCCAAGGGGCTGGTCAAGCTCTACGGCCCGGAAGGGGCCAAGGTGCTGTTCGACCTCGCCTTCGAGGCGCGCGGCCTGGTGCTCGACATCATCGAGCGCCACGCCATCGATTGCGATCTCAGGCTCACCGGTCATCTGGTCGGTGCGGTCAACGGCTCCGATCTCAAGGATCTGGAAGGGGAGGCAAAGTGCCTCGACAGCGTGATGAAATTCCGCGACGTCGAGATCCTCTCGGCGACGGCCGCACGCGCCAAGGTCGACACGCCCTATCACGGTGCGATGTATGAGCCGCTTGGCGGCCATATGCACCCGCTGAACTACACGCTCGGTCTTGCCCGCGCGGCAGTGGCTGCCGGCGTCACCATCCACGAAAATTCAGTGGCGGTGAAACTGGAGCGCGAGCCTTCGATCCGGGTCTCGACAGCGAAGGGTTCGGTCAGGGCCAAGCATGTCGTGCTGGCGGGCGACGCGTTGCTCAATGGGCTGGAGCCGCGCGTCAATAGCCGCATCATGCCGGTCGGCAACTACATCGTCGCCACCGAGCCGCTGGAGGGCAAGCGCAATGTCATCCCGGCCAATGTCGCGGTGTCCGACACGCGCTTCGTCGTCAACTATTACCGCATGTCGGCGGATGGCCGGCTGCTGTTCGGCGGCGGCGAGCGTTACACGCCATCGCCGCCGGCCGACATTGCCGGCTTCGTGCGGCCGCATATGGAAGCGACGTTCCCGCAGCTCAAGGGTTGCCGCATCGATCATGCCTGGGGCGGGCTGGTGTCGGTGACGACATCGAGGCTGCCGCATGTCGGCCACTATGGCGAGGTCTATTTCGCGCATGGCTATTCCGGCAAGGGCGTCATCCTGTCGACGCTGTCGGGCAAGCTGTTGGCCGAAGCGATCACCGGCGATGCCTCGAGGCTCGATCTGTTCTCGACGCTGACGCCGATGCCGTTCCCGGGCGGCACGGCACTGCGCGGCCCGCTCTATGTGCTGGGCATGCTGTGGTACGCGATGCGGGATCGGATCAAGCATTGAGAGAGCTGGGCGCGGCCTAAACCACGAAGAAATCCTCGATCCGCTGCCTGGCCTCAAGCAGCGCCGGCAGGATTTCGCGTTCCATCTCCGCAACCGCAAATCGCGCCGACTGGGTCGAGACATTGATGGCCGCGACCGTGCTTCCCGAGCGGTCGCGGATCGGCACCGCGATGGAGCGCAAGCCGAGTTCCAGTTCCTCGTCGACGATGGCAAAGCCGTCCACCTTCGCCTTGCCGATGGCACCGGCCAACAGCCTGGCGTCGGTGATCGTCTTCGGCGTCCGCTTCTCGATGGTCGCCTGGTGCAGGAATTTGTCGAGTTCCTCCGGCGTCAGGTTGGCGAGCAGCATGCGCCCCATCGAGGTGCAATAGGCCGGCAGCCTGGTGCCGACGTCGAGCGATACACTGAGGATGCGCCGGCCGGGAATGCGGGCGACGTAGACGACATCGTGGCCTGACAGGATCGCGGCAGAACAGGCCTCGTTCAGCTGCGTTGCCACGGCGCGCATGATCGGCGCGGCGAAGCTCCACAGCGAGCCGCCGCCGAGCCACGTGCGGGCAACCGCCAACAGGCGCGGCGACAGCGAGAACACCCGGGCGTCCTGAGTGGCGTAGCCGGTAGCGACGAGCGTCAGCAGAAAGCGGCGCGCGCCGGCGCGGGTCAGGCCGGCCTCCTCGGCCATTTCGGTCAGCGTCATGCCCTCGGGGTGGCGGGCGAGGATTTCCATGACGGCAAGGCCGCGCTCGAGCGAGCCGACATGGTCACGGGAAGGGGCCCCTTCGTCCATCGAACCTCCATGGATGGCGCCGTCCGGATTGACTCGACAGCCTCGGCGCCGTAGAAGTATCGCATATAAAACATATGTTCGCAATGCGAACTTTTGGAGTCCCGATGATGGTGAAGTTCCTGCCGCTCAATCAGGCCGTGGCCGAGAATCTGAACGATGGCGACGCCGTCGCCTTCGAAGGCTTCACCCATCTGATCCCGACCGCCGCCGCGCATGAGGCGATCCGCCAGGGGTTTCGCGATCTGACCCTGATCCGCATGACGCCGGACCTGATCTACGACCAGATGATCGGCATGGGCATGGCGAAGAAGATCGTCTTCTCCTATGTCGGCAATCCCGGCGTCGGCCTGCTGCGGCGCGCCCGCGACGCCATCGAGAACGGTTTTCCCAGGTCGATCGAGGTCGAGGAGCACAGCCATGCCGGCATGGCCAACGCCTATGAGGCGGGCGCGGCCGGCCTGCCCTGCGCGGTGTTTCGCGGCTATCGTGGTGCCGGCCTTGCGATGGTCAACCCGAACATCAAGACGGTCTCTTGCCCGTTCACCGGCGAGGTGCTGGCGGCGGTTCCATCGATCCGGCCCGACGTCACCTTCATCCATGCGCAGAAGGCCGACAAAAAAGGCAATGTGCTGGTCGAAGGCATTATCGGCATCCAGAAGGAAGCGGTGTTGGCGGCCAAACGCGCCGTGGTGACGGTCGAGGAAGTGGTCGACAATTTCGACGATCTCCATCCGAATCTGACCGTGCTGCCGCGCTGGACGATCGCGGCGATATCGGTGGTGCCAGGCGGCTCGCATCCGTCCTATGCGCATGGCTATTATGCGCGTGACAACGCCGCCTATCTCGAATGGGATGAGATCGCCGCCGACCGGGAGAGATTCCAGGTCTGGATGCAGGCGAACGTCCTGGAGAAAAGCGCCGACGATTTCGCGGCCCGGGTCGAGCATCTGAGGAAAGCGGCATGAGCGAGTTCGGCTTTACCCCCAACGAGATGATGACCATTGCCGCCAGCCGGGCGCTGGGCAATGACGATGTCTGCTTTGTCGGCATCGGCGCCCCTTCCGCCGCCTGCAACGTGGCGCGGCTGACGCACGCGCCCGATATCACCCTGATTTATGAGAGCGGCACGATCGGCACGGCTCCCGACGTGCTGCCGCTGTCGATCGGCGATGGCGAACTGTGCGAGACCGCGGTCACCACCGTCGCGGTGCCGGAAATGTTCCGCTACTGGCTGCAGGGCGGCCGCATCTCGATCGGTTTCCTCGGTGCGGCGCAGCTCGACAAGTTCGGCAACATCAACACCACGGTCATCGGCGACTATTTCCACCCCAAGACCAGGCTTCCGGGTGGCGGTGGCGCGCCGGAGATCGCGACCTCGTCGAAGGAGGTCTACATCACCATGGCGCAGTCGAAGCGCGGCATGGTCGAAAAGATCGATTTCTTCACCTCCTTCGGTCATGGCGAAGGCGGCGATCATCGCCAGCGGCTGGGCATCGACACAGCTGGACCGACACTGCTGATCACCGACCTCGCCATCTGGAGGCCGGACCCGGCAACCAAGGAATTCACCGTCGTGTCGCTGCATCCTGGCGTGACGCGCCAGCAGGTGCAGGAGAGCTGTGGCTGGGTGGTCAAGTTCGCCGAGGCGCTTGACGAAACGCCGGCGCCAAGCGAACTCGAGCTCAAGACATTGCGCGACCTGCAGGCCCGCACCAAGGCGGCGCACGAGGGTGCCGGAAAAGGGAAAGCTGCCTGACATGGCCGAGGCCTATATTTGCGACTATATCCGCACGCCGATCGGCCGCTTTGGCGGGGCGCTGTCCTCGGTACGCGCGGACGATCTTGGCGCCATTCCGCTGAAGGCGCTGGTCGAGCGCAATGCCGGCATCGACTGGCAGGCGGTCGACGACGTCGTCTATGGCTGCGCCAACCAGGCCGGCGAGGACAACCGCAACGTGGCGCGCATGGCGCTGCTGCTGGCCGGCCTGCCCAAGGAAATCCCCGGTTCGACCGTCAATCGCCTGTGCGGCTCGGGCATGGATGCGCTGACCATCGCCGCGCGTGCCATCAAGGCCGGCGAGGCGGAATTGATGATCGCGGGCGGCGTCGAATCGATGAGCCGTGCGCCTTTCGTCATGCCCAAGGCCGACACGGCGTTTTCGCGCAATGCGGAAATCTATGACACCACCATCGGCTGGCGCTTCGTCAATCCGCTGATGAAAAAGCAATATGGCGTCGATTCGATGCCCGAGACCGGCGAGAACGTCGCCGAGGATTTTTCCGTGTCACGCGCGGACCAGGATGCCTTTGCCGCGCGCAGCCAGGACAAGGCGGTCGCGGCGCAGGCCAATGGGCGGCTGGCCAAGGAAATCACTGAGGTGACAATCCCGCAGCGCAAGGGCGATCCGATCGTCGTGTCAAAAGACGAGCATCCCCGCGCGGTAACCACGGTCGAGGCGCTGGCCAAACTGCCGACGCCGTTCCGGCAAGGCGGAACGGTGACCGCCGGCAATGCGTCGGGCGTCAATGACGGGGCGGCGGCGCTGATCGTCGCCTCGGAAGCGGCGATGAAGACATACGGCCTGACGCCGATCGCGCGCATCCTCGGTGGCGCCACTGCCGGCGTCGCGCCGCGCATCATGGGTATCGGCCCGGCGCCGGCGACGCAGAAGCTTTGCGCGCGGCTCGGCCTGACGCCGCAGCAATTCGATGTCATCGAGCTCAACGAGGCCTTTGCCTCGCAAGGCATTGCGGTGCTGCGCCAGCTTGGCATCGCCGAGGATGCAGCGCACGTCAACCCGAATGGCGGCGCCATCGCGCTCGGCCATCCGCTGGGCATGTCGGGCGCGCGCATCTCGGGCACGGCGGCGCTGGAGCTGCGTGAACGCGGCGGCCGCTACGCCCTGGCCACCATGTGCATCGGCGTCGGCCAGGGCATCGCCATCGCGCTCGAACGGGCCTGACCGCGGCTTCCGGCTGGCAGGCGAGAAACAGGGCCGAATTCGGCGTCTCGCCAAATTTGACCATGTGGACAAAAGTCCGCACCCGTTCCATAGTTCCTTGTCTTTTAGAACGGCCGGCTCGACACGGCTGTCAAACAGAGGGGTACGCGATGGAAGACCGGAAGAACAAATCCCATTCGACACGCGAAGGGCTTTCGCGGCGCAATGTGCTGGAGCTGGGCGCCCTTGGCCTTGCGGCGGTGATGCTGCCCGGTGCGGCGTTCGCCGCGGGTAAAAAACTGAAGGTGGCGGCGATCTTCGCCACGCCGATCGAGGAGCCGTGGGACAACCAGATCCATGTCGCCCTGCAGAAGGCGGAAAAGGAACTCGGCATCGAATACAAATGGTCCGAGAAGGTGCAGACCGCCGACTTCAGCCGCGTCATGCGCGAATATGCGCAGGGCGGCTACCAGCTGGTGCTAGGCGACGCCTTCGCCGCGGAGCGCGAGTCGCGCCGCACGGCCAAGCAGTTCCCGAAGACCGCCTGGCTGTTCGGTTCGGGTGCCGGACCGGCGGAACCGAATTTCGGCGTCTTCGACAACTGGATCCACGAGCCCGCTTATCTCTCCGGTATCATCGCCGGCAAGATGTCGAAATCGGGCACGGTCGGCGCCGTGGCGGCGATGGGCATTCCGGAAGTGAACCGGCTGGTCAACGCCTTCTTCGCCGGCGCCAAGGAGGTCAATCCCAACATCAAGAAGAAGGTCGCCTTCATCGGCTCCTTCTTCGATCCGCCCAAGGCCAAGGAAGCCGCGATCGCCCAGATCGATGCCGGCGTCGACGTCATCTATGCCGAGCGCTTCGGCGTCATCGAAGCGGCGGTGGAGAAAAAGGTGTTCGCCATCTCCAACATGTCCGACCAGTCGAGTCTCGGCCCCGACACGGTGATCACCGGTCCGGTCTGGGACATGTACCCGACGGTCGAACAGGCGATCAAACTGGTCAAGGCCGGCGTCTACACGGCGCAGGACTATGGCGACTTCTCGCGCATGGCCAAGGGCGGGTCGTTCCTGGCGCCCTACCACAAGTTCGACAAGACGCTGCCGGCCGAAGTCAAGGACTTGGTCGAGAAGAAGAAGGCCGAGATTCTGGAAGGCAATTTCCGGGTGGATGTCGACGAGAACACGCCGGTTTCGGATTAAGCGCTTCGTCTCGAGGTTAGCGCCAAGCCCCCCTCTCTGCCCTGCCGGGCATCTCCCCCTCAAGGGACCCTCAAGGGGGAGATTGGCGGCTTCGATCTTGGCGCTTCCTGCAATGTAGAAGATTGGCGAAAGCCTACGTGACATCTGATCTCCCCCTTTGAGGGGGAGATGGCCGGCAGGCCAGAGAGGGGGGCCTCGCGCTGCCCTCGGGATGCAAATCCAAGGAGCACTCTTGTCGCCCGCCCCACTCATCGAAATGCGCGGCATTACCAAGAGCTTTGGCGCGGTCAAGGCGAACGAGGCTGTCGACCTCAGCGTGGCACCCGGCGAAATCCTCGGGCTGCTGGGCGAGAACGGCGCAGGCAAGACGACGCTGATGAACGTGCTGTTCGGGGCCTATGCGCCGGATGCGGGCGAGATCCTGATCCAGGGCAGGCCAGTGCGGATCATCAGTTCGGCCGATGCGCTGGCCGCCGGCATCGGCATGGTGCATCAGCATTTTCATCTGGCGCCAAGGCTGACGGTGCTGGAAAACCTGCTCATCGGCATCCCGGGCAAATCGGGACGGATCGACCGCGCTGGCGGGCTGGCGCGGCTGGCCGAAATCGGCCGCCAGCACGGGCTGACGCTCGATCCAGACCTGCCGGTCTCGACGCTGTCGGTCGGCGAGCAGCAGCGGCTCGAAATCGTCAAGGCGCTGTTTCGTGGCGCCAGGCTCCTGATTCTCGACGAGCCGACGGCGGTGCTGGCGCCGAGCGAGGTCGACGGGCTGTTTTCGGCATTGCGGTCGATGGCGGCGCAGGGCCTAGGTATCATCTTCATCTCGCACAAGCTCAACGAGGTGCGGGCGCTCACCCATCGCTGCACGGTGCTGCGGCATGGCCGCGTCGCCGGGCGCGTCGACGATCCGGCCAACACCACGTCGGCCGCCATGGCGCAGCTGATGTGCGGCCACGAGATCGTGCCGCCGGCGAGGGGACCGTCGACGCCCGGTGCTGCTGTGCTGACGCTCGACGGCATTTCCACCTCGAAGCATGCGGGCACCGTGCTGCGCGATGTCTCGCTTGCCGTTCGCGCCGGCGAGATCCTCGGCATTGCCGGCGTTTCGGGCAATGGCCAGCGCGCGCTCGCCGAAGTGATCTCCGGCGTGCGCGCACCCGACGCCGGCCGGATGACGATCGCCGGCCAGAAAGTGTCGCGGTTTTCGCCGCGCGAGGTGCAGGCGCTCGGCCTTGGCCGCATCCCGGAAGACCGCATGACGACGGGTCTGGTCACCAACCTGCCGCTCGCCGATTCCATGGTGCTGCCGCGCATCGGCACGGCGGCATTCTCCGCCAAGGGCCTGCTCAAGCCTGATGCGATCCGCGCCTTCGCGGAAGAGCAGATCAAGGCCTATGATATCAGATGCCCCGGACCGATGACGCGCGCCGGCGCGCTGTCGGGCGGCAATCTGCAGAAGGCGCTGCTGGCGCGCGAGCTCGCTTTCGATCCGAAGGTTTTGATCGTCTCGCAGCCGACGCGCGGCCTCGACATCGGCGCGGCGCGGTTCATCCACGAAAAGTTCCTCGACATGCGCGCCAAGGGCTGCGGCATCATCGTCATCGGCGAGGACCTCGAAGAACTGCTCGTGCTCTGCGACCACATCGCGGTGATGTATGAGGGCCGCATCGTCGGCACGCTCGACAGCGCCGATGCCACAATCGGGCGATTGGGGCTGCTGATGACCGGAGCGGAGGGGCACGGCTGATGTTTCGCCTGGAAGTCCGCACGTCGACACCTGCCTGGTTCAATCTGGTTCTGCCGCTGCTGGCGATCGGCGCCACGCTCATCCTGTGCAGTGGCCTGATCGCGCTGGCCGGCGCCGGTGTGCTCGAATCGTACGGCGTGATGTTCACCGCGTCGCTCGGCGACAGCTACGCGATCACCGAAACGCTGGTGCGCGCCGCCCCGATGATCTTCACCGGGCTGGCGGTGGCCGTCGCCTTTCGCGCCAAATTCTGGAACATCGGTGCCGAAGGGCAATTGCTGGCCGGTGCGGTGGCGAGCTGTTTTGTCGGCGCGATCCCGATGCCGGGGCCGCTCGCCATGCTGCTGATGGCAATCGCGGGTGCTGCCGCTGGTGCCGTGGTCGCATTGGTGCCGGCGACACTGCGGGTGAAATTCAAGGTCGACGACGTCGTGAGCTCGCTGCTGCTCAACTCGGTCATCTACTACGCGCTGATGGCGCTGATCGAAGGGCCGTGGAAGGACAGTTTCAGCGGCTATCCGATCTCGCCGCCGATCGAGGATTCGGCCAATTTTCCGGTGCTGATCGAAGGCACGCGGCTGCATCTCGGCGTTATCGTGGCGCTGATCACGGCACCTTCGATCTGGTTCCTCATTGCGCGCACGACGCTCGGTTTCCGCATCAGGGTCACGGGCGAAAACCCGGAAGCGGCCAGATATGGCGGCATCCATGTCGAGCGCGTGCTGCTCTCGACCGCGCTGCTGTCAGGCGCTCTCGCGGGTCTCGCCGGCGTCGGCGAGGTCGGTGGCGTGCATTTCCAGGTGATGAGCGACATCTCGCCGGGCTATGGTTATTCCGGCATCGTCGTCGCCATGCTGGCGCGGCTCAATCCGCTTGGCGTCGTGCCGGCGGCGATCTTCCTGGCCGCCGTGATGACCGGCGCCGAGGCAATGTCGCGCGCAACCGGCGTGCCGGCCTTCCTTAGCGACGTCATCCAGGGGACCGCGCTGCTCGCCATGCTGGTGGCGCTGCTGTTCACCGCCTATCGCATCCGCCGCGTCGGAGCTTCCCGATGAGCGTGGTGCTGGAACAGATCTTTCAGGTCGGCTTTCTGGCGGCCATCATCCGCATCGCCACGCCTTTGGCCTTTGCCACGCTCGGCGAGATGTTTTCCGAGCGGGCCGGCGTGCTCAATCTCGGCATTGAAGGCATCATGCTGCTTTGCGCCATGACCGGCTTCACAGAGACAAGCCTCAGCGGCAATCTGTGGCTCGGTGTTATGGTGGCGGTGCTGACCGGCATGCTGATGGGCGCGCTGCACGCGCTGTTCACGGTGGTGCTGGGCTTGAGCCAGCACGTCTGCGGCATCGGCGTGACCTTGTTCTCGTCGGGCCTTGCCTATTTCCTCTACCGGCTGATCTTCGGGCAGCAATCGGTGCCGCCCAGCATCAAGGGTTTCCAGACGCTGCCGATCCCGGTGCTGTCAGATATTCCCGTGCTCGGGCCGGCGGTGTTCAACCAGTTCACGCTGGTCTACATGGCAATCATCGCCATACCGCTCGCCGCCTTTGTGCTCTACCGTACGCCATGGGGCCTGTCGGTGCGCATGGTCGGCGAGAACCCGCGCGCGGCCGATTCCGCCGGCGTCAGCGTCATTGCCACGCGCTTCCAGGCGGTCATTCTCGGCGGTGCGCTGATGGGGCTTGCCGGAGCCTTCCTGTCGATGGCGCAGTTCAACGCCTTCACCTTCGGCGTCGTCTCCGGGCGCGGCTGGGTGGCGATCGCGCTGGTCGTGTTCGGCCGTTGGGATCCGTGGCGCTCGGCGGGCGCGGCGCTTCTGTTTGCCTTTGTCGATGCCCTGCAACTGCGCATGCAGGCGAGCGGGCTCGGGCATATCCCCTACGAGGCGTTCCTGATGCTGCCCTTCATCTTCACCATCGTTGCCATGGCTTTCATGTCGCGCAACGCGGTGGCGCCGTCAGCGCTGCTGAAGCCGTTCCGAAGGGAAGAGCGTTAGACCTGGTTCCTCGCCGCGAAGCGGTCGGAGAGGGCGCTGCACCGTGACCGGCCTGAGCTTTTCGGCCGCGGCCTTCGCCGCAGCCTCGACCTGGGCTACGCGAACAGTTCCGAGGCCGAAGGTCCATTCGGACGCCTGCAGCGATGTGAACAGCCTTGCCGACCGGTTTGTTCCGCTGGCCGCCGCAGCAAATGGATACTAATTTTGCGCCATAAATGAGAAAATTATTCTGCCGCCAGCCGAAAAATAGCAATCGACAAAGTCTACAAGTTTTATAGATTAACCGGTGAGACGGAGGTCGATATGTCCTATATCCAGAACGCTCAGACCGACAGCAGCGGCCAGAGGCTGGCCAATGCCCAGACCTTTCGCCCGGCCTATGCCGGAGCTTTCGCCTATCTCGTCTTTGCCCTTGCATTCGTGTTCACCGGGGCCGTCGTTCTGGGACTCATTCCCTAAGTCACCGGATCGGCAGGGGCAGGTTGCCCCACTGTATCAAGTCAATCGGAGTTGAATGAACCGGATCCCGGTGCGTTTGCGCGCGGCCGTGGTTCGAATCTCACCGCATCCATGATTCCAGCGATGGAGGAGATGACAATGCCGGTCGAATTCACCCATGTCCCAGGCAAGTCCTCGGACGACGCCGTTCCCTTCTTCTACGACCTCGCCGAGACCGCCACCAAGCTCGGGCTGATCGAGGATGGCGGCTTCCGGAAGATCGTCGTCGACGATCCGGCCGGGCTCTTGACCAATATGGATATTGCCGCCCAGGTGCTGGACCGCACGGCGTCGCTGGAAGTGGTGTTGACTCACTGGGCCGGCGTGATCGAACCGACCGTGGCGGCGCGCCAGCTGGCATCGATCGATAGCAAAAGCGGCGGGCGGCTGGCGCTTCGGATGATCAGCGAGCCGCTGAATGACGACGATGCCGAGTCGCGGCCGGTCGGGCATACGGTCATCTGGCAGCGCATCGACGAATATCTGGTGCTGTTGAAGCGGCTGTGGTCGAACGAGCGGCCCTTCGACCACGAAGGCGCCTTCTACAGCATCAGGGGCGGCTATATCGAGCGCAAGGGTCCGCACGGCGCCGACCTGACCATCCGCATGGGCGGACAGTCCGGAACGGCGCTGAAGGTGGCCGGCCGGCACGCCGATGTCTTCGAACTAGCGCCGGGCTCGATCGACGAGGTCCGGCAGCTGATGGAGCGGGTGCGCGGTGCGGCCGCCGAACATGGCCGGGCCGGCAGACTGCGCTTCGCGCTTCCGGTGCGGATTCACCGGGGCGCTGCCGCCACCGGCCACAAGGCGGTCGACCTGTCCGGGCCGCCGGCACAGGTCGCCCTGTCGCTGCTTGCCTATGCCGGGCTCGGGATCGACGAATTCATGATCGTCGGCGTCGACACGCCGCGCGAGATCGCGACAGCCGGCCGGGAAACGATCGCCCTGCTGCGCAACTCGCTAGCACGCCGCGAGCATGACGCCTTCCAGCCGGGAGCCTATGCGCCTCGCGACGGGGCGGAGACGCGGGCAGCGGGCTGAGGCCCCTCGGTCGTTTCGGGCCTATCGCCAAGCCGCGACAGGCCTTCGACCACGGCGTATGAATCCGCGAGGACACCGAAGACACCGTCCTCGACCGTCACCATGTGCAACGCGGCTTCGTGGGCATATTTGTCGCCGCTGGCGCAGGCATCCGGAATCGTCAGGCACTGGAAGTTGCGGTCGCAGGCCTCGCGCAGCGTGGTGTGGACGCATACATCGGTCGTGCAGCCGGAAAACATCAGATGCGTGATGCCCCGGGCGCGCAGCACGAGCTCGAAATCCGTATAGGTGAAGGCGCTGTTGCAGGTCTTGTCGACGATGATGTCATGCGGCGCGACATCGATTTCCGGAACGATCTGGAATCCCGCGCCCGAGCGCAGCAGGACGTCGGTGCCGTCGAGACCGGAACGCTTGCGGCGCCATTTTTCGTAAGGCGTCATGTCGGCCATGTCGGCGCGATAGCCCTGCCTGGTGTGGATAATCGCGACGCCGGCTTTGCGCGCGGCCGATATCAGCCGGTTCACCGCAGGCAGGATCGCCCGCAGCGGCGAGGGGTCATATCCCTTCCTGGCGAAGTAGCCCGTCGTCGACAGGAAATCCTGCTGCAGGTCGATGACCACAAGCGCTGTGTTTCCAGCTACCAGCCTACCGTCATAGGGGAAGTCGAACGGCGTTGCCTTGATCATTGGTGGCTCCCTGCTTTCGACCAAGCATAATCGTTCAATGCGCCGACACCAGATGCTAGAGCGGTTCAGCGATTTATGGAATCGTCGAACCGCTCTAACTCTTTGTTTTTACGCAATTCCGAACGGAAAACCGTTACACACTTTTCCTGGAATTGCTCTAGACATGCGGGCGATCGCTCGCCGCCGGGCGTGTGGCGCCCGACACCAGATTGGTTGTCATCCGATGGCCGCCGCAGCCCTGTCTTGCGAATTTCGCGGCGATCCTGACGGTCACGACGATTTGTTGACTGTTGAAGTCGTCTTCAATGTTGACTAGAAATGTCATGTTTTATAATCAGCCGGGCATCGGACTGCCGAGGCCAGAAATCGGGAATCCGACGGCCGCATTGGAGAAAAAGCCGTGACCGTGGCTGGAGCCGAGACTGCCTTTCAAATCGACGCCGTGCGGTTTGCCGTCGGCGAGCGAACGCTGCTCGGTCCTGTCTCGTTCGAGCTGCGGCGTTCGCGCGTTTACGGGCTGATCGGCCACAATGGCTCCGGCAAGTCGACGCTGGTCAAGCTTTTGGCCCGCCAGCAACCGGCAAGCTCGGGCGCCATCACTTTCGCCAAACGGCCGTTGCCGCAATGGGGTGCCCGCGAACTCGCGCGAGCGCTCGCCTATCTGCCGCAGACGACGCCGGCGGCAACGGGCCTCAGCGTGCGCGAACTGGCAAGACTCGGGCGCTATCCCTGGCATGGCGCGCTTGGCCGCTTCAGCGCGGAAGACAGGCGGCATGTCGAGGAGGCGCTTGCGCTGACCGACATGGACGGCTTCGCCGACCGGCTGGTCGACGAATTGTCCGGCGGCGAACGGCAGCGCGCCTGGCTCGCCATGCTGGTAGCGCAAAATGCCGGCGTCATGTTGCTCGACGAGCCGATCTCGGCGCTCGACATCGCCCATCAGGTCGAGGTGCTGGGGCTGGTCAGGGAACTCAGCCGCAAACGCGACCTCTGCGTCGTCGTGGTGCTGCACGACCCCAACATGGCGGCGCGCTATTGCGACGAATTGATCGCGCTCAAGGACGGCAAGCTGCTGACCCGCGGCACGCCGGGCGAAATCATGCGGGGCGACGTGCTCAAGGGCATTTTCGGCGTGGAGATGGGCGTGTTCGCGCATCCGGTCACCGGCCAGCCGGTTGGCTATTTGCAATGACGATCGCGGCGGGGAGCGGCTGGCCGCTGTGACAACAAGGAAGAAGCTCTTGTCTAGACATGGTTTGTTCGCGGCGTTGGTCGCATCGGTGATCCTGGCGGGCGGCAGCGCCGTGGCCCAGGAGCAACCGGCCGGCGCCCCCCCTGCCGCGACGCCCGTGGCTCCGGCCGCACCCGCACCCATGGCACCCGCCGCACCAGCGCCCGCGACACCTAAGCTCACCACCCCTGCGGCGGCGGAACCACCGACGATGGCCCCAGCGCAGCCGGTCGCGGCGGCGCGCGCGGGGGCGATGGAGTTCACCTTGCCGCACGATTTGTCGCCATGGGGCATGTTCATGGCCGCCGATATCATCGTGAAGGCGGTGATGATCGGACTGGCCTTCGCATCGCTGGTCACCTGGACGATATGGCTCGCCAAATCGCTGGAGATCCTCGGCGGCAAGCTGCGCATCGGCCGTGCCGTGCGCGCGATCGGCGATGCCGCGACGCTGAAGCAGGCGAGCCGCGCGCTCGACCGCAGCGGCGGCCCCGGCGCGCTTCTGGTGCGGGCGGCGGAGGAAGAGACCGCACTCTCGGCCGGCGCGGTCGACCATGTCGGCGGCGACGGGCTGAAGGAAAGGGTAACCTCGCGCCTGTCGCGCATCGAGGCGGCGGCGTCGCGGCGCATGTCGCGCGGCACCGGCGTGCTGGCAACGATCGGCTCCACCGCGCCTTTCGTCGGCCTGTTAGGCACCGTCTGGGGCATCATGAACGCCTTCATCGGCATTTCGCAGGCGCAGACCACCAATCTCGCCGTGGTCGCGCCGGGCATCGCCGAGGCGCTGCTGGCCACCGCCATGGGCCTTGTCGCGGCGATACCGGCGGTCGTCATGTACAACGTCTTTGCCCGCTCGATAGCCGGCTATCGGCAGATCCTCGCCGATGCGTCGGCGGGCGTCGAACGGCTGGTCAGCCGCGACCTGGATTTCCGCTCGGTCGCGCCAGCGACGGCGAAGTAGCGGGAGCAACGCCATGGGAAGCAGGATCCGACAGACCATGGACGACGATCTCGAGGAGAGCCACGAGATCAACGTCACGCCCTTCATCGACGTCATCCTGGTGCTGCTGATCATTTTCATGGTCGCCGCGCCGCTGGCGACCGTGGACGTCAATGTCGATTTGCCGGGCTCGACGGCGACGCCCGCGCCGCGGCCCGAGACGCCGCTTTTCCTGACATTGAAGGATGATCTGACGCTGGCGATCGGCAACGACACCGTGCCGCGTCCGGCTTTCGCCGCCACGCTGGACAGCAGGACCAAGGCCGACAAGCAGACGCGCATCTTTCTGCGTGCCGACAAGGCGGTCGCCTATGGCGACCTGATGGAAGCAATGAACCTGTTGCGGGGCGCCGGCTATCTGAAGATCGCGCTCGTCGGTCTGGAGACGGCGCCCGCGGCTGACGCGCCGGCACTGGCTCCGGCGGGAACGGCCGTGCCATGACACGGTCCGCCGCCTTGCCCACGATACAGCTGTCGCGCTTCGGCTGGCGCGATCTCGGCTTGTGGACAGGTGCGGCGGTGCTGGTGCTCGGCGCCCATGTCGCGGTCGCTTATGCGGTGCAAAGCTTCGGCCCGATCGAGATGGACGGCGGGCCGCCGCCGGTCCCGGTGATCGAAATGGCGCCGATGGTGGTGACGCCGGCGGTGCCGGAACAGGCCACGATGCTGGATGCGGCGATGCCCGATCAGACCGAGCCTGTCGAGCAGACCGAAAAGGTCACCGAGGCCGAGCCCGAGAAAGTGGCCGACCAAGCCGAAGCGACCTCCGAGCAACCGGAAACGGTGCCGCCTGACGAGATCGTGCCGACCGAGATGACCGAGGCCGAACCGGTCGATCAGCCGCCACCGGATGAGGTCATTCCCGACGTCGTCCATGCGGCGACGCCGGAGGTCGTCGTTCCGCTGCCACAGCCGAAGCCCGCCGAGGAGCCCAAGGAAAAGAAACCGGTCCAGGCCAAGGCGAAAAAACCGGTCGAAAAGCCCAAGCCTAAGCCAAAGAAGGAAAAGGCCGAGCCGGCGAAGACCGTCGCCACCGCAAGCCCGGAGACAAAGCCGGCGGCCAGGGCGGCCGCGCCGAAATCGGCGGCCGGCGTTTCAGGCATCAGCCAGGCCAAGTGGGAATCACGGCTGACGGCATGGATCAATCGGCACAAGCGCTATCCCGGCGCCGCGAAATCCAGGGGCGCGCAGGGCAATGTGAACGTGACCTTCACGGTGGATTCGTCCGGCCGGGTGATGTCGGCGCGCGTGGCCCGTTCGTCAGGCGATCCCGACCTCGACCGCGCCGCCCTCGTCGTGCTGCAGGGCGCCACGGTGCCGGCGCCGCCGCCGGAACTCGGCTCGCGCGTCAGCCGCACGGCGCCGTTCGTGTTCAACTTGCGGAATTAGAGCAATTCCAGGAAAAGTGTGTAACGGTTTTCCGTCCGGAATTGCGTAAAAACAAAGAGTTAGAGCGGTTCGGCGTTTCCATCAAACGCTGAACCGCTCTAGAGCAAGGGCTCGGCCGGCCAAATACAGGTACTGTACGACCTTCGCGAGAAATCGCAGTCAGTGGCTCATCGACCGACACAGGGCTTCGACTTGCTCCAGGTAGAAGCGGCATTTCGTGCGCAGCGTCCTGAGGTTCGGATCGTCGGCGCCGTTGATCTCGATGGTCTGCATCATGAAGTCGAAATGGGCGTGAAAGGCGTCCGCCGCGCCCCACAGGCTGTCGGCCTGCCAGGTTTCGGCCATCGCCACTGAAAT
The DNA here is from genome assembly GCF_000472705.1 of Mesorhizobium erdmanii USDA 3471. Lineage (GTDB taxonomy): Bacteria > Pseudomonadota > Alphaproteobacteria > Rhizobiales > Rhizobiaceae > Mesorhizobium > Mesorhizobium erdmanii. The sequence continues at coordinate 149,984 of NZ_AXAE01000015.1, read as the reverse complement.
CAGTCGTCGGGCCTCGGCACGCGCGGCATCCGACGATGCCGGCCGGCCGGCGATCAGGGCATGGAGCCGGCTGAAGACACTGTCTCTGGCGTCGGCACTTCTGATGGGTGCGATCATGTTCATCGGCGGGTCCCCCTCAATCTCTATCTATGAATGTTCATTTTGCCGGCTGCTGGCGATCAAGGCGGGGATCGCGGCGGCGTCGGAAGGTCGGCCCCTGATGATGTTGGCGATCTCCGCGTCGGCCTGGTCGAACCAGTAGACCATATCGATGCGGCCGAGGTCGGCGGCGTTCTTTCTCAGGAGCGGCAGAAGGCCCTGCAGCGCGCAGAGCGTCTCCCATCGGTTCGGCTGCGAGCCGCCCGCCCCGCATACGGCTGACATTTGCATCGGGTTACGCTGTCCTTGGCTGCGCGCGGTTCTCCTTCGCGTGCACTTTGGCATGCATCGGATTGCCGCTGAGCTGCGCATGCCGGGTCGGCCGTGCGCCGCGCAGCACATCGAAGGCCTCGGCATAGGCCATGCCCAGCAGGTATGAAATCATGGGAAAGCGGCCTGCTTCGGCCATCTGCACCAGTTCATTGGTCATTGATGCGATATATTGAAGGCTATCGAGCTCTGATTGGCGTAAAGACTGATTTGGCACCGTGTTGCTCCTGTAGTCGAAGTGAAATTATTTGAATGGTTATTGGCTACAATGGACATAGCGGCTAGTTAATCGACTGGCCCGCCGGATGTGGGCTTGGTTGCGGGGTCGAGAGGGTCAAGCCATAGATCGGTGCATCGGTCAGGCGGTCGAGGCCAAGAAGACGCTTGATTGCCGAATGGCTGAGCGCCGCCGTGGGGCAGGCCGACAGCCTATGCCTGGTCGCCGCCAGCATCATGTTCTGGCCGATATGGCCGGCCTCGATCAGCACGACGCGGTAGGCGTTCGCGTCCTCATATTTCCACATGGTGCGGTCGAGCCTGGCGCAAAGCAGAATCAAGCAAGGCATGGCATCCGCCCATTCCTGCCCGCCGACCAATTCGGAGATCTTCGGCAGATGGTTGGCCGAGATCCTGCCAAGATCGTGATCGGCGGCGGAATAGTGATAGACACCGGGCTCCAGGCCCTCGACGCCAAGCGCAACAACATAGGCCTCGTAGGGGTTCCGAGCGCCGCCAGAAGGGGTCATGCCCAGGGGCAGGGCGCCGACGCAATTGCTGGTCTCGCCGGTAATGCCCATGCCCGCGAACAGGCAGTCGGAAAGCTGCTGCGCGGTGATGGTGGGCGCGGCCGCGGTGCGGTTGGTGCGGCGCCGTGCCATCAGGCTCAGAAGTTCGTTGTCGTCGAGTGCGTTCGGCAGCCGAATGGCGCCCGTGGCATTCTTGAGCAGAAGGTCGGGTTGCGCGACGTGACCGGCGCGTTCGATCTGGCGTGCCTCGGCCTGTTCAATGGTCATGAACTCGGCGTCCTGGACGCAGAAATGCATCAGCGCGGTCGGGATACCCCAACTCCACTGTCCGGAAAATTCTGTTTCCTGTTCGGCCAGCGGCGAGCCGGCGGCGACCAGGGCAGAAAAATCAAGCAATTGCGGGACGACGGCGTTGAGGTCTGATTTCGACCATCCGTGGGCGCGTGCGATTTCCGCCGTGGAGGCCCATTCGCCCCAGGATGCAAGAAGGCCGAGCACCTCGGGGCTGCATTCGAAGACGCTTCTGGTCAGGAAGTTGCAGGCCGTGATCTTGTTGGTCCCGTGATAGAAGACAAGGGTTTTTGCAGAGCGCATTTTCATGATGCTGAATGCTGTTTTTGTGGATGTGAGACGCCGACAGGCGAAAGCCCATCGGCGCCGAACGACTTCAGCGCTTGTTGTAGTGCATGCCCTGCGAGAAGAAGACGGTCTGCGTGCCCGCGACAACCGTCAGCTTCGGGGCGCTGTTCACTTTCTTGGCCATTCTTATCCCTTCCCCGCCCCCCCCAATGGGGGCTGTTGAAAGATCCTCACCGTGGGATCCGCAAGAAGAAAGGTAAGTTCGAAAGAGTTAATGATTTATTAAAATTGCAGTAAAGCCAACGTGATCTAAAATATCTTTCTTGGCGCTAAAGTCTAAAAAATCGATTTTGCTCAGATATGGAGTAGGCAATCGCTAGCATACGCTCTTTCGGGATATTCTTATTCTTATTTAGCGTAAGCGGTCGGCCGATGCATGTCGCCCGGACGTAGCAAGGGCCTAAGGCGCGTCACATAAATCCGTTCAAACGCGACGCGCTTCAGGCCAGCCCGTCCCGGGCGAGGCTGACGACGAGTTGATCGACGCCCGGATCGTCAAGACCGATGACATGCGCCATGCGGATCGCATGCCGTGGCCGGATACCGGACACATCCTGCCGCATGATGACCGATACGAACGCCGGTCCGGCCTCGGTCAAAAGCATGGCCTTGCCCGTCAGCACCGGTTCGGAGATTGGGGCCCATTGCACGGAGATCAACGACGGTTCGCCGGTCTGGCGACGGTTGATGCCGCTGAGATAAATCCAGTTCAGGCGCGAGATCGCCACGCCATAGTGGTTGCCGCGCGCCCGCGCCCATGTCGAGCCACGGCGTTCCGACCATCCGGTGACCCTGCGGAATGTGACCAGTTCGGCCTCGCGACGCACGAAGGTCACCGAGCGCATCAAGAGGTCGGAACGGCCCGGAATTGAAAAGTAGGTGAAATAGGTGCCGCCCGCTATCGATGGGGCGGGTGGGCGGATCATCTGGTTGAACAGGCTTTCGGAAATCGGCAGCAGGCCGGGATCCCTGGGCTCGGGAATGCCAGGGTCCTGGTACAATTCGGCTTCGTTGACGTGGAAATAGTCACAGATCAGCTTGGCAGTGGCCTTGTTGGGAACGCTCTGCCCCTGCAGGTAACGTTCGAACTGCGTACGGTTGATACCCAACTCACGGCATACCGCGCTAACGGAGGCATGGTCCTTGCAGAGCCGTCTGAGATTTGCGCCGAGATTCTCGCGAATGGACACTTTTTTGCTTTCGCAGGCGGATGCTTCATTTCGACTCGAAATCCATATAGCGCCTTCGGTCGCCCCCGCCGAAACGCCTCGCTACAACACACAGAAAAAACTGATTTGATAGCGCCAGTCTAATGAGGCAGTTTCCAAAAAAAACAGCGCCAAGCAGACAGTCGGTATCGCCATAAGTCCAATTGACAACCGCATCGCCTGCCGAATCGCGAAAATCGTGTACGGCCATTTTTGGGGAGATCGGCGCTGCACGCGCATGGCGTCGCGGCGGATGATGCCTGGACCTTGCCAGTGCCGCAAAAATGGAAGACAGATTATTCCGATGGTGGAGCTGAGGAGGATCGAACTCCTGACCTCGTCATTGCGAACGACGCGCTCTCCCAGCTGAGCTACAGCCCCGTCCAACGGATGGCGCATTTATCGGGCGCGACGGATTTCTGTCAAGGCGGCGTTTTGCCGAAATCCATGCTGCATGGCGCATGGCAGCCGGCTCTTGCCGGTTTGGCGTGCAATGGCTACATGTCGGCAACAATTGGAGACCGGCATGCTCGCCCTCATTCAAACCATCGTCATGGCGCTTGACCTCTACTGGTGGATCATCATCGCCTCGGCGATCTTTTCCTGGCTCTATGCCTTCAACGTGGTCAATTCGCGCAACCAGTTTGTCGGCAGCATCGGCAACATGCTCTACCGGCTGACCGAGCCGGCGCTGCGGCCGATCCGGCGTTTCATGCCCGATCTCGGCGGCATCGACATTTCGCCGATCATCCTGCTCTTGATCCTGTTCTTCATCAGGCAGTTCATCCTCACCACGATTGCGCCGCTGGTGCTGTGAGCCCCGCGACCGCATGAGCGCGCCGTTCCGTGTTCGCGAGAACGGCATCGAGCTGTTCGTGCGGCTGACGCCAAAATCGTCCTCGGATCGGCTCGAAGGCGTCGAAACATCGGCCGACGGGCGAAGCCATTTGAAGGCGCGTGTCCGCGCCGTGCCGGAAAACGGTGCCGCCAATCAAGCGCTGGAGAAGCTGGTCGCCAGGATGCTGGGGGTGCCGGCATCGGCTGTTTCAGTTGTTGCCGGCGGCACGGCGCGGCTGAAGACGCTGCGCGTCGTTGGCGAACCGGAAATGCTGACGAAGAGCATCGAGGCGTTCGGCGTATAGTCCATCGCCTCGCCGCGCGGCGCCCGGGTCAATCGCCTAGGGGCAGCCTTGGGTCGTCGACCTTCAGTGTGTTCACGCTCTGCTTGATGCGGCGCAAATTCTCCAGCACTTTCGGGCCGCGCGTCTCAGCCACCGATGTCACGATCATGTCGACGATCGCCAGCAGCGCGTAGCGCGACGATGTCGGCTTGTAGATGTTGCCATCCTCGAGCGGCTGCAGATGAATGACCGTGTCGGCAGCCTTGGCCAGTGCCGAATCGGGCGCGGTGATAGCGACCGTGGTGGCGCCATATTGCTGGGCGACTTGCACCGCCTCGATGACCGAGCGCGCATAGCCCGACACCGAAAAGGCGACCAGCGTGGTCTCCGGCGTGGCAACGGCAGCGTACATGCGCTGCAACTGGCCGTCGATCTGCGCCAGCACCGGCAGGCCGAGCCGGAACAGCCGGTTCTGCATTTCGGTCGCCATCATCGAGGAGATGCCGCCGGAGCCAATGCACAGCACGTTGCCCGACGTCGCCAGCCGCGCGGCGACGGCGACCAGCGTCGTCATGTCGAGGTTCTCGCTGGCGCGCTGGATGGCCGTAACGGCCGCTTCGGTGATGGCCGTGGCGATGCGCTGCTCGCGGGCGTCCCGGCTCAACGGCTCGGGTGACAGATACTGGCCGCCTATGGCAATGGCCTGCGCCAGATAGAATTTGAAATCACGCAAGCCCTCGCAGCCGAGATTGCGGCAGAAACGGGTTACCGTCGGTTCGCTGACGCCGACGCGCGCGGCAATTTCGGAGATCGCCGCCTTGGAGGCGAAATCGAGATCGGAGAGCACAAGGCCAGCCAGCCGGCGGTCCGATTTGGTGCCGTCCTGCGACATCAGCTGCAGCCGCGTGATGATGTCGGCCGGCGTCTTCATGCCCGTGTCTTCGTCATCACGTTGGTCGCTTCGTCTTCATGCCATTGCCTTCGCAGGGGTGGCGTTATAGCGGCAGGCCGGTCGCCTTGTCGAACAGATGGATGTTGCCGGGATCGACCGAGACCGGCAGCAGATCGCCTGGCCTGACCGGCACCCTGTCGCGGAACACGGCCCGCACGGTGTCGGCGCCGATGGCGCCATAGACATGGGTCTCGGAACCGGTCGGCTCCACGACATCCACCTTGAGCGCCATGGCGTCGGTCGCCTCGCCGATGACGAAATGCTCGGGCCGGATGCCTGCCTCCACGGCGCTGTCCGCCGGCACAGCCTTGCCGGCCAGGACAAGCCGGCCGCCGCCGGCCGACTCGAACCAGGTCTTTTCAGGCGTTGCCTTGAGGGCTCCGGAGACAAAGCTCATCGAGGGCGAGCCGAGGAAGCCGGCGACGAATTTGTTGGCCGGCCTGTCATAGAGCTCCAGCGGCGCGCCGACCTGCTGTATCCGGCCACGGTCCATCACGACGATGCGATCGGCCATGGTCATGGCCTCGATCTGGTCGTGGGTGACATAGACGATGGTCGATTTCAGCCGCTGGTGCAGCGCCTTGATCTCGGTGCGCATCTGCACGCGCAATTGCGCGTCGAGATTGCTGAGCGGCTCGTCGAACAGGAACACCGAGGGTTCGCGCACGATGGCACGGCCCATGGCGACGCGCTGGCGCTGGCCGCCCGAGAGCTGGCGAGGATAGCGGTCGAGATAGGAATAGAGGTTGAGGACGCCGGATGCCTTCTTGACCTTGTCGTCGATCGCGGCGCGGCTCTCACCGCGGATTTTCGGGCCGAAGCCGATATTGTCCGAGGCCTTCAGGTGCGGGAACAGCGCATAGGACTGGAATACCATGGCGATGTTGCGCTGCTGCGGCGGCAGGTCGTTGGCGCGGACGCCGCCGATCAGCAGGTCGCCGGAACTAATCGTCTCCAGCCCGGCCAGCATGCGCAGCAAGGTCGACTTGCCGCAGCCGGAGGGGCCGACCAGCACCACGAACTCGCCGCTCTTGATATCGAGGCTGATGTCCTCGAGGATCCTGTGCTGGCCGAAGGATTTCGACAGGTTGCGGAACTGGACGTCGGTCATGGTCACGCTCCCAATATGTCGTCGATGAACGGCAGGCAGCCGGCGGTCAGCCCGGCGTCGACGGGCATCACCACGCCTGTTACGCCCGACGCGCGGTCCGATGCAAGGAAGGCAACCGCTTCCGCCACTTCCGAGGCATTGACGATGCGGCCGAGCGGATAGAGCCGCTTGAGCTTGCCCAGGATCTCCGGGTCCTTGGCGAGGCGGTGGTCCCAGGCCGCGGTGCGGATCGATCCGGGACAGACGACATTCGCGCGCACGCCGCTGCGGCCAAGTTCGACGGCGACCGATTTGGCATAGGCGTTGATGCCGGCCTTGGCGGCGGCGTAGGCCGGGTTGCCGAAATGCGCGATGGCATTGACCGACGAGATGAAGACGATGCTGCCTGAACCGCGCGCGGCCATCGCCTTCGCAAGTGGGTCGGCGAAGGTCATCACCCCGGTCAGGTTGAGATCGAGCTCGTGCTCAATTCTGTCGGTGTCGAGCGCATAAATCGTCTCGGCGCGCGTCCAGCCGGCATTGTTGATCAGGATGTCGGGCACACCATCCTGGCCCAGCACGGCGGCGATCCCCGCCTCGATCGAAGCCCGGTCGAGAAGATTGAAGACATGGCGCGAGGCCAGCCGCGGGCTTGCCAGCGCCTCCTCTGTGTGGTCGCAGCCGACCACGCGTGCGCCCCTGTCTGCCAGCAATGCGACGATCGCCGAGCCAAGACCGCCACCGGCCCCGGTGACGACGGCAGTCCTGCCTTCGAATTCGGCTTTCGAAACCACGGCGCTCGCTCCTTCCGCAGATCAGGCAGATGCCCCGCAGGCTATTGAAAGGAATGTAATTAAGCAACATAATAATCCGCTTTCATGCCGCAAATTCATCGATAATGTAGGAAAGTCACATAAATCTTGTGCCAGCCCATCGGCACAGGGAGCGCAAATGCGCGGAGCAAATGGGAGAGATGAGATGAGCCTTGCCAAATCGACTGCCGGCCTGATGGCCGGAATGAGCATGCTGGCCTTCGCGGCGCAGGCGAATGCGGGTGAAGTGCGCGTCACCGTCGCCGAATACAGCGCCAAGACCGGCCCCTATTTCGAGGAAGTGAAGAAGGAATTCGAGGCGAAGAACCCCGGCATCACCGTCAAGTTCGAAGTGGTGCCGTGGGATGTGTTGTTGCAGAAGCTGACCACCGACATCACCGCCGGCACCAATGCGGATCTGTCGATCATCGGCACGCGCTGGCTGATCGATTTCGTCCAGCAGGATGTCGCCGAGCCGCTCGACGGCTACATCACGCCCGAATTCAAGGGCCGATTCATCGACACGTTCCTGTCGCCGTCGATCATGGGTGGCAAGACCTACGGCCTGCCGATCGCCGCCTCGGCGCGCGCCATGTATTACAACAAAGAGCTGTTCGAGAAGGCCGGCATCGCCAAGCCGCCGGCAACCTGGACCGAGCTGCAGGACGATGCGCGCAAGATCAAGGCGCTCGGCTCCGGCACGTTCGGTTTCGGCCTGCAGGGCAAGGAGATCGAAACCGACGTCTATTACTACTATGCGATGTGGTCGCTGGGCACCGAGATCCTCAACAAGGACGGCACGTCGGGCCTCGGCACCCCGGGCGCGCTCGAGGCCGCCAAGCTCTACAAGTCAATGATCGACGAAGGGCTGACGGAGCCGGGCGTCACCTCCAACAACCGCGAGGACGTGCAGAACCTCTTCAAGCAGGGCAAGGTCGGCATGATGATCACCGCGCCCTTCCTCTCCAACCAGATCAAGGACGAGGCGCCGAGCCTGAAATATGGCGTCGCCGCCATTCCGGCCGGCCCGACCGGCGCACGCGGCACCTATGGCGTCACCGATTCCATGATCATGTTCAAGAACTCCAAGAACAAGGATGAAGCCTGGAAGCTGATGGACTTCCTGTTCACCACGGAGCAGCGCGCCAAGTTCACGCAAGGCGAAGGCTTCCTGCCGGTGAACAAGGAAGAGGCCAAGATGGACTATTACGTCCACAACGCGGACCTCGCCGCCTTCACCGCGCTCTTGCCCGACGCACGCTTCGCGCCGGTCATCCCGGGCTGGGAAGAAGTCGCCCAGATCACGTCCGACGCGATGCAGAAGATCTATCTCGGCGGCGACCCCGAGGCAGGCCTGAAGGATGCGGCGGCCAAGGCCAACGCCGTGTTGAAGAAATAGGGGCAGTGCCGAAGACATAAGGGCGTATCTCCCTGCGCCCGTGGCGCGCCCCAGACTCAGGCGGGGCGCGCCACATCTTGCCGATGCGAATTCTGAATTCGCCAGCCAGGCCAGCCGATGCAAAATCGTTTCCTGCCCTATCTCCTGACCTTGCCCAGCCTGTTCCTGGCGGCAGTCGTCATCTTCTGGCCGGTCTGGGACCTGATCCAGATCTCGACCCATGATGTCAGCCGCTTCGGCCAGCTGCGCGACTTCAGCGGCCTGACCAATTTCGCGGCGCTCATCGGCGATCCCGACTTCGTCGCGGCACTCTGGCGCACCGGTCTATGGACCGTGCTGGTGGTCGGTGGCGCGCTGCTGCTGTCGGTGCCGGTGGCGATGATCCTCAACACCGACTTCTATGGCCGCGGCGTCGCCCGTGTCATCATCATGCTGCCCTGGGCGGTGTCGCTGACCATGACCGCCGTGGTCTGGCGCTGGGCGCTGAGCGGTGAAAGCGGCATGCTGAATTCGGCACTGCTCGGCCTCGGCCTGATCGATCACAACATCCAATGGCTGGCCCAGGCGGAAACCGCCTTCCCGATGCAGGTGATGATCGGCATATTGGTGACGGTGCCGTTCACCACGACGATCTTCCTCGGCGGCTTGTCGTCGATCCCGGACGATCTTTACGAGGCGGCGGCGCTGGAAGGGGCCACGCCGCTGCAGCAGTTCCGCGAGATCACCTTTCCGCTCTTAAAACCGTTCATCAACATCGCCATCGTGCTCAACACCATCTATGTCTTCAACTCGTTCCCGATCATCTGGGTGATGACGCAGGGCGGGCCGGCCAACTCGACCGACATCCTGGTCACCCACCTCTACAAGCTTGCCTTCCGCATCGGCAAACTGGGCGAGGCCTCGGCGGTGTCGCTGGTGATGTTCGCCATATTGCTGGTCTTCACCATGATCTATGTACGCCTCGCCATGCGGGAGCAGCGCGCATGAGCAGCAAGCTGAAGCGGACCGTTATCGCCTGGCTGCTCCTGGCACCGCTGATCGTGGTGACGTTGTTTCCCTTCGCGGTAATGTTCCTGACCGCGGTCAAGCCGCGGCAGGAAGTGCTGTCACCGACATGGTGGCCGAGCGAGTTCCGCTGGTCGAATTTCTCCGACATGTGGGTGGCGACCGGCTTCGGCCAGGCGCTGGCCAATTCGCTCTACGTGTCCGTTATCGCCACTGTCGGCGCCATCCTCATCTCGGTTCCCGCCGCCTACGCCATGTCGCGCTTTCGCTTTGCCGGCTATGGCGCCTTCCGCCAGTTCCTGCTGATCTCGCAGATGATTTCGCCGATCGTGCTGGTGCTTGGCTTGTTCCGGCTGATGGCCGCCTGGGGGCTGGTGGAATCGACCACGGCGCTTGGCTTCATCTACATGGCCTTCAACGTCGCCTTCACGGTGTGGATGCTGCAGAGTTATTTCGACACCATCCCACGCGATCTCGAGGAAGCCGCCTGGATGGAGGGCGCCGGCCGCTGGCTGACCCTGCGCAAAGTGTTCCTGCCGCTCTGCCTGCCGGCGATCGCGGTGACGGCGATCTTCACCTTCATCAACGCCTGGAACGAGTTTGTCGTGGCGCTGACCATGCTGCGCAGCCAAGAGAGCTACACGCTGCCGATCCAGGTCTTTTCCCTCGTTGCGGGCCGCTACACGATCGAGTGGCACCACGTCATGGCGGCGACGCTGCTGGCGACCTTGCCGGTGGCGATCCTGTTTATCTGGCTGCAGCGCTACCTGGTCAGGGGACTGGCGCTCGGGGCGGTCAAATAGCCGCCATTCATCACGGAGTCTACATGCGTATCTTCACCGCCTCACTGGCGACGGAAACCAACACCTTCTCGCCGGTGCCGACCGACCGGGCCTCGTTCGAGATGGCGTTTTATGCCGGGCCGGGCAAGCATCCCGAGACGCCGACACTGTGTTCCTCGCCAATCGTCGCCTTGCGCCGGCGCGCGGCGAAAGAAGGGCTGACCGTGATCGAAGGCACCGCCACCTGGGCCGAGCCCGGCGGTCTGGTGCAGCGGCAGACCTTCGAGGCGCTGCGCGACGAGATTCTTGGTCAGCTACAGGCTGCGCTGCCGGTCGATGCGGTTATCCTGGGGCTGCACGGCGCCATGGTGGCGCAGGGCTATGACGATTGCGAGGGCGACCTGCTCGAGCGCGTGCGGGCAATCGTCGGGCCTGACGTGGTGATCGCCTCGGAGTTCGATCCGCACAGCCATCTGACGCCGAAGCGCGTGGCGGCCTCCGACATCATGGCCTATTTCCTCGAATTCCCGCACACCGATTTCTACGAGCGCGGCGAGCATGTCGTCGAGCTTGGGCTGGCGGCGGCGCGGGGCGAGATCAAGCCCGTCATTTCGACCTTCGACTGCCGCATGATCCAGGTGCTGCCGACCAGCCGCGAGCCGATGCGCTCCTTCGTCGACCGCATCAAGGCGCTGCATGGCAGGGACGGCGTGCTGTCGGTCTCGGTCGTCCACGGCTTCATGGCGGCCGACGTGCCGGAAATGGGCACGCGGATCCTTGTCGTCACCGACAATGACAAGGCCAAGGGCGACGCGCTGGCGGAGCGGCTGGGGCGCGAGCTCTACGGCTTACGCGAAAAGACGGCGATGACGATGCTGAACACCGATGATGGCATCGACCGGGCGCTAGCGGTTCGCGCCGAGAATCCCGGCAAACCGGTGGTTATTGCCGACGTCTGGGACAATCCCGGCGGCGGCGTTCCCGGCGACGGCACGTTCGTGCTGCGCCGAATGCTGGCGCGTGGGCTGGACAATGTCGGCGTGGCAACGATCTGGGACCCGATCGCCGTCACCTTCTGCCTGGCCGCCGGCGAAGGCGCGCTCATCGACCTGCGTTTCGGCGGCAAGGCCGGTCCGCAGGCCGGTGAGCCGATCGACGCGCGCGTCAAGGTGCTGAAGGCCGTTGCCGAGGGCTGGCAGAGTTTCGGACCAAGCCGGGTGACGCTCGGGCCGACCGCGCTGGTCCGCATCGAAGGCACCGAGGTCGACATCATCCTCAACACCAACCGCACGCAAACCTTCGAGCCGGATATCTTCTCCAATATCGGCGTCGATCCGCTGGGCAAGGGTATCCTGCTGATCAAGTCGACCAACCATTTCTACGCCGGCTTCGAGCCGATCGCCGCCGAGATCATCTATGTCACGGCGCCGAGTTCGTATCCCAGCAACCCGGCGGTGACGGACTACAAGAAGCTGACGCGGCCGGTGTGGCCACGGGTGAAGGATCCTTGGGAGAGCCGCTGATCTCCCCCCTTGAGGGGGAGATGTCGCCGAAGGCGACAGAGGGGGTCGCCTCACGTGAAGCGCCAACCTTCATCCGCCGCAGCAGGTCGCGCCCTGTCGGACCGACCCCCTCTGGCCGCTTTGCGGCCATCTCCCCCTCGAGGGGGGTGATCGGCGCTACACCAATCCCCGCTTCACCATCATCGCTTCGGGCGACGGCATCTTGCCGCGAAACGCGGTGTAGAGTTCTTCCGGGTCCTTCGAACCGCCGGCGGCGTAGATGTTCTTGCGCAGCCGTTCGGCCAACGCCGGGTTGAAGGGATCGCCAGTCTCCTCGAAGGCGGCGAAGGCATCGGCGTCGAGCACTTCCGACCACATGTAGGAGTAGTAGCCGGCGGAGTAGCCGTCGCCCGAGAAGACATGGCCGAAATGCGGGGTGCGGTGGCGCATCGCGATCGTGTCGGGCATGTCGAGTTTTTCAAGCGTTTCGGTTTCGAAACGAAGTGGTTCCGCCGGGGCATCCGACCGCGCGTGATAGGCCATGTCCATCAAGGCGGAAGACGTGAATTCGACCGTGGCGAAGCCGGCGCCGAAGGTGCGCGTGGCCAGCATCTTGTCGAGCAGCGCTTTCGGCATCGGCTTGCCGGTCTTGACGTGCAGCGCGTGCTTTTCCAGCACCGCCGGCACCGTCAGCCAATGCTCGTAGAGCTGGGAGGGCAGTTCGACGAAATCGCGGCTGACGGAAGTGCCTGACACCGACGGCCAGGTGACGTCGGTCAGCATGCCGTGCAGCGCGTGGCCGAACTCATGGAACAGCGTTTTCGCCTCGTCGACCGACAGCAACGCCGGTTCTCCCGCAGGCGGCTTGGCGAAGTTCATGATGTTGTAGATCACCGGCTTCGAGCCGTGGCCAAGCTTGTAACCGGACTTCAGCGCACTCATCCAGGCGCCGGAACGCTTCGAGGGCCGCGCGAAATAGTCGGCGAGGAACAGGCCGCGCTCGCTGCCGTCGGCATTCTTCACGACGAAGACGCGCGCGTCCGGATGCCAGGCGACAATGCCCTTTCTCTCCTCGAAAGTGATGCCGAACAGTCTTGTCGCGACATCGAAGCAGGCGTCGATGACGCGGTCGAGCTGCAGATAAGGCTTCAGTTCCGCCTCGTCGAAGGCGAATTTTTCCGCGCGCAGCTTCTCCTGGTAGAAGCGCCAGTCCCAGGCGGCGAATTTTTCGTTGCTGCCGGCTTCCGCCGCCAGCCGTTCCAACTCCTTCTGGTCGGCTGCGGCCTTTTCCAGCGCCTTTTCCCAGACCGGGTCGAGCAGGTCGTGCACCGCCTTTGGCGTCTTGGCCATGGTGTCGTCGAGCTTCAGCGCGGCGAAGGAGGCGTAGCCGAGCAGCTTCGCCTTTTCGGCGCGCAACTTCAGCATGTCGCGTACCACGGACGTGTTGTCGGAGGCGCCGCCATTCTGGCCGCGCATGGTGAAGGCGCGGAAGGCGATCTCGCGCAGATCGCGGCGTTCCGAGAAGGTCGAGAACGGCTCGTAGATCGAGCGCGAGAGGGTGACGGCGTAGCGGCCCTTCTGGCCGCGCATCTCGGCGGCCTCGGCCATCGAACTTTTCAGGAAATCCGGCAGGCCGACGAGATCGGCCTCGTCGAGAAACAGCGCCCAGTCGCGTTCGTCGGCCAGCACGTTCTGGCCGAAAGTCGTGCCGAGCGACGACAGTTCCTCATTGATCCTGGCCAGCCGCTTCTTGCCCTCGGCATCGAGCTTGGCGCCGGAGCGGACAAAACCTTTCCAGGTCTTCTCCAGCACCCGCAGGGTTTCGGCGTCGAGGCCGAGGCTCTCGCGGCGCTGGTAGAGGTCGTCAATGCGGGCGAAAAGTTTCTCGTTCATCGAGATCGCCGAGAAATGCCTGGACATTTTCGGCGAGATGTCGCGCTCCAGCGCCTGAATAACATCGTTGGTGTGGGCGCCGGCGCGGCACCAGAAGATCGACGAGACGTGATCGAGCGCCTCGCCGCCGAGTTCCAGCGCGGCAAGCGTGTTGTCGATGGTCGCCGCATCCTTGTTGCCGGCGATCGCATCGATCTCCGCCTCATGCGCCTTCAGCGCCGCGTCGAAGACCGGGGAGAAATCGCCGTCGCCGATCTGGGCAAAATCAGGTAGGCCGAGCGGCCCTTGCCAGGCGGTCAGCGGATGGGCGGCGAGGTCGACGGCTTTCGGAGAGGGCATGGAGGGTCTTTCGCTGGCATCAAGGAGGAGGGTGTCTCGGATGTAGGGCGCGGCCCACGAGCCCGCAATATGGCAGCTGGCCGGTCCGGCTCAATAGCCCTCGCAGTTTTCGGCGATGGCCGCTTGCGAGCTGGCGGTGATGTGGTTGTCGGTCACCGCGAAGGTTTCCCGCGTCAACACGTCATTGTCGGGGAAGTCGTAGCAGGCGATCACCGTTGTGACGCCGCCTTCGCTCTTTGCGATCCGATGGCGGATCGCGGCGCCCGCGACGGCACCCTTCCATTCATCGAGCGCGGCAATGAATTCCTGCTTGCTCTGAACGATGCCAAGGTCGTCAAGTTTGATCCGGACGTCGTCGGCAAGCAGGTCGGCGAGTTCGGTGCGGTCTGCGACCAGCAGCGCCGAATACCAGCGGCTGATGATGGCGCCGTCATCGGCGCGCGCGGCAATAATCGCTATAAGCAATGCGACGAAAGTGAAAACGGCCGAGCGCACATTCGTCACCCGCCGTGCCGTGCCGGTCATTACAGCACCGGCCGCTCGAAGTCGCCGGTTTCCTTGTTCATCACCCAGAGCTCGCCAGTCGAAATGTCGAACCAGGCCCCGTGCAGCGACAGCCGCCCCTTGCCTTCGAGGATCGAGACACAGGGAAAAGTCCTGAGGTTGGCGATGGAATAGCGGATCGAGATGCGTTCGAGCGCGGTCTGGCGCTCGGTCGCCGTCATCAACGTGCTGGAAGCGACGGTCTCGGCGGCCGGCGCGATCAGGCTCATCCATTTGCCGATGAAGTCGCCTGGAGACAGCGGCGCCGATGTGGTGTCGAGCGCGGCGCGGATGCCGCCGCAGCGGCCGTGACCCATGACGACGATGTTCTTGACCTTGAGGCTCTGCACAGCGAATTCGAGCGCGGCCGAGGTCGAATGGAACTCGCCGTCCGGCTCGTAAGGCGGCACCAGATTGCCGACATTGCGCAGCACGAAGAGTTCACCCGGCCCGGCATCGAAGATCGCTTCGGGGGCGGAGCGGGAATCGCAGCAGGCGACGATCATCGTCTCGGGGGCCTGTCCCTCACGCGCGAGGTCGCGATAGCGGCCGCTCTCGGTGAGGTAGCGGCCATTCATGAAATTGCGGTAGCCGGCGACGAGGTGGTCAGGAAGATGAGGCATGGGCGGCTAAGGCCTTTCCGGGGTTGGAGGCGGCAGCTCTGCTATTGTGCTTTACTCATGGTGCGATCGTGAAAGGCTCTAACGGCAAAAGCCCGTCACGAGCAATGCAGAATTGTGGGGGCTGGGCAGAAATGCGATGCGTCAAAGCGCGACATCCGCCGATACTGTCACGCCCAGATGGCGACCGGTATGCCAAAACCGTCAGAGTGTGGCGGGTCAGGCAGCGGCCTGGCCGTGCCGCCGGCGATGCGGCCGGCGATCAGCATCATGACGGCGGCATCGAGAAAATCATCGGCTGCCGCACCGCGCGGCGGCAGGCGGTCGAGGAAGTCCATGGCATAGCCGTGTCGGCAGAGCAGCGCCTTGCGCTCCGCCATGCCGGCCGGATTGACGCTGCCCTTGATCTTCTTCGGCAATTGCATGGCCTCACCGCCATTCAGGCGACGGAAGGCGACTTCCGGATGCGATTCGAAGATGCGGCCACGCAGATCGGGCCGTGCGATCAGCAAGGTGTCGATCTCGCGGATTTTCGAGAAGATGCCGAAGGCCTGGATGGAAACGCCGCGTGGCGGGTCGGATGTGGCCCTTGCCACCTCGCTTGCCCTGCGATGCGCGGCGTACCAGGCTTCGACGGTGGTGAAATCGCTGGTGTCGGCATAGAGCGCCGACCGCGAAGGGATCGAAAACACGCTGGATTGGCGTGGCCCGAGCAGCGGCCGCACCAGCGCCTCCGGTCCACGCCCGCCTTTGCCCGAAAACTCCGGCAGGCCGATCGGCATGTCGACGGCGACCACCGCGTCGTCGGGAACTGCCTTGAGCAACGCGCTGAAGCTGGCGAAGACATTGACCGAAGGTGCCATGCCGGGCTCGCGCCGCACGGCGATCCAGCCGGCCTTGCAGCCATCGGCGCCGACAAGCACAACCTCCGTCGAAGTCACGCCCGGCGGTCCCGACCCGGATGCGTGAGGTGGCGCAGCTGCACCATGGCCATCGGGTGCGACAGGCTTTGCGCATCGGTTTCGAGCTGCAATTCGTCGCCGCCGCGTTTTGAGGTGCGCGCCAGGATTTCGTAGACCGCCGCCGTGGTCGATTGCAGCGCCCTGATCGGCGGCTGGCCGGAGAGGATGCGGGCGAGGTACACGGCCGCCGTCAGGTCCCCCGGGCCGTTTGGCGGCTTGTCGATCAGGCGGTGTTCGGCGAGCAGTGCCTGGGTGCCGTCGAGCAGCAGGTTGCCGGTGCCGCCTGAAATCATCGACTGTGCCGAGGTGACCAGCATGGTCGACGGTCCGGCGTGAAGTGCGGCCGAGATCACCGATTTTAAATCAGGCAGCGGCGCGCCGGCCATCCATTCCAGTTCGAAACGGTTGGGGGTGGCGATGTCGGCGATCGGCATCAGCCGGTCGCGCATGGCGGCGGCGGTGGGCTCGGGCACATAAAGGCCGCCGGAATCGCCCATCACCGGGTCGCAGATATAGACGGCGTCAGGCGTCCTGGCCTTGACCGCGGCAACCAGCGAGGCGACGGCCTCGGCCTGGCCGGCTTCGCCCAGATAGCCTGACAGCACGGCGCCGACCTCGCCCAGCCATGGCGCGCGCTCGAGATCAGCCATCAGCGCCTTGAACTGGTCGAGAGGTGGAACGATGCGCGTCGCCCGGCCGTGGCCTGGATGCCAGGGCAGAATAATGGTCGGCACCGCCCAGACCGGAAAGCCCAGCGTCTCCAGCGCGAAGACGGCGGCACGGTTGCCGACCGAACCGCGGGCGACATGGCTCGAAATGACGATAACCGCACGCGGCGCGTCGGGTTTTTCGGCGCTCATTGTTTTTTGATCCTAGCTGCCCCGGGTGAGGAAAAGCACGAGCCAGACCATCAGGCCCAGCGCCAGAAGCAGGCCGAGTATCCTGCCAATGCGCGTGCCCCAGACTTCGATCGGATCGGTGCGGTCGGCGTCGGTGGCGGCGACATGGTCGCGCATGCCTTTCGTCGTCCGCGCCACGAAGGAGGTGCCGGCCGGATCGGTCTCTTGCGCGACGCGCTCGAGGATACGGCGCGCTTCCCTGTCGCTGTCCTGGCGTTGCGCCATCATGATATCCCGTTTTGACCGGACCTTATCGCGTTCGCGCGGCCAATCACAGGGCCTTGCGAGGCGTGGAGCGTTCCGGGCCGGGAGTAGCGGCCGGTGGCCGTTTTCTTGCGCGCCGATTGTGGTAATGCTTCGCATGCAACTTCTACCGAGGGAACCATCATGCTTGCCCAGCGCCTTGCTCGACCATCGACATTCCGTACGCTGCCCGCCTTCCTGATGATGGCAATCGTGCTGCCGCTGCTTGCCGGCTGCGGTTACAATACGATCCCGACGGCGGAGGAAAACGCCAAGGCGGCCTGGAGCGAGGTGCTGAACCAGTATCAGCGCCGCGCGGACCTCATTCCCAACCTGGTCGAAACGGTCAAAGGCTATGCCTCGCATGAAAAGGACACGCTCGACGCAGTTGTCGAAGCGCGCGCCAAGGCAACGCAGATCACGGTGACGCCGGAAACGCTGAAGGATCCAGAGGCCCTCAAGAAGTTCCAGGACGCACAAGCCGGGCTGACCAGCGCGCTGTCGCGGCTGATCGCGGTGTCGGAGGCGTATCCCGATCTCAAGGCCAACCAGAATTTCCTCGCTCTGCAGGCGCAGCTCGAAGGCACCGAGAACCGTATCGCGGTGGCGCGGCGCGACTACATCCAGGCGGTCAGGGACTATAATCTGACACTGAAGACCTTCCCGTCGGTGCTTTGGGCGACTTTCTGGTTCCGCGGCAATGAGCCCTTCGCCAATTTCACCGTCGACGAAGACAAGATGCAGCCGCCGAAGGTCGATTTCGGCACCAAGCAGGGCGGCTGAGCGGCGGCTGTCATTGGAATAAATTCCGCGAAAACGACGGACCGCTGGCGTGCAACCACCCCCCTCTGCCCTGCCGGACATCTCCCCCTCAACGGGGGGGATTAGCGTTGGGGCGCCTCGCAGTTACATCGCTATTCTTGGGTTTCTTCTCGGGTTCCTTCTCTTTCCCCTGACCGCCTTTGCCGCCGACCTGCCGGCGCTCACCGGCCGCGTCGTCGACAATGCCGGCATCATCGATGCCGGCACAAAGGCGGCGTTGTCGCAGAAGCTGGCCGACTTCGAGACCAAGGGTTCCGACCAGATCGTCGTCGCCACCATTTCCAGCCTCGCCGGCGAGGAGATCGAACCCTACGCCAACCGGCTGTTCCGCTTCTGGAAGCTCGGCCAGGCCAAGGAGAACAATGGCGTGCTGCTGCTAGTCGCGCCGAACGACCGCAAGATGCGCATCGAGGTCGGCTATGGGCTGGAAGGCACGCTGACGGATCTGCACACCAAGCTGATCATCGAGAACGACATGGTACCGGCTTTCCGCGCCGGTGATTTCTCCGGCGGCATATCCAAGGCCGTCGACGACATAGTCATGGTGCTGGAGGGCAATCCCGAAGAGCTGGTAGCGCGCGGCAAGCGCAACGAGCAAGCGCCGTTCAATACCGATAATCTGTTCTTTGCCGTCTTCGTCAGCATCTGGCTGATCATCGTGTTCGGCAGCATCGCGGCATCGATCCTGCCGCCGATCTTCGGCCAGAAGCTCGGACCCGGCCGTTATCGCTGGCTCGGCATGACGTTCGAGCCTGGACGGCGCTCCTCATCCGGGGGTGGCTGGTCCTCGGGCAGTTCCGGTGGTGGCTGGTCTTCGGGTGGGGGTGGCTTTTCCGGCGGCGGCGGCTCGTCTGGCGGTGGCGGCTCTTCGGGAAGCTGGTGAGGGCGTGATGACACCCACCATCAGCCTGCCGCAGCCTGGCCATTCCAATCCGGCCATCCGTACTCTCACGGTCGCGCTGGCTCTGCTTTTGTCCTGCTTCGCTGGTTTTGCCGGTGAGTTGCCGGCGCTCACCGGCCGCGTCGTCGACAATGCCGGCATCATCGATGCCGGCACAAAGGCGGCGTTGACGCGGAAGCTGGCCGACTTCGAGACCAAGGGTTCCGACCAGATCGTCGTCGCCACCATTCCCAGCCTCGCTGGCGAGGAGATCGAACCCTACGCCAACCGGCTGTTCCGCTTCTGGAAGCTCGGCCAGGCCAAGGAGAACAATGGCGTGCTGCTGCTGGTCGCGCCGAACGACCGCAAGATGCGCATCGAGGTCGGCTATGGGCTGGAAGGCACGCTGACGGACCTGCACACCAAGCTGATCATCGAAAACGACATGGTGCCGGCTTTCCGCGCCGGTGATTTCTCCGGCGGCATATCCAAGGCCGTCGACGACATGATCATGGTGCTGGAGGGCAATCCCGAGGAGCTGGTAGCGCGCGGCAAGCGTAATCCCGCCGACAGCAGCACGCCCATCGACCCGATCGTCGCGGTGTTCCTGATCCTGTGGGCGACGATGTTCTTCGGCGGCCTGGCGATGGCATTCCTGCCGCCGATGTTCGGCACCAAGCTGTCGCCGGGCGTGTATAGATGGCTGGGCATGACATTTCGCTACGGCCGTGGGCCAAGCGGATCGTCCTCGGGCTCCAGCGGCTGGACAACGGGCTCGTCGGGCGGCGGCTGGTCGTCCGGGTCAAGCAGCAGTGGCGGCGGATTTTCGGGCGGCGGCGGCTCGTCCGGTGGTGGCGGTTCTTCAGGAAGCTGGTGAGACAATGGCAACACGACCGATCAGCCCCCAGGATCATGAGCGCATCGCCGACGCGATCCGCGCTGCCGAGGCCAAAACCGATGGCGAGATCTACTGCGTCGTCGCGCATGACAGCGACGGCTATTTCGCTCCCGCCGCCGTGATGGCGACGCTTGGCATGCTGGTCATGAGCCTCGCCGTTGCCTATGGGCTGGAGGCCTGGTGGCTCACAATCCGGCTGCCGCATTTCGTCATCGCTCAATTGCTGGCGCTGGCCTGTGTGCTGGCCTTGTTGGGGGCGGTGCCCGGCCTGCGCATCCATATGGTGCCACGGCGGCTGCGCTATCAGGCGGCGCACGCCAATGCGATCAAGCAGTTCCTCGCCCGCAACGTCCACCGCACCGCGGCGCGCACCGGCGTGCTGGTCTTCGTCTCGATCGCAGAACGCTATGCCGAGGTGGTCGCCGATTCGGGTATCGACGCCAAGGTCGGCCAGCATGTCTGGGACGGCGTGGTGCGCGATCTCACGGCGCACGCCGGCGACGACCGGCTCGCCGACGGTTTCGTCAAGGCGATCGAGCAGGTGGGGGCGGTGCTGGCCGAGCATTTCCCGGTCACGGCGGGCGACGCCAACGAGCTTGATGACCATCTGGTCGAAATCTGAAAGCCTTCGGGTAGCACCACTTTACTCATCCGGCCTGTTTTCGGACGGGCTTTTGCCCCCTGCCGGTAATGTCAGGCCCGGCTGTGAGAAAGCGGTATGCGGGCCGCCCGGACTCTTGCAATCGGCCGATGCGGGTTTATGGTTAACAAATCATGAATACGCTGACGATCGACATCCGGAAAGCCGACCCGCGCGATGCAGGCGCCATCGCCGAAGTGCACCTGGAAGCCTGGCGCGGCGCCTATTCCGGCATCATTCCGCACCGCACACTGACATCGATGATCAACCGGCGCGGCGCCGACTGGTGGGCGAACGCGATTCGCCGCGCCGCGACCGTTCTGGTCGTGGAAATCGGCGGCACCATCGCCGGCTATGCGACGATCGGCAAGAACCGCGCCCGGGAGCTCAAACAGCAAGGCGAGATCTACGAATTGTATCTGCGTCCCGAATATCAGGGCATCGGTCTCGGCCGGCGCCTGTTTTCGGCAGCCAAAGCGCGTCTTGCCGACCACGGCTTGAAGGGCATGGTGGTGTGGGCACTGGAAGACAATCAGAATGCGCTTGCCTTCTATGCCGGCGCCGGCGGTCGCGATGTCGCCGAGGGTGTCGAGATCTTCGAACAAAAAGCGCTGAAGAAGGTCGCCTTCGTCTGGGAATGACCGACGGGGACTGATCGCCGAGAGCAAAGCCGGCATGTCCGAGCATATCCCCGTGAAATCACGACGCTGAAACATCCTGTGCCGATGATTGAACGCGTCTGCTACCATCGGGTCTCGACTGACGCCGTTGAATGCGATTCGCCGCATTGCACCATTCCGCGCCGCCCGCTATCTCCTCCCCAACCGAGAGAGGGACAAAGCCATGCGCATCGAAGCCATCGCCACCGGAAAGAATCCGCCTGAGGACATCAACGTCATCATCGAAGTGCCGATCGGCGGCGAGCCGATCAAGTACGAGATGGACAAGGAGGCTGGCACGCTGTTCGTCGACCGCTTCCTGCACACCTCGATGCGTTATCCCGGCAATTACGGCTTCGTGCCGCACACGCTGTCGGGGGATGGCGATCCGATCGACGTGCTGGTCTGCAACACGCGCGCGCTGGTGCCGGGCTGCGTCATCAATGTCAGGCCGATCGGCGTGCTGATCATGGAAGACAATGCCGGCCAGGACGAGAAGATTATCGCCGTGCCGTCGCCCAAGCTGACGCTGCGCTACGAAAACGTCACCGAATACACGCATCTGCCCGAGATCACGCGCCAGCAGGTGCAACACTTCTTCGAGCACTACAAGGATCTCGAACCCGGCAAATGGGTCAAGATCGAAGGCTGGCACGATTCCAAATATGCCAAGAAGATGATCGTCGACGCGATCGCGCGGGCGAAGGCAGCCAAGTAGG
This sequence comes from Mesorhizobium erdmanii USDA 3471, assembly GCF_000472705.1. GTDB lineage: Bacteria > Pseudomonadota > Alphaproteobacteria > Rhizobiales > Rhizobiaceae > Mesorhizobium > Mesorhizobium erdmanii. Next base: position 128,182 of record NZ_AXAE01000015.1, on the reverse strand, counting down.
CGCCGCGCCTGTGCGTGCCCTTCACCTCGCTGGCGAAGGGCACGGCGGAACGGAATTCCGCACCGTTGCGGCAACGTTGAGATCGCGGCATGGATCCCTGGGTCTGCGCCGCGTCGCTTCGCTCCTTGCTCCGCCCAAGGATGACAAATTACGGGCGTTCCAGCGAACGGCCAACGTTGTCAGTTATCCACCCGCCCAAAAGCCGGCACGTCGCCGATGACGGTGTGCCGGTCCTTGCCGCAGGCGAAGGTGCGCGCCTTCTCGTCGGCGAGTTTTCGCGCCTGGTCGTTTGCCTGTGGATTGCCGGTCGCCAGCACGAGGCCGACGGTACAGCTGTCGCGGCCGTCCATCTGGCCGACCTTGGCGACGAGCAGCACGTCCGTCGACTTGGTCCCGTCCTCGCCATTACTGATCGTGCGGCGGTGGATGACCGCGAAGGGCACGGCCTTGTCGCCTGTGGTTTCGATGCGCCATTCGACCTTGGCTCCCGACGAATTGAAACCGGAAAAACTTTCCCAGGCCGACGTCATGTCGCCGCCCGGCGGAAAACCGTAGAACAGCGATTCGCGGGCATCGTCATAGGCGATCAGCACGGGATAGCCGCGATAGCCGGAGCAGGCGAGATCGGCCCAGTCGCCTTCCCCTTCTCCAGCTTGCGCGTAGGTTACGCAATCCTTCTTCCAGTCGAGGTCGGTGTAGGCGCTGGAAATGTCGCCGGCATGGGCCGCCTGGCAGAGACCGGCGAAGGCAAGCGGGATCAGAACGGCACGCATGACGGACACCTCCGGTTCGGGCCGGGGCAGCGTACCGCCAATCGCTATTTCTTCAAGCTCGCTTCGATCAGCAGGTCGGCGTTGCGGGCGACCGACTGCGCCGGCCCGCCGAGGCCGAATAGCTGGCCGCTGATATAGGCCCCTTCGATCAGAAGCAGCAGTCCATCGCCAAGCGTGTCGGCATCCTGCGCACCCATGGCGGCGGCCATGGCGCGCAGCCGGCGGCGCAGTTCCTGCTTGTTGGCTTCGCTGACCACACGGGCCGGATGGCTGTGATCGGGATACTCGACGGCCGCGTTGGTCATGCCGCAGCCACGATATTCCGCCACTTGCGTGCGCTTGCCGATGCGGGTCAGGAAAGCCTTGATCTGCGCTCGCGGGTCGCCGGGATGGGCTTCGACCGCTTCGTCGAAACGCTCCCAGTATTCAAGATCGTACTGCCTGAGATAGGAGGCCGCGAGCTCATCCTTGGAGGGGAAGCTGCGGTAGAGGCTGGGCTTGGTGACACCGGCGCGCCTGACGATCTCGTCGACACCGATCGCGCGGATGCCGCGCCGGTAGAACAGGTCGTAGGCGACGTCGAGTATCTTCTTAGCGGCCTTGGGTGGTGCCGACGCATGATCGTCGCTGATGGCAAGTTCAATATTTTTGTCGGCTGGCATCATGCGGCTCGATTGACAATGTTACTGATCGGTACGTATACATGATCGTGTCTGCAACGTACCGGTCAGTAACATGATAATTCAATCCCGTCCGTTTGGCCAGCGCTACGCTTTCGTGGTGGTCGGCGTCATCTTCCTCTGCCTGCTGGTCGCGGCCGGGCTTCGCTCCGCACCCTCGGTGATGATGCTGCCGCTCGAAAACAGCTTCGGCTGGCGGCGCGACGTGATCTCGCTGGCCGCCGGCGTCGGCATCCTGCTCTACGGTCTGACCGGTCCGTTCGCCGCCGCGCTGATGGAGAAGATCGGGTTGCGCCGCACGCTGCTTGCCTCGCTGGTGATCATGTCAGGCTCGACCGCGCTCAGCCTGCTGATGACCAAGCCATGGCATCTCTTCATCACCTGGGGCGTCTTCTCCGGCATCGGTTCGGGCGCTGTCGCCAGTGTGCTTGGCGCCACCATCGTCAATCGCTGGTTCAAGACCAATCGCGGTCTCGTCATGGGGCTGATGTCGGCCTCCAGCGCGTCAGGCATGCTGGTGTTCCTGCCGCTGATCGCCGCCTTGGCGCAATCGGGTGGCTGGCAGCCGGTTGTCATCGCGGTCGCTGTCGCGACGGCGGCCATGATACCGCTGGTCTGGCTGCTGGTGCCGGAGCGTCCGGCCTCGATCGGCATGGTGCGTTTTGGCGCCGAGGCCGACGACGTGCCGCCGGTATCGCCGGCATCGCAAGGCAATTTCCTGGCGCATACGCTCAATACGCTGCGCCGCGCCGCCGGCACCCGGGTGTTCTGGTACCTGTTCGCCACCTTCTTCGTCTGCGGCTTCACCACCAACGGGCTGGTCGGCACCCATCTCATCGCCTTCTGCGGCGACATGGGCATCGGCGAGGTGCAGGCCGCCGGCCTGTTGTCGATGATGGGCATTTTCGACCTCATCGGCACGACGCTGTCGGGCTGGCTCACCGACCGCTTCGATCCGCGCAAGTTGCTCGGCGTCTACTATGCGGTGCGTGGCCTGTCGCTGATCTACCTGCCCTATTCCGGTTTCTCGGCAATCAGCCTGATCATCTTCGCCGTGCTCTACGGCCTCGACTGGATCGCCACCGTGCCGCCGACGCTCAGGCTTGCCAACGAGGCGTTCGGCGACCGCAGCGGCCCGATCGTGTTCGGCTGGATAGTCGCCGGGCATCAGGTTGGCGCCGCCACGGCAGCGGCCTTCGGCGGCACCATGCGCGAGCTGCAGGGCAATTACGAACTGGCGTTCCTGATCGCCGGCATGACCGCGATTGCCGCAGCCTGTATCTCGCTGCTGATCAACACCAGCAAGCCGGCGTTCGATCCGGAACCGCAGCCAGCTTGAGGTGTGAGCTCTGTAATCTCCCCCCTCGAGGGGGAGATGTCGCCGAAGGCGACAGAGGGGGTCCTCGCGCGTGAAGCGCTGGCGTCCGGCGCCTGCGATAATGAGTTTAGCCCGGTCGAACCGACCCCCTCTGGCCTGCCGGCCATCTCCCCCTCGAGGAGGGAGATTAGCAGCTTCGCCCTCTAATCCGGGTAGCAAACCATCGGAATGTTTGGCCACACCGCGCTGTCGCAGTTGGCGGCGGCCTGGCGCTGCTTGAAGGCGGCGCTGACCGGGCCGGTGACCACGGGATCGACTCCATCGGGCGCGTCGGCGAAGATCTGTTCGGCCGGCGCATTGGACGGCAGCGCCGGGGCCGTCTCTTTCAGTGTCGCGGCCGACTGCGCGGCGTTGGCCGCCAGCAGCATGGCAAAGGCCACGGAGGCGATGAGGGGCCAAAATCGGTTGAGTTTGTCGGTCATGATGGTCGAACTGCCCGGGCCTGAAAAGGTTCCCGCCTTGGTTAACGAAATCATTTCGCACGCAGATGCTTAAGATTTGATGAGTATTTGGTGTCGCGCTTCCCCTTTCGCAACTGCGAAAAACCCTGTATGAGCCGCGCAACCGAAAGAGGCAGCGCCTTTGGCCTGCTGCCTGCAACGCTTCCGAGACCAGAACATGAAACTCCGTAATATCGCGATCATCGCGCACGTCGACCATGGAAAGACCACCCTAGTCGACCAGCTTTTGAAGCAGTCCGGCTCGTTCCGCGACAACCAGCGCGTCGCCGAGCGCGCCATGGATTCCAACGACCTCGAAAAGGAACGCGGCATCACCATCCTGGCCAAGGCGACCTCGGTCGACTGGAAGGATACGCGCATCAACATCGTCGATACCCCCGGCCACGCCGATTTCGGCGGTGAGGTCGAGCGCATCCTGTCGATGGTGGATTCGGCCATCGTGCTGGTAGACGCCGCCGAAGGCCCGATGCCGCAGACCAAGTTCGTCGTCGGTAAGGCGCTCAAGGTCGGCCTGAAGCCGATCGTCGTCATCAACAAGATCGACCGGCCGGACGCCAGGCATGTCGAGGTGGTCAACGAGGTGTTCGACCTGTTCGCCGCGCTCGACGCCACCGACGAGCAGCTCGATTTCCCGATCCTCTACGGTTCGGGCCGTGACGGCTGGGTTTCGGAAAATCCGGAAGGCCCGAAGGACCAGCAGCTGGCGCCGCTGTTCGACCTCATCGTCAGGCATGTGCCGGCGCCGACGGTTCATCCCGGCCCGTTCCGCATGATCGGCACCATCCTGGAAGCCAACCCCTTCCTCGGCCGCATCATCACCGGCCGTATCGAATCCGGCACGCTGAAGGCCAACCAGGCGGTCAAGGTGCTGCACCATGACGGCACCCAGATCGAAACCGGCCGCATCTCGAAGATCCTGGCTTTCCGTGGCCTCGAGCGCCAGCCGATCGAGGAGGCCCAGGCGGGCGACATCGTTGCCATCGCCGGGCTGTCGAAGGGTACCGTCGCCGACACGTTCTGCGACCTGGCGGTAACCGAGGCGCTGCATGCGCAGCCGATCGATCCGCCGACCGTGACCATGTCGTTCCTGGTCAATGACAGCCCGCTCGCCGGCACCGAAGGCGACAAGGTGACCAGCCGCGTCATCCGCGACCGCCTGCTGCGCGAGGCCGAAGGCAATGTCGCGCTGAAGATCGAGGAATCGCCGGACAAGGATTCCTTCTTCGTCTCCGGCCGTGGCGAATTGCAGCTCGCCGTGCTGATCGAGACGATGCGCCGCGAAGGCTTCGAAATCGCCGTGTCGCGTCCGCGCGTCGTCATGCAGAAGGGCGAGAACGGCGAATTGCTCGAACCGGTCGAGGAAGTCGTCATCGACGTCGACGAGGAGCATGCCGGCGTCGTCGTGCAGAAAATGTCGGAGCGCAAGGCCGAGATGGTCGAACTGCGCCCATCCGGCGGCAACCGCCAGCGCATCGTTTTCCATGCGCCGACGCGCGGCCTGATCGGCTACCAGTCGGAACTTCTGACCGATACGCGCGGCACCGCCGTGATGAACCGGCTGTTCCATGCCTACGAGCCCTACAAGGGCGAACTGCCGGGCCGCACCAATGGCGTGCTGATCTCCAACGAGCAGGGCGAATCGGTCGCCTACGCCATGTGGAACCTGGAAGACCGCGGCCCGATGGTCATCGACCCGGGCGTCAAGGTCTATCAGGGCATGATCATCGGCATCCATAGCCGTGACAACGACCTCGAAGTGAACGTGCTGAAGGGCAAGAAGCTGACCAACATCCGCGCCGCCGGCAAGGACGAGGCGGTCAAGCTCACCCCGCCGATCCGCATGACGCTGGAACGCGCGCTTGCCTGGATCCAGGACGACGAACTGGTCGAGGTGACGCCGAAGACCATCCGTCTGCGCAAGCTCTATCTCGATCCGAACGAGCGCAAGCGTTTCGAGAAGTCGGCCAAGGCGGTCGGCGCGGCGTAATTTTCTTACTTCTGACTATTCACAAGAGGGGCGAAGCATCGGTGCTTCGCCCCTCTCTCGTTCAGCCGCCGGCCGCGCGGATGATGGCTTCCCGATCCGGCTCGCCGGCAAGGTCGATCCGGATCGTCATTCCCTGACGGGCCGGCTTACGCAAGGCCTTGGCTCCGTCCGGATCGACGGCCAGCAGGCGCCGTTCCTCCAGCACCTGTAGCCGCGAGCGCGAAATGCCGAGTTCGTTGGCAAGCAGACGGTCGAGCCGGAGCGATGTCGGCATGTCCAGCCCAAGCTGGAGTTCCAGGGCGGCCGCGCTTTCCCTGGCGCCGCCGACCAACCGCTTATGCACGGCGACATCGGCAAACGGCTCGACACGCCCCACCTGGTTGCGCAAGGCGACGATGTCGAAGGCATGGCGCCGGGCAAGCGCCGGGTCGTTGCTTTCGAGGGCCCGCAGCAGCGCGGGGTCGATGTCGCGGCGATTGCGGCGTTCGAAAATGCTGAAATTCCAGGAATTGTCGCAGTCGACGCAGCGATAGACCAGCCAGACGTCGATGCGCTTGCCGTTGGCGTTGACGCGGAATTTTCCGCTGCTGCGATAGGCCTTCACGTCGCCGCAGCGGTTGCAGTTGATCAGCGGTTGGGGTGCGATTGCAGGCGTGATCGCCCAGTGGATGCGCAGAGTCGAAAACATGCCGATAAGGCCTTCCCGTCGGGAAGTTCATCAGGTCGGCAATGTCGAGATGCCCATGCGGGCGCGGCGTGGCGGTAGGCTGCGGAGATGGTGAAGTCAGGTGTCGCCGGCGGAAAGCGCGCGACAGCGGTTCAGCAGTGCCAAACCGGTCTCGAACCGCCGCCTGAGGAACACTTGAAAATGAAGCGGACACCGCTGACGCGGCGCCCTGCCAAGCGTGATCAGGGGAGTTGGCGAGACCGGCGGTTACTGAGGCAAAATGAAGCTCGAAATTGTTTCGCGGCGGGTCTTCTAGCGGCCTGCAAGGGACTTCGCAACCCAGGCATTGGTATGTCAGCGCCAATGGTCGGTATCGGGGTTGCCTTTGCCAGAGCCGCGGCTGTCGAGTACTTATGGTCGATCGAGCCCTGACGCGGAGATCCTCGCCATGCATCTCGCCTCGTTGCTGATTTTCGCCGCCGCCTTGTTCGTTGCAGCCGGGTCGCCTGGTCCGTCGATCGCGGCCCTCGTCGCACGCGTCATCTCGAAGGGCTTTCGGGACGTGTTTCCGTTCCTGCTCGCCATGTGGATCGGCGAGGGCATCTGGCTGTCGCTGGCGGTATTCGGGCTGGCCGTGGTGGCGCAGACCTTCCACTTTGCGTTTGTCGTGGTGAAGTGGGTGGGCGTCGCCTATCTCGCTTACCTTGCCTGGAAGATGTGGACGGCGCCGGTCGATGCCAAAGAGGGCGAGATGCCGCGCGAGGATTCCCCGGCGAAACTGTTCTTCGCCGGCATGGCGGTGACGCTCGGCAACCCCAAGATCATGATGTTCTACCTGGCGCTGCTGCCGACCATCATCGACCTCGCGTCGGTGAGCATCGTCGGCTGGGTCGAGCTGACGGCGACCATGGCGGTGGTGCTGATCGCCATCGATCTCGCCTGGGTGCTCGCCGCCTCGCAGGCGCGCAAGCTGTTGAAGAGCAAGCGCGCCATGAAGATCGCCAACCGTATCAGCGCCACGACGATGGCCGGTGCCGCGGCCGCGATCGCGGCACGTTCCTGAGGCGAGGCGTCAGCCCATCATATTGATGATGGGTGCGATCTCGACATTGCAGTTCGGCATGGCCAGCATCGGGCAGCCCTTGGCCTTCTCGGCGGCATCGTCGATATCCCTGGCCTCGATGATCGAGTAGCCGCCGGTCGGGTTGCTGCCACCGTTGTTTTCTATCTTGCCACCGGGCATTACCGTCTTCGACATGCCGACCGGATTGCCTGGGTCGACAACAGCCGAACCGAGTTTTCCAAACCAGCCTGTCCAGGCGTCGGTCATCGCCTTTCGCTCGGCGTCGCTCGTCGGCATCTTGCCGGAGCCGTGATAGACGTAGAGAAACTTCGCCATGTTCTCCTCTCTTGATGAGCGGCATCGAACCGGCATGCGGTCATGCCGCCTGCCGATCATCGGACCAAACCGGCGAACAAGCAATTGGAATGAGCAATGTCTAATATTAGGCGCGGTTGGCCTCCTGCCGCGCCTCACCGCGCCATGGCATGGTATTCGTGGTTCGGCCGCATGTCGATTGCGGCGGCCACCCGGTTCGACATGTTGAAGAACGCCGCCGTCGAGGCGATGTCCCAGATGTCGCGATCGGTGAAGCCGGCCTGGCGCAACGCAACCCGATCGGCCTCGACGATCCTTGCCGGCTCCTCGGTCAGCTTGACGGCGAATTCAAGCATGGCGGCCTGCCTCGGCGACAACGCGGCGGCGCGGAAATTCATGACCATCATTTCGCCCAGCGCCGGGTCGCCGGACAGCTGGCGCACCGCCGCGCCATGCGCGGTCAGACAATAATAGCAATGGTTGATCGAGGAGACGGCGACCGCGATCATCTCGCGCTCAAGCTTCGACAGGCCCGACTCGCCCAGCATCAAATCGTTGTACATGTCGGTGAAGGCGCGCAGCTTCTTGTCATCGAAGGCATAGGCCTTGAGCACGTTGGGAACCAGGCCGAGCTTTTCCTGGCATTTGGCGAAATAGGCTTTCGTCGCCTCGCTCAGCTCTCCTGAAGCCAGATCAAGCGCCGATATTTTGCCGGTCATGAGTCATTTTCTCCTCTTGGATGATGGCTTGCCGCCGAATTCGGATAATTCTTGGCAAGCCGTCAAACCTTTGTCGCCAAACAGCGGTCATCTGCTACGATAGTCGTAAAAGCATTCGACGGGAGGGAATAGCGTCATGGCCAGCGTGAAATCCGCAGCGAAGCCGAAGAAAAAACCAACATCGGCGGCCAAGACCGAGGAAAGGCCAGCCCGGCTCGCCGATTACCTGCTCGCGCGCGCGCCGGCCGAAGACATCGCCGCCTATGACGCGGCCGACCTCGAACGCGCCGCCGACCTCGCAGGCCAGGCGGTTGCCGGCCACAAGAAGGGCGCGTGCGTCGTCGCCGTCGAGGCCGATTCGGGCGTTGTTCGCGAAGGCCGGCCGGTGACGGTCATCACCGTCGTCAACGACAACATGCCGTTCCTGTTCGATTCCATCCTCGGCGAGATCACCGAGACATCAGGCGAACCGACGCTCGTCACCCATCCGGTCATCACCGTTCGCCACGGCAAGCGCGGGGTCGAGGAAATCCTCGGCGACGGCAATTTCGCCAAGGACGATGGCAATCACGACCGGCTGAGCGTCATCCACGTCCATATACCGCGGTTGACGGCGGAGGCGGCAAACGGCTTGACCGAACGGCTGCGCAAGATGCTCGGCCAGGTGCATGCCGCCGTCAACGACTGGCGGCCGATGCTGGCCCGGCTCGACCAGGCGATCTCGGAATTCCGCTATTCGGCGGTGCCGCTCGACAAGAAGAGCGTCGCCGAGGCGATCGCTTTCCTGGAGTGGCTGCGCGACGACAATTTCACCTTCCTAGGCATGCGCGAGTTCAAATACACCGGTGGCGAGGAAAGCGGCAATCTGGAGCGCGCCGACAAGCCCGGCCTCGGCATCCTCAGCGATCCCGACGTGCTGGTGCTGCGGCGCGGCACCGAAGCGGTGACGACGACGCCCGAAATCCGCGCGTTCCTGCATGGGCCGGAGCCGCTGATCGTCACCAAGGCCAATGCCAAGTCGTCCGTGCACCGGCGCATCTATCTCGACTATATCGGCATCAAGACCTACACCGCCAAGGGCGCGCTTTCAGGTGAACTGCGCATCGTCGGCCTGTTCACCTCGACCGCCTACACGCGTTCGGTGATGAAGATCCCGTATCTGCGGTCCAAGGCCGAAACCATCATCGCCAAGTCCGGTTTTGACCGGCACGACCATTCCGGCAAGGCGCTGATCAACGTGCTGGAAAGCTATCCGCGCGACGAATTGTTCCAGGTGCCGGTGCCGATCCTGAGGAAGCATGCCGCAGCCATTCTCGGCCTCATCGAGCGGCCGCGGGTACGGGCGCTGGTGCGCGCCGACCAGTTCGACCGCTTCGTCTCGATTCTCGTCTTCGTGCCGCGCGACCGCTACGACAGCGTCGTGCGCGAGAAGATCGGCGCCTATCTGAAAACCGTGTTCGAAGGCCGGCTGTCGGCCTATTACCCGGCCTTCCCCGAAGGCGGGCTGGCGCGCGTGCATTTCATCATCGGCCGCTCCGGCGGCAAGACGCCGAAGATCGAGCCGGCGACGATCGAGGCGGCGATCCGCGACATCGTACGGACCTGGGAAGACGCGCTTTCGGACGCGGCGGATGCCGATGGCGGCGACCAGGCATTGAAGGCCATCGCCGCGAGGCTGCCGGAAAGCTACCGCGACTCGTTCAGCGCCGCGGTGGCGCTGGTCGACGCCGGACGCATCGCCAAGATCAGTGCCGATAATCCGATCGCCATCGACTATTACCGTCATGCCGAGCAGAAGCCGCAGCAGGCGGCGCTGAAAATCTATCATCATGGCAGCCCGGTGGCGCTGTCGCGGCGGGTGCCGGTGCTTGAAAACATCGGCTTCCGGGTCATCAGCGAGCGCACTTTCGAGGTCGGCGACGAGCAATCCGGGATGGTCTTCATCCACGACATGGAGTTGGAGAACAGCTACGGCAAGCCGATCGATCTCGCCGATGGCGGTGCGCTGTTCGAGGATGCGTTCCTGTCGGTGTGGCGCGGCGACGTCGACAATGACGGCTATAACGGCCTCGCGCAGACCGCCGGCCTGTGGTCCGGCGAAATCACCATCCTGCGTGCCTATGGCCGCTATCTGCAGCAGGTCGGCATTCCGCAAAGCCAGGATTTCATCGCTGCGGCACTGAACCGTTATCCCGAGATCGCGCGCGGCCTGCATGACCTGTTCGTCGCCCGGCTTGGGCCGACGGCCGAGGGCGAAGGCGTGGTGGCGGCAAAGCATCTCAAGGCAAAAATCAAGGATGCGCTGGAGGATGTGCCCAACATCGATGACGACACCATCATCCGTCGCTACCTCAATCTGATCGAAGCCTCGCTGCGCACCAATCATTTCGTTGCCGATACGAAGCAGAAGGGTCAGTCGCTGGCGATCAAGCTCGAATCGCAGGCGGTCGAGGGACTGCCGGCACCACGGCCGTGGCGCGAGATTTTCGTCTACGGCTCAGAGGTCGAAGGCCTGCATTTGCGCTTCGGCCCGGTGGCGCGTGGCGGCCTGCGCTGGTCGGACCGCGCCCAGGACTACCGCACCGAGGTGCTCGGCCTGGTCAAGGCGCAACAGGTCAAGAACGCCGTCATCGTGCCGGTCGGCGCCAAGGGCGGCTTCTTCCCCAAGCGCCTGCCGGCCGGCGGCAGCCGCGACGCGATCTTCGAGGCCGGCACCTCGGCCTACAAGAACTTCGTCTCCAGCCTGCTGTCCATCACCGACAATATCGGGCTGGACGGTGTCATCCCGCCCGCCGGCGTCATCAGGCGCGACCAGGACGATCCCTATTTCGTCGTCGCCGCCGACAAGGGCACGGCGACCTTCTCCGACACCGCCAACGCCATCTCCGAGAAGCATGGCTTCTGGCTCGACGACGCCTTCGCCAGCGGCGGCTCGGCCGGCTATGACCACAAGAAGATGGGCATCACCGCCAAAGGCGCCTGGGAAGCGGTGAAGCGACATTTCCGCGAGATCAACCGCGACATCCAGACCTCGCCCTTCACCGTGGTCGGTGTCGGCGACATGTCGGGCGACGTGTTCGGCAACGGGATGTTGCTGTCGCCGAAGACCAGGCTGATCGCCGCCTTCGACCATCGCGACATCTTCATCGATCCAGATCCGGACATGGCGGCGTCGATGGCGGAGCGCGAGCGCATGTTCGCTCTCGCCCGTTCGAGCTGGCAGGACTACGACAAGTCGAAGCTGTCGGAAGGCGGCGTCATCGTCTTGCGCAGCCAGAAGTCGATCACACTGCCGGCGGCGGCGGCGGCGGCGATCGGCCTCGGCAAGACCACTGCAACGCCCGTCGAGATCATGACCGCCATCCTCAAGGCGCCGGTCGACCTTCTGTGGTTCGGCGGTATCGGCACTTATCTGAGGGCGTCCGCCGAAACCAATGCCGAGGTCGGAGACCGCGCCAATGACGCCATCCGCATCACCGCGCTCGACGTGCGTGCCAAGGTGATCGGCGAGGGCGCCAATCTCGGCGTCACGCAGCGGGCGCGCATCGAGTTCGGCATGAATGGCGGCCGCTGCAATTCCGACGCCATCGACAATTCGGGCGGCGTCAACTGCTCCGACGTCGAGGTCAACATCAAGATCGCGCTGGCATCGGCGATGCGCAAGGGATCGCTGACGCGCCCGGCCCGCAACAAACTGCTGGCCGAGATGACCGCCGAGGTCGGCGCTCTGGTGCTGTCCAACAACTACCAGCAGACGCTGGCGCTTTCGATCGCCCGCAAGCGCGGCCTTGCCGACATCGCGCACCAGGCCCGCTTCATGTCGGCCCTCGAAGCGCGCGGCCTGCTCGACCGCGTCGTCGAAACACTGCCGTCGCCGGCGGCGCTTGCCGAGCGCGAGGCGCGCGGCGAGCCACTGACCAGGGCTGAACTCGGCGTGCTGCTCGCCTATGCCAAGATCGTGCTGTTTTCCGATATCGTCGCCAGCGATGTGCCTGATGACGCGCATTTCGACCGCGACCTGATGGGCTATTTCCCCGACCGGATGGCGAAGAAATACGGCTCGGAAATCCATGGCCACAGGCTGCGCCGCGAGATCATCGCCCGCGTCGTCGCCAACGACCTGGTCAATCGCGGCGGCCCGTCCTTCGTCAACCGGCTGCAGGAAGCCACCGGGCGCGCGGCCGCCGATGTGGTGCGCACCTTCGCCGTGGTGCGTGACGGCTTTGCCCTGCCGGAGCTCTATCGCGAGATCGACGCGCTCGACAACCAGATCGACGGCCAGGTGCAGCTCGATCTCTACCAGATGGTGAGCCGGCTGATCTACGTGACCAGCGGCTGGTATCTCAAGAACGATACCGGCACGGCGCCGCTCAGCCAGCGCATCGCCGAACTGCAGGAAGCGCGAAAGGCGCTGGAGCCGAAGCTCGTTCCGCTGCTGCCGGCCTTTTCGCGCGAGCGGATCGAGGAGAAGCGGCACGGGCTGTTCAAGGCTGGTGCGCCGGAAAAGCTGGCCGAACAGCTGGCGCTGAGCGAGGTGGCGGAGCTGATCCCCGACATCGCGCTGACGGCGCGCACGGCCGGCGCCGACATCGTCGCCGCGGCAAGGGCGTTCTTTGCGGTGAGCGATGCCTTCCGTATTCCGCGGGTCGAGGACGCCGCGCGCTCGATCACGCCTTCGGACTATTATGACCAACTCGCCCTATCGCGCGCCACCGACACGATCGGCGCTGCACGGCGCGGCATCGCGGTCGCGGCACTCACCAGTCATGCCAAGGCGGCCGACCCCGTGACGGCCTGGCTGGAGGCTGGCGGCGAACGCGTCGCACGCATCCGCGAGCGGCTGCAGGCGTTGACCGAAGGCGGTGACATCACCGTGTCGCGGCTGTCGGTGGCATCGGGGCTGATGAGCGACCTGACGGGGATGTGAGTGCGATTTTGAGGGTTGGCGCTCTCGCCGATCCGGCCGCTGATGGAACGAATTGAGGATCGCCGCACGCATCAGCTGATGTGTGCGGCGCTTTTTCCAGCGCTATCCGCGCGTGGCGTTCAGCATGCTCACCAGGAGTATTTGAGCGTGCTGACGACCTTCAGCCGGTCGCCGTAAAATTCGGTCCCGTAATAGCTGGTTGTCACATATTTCCGGTCGAACAGGTTGGTTGCGTTCACGGCTAACGTCACGTCCTTCGTCACCTTGTAGTCTATGGCGGCGTCAACGACCGCGTAGCCGCCAACCGAAACCGTGTTCGCGTCATCGCCATAGGTCTGTCCAATATAGCGCAGCCCGCCGCCAATGGTCAGGTCGCCACGCCGTCCTTCCCCGCGAAGCGTATAGTCGAGCCAGGCCGATGCCAGATGGCGAGGAACGCGCTGCGGCCGGTTGCCGATGTTCCCGCCAATGCCGTTCTCCAGGATTTCGGCATCCCAGTAGGAATAGGCAAGTGTCAAATTGAGGTCGTCCGTGACGGCGGCCTTGCCTTCGAGTTCGATGCCGCGGACGCCGACCTTGCCGATTTGCTGCTGGATCACGGGCGTGACATAGGTCGGCACATTGGTTTGGGTCAGGTCGAAGATCGCGGCCGTGAACAGACCCTCAAAGCCGTCGGGCTTGTACTTGATGCCCGCCTCATACTGCTTGCCCTCCTGAGGCTTCAGCGAACCCGAGACCGCGTATCCGTTGGCGCTTGGGGCCACGAGCGGCTGGAAACTTTCCGAATAGTTGGCGTAGACCGCGAGATTCGGCGTGAACTTGTAGGTCAGGCCGGCACGCTTGGTGAAGGCGGATGCCGTATCGTCGTCCTGCGTTCCCGAGTCGAGATAGTCGGCGATCGTATGGACACGGTCCCAGCGCCCGCCGAGGGTGACGATCCAGCGGTCGTCAAAGGTCAATTGCTCCTGGGCATAGATGCCCACCGCCTGCTGCTTGACCCGCCAGTTCACGTAGGGGCCAAGATTGATGCAGGACAGACCGCAATAGGTCGGATTGTCGATGTCGATGGGACCGGCGGTGCCGAACAGGATCTTTTCACGGGTGTTGTCGTCGGCGTAGTCGAGGCCGACGAGCGTCTTGCTGTCGATCCCGTCCCAGCCTGTATCGTATTGCAGCTGATTGTCGGCGGCAAAGCGGTTGGACATGCCGTCGACGGAAAATGACGTGCGGTCCGCGGTGGGATCAAGCGACGCGCCGTAGACCTCGGCATAGTCGAGGCTCAAATGCGTGTAGCGGGCATTGGAGCGGAATGTCAGGTTCTCGTTGAACTCATGCTCGAACTGGTAGCCGAGATCGGCCTGCTCGGTGTTGAAGCGGTTGAAATCCGGCTCGCCCATGAATGTGTTGATGTCGATATTGGCACCGGTCGGAAAGCCGCGTGCGCCTGTGCCGTCTCGCTTGTAGTAGTCGGTCAGGATGGTGAGCGACGTTCCTTCCTCGGGTTTGATGGTCAAGGCAGGCGCGATGTAAAGTCGATCATCGTTGGAATAATCCCATCCCTGATCGCCATCCTTGGCTAGTCCGGTGAGCCGATAGGTCCACACACCATCGGGATCGATCGGCCCGCCAAAATCGACACCCACCTCTTTGGTGCCGTCACCATAAGATGTGTAAATCTCCCCCTGCTTCTGATCCGGCGGCCGCTTGGTGATTGCATTGACCAGTCCGCCAGGGCCGTTCAGACCAAAAAGCGTCGATGTCGATCCCTTCAGAACCTCGACGCGCTGAAGCCCATAGGGTTCGAGCCGGCTGGCGGTGAACCAGGCAGGAATGCGCGCCGCCAAACCATCACGATAGGTACCGAGTGATGTCTGGTCGAAACCGCGGATACGAATATAGTCGTACCGGTCGTCGCTGCCGAATTCGTCGGTGAGGACGCTGGACGTGTAGGCCACCGCCTGCTGAAGGCTTTCCACATGGCGCGCCTCCAGCTCCTTCTGGGTGACAACTGAAACCGAGGCGGGAACATCGACAATTGGGGTGTCGGTCTTGGTGCCGGTCGCGGTGTCCCTGGCGACGATGGTCGGATCAGGCCCGACAACACGATCCGACTTGCCGTCGATGATGATCGTTTGCAATTCGGTCGCATCGCCTGTCGAATTGTCCTGGGCCCAGCCGGTTCCCGCCAAGCCAAACGACACCGTCAGCAGTGCGCTGCTTGTAATCAATAATCTTGCCCGCGTGTGCAAAAATGCTTGCCGACCAACTGTCATCTCTTATCCCCTGTCAGACCAAAATCGAGCGGCTTGACGGACCTCCCTTCCGGTTCCGCTCGAACGCAATTAGTCAAACTGGATAAAAATAGTCAACTTAATAATCAGGAATTCGTGGCGATCCCGTC
This sequence comes from Mesorhizobium erdmanii USDA 3471, assembly GCF_000472705.1. GTDB lineage: Bacteria > Pseudomonadota > Alphaproteobacteria > Rhizobiales > Rhizobiaceae > Mesorhizobium > Mesorhizobium erdmanii. Next base: position 112,811 of record NZ_AXAE01000015.1, on the reverse strand, counting down.
ATTGATGGCCAGGACCTGAAACGCGCCGCATCTGAAGGGCGCCCGTGCTCTCGTCCACGCGGAAATGAAGGTGCCAAAGCGATGAACGGCGGCTCAAGCGCCTGTCCGTTTGCACGGTCATGAAAAACATGCAGACATGGCGCCGGTCGCGGGCGGAGCCGAGGAATCAGCATGGCGGTAGAGACAGTGCAGCGGGCGTCCGGGCGTGGCATCTGGGGGTGGATGTTCTTCGACTGGGCGGCGCAGCCGTTCTTCACGGTCGTCACCACCTTCATCTTCGGCCCCTATTTCGTTTCGCGCATGGCAGGCGATCCCAATACCGGCCAGGCGGTCTGGGGCTATGGCATCGCCGCCGCCGGGCTGGTCATCGCCGTGCTGTCGCCGATCCTCGGCTCGATCGCCGACCAGACCGGGCCGCGCAAGCCGTGGATCGCCTTCTTCGCGGCGATCAAGATCACCAGCCTCACCCTGCTCTGGTTCGCGGCGCCCGGCTCGAACCTGTTCCTGATCGTGGCGCTGTTTTCGCTGGCCTCGGTGGCGGCGGAGTTCTCCACCGTGTTCAACGATTCGATGATGCCGCGGCTGGTGCCGAAGAGCGAGATAGGCCGTATCTCCAACATGGCCTGGGGCCTTGGCTATCTCGGCGGCATGATCGCGCTGATCTTCGTCGTCACTTGCCTCGCCGGCTCGCCGGAGACCGGCAAGACCATCATCGGCATCACCCCGCTGTTCGGGCTCGATCCGCAGTTGGGCGAGGATGCGCGCGCCACCGGGCCGCTGTCGGCCGGCTGGTACTTCCTGTTCATCCTGCCGATGTTCTTCTTCACCCCGGACGCCATCAAGGGCATTCCGATCGGGCCGGCGGTGCGGGAAGGCCTGTCGGAACTGAAATCCACACTGGCCGAGGTGCGCAAGCGCGGCGGCATCTTCCGCTTCCTCGTCGCCCGCATGATCTACCAGGATGGCGTCAACGCCCTGCTGGCGCTCGGCGGCACCTTCGCGGCGGGCATGTTCCACTGGTCGATCACCGAGATCGGCATGTTCGGCATCATCCTCAATGTCGTCGCCATCTTCGGCTGCTGGATCGCCGCCCGCCTCGACACCGCGCTCGGCTCCAAGGCGGTGGTGATGATTTCGCTGGTCATGCTGTCCGTCGCCACCGTCGGCGTCGTCTCGACCGGCCCAGGCTTCACGCTGCTCGGCCTGATCCAGCTTTCGACCACCGATTCAGGCGGGCTGTTCGGCACGGCGGCCGAGAAGGCCTACATCCTGTACGGCCTGCTGATCGGCCTGGCTTTCGGCCCCGTGCAGGCGTCGTCGCGCTCCTACATGGCGCGCAGCGTCACGGCGGCGGAATCCGGCCGCTATTTCGGAATCTATGCGCTGGCCGGCCGCGCGACCAGCTTCCTGGCGCCGTTCATGGTGGCAACCATCACCGCGACCAGCGGCTCGGCACGGCTCGGCATGGCGGCGATTATTCTGTTCCTAGGCATCGGCATGGCGATTTTGGTCAGGACGCCATATCCGGCGGACCGGCCGGTGGAGTAGCGTTTCTGCCTTCTCCCACAACGGGAGAAGGCAAGAGATGCTCAGTGCCGGAAATGCCTGACGCCCGTAAACACCATGGCGATGCCATGCTCGTCGGCCGCAGCGATGACGTCCTTGTCGTTCATCGAACCGCCGGGCTGGATCACGGCGGTGGCGCCGGCCGCGACGGCGGCTAGCAGGCCGTCGGCGAAGGGGAAGAAGGCGTCGGAGGCAACCACCGAGCCCTTGGTCAGTGGCTCCGCCATGCCGGCCGCTTCCGCCGCGTCGAGCGCCTTGCGGGCGGCGATGCGTGAGGAATCGACCCGGCTCATCTGGCCGGCGCCGATGCCGACGGTGGCGCCGTCCCTTGCGTAGACGATGGCGTTCGACTTGACGTGCTTGGCGACGCGGAAAGCGAATTTGAGATCGGCCATCTCCTGCGGCGTCGGCGCGCGCTTGGTCACCACCTTCAGTTCGAGGTCGTCGATGACGGCGTTGTCGCGGCCTTGGACAAGCAGCCCGCCGGCAACCGACTTGACCGTCGTGCCTGGCGAACGCGGATCCGGCAGGCCGCCGGCGATCAGCAGACGCAGGTTCTTCTTCGCCGCGACGATTGCCGCCGCCTCGTCGGTCGCGTCGGGCGCGATGATGACCTCGGTGAAGGTTTTCACGATGTCCTCCGCCGCGTCGGCGTCGAGGGTGCGGTTCACTGCGACGATGCCGCCGAAGGCCGAGACCGGGTCGCAGGCGAGCGCCTTGGCATAGGCTGCTTTAAGCGAGGTGCCCTCGGCGACGCCGCAGGGGTTGGCGTGTTTGATGATGGCGACGGCGGCCGAGCGGGCAGGATCGAACTCGCCGGCCAGTTCGAAGGCGGCGTCGGTGTCGTTGATGTTGTTGTAGGACAGCTGCTTGCCCTGCAGTTGCCGTGCTGTCGCGACGCCCGGGCGCTTGTCGCCATTGACGTAGAAGCCGGCGCCCTGGTGCGGGTTTTCTCCGTAGCGCATCACCTCGGTCAGCCTGCCGCCGAAGGCGCGCCAGGTCGGATGCTCGATCTCCAGCGCCTCGGCGAACCAGCCGGAAATCGCCGCGTCGTAGCTCGCGGTGCGGGCGAAGGCCTTTGCGGCCAGCTTCTTGCGGAAGTCCAGCGACAGCGAGCCGATGTTCATCTCCAGCGCGTTCAGCACCGAGGCGTAGTCGCTCGGGTCGGTGACGATGGCGACATAGGCGTGGTTCTTGGCCGAGGCGCGGATCATCGCCGGGCCGCCAATGTCGATGTTTTCGACGATCGCGGCATAGTCGGCGCCGGAGCGGCGGACTTCCTCGAACGGATAGAGGTTGGAGACGAGCAGATCGATCGGTTCGATGCGGTGTTTCCGCATCGCCGCCGCATGCTCAGGGTCGTCACGCACGCCAAGTAGCGCGCCGTGCACGGACGGATGCAGCGTCTTGACGCGGCCATCCATGATCTCGGGAAAGTCGGTGAGCTCGGAGACGTCGCGCACCGGCAGGCCAGCCTCGGCGATCGCCTTGGCTGTGCCGCCGGTCGAGACCAGTTCGACGCCGGCGGCGGCCAAGCCCTTGGCGAAGTCGATGAGGCCGGTCTTGTCGAAAACGGAGAGCAAGGCACGGCGGACGGGAACTAGGTCCGGTGCGGGAATGTTCTTGGCGGCGACGGCCATGGCTGGCGGCCTTTCACGGCTGGAGGGGCAAGCCCGCGCCGTAGCACATGACATCGGGAAATCAAACCGGAAGCGCCGCCGCGGCCGATACGATCAGTTGTTTTCCGGATAGCCCGCGACTTTGGTGCGTGTCAGTTGCCAATGGACCTCCGACACATCCGAGGCCTTGAAGGCCAGCACGATCTGCCGGCTGCGGCGTGGGCCGCCGAGACCGGCGAAATAGATCGATTCCTCCACCTCGGGCACCACTTCATTCGCCGTGAACACCCAGCTGTCGGCCTGGTCGGCGGTCAGCACCAGGCGGTCGTGTTCATCCTGCAAAAGATCGATGTCAGGGTGAAGGTGGAAGCGCACGGTGATGAAGTCCCGGCCATTGTTGCGGATCGCGGCATTGCCGGGGCGCAGGAAGCGGTCCCTGCCGGCCAGCACGTTGCCGTTCGTCGACAGTTTCAGTTCGCGCTCATGCAGGAAGCCGAAGCGCGGGACATAGCCATCATGGCGGGCGATGAAGCCGTGAACGCCCTTCTGGTCGATGCGTTTGCACTGAACATGCTGCGGGCCGCCGATCAGCGGCGAGCCAAGCAGGTCGTTGACCCGTATCGAATGGCTGAAGCGTGCCGAGGACGTGTCGTTGATGGTGGCGGTCGAGTGCGCGGCGGTGGCGCGGGCGAGGGGCCGGAATTCGGCGGCGCCATAGGTGTCGATGCCGGCGTTGACGATATAGTGCTGGCGGCCGGACGACAGTTCGAAGGCGAGGCAGCCGGCATGCGCGGCGTTGGAAACGTCGATCGGCGGCGGCAGGCCGGTGTCGGCAATGACGGTGACCCCACCCATCGACAGCCGCTCATAACCCGAATGCGGCGCGTGCAGCAGCGGCGCGCCGGCGGTGTCGTCATGGCGCAATATGGTGGCGATGCGGTCATGGATGGTGGCGCCCATGCCGTTGAAGCGGGCGAGGCTGCCGTCCTGATGGCGGAAGAAGCGCAGCGCCGGCAACATGCGGTCGATGGCACCGATCAGCGCCTGCGGCGGGGTTTCCGCCTGGTTGGCATAGGTCTGTCGCAGCGGCAAAAGGTCGGCGAGGATTTCCAGCACCGCCATCGGATTGCGTGAGATATGGCCGCCATCGGCAAGGATCTGACGGTTGAGTTCCTCGGCGAGATTGCGGGTGGCGCCGCGTAGCGCCGAAGCCGGCGCCGGCAGGGAGAGCGCGGCGAAGGCCAGCGCGATGCGGGCGCGCAGCCTGTCCTTGCCGTCGGGCATTTCGCGCGCCATCGACCTGAGGTAGCGGATCTGGACGGCCAGTGACTTCAGGAAGGCGCGATAGAAAGGGAATTCGGCGCCCTGCAGCACCACCGAGGAATGCTGCAGCCAGGCAATGATGCGCTTTGCCGTCGTCCCGGGTTCCCAGGCGATACCGGCAATGTTGTTTCCGTGCATGGTGATCCAGTCGGACACAAGCGCGCGGGCGTTGGCGGCGGCAAGTTCGGTGCCGGCGGCGCGCATGTGGCGCAGCCAGCGAAAACCATGCAGCGTCTTCTGCCAGCCACGATTGGGGACGTTGATCTGGAACGGCGACTTGCCACCGGTTTCGACCAGATGTCCTGACAAGGGATAGCGGCCGTAATAGATCTCGAGCGCGATCTGCGGGTCGGCGAGGCGCAGGTCCGGTGGCGCGATCAGCACGCGTTCGGGCGTACGGCCGGAATAGCGCCAGCGATAGATCGGACCGGCACGCAGGCGCCGGCGCGTCTTGCGCCAGAACTCCTTCGCGACCAGCGTCCACAGACGCGTCGTGTTGCTGGCAGCCAGTGCCAAAAGCCCTCCTGGTCGTCCTCTACCCCGGCGCGGAGTTTACATGATTGAACGAGTCGTGCGAAGGCGAATTCCTGGGAATGGGTCCGATGCCCCATACCCTCCCTAAAAAAGTCAGCAAATTCTGCCGGTTAAGTCAAATGGCGCCGCACCGGCCGGTCGGATGCGACGCGATTTGTTTTTGCTCTATACAGGTCGTTATCCCCAAAACCGCTACACACTTTTGGGCGACATGCATTAGCCGGCTCGCCGCATGCGCGCCGCGAAGAAGCCGTCCAGGCCCGAGCGTTGCGGTGCACCGAGGTCAAGATCGGCGGGCGTGGTGCGCAGCGTGCCTTGCGCCGTGAGGAACGAATCGATGCCGGCAACCTCGCCTTGTCTCAACGGATCATCGATGACATCAGGCGTCCCTTCGAGGAAAGCGCGATAAAGATCCTCGCCTTCGCGAGGGTCGAGCGAACAGTTGGAAAAGACGATCCGGCCGCCGGGCTTGACCAGCGTGACGGCGCGGGCAAGCAATCGCCTTTGCAGGTCGGCGAGTTTTTCGACATCGGCCGCCGTCTTGGTCCATGGCACATCGGGATGCCGGCGTACCGTGCCGGTCGACGAGCACGGCGCGTCGAGAAGCACGGCGTCGAACAGCTCTTCCGGCTGGTATTTGAGGAGGTCGGCGTGGACGATGTCGGCCGACAAGCCGAGACGGCCGAGATTCTGCGCCAGCCGTGCCAGCCGGTTCTTCGAGGTGTCGACGGCGGTAACCCTGGCACCGGCGAGAATGAGCTGCGCGGTCTTGCCGCCGGGCGCGGCGCAGAGATCGGCGATGCGCATTCCGCCGACATCGCCGAACAGCCGTGCCGGCAAGCTGGCCGCCGCATCCTGAACCCACCAGGCACCTTCCGCGAAGCCGGGCAATTCGGTGACGGCCCCGACAAGGTTTTCCACGCGCACCGTGCCGGTCGGCAGCACGATGCCGCCGAGCTTTTCGGCCCAGAGCTCGGGATCGGCCTTGACCGAAAAGTCCACCGGCACTTCGTAACGGTGCGCGGCGAGGATTTGCCTGGCTTTATCCTCGCCATAGGCCGTCTTCAGCCGGTCGGAAAACCATTTTGGCGCTTCGTCGGTGGCGGCAAGGGCGGCCGGCAATTCGGTTTCCTTGGCCCGCGCCAGCGTGCGCAGCACGCCGTTGACGAGACCTGAAAAACGCTGGGTGCGGGGATCGGACTTGGCGTGCGTCACCGCGAGGTCTACGGCGGCGCTGTCGGGAATGTCTAGGAACAGGATCTGTGCGGCCGCCACATGCAGTATGTGCGACAAAGCGGTGGCGTTGGGCGGCAGCGGCTTTTCCAGACGCCGCGCCAAAAGCCCGGTGATGGTCATGCGGAAGCGCAGCGCGGTGACCAGGATGGCGCGCACCAGGCCACGGTCACGCAAATCGAGCGCCTTGTATTGCGGGTGGCCGTTCTCGTGGTCGGTCAGGCCGTCGAGCGGCGTCCTTGCATCGATGACGGCGGCAAGCAGGCGTGCCGCCGCCTTGCGCGCGGCGAGGCCGGCAACGAATTCGTGTTCCTGATCGCCCGAGGCTGGACGTCTTGGTGCCGCCACGCTCACGACCACCGGCCCTTGGGCCCGGTCGGGTTGCGACCCCACGGATTGGATTTGGGTTCGGCCGGCTGATCGGGTGGCGAGGCCTCGCCCCACGGGCCCGAGGGCCGCTGCTCCTCGTCCGTCTGCTGGAGCGTCGTGTTCCGAGTGGGGGCGGGCCTGACGTCACCCTCACCCATCTGCCGTGCCATCTCCTGCAAGGCGGCAATGCGGTTGTCGGTGCTCGGGTGGGTGGAGAAGAGGCTGTCCATGCGCTCGCCGTGCAAGGGATTGATGATGAAGAGATGCGCCATTGCGGGATTGCGCTCGGCATCAGGGTTGGGAATGCGTTCTGCCCCGCGTGCGATCTTGTCAAGGGCGGATGCCAGCCAAAGGGGGTGTCCACAGATTTCGGCGCCGCGCCGGTCGGCCTCGTATTCGCGGGTGCGGCTGACCGCCATCTGCACGATCATGGCGGCAAAAGGCGCCACGATCATCGCCGCCAGCACGCCGACAAAGCCGAACGGGCTGTTGTTGTTACGGTTGCCGCCCAGGAAAAAGGCGAAATTACCGAGCATCGAAATAGCGCCGGCAAAGGTAGCGACGATGGTCATGGTCAGCGTATCGCGGTGCTGGACGTGGGCGAGCTCGTGCGCCATCACGGCCGCGACCTCTTCATGTGTCAGCCGCTGCAGCAGGCCGGTGGAGGCGGCGACCGCCGCGTTCTGCGGGTTGCGGCCGGTGGCGAAGGCATTCGGCTGCGGGTTGTCGATCAGATAGGTCCTGGGCATCGGCAGGCCGGCCTGCTTGGCCAGCGCCTGGACGATGGCGTAGTATTCCGGCGCATTCTTCTCGTCGACCTCGACGGCGCGGTTCATCGACAGCACCATCTTGTCGGCGTTCCAGTAGCTGAACAGGTTGGTGCCGGCGGCGATCACCAGCGCGATCATCATGCCGCCCGAACCGCCGATCAGGAAGCCAACGCCCATGAACAGCGCCGTCATCGCGGCCAGAAGCATGGCGGTGCGCAATGTGTTCATCGTCTGCTCCTGTCCAGATCGCGGTGAAAGGGGGTCGATCGTCTCGGGTTCATGGCTATATGATGGGAAACGCTCGCCCCTGTTTCAATCTTCGGGGAACATCGCATGACCGACGAACTCAATAAAACGCCTGCCGAAACTGATGGCGACACCTCGCCGAAGGAGCTTCCGCCCGCCGCCCGCCGCGCGCTGGCCGAGGCGGACGCACGGCGGACCGAGTATAGCAAGTCGGAGGCCGCCCTGCCGAAAGAGATCGGCGGGCGCGGCGGCAAGGAACCCGGCCGCTATGGCGACTGGGAGGTCAAAGGCCTGACCACCGACTTTTAGGGTGCGTCGATGGAAGCCACCATTTTCTGCTCGGCCTGACCTGAACCTCGGTACCCTGGCCAGTGCTGCTCAGGCGGCGTTGCGCTGTGGCTCGATCGCTAGCCAGCCGCGCTCGTCGAGGGTGATGCCGACATTTTCATAGCCGGCAATCGCAACATGCGGCGTTTGCATCGGGTGCGCGTGGGTTGCGTTGATGACCATGACCGATGCCTGCGCCGCCTCGGCCGCGGCGATACCGGCCGGAGCGTCCTCGAACACCAGGCAGTCGCGCGCGTCGAAGCCCAGGCGTGTTGCGCCAAGCTGAAAACAGTCGGGCGCGGGCTTGCCACGGGAAACGTCTTCCGCGGCGACGATGACCGCAGGGACAGGAATGCCTGCGGCCTTCATGCGTGCAAGCGCCAACGAACGTGGCGCCGAGGTGACGATCGCCCAGCTTTCGCCTGGCAGCGCCTCGAGAAACGCGACGGCGCCGGGGATCGGGAGAATGCCATCCAGATCGGCGGCCTCGGCCTTCAACAGCAAGTCAGCCTCATGCGCCGGGTCGACGCCTGGAAGCGCGAGGTTGGTGATGGTTTCGATCGCTCGTACGCCGTGGATCGTCGGCAGGAAGGCGGCGACGTCCAGGCCGTGGCGGCGCGCCCAATCGCTCCACACCCGCTCCGCCGAGGCGATGGAATTGATGAGGGTGCCGTCCATATCGAAAAGGAAGGCGGCGAATTTTCTGCCAACAAACATGATTTTCCTTGGAATCCGGGGAGCGTGTCGAGGGAGGGTGCAACCGTAACGTCAAGGCGCGGACATGGAAAGGCGCAGGGCGTATTTTGCGGCGATACAGGGAACCACCGCCACCTTGCGACGTTTGACCGGACCACCCCAATCCCATGAACCAAGGGACGCCGCCAATGCTGATCCGCCTCGGCTACGAAATCGCCATTGAATGTACCGAGGCCACTCCGGTGATCTCGCTGCTCGAGATCCACAAGGACAGGCAGGCCGATATCAAGCGCCAGACTCGTGTTCTCACATCGCCTTCGGTGCCGACCAAGCTCTACCATGACCTGCACGGCAATGGCTGCCGCCGCTTCACCGCGCCTGCCGGTACCTTTCGCATCCTCTACGACGCTGTCGTCGAGGACAGCGGCGAGACGGACGAGGTCAATACGCTGGCCAGGGAAATGCCGGTGGCGGAATTGCCGGACGAGGTGCTCGGCTATCTCCTCGGCAGCCGCTACTGCGAGACGGATCATCTCAGCAGTCTCGCCTGGCAGCTGTTCGGCCATCTTCCGTCCGGCTGGGCGCGGGTGCAGGCAATCGTCGATTACGTCCACAACCGGCTGTCGTTCGGCTACGGCTATGCCCGTTCGACCCGCACGGCGGCACAGGCGCATGAAGAAAGGGTCGGCGTCTGCCGGGACTTCGCCCATCTGGCGATCACGCTGTGCCGCTGCATGAACATCCCGGCTCGCTATGTGAACGGCTATCTCGGCGACATCGGCGTGCCGGCAGATCCGGCGCCGATGGACTTCTCCGCCTGGATGGAGGTGTTCCTCGACGGCAAGTGGTACACGTTCGATCCACGCCACAACACGCCCAGAATAGGCCGTGTCGTCATCGCGCGCGGCCGCGACGCCACCGACGTGCCCCTTCTGCACAGTTTCGGCCCGCATAGGCTCGCCCTGTTCAAGGTGTGGACCTATGAACAGGAAGGCCGGGTGTTCAATCCGCCCCATCACGGCATCGACAGGACGGTCAGTGCACAGATGCTGGCTTGATGCATGTCGCCCAAAAGCGATCTCGGTTTCGGGGGAACGACATGCATAAGAAGGCTGTGCCGATATTAGAGTGAGAAGATTCTGGCCAGGAGCTGGATCGGCACTCACAGAAGCAAATCCTGCTTCGCTCTGGCACAGGTTGCGATGTGCCGTCCCGGGACGTGTCGCGTATCCTGTGCCGCAGGACGCGACGTCTTGGTAAGTGCTTCGTAAACGACAGACTCGCATTGTGACGGCATTTACCGATCGTTCACCTTCCGAAGACAAGAAAATAAAGCAAAAACAATAGTTTGATGTTTTGTGGCCAATCAGCCATCGCATCCGGCTGGAATCCTGCATTGCCCTCATCGCGGCGACGTGGCCGAGGCGAGCGGAGGCTGTAGGATGCGAAATTATGGGGGTCTTGTTCATGCGTTCGGCGGATTCGCCAGACACAGCGGTGGAAATTTCGCGGTCCTGTTCGGCTTTGCTGCCTCGGTCTTGGCGCTAGCCGCTGGCATCTCGGTCAACATCTCGCAGCTCTACAACGCCAGATCGAGCCTGCAGGGCATCGTCGACGCCGCGGTGACATCGACGGCGCGTGACCTGACGACCGGGGTCATCAAGGAAGCCGATGCCAACAAGGCGGTGCAGGCCTTTCTCGTGGCCAACGAGACTGCCGGAATCCTGCTGCCGGGCCAGATCGTGCTCGACAAGCTCACCGTCGACAGGACCGCGAACACCGTGCAGGCGGACGTGCATGTCGATGTCAGCCTTTATTTTCCGCTGTTCAGCACCAGCGACATGCGGCGCGTCGGTGCTTCCACCACAGCACTCTATTCGGACAAGCAGGTCGAGGTCGCCATGATGCTCGACATCACGGGATCGATGGCGAAACGAGGCAATGTCGACAAGATCGGCGATCTGAAGGCAGCTGCGAGAAACGCCGTCCAGACGATGCTCCAGATCCAGGATCCGAAGAACCCCCGCATCCGGGTCGCGATTGTGCCTTACGCATCCGGCGTGAACGCCGGCAAGTTGGCGGAAAATGTCTACGCCGAGAAACAGGGGAGCTCTGATCTGCCACCGGTCGCCGGCAGTTCGCTACTCGTCGCAAAGACGGGCAAGACGACATTACCCTCCTTCAGCGACTACATATCAATTATTGGTGCGGCAATGCCAAAGCCCGACAATTGCACGACCGAAAGGAAGGACAAGAACGGCAATGCGGATTTGAGTGCCGACGGCCCGGACACGGTTCGCACCGACAAGAACGGCAAGAATTACTATGCCTTGGTCAACCGGGACGATCATCTGGGTGTTGGGAGCATGAACAGATGCCCTGACGCGGAGGTGATCCCGCTGACGGCTGATTCTGGCGCATTGCTTGATTCGATCGATGTCTTCCGGGCCAATGGTTATACGGCCGGCGCGATCGCCATCCAGTGGACCTATTATATGCTGTCGCCGCAATGGCGGGCTGCGATCAAGAATGCCGGTCTCGGCAACGGCGCCTCGGATACCAATGCGAAGAAGATTGCCAAGGTCGCGATCCTGATGACTGATGGCCAGTTCAATACCGCCTTCGCCGGAGCCGGGGGGAACTACAACAGCCAGGGCAACCTTGCACGTGGCAACGCCGAAACGCTGTGCGGCAACATGAAAAGTGACGGCATCGAGATTTTCACCATCGGCTTCGATCTGAACGACAAGGACATGTCGCCGACCGAGCGGGACCAGGCAAAGGCGGTGCTGAAGGGCTGTTCGTCGAAAGACGCCTCCGCTTCGGAGAGGCATTATTTCGAGGTGTCCACCGGAGTGGAATTGGACGCCGCCTTCCAGGAAATCATCCGCAACACCGAAAAGGTCGCACTGACCCAGTAATTCGCCAAAAGGAAAAGGCCGCCGCTTCTTTCGAAGCCGGCGGCCTTCCGTGTTTCCGTCCATGGCGCGGCCTGTGGCGGCAACCCCTTCGGGTTACCTACCGCGCATCTCGCGCCTTAACGGGAAGACTGCTTCCCGAAAGTGCAATCCGCTGAGGCCACGTTCTGGAAAACGAAATCACTCGACATCGGATCACCTCCTTTCGATTTGTTGAACACATCCTCATGATGGGGTGCGTCGCAGCAAATGACAAGGTGCCGTGCTGAAAAAGGCAACTGCGCCGGAAAATGCGGTCCAGCCGGAATCGCCCGCACGACTTGCGATCCACGGCTCAACCGGACAAGATCGTCGCATCGGGCCGTGGGGGAACGAGCATGGATGCCACCGAGAGAGCCGCACGCATCGTTCGCACCGTGATCGGAGCGCTGAAGCCGGGCTTTGCCGTCCGGCTGTGGACCGGGGAACGGATCGGTCCCGCCAGCGGTCCCGTGCTTGCCATCAACGATCAGGACATCGTCTGGCAACTGGCCCGCCGGCCGAATTTCTCGACGCTGCTCGAAATGTGGATTTCCAGGACGATCGACGTCGAGGACGGGTCGCTGTTCGACCTCTACGCCCTGCCGTCGCAGGGCAAGCTGAGGCTTAAGGCGCTGCCGAAGCTGGCGATCCTGCGCGACCTCCCCGCCGTCCTGTTCTCGCGGCGACAGATGACGAAACGGGCCGATCTTGCCGGCCGCAACCCCTTCGTCAGCGGCTCGAACAAGCAGGCGATCGAACATCACTACGATATCTCGAACGCCTTCTACCGGCTCTTCCTAGATGAGCGCATGGTCTACACCTGCGCCTATTTCACCGATTTCGCCAATGGCATCGACCAGGCGCAGAAAGACAAGCTCGACCATATCTGCCGCAAGCTCCGGCTGAAGCCGGGCGACCGGCTGCTCGACATAGGCTGCGGCTGGGGAGCGATGCTGATCCATGCCGCCAAGCATTATGGCGCCATCGGTCACGGCGTCTCGCTTTCCGAGGAGCAGACCCGGCTGGCGCGTGAGCGCATCCGCACTGAGGGGCTGGAGGACAAGATCACCATCGACATCAAATCCTACACCGAGCTCGACGGCAGCTATGACAAGATCTCGTCGATCGGCATGTTCGAGGCGGTCGGTCTCGCCAACCACGCCACCTATTTCTCGACCGTCCACCGGCTGTTGAAGCCTGGCGGCATCTATCTGCACCATGCCATCACCAGGCGGGGCAAGGGCGGCACGCGCAAGACGCTGCGCAAGGGCGCCGAATACAAGGCGCTGATCAAATACATCTTCCCCGGCGGCGAGGTCGACACGATCGGCATGACGCTGGGCAATCTCGAGGCGCACGGCTTTCTCGTCGCCGACGTCGAGAACCTGCGCGAGCATTATGCCCGCACCTGCAGGCTGTGGGCCGAGCGCCTGCAGGCCCGCTTCGACGAGGCCATCGCCGAAGTCGGCGAGCCCAAGGCACGGCTGTGGCTGCTTTACCTCACCGGCTGCTCGATCACCTTCGATCGCGGTTCAGCGCAGATCTTCCAGACCGTCGCCACCAAGCGCGCGCGCGGGCCGAGCGGCCTGCCGCCAACTCGGGCGGACCTTTACCGGTAGCTACAGCAAACGCATCGAGTCGCCGACCTTGATGCCGGCCGGGTGGTCGACCGTACAGTAGACACCGAGGTTGTGCGCGTTGTGGCGGACCAGATTGCGCAGGATAGCGGGATCGTGCGCGAAGCCGTCCTGGCCGATGATGGTGAAGCCGCAGCGGCGGCATGGTTCGGAAATCGTCAGCAGCAATTCGCCGATGGCGAGCTTGCGGCCGATCCATTCCGTCTCCGGAAACGAGCCTTCGACCTCAGCGATGTCGACCACGATGCTGGGGCGGAAGCGGCGCGGGTCGGCCGCCCCATCCGGATGCAGCGCCTTCAGACGTGTCAGCGATGCCGTGGTCAACAGATGGATCGGCGCCTTGCTGTAGCGGGCGGCGGTGACCGGGCCGGCATAGGCCGGCGGCGCGTTCTCCCGGCCGAACGGCCGGATCGAGGCCGCGAAGCCAAGATAGGCCGATAGGGCGCGATCGCATTCGGCGCCGGGTGCGCTCAGCCAGTCGCCGTCAGGGACGGCGACCTCAAGGTCGCGATCATTGGTCAGCCGGGTGCGAATGCGCGGCACCTTGTGCCATTTCGCCTCGCGGTCGGGCCGCGCGATCTCGTTGTCGCAGATGTCGACGAGGCCGAACATGCGGTCGCCTTCGATGCCCGCCGGTCCGACCAGGATGGCGTCCTGGCGCTCGCCGGCGAGCGAACTCGCCGGATAGCGCCAGAGCTGGCTGACGGTGCCCAATGCCGTGTCGTCCCGCATCAGCCCTTCTTGTTCTGCCGGTTGGCGATGAGGTCGTCGACGACGGCCGGATCCGCGAGTGTCGAGGTGTCGCCGAGGGCGGCAAAATCGTCCTCGGCGATCTTGCGCAGGATGCGGCGCATGATCTTGCCGGAACGGGTCTTGGGCAAGCCCGGCGCGAACTGGATCTTGTCGGGCGAGGCGATGGCGCCGATCTCCTTGCGGACATGGGCGATGAGTTCCTTGCGCAGTTCCTCGGTCGGCTCGTGGCCCTTCATCAAGGTGACGTAGCTATAGATGCCCTGGCCCTTGATGTCGTGGGGATAGCCGACGACGGCGGCCTCGGAAACCTTCTCGTGGCTGACCAGCGCCGATTCGACTTCGGCCGTGCCCATGCGATGGCCGGAGACGTTGATGACGTCGTCGACGCGGCCGGTGATCCAGTAATAGCCGTCGGCGTCGCGGCGGCAGCCGTCACCGGTGAAGTACTTGCCCTTGTAGGTCGAAAAATAGGTCTGCACGAAGCGGTCGTGATCGCCATAGACGGTGCGCATCTGGCCTGGCCAGGAATCGGTGATGCAGAGATTGCCGTCCGCCGCCCCTTCCAGCACCTTGCCCTCACCGTCGACCAGCTGCGGCTGGACGCCGAAGAAGGGCCGCGTCGCCGAACCCGCTTTGAGGTCGGTGGCGCCCGGCAGCGGCGTGATCAGGATGCCGCCTGTCTCGGTCTGCCACCAGGTGTCGACGATCGGCACCTTGCCATTGCCGACGACGTTGAAATACCACTCCCAGGCTTCCGGATTGATCGGCTCGCCGACCGAACCCAGCACGCGCAGCGACTTGCGGGACGTCTTCTTCACGGGATCATTGCCGGCGCCCATCAGCGCGCGCAATGCAGTCGGCGCGGTATAGAAGATGTTGACCTTGTGCTTGTCGATGACTTCCCAGAAGCGCGACTGCGACGGGTAGTTCGGCACGCCCTCGAACATCAGCGTGGTGGCGCCGTTGGCGAGCGGCCCGTAGACGATGTAGCTGTGGCCGGTGACCCAGCCGACATCGGCGGTGCACCAGTAGATGTCGCCGTCATGGTAGTCGAAGACATATTGGTGGGTCATCGAGGCGTAGACGAGATAGCCGGCGGTGGTGTGCAGCACGCCCTTCGGCTTGCCGGTCGAGCCCGAGGTGTAAAGGATGAACAGCGGATCCTCCGCCTTCATCTTCTCCGGCTTGCACTCGGCCTTAACCGTCGCGACCTCGTCGTGGTACCAGAGATCGCGGCCAGGCGCCCAGCCGATCTTGCCGCCGGTGCGACGCACGACGACGACATTCTTGACCATGACGTGGTGCCTGGCGGCGATATCGATGGCCTTGTCGGTGTTTTCCTTAAGCGGGATCGGCTTGCCGCCGCGCAGGCCCTCGTCAGCGGTGATGACGAAGGTCGATTCGCAGTCGACGATGCGGCCGGCCAGCGCGTCCGGCGAAAAGCCGCCGAAGACGATCGAATGGATGGCGCCGATACGCGTGCAGGCGAGCATCGCATAGGCGGCTTCCGGGATCATCGGCATGTAGATGGTGACGCGGTCGCCCTTCTTGACGCCGTGCTTCTTCATCACATTGGCGAGCCGGCAGACTTGCTCGTGGAGCTCGTTATAGGTGATCTTCTTGTCGTCGTAGGGGTTGTCGCCTTCCCAGATGATGGCGGTCTGGTCGCCGCGCTTCTTCAGGTGGCGGTCGATGCAGTTGTAGGAAACGTTGGTCAGCCCGTCCTCGAACCACCTGATCGAGACCTTGCCGTCGAAAGAGGTGTTCTTGACCTTGCTGAAAGGCTTGAACCAGTCGATGCGCTTGCCGTGCTTGCCCCAGAACTTGTCTGGGTTCTTGATGCTGTCGGCATACCATTTCAGGTAGGTGTCATTGTCGATCAGCGCATTCTTCTTCCACGCCGGCTGGACGCGATGGACATGAACCTCGGACATTCCTGATTTTCCTCCCGAAGAAATCCGCAGGCTTGAAACGCCGGCGGGATCGCGGCGAAGCGGCCGCGAATTCGGCGGCATTATTACCAGTTCCGGCGTGACGGCAACATTAGACGTTGGATTCGCGCGGCGGGATGCCGCAGGGAGCTAATCCACGGCTGTCAGCACTCGAATGGGTTCGCTGCTAAGCGCATGTTTTCTCATGCTAAAGCCGGTTTTGATGAAGAAAAAATCAATAGACGGTTAATCAACGGCGCGCACAATAACCCATGGGAGGAAAGGAGAATCAACCGAGGGACCGCCAAGGGGACCGCAATGCGCGACCATGCCGAAATGGACCTGATGCTTAAGGGCTATGGCTTGACCACGGCCAAGATTCTTTATCATTTCCCCGACCATCCGCATCTCCTGCAGAGCTTCATCTGGCAGGACTACGATATCGCTCCGAAGTTTCCGGTGCTGATCAAATTCATCGAATTCTGGAAAGCCAAGCTCGACGGGCCGCTGCACTCGGTCTGCTACACGCATCAGAAGCTGATCGCGCCGAATGAATGGCGCAAGGTCGATGGAGAGTTCGTGCTGCATTAAATGCCGGTTGTTGACAGCCTGTTTCCATTCTCTGGCGAAGACAGGCGCGTCCGCGTCGACTAGCTTTTGAGGTACGACGTTGGCGAGGCAATGGGCCAGAAGCCGCGTCCGATCTGGAGACCGGTGATGACCTCGTTCGACTATGCCGCACTGCTGCTTCGTCTCAGTGTCGGTGGATTGTTTCTTGCGCACGCCTACCTGAAATACTTCGTCTTCACGCCCAAGGGCACCACCGACTATTTCCAGTCGCTCGGCGTGCCCGGTTATTTCGGATTGATCGCCATTGCCGCCGAAACGGCGGGAGGGCTTGGCCTGATCTTCGGCGTCGCCACGCGTCTGGCGGCCATCCTGCTCATTCCTCTCATGGCCGGCACGATCGTGCTCGTTCATGGCAAGAACGGGTTCTGGTTCACAAATGCGGGCGGTGGCTGGGAATATCCGGCGCTGTGGATCGTCTGCCTTGTCGCCATCGCCCTGATCGGCAGCGGCTCGGCGGCGCTTTGGCCGATCTGGGGATAGATCCTCAGGTTGGCAGGAATGCTCAGGCCGCGAAGGCACGGCCTGAGCTGGGTGGCAATCACACGGCCGGCGGGTTGAGCCGGGCGAAGCCTTCCTGGCGACGATAGGGGAAATACGGATAGGGCGCGGTGACCTCGCTTGCCGCGTCGAGTTTTTTCACCTGATCCGGCGTCAGTGACCAGCCGACGGCACCGAGGTTCTGGCGCAACTGTTCCTCGTTGCGGGCACCGATGATGACAGAGGAAACGGTCGGGCGCTGCAACAGCCAGTTGATGGCGATCTGCGGCACGGTCTTGCCGGTTTCCTGCGCCACCACGTCCAGCGCATCCATCACCCGGTAGAGATGTTCGTCCTCGACCGGCGGACCGAAGCTTGCGGTGTCATGCAACCGGCTCTTTTCCGGCAGAGGCTGGCCGCGGCGGATCTTGCCGGTCAGCCGGCCCCAGCCGAGCGGGCTCCACACCAGCGCGCCGACACCCTGGTCGAGGCCGAGCGGCATCAACTCCCATTCATAGTCGCGGCCGACCAGCGAATAGTAGACCTGATGGGCGGCGTAGCGCGGATAGCCATGCTTGTCGGCCTCGGCCAGCGACTTCATCACTTGCCAGCCGGAGAAGTTGGATACGCCGACATAGCGCAGCTTGCCCGCGCGGATAAGATCGTCCAGCGTCGACAGCACCTCCTCGATCGGCGTGCCTGCGTCGAAGGCGTGCAGTTGCAAAAGGTCGATGTAATCGGTGCCGAGGCGCTTCAGCGCGGCGTCCACGGACTTGATCAGCCGCGAGCGCGAAGAACCGTAATCGGCTGGTGCGTCGCCCATCGGCAAGGACGTCTTGGTCGAGATCAGCACCGCGTCGCGGCGGCCCTTGATGGCTTCACCGAGCACTTCTTCCGAAGCGCCGTTCGAATAGACATCCGCCGTGTCGAACAGATTGACGCCGGCTTCGAGGCAGATGTCGACCAGCCGGCGCGCCTCTTGCGCGTCGCTGTTGCCCCATGCGCCGAACAGTGGCCCGGAACCGCCAAAGGTTCCCGCTCCAAACGAAAGTGCGGGAACTTTCAGGCCCGATGCGCCGAGACGCCGATAGTCCATTCTTCTTCTCCTTAATGATGTGGAAAGCGGAGTTGCGAGTGATGCCTACGACTGGACGCAAGCCGGCGTATCGAGCACCGGGGTGCGATCGAGGCGCAGTGCCAATCCAGCCACGCCGAGCGCCGCGACCGGCAGCAGAGCGGCGACCCAGGTGAGGGAGCCGAGGCCGAGGCCATGGGCAATGACGGCGCCGCCGAGCCAGGCGCCGGCGGCGTTGCCGAGGTTGAAGGCGGCGATGTTGAAGGACGAGGCAAGGCTCTGGCCGGCGCCTTGCGCCTTGTCCAGCACCCACATCTGCAGCGGCGCCACGGTGGCGAAGGCGGCGGCGCCGAGCAGGCCGACATAGATCACGGCCATGACCTGGCTGTGGAGGGCGAAGCTCATGGTGGCGAGCACAAGGGCGAGCACCGCGAGACTGCCGAGCACGGCCGGCACCAGCCAGCGGTCGGCCACCTTGCCGCCGGCGAGATTGCCGGCGATGAGACCGCCGCCGAAGACGAGCAGGATCGGCGACACGGCCGCTTCCTTGAAACCGCTGATTTCGGTCAGCAGGGGCGCGATGTAGGTGAAGACGGCGAAGACGCCGGCATAGCCGAGCACGGTGATGGCGAGGCCGAGCAGGACGGGCGTGCGGCGCAGCACGGCAAGATCGGCGCGCAGGTCGCTTTTTTCGGGAGCGGCCTGGCCGCGCGGTACCAGAGCCAGGATGACGGCGAAGGCGGCAAGGCCGACAGCGGTCACCGCCCAGAAGGTCGCGCGCCAGCCGAAGGCCTGGCCGAGCCAGGTGCCGAAGGGCACGCCGAGGATGTTGGCGATGGTGAGCCCGGTGAACATCAAGGCGATCGCCGAGGCCTTCTTGTTGGGCGCGACAAGGCCGGTGGCGACCACCGAGCCGACACCGAAGAAGGTGCCATGGGCGAAGGCCGTGACGATGCGGGCGCCCATCAGCGTCCAGTAGTCGGGCGCCAGCGCACAGGCGAGATTGCCGATCGTGAAGATCGCCATCAATGCCAGCAGCACGGTCTTGCGCGGCCAGTTGCCGGTGGCGATGGTCAACAAGGGAGCGCCGACGACGACGCCGAGCGCATAGCCCGAAATGAGCTGGCCGGTGGCCGAGATCGAGACGCCGAGGTCCTTGCTGACATCGATGAGCAGACCCATGATGACGAATTCGGTGACACCGATGCCGAAGGCACCGGCGGCGAGGGCGTAGAGAGCAAGAGGCATGGCGGCGGTCCGATCGGTTGATGAAGGGACGCTCCAGTCCCCCGTCACTTTGTGTTGTTGGGGCATGATCTCTTCCGAAAACCGGTTTCCACTTTTCGGGATCATGCCCCGACCCGCAAGATCGTCATCCCCTGACCTGTGAACCAGACTTGCAGTAGGCACATTTTCTGTGAAATAAATTCACGAATGGCGCGACCCGAGATCAACCGTTCCGGCGAAATAGAAGTGTTCCTGCGTGTCGTCGAGGCTGGCAGCTTCTCATCCGCGGCGCGGCGGCTCAGAATGACGCCGTCGGCGGTCAGCAAGCTGATCGCCCGCCTGGAGACGCGACTTGGCGCGCGGCTGCTCGCCCGCTCGACGCGCAAGCTGCAATTGACGCCGGAAGGTGCGGCTTTCCATGACAGCGGCACGCGCATTCTCGCCGACCTCGATGCGGCGGAGCGCGAAGCGGCGGCAGGGGCGACGCCACGCGGCAGGTTGAGGGTCAACAGCTATGTGCCTTTCGGCCAGCACCGGCTGATGCCGCTCCTGCCGCGTTTCCTGGAGCGCTATCCCGAGATTTCCATCGAGGCGGTGCTGACGGACAACGTGATCGATCTCCTGGAGGAACGCGCCGATGTCGCCATACGCGCTGGGCCGCTGCGCGAATCACGACTGGTGGCGCGCAAGCTGGGCGAAGGCCGGATGGTGCTGATCGCGGCACCGTCCTACCTCGAAGCGCGCGGCACGCCGCATACGCTGGCCGATCTTGCGGGCCACAACATGCTGGCCTTTGGGTTCGCGCGGCACATTGACGGCTGGCCCTTTGTCGACGCGGCGGGCGCGCCGATCATCGTCCCGATCGTCGGAAACCTGATGCTGACCGATGGCGAGGCGATGCGCCTGGCAGCGATTGCTGGAGCCGGCATTGCCAGGCTGGCGCATTGGCATGTCGAGGCGGACATCGCCGCCGGTCGCCTGGTTCCGTTGCTGGAGGCGTTCAACCCCCGCGATCTGGAACCGACACACGCCGTTTATGTCGGTCAGGGCAAGCATCTGCCGGCCCGGGTGCGCGCCTTTCTCGATTTTCTCGCGGAAACCGTCCGCCTCTGAACGAAGTCAAAAAGCCGCACGCCGTTTGGCGCGCGGCTTTTGAGGTCAGGTGCGAAGGGGATTACGCCTTCGGCGTGAACGGCGCCGGGCGCCGGCCGGCGGCCTGACGCTCCAGCATCCAGCCGGGGTATTCGGCGGGCAGTGCGCTGACTTCGTCGAGACGGGTAAGATCGTCGCTATCGAGCTTCAGCTGGGTGGCGGCAAGGTTCTGTTCGAGCTGGTCCATGCGGCTGGCACCGATGATGACGCTCATCACGAAGGGCTTGGCCAGGACATAGCCGAGCGCCACCGTAGCGACGCTGACATCGTGCTTCTTGGCGACTTCGCGCATGATGGCGACGGCCGCCCAGGCACGGTCCTCGTTGACCGGCGGGAAGTTGAAGGAGGCGCGGCGGCCCTCGCCATTGCCGGGGGCGCCGGGGCCGTATTTACCCGACAGCAGGCCGCCGGCCATCGGCGACCACACCATCAGGCCGAGTTTCTCCTCGTTGATGAGCGGCACGATCTCGCGTTCGAGATCGCGGCCGGCGATGGAATAATAGGACTGGATGGTTTCGAAACGGGCAAAGCCCTTGCGGTCGGCGATGCCGAGCGCCTTGGCGATGCGCCAGGCTGCCCAGTTCGACACGCCGACATAGCGGACCTTGCCGCTGGCGACGAGATCGTCGAGTGCCCGCAGCGTCTCGTCGATCGGCGTTACCGCATCGGTGCCGTGCAGCTGATAGAGATCAATATGGTCGACCTGCAGCCGTTCGAGGCTGGCATCGACCGAATCCATGATGTGGCCGCGCGACGAGCCGCGGTCGTTCGGTCCGTTGCCCATGGCGCCATGGACTTTGGTGGCGATGACGACGTCCGAACGTTTGACGCTGAGGTCCTTGAGGGACTGGCCGAGCAGCCGCTCGGACTCACCGAAGGAGTAGACGTCGGCCGTGTCGAAGAAGGTGACGCCGGCGGCGATCGAACGGCCGACGATCTCGTTGACGCCCTTCTGGTCGAGGCTGGCAATCAGGCCCCATTGGGCATTCTGGCCGGCTGCGCCGAAGGTCATGGTGCCGAGGCACAGTTCGGAGACGAATAGGCCGGTATTTCCAAGCTGGTTGTAACGCATGGCGAAGGCTCCAGGAAAATGTGTGGTGGCACAAAGCAAATAGGAACGGAACGTTTCGTTTCCAGCGTTGGCATAATGGCCCTTTCAAGGTGGACCATCCTCGGTCGACCGTCGCTACTGCCGCGAAAACTTATTAGAGATCGACCAGTCGTTCATAGGCCTCGACGGCCAGCACGACGGCAACTGGCTTTCCCCGCGTGGTGATGGTTTGCGGCCCTTTTTTGCGCGACTGACTTACCAGCTTCGAGAGATTGTTCTTTGCGCTCTGAATATCCCAGTTCATGAGGCTGCTCGGTGAATGGTTTGGCAAGCATATACCAGACGCTGCAGAGGCCTAACGACTGCCGAAAATCGCCGAACCGACCCGAACGCTGGTGGCGCCAAAGGCGATCGCTGTCTCGTAGTCGCCGGACATGCCCATCGAGAGCTTTTCGACACCTGCCTCGCGGCCGAGCTTTTCCAGCAGGGCGAAGTGCGGGCCGGGGTTCTCCTCGGCCGGCGGAATGCACATCAGGCCTTCAATGGCGAGGCCGTGGACATCGCGGCAGTGGGCGATGAAGGCCACGGCGTCGCGGGGCTCGATGCCGGCCTTCTGCGGCTCGGAGCCGGTGTTGACTTGGACATAGAGTTTTGGCGCCCGGCCTTGCCTGGCGATTTCCTTCGCCAATTCGGCGGCGATCTTGTCGCGGTCGACCGTTTCGATGACGTCGAACAGCGCCACCGCCTCCTTGGCCTTGTTCGATTGCAACGGACCGATCAAATGCAATTCGATATCCGCGAAAGCCTGCTTCAGCGCGGGCCATTTGCCTTGCGCTTCCTGGACGCGGTTTTCGCCGAAGACGCGCTGGCCGGCCTCGATGACGGGTTGGATGTCGGCGGCCTCAAAAGTCTTGGAGACAGCCACCAAGGTCACGGCACCCGCCTTGCGGTCGGCCTCCTGCTCGGCGGCGGCGATCTTCGCCTTGACCGCGAAAAACTGCTGAACGGTGTCACCCATATGCAAATCCCGCTGTTTTGACCCGCGTTTTTAGCCGCCGCGATGCCCATATGGTTGACGGGTTTGCCAAACCATGGTGAACACCCGGACCACATTCCCTGAACCGCCGGACCAGTCATCGGCGGTTCGTGCCTGCTTTTAAGTGAAAAACGTCCCATGGCAACCGAACGATACAATCCGCGCGCGTCAGAGCCCAAATGGCAGAAGGCCTGGGCCGAAAAGAAGCTGTTCGAAGCGCACAATGACGATCCGAAGCCGAAATACTACGTGCTGGAAATGTTTCCCTATCCGTCGGGGCGCATCCATATCGGCCACACCCGCAATTATACGATGGGCGACGTGGTGGCGCGCTACAAGCGGGCCAAGGGTTTCAACGTGCTGCATCCGATGGGCTGGGACGCCTTCGGCATGCCGGCCGAGAACGCGGCGATGCAGAACAAGGTCCACCCCAAGGAATGGACCTACCAGAACATCGCCACCATGCGCGAGCAGCTCAAGGTCATGGGCCTGTCGCTGGATTGGGCACGTGAATTCGCCACCTGCGACGTCGACTACTACCACCGCCAGCAGATGCTGTTCCTCGATTTCGTCGAGAAGGGGCTGGTGACGCGCAAATCCTCCAAGGTCAACTGGGACCCGGAGGACATGACCGTGCTTGCCAACGAGCAGGTCATCGACGGGCGCGGCTGGCGCTCTGGCGCGCTGGTCGAACAGCGCGAACTGACGCAGTGGTTCTTCAAGATCACCGATTTCGCGCAGGACCTGCTGGATTCGCTCGACGGGCTCGACGAATGGCCTGAAAAAGTGAAGCTGATGCAGCAGAACTGGATCGGCCGTTCGGAAGGCCTGCTGATCCGCTGGCCGCTGGCCTCCGACGTTGCCGGTGAACACGAGCTGGAAGTCTATACGACGCGGCCCGACACTATTTTCGGTGCCTCGTTCATGGCCGTCGCCGCCGACCATCCGCTGGCGAAGAAAGCCGCCGAGACCAATCCGGCGCTGGCGAAGTTCATCGACGAAGTGCGCCATATGGGCACTTCGGTGGCAGCGCTGGAGACAGCCGAGAAAAAGGGCTTCGACACCGGCATCCGCGTCGTCCATCCCTTCGACGACAACTGGACGCTGCCGGTCTATGTCGCCAATTTCGTGCTGATGGAATACGGAACCGGCGCCATCTTCGGCTGCCCGTCCGGCGACCAGCGCGACCTCGACTTCGCCAACAAATACGGACTGCCGGTCATCCCGGTGGTGATGCCGGAAGGCGCCGACGCGAAAACCTTCCAGGTCATCGAAGAGGCCTATGTCGATGACGGTGTGATGATCAATTCGCGCTTCCTCGACGGCATGAAGCCGGACCGCGCCTTCGACGAGGTGGCGAACCTCCTGGAGCAGAAGACGATCGGCAACCGGCCGATGGCCGAGCGCAAGGTGAATTTCCGCCTGCGCGACTGGGGCATTTCGCGCCAGCGCTACTGGGGCTGCCCGATCCCGATGATCCATTGCGAGGATTGCGGCGTGGTGCCGGTGCCGAAGGCCGACCTGCCGGTCAAGCTGCCCGACGATGTCGATTTCGACCGGCCAGGCAATCCGCTCGACCGGCATCCGACCTGGCGGCATGTGAAGTGCCCGCAATGCGGCAAGGACGCGCGCCGCGAGACCGACACGATGGACACGTTCGTCGATTCGTCGTGGTATTTTGCCCGCTTCACCGCGCCCTGGGCGCATGAACCGACCGATCCCAAGGCGGCCAATCAATGGCTGCCGGTGGACCAGTATATCGGCGGCATCGAGCACGCGATCCTGCATCTGCTCTATTCGCGCTTCTTCACACGCGCGATGCGCGAGACCGGCCATGTCGATCTGGCCGAGCCGTTCAAGGGCCTCTTCACGCAAGGCATGGTGGTGCACGAGACATACCGCGTCGGTTCGGCGTCGAACGGCCGCTGGCTGGCGCCGACAGAGGTGCGGCTGGAGGGCGTCGACGGCGAGCGCCGCGCCTTCGACATCGCCACCGGCGAGGCTGTCACCATCGGCCCGCTGGAGAAGATGTCGAAGTCGAAGAAGAACACGGTCAGCCCGGAAGACATCACCGACGGCTACGGCGCCGACACGGCGCGCTGGTTCATGCTGTCGGATTCGCCGCCCGAGCGCGATGTCGAGTGGACCGACGACGGCGCCGCCGGTGCGCATCGCTTCATGCAGCGCATCTGGCGGCTGGTGTCGACGGCGGCCGAGACGCTGGCGGGAATCAAGCCCGCCGCCGCCGATGCCGGCGAGGCCGGAGCGGTTTCCAAGGCCGCGCACAAGATCCTGAAAGCGGTCGGCGAGGACATCGAGAAGCTCGGCTTCAACCGCGCCATCGCCCGCATCTATGAACTGGCTAATGCGCTGACCGGCCCGCTCAACGAAGTGGCGGAAGGCAAGGCCGATCCGGCACTGCAAGGGGCCTGCCGCCAGGCGGTGGAGATCCTGGTGCATCTGATCGCGCCAGTCATGCCGCATCTGGCCGAGGAGTGCTGGGAGACGCTGGGCGGCACAGATCTGGTCGCCGAACGGCCATGGCCGGTCTTCGATCCGGCACTGGTCGTCGACAATGAAGTGACCTATCCGGTGCAGGTCAACGGCAAGAAGCGGGGGGATTTGACAATTGCCCGCGACGCGGACCAAGGTGCGGTCGAAAAAGCGGTATTGGCTCTCGACTTCGTGCAGAAAGCACTCGAAGGTAAGGCTCCGCGCAAGGTGATCATCGTGCCGCAGAGGATCGTCAATGTCGTTGCCTGATCGGGAAAAGACAGAGCTGAGCCGTTTGCTGCGCCGCGTAGCGCTTGCCGGCCTTGTCGGCTCGCTGGCGCTGGTTTCGGCCTGCACGGTGCGGCCGCTCTATTCCAACGCGCCGTTGTCGACGGGCGCGAGTGCCAATGCCGAACTGGCGTCGATCGCCGTCAAGCCGGTCAAGACGCGCTATGCCCAGCAGGTGCGCAACAATCTGATCTTCGGCTTTGGGCGCGGGGCCGGTGAACCGGCCTCGCCGCTTTATTCGCTCGATCTCACTGTGACCGAGGCCGTGGAATCCTCGGCCCTCGTGCAGGTCCAAACCGATCAGGACGAGCCGACCGCCGGTTCGGTGACGCTGACCGCCAGCTATACGCTGACCGATATGAAGACCGGTGCCGTCATCACGGTCGGCAAGCGCGCGATCACCTCGTCCTTCGACCGGCCGCGGCAGGAATTTGCCTCGTACCGGGCGCAGATCGACGCCGAGAACCGCGCCGCGCGCGAACTGGCCGAGGCCCTGCAGCTGTCCATCGCCCAGGATCTGGCCCGGCACGGCAAGGCAGCTGCATAGCCATCGCAACAATGGCTTCCAGCGGCCTGGCAGCGGCCGGGCGCACCATCGTTTCACCTCATCTTCTTAGCTCGACGCCTTGGCTGCGCGGGTGTTCGCCGAATGACGATCGGCTGCCCGAATCCGGATCCCGCGCGTCGCTGCGAAAATACATTTCGATCGCTCCAACGGTGCCGACGGGAAGCAACTGTTAACCACTCGCTCCCTATTGCTCAGCAGACGTTTCAGAGTGAGTCTTGAGCATGGAATCCAAGCGTTTTCCTCGGGTCAATTCATTGAATGCAGCTTCACCCGATGATCCCGAGGGAAAGCGTTTCAACCGCATCGGCGGCAAGGTGGATGGCCGGCAGCCCGGTGCGGTCAGGGCCGGCAATTCCCCGCCACCGGTGGATCTCGGCGGCAATGAGAGCCCCGCCTGGCAAGACTATTTCTTCCTGGCGCCCAATGTGCGGTTCACGCGCACGCCGGATTACGAGGCCAACGCGCGCCGTCCGGAGCGCGACCAGGTCGCTGTCGAGCAAAGTCAGCCACTGACGCCACCAGCGCCACAGGCAATCGCACGATCCAGCGAGGCTTCGGCAGCGCCGATGAGAAGCCGGCATCCTGCCCTGGAGGCGGCCCGGCCACTCGCAGGTAACAGGGCCCCCACGCATGAAAGGCAGCCTGCCTCTCCCACACCATCCGCCTCAGCCGGGAATGCCGGAGAACAGGCGCGGATTGTCGCACCGGCAGGGGCGAGGACAGCCGTGACCGCAAGTGCATCCGCCTCAACGACGCCGGTTCAGGGAATGGCTGCACCGGTCAGGAAAGGTCGCGAAACCGCGCGCTGGCCCTATCTGTCGGATCACGTCTTCTTCGAACTCATGGCGCCCTACATGATCGAAGCGCCGTCACCGGCGCCACGAGCGGTACCGATTGTGCGCGCGGCCGGGCCTGTCGGTATCCAATTGGTCGATATTCGTGACGCGTCCGCGTCCGATCCCACTGCGTTGTTCCGTGTCATCGACTGTCTTCCAGGCCTGCAGGCCCCGCCCGTCCTGCCGGATGTCCGTCCAGCCAACTCGAATGAGGCCGCGGCTCAGCCGGCGGCGAAAAGCACACGGCAAAGGGTCCAGCCGGCGGCTGCTGCAATTCCCGCTGTTGCCAGCAACGCCGCTTCGGCGCGGGTCGCGCAAGGCACGGAGGAGAGCGGGCAGGCTCCGGCTGGGCGCGTGTCCGCGCCGCTGCCCATGGCGGGCAAGATCGTGCCGGCCACGACAGGCGAGGCCTACGAACTTCCCTCGGAAGAGCTGCTGCAGCAGCCGCCGGAAGGACAGGGCTTCTACATGTCGCAGGAACGGCTGGAGCAGAATGCCGATCTTCTGGAAAGCGTGCTCGAGGATTTCGGCGTGCGCGGCGAGATCATCCACGTCCGCCCCGGTCCGGTCGTCACCCTCTATGAGTTCGAGCCGGCGCCCGGCGTCAAATCGTCCCGGGTCATCGGCCTTGCCGATGACATCGCCCGCTCCATGTCGGCAATTTCGGCGCGCGTCGCCGTGGTGCCGGGCCGCAACGTCATCGGCATCGAGCTGCCGAACGAGACCCGCGAGACCGTCTATTTCCGCGAGCTGATCGAATCGCAGGGTTTCCGCAAGACCAGCTGCAAGCTGGCGCTTTGCCTCGGCAAGACGATCGGCGGCGAACCTGTCATCGCTGAGCTGGCGAAGATGCCGCATCTGCTGGTCGCCGGCACCACGGGCTCAGGCAAGTCGGTCGCCATCAACACGATGATCCTGTCGCTGCTCTACCGGCTGAAGCCGGAAGAGTGCCGGCTGATCATGGTCGATCCGAAGATGCTGGAACTCTCCGTCTATGACGGCATCCCGCATCTTCTGACGCCCGTCGTCACCGATCCCAAGAAAGCGGTCACCGCGCTCAAATGGGCGGTGCGCGAGATGG
The DNA here is from genome assembly GCF_000472705.1 of Mesorhizobium erdmanii USDA 3471. Classification (GTDB taxonomy): domain Bacteria; phylum Pseudomonadota; class Alphaproteobacteria; order Rhizobiales; family Rhizobiaceae; genus Mesorhizobium; species Mesorhizobium erdmanii. The sequence continues at coordinate 84,954 of NZ_AXAE01000015.1, read as the reverse complement.
AGGACCGCTATCGCAAGATGGCGCGGCTCGGCGTGCGCAACATCGATGGCTACAATGAGCGCGCCGCCCAAGCCCGCGACAAGGGCGAGGCCGTCGTCATGACGGTGCAAACCGGCTTCGAAAAAGGCACCGGTGAGCCGCTGTTCGAGCAGCAGGAAATCGATCTGGCGCCGATGCCATACATCGTCGTCATCGTCGACGAGATGGCCGACCTGATGATGGTCGCCGGCAAGGAGATCGAAGGTGCCATCCAGCGCCTGGCGCAGATGGCCCGCGCGGCCGGCATCCATCTGATCATGGCCACGCAGCGCCCTTCGGTCGACGTCATCACCGGCACGATCAAGGCCAACTTCCCGACCCGCATCTCCTTCCAGGTCACCTCCAAGATCGACAGCCGCACCATTCTGGGCGAACAGGGCGCCGAACAACTGCTCGGCCAGGGCGACATGCTGCACATGATGGGTGGAGGACGCATTTCACGTGTGCACGGCCCCTTTGTCTCCGATGCGGAAGTCGAACATGTCGTGGCGCATCTGAAGGCGCAGGGCCGGCCGGAATATCTGGAAACCGTGACCGCCGACGAGGATGACGAAGAGATTGACGGCGACCAGGGCGCCGTCTTCGACAAGGGATCCGTCGCGGCCGAGGATGGCGATGCCAGCTATGACGAAGCGGTCAAGGTGGTCGTGCGCGACAAGAAGTGTTCGACGTCCTACATCCAGCGCCGCCTCGGGATCGGCTACAACCGCGCCGCATCGCTGGTCGAACGGATGGAAAAGGAAGGGCTGGTCGGCGCGCCCAACCATGTCGGCAAGCGCGAGATCATCATGGGCCGGCGCCCGCCGGTAGCCACGCCTGACGAAGACGGCGCGGAATGATTGGCGACCGCTTCGGCGATCGGGCTTCGTCGGACGCATAACAAAAAAGGCCGGTTGCCCGGCCTTTTTTCATTGAAGCAGCGCGACCTCAGCCGATCTTCTGGCCGGTCTTTGCCCAATCGGCGGCGAACTGGTCCAGGCCCTTGTCGGTCAGCGGGTGCTTGACCAGCGCCTTCAGCGTCGCCGGCGGTGCGGTCACGACGTCGGCGCCGATGAGGGCGGCCTGCTTGACGTGGTTCACCGTGCGCACCGAGGCGACGAGGATCTCGGTCTGGAAATCGTAATTGTCGTAGATCTGCCGGATCTCCTGGATCAGCTCCATGCCGTCCGAGCCGGTGTCATCGACGCGGCCGACGAAGGGCGAGATGAAGGACGCGCCGGCCTTGGCGGCGAGCAGCGCCTGGTTGGCCGAGAAGCACAGCGTGACGTTGACCATGCGGTTCATCTGGGTGCGAATGGTCTTGCAGGCCCTCAGGCCGTCCAGCGTCAGCGGCACCTTGATGCAGACATTGGGCGCGATCTTGGCCAGCACTTCCGCCTCCGCCAGCATGTCCTTGTACTCGCTCGCCACGACTTCGGCCGAGACCGGGCCGGCGACGATATCGCAAATCTGCTTGGTGACGTCGGCGATCTTGCCGCCGGATTTGAGAATCAGCGACGGATTGGTGGTGACGCCGTCGAGCAGCCCCAGATCGTTGAGTTCACGGATATCCTTGATGTCGGCGGTGTCGACGAAAAATTTCATGGTGGGTCTCCTGACGAATTCGTCGTGCTTGGGAAGGCACGTTCAGCGTTGCTCTTTGATCTAGACCAAAGTCGGGGCAAGGTCACGCCTCATGATCGAAGATTCGCCCTTTGTCGCGGCCGCACCGGTGCTGGTGCCGATGCCTGCCGAACGCCCCTACACCTATGCCGTGCCGGCCGGCATGCGCGTCGTGCCGGGGTCGATCGTGCGCGTGCCGCTCGGGCCGCGCCAGGTGGCCGGCATCGTCTGGGACGGTGCGGTCGAGACTGTCGACGCGAAAAAACTGCGCCCGATCGAACAGGTTTTCGACTGTCCGCCGATCGACCGCGCCATGCGCCGGTTCGTCGACTGGGTGGCGCAATACACGCTGTCGGCGCCGGGCATGGTGGCGCGCATGCTCCTCAGAGCGCCGGAGGCCTTTGACCCGGAACCCTGGATCGAGGGGCTGCAGCGGACGCTTGTCATGCCCGATCGAATGACCGATGCGCGATCGCGCGTGCTGGAGACGGCCGAGGGCGGCCTAGCCTGGACACGCTCGGGTCTCGCCCACGCGGCAGGCGTGTCGTCGACGGTGATCGAGGGGCTCAAGGCGCAAGGTGTGTTCGAGAGGGTGATGATCCCGCCGCGGCCGGTCGTGGCCGCGCCCGACCCGAGCTATGCCGTGCCGGAATTGATGCCGGATCAGAATGACGCCGCATCGATGCTGCGGGGCAATGTCGCGGCCGGCGCTTTCAACGTCGCGCTGCTCGATGGCGTCACCGGTTCGGGCAAGACGGAAGTCTATTTCGAGGCGGTGGCGGCAGCACTCGACCAGGGCAAGCAGGTGCTGATCCTGCTTCCGGAAATCGCGCTGACCCATGCTTTCCTCGAACGCTTCCAGCAGCGCTTCGGCGCCAAGCCGGGCGAATGGCATTCCGACCTGCCGCCAAGGATGCGCGAAAAGGTTTGGCGGCAAGTGGCGGAAGGCGGCGTGCGCGTCGTCGCCGGCGCCCGTTCGGCGCTGTTCCTGCCGTTCAGGGAGCTCGGCCTGATCGTCGTCGACGAGGAGCATGACCCCGCCTACAAGCAGGAGGACCGCGTCTTCTACAATGCGCGCGACATGGCGGTGGTGCGCGGCCATATCGGCGGCTTCCCGGTGGTGCTGGCGTCGGCGACGCCCTCGGTCGAAAGCCGGGTCAATGCGAGCCAGGGCAAATACAACAGGGCCATTCTCTCCGCCCGTTTCGCCGAGGCGGCGCTGCCTTTGCTGAAGTCGATCGACATGCGCCGCGCGCCGCCGGCGCGCGGCGGCTTCCTGTCGCCAGTGCTGATCGACCATATGCGCAAGACGCTGGAGAAGAAGGAGCAGTCGCTCTTGTTCCTCAACCGGCGCGGTTATGCGCCGCTGACGCTGTGCCGGGTCTGCGGCCATCGCTTCGGCTGCCCGGTGTGCTCGGCATGGCTGGTCGAGCATCGTTTTCGCGGCCAGTTGGTCTGCCATCATTGCGGGCACAATGAACGCCGCCCCGAGGCCTGCCCCGAATGCGGCACGCTCGACCATCTGGTCGCCTGCGGGCCAGGCGTCGAGCGCATCGCCGAGGAGGTCGTCACGCATTTTCCCGACGCGCGCACCATCGTATTGTCGTCCGACCTGATGGGCGGTGTGCGGCGGCTGCGGCTGGAACTGGAGGCGATCGCCGATGGCGAGGCCGACATCGTCATCGGCACGCAGTTGGTCGCCAAGGGGCACAATTTTCCCAACATGACGCTGGTCGGCGTCGTCGATGCAGACCTTGGCCTCGCCAATGGCGATCCGCGCGCCGCCGAGCGTACTTTCCAGCTGCTCAGCCAGGTGACCGGCCGCGCCGGCCGCACCGGCAAGAAGAGCCTCGGCCTGCTGCAGACTTTCCAGCCTGACCATCCGGTGATGCGGGCGATCGTCTCCGGCGATGCCGAGGCTTTTTATGAGCGCGAGATCGCCGAGCGCGAGCGGGCGGCCTTGCCGCCCTTCGGCCGGCTGGCCGGCGTCATCGTCAGCGCGGTGACGCGGGCCGAGGCCGAAGGCCATGCACGCGGCCTGCGTCGCGCCGCGCCCGAGGCCAGCGATCTGTTCGTGCTCGGGCCCGCCGAAGCGCCGCTGTCGCTGCTCGGCGGCCGCCACCGCTTCCGCCTGCTGATCCAGGGCGAACGGCGCGCCGACATGCAAGGTTTTATCAGGGCCATGCTGGCCAATGGGCCGAAACAGCGCGGTTCGGTGAGGGTCCAGGTGGATATCGATCCGCAGAGCTTTTTGTGACTTGGTGCTGCCAGCGATAGGCTGAGTCCAGCGAGAAACGGAAGATCACATGAAAACCCTTGGCCTCATCGGCGGCATGAGCTGGGAATCGAGCGCCATCTATTATCGCCTGCTCAACGAGATCGTACGCGAGCGGCTTGGCGGGCTGCACTCGGCGAAACTGCTGCTGTGGTCGTTCGACTTTGCCGAGATCGCCGAGCGGCAGCATCATGGCGATTGGGACGGTGCCGGCGTGCTCCTCGTCGAAGCGGCGCGAAAGCTCGAGGCGGGCGGCGCGGAAGGGCTGCTTTTGTGCACCAACACCATGCACAAACTTGCCGATCAGGTGCAGGCGTCCGTATCGATCCCGCTGATCCATATCGCCGATGCCACGGCGGCCGCGATCAAGCGCGCCGGCATGCAGCGCCCGGCGCTACTGGCGACCCGCTTCACCATGGAGCAGGACTTCTACAAGGGACGGCTCACCGGCAGATACGGACTGTCGCCCGTGGTGCCCGATGCCGCCGGGCGCGACATGGTGCATCGCGTCATCTATGACGAGCTCTGCCAGGGCATCGTCACCGACGCCTCGAAAAGGGCCTATATTGAAGAGGCCGAACGTCTGCGCCGTGAAGAGGCCGTCGACAGTATCATCATGGGTTGTACCGAGATCACCATGCTGATCGGACAGCGCGACTTCGACGTTCCGGTCTTCGATACGACGCGTATCCATGCCGAGGCGGCGGTGGAATTCGCGCTCGGTTGATGCGCTTGCGCTAAACTGCCGCGCGCCATCTGGCGCAGCGCTTTTCCTCCGCTAGAATGCCTGCAATTCAAAAACAGGCATTTCGAGGGGATACTATGGATTATGCGCTTCCCTGGCCGACGAGCCAGGGCGAATGGCTTGCGTGGTCGAGCGCCGTGGTCACCGTGCTGCTCGGCCTGTTGTTCTTCCTGGCGCCGGGCCTCGCTTTTCGCATCCTGCGCCTACAGGCCAGGCCGGAGAAGGCAGCGGCGATCGCCGAGGGGCGGGGCAGGATGTCGGGCTTCTATCTCGGCGTCGGCCTGTGCTGTATCCTCCTGGCGCAGCCGCTGGTCTACATGGCGCTCGGCTTCTCCTGGCTGTTCACCGCCTTCGGCCGATTGCTGTCGATGATGTCGGATGGCGCCAACACACCTTTCAATTGGGTTTCCATTGTGGTGGAATTGGCTTTGGCGGCGTTACCGCTCGCCTTTGCCTTCGGCTTTGTCCCATGAATCCGGGGGTATTGCGGCGCACGGGACGCTGATCTTTCGCCAGATGCGACAATAGTGCCTGAAAAGCATGCGGAACGACGCATTGCGGTCTTAAAATGCCTGTGCTAGACGGCAATCGACTTTCGGCCGGGGATAGCGGAAGCCGCGCCTCCGTGCTTGAAAAAATGCAGTAAGGTCAAAGATTTAGCCAGAGTTTTTGCTCGCGCCAACAATCTGCGGCCTGTCAGACAAGAGAAAAGACGGTCCGTGGCTCAATCGTCATCGCCAATCTCAGGTGTCGCAGAACGCTATGCGGGTTCGCTGTTTGAACTCGCCCTGCAGGCAAATTCCGTGGCCAAGGTCGAGGCCGACCTCACCCGTTTCGAGGCGATGCTCGCGGGCAGCGCCGACCTGACCCGGCTGATCAACAGCCCGGTCTTCACCAGTGAGGACCAGGCCAAGGCCATCGCGGCGGTCGCCGACAAGGCAGGCATCACCGGTCTCGCCGGTAATTTCCTGCGCGTCGTCGCCCAGAACCGTCGGTTGTTCGCCGTTCCCGGCATGATCAAGGCGTTCCGCCAGATCGCGGCCGAAGCCCGGGGCGAGACCGCTGCCGAGGTGACGTCGGCTCACGAGCTGACGGCTGCCCAGCAGGCCGAACTCAAGGCGGCGCTGAAAAGCGTTGCCGGCAAGGACGTGGCCATCTCCGTCACCGTCGATCCGTCGTTGCTCGGCGGGCTGGTGGTCAAGATGGGCTCGCGCCAGATCGATACGTCGCTCAAAACCAAACTCAATTCGCTCAAGCTTGCACTGAAAGAGGTCGGCTGATGGACATCCGCGCCGCGGAAATTTCCGCAATTCTGAAAGACCAGATCAAGAATTTCGGCAAGGAGGCCGAGGTCTCCGAAGTCGGACAGGTGCTGTCCGTCGGTGACGGTATCGCCCGCGTCTATGGGCTCGACAATGTCCAGGCCGGCGAGATGGTCGAGTTCCCCGGCGGTATCCGCGGCATGGCGCTCAACCTCGAAGCCGACAATGTCGGCGTCGTCATCTTCGGCGCCGACCGCGACATCAAGGAAGGCGACATCGTCAAGCGCACAGGCGCCATCGTCGACGTTCCGGTCGGTCCGGGCCTGCTCGGCCGCGTCGTCGACGCGCTCGGCAATCCGATCGACGGCAAGGGCCCGATCAAGGCGACCGAACGCAAGCGCGTCGACGTCAAGGCGCCCGGCATCATTCCGCGCAAATCGGTGAACGAGCCGATGTCGACCGGCCTCAAGGCCATCGATGCGCTGATCCCGGTCGGCCGCGGCCAGCGCGAGCTGGTCATCGGCGATCGCCAGACCGGCAAGACGGCCATCATCCTCGACACGATGCTCAACCAGAAGTCGGTGCACGACAACGGTCCCGAGAAGGAAAAGCTGTACTGCGTCTACGTCGCCGTCGGCCAGAAGCGCTCGACCGTCGCGCAGTTCGTCAAGGTTCTGGAAGAGCGCGGCGCGCTCGAATATTCGATCATCGTCGCCGCAACTGCCTCCGATCCGGCGCCGATGCAGTTCCTGGCGCCGTTCGCCGGCGCCACCATGGGCGAATATTTCCGCGACAACGGCATGCACGCGCTGATCAGCTACGACGATCTGTCGAAGCAGGCCGTCGCCTATCGCCAGATGTCGCTGCTGTTGCGCCGCCCGCCGGGCCGCGAAGCCTATCCGGGCGACGTGTTCTATCTGCACTCGCGCCTGCTCGAGCGCGCCGCCAAGCTCAACGACGATCTGGGCGGCGGCTCGCTGACCGCGCTGCCGGTCATCGAGACGCAGGCCAACGACGTGTCGGCCTACATCCCGACCAACGTGATCTCGATCACCGACGGCCAGATCTTCCTCGAAACCAACCTGTTCTTCCAGGGCATCCGTCCGGCCGTCAACGTCGGCCTGTCGGTGTCGCGCGTCGGTTCGGCTGCGCAGATCAAGGCGATGAAGCAGGTTGCCGGCTCGATCAAGGGCGAGCTCGCGCAGTACCGCGAAATGGCTGCTTTCGCGCAGTTCGGCTCGGATCTCGATGCCGCCACGCAGCGCCTGCTCAACCGCGGTTCGCGCCTGACCGAGCTCCTGAAGCAGCCGCAGTTCTCGCCGCTGAAGACGGAAGAGCAGGTCGCGGTGATCTTCGCCGGCGTCAATGGCTATCTCGACAAGCTGCCGGTCAACCAGGTCGGCAAGTTCGAGCAGGGTCTGCTCAGCCACATGCGTGCGGCGGGCAAGGACGTTCTCGACGCCATCCGCAAGGAAAAGGCGCTGTCGGACGATCTGCGCGCCAAGCTGAAGGCCGAGATCGACGCTTTCGCCAAGACCTTCGCCTGAGCGAAGCGACAAGACGGGATCAGGTTTGAAGCATGCCTTCATTAAAAGACCTTCGTAACCGTATCGCCTCGGTCAAGGCGACGCAGAAGATCACCAAGGCGATGCAGATGGTCGCCGCGGCGAAGCTGCGCCGTGCGCAAGAGGCCGCGGAAGCGGCGCGTCCTTATTCGGAGCGCATGGGTTCCGTCCTGGCCAACATCACCCAGGCGATCGGCGGCGGCGGCGATGCCCCGGCGCTGATGACCGGCACCGGCAAGGACAACGTGCATCTGCTCGTCGTCTGCACCGCCGAGCGCGGCCTGTGCGGCGGCTTCAATTCGCAGATCGCCCGTCATGCCCGCGACCATATCCGCCGGCTTCTGGCCGACGGCAAGCAGGTCAAGATCATCTGCGTCGGCAAGAAGGGTTTCGACATACTGCGCCGCGACTATGCATCGATGATCCTCGATCGTGTCGACCTGCGCGAGGTCAAGACGCTCGGCTTCGCCAATGCCGATGCCATCGCCCGCAAGGTCATCCATCTGTTCAACGAGGGTGCCTTCGACGTCTGCACGCTGTTCTATTCACAGTTCAAGTCGGTGATCAGCCAGGTTCCGACCGCGCAGCAGATCATTCCGGCAGCGGTCGCTTCGTCTGCTCCGGCAGCGTCGGCGGATGGCGCCAGCGCGGTCTATGAATACGAGCCGGAGCCGGGCGAGATTCTCTCCGACCTCATCCCGCGCAACATCTCGGTGCAGGTTTTCCGGGCGCTGCTCGAAAACGCGGCCGGCGAAATGGGCGCCAAGATGAGCGCCATGGACAATGCGACGCGCAACGCAGGCGAGATGATCAACAAGCTGTCGATCACCTACAACCGCCAGCGGCAGGCGCAGATCACCAAGGAACTGATCGAAATCATTTCGGGCGCCGAGGCGCTCTAGGCGCGGTCCGCGGGTCAATCTGCCCGCGACCGGACCGCGTTAGAAACAAAGGACGAAAAGGGTAAAGACGATGGCGAAAGCAGCGACCCCCAAGACGGCGGCCCCCAAGGCAGCAGCGCCCGCGAAGGCGGCAAAGGCACCGGCAGCAGCAGCCAAGGCGGCTCCGGCCAAAGCGGCGGCAGCCCCCGCAAAGGCAGCAGCGGCCAAGACATCGGCAGTGGCCACCAAGGCAACGGGCGTAGTCGGCAAGGTCCGCCAGGTCATCGGCGCCGTCGTCGACGTGCAGTTCGGCGATCATCTGCCGCCAATCCTGAATGCGATCGAGACCACCAATGTCGGGAACCGCCTGGTGCTCGAAGTTGCCCAGCACCTGGGCGAAAACACCGTGCGCTGCATCGCCATGGACTCGACCGAAGGTCTGGTGCGTGGCCAGGAAGTGCGCGACACCGGCGCGCCGATCACCGTGCCGGTCGGCCCGGGCATGCTCGGCCGCATCATCAACGTCATCGGCGAGCCGGTCGACGAAGAAGGCCCGGTCGACGCGATCGAAATGCGCTCCATCCACCAGCCGGCTCCGACCTATGTCGAGCAGTCGACGGAAGCGCAGATCCTGATCACCGGCATCAAGGTGCTCGATCTGCTCGCACCCTACGCCAAGGGCGGCAAGATCGGCCTGTTCGGCGGCGCCGGCGTCGGCAAGACCGTGCTGATCCAGGAACTGATCAACAACATCGCCAAGGCGCATGGCGGCTATTCGGTGTTCGCCGGCGTCGGCGAGCGCACCCGCGAAGGCAACGATCTCTATCACGAGTTCATCGAATCCGGCGTCAACAAGAAGGGCGGCGGCGAAGGCTCCAAGGCGGCCCTCGTCTATGGCCAGATGAACGAGCCGCCGGGCGCGCGCGCCCGCGTCGGCCTGACCGGCCTGACGGTTGCTGAATATTTCCGCGACCAGGGCCAGGACGTGCTGTTCTTCGTCGACAACATCTTCCGCTTCACGCAGGCGGGTTCGGAAGTGTCGGCTCTGCTCGGCCGTATCCCGTCGGCCGTGGGTTACCAGCCGACGCTCGCCACCGACATGGGCGCGTTGCAGGAACGCATCACCACCACCACCAAGGGTTCGATCACGTCGGTGCAGGCGATCTACGTGCCGGCCGACGACTTGACCGACCCGGCACCGGCGACCTCGTTCGCCCACCTTGACGCGACGACGACGCTCAACCGCGCCATCGCCGAAAAGGGCATCTACCCGGCGGTCGATCCGCTGGACTCGACCTCGCGCATGCTCGACCCGCTGGTCGTCGGCGACGAGCACTATGGCGTCGCGCGCCAGGTGCAGTCGATCCTCCAGCGCTACAAGTCGCTGCAGGACATCATCGCCATCCTGGGCATGGACGAGCTGTCGGAAGAGGACAAGCAGACGGTGGCTCGCGCCCGCAAGATCGAGCGCTTCCTGTCGCAGCCCTTCTTTGTCGCCGAAGTGTTCACCGGCGCGCCGGGCAAGCTGGTCGACCTCGCCGACACCATCAAGGGCTTCAAGGGCCTCTGCAACGGCGACTACGATCACCTGCCCGAGGCTGCCTTCTACATGGTCGGCGGCATCGACGAGGCAGTCGAGAAGGCACAGCGCCTCGCGGCTGAAGCGGCGTAAACAAGCGAATAGCGAATAGGGAGTAGCGAATAGGGATCAGTGGGCCGGCCGAGTTTCTTTATTACTCGCTACTCGCTATTCCCTACTCGCTAGGTTGACATGGCTGAAGCTTTCAAATTCGAACTGGTCTCGCCGGAGCGCTTGCTGGTTTCCGAGCAGGTCGAATCCGTCGTCATCCCCGGCGCCGAAGGCGAGATGACGGTGATGGCGCACCACGCGCCGGTGATGACCACGATCAAGCCCGGTGTCGTCACGGTGAAGAACGCCTCGGGCGGCGAAGAACGCTATGTCGTGTTCGGCGGTTTCGCCGATATCGTCCCGGCCGGCTGCACGCTGCTGGCGGAATCGGCTGTCGCGGTCAAGGATGTCGACCGTGCGGATCTCGCCCGCCGTATCCAGGAAGCCAAGGAAGATGCCGCTGATGCGAAAGACGATCAGTCGCGCAGCAAGGCCGAGCAGTTCCTCAGCCAGCTCACCACGCTGGAAGGCGCATTGCTGCCAGCCTGAGGTCGTTTCCCGATAGACGGATTGCGAAAGCGGGGCATTGCCCCGCTTTTTTGTTTAGATGCCCAAGGCGGCGAAGGCCAGTGTCGGACCATCCCGCCGCAGGTGGACGAGATGCACCGCCACAAGCTCGATCAACGTCTGGCGCTCGGCATGATCCCCGGCAAAACCGGCCAGGTCGAACACGGCCGTCACGGTCTCGTTCGCGGGCAGCTCTTGGCTCAAAAGCGCCGTCAGTGCCGCGTCGAGCGGATCGGTGAAATGGTTCTCAGGCAAGGTCTTCCCGCGCGCGGCGCAGGCAGCGATCCAGGCCGCCACGACCAGCGTCAGATGCACGAACTCGGTACCGGCTTCGAGGCACTCGATGGCGGACGCGATGATGCGCTGCGGCAGTTTCTGCGAGCCGTCATTGGCGATCTGCGCCGTGCGGTGGGCGAGCGCGGTGTTGGAGAAGCGCTCGGCGAGCTCGGCCGTATAGGCCGATGTATCGAGCCCGGCGTCCTCCGGCAATGTCGGAATGGCCTCCTGCCAGAGCGCGTCGACGAATTGCCGGATCGCCGGATCGGCGAAGGCGCGGTCGACGGTAGCATGACCGCTGAGCAGGCCGAGATAGGCGATGCCCGAATGCGCGCCGTTGAGGAGCCTCAGCTTCATGTCCTCGAACGGGCCGACATCCCTGACCATGGTGACGCCGAATTTCTCCCACGCCGGCCTGCCTCCGGGAAAATCGTCTTCGATGACCCACTGGCAGAACGGTTCGGTCATGACGGGCCAGGCATCCTCGACGCCAAGCTCGGTGGCAATCCGCGCCCGATCGGCGTCCGTGGTCGCCGGCACGATACGGTCGACCATGCTGGAGGCAAAGGCGACCTGGTCTGCGATGTGGTTGGCAATTCCGATGCTGCCGGCCGTGGCATCGCGCAACGCGGCGAATTCGGTCAGCAGCCGGTGCAGGGTGGCGCCGTTGGCCGGCAGATTGTCACAACACAGCACTGTGAAAGTCGCCGTGCCGGCGGCGCGTCGCCGGGCAAGGGCTTCGGTCAGGAAGCCATGCGCCGTCCTTGGCATCTGTGGATTTGCCAGATCGTGGACAATGTCGGGGTGGGCGGTGTCGAGCCCGCCGCCGGCAGCCCTGAGATAGGCCTTCTCGGTGATGGTCAGCGTGACGATGCGGGTGTGTGGATCGGTCAATGCGGCCAGTACCGCGCCTGGGTCTTCCGGCGCCACCAGCATCGAGCCGATGGAGCCGATGACGCGAAGCTGTTCCCCGCCGCTGCTGCGGATCGCCAGCGTGTAGAGCCCGTCCTGCGGCGCCAGTGCGTCGCGCGTGTCGGGGCTGCGCAGCGAGACGCCTGTTATGCCCCACTCCGTTTCGCCCGCCGCCAGGCACTCGTCGACATAGGCGGCCTGGTGGGCGCGGTGGAAGGCGCCGACGCCCAGATGCACGATGCCCGGTATGACCTTGCCGCGATCATAGGCGGGGAACCTGGTCCCGGCGGGCAGCGTCTGGAGCGTGGAGTTGGATAGATGGCTTCTGGTCATCACCATACCGGGGCTGGGGAGGCGGTGGATCACAGGCGGCGTAACACCTGTTCGCGCCTGCCGCAAGGATGCCGCTTTGCCAGCGCACGTTGACATCGCCTTTGTCCAAACGTACCGGTTTATCCAGACTGGGAGGAGCCGCTTTCCCATGGTCGCGCTGACCGATCCGGACCTGCTGTTTCCGTCCGAAGCGCATTCGCGCTCACTGGCCCGCGACCTCTACGCCGGCATCAAGGCCCTGCCCATCGTCAGCCCGCACGGCCACACCGATCCGCGCTGGTATGCGCAAAACGAGCCTTTCCCGGATCCGGCGCAACTGCTCATCGTGCCCGACCACTACATTTTCCGCATGCTGTTCAGCCAGGGCGTGCCGCTGGAGGATCTCGGCGTGCCGACGCTCGATGGCGCCCCGGTCGAGAGCGACGGCAGGATGATCTGGCGGCGCTTTGCCGAGCATTACTATCTGTTTCGCGGCACGCCGACGCGGCTGTGGCTCGACCATGTGCTGGCGCATCTGTTCGGCATCGAGGAGCCACTGAACGCCGAGACGGCCGACCGCCACTACGACACGATCGCGACGCTGCTGCAGTGGGAGAATTTCCGCCCCCGCGCTCTGTTCGAGCGCTTTAACATCGAGGTCATCGCCACGACCGAAGGCGCGCTCGACGATCTCAAATGGCACAAGATGATCCGCGACAGCGGCTGGGAGGGCCGTGTCGTCACCACCTATCGGCCGGACGCCGTCGTCGATCCCGATTTCGAAGGGTTTTCAACCAATCTCGACCGGCTCGGCGAGATCACCGGCTGCGATACCGGCAACTGGGCAGGCTATCTCGACGCGCACCGCCAGCGGCGTGCCTTCTTCAAGAGCTTTGGCGCGACCGCGTCCGACCACGGCCATCCGACGGCCGAGACCGCCAATCTTTCCGACGCAGCGGCGCAGGAGCTGTTCAATCGCATCCGCCATGGCTCGGAGGACGAACGCGAGCGCAAGTTGTTCCGCGCCCAGATGCTGACCGAGATGGCCAAGATGAGCCGGGATGACGGGCTGGTGCTGCAGATCCATCCCGGCTCCTGGCGCAATCATTCACCTGGTATTTTCCAGAGATTCGGTCGCGACAAGGGCTTCGATATTCCAACGCGCACCGACTATGTGACGGCGCTGAAACCCTTGCTCGACTGTGTCGGCCTGGAACGCGACCTGTCCGTCATCGTCTTTACGCTCGACGAGAGCAGCTATGCGCGCGAACTGGCGCCGCTGGCCGGCGTCTATCCGGCGCTCAGGCTCGGGCCGGCCTGGTGGTTCCATGACAGTCCGGAAGGCATGCGCCGCTTCCGCGAGATGACGACGGAAACGGCCGGCTTCTACAACACGGTCGGCTTCAATGACGACACACGCGCCTTTCCCTCGATCCCGGCCCGGCACGATATAGCGCGGCGGGTCGACTGCGCCTTCCTGGCACGGCTCGTTTGCGAGCATCGCCTGCGCGAAGACGAGGCGCATGAACTGGCCAAGGACCTTGCCTATACGCTTGCCAAGAAAGCGTACCGGCTCTGAACCAGGGCGGTGCGGTGAGCGTTGGCCAGGTATCCGCGATGGGGGAGCAGACGATGAGTAAGCCGAAGATTTTCGCGCATGCCGGTGAGGCCGCGTGGACGCCGACACCCGACGGCAACAGGCGGCGCGTCCTCCTCCATACCGACCAGTTGATGATGGTCGAATTCGGCTTCGACAAGGGCGGTGTCGGCGTCCTGCATTCGCATCCGCATGTCCAGGCAAGCTACGTCGCCGAAGGGCGCTTCGAGGTGACCATAGACGGCCAAACCGAAATCATCGGGATGGGCGGCAGCTTCATCGTGCCATCCGGCCTGGTGCATGGCGTCAAGGCGCTGGAAGCGGGGCGGCTGGTCGACAGTTTTACCCCGCACCGGGCTGATTTCCTCGCCTGAGGCAATTTCGCGACCATCTCCGCGCCGCCGCCCGCCTCTTCATTCGGCACTGAAGCCGCGAATTTGGTCAGGTTATGTGCCGGAGCAGGCCGAAAAGCCGGTCGAACGTCTTGCCATAGGGCGGGCGCAGCATGGCGCCGGCGCTCAGGCGCGACTGCAGGAAGACCGGCTTCTCCTTGCTGAAGGCACGGAACCCCCATTCGCCGTGATAGGCGCCCATGCCGCTGGCACCGACACCGCCGAAAGGCTGGTTCTCCTGCACCAGATGCAGCATGCAGTCGTTGATGGTGACGCCTCCGGCGATGGTCTCGCGCAGGATGCGCTGGCGGTTGCCGCTGTCGTTGCCGAACCAGTAGAGCGCCAGTGGTCGGTCGGCCTGGTTCACATGGCTGATCGCCTCGTCGACGGTGGCGTATTCGACGATCGGCAGCACCGGGCCGAAAATCTCTTCGCGCATCAGCCGCAGATCGGGGCCGGCATTGCTGACCAGGGTCGGCAAAAGCTTGCGGCTCGTGGTGCCGAACTCTTCGCCGGCCGGATTGATTTCGACAATTTCGGCGCCGGCATCGCGGGCTTCCGCGATCATGGCGCGCAGGCGCTGAAAGTGCCGGTCGCTGATGATGGCGGTATAGTCGGGGTTGTCGCGCAGCGTGGGGTAGAGCCGCGCCACCGCGTCCGCGAATTTGGCTGCGACGGTGCCGGCCTGTCCCTTCGGCACCAGCAGATAGTCCGGCGCGATGCAGGTCTGCCCGGCATTGAGCAGTTTGCCATAGGCGATGCTGGCCGTTGCCGCATCAAGATCGCAGGAGGGGTCGAAAATCGCCGGCGACTTGCCGCCGAGTTCGAGCGTGACCGGGGTCAGGTTGGCGGCAGCGGCGACCGCGACCTGGCGGCCGACCGCCGTCGAGCCGGTGAACAGCAAATGATCGAACGGCATCGACACGAAGGCCTTGCCCATCTCGGCATCGCCGGTGATGACGCTCAACTCGTCGGGCGAAAAATGCTCGCCGGCGAGTTTTGCAAGCAGTTCCGAGAAAGCCGGTGTCAGTTCGGATGGCTTGACCAGCACACGGTTGCCGGCGGCAAGCGCCGCCGTGACCGGCGCGACGGCAAGCTGGAACGGGTAATTCCAGGGCGAGACGATGCCGACGACACCGAGCGGCTGCGGCAAGAGACGATTTTTGCCCGGCAGGAACGGCAAGGTGGTGGCGACGCGCCGCTCGCGCATCCAGCCTTTCAGATGTGACAGCGTGTGGCGGATGCCTGCGCGCACGACGAACAGCTCGGCAAGGCGCGTTTCATGCATTGAGCGGCCGCCAAAGTCGGCATCGATCGCGGCGCAAATCTCAGCCTCGTGCCGCTCGGTCAGGGCCAGCAGGCGCTTCAGCCGGTCTTTCCGCACGCCGAGGTCCGGAAAGGGCTGCTTCTCGAAGGCGGCGCGTTGCAAGCTGAACCGTTCGCCGAGGACGCCCTGTCTCACCTGCAGCATCGCGCCCTCCCTGGCTTGGCTGGCCAAGCTTACATCCTGGCGCGGAGGAATCCAGCAGGGGTGCGGATGTCGCTGGGGAAGGCACTCTGGCCTGCGCCTCCGATCGCCAACCAGTTGTGATTGGAGGGCAGCTGCGCTACTCCAGTGCGTCACGCGGAGAGTCTCTTTGATCGGTTTCCACATCCTCTCCAATCCCCGAAAAATCGCCTCCAATCCGGTGTCCGACTGATGTCGGCACAGGCGGCGGGTATCCGGGCCGAGGATCCCAAGCGGCGCGTCCTCAAGGACGTGTTCGGTTTCGACGATTTCCGCCCCGGCCAGGCCGACATCATGGAGGCGCTGCTCAGCGGGCGCCATGTGCTGGCCGTGATGCCGACGGGTGCGGGCAAATCGCTCTGCTACCAGGTGCCGGCGCTGGTTATGGGCGGCCTCACCCTCGTCGTGTCCCCGCTGGTGGCGCTGATGCAGGACCAGGTCGCCGCCTTGCGGCTGGCGGGCGTCGGCGCCGATACGATCAATTCCTCGCTGGACCGCGAAGCCAATGTCGCCGCCTGGCGCCGTGTCGCCTCCGGCCAGACACGGCTGCTCTATCTGGCGCCGGAGCGGCTGATGACCGAGCGCATGCTCGATGCGCTTTCGAGGCTCGACGTCAGCCTGATCGCCATCGACGAGGCGCATTGCATCTCGCAATGGGGACCGGCGTTCCGGCCCGAATATGAGGACCTGTCGCGGTTGCGGCACATTTTCCCCAACGTGCCGATCATCGCGGTGACGGCGACGGCCGACGAGAGCACGCGCAGCGATATCGAGGCACGGCTGTTTGCCGAGCGGGTCGAGACCCTGGTGCTTGGCTTCGACCGGCCCAACATCAAGCTGGCGATTGAATCCAAGCAGGACAGCAAGCGGCAATTGCTGCGGTTCATCGAGCGTCACCCAGGCAAGAGCGGCATCGTCTACTGCCTGTCGCGCAAGAAGACGGAAGAGATGGCGGCCTTTCTCGAGAAGAACGGCGTCACCGCGCTCGCCTATCATGCGGGCATGAGCAAGGACGCGCGCGAGGCCAATCAGAACGCCTTCATGACGCTGTCCGGCGTCGTCATGGTGGCGACCATCGCTTTCGGCATGGGTATAGACAAGCCCGACGTCGCCTATGTCTTCCACACCGACATGCCCGGCAGCCTGGAGGCCTACTACCAGGAGATCGGCCGCGCCGGCCGTGACGGGCGCAAGGCCGAGGCGCACATGCTCTACGGGCTTGGCGATATCCGCATGCGCAGGCTGTTCATCGATGACGAGGACGCATCGGTGGAGCACAAGAGGCGCGCCCATCGCCGGCTCGATACGCTGATCGGCTATTGCGAGACGGCGCAGTGCCGGCGCCAGGTGCTGCTCGGCTATTTCGGCGAGCAAGCCGAGCCTTGCGGCAATTGCGACAATTGCGTCGACCAGGTGCCGCGCGCTGATGGCGCTGCCGAGGCGCGCCTCATCCTGACAGTGGTCGCGCAGAGCGGCCAGCGTTTCGGCGCCGCCCATGTCATCGATATCCTGACCGGCCATGAGACCGAAAAGGTGCAGGCCAGGGGCCATCACAGGCTCACCAGCTTCGGCAGCGGCGCGGCGCACAAGAAGACGGTGTGGTTGTCGCTGATCCGGCAACTGGTCGCCGGCGGCTTCCTGATGCCGGATCCCGATGGCCATGGCGGCCTCGCCATTTCGGACAGCGGCGGCGCGCTCGCCCGTGGCGAGGTTGCGTTCCACTACCGCGTCGAGAACCGGGACCCACTCGCGCGCGGGCGGAAGCGTGCCGCGCAAGGCTCCGGCATGGGCGGCGAAGGCGTCGATGCCTCGCTGCTGGCCACGCTCAAATCGCTGCGACTGCGTCTGGCCAAGGAGCGTCAGGTGCCGGCCTATGTGGTGTTCTCCGACCGCACGCTGATCGACATGGCCGAGCGCCGTCCGCGCGACCTCGACGCCTTCGCCGAGGTGAATGGCGTGGGAGGGGCGAAGCTCAAGGAATTCGGGGAGATTTTTGTCAAGGCGATTGCCGGACACGGGTCCGACAGGTCGGTCTGAAAACCCTCACGAGATCAGGCAAACCGTGAGGGCCACTAGCAGGAGCGCAACCGCGACTGGAATAATCGGCCGCCGCACAAACCGGCGTGGTGCTTTGACTAGTTGAGCAAGCAACCAACCCTTCCGCCGCTCGTTGACCTAAGCTGGGATGATCCCTAGCCACCTTTGGCCCGCCCTTGATCCCCATTCCGGGCGGGCTCTTTTTGCCTGTCAGGCGGCAGCATCTCGATGCCGAGCAAGACGTATCCTCGGCCTGCGTTGCTTTTTTCGAGGAAGGTCGCCGCCGTGCAGTTGCCGGGGCTGGACCTGATACCGTCGCCGAAACCGCTCGACCTTGCGTCGCAATAGAAGTTTCGGAACTATTTTAGTATATGCTAATTTAAGTGCGATTGTCTCGGTCGGGCCATGCGTTTATCGACACAAGATTTCGGGAGGTTAAGATGAGCGGCAAGCCCGGTGATCCACCAATTGAACGACGCTCGCTTCCTCGGGCGGTCGTTCTAAAGGATGGAACCATTATCACCGAGAATATGACAATCGCTTGCTCCGTCAGAAATCAACACGCTCATGGTGCGGAGCTACGGGTGGAGCCGGGCGTGATCGTTCCCGAGCGGTTCGTCCTGCACGTTCCCGCGGATGGTGTCGAATATCGTGCGGTGGTGCGATGGAGGAAGAACGAGCGGCTTGGGGTACAGATCCATTGAAGCAGCACGCCATCAAGCAACTGGCCGAATTATCGCGCCAAGAGCACTCGCGGAGTGCGCGATCCTCGAGGGATTGGTGATTGGATGGCGGAGAGGGAGACCGCCGTAGTCGAGATGTCAGGGGGTGACATGCCTCGCCAAATTGACGAAAAATCCTATCATTTACAGCTATTTGCCTATTTTCATCGAGCCGCGCGCTGACATATACTCACACCCGATGACACCCTTGAGGTGCAAGGAAAGGTGCAAGAGATATGGCGCGCCCTATCAACAAACTCTCCGCTTTGGAGGTAAAGTCCGAAACGAAACCGGGACGCCACAGCGACGGCGGCGGCCTCTACCTGCAGGTTGAGCCGAGCGGATCGAAATCGTGGGTCTTCATGTGGAAGCGTGATGGCAAGCGCACAGCGATGGGAATGGGAGCATTTCCTGCCGTTGGCCTCGCTGCTGCGCGGGAAAAGGCGGAAGCGGCTCGCAAAAACCTCTCTGCGGGCCGCGATCCTCTGCTGCATGCTCGTCATGAGGCGGAACGCGAGGAGGCCGAGCCGACATTCTCCGAGGCTGCGGAGGCCTTCCTCGACGAGGACAGAATGGCCTCGTGGAAGAATGCTAAGCACCGGGCTCAGTGGCAGATGACCCTCGGCGACGCCTATTGCAAATACCTCGGCCAGATGAAGGTTTCGGCAATCGAAACCGCTGACGTTCTTAAGGTGCTGAAGCCCATATGGTCAGCCAAGCCCGAGACAGCCTCGCGACTTCGCGGCCGCATTGAACGGGTGCTCAGCTTTGCCAAGATGCGTGGCTGGCGGTCCGGCGAGAACCCGGCCATGTGGCGTGGTCATCTCGATGCGATCCTGCCAAAGCCTGAAAAGCTGAAGCGACGCGGCCATCATCGTGCGATGGTCTATCAGAACGTGCCGGCATTCATGCAGCGACTGCGCGAGGCCAGCGGCATGGACGCGAAGGTCCTTGAGTTTACGATACTCACCGCCGCACGGTCGGGCGAGACCGTCAACGCGACATGGGACGAGATCGATTTCGAGCAGAAGGTCTGGACGGTCCCGGCAAACCGCATGAAGGCCGGGCGCAAGCACGAGGTGCCACTTTCGCCTCGTGCCATTGCGCTTATCCGCTCACTGCCGAGGCGCAGTGATAACCCGTATGTCTTCTCGGGCTTGCGCAAGGGTAGATCGATCTCTGCGGCCTCGATGGAGATGTTATTGCGCCGATGGGAACTCAAGGACCAAACGACTATCCATGGCTTTAGGTCCTGTTTCCGCGACTGGACTGGCGATTGCACCAATTTTCCGCGTGAGGTGGCAGAGGCTGCGCTGGCGCATGTCGTCGGCGACAAAGCCGAACAGGCATATCGACGCGGAACGGCATTGGAGCGTCGTCGCAAGCTAATGACAGCGTGGGCCGATTTTCTCGCCAGCGCTGGTGGCAAGGGCAAAGTGATCCCGCTTGCCGGGCGGCGCAAGCTGGCCGCAGAGTAGTCGCAATGGACAAAGGGCCCGACAGCGCGAAGGCCATCCGCGCCGCTTATTTGAAGGCAATGGCAGACGAAGCCGACGAGACCGGCGTCTTCGCCCATATCGTTCGGATGCTCTGGAGGTCCGACGACCCTGAGCAGCGCATGGCAGCCCGGCTCTTGCTCGGGTACTGCAGGACGGGCCGCTTCTCTGAAGCAGCAAAGGCGACAATCGGCAGGCCGACTGGTTCGGTCAAATGCATACGGACCCCGACAGGTGAGCGCAACGCGTGCGAAGTTCCTCGCAACGAGATCGCGCTTTCGGTCTTTCTTCGGCTTGGGCCCGACCCCAAGCCTCCCACGTTCGCGCTGGCAGCAATCTTCGACGCGGACGAACGCGGGCGCTCGTTGCGCCGACGCAAGCTGGGGAAGGCCGTCGCCGACACGGCTCTGTTCTTCGGCATCAGCGAGAAGGTGGTGCGAGACTGTTTCGACGGGCACTGCGACGAACTTCTCCTGTTTGGCAACGTGATCACATGGTCATGACGAAAAGTGCGCCGGATCGACCATCTTTATCGTTATGAAATAGCCAAATCGTTGTTTTGCCACGCACTTTCATTAGTGCTGTCATGGGCTGACCATCCCTCTCAAGGATTGCCTGCCATGAACACGACTGCAGGGGTTGAGCGTACCGATCCCATAGCGAACCTCCTTTCGAAGGTGCCTGACAACCGGCTTACCTATTCGATCAAGGAGGTCGCCGCCATGACGGGCCTGAGCCAGCGGACGGTTCTACGCCGCATCGCCGACGGCAGCCTCCCGGCGGTCCGCAGCCACGGCAGAACGCTGATCCCGAAGCAAGGTGGCTACGAGGCAGCCTAAACCCGCCGAGCAGGGTACCTGCCGGCGGGTCAAGGCTGTTTTCGGGCTGGTGAGAAGGTCCAAAACTACCCTCCGTTTGCAGTCCAGGTCAACTGCCCGGCCCCTTACCATGTGAGGGCCGATGCCTGAACAACTACCCGTAAAACTTCGCCCGGACCTCAGGCCGGATAATTTCGACCTGGTGGAAGCCGTGAGGCTGGTGCAATTGGCGCGCAATGCTCTGCAGGCATCGACGCTGAAGCTCGATGACGCCGGGTACGTCTGCGAGGCGCTCGGCAACCTCTACGCCGACTGTGCTGGGCTTATCGCCGATTGGGCCGGCCGCACACCCAAATCCATTCCCGATTACATCGTCCGCGCGGCCGTCGAGTATCGACACCGGCACGGCAGGAGCTATTGATGGACGCCTTCCCCAACAAGCGCCGCCGCAAGCCGACCGATGACGCTGTAACCGTCACGGAAGATGGTGCGGCGCTTGGCTTTGCGACCCATTTTTCAGAAGAACTTCGCTACGACCATGACGCCAGGATGTGGTTCGAGTGGACAGGTTCTCGTTGGCAGCCGGACAAGACGAAAATCGCGTTCCATCTGATACGTGAATTTGCGAGGGAACTGGCCGCGAGCACCACCGGCAAGGAGACGGCCGCTGTGCGGAAGACCAGCTTCGTGGCTGGCGTCGAACGCTTTGCGCAGGCCGATCCGCATTTCGCCGTCACATCCGACATCTGGAATGCGGACCCGTTCCTGCTTGGAACGCCGGGCGGCACCGTCAACCTTCGCGACGGCTCGCTGTTCGAGGCCCGTCCTCGTGACCACATCTCCAAGCTCACGGCGGTTGCGCCTTCATCGACGGCCGACTGCCCGCTGTGGCTGCGCTTCCTCGGCGAGGCGACCGGTGGGGATGCTGGAATGGTTCGTTTCCTGCAGCAGTGGTGCGGCTACTGCCTCACCGGCGACATCAGAGAACATGCGCTTGTGTTCGTGCATGGCGACGGCGGCAACGGCAAAAGCGTGTTTATGAACACCATCGTCGGCATCATGGCCGACTACGCCACGACTGCGCCAATGGACACGTTCACCGCTTCGATAGGCGACCGGCACCCGACTGAGATTGCCATGCTCAGGGGCGCACGTCTGGTGACGGCTTCCGAGACGGATGATGGCAAGGCATGGGCCGAAGGCCGTATCAAGAGCCTTACGGGCGGTGACGCCATTACCGCCCGCTTTATGCGCGGCGACTTCTTCACCTACAGGCCGGCATTCAAGCTCATGATCGCCGGCAACCATCAGCCACAGCTTAGGAACGTCGACGATGCGGCGCGTCGACGCTTCAACATCGTTCCGTTCACACGCAAGCCCGCTGCGCCGGACCAGGAGCTTGAAGCGAAGCTCAAAGGCGAATGGACGGCGATCCTGCGCTGGATGATCGACGGCTACCTTGACTGGCAGACGAACGGCCTTGTACGGCCCGACAGCGTCGTCGACGCGACGGCCGGCTATTTCGCCGATCAGGACCTGTTCGCCCAATGGCTGGCCGACGAATGCGATTGCGATCCCGGCAACCATTACAAATGGGAACCCACGAAGAGGCTTTTTGATAGTTGGGCTGCCTATGCCAAGGCGGCCGGCGAACTTCCCGGATCGATCCGGACCTTCAAGCCGACCATGCTTCGCCACGGATTGACGGAACGGAGAACGGCAGGCGCGCGCGGTATTGAAGGCATAAGGCTGAAGCCGAACCTGCGGCCGGAATGACCAATGACAGATAATGACCAGTTTTCCCGTATCGTCCTTTAAGCGCGTGCGCACGAGCGCGGCGATTATATCGAAATGACGGTCACTATCTGTCATCTGTCACCTGTCGTTGCTCATGTTTTTCTACTGCACACAGCCCACCCCATGGCACGATCTCCAAGATCGCGGTAATATGACACCACAATGCCAAACGACAAATTGAACATACGGCAGGAGCGTTTCTGCCTTGGCCTCGCCGAGGGCCTTCCACAGTCTCGCGCATATGTTGACGCTGGCTATGCTGCGCGTGGCAATGCCGCTGAGGTCGCAGCCGCGCGCCTGTTCAGAAATGTTCAGGTGCAATCACGGATCGCCGAGTTGCAGGCTGGGGCTGCAAGGCGTTCAGAGATCACGGTCGATGATTTGATTGCTGAACTCGACAGCATGCGCAAGCTTGCCATTGCTTGCAAGAACCCGGCTGCAGGCGTGTCGGCAATCATGGGCAAAGCCAAGCTGCTTGGGCTGATCGTTGACAAAGCCGAAGTCGCCACCACGCTGCGAAAGCCCTTCCGTGAGCCCTGCGATATAGAGCGGCTGAGCCTTGAAGAGTGGACGGCTAAGTTCGCACCGAGGCGGTTGGCTTCCTAGGGCCTGGCGACAATTCGAAGGTTTTGCATCTCCCGGTAGTTCAAAGGTCTGGTCAGGCCTGATATTGCTCGCGCTATTCAAATGGGGGGTGGCAAACGAGAAATGAGCAAAAAAACCAAAACACCAAAGCGAACCAAGACTGCGAAGAAGGCAACATATCGTGTCCTGGCAAGGCAGCCGTTATCAATCGATGTTGCCGCTAAACAGATCGACTTATCGATACAGGGAGTGCCATCCAGTATCGCGATCAGGCCTGCGCACTCAGCACCGGCTCGTCAAAAAGAGGTCGGCGGATCAATTTTGGCTATCGAGTTCGAGGGAGAGCACGATACCGATCTCATGGCTGCGGCAAGGGACGGGTTTGAACTAATCGAAGACTTTCTGTCTGCCGTTTCATTGGTATCTGGTTCAACTTTTGGGCCGAGCACGCTTGACCAAGTGGCCCGCCTTGGTGCCGGGAAGGAAGAGAACTGCGAGTTTGTGCAGTTCTTGCAACTCCCCAACCACCATTGGCCTGAAGCAATATCCGAACCGATGATCAAGTCGGTGAGGGGTCTGCTTGCTCATTGGGATGGGTTGGAGAGCGGCAAGCGGCTTCGACGCGCTGCTCGCCGATACCGAGAAGCTGCAGGGCGTCTAGATGACATTGCTGCCTTTCAAGGAGCTTACATAGGGTTGGAGGCGATGGAACCTCCATTAGCAAAGATGGTCGGTCTCACGCCCGGCACCGAACTAATGAAGGGGAAATGTGAGCACTGCGGTGGGGAATACGCGCGCAAAAAGAACACACTGGTGGGTGTGCGCGCCTTCGTCTTGGACGGCCTGGACCCTGGTAGTGCCGACCCACGGCGCAAAGGCGACTGGAAGCTAATAAATACGCTTCGCAATGATCTAATGCATGGCCTCGCCGATGAGGGTGAACTCAGGAGCCGCCCTTTTGACGCGCTTATAGCGTCTATGCATTACCTCCATGACGCCATATCAATTTGCTCGCACGCATCCGATCAGTACAGCGAGAAATATCGACTGGCTCGCGCATTTCCGTGGGTTCTTGCCGGTTCATATACTACGAGATCGTGGAAAGACCTGAGTGAATGGGACCGGATTATAGAAACCTCTGAGTTCAAATGGGTCAGTCATGAAGGGCATGGTCTTGTCCCGGAAATCCACATCGTAAACCATGGAAAGAAGGACCTGGGAGGAGTTTTCGCTCGGTTAGGCAAGCCAATTTCATTCGCCACGATGTCGGATGTTCAGCCGTTATCCAACATGCTGATGGACTGACATCGCACTGAAGTGTCCGCTACATGTCGAAACCCGGCAGTCGAAAGGGCTTGGCTCGAACGGATTGTGAGTATTGTAAACGAACATATATAGTCCTTACACGACGTACGGAGCGTTCATGCAGCCGGTCATTTCCTATCTTCGCGTGTCGACCAACGGCCAGGGCAAAAGTGGCCTGGGCATTGAGGCGCAACGTCAGGCCATAGCTCATTTTGCCGAGGCCGAGGGGTTAGAAATGACTGCCGAGTTCGTCGAGATCGAGACCGGCAAGGGTGCCGATGCACTGTCCCGTCGTCCGAAACTGGCTAAGGCTCTTGCAGTCGCGAAGAAGGCCGGCTGCTCAATAGTCGTTGCCAAGCTGGACAGGCTTTCACGTGATGTTGCCTTCATTTCCGGTCTGATGGCGAAGCGCGTGCCGTTTATCGTCGCCGAGCTGGGGCCGAACGTCGATCCCTTTGTGCTGCACCTCTTTGCCGCCGTCGCCGAGCACGAAAGAGCTGTGATCTCGAAACGCACCCGTGCCGCCCTGGCCGCTGCCAAAGACCGTGGTGTCAAACTTGGCGGTCCGAAGCTTGCTGAAGCGCAGCGAAGATCGATGGAGGTTCGTATGGCGCAAGCCGACGCTTTCGCCGCCAACATCTTGCCGATCATCCGCGAAATCCAAGCGAGGGGGGTTACATCGTTGCGTCAGGTTGCCCTTGCGCTTAATGCGCGCGGCATTGCCTCGGCGCGCGGCGGGACGTGGACTGCGGTTCAGGTGACCGACATCATCAATCGCGAAGAGCGCTTGAAATCCAATCTGCCCGAGCCCGACGCTGAGCCGAATGAGATGGCTAAAGGTGGCGAGCCAGTATCGCGTACACCGCTTGGGTCCCGTTGGTGACAAGGCGACAGCGAGAAGGGACGATAAACCGTGACACAGATAGTCTTTCAGCCGGGCGGCGACTGTCTTCAGGCGTTCAACAATGATGCGATAATCGTTGCCGGCATCCTTGGCCTCGTGGTGATGCGGGCACCGGAGGACGACGCCGATATGGTCGGCGTACCCATCCACGCACAAGCCGAGACCTTCGGGGCTCTGCAAGTCGCTGGCTATAAACCGCATCTGATCGAGAAGCCCGAGGCGTTCGACGAGGTCTGGCGGCGCACCCATGCCGACTTCAGGGGCCTCGTCGACGGCAGGCGGACGTTGATGGTGTTTCGCCACGACGGCCCGGCACTCGTTTCGCTCGACGATCTCACGCCGGCCGAGATCGCGCGGCTGTATCCCAGGAACGAACTGTGAAGAGCCCGGCACCCGGCACGCCGGCATTTGTCGGCGGGCGGGGTAGGGGGTGCTTGTGGGGCCCCTGGTCCCGGCGGACGTTCGGCTTTTCACCATGTTCTCCGCTGCAGTACCATCCAAACCAGGGTGCTGGTGGACTAACTTACCCCTACTCGATCTTAAGAATTTCTGAGAGAGAACCCTGCAAGTGCGCAAAATTCCTAGACTCGGTGTTATTGGTCGAGCACAGACGAAAAAAGCCAGCCGGCAGGCCTTTGTTTGATGCCGGGTTCCATGCTTTCTGATGCAGTCAGTAACTTCCGATTCTAATCAGCAGGCAGCGGCTTTGAAGACTGAAGCTTCGGCGCAAGATCGCGTGATCTCATTGGGCGGCGGTTTGGCGGCGATTCCCGAACGCTTACTGCTTGCCCACGCGCGTGGTGAGGTTCTCTTCATTTGTGGTGCAGGCATTTCGAGGCCCGTAGGGTTGCCAGATTTCCGCGATCTTGTAGTCGACGTTTACGGCGTTCTCGATGCCAGTGTGTATCCCATCCTTAACGATTTGCCGCGCGGCACATGCAACCAGTGGGAAGTTGATGTGTCGACCCTCAATGATGCGCAGAGGGCTGAGGTCAAACGGTTCATCGCGGGCGACTACGATGTCGTCCTTGGAATGTTGGAGAGGCGGCTCGACGACCAAACACGCGGAGATAGTCGCGTTCGACGCGCTGTAGCCAACCGCCTGCGGGCCGGCGGGAACCAGCCGGCGGACATCCATCATGCACTTATGGGCCTCGCGGATCGCGGAGGTGCTAGCACAATCGTTACCACGAACTTCGATCTACTTCTTGAGCGAGCAGCGAAGCGGCGGAGCTCATCAGTTCAGACCTATTCGCTCGGATCGATCCCCAGACCAACTCGACAGGCAGATTTCGCCGGAGTGCTTCATATCCATGGCGCGCTCGATCCAAATCCAGACAGGCTTTCTGAGTTGGTCCTTTCGGATCAAGATTTCGGCGAATTTTACCTTCGTCGCAGAGTGGTGCCAGATTTCATCTATGACGCGGCCCGTTTGTTCCATTTGGTCTTGGTTGGCTATAGTGCGAGCGATCCCCCGATGCGCTATCTATTAAATGCAGTTGCGGCTGACGGAACTCGTTTCGACGATCTGAAGGAGCGTTTCACCTTCTTTGGGACAAATGCGCCTGACCCGGTTGCACTTGAGGACTGGAAGGGGCGCGGCATCACGCCCATCCACTACGACTCTCGGAACGGTCATTCCGCATTACGTACAACGCTTGAGCGGTGGGCAGAACTTTCAGCAATCAACGGAAGGCGAAATCGAGTTGATGCTGAAATGCGTCGGATCGTGAAAGCCCCTAGACAGAGCGCAGCCGAAGAGGATCGCGATCTGTTCGATCATTTAATCAGGCGAAGCAATACCAGTGAGCGTGTCAGATTATCCGCTTTGGCGTCAGACGCGAAGGCTGACTTAGGGTGGTTAGATTCAATTGTCGGGATTGGCGCTGAAAGAGAGCGGGAGCGTCGATCATGATCCCGGCTTGGTCATATCTCGACGACCGGGATCGGGCAGTATTGCGAGAAACGGTCGCGTTTCTGAACAAGCGTTTGGCGGAGTCGGCGACAATCGATTGGGCGCTTCGCTTGAAACCCGCCCAGCGTATAGAGCGCCTCGCTGTCGAAGATCTGCTGAATGGTCCCGGTACACGCGTTCTCGTTGAACCTTGGGCTACTGCGTGGCGATTAATCGAAGAAAGCTGGTCGACCTCCGCCGCTGAAGAAGGTCCATCGACAGCGATATACGGCATTCAAGAAAGACTTCGGGCGGGGGACCGTTCGGGGGCAATTATCTCGAAGATTGTTAGCCTTGTTGCGCCGCGTTTAAAGGTCGAACCAATCGATTCCTGGCGCTGGCAATTCATGAGGAAGCCGCGTCGCCCCAGATCATTCGAGGACCTGCTCTCCGCGAAGCTGACCAGTGGTGGTCTTGTCGATTTGAATTTGCTCGAACTTGGAAACATCACTGACGTCGAATTTCTGAAGGCCCTAGCAAATACGCTGGAATGCGCTGTCACCCAAGGCCTTGAAATAGCTAGGAGGCTGGGATGGGATGGGCAACGGCGGTTATGGCAGCTTGGTGGTTTGGGGCGCGTTTACTACACGACCAGCGTGCCGAACGCGGACGTCGAAAATGAGTCTGAGCGCGACCCTGACGCCTACAACGAAGGTATCGCGCCCTCGATCAAATTACTCCACGCCGTAGTTTCACGCATTGTCGTACTAAACGCCCCAGACGCACTGCAATTCGTCCAGCGATGGAGGCTGGCTCAATCGCCCCTTCACGTACGACTGTGGGCAGCAATGGCTCAAAACGCTGAACTGGTCTTGGCCGAGGAAGTGGGGGCATTCCTCCTTGGTGTCGATGACGATCAGTTCTGGGACCTAAACGTCTTTCCCGAAATCGCCGAACTTCGGGCCCTGCGTTTTAGCGATCTGAATGCTCAAGACCAGAAAGCGATTGCGAGACGCTTGCGCAAAGGCCCCGCGACTTCTGCGCCCAAGAAGGCGCGGCTTTATTGGACCGTTCGCGAACTGAAGCGGATCGAAGTCGGTGGAGGGGTTTTGCCGCCGAAAGAGCGCGCTTGGAAGGACGCCAAAATCGGCCAGTTTGCTGATCTGGTCGCGATGAACGTTGGCGAAGGATTTCCAGAAGCGTCCCAGGCGTATGATCTCTCCCCTGGTCCAGACTCGAAGTATGATGCGCTGAATGGCGTTGCACGCCTGCGCGCATTAGAAGTCGCGCTTTCAACCAGTCGCGGTGGTTGGAATGATGATCCCGCCGAACGGGCCAATGACTGGCTCCAGCAAATCGAGAATGCCTTGCTCGTTCTCGACGATCTGGAGGCAACGGGAAATGGCGGAGACGCGTTCCCGCGTGTTTGGAACCGTTTCGGCTGGGCGCATTCGCCGAAGAACCAAAGTACTCGGTCCGACGTGCAGCGAAATCTTGAAGCGGAAGCCAACCGCGTGCTCGCCCTTCTGAATGTTCTCGCGGACGCAACTTTGTCAGCTGCAATCGAGGGAATCAGCGCGTGGATGGACACATGGAATAAGCGAGTCGTCGCTGCTGAATTGGGTTTGCCTGTCTGGATGCGAATTTGGCCGATTGCCGTCGAAGCGACCAATACGAAATCAGACAACGCAGACGATGCTGATCTCAGCGTTGTGGCGCGTGTTGTCGGCGATGATCGCGAACCCATGGACCTGGATACGCTGAATACGCCCGCAGGAAAGCTTACGGGGGTTTTCCTGGCAGCTTGTCCGCGACTCACGGCCGAATCGCCGAACCCATTCCATGCGGGCAGCAATGCGCGCCAAATGCTAGACACGGTAATCAGCGCAACCGGCCGCAGCGGTTTGATCGTTCGGCACCGGCTCATCGAAGCTTTGCCGTATTTTCTACGGGCTGACCGTAGCTGGACCGAGCAACACCTGATTGCGCCCTTACTGAACGACACCGGATCATCGCTAGCCCTTTGGCGAGCTATCGCACGACGAACACACTTCACCGAGGTCTTGAAGGTTATTGGAGGCGCGATGGCTGAAAGGGCCACCGACCGCCGCCTGGGGCGCGAAACACGTCGGAGGCTAGTGTTCAGCCTGATCATAGAAAGTCTGCACGCCTTCCGAGAGCAGCGCGAACCGGCTGTGCCCAACTCGCGCATTCAACAAATGCTTCGAACCCTTGATGACGAGGTCCGCGCCTCCGCCGCAAACGCCATCCAGCAGTTCGTCCGAGAACTATCCGCCAAGGATCGGTCTGGGGTCTTGGAAGCACCCGGTCCTGCCGACTTATTCCGGTCGGCTGCCATGCCTTTTCTTCAACAGGTCTGGCCGCAAGAGCGTTCGCTGGCTACGCCCGGCGTCAGTGGCGCATTTGCTGATCTTCCGGCAACATCGGGTGAGGCATTTGCCGAGGCTGTCGATGCCATCGAACGTTTCCTTGTTCCCTTCGAATGCTGGTCGCTGCTTGATTATGGCCTATACGGCGAGGACGGCGGAGAAAAGAAGCTCGCGATTATAAATAGCGAAGCCAAAGCAAAGGCTCTACTTCGCCTGCTCGATCTGACTATTGGCACCTCCGAGGGTGCGGTTATTCCTCATGGGCTTACCGAGGCGTTGGATCAAATCCGATACGCAGCGCCTGAACTTGCAAAGGACCCGATCTACCGACGGCTGTCGACAGCAGCCAGACGCTAGGTACGCGATGATGCGGAGCATAGAGAGCCCTCTTTTCGGAAGGGTTCTAGCCTTGCGGCAGGCTTTTGCGGGTCGGCCAGTCTTGACAGGCCAAGCGCCGTGTTAGATGCAGCCAAAGGTGCAGGCGCAAGAAAGTCGTCTAAAAACAACGCAACGAAATCAGTGTGATAGCTGAAAATGATGGCGGAGAGGGAGGGATTCGAACCCCCGATGGGCTTGCACCCATGCCGCATTTCGAGTGCGGTGCATTCGACCACTCTGCCACCTCTCCGCGGTCATGGTCGGCCGTTGCCGGCGCGGCGCACTAGATAACGGCTGAACGGACAGGTTACAAGGCCAATCCGCGAGATATTTGGCTTGCCGGACGAGCCGTGGATTCAAGATGGTGTTTACCGTCGAGCCAACGCGGTTTTGCGGCAGCCACGCATCGTCGTCGTGGTAACGCTGGCTCGTCATGGTGACACGACCAATGGTTTGCCCGCCAATGACAAGTCTCGGCGCGGCCGTTTGCCTTGACTCCCGCTCAACCTTCGGTTACGGACAGCGCGCAATCGGCGTGGAGGGTTCTTCCGCGCCGCTTGTTTTTTGAACCCGCAGACTGACAAAAAGACGGCCGAACCGCCTCAGGTGGTTCATCAAGGCCGACCGAACAGCGAAAGGCAAAAAATGTTCGCAGTCATTAAAACGGGCGGTAAGCAGTATCGCGTTGCCGCCAACGATCTCCTGAAGATCGAAAAAGTCGAAGCCAATGTCGGCGATATCGTCGAGATCGGCCACGTGCTCGCGCATGGCGAGGGCGAGAATGTCACGTTCGGCGCGCCGTTCGTCGATGGTGCCCTGGTTACCGCCGAAGTCGTCGAGCAGGGCAAGAACCGCACGGTCATCGCTTTCAAGAAGCGCCGCCGCCAGAATTCGCGCCGCAAGATCGGCCATCGCCAGCTTTTGACCACCGTGCGGATCGCCGAGATCCTGCTGGGTGGCGCCAAGCCCGCCAAGAAGGCCGCCGTCAAGGCGGAAGCCAAGGCAGAGGTTGCCGCCGAGGCGAAGGCCGAGCCGAAGGCAAAGAAGGAAGCCGCCCCGAAGGACGACGTGAAGGCCGAGACGGCCGCGGCGCCGCTGTTCAAGGCGCCGAAAGGCGAGCCGGACGACCTGACCGTGATCAAGGGCATCGGCCCGGTCGCCGCCAAGGATCTCGCCGAGCAGGGCATCATCACCTTCGCGCAGCTGGCCAAGCTGTCCGACAAGGATGTCGCCAAGATCGACGAGCACATGCCGTTCAGCGCCGAGCAGATCAAGGACTGGCGCGAACAGGCCAAGGAACTGGCGAAGAAGTAATTTTTCCGGCGATCAGGTCGCCGGATCGGACTTGAAACGGAACGCGAACGCGTTCATAAGGCCTTTTAGGCGCCTTGCGGCGCAACGGAGTTAGTTAGATGGCACACAAGAAAGCTGGCGGCTCGTCGCGCAACGGTCGCGACTCGCATTCCAAGCGTCTGGGCGTGAAGAAGTTCGGCGGCGAAGCCGTCATCCCGGGCAACATCATCATTCGTCAACGCGGCACCACCTGGCATGCCGGCGTCAATGTCGGCATGGGCACGGACCATACGCTTTTCGCGCTCGAATCCGGCGCCGTGACGTTCAACAAAAAAGCCAACGGCCGAACCTACGTATCGGTCAATCCGATTACCAAAGCCGCGGAGTAGCCGGTTCCGCACTAGAACACCGGCGCCCATCTCGGGAACCGGTGTCTGGAAGCCAGGAAGTTTGGCAAAGCCAGGAAAAGGATCAGGGGAGATGGGTTTCCATCTCCCCTTTTTCTTTGTGCCTGGAGGACTTTGAAATGGTTGCCGAAGCGGAAGACTCAGAAGACGAAAGTTACGCGATAGACTGCCCGGTGCTGGTCACCGAGCGGCTAGTGATGCGGGCGCCGCACGAGGGCGATGTCGCGCAACTGGTCGAGCTTGCCGACAACCGCCATGTCGCCGAAATGCTGGCGCGCATGCCGCACCCCTATGGCGAGGCCGAGGCGCGCGCCTTCCTGGCGATGACCAAGACGCGCCGCGCCGGCATCGTCTATGCGCTGACGCTGGCCGGCACCGACACCTTCGTCGGCTGCGCCGGCCTCAACACCACCGATCGCGGGCTGGAACTCGGCTACTGGATCGGCGAGCCTCACTGGAAGCGCGGCTATGCGACGGAAGCCGCCCATGCGCTGGTCGACCTCGCCTTCCAGAGGACCTCGACCCAGGTGCTGCATGCCTCGACGCGGGTCATCAATCCGGCCTCGCGCCGGGTGATCCACAAATGCGGCTTCCAGTATGCCGGACAGGGCATGCTGAACTCCATCGTCGCCGGCCAGGTGCCGGTCGAGCGGTACAGGCTGGACAGGAAGACGTGGACCAGCCTCAGGAACTGGGTGCACTTTTGATGGATGGCGCCGGGCAAGCCAATGGTCGATGACAGCAACGATCTTGAAACGATCGCGATCGCGCCGATAACGCCGGACGACGTCGAAAGCTTTCATCGCGCGCTTGATCTCGTCGCGCGTGAGCGGAAGTACCTGTCCTTCCTCAAGGCGCCACCACTGGATCAAACCCGACGATTCGTATTGGACCGTATCGCGAGAGGCGATCCGGGTTTCATCGCTGTTGTTCGTGGCGAGGTCGTCGGTTGGTGCGATATCTCACGCCATGATCGACGCATCCATGCCCATCGCGGAGCCCTCGGAATGGGAATTGTTGCCTCCCATCGAGGGCGTGGCCTTGGATTGCGGCTTATCAATGCGACCCTGACGCAGGCACGCAAGGTCGGCTTTGTCCGCGTCGAGCTGTGCGTACATGCCGACAATGCCCGCGCCATCGCTCTCTATGACAAGGTCGGGTTTGTCAGGGAGGGTGTGCAGCGCGACGCTATCTGTATCGACGGACAATACGGCGATACGATCATGATGGCGATCGTCGAACGCGAAAACGCAGACGGATGACGAGGCATCAGCCCAGTTCGACCCATACCGGTCGATGATCGGAGCCGACCGATTGCCCGTCGACCCACAGGCGCTTCAGCGACCGGGCAAGCGAGGCGCTGGTGAAGACGTAGTCGATGCGCTTGTGGAGGTTGGCGTTGGCGGCGTCGTTGGGGTCGACCCAGCTGACGAGATCGTCGCCGGCGACATTGAGGCGCACGGCGGCATCGACGGCGAAGTCGGCGGTCAACGGCATGCCGAATTCATGGTCCGGCCGGCCGGCAAGTTCGACATATTCGGGCGAGCCAGCCAGCATGTTGAAATCGCCCATGGCGACAAAGGCCTCGGGATGCGGCAATTCCGGCAGGCCGATCTCGGCGACGCCGGACAGCGCGCCACCTTCGAGCGCGTAGTTCAACAGGCGGCGGCGCAGGAACTGAATCTGGCTGGCGCGTTCGACCGGGCTGCGGTGATCGAGATGGATGGAATAGAAGCGGATGAAACCAAGCGGCGTCTCGATCAGCGCCTCCAGCGCGCCGCGCTGGAAATTCATCATCTCGAAGCTGCGGCTGCGCGGCAAAAGCAGGTTGCGCGACAGATGGATGGGCGTTTTCGACAGCATCATGTTGCCGAGCTGAAAGGTCGTGGTGATGGCGCGGCCGTTTTCGATGCGCGAGCCGATATTGGCCTCGAAGTTGCTGCCATAGACGGCGAAATAATCGGGCAGCGCCTCGCCGATCTCGGCGACCATGTCGCGCCCGCCGTTCCTGGGATTGTTGCGGGTGACCTCTTGCAGCGCGATCACGTCGGCGCCGCGCACCGCGTCGGCAATGCGCGCGACATCGTAGTGGCCATCAAGCCCGATGCCGTATTGGATGTTGTAGGTTACAAGCTTCATGCCAGGATTTCTCCGGCCGAACCCACGCGGCCTTTGTCACAAAACGGCCTCGCCCTTCGCCGCGCCTTGGTTTAGAGCAAGGCGCAAGGTTTAGAGCAATGCCGCAAGGCCAATAAAAGAAACTGCAATCCCATGAAATTTCTCGATCAAGCCAAGGTCTATGTCCGCTCGGGTGACGGTGGCGCCGGTTCGGTGTCGTTCCGGCGCGAGAAATTCATCGAGTTCGGAGGGCCGGATGGTGGCGATGGCGGGCGTGGCGGCGACGTCTGGCTGGAAGCGGTCGACGGGCTGAACACGTTGATCGACTATCGCTACCAGCAGCATTTCAAGGCCAAGACCGGCGTCCACGGCATGGGCCGCAACATGACCGGCGCCAAGGGCGCCGACGTCACGCTGAAAGTGCCGGCCGGAACCCAGGTTTTCGAGGAGGACAATGAGACGCTGATCTGTGACCTCACCGTCGTCGGCCAGCGCTTCCTGCTCGCCAAGGGCGGCAATGGCGGCTTCGGCAACCAGCATTTCAAGACCTCGACCAACCAGGCGCCGCGCCGCGCCAATCCCGGCCTTCCCGGCGAGGAGCTCAACATCTGGCTGCGGCTGAAGCTGATCGCCGATGCCGGGCTGGTCGGGCTGCCCAATGCCGGCAAGTCGACCTTTCTCGCCGCCGTCACCGCGGCCAAGCCGAAGATCGCCGACTATCCCTTCACGACGCTGCATCCCGGCCTCGGCGTCGCGCGCATCGATGCGCGCGAATTCGTCATCGCCGACATTCCGGGCCTCATCGAAGGCGCGCATGAGGGTGTCGGCATCGGCGACCGCTTCCTCGGTCATGTCGAGCGCACGCGCGTGCTGCTGCATCTGGTCTCGGCGCAGGAGGAAAATCCCGGCAAGGCCTACAAGACCGTGCGCGCCGAACTCCAGGCCTATGGCCACGGCCTGACCGACAAGGTCGAAATCTTGGCGCTCAGCCAGGTCGATACGCTCGACGCCGATGAACGCAAGAAGAAGGTCGCTTCGTTGAAGCGCGCCGCCGGTCGGGCGCCGATGCTGCTGTCGGCCGTCACCGGCGAGGGGGTCGAGGCGGTGCTCCGAGCGCTGATGGCAGTCGTGGCCGAGGCGCGGGCGCAGATCGCTGCCCCGGTCGAGACGCGCTGGGAAAAGTAAGGCCATGCAGTCGCTGAAAAAATACCGGCGCATCACCGTCAAGATCGGCTCGGCGTTGCTAGTTGATCGCGCAACCGGGTTGAAGCGCGACTGGCTGGCCTCGCTCGCCGACGACATTGCCGTGCTCGCCCAGGGCGGCGCCGAAATCCTCGTCGTGTCTTCCGGCGCCATCGCGCTCGGCCGCACCATTCTCGGCCTTGGCAAGCGGGCGCTGAAGCTAGAGGAGAGCCAGGCTGCGGCAGCCGTCGGCCAGATCGCGCTCGCCGGCGCCTGGTCGGATGCGCTCGGCAAGGGCGCGCTGAAATCCGGCCAGATTCTCTTGACCCTTGGCGACACCGAGGAGCGCCGCCGCTACCTCAACGCGCGGGCGACGATCTCGACGCTGCTCAAGATGAAGGCGGTGCCGGTCATCAACGAGAACGACACGGTGGCCACCTCCGAAATCCGCTACGGTGACAATGACCGGCTGGCGGCGCGGGTGGCGACGATGATGGGCGCCGATCTTCTGGTGCTGCTCTCCGACATCGACGGGCTCTATACCGCCCCGCCGGCGCGTGATCCCAATGCCAGGTTCATCCCGGTCGTCGACCGCATCACGCCTGACATCGAGGCGATGGCGGGGGCGGCTGCGTCGGAGCTGTCGCGCGGCGGCATGCGGACAAAACTCGATGCCGGCAAGATCGCCACCGCCGCCGGCACGGCGATGATCATCACTTCAGGCACGCGGCTGTCGCCGCTGATGGCAATCGAGCGCGGGGAGCGCGCTACCTTCTTCCGGCCGAGCGCCAATCCGGTCAAAGGCTACAAGACCTGGATCGCCGGCCAGCTCGAACCGGCCGGCCGGCTGACGGTCGATGCCGGCGCCATCGGCGCGCTCACATCGGGCAAATCGCTGCTTCCGGCCGGCGTCAAGCTGGTCAGCGGCAACTTTTCACGCGGCGACACGGTGGCGATCCTGTCGCCCGAGGGCCGCGAGATCGCGCGCGGGCTGGTTGCCTACGATGCCGCCGATGCCGTAAGGATCGCAGGCCTGAAGACGGCCGAGATCGAAACCGTGCTCGGCTACGAGGCGCGTTCGGCGATGATCCACCGCGACGATCTGGTGGTGAGTCATTCCGATGACATAGACAGAGGATGAGCCATGCTGAAGCTGCATGAAAAATCCGGGGACGACACCGTGGCGCTGATGGCGGATATCGGCCGCCGCGCCCGCGCTGCCGCCCGACCGCTGGCCATCGCCATCACCGCCGTCAAGAACACCGCGCTGCTTGCCATGGCCGACGCGATCGTGGCTCGGGAGCAAGACATTCTCGACGCCAATGCCATCGACATCGCGAATGGCCATGAGTCCGGCCTGTCCGGCTCTTTCATGGACCGGCTGAAGCTGAACCCGGATCGCATCCGCGCCATGGCCGCCGGCATTCGCGAGATCGCCGAACTGCGCGATCCTGTCGGCGACGTCATCGCCGAGTGGGACCGGCCGAACGGCTTGCATATCGAGCGCGTGCGCACGCCGCTCGGCGTCGTCGGCGTCATCTATGAAAGCCGGCCCAATGTCACCGCCGATGCCGGTGCGCTCTGTCTCAAGGCCGGCAATCCGGTAATCCTGCGCGGCGGCTCGGATTCGCTCAATTCATCCGCCGCCATCCATGCCTGCCTGGTCGAAGGCCTGAAGGCCGCCGGCCTGCCGCAAGACGCCATCCAGCTGGTGCCGACAACCGACCGCGCCGCCGTCGGGGAGATGCTGAAGGGGCTTGGCGGTACGCTCGACGTCATCATCCCGCGCGGCGGCAAAAGCCTGGTCGGGCGGGTGCAGAGCGAGGCGCGCGTGCCGGTGTTCGCCCATCTCGAGGGCATCTGCCATCTCTACATCGACCGCTCGGCCGAGCTCGACATGGCGGTGAGGATCGCCGTCAACGCCAAGATGCGGCGCACCGGTGTCTGCGGTGCCGCCGAAACGCTGCTGGTCGACCGCGCCGTGGCATCCACCCACCTGGTGCCGATCCTCGACGCGCTCCACACCGCCGGCTGCGAGATCCATGCCGATCAAGAGGTGCTGAAGGTGTTTTTCGACGCCAAGCCGGCGACCGATGCCGACTGGGGGACGGAATATCTCGACGCCATTATCGCGGTGAAGCTGGTCGATGGCATCAGTGGTGCGATCGAGCATATCGAAACCTTCTCCTCGCATCACACCGAGGCGATCATCGCCGAGGATGCCAATACCGTTGAGCGGTTCTTCAACGAGATCGATTCGGCCATCCTGCTGCACAATGCCTCCACGCAGTTCGCCGATGGCGGCGAGTTCGGCATGGGTGCCGAAATCGGCATCGCCACCGGCAAGATGCATGCGCGCGGGCCGGTCGGCGTCGAGCAGCTGACCTCGTTCAAATACCGCGTGCGCGGGTCGGGACAGGTGAGGCCTTGAAGCTTTTCGTCGTCAGAGCCTGAGGCAATGCTGGCATCTTCCGAACCGGCGGTACCCTCCCGTTACCTGAAGATGCCGCATGCCGAAAAGGGTCTCGCCGTCGGGCTGTTCGGCGGCTCGTTCAACCCGCCGCATGCCGGTCATGCGCTGGTCGCCGAGATTGCGCTGAGGCGCCTGGCGCTCGACCAGCTGTGGTGGATGGTGACACCGGGCAATCCGCTCAAGAGCACCAGGGAACTGGCGCCGCTGGCCGAGCGGTTGCAACTGTCGGAGCGGATCGCCAAGAACCCGAAAATCAAGGTCACCGCCTTTGAGGCGGCGCATCACGTGCGCTATACCGCCGACACGCTGGCGCTGGTCAAGGCGCGCAATCCCGGCGTCGACTTCGTCTGGATCATGGGCGCGGACAGTTTGCGCGATTTCCATCGCTGGCAGCGCTGGCGCGAAATCGTGCTGACCTTTCCGATCGCGGTCATCGACCGGCCGGGCGCGACGCTGTCGTTCCTGTCGTCCGTCGTTGCCAAGACCTTCGACTATGCCCGCATCGATGAAGGCGACGCGCCGCTGCTGGCGCGCATGAAGGCGCCAGCCTGGACCTTCATCCACGGCCCGCGCTCGTCGCTGTCGTCGAGCGCGATCCGCAGGATGGCCAGGTCGTGACCGATCTCGGCCTGCCGGCGGTTCGTGCTTTCCGGACTTGCGGGCCGGCCGGGCCGAGCCGACCTCGCCGCTGGGCGAAATCCTGGTCATGTCAAGCCCGCGCTGGCACCCGTCCGGCGATGTCGCTTTTGCGGCGGTCTTTTGCCCGGGGGTAGGCGATGCTGCGCGGATGCTGGAGAAGAACCGCACCACGATCGAGCCGGAGCATGGCAGCGCGCCGACACCGCTGATCGCGATCGCCAGCGTCATCGTGTCGATGGCGCTGATCGCCATCGGCAATGGGCTGATGTTCGCCTACATCCCGGTTCGGCTCGGCGTCGAGGGTTTCGACCCGACCTGGGCCGGGCTGATCATAACCGGCCTGTCGGCCGGCGGCCTCGCCGGCTGCATCCTGACCGGACCGCTGGTGCGCAGGGTCGGCCATGCCCGCGCCTTCATGGTGCTGTCGGCGCTGATCGCGCTCGCCAATGCCGCCGTCGGCGCCGGGCCGTATCCGGTCTTGTGGATCGCCGCACGTGCCCTTTACGGCTTTGCCATATGCGGCCTGTTCATCGTCGCGCAGAGCTGGCTGAACGATGCGGTCGCCAATGCCATACGCGGCAGGGTGATGGCCTTCTTCTATGTCGCCTACGTCGCCGGGCTGGGTGTCGGCTATGCGACGCTGGCGCTGGTCGATATCAAAACGGCAGACGCGCCGCTGATCGGCATCGCCTTCACCGCTCTGTCGATCCTGCCCGTCGGCATGACGCGGCTGGCGCAGCCACCCGCTCCGCAGGCGGCCTCGGTGGCGCTGGGTCGGGCCTGGCGGATTTCGCCGGTCGGCGTCGCCGGCATGCTGGCGGTCGGCGGGCTGTCCATGTCAATTGCGGGTTTCGCGCCGATCCATGCGACGGCCAAGGGTTACAGTCAGGCCGATGTGGCGCTGCTGCTTTCGGTGATGCCGCTCGGCACGCTGATCCTGCAGCTTCCCTTCGGCTGGATTTCCGACCGCACCGACCGTCGTTACGTGCTGATCGGAGCGTCCGCGCTTGCCGCGGCGTCCGGCATGTTCGCGCTCGGTTTCGACGGCGGCGCGCTGCCGGCGCTGCTGGTGATCTACGTCTTGTGGGACGGCGCCTCGGAATCGATCTATTCGCTGTCCAGCGCGCACGCCGCCGACCGCGCCGGCAAGGAGGACATGGTGGCGCTGTCCAGTTCGCTGTTGTTTGCCTGGTCGTTGGCCGGGTTTGTTGTTCCGGGCATCGTGACGGCGCTGTCAGCCGTGTTCGGGACGCAGGCCTTCATCTACGTGGCCGTCGTCATCGCCTGTGCATTCTGCCTGTTCGCGCTGTTGCGCGTGTTCACCACGCAGGCCGTGCCTGCCGCCGAGACCGGCAGCTTCGCGCCGATGACGGCGCAGGCACCGCTGCCGGTGGAACTTGCCTATGCACCGGATGAGCAGACGGTTCGGACCAAGGACTGAAAGGCTGATTCCCGCAACCGCCTACTGCTTACGAGCCTCGGGCGCCGGGGCTTCCGGCGGCGGCAGCGGGATGGAGATGCCCTCGCTGTCGAAAGCCTGCTTGGCGCGTTTGGTCATGTCGATGTTCGTCGAGAAGTAGTCGGCCGCCGAGGTCCAATAGCGCAAGGTGAGCGAAACGGTGCTGTCGCCGAGACCGGCCACGAAGGCGATCGGCGCCGGTTCGCGGCGGATGCGCTTCTCGGCACCGGCAATGGCAAGCAATGTCTTCTGGGCGCGGTCGATGTCGTTCCACGAGCCGATGCTCACGCCGATGTCGGCGCGACGCACGCCATTGCGCGAATAATTGCGCACGGGCTGGTTCCACAACGTCGAATTGGGCGCCAGGATGTAGACGCCGTCGGCGGTCCTGAGCTTGGTGGCGAACAGGCCGATTTCCTCGACCGAGCCCGATATCGCGCCGACCTCGACGGACTCGCCGATGCGGAACGGCCGCAGCGCCAGGAGCATGATGCCGGCGGCGATGTTCTGCAGCGTGCCTTGCAGCGCCAGGCCTATTGCAAGGCCGATGGCGCCGATCGCGGCGATGATCGAGGCGGTCTGCACGCCGAACTGGCCGAGCACCATGATGACGACCAGGATCAGGATGGCGTAGCGCACGATCTTGGAAAAGAAATGCCGCAGCGTCGCATCGAAGCCGTGGATGTGGCCAAGACCGGCAAAGATCGAGCGCTCTGCGAGGCCGGCGACGATGTAGCCGACCACCAGGAGGATGACAGCGCCGATGGCCGAGAAGGAATAGGAGACGATCAGCGTGCTGAGCTGCGCGAGACCAGCCTGGACGGTGAGAAGGGTGTTTTGCGGGTCGATCGGCATGGCTGGGTTCCCTGTTGTTTCAACCAATTCCTAAGGAAGCGCGCTGCGCGCTTTTCTCGGGAAACCGCTTCGCACCTATCCTGGAATTGCTTCTGGTCGGTCAGCCGATAACCGCTGCGCGACGCCTGGGTTCCGATCTTTTTGCGTGCCGTATGGAACAACCGGGCAACCGGCGAGTTCGCATGAGTTGGGGCTGCGTCTTGAAACTGTCAGGGAACTCTGCCTATCTAAGCGGTGTCGCCCGCTTTTGGGGTGATTTGGTTGTTCTTGCTGCGAAAGGAAATACACTGAGAACAGCACTGCGGAAGAAGGCCGATATCATGCCTTCGCCGGCCAGGATCAGCGTAGACGACGCCGTGTCCCGTGCCATCAAGACAGTCCTTGCCAGTCTGGAAGACTCCAAGGCCGAAAATATTGTCTCAATCGACATTCAGGGGAAATCGAGCCTCGGCGACTACATGGTCGTCGCGTCGGGCCGATCGCACCGCCATGTCTCGGCTGTCGCCGACCATCTGCTCAAGGCGCTCAAGGATGCCGGCCTCGGCACCGCGCGCGTCGAGGGGCTGTCCGGCGCCGACTGGGTCCTGATCGATTCGGGCGATATCATCGTCCATGTCTTCCGCCCCGAAGTCCGCGAATTCTACAATCTTGAAAAGATGTGGCAGGCGCCGGATCTCGAGGAAGAGACCCTTCATTAAGCTGCCCGGTGTCGTTTCCCAAAAGCGGATTTTACCTTTGGGTGACATGCACTAACGGCTTATAGAGGCGGGATGAAGATTTCAGTTCATGCCGTGGGCCGAATGAAAACCGGCCCCGAGCGGGAGTTGGCCGACCGCTATTTCGAGCGCTTCGCCAAGAGCGGGCCAGCGGTCGGGCTCGAATTCGCCGGGATCACCGAGATCGCCGAGGGCCGGTCGCAGAGCGCCGCCGAACGCCAGCGCGACGAAGCCTCCAGGCTGCAGGCGCAGTTGCAGCCGGGCACGGCCCTTGTCCTGCTCGACGAGCGCGGCAAGAGCCTTTCCTCGCCGGATTTCGCCAATCGCATCGGACAGTTGCGCGACGGCGGGCGCAAGGCGCTGGTGCTGGCCATAGGCGGCGCCGACGGCCACGATCCGTCGCTGCGCGACCAGGCCGATCTGGTGCTGTCGTTCGGTGCCCTGACCTGGCCGCATCAACTGGTGCGGGTGATGCTTGGGGAGCAGCTCTACCGAGTGGCGACGATCCTGTCCGGCCATCCCTATCATCGCTCGTGAGCCTGCCGCTACAGTTGTCGCCGATTGTGATTCGCGCCTGCCGCCTGGATTTCCGCCCCAATGCCGCGCAAGATCGAAGATCCTTGGTTTCTGTGTATGTCGTTTTCCAAAGAACCGGGACCACTTTTGGGCGGCACGCCTCCGGGGGGCGGGCTCGTCAAACATGGTTGATGATTCGTTAACGAAGCCGCGGATAGTATAGATCGCGAATGTCTGAAGGCTGGAAATCGACACCGGGCTCAACAACGGGCTCATCAACCGGGCGCTTCGGCCGCGCGCGCTGCGGCA
Source organism: Mesorhizobium erdmanii USDA 3471 (assembly GCF_000472705.1). Lineage (GTDB taxonomy): Bacteria > Pseudomonadota > Alphaproteobacteria > Rhizobiales > Rhizobiaceae > Mesorhizobium > Mesorhizobium erdmanii. The sequence continues at coordinate 43,099 of NZ_AXAE01000015.1, read as the reverse complement.
TCGCCGCGGCCGCGATGCTTTTGTCGTTCCATGCGGCGCGGGCCGAGAACACGCTCGACATGGCGCCCGATCCGGACCAGAGCCGCGCAGAGTACGAACAGGTTTCCAAGGAGATCACGCTGTCGTCGGAACGGCTGGCCAAGCTCGCCGCCGATATCGCCGCGGTCAAGAAGGACCACGCCTCGATCACTGCGGCGTTGATCCAGTCGGCGATGACCGAGCAGAAGCTTGGCCAGGACATCGAGGATATCGGCGCCAAGCTGGAAGGGCTGAAGGGCCAGCAGCAGAAGATCCGCGCCTCGCTCATGGCGCGGCGTGACGTGCTGGCCGAAGTGCTGGGCGCGCTGCAGCGCATGGGTCTCAATCCACCGCCGGCGATCCTGGTCAAGCCGGAGGACGCGCTGTCTTCGGTGCGCAGCGCCATCCTGCTCGGCGCCGTGGTGCCGGAATTGCGCCAGCAGACCGATAGCCTGCTGGCCGACCTCAAGGAACAGACCCGGGTGACGGCCTCGATCGAGGCCGAGCGGGCGCGGCTGACGGAGGCGGTCGGCGACCAGACGGCCGAAAAGAAGCGGCTCGGCATGCTGCTGGAGGCCAAGCAGAAGCTCGAGGCCGACACGCAGGCGCAGATGACGGCCGAACGGCAGCGTTCCGAGCAATTGGCGGCCAAGGCCTCCAGCCTGAAGGACCTGATCGCCTCGCTCGAAGCGCAAGCCGACAAGACCCGCAAGGCCGCGGATGCCGCCAAGGCAGCCGGCGCCAGCAGTGCGGGCGACGACAAGACGGCATCGCTGCCGGTCCCCGAAGGCAACCAACTCACCGCCGCGGCGCCCTTTTCGGCGCTGCAGGGGCAGATCGCGCTGCCGGTCACCGGCCGCATCAAACGCCGGTTTGGCGCCGATGACGGTAACGGCGCGGTGATGCTTGGAGACATGCTTGCGACACAATCGGGAGCCATCGTCACCGCACCGGCGGATGGGAATGTGCTTTATGCGGGGCCGTTTCGCTCCTATGGTCAACTCTTGATCCTCAATGCCGGGGACGGCTATCATGTCGTTCTGGCGGGGATGAGCAGAATCAGCGTCGTGACCGGCCAGTCGGTGCTCGCAGGAGAGCCGGTCGGCGCGATGGGAGAGGCCCGGGTGGCAAGCACCTCGGTTTCGAAGAATGGAAATGCCACGCCGGAACTCTATGTCGAGTTCCGCAAGGATGGAAAACCCGTCGATCCGGCCCCATGGTGGGCGGACCGTTTTTCTGGAAGGACGTGAAATGATGCGGAAACTGTCGCTTCTGTTTGCCGGTGCGCTGATGGGCGCATCCGCCATGAGCCTTGTCTATGGCGCTCCTGGCTCGTCGGCGAACGCTGCAGGATCGGAGACCTACAAGCAGTTGGCGATATTCGGCGACATCTTCGAGCGGGTGCGGGCACAATATGTCACGCCGCCCGACGACAAGTCGCTGGTCGAGAACGCCATCAACGGCATGCTTTCGTCGCTGGATCCGCACTCCTCCTACATGAATGCCGAACAGGCGCAGGACATGCGCGTGCAGACCAAGGGTGAGTTCGGCGGCCTCGGCATCGAGGTCACCATGGAGAACGATCTGGTCAAGGTGATCACGCCTATCGACGACACGCCCGCCGCCAAGGCCGGTGTGCTGGCCGGCGACTATATTGCGAAAATCGATGGTGAAGAGGTTCGCGGCCTGACGCTCAACGACGCAGTCGACAAGATGCGCGGCCTGGTCAACACGCCGATCAAGCTCACCATCCTGCGCCAGGGCGCCGACAAGCCGATCGAACTGACGGTGGTGCGCGACATCATCAAGGTCAAGGCGGTCAAGTTCCGGGTCGAGAACGACATCGGCTACATGAAGATCACCTCCTTCACCGAAAAGACCTATGACGATCTCGAGAACGCCATCGACACCATCAAGAAGCAGGTGCCGGACGACAAGCTGAAGGGCTATGTGCTCGATCTGCGCCTCAATCCGGGCGGTCTGCTCGACCAGGCGGTGAGCGTGTCGGATGCGTTCCTGAAGCGCGGCGAGATCGTCTCGACGCGTGGCCGCGATCCGAAGGACGTCACGCGTTTCGACGCCAAGCCGAAGCAGACCGACGACATCAACGGCAAGCCGATGATCGTGCTCGTCAATGGCGGCTCGGCCAGCGCTTCCGAGATCGTCGCCGGCGCGCTGCAGGACCTGCGCCGCGTCACGGTGGTCGGCACGCAGTCCTTCGGCAAGGGTTCGGTGCAGACCATCATTCCGCTCGGCGAGAATGGCGCGCTCCGGCTGACGACGGCGCTCTACTACACGCCGTCCGGCAAGTCGATCCAGGGCAAGGGCATCACGCCCGACATCAAGGTCGACCAGCCGCTGCCGCCGGAACTGCAAGGCAGGGATCTGACGCGCGGCGAATCCGATCTCAAGGGCCACATCAAGGGCGCCGACGAGAGCAAGACCGGCTCGGGCTCGGCAGCCTATGTGCCGCCGGATCCGAAGGACGACCTGCAGCTGATCTACGCCGAGCAGCTGCTGCGCGGACAGAAAACCGATCCGGCCTTCCCGCCCAATCCGGAAAAGGCCGTGCTCAACCAGTAAGCCGGCAACAGTCTGGCCGGTTGAACGAAGCAATGCGATGCTGCCGGGACCGAAAGGTTCCGGCAGTTTGATTCGGGGAGGCAAGGCGAGGCTTCCAGATACGGCGCCAGCTGCGCCAGGATTGATAAATTCGCGCATGTCGCCGAAGGGTTTGCCTTCGGAACCATGCGCTCCGGGGACAGGGCTTGGCTGATATCGGCAAGGACATCGAACGCCCGCTTGGACAGACCGTCCGGGCGCCGCGCGCCGCTGGCAAAATCAGCACAGGCATTGTCGCGGCGAGCGTCGTCGTGCTGGCGGTGGTTGGTGTTTCAGCCGCGATAGCGCTCCGGGAAAAGCCGTTTCGCAAGCCACAAGAAGTCGCCGTTTCGACGCCGAAGGTGACGGCGGCGGCCGAGCCCGCCGCGGCGCCATCCGCCTTGGCTCCTGTCACGGCGCCAAAGGTCGAAACGCCAACCAAGGCCGGTGGTCCGCAGATCATCCATGTGCAGAAGGAAGAGGGCGAAGGCCCGCCGCAGGCGGCCATCGTCATTCGAGACCCGTCGAGCATCGGGCAGAACCTGAAGATCGCGCATCTTCCCGACAAGGCGTTGATCGAAGCCAGCGACACCGGGCCGTTGCCGATGCGCGCGGCCGATGGCAGGCGGCCGTTCGATGTCTATGCGCGGCCCTGGTCCGGCGCGCGCGGGGCGCGGGTGGCGATCGTTATCGGCGGGCTCGCCGTCTCGCAGACCGGCACGCAAGCCGCGATTGCCAAGCTGCCGGCGGAAGTGACGCTGGCCTTCGCGCCGCAAGGCAATAGCATCGGCCGCTGGATGCAGGCCGCCAGGCAGAGCGGCCACGAGATCGTCATGCAAGTGCCGCTCGAACCGTTCGATTATCCCAACGTCAACCCCGGCCGCAACACGCTGACGGTGGCGGCGAGCGCGGACGAGAACCTGAAAAGCTTGCATTGGGCGCTGTCGAGGACGACGAACTACACCGGCGTCATGAACTATATGGGCGCGCGCTTTTCCGCCGACGCCGGGGCGATGGGACCGTTCATGGCCGAGCTCGGCAAAAGGGGGCTCGCCTATGTCGACGACGGTTCGTCGGCGCGCAGCCTGGCATCGGACATGGCGCTCAAGGACGGCGTGCCCTTCGTCGCCGGCGACACGGCGATCGACGCGGTGCAGGATCGCGGCGCCATCCTCAAGAAACTCGACAGTCTCGAAGCCACCGCGCGCGCCAAGGGCACAGCCGTCGGTATCGGCTCGGCCTTTGATCTGACCGTCGACACCGTCTCGTCCTGGATTGCCGAGGCCAAGAAGCGCGGCATCGAGATCGTGCCGATTTCGGCGGTGGCCATCGATCCGCAGAAAGGCTAACAGCCGTCTTGATAATTCTACTCCGGTGGGCATCTGGCGACGTTTTCTGCGCTACTACAGCGCCGCGCATCCTTTGGATGCGCAAAGGACGCTGTAGCTTTTTTGATTTGCGTATGATCCTTTCCGAAAATCGGTTTCGATTTTCGGGGTCATACGCTGCTCACGTACTTTAAAGTACGCTCCGCTCCGGTTCTCGAAACCGCTCGCCACCTGCCTCACCAGAACGAATTCTCAAAACGGCTGGAAATCTTGCCTATGGCCAAAAAAATCGACCGGGAAACGCTGCCCTATCGTCCCTGTGTCGGGCTGATGATCCTCAATGGCGAGGGCCTGGTCTGGATCGGGCATCGCATCGCCGAACCCGACAGCGAATTCGCCGGTACGACGCAGCTCTGGCAGATGCCGCAAGGCGGCATCGACAAGGGCGAAGAGCCGCTGCCGGCGGCCGAGCGCGAGCTCTATGAGGAGACCGGCATGCGCAGCGTCTCGCTGCTCGCCGAGGCGCCGCATTGGATCAACTATGATCTACCGGACGATCTCGTCGGCATTGCCCTCAAGGGCAGATATCGCGGCCAGACACAGAAGTGGTTCGCCTTCCGCTTCCACGGCGATGTCAGCGAGATCCAGATCAATCCGCCTCCCGGCGGCCACACCGCCGAATTCGACGAATGGTCGTGGCGGCCGATGCGGGACCTGCCCGACCTGATCGTGCCGTTCAAGCGCAAGGTCTATGAAGAGGTGGTGGCGGCGTTCAGCCATCTGGCGCGATAGTCGCGAAAACTCTCGTCGAGGTTGCCGCACCCATGCGGTGGTCTTATTGATGGCTGATGCAACGAGGGTCGCCATGAACGACACCGTCAACCGGGCTGCCGCGGACACTGTCGCCGATTGGCCGGTCGGCGAAGCGGCGGCTGGCGCAATCCTGACCATCGATTTGGGCGCGATCCGCGAGAACTACCGGCGGCTGAAGGCGCGGCTGGCCGGCGTGCGCTGCGCCGGCGTGGTCAAGGGCAATGGCTACGGTCTCGGCGCAGCGCAGGTGGCATCGGCCTTGACCCGGGAAGGCTGCGGCATCTTCTTCGTCGCGCTGCTGGCCGAAGGCATCGCGCTGCGCAAGGCGATCGGGAGCCGACCAGACATCTACGTGCTGAACGGGCTGCCGCCGGGCTCCGAGCCGGAAGCGGTGACGGCTGATCTCTGCGCGGTCGTCAACAGTGGCGCGCAACTACATGCCTGGCGCGCGGCGGCGCATGCCGCCGGCCGTCGGCTGCCGGCCGCCATCCAGGTCGACAGCGGCATGTCGCGGCTCGGCATGGCGCCTGCCGAAATCGAGACCGTCGCGGGGGATGCCAGCGCGTTCGATGGCATCGATGTCAGATACGTGATGAGCCATCTCGCCTGCGCCGACGAGCCGCGCCATCCGGCCAACGAACAACAGCGGCTGGCTTTCGAGCGGCTGCGCACCATGCTGCCAAGGGCGCGCGCCTCGCTCGCCAATTCGTCCGGCATCTTTCTCGGGCCGTCCTATCACCACGACCTCGCTCGTCCCGGCGCCGCGCTCTACGGCATCAACCCGACGCCCGGCGAGCCCAATCCGATGCTGCCTGTCGTACGGTTGCAGGCCAAGGTGGCGCAGACCCGTCATGTCGAGAAGGGCACGGGCATCGGCTATGGCCACACTTATCATGCGGACGGTCCGCTGAGCCTGGCGACGATCTCGTTCGGCTACGCGGATGGTTGGCTGCGCCGCTCCGCTTCGGCGGCCTGGTTCGAGGGCGTGCGCCTGCCTTTCCTCGGGCGCGTGTCGATGGATTCGATCATTCTCGACGTGTCCGCCCTGCCGCCCGGCAGGCTGCGCGAAGGTGATCTCGTCGAGTTGCTGGGTCCCTCGCAAAGCGTCGACGATGCCGCCGGCCATGCTGGCACCATCGGCTATGAAATCCTGGCCAGTCTCGGCCCGCGCTTTCACCGGCACTATGTCGGCGGTTGAGCGGTTTGGCCGCGCTTGACAAGCGGGCGCCTGTCGGCAAGGTTCGGGGCATGAGCAACCTCGCTTATACCAGAACCTTGTTCAGGGTCTGCCCGATCGCGGGATCGTAGCCCCGGCGCGGCCGCCTGTCGGCGTCCGTTCGTATCGGGGCATCCATACATCCAGTCTCCATCAAGCCGTCCAGCCTTTCGCCGCTGCCGGCTTTTCGTAACGCCGCCAGTGCGGCGGCAAGCGCGCATTCGTTCGATGCGCCGATCCATGAGGTTTGCCATGCAACATGCAACGGGACTGCGTCCAAGCAGCCGGATTCTGATCAGCGACACCGACCATGACAGGTTGACCGGCCTGGCGAGAGCCTTGCTAGACCGTGCCCCCGAGACGGCCGAAGAACTGCTTTCGGAAATGGACCGGGCTACCGTCACGGACGCTGCGGCGATGCCGGCCGACGTGGTGCGTATGGGTTCGATCGTGACGGTCCGCGCCGAAGGCGGCGATACCCAGCGCATCACGCTGGTCTATCCCGGCGAAGCCGACATTGCCGAAAACAGGATTTCGGTGCTGACGCCGATGGGAACGGCGCTCATCGGAGCGGCGATAGGGCAGGCGGTGTGCTGGAGCAGTCGTGACGGCCGTGAACTGTCGGTTACCGTCGAAGCCGTCGACACGCCAGCTGCCGAACCGCGGCTGCGCGGATCGTGGAGGCGGTGATGATGAACCCAAATTGCTGCCTGACAACCAAGGACCGCGCTGTCCTCGAAGTCATGCTGGAGCGCCGGCGGGCCTTCGCCGATCCGATCGTGGACATGCTGGAACACAAGCTTTCAAGCGCCGATGTGGTCTCGATCGATACGGTCGGCCCCGATATCGTTACGCTGAACAGCAGGGTGGTGTTCAGCATCGATGCCGGTCAGGCCGAGACGCGTACCCTGGTGCAGAACGAGGCGCGCGGGCCGGTCGGCTCCAGCCTGTCGGTCGCGACCAGGCGTGGTCTCGGCATGCTTGGCATGGCTCGGGGGCAGACGGCTTCTATAGAACACGCCGATGGCCGGCGAGAGTCGATCCTGATCGAGGCCGTACTTTACCAACCGGAGGCTGCCCAGAGCGCGGTCAGGCGGAAAGACCGGGCCGACGGGCGGCGACCGCACGGGCTCACTCTCGTCCACAGCGCCTCGGCCGATTGGCGGCCTCTTGGCGTGACGGCTGGAATGCGGCAGACAGAAGACGACGACCCCGGTCCTTCGGCGGCGTGAATGGGCAGCAGCGCATGGTTCTCGAAAATCGGCATCGATTTTCACTTGGGATCATGCGCAAATCGAGAAATGCGGTCGCGGCCGCGGGCGTCCTTGGGGCCGCCCGGCGCGGCAAGGAGTGAACGATGAAGATCATGGTGCTGGGCGGTGGCGTCATCGGGGTGACGACGGCCTATTATCTTGCCGAGGCCGGCCACGACGTGACGGTGCTCGACCGCCAGAAAGGCCCGGCGCTGGAAACCAGCTTCGCCAATGCCGGCGAGATTTCGCCAGGATACGCTTCGCCCTGGGCCGGACCCGGCATTCCGCTGAAGGCAATCAAATGGCTGTTGATGAAGCATGGCCCGTTGGTGGTGCGGCCGGCCTTCGATCCGCATATGTGGACCTGGCTGGTCAAGATGCTGCGCAACTGCACGGCCGAACGCTATGCGATCAACAAGTCGCGCATGGTGCCGCTGGCCGAATACAGCCGCGACACGCTGAAGGCGCTGCGCGAGGCGACCGGCATCAGCTATGACGAGCGGACCCAGGGCACGCTGCAGCTGTTTCGCACGCAAAAGCAGCTTGACGGCACCGGTGGCGACGTCGAGGTGTTGAAGAAATATGGCGTGCCCTACGAAGTCCTCGACCCGGACGGCTGCATCGCGGCGGAGCCGGCGCTGGCCGGCGTGCGCGGGAAATTCGTCGGCGGGCTGCGGCTGCCGCATGACGAGACCGGTGACTGCAAGATGTTCACCGACAAGCTGGCCGCGCTCTGCGTGGCGCGCGGCGTCAAATTCGAATACGACACGACGATATACCGCGTCATCCGCAGCCGTAACCGCATCGCCAACCTCAGCACCAGCAGGGGCTTCAAGGTCTCCGACGCCTATGTGATGGCGCTGGGCAGCTACTCGGCGGGCTTCATGCGCCGGATGAAACGGTCGATCCCGGTCTATCCGGTCAAGGGCTATTCAATTACCGTGCCGATCAAGGATGCCGCCCTGGCGCCGGTGTCGACCGTCATGGACGAAACCTACAAGGTGGCGATCACCCGGCTGGGCGACCGCATCCGCGTCGGCGGTACGGCCGAGATTTCTGGCTTCGACCTTAGACTGCACGAATCGCGGCGCCGTACGCTCGAACACTCGGTCGGCGATCTCTTTGCGGGCGCCGGCTCCATGCGCGAGGCGACGTTCTGGTGCGGGCTGCGGCCGATGACGCCGGACGGGCCGCCGCTGATCGGTCGCACCGAGCTTTCCAATCTCTATCTCAACACCGGCCATGGAACGCTTGGCTGGACCATGGCCTGCGGATCGGCCAAGGTGCTGGCCGACATCATGTCGAACCGCGTGCCCGATATCGATGCCCGTGCCCTGGCGCAGGAACGCTACCTGAAATAACGGATGCGTCCTCGATGCATGTCTAGAATGCCTGCCTGACCCAGGTCTCGTCGAACAGCAGCCGGTAGGCCCACGGGATCGTCACGTTGGTGGGAACCGGGTTCGAGTGGGCGAGATAGTCGTCATAGATCGGCTTCATCCTGACGTAGAAGGCGGGATCGAGCACCATCATGCCGTTCTCCGAATCGTGGATGAAACTGCGGTTGTTGAGGTTGACCGAGGAGATGGCGACCAGCCTTTCGTCGATCATCATGATCTTGGAATGCAGCACCACGTCAGGCGCCTTGAACTCGCGGATGTTGATGCGGTCGCCATATTTCTCGACGAACAGCTTGTTGAGCGCGGTGAGGAACTTGCCGCCAATATCGCCCTTGAGGTCGATGCGGCCGACAATGTCGATTTTGACGCCGCGGGCGAGCGCCCGGTCAAAGGCCAGGGCGAGGCTCGGTGTCAGATTGAGATAGGGGTTGACGATCTGGATATGGTGCCGGGAGGCGTCGACCAACTCGACGAAATAGGCCTCCAGCGCATGGTCGTCCTCATAGGGCACTGAAATGAAATGCCGGGCATTGCCTCGGGGCCGGCCATCGCCGTGGACCGGAATGGAGAAGGGACGCGCCAGATTGGTGTCGGCGTCGCGCAGCCACAGGGTCGACAGGTGCGCGGCGAGGGTCTCGACCGTCGCGTTGTCGGCGAACTCGATGTCGAAGTCGCTCCAGTTCGAATAATAATTCAGCGAAAAGCCGTCGGTCTTGCCGTATTGCTCGAGGTCCGGTTCGCGCGACAGGTCGATCGGCTGATGGAACAGGAAGCCGTCATGAATGTTGCGGCCGCCGATAATGACGCGCGAGCGCGCAGGGTCCTGCGCCAGCGTCGCCAGCATCTTGATGTGAAGGACCTTGTGCAATTGGGAAATCTGCTCATCGATCGGCGCGCCGTGATCAGCGCGCCAGCGGTATTCCTGTAGCTGGACATTAGGGAACTCAGCCGCCAGCCGGTGCAGCATGGCATCGTCCTTGTCGCGTTCCAGCACATCGGTGACCATGATGCGCACCTTCGTGCCAAGGGCCGCATGATGGCGGATCAGCCGTTCGATGATGCGGCCCGAAAAGTCCGCCTTGAATTCCAGCGAGGACAGATAGATCAGCTTCAGCCTCGGCGCGTGCGAGAAATCGAGCGGCAGTTCCGGATCGCCTTTGTCTATTGCCGCGTCCGACAGTGGCGCGCCCATCAGCGCCTCGACCTTGGCGTTGAAGCCGTCGCGCGACTTGCGCAGCAGCCTGGGATCGCCGATCGGCAGGGCGCAGGTCTGCGACAGCCAGCGGCTGGCATAGAAGGCGCGCTCGAGTGCGTCGAGGCCGGCGCTGTCGGGGACCGGACAGCGCTGGTAGCGGCTGTCGAAGCTGGCGAGTGCCGGATCGGCGGTCTCCTCGCGCTGGATGGTGAGCGGCGCGCCGTTCGGGGCAAGGCTGGAACGGATTGTTGCCGTGCAGCGGTTCAGACCATCGCTGGGAAACAGGCTGACCGCGTCATCCTCGCCCGAAAGGCGAAAGCGGAACGCCGCGCCGGCGGCGATGCTGCGTGAGGCGCCGGAGGCGCGGATCGCCAGGGGACCGTCGCAGGTGGCCTCGATGTCGGCCGGCTGTTCGCCCGCCTGGCGCACGATGATCTCCGTGCTGCGTGCCTGCAGGCCGGAGAAATCGAACGCCTTGGGGGCTGATGGCCGCGCTGCCGCATCGATATAGAGCGTCTGCCGCGACACCCGCCAGCGGCCATCGAAACGACCCTCGCCGCTGCCGCCATTGGCCGGCGGCAGATGCGTCCTGGCGACCGGTCCGGCGAGTTGCTGCAGCGTCGAGTAGGTCGCCTGGAAGTCGCTGTTCTGCACATCGCGCCGGTTGCGCCCGAACGGGCCGGTGCCGTTGGCGCGATCCATGGCGCCGAGCTGGTTGTGAGCGAGCAGCGCCAGGAAGCCTCTTTCGTAGTCGCTGGCGCCGGCAGTGCCGAAAAACTGCGACGCCGCGGCCTGCGGGCCGGGCGTGCTGGCCGACAGAGAGGGCGGCGCGCAGGCTTCTTGCCCCGGCAGGAGATCGCAGGCATCGCGGCCCGTGCCGGTACAACCGGCAAGGACAATGAACGCCAGCCCGATGAGGGCAGGCATGATGGATGCGCGGCGGTTCACCCGTTGGCTCCGGCCTTCATGGCGCTCAACTGCGCCGGATCTCGCGGCGGCATGAAGCCTTGCGGAAAAACCTTGCAGACGGGAATAGCGAAAGTGGCGATCAGCAGTTCCGCCTCGTTGCGCATTTTCCGAGGTGCTGTCTTGTCATCTCGGATTGCCCTGGCGGAGGCGACAAGAGCGCCATCGCAGTCGCAATGATTGTGGCGGGCAATGTAGCAGGCGTCATGGGTCCGGCACACCGCGTCCAGGCGGTCGACCGGCCGGGCCGACAGATCGCCGGTGCGGGTGCCGGGACCACAGTAATTGCCGATGACGAAGGGCGAAGGGCGCGCCATGGCGGAGCGGATCGGCTTGGGCAATTCGGCTTCCGGCACCTTGGTCCATGGGTTGGCGCAGGCCGAAACGAAAACCAGCGGCAGGATGGCAAGAACGGCTCGCATTTTTTCCGCGCCAGCTTTCTGAACGATTGTCCCCACCCGGTGGCCCTGCCTTGTGGCCGACGACCGCATGCCTGATGCCACACTTGCAAGTTTTGTGGCAAGGAAAAGGCGGCCTATGTCACCTTGCCGTGTTATCGTCGCGGCGGCATACCTGACTTCATCATGGCGCAGATCTCGCCATGCTATTTTGCGAGGATCGGTGATGCATATCGGCTTTCCGCCCCTGGCTGCCGCGCTTTTGTTCTGCGCCTCGGCGGCTCATGCCGCCGACAAGACCGTCCACGACCAGGACAACGGGTTCTCCCTGACCTTTCCGGAGGGATGGACCATCGAGCCACCTTCCGGCGAAACGATGCGGCTGAAGGTCAAGTCCGGCGACCAGGGCCTTACCTGCCGGGTATCGGTCGGCCGCTACGACCCGCAGGCGTCCGGTTCGCCGGCCGATCCCAAGGCATTCATCGAAACGGACTGGTCCGTGGAGGCCTGGCAGGAGATGGTCGGAGCCGCCTTTACCTCGGCCGTTTTCAGCAGCGATAAGTTGATACGGTTCCCGGATGGCTACCCGGCACGCATGGCCGACATGGATTTCCGGATCGACGACGGCAACGCTGGTTCCCCTGGCCACGCCAAGGTCGTGCTTTCGCTGCGCGGCACGCATTACGGCCTGGTGACCTGCGGGCTCACTGGCGACAGTGTCGAGCAAATGAAGCAGAAATGGGCTCCACTGGGAGGTGAAGCCGAACGGGTGGCCAGCTCTTTCGTTCTCGATGGTCCCTGACCGAGCCCTTACAGAAAGAGGCCTCTTTCCCGCTCCACCGCCTTGGTGATGAAGCTGGCGACGATCTGGACGCGGCGCAGCGGCCTCACCGATTCGTGGTAGACGAGCCAGTAGGCGCGGCGGATGGGCGCCACCACATCGACAGCCACAAGTTCCGGCATCGAGCGGGCGACGAAAGTGTGCAGGATGCCGATGCCGGCGCCGGAGCGCACGGCTTCGGCCTGGCCGAGTGCCGAGGAGATGGCGAAACTGGTGCGCCAGTCGGGGCTGAACTCGGCGGCATAGTCGAGCGAAGGGCTGACGATCAGATCCGGCACATAGCCGATCAGCGTATGCTGGGAGAGTTCAAGGGCGGTCTTGGGCAGACCATTGGCATCCGCATAGCCACGCGATGCAAACAGACCGAGCGAATAGTCGACCAACTTTCCCGCCACCAGCCGGCCCTCCGTCGGCCGCTCGACCGTGATGGCAATGTCGGCCTCGCGCCGGGAGAGGGAGAACGAACGCGGCACCGGCACGAGCTGGATGGTGAGCTCGCGGTGGAGTGCCGTCAGTTCGCCGAGCCGCTTGGCGAGGAAGGCGACGCCAAAACCGTCCGGCGCACCGATGCGCACCGTTCCCGAGACGTCATCGCCCTCGCCCGATATGGTTGAACGAGCGGCGATCATGTCACCCTCCATGCGCTCGGCGATGTCGAGGAAGCGCTCGCCTGCCGGCGTCAGTTCGCTGCCGGTGGTCAGGCGGCGGAAGAGTTTTGTGCGCAATGCGTCTTCGAGCGCTGCGATGCGGCGCGAGACCGTGGCGTGGTTGAGTTCCAGCCGCTTGGCGGCGCCCAGGATCTGGCCGGCACGCGCGACGGCGAGGAAGATGCGGACGTCATCCCAATTCATGGAATCCCCGGAGATATCTTGTAACGGGCCATTTGCGAGAATTGATGCTCTCTGGTCAATCGATATCTAATTTTCGCACAACGGTTGCGTTCTCCCTCACGTTGCCTTCGCCACTGCAAAGGCGGAGAATGCAGCATCACAAAACCAGGGAGAGATATCATGATCGAATACGGTCATTTCATCGGCGGCAAGCGTGTCGCCGGCACCAGCGGCCGCAAGCAGGACGTCATGCAGCCTATGGACGGTTCCGTGCGCGGCACGGTGGCGCTGGCCTCGCAGGCGGAACTGCGCGCGGCTGTCGAGAACGCCAAGGCGGCGCAGCCCAAGTGGGCCGCCACCAACCCGCAGCGCCGCGTGCGCGTGCTGATGAAGTTCCTCGAACTGGTCGCCCGCGACTATGACGAACTGGCCGACATCCTGGCGCGCGAGCACGGCAAGACGATCGCCGACGCCAAGGGCGACATCCAGCGCGGCCTCGAAGTGGTCGAGGTCTGTATCGGTGCGCCGCACATGATGAAGGGCGAATTCACCGATGGCGCCGGCCCTGGCATCGACGTCTATTCGATGCGCCAACCGCTGGGCGTCGTCGCCGGCATCACGCCGTTCAATTTCCCGGCGATGATCCCGCTGTGGAAGATCGCGCCGGCGATCGCCTGCGGCAATGCCTTCATCCTGAAACCGTCGGAACGTGACCCGGGCGTGCCGATCCGCATCGCCGAATTGTTCCTCGAAGCTGGCCTGCCGGCAGGCATCCTCAACGTCGTCAACGGCGACAAGGAAGTCGTCGACGCGATCCTCGACGATCCCGACATCAAGGCCGTCGGCTTTGTCGGCTCGACGCCGATCGCCCATTACATCTATTCGCGCGGCACGGCCGCAGGCAAACGCGTGCAGTGCTTCGGCGGCGCCAAGAACCACATGATCATCATGCCCGACGCCGACATGGACCAGACTGTCGACGCGCTGATAGGCGCCGGTTACGGCTCGGCCGGCGAGCGTTGCATGGCGATCTCGGTGGCCGTCCCGGTCGGAAACGACACCGCCAACCGGCTGATGGAAAAGCTGATCCCGCGCGTCGAGAGCCTGAAGGTCGGCCCGTCGACCGACTCGGCCGCCGATTTCGGCCCGCTGGTGACGGCGCAGGCGCTGGAGCGGGTCAAGGGCTATGTCGACACCGGCGTGAAGGAAGGCGCAAAGCTGGTCGTCGACGGCCGCGGCTTCAAGATGCAGGGCTATGAGGACGGCTACTATATGGGCGGCTGCCTGTTCGACAATGTGACGGCGGACATGCGCATCTACAAGGAAGAGATCTTCGGGCCGGTGCTCTCGGTGGTGCGCGCACCGACCTACGAGAGCGCGATCAAGCTCGCCAACGACCACGAGATGGGCAATGGCGTCGCCATCTTCACCCGCGACGGCGATGCCGCGCGCGACTTCGCAAGCCGTGTCCAGGTCGGCATGGTCGGCGTCAACGTGCCGATCCCGGTGCCGATCGCCTATTACACGTTCGGCGGCTGGAAGGCGTCGTCCTTCGGCGACCTCAACCAGCATGGTCCCGATGCCTTCCGCTTCTACACCAAGACCAAGACGGTGACCTCGCGCTGGCCGTCCGGCATCAAGGACGGTGCCGAGTTCGTCATCCCGACGATGAACTGACCGGACGGTTTCTTGCTTGAGCATCCTCGCCTTCGGCTGCGGGCGGGCATCAGGGACGGAGCGGAATTCGTCCCGACGATGAATTGAGTCCGACAGAGATTTTTGAAAAAGGCGCGGCGTTGGTCGCGCCTTTTTTTGTTTGGCCTACCGCGTTGCAGCCGTCTCCGCATGGCCGCGCAGCAGCGCCATCAGCCGCTTGGCGTCCTTGGCGGCCCCCTCTTCATCGCCGTCGAGGATCGAGCGGATCAGCGCGACGTGATGCTCGGCGGACTCGGCGAGACCCGTGTCCGCCTTGTAGCGGAACCAGAAGCGACGGCTGTGGGTCTGCAAGGGGGCGGCCAGCCGGGCGGCGAACGGATTGTCGGCGGCCAGCGCCAGGGCCTCGTCGAGCGCCTTGTCGGCCTGGATGAAGGCAAGCACATTGCCCGAGATGACCGCCTTCTGCATGGCGAGGGCCGCCTCGTGAAACAGGTCGGCGGCCTCGCGGGTGACGAAGCGTGCGGCCGAGCGGGCAAGCACCACCTCGACACCGCGGCGAGCGTCGAGCACGCGCAGCCAGTCGCCGGGATGCAGCGGCGCGATCGCGATGCCGGCGCGTGGCCTGACATCGAGCAGCCCTTCCCAGGCCAGCCGCTGGATGGCCTCTCGTACCGGCGTGCGGCCGAGCGCCAGCTTATCGATGAGCGCTCCTTCGGTGACGAAACTCGCCGGCGACAGTTCCAGCGTGACGATCATGTGCTCGAGCACGCGATAGGCCCTGGCCGCCGCCGGCTCGGATGTCATGGTTGCTTCCATGGATATCAAAGGCGATCTCCTGATATATCCTGAATATATCATAACAGATTCCGCATTGACAGCGCGTTTCCTAACAGATATACGACTGATATATCAGATGGAGCAATGATCATGTGGACCGGAGTTTTCCCCGCCGTCACGACCAAATTCACCGCCGACGACCGGCTCGACGATGCCGAAATGGAGCGCTGCTTCAGCCTGCAGATGGAGGCCGGCTGCGACGGCATCATCGTCTGCGGTTCGCTCGGCGAGGGGCCGATGCTGTCGCCTGACGAGAAGATCGAGGTGCTGAAGACGGCGCAGAAGGTCGCAGGCAGCAAGCCGGTACTGATGACGGTCAATGAAGCGGGTACCCGCGAGGCGGCCAGCATCGCCAGGCGCGCCGCCAAGGAAGGCGCCAATGGGCTGATGGTGGTTCCGAGCCCGATCTATCACACCAACCAGGAAGAGACGGTTGCGGCGCTGCGCGCGGTCGCCGAGGCCGGCGACCTGCCGGTGATGATCTATTCCAACCGGCTCGCCTACCGCGTCGACGTCACCGTCGACCAGATGGAGGAGCTGGCATCGGACAAGCGCTTCGTCGCCATCAAGGAATCCTCAGACGATATCAGGCGCTCGACCGAGATCATCAACCGGCTTGGCGACCGCTACGATCTGTTCACCGGCGTCGACAATCTCGCCTTCGAGGCGCTGTCGGTCGGCGCCATCGGCTGGGTAGCCGGCCTGGTCACCGCCTTTCCGCGCGAGACCGTCGCCATCTACCAGCTGATGAAACAGGGCCGGCGCGAGGAGGCGCTTGCCATCTACCGCTGGTTCAGGCCGCTGCTCGACCTCGACGTCTCGACCTATCTGGTACAGAACATCAAGCTTGCCGAAGTGCTGGCAATCGATACCAATGACCGCGTGCGCATGCCGCGCCAGCCACTGTCGGGTGAGCGCCGCAAGGCGGTGGAAACAATCGTCCGGGATGCGCTGGCGGTGCGTCCGAAGTTGCCGTCGTTTGAGAGTTCTTCTCGGCCAGCGGAGCAGATGGTGGCGGCCGAATAGGGGCAGCAGCAGACGTGCAGCAGGATTCCAGATCGGCGGAAGCGGGGCGCCGCTCCTCATCCGCCCTTGAGGCACCCTCTCCCCGTGAACAGGGAGAAGGCGGCGTCGCCATCATCGGCGGCGGCATCATCGGCATCTGCGCGGCCGCCTTCCTCGCCGAGGCAGGCCTGGATGTCACGGTCTTCGACCGCACCGGCATCTGCGAAGAGACGAGTTCCGGCAACGCCGCCGCCTTCGCCTTCTCCGACGTGCTGCCGCTGGCGCACAAGGGAATGATCAAGAACCTGCCGAAATGGTTGGCCGATCCGCTTGGCCCGCTGAGCATTCCGCCGGCCTACCTGCCGCAGCTGCTGCCCTGGCTGATCCGCTTCTGGCGCGCCGGCGCGCCGGCAAAATACGAGGCCAGCCTCGCCGCTCAGGCCGGGATGATGAAGCTCGCCGAAGCGGAGTGGATGGGCTTGCTCGATCGTTCCGGCACGCGGCCGATGCTGCGCGAGGACGGCTCGCTGGAACTCTACGAAAGCGAGGCCGAGTTTCGCGCTGGACTATCCGGCTGGGCGGCGCGCGAGCGTTTCGGCATCGGCTTCCGTCATGTCGAGCGCGAGGAACTGGCGACGCTGCAAGCCGGCCTTTCGCCGCGCTTCGTCAAAGGTACGTTCGTGCCGGGATGGAAGACGGTCGCCGATCCGAAGCTGCTCGGCAAAGCGGTGTGGGCCTATGCCGAGGCCAAGGGCGCGCGCTTCGAAATGGCCCGCATCGATCGCGTCGCGGCGGATCGGGATGGCGCCACACTGACGCTGGCCGACGGCACGACCAGGCATGCCAAGCGTCTCGTCGTCGCGGCCGGCGCCTGGTCGCATCGCCTGGCGCGGCAGCTCGGCGACCGCATTCCGCTGGAAACCGAGCGCGGCTACAACACGACCTTGCCGAAGAGCGCCTTCGACGTGAAGCGGATGCTGATCTTCTCCGGTCATGGCTTCGTCATCACGCCGCTCGCGACGGGCCTGCGCGTCGGCGGTGCCGTCGAGCTCGGCGGCATCGAGCGGCGGCCCAACTACGACAGGTCGAAAGCGCTGCTGCTCAAGGCGCAGGCATTCCTGCCGGGGCTCGATCCCACAGGCGGGCGCGAATGGATGGGATTCCGGCCTTCGCTGCCGGATTCGGTGCCTGTCATCGGCGAGGCGCCAGCAAGCCCGTCGGTGCTCTATGCCTTCGGTCACGGCCATCTCGGCCTGACCCAGGCTGCGGCAACCGGACGATTGATCCGGGAACTCGTCCTGGGGCAGACTCCGCCTGTTGATCTGGCCCCCTTCAGCCCGCAACGTTTTTGAATTCTTCGAGGAGCGACATGGCCAAGAAATCCTTCTTCTGCATCGACGGCCACACCTGCGGCAACCCGGTGCGGCTGGTCGCCGGCGGCGGCCCGCTGCTCGAGGGCTCGACGATGATGGAGCGGCGGGCGCACTTTCTCGCCGAATATGACTGGATCCGCACCGGCCTGATGTTCGAGCCGCGCGGCCATGATGTGATGTCGGGCTCGATCCTCTATCCGCCGACGCGCGAGGATTGCGATATCGCCATCCTGTTCATCGAGACCTCGGGCTGCCTGCCGATGTGCGGGCACGGCACCATCGGCACGGTGACGATGGCCATCGAGCACGGACTGATCAAGCCGAAGACGCCGGGTGTGCTGAGGCTCGACACGCCGGCCGGGCTGGTCATCGCCGAGTACAAACAGGTCGGCGAATATGTCGAGGAGGTGCGCATCACCAACGTGCCGTCGTTCCTTTATGCCGAAGGCCTGACGGTCGAATGCCCCGGTCTCGGCGAGCTTACCGTCGATGTCGCCTATGGCGGCAATTTCTACGCCATCGTCGAGCCGCAGGCGAACTTTCGCGACATGGCCGATCATACCGCCGGCGATTTCATCGCCTGGAGCCCGGTGGTGCGGCAGCGGCTGAACGAGAAATACTCTTTCGTGCATCCGGAAAAGCCCGGCATCACTGGGTTGTCGCACATGCTGTGGACCGGCAAGCCGACGGTGGAAGGGGCCGACGCCCGCAACGCCGTCTTCTACGGCGACAAGGCCATCGACCGCTCGCCGTGCGGCACCGGCACCTCGGCGCGCATGGCGCAGCTCCATGCCAAGGGCAAGCTCAAGGCCGGCGACGCCTTCGTGCATGAATCGATCATCGGCTCGCTGTTCAAGGGCAAGGTCGAAAAGGAGGTCACCTTGGCGGGAAAGCCGGCGATCATTCCCTCGATCGGCGGCTGGGCGCGGATGACCGGACTGAACACGATCTTCATCGACGACCGCGATCCGTTCGCGCATGGTTTCGTGGTCAAGTAGCAAGAATCCTGACCTTGCGGAAGCAGTGTGACGAAAAGGCGAATCATGTCAGCAACGCAACGATTCGTCCTATCACCTAATCTTGACGGTGGTTTCTTCGAAACGGGGCGCATGATGCGGCCGAATCGTCAAAGACATTGCGTTATGCCAATGATAGGGTCCGCGATAGTCCAGGGGTCGAATACAAAAAACGGGCGATCGAAACGACGTGAATCGGGAACACGCGGGGCGATCAAAAAAATCACGTTGCAATCCGGCCTCGAAACTTTACGACTAGGGGAAATACGAAAAGGAATGCGTCTGCATGGGCGACATTCCAGGGGAGCCATGTACACATGCAGTATTTTGTCCAGCAGCTTATCAACGGGCTGACGCTGGGATCGATCTATGGGCTGATCGCGATCGGCTACACGATGGTCTACGGCATCATCGGCATGATCAATTTCGCCCATGGCGATATCTTCATGGTGGGCGCCTTCGCGGCGCTGATCGTCTTCCTCATCCTCGGCGCGCTGTTCTATTCGGTGCCCGTGGTCATCGCGCTGCTGGTCATGATGATCGTGGCGATGCTGCTCACCAGCCTCTACAACTGGACGATCGAGAAGGTGGCCTATCGGCCGCTGCGCGGTTCGTTTCGGCTGGCGCCGCTGATCACCGCCATCGGCATGTCGATCGCGCTGTCGAATTTCGTCCAGGTGACGCAAGGCCCCCGCAACAAGCCGATCCCGCCGATGGTGTCGACGGTCTACAGCATCGACGGTGTCAGCGTGTCGCTGAAGCAGATCATCATCGTCATCGTCACCGCGCTGCTGCTGGCGGTGTTCTGGTACCTGGTCAACAAGACCTCGCTTGGCCGCGCCCAGCGCGCCTGCGAGCAGGACCGCAAGATGGCCGCGCTGCTCGGCATCGACGTCGACCGGACCATCTCGATCACCTTCATCATGGGCGCCGCCCTTGCCGCCGTCGCCGGCACGCTGTTCCTGATGTATTACGGCGTCGTTGCCTTCTCCGACGGCTTCACACCTGGTGTGAAAGCCTTCACGGCGGCGGTGCTCGGCGGCATCGGCTCACTGCCGGGTGCGGTGCTCGGCGGGCTGTTGATCGGTTTCATCGAGAGCATGTGGTCGGCGTATTTCTCGATCGACTACAAGGACGTCGCGGCGTTCTCGATCCTGGCGATCGTGCTGATCTTCCTGCCTTCCGGCATTCTGGGCCGGCCAGAAGTCGAAAAGGTCTGAGATCATGGCCGTCACCGTATCTCCCGAGCGCGACACCGTCGCCACCCCCACCCAACGCGCGCTTAAGGAAGCGTTCTATGCCGGCGCCATCTCGCTTGGCCTGTTCGTGCTGTTCATCGGGCTGAAGACCGGTCAGAACATGCGCAATGAACTGGTCGTGACGACGCGCTGGGGCCTGCTCGCCGCCGTGGTGATCGCCACGGCTGTCGGGCGCTTCCTCTATATCGCCTATGGCCAGCCCTTCATGGCCAACCAGAAGATAACCAATGTCGCCACCGGCCTGTTGCCGGCCAGCGTGGCGTCACGATTCTTCCAGCTGCCGTGGTTCATCGCGGCTGTTGTCGCGATGGTGCTGCTGTTTGCATTGAACAACTCGCTCGCCGGATGGGTGGGAGCAGAACCGGCCGGCTATCTGCAATTCCTGCGCGCCCTGGCGGTCATCTATGTGCTTGCTTGCGTGATCTACTACTTCCGAGCCTTCATCCATGCCAACTTCACGAAATTGGGCATCACGGCGCTGGTGCTGTACCCGATCCTCGTGGTCGCGGTGCTGTCGCTGAACGCCTGGTCGATTGCTGGAGGGCTGCAGGGCTCGCTGAAATGGGTCGACAATTTCGGCATCCAGATCCTGATCTATGTGATGCTGGCATGGGGGCTGAACATCGTCGTCGGCCTCGCTGGCCTGCTCGACCTCGGCTACGTCGCCTTCTATGCACTTGGCGCCTATGCGTATGCACTTCTCGCCACGCATTTCGGCCTGTCTTTCTGGATCCTGTTGCCCGCCGCCGGCGCGATGGCCGCTCTCTGGGGCGTGCTGCTCGGCTTCCCCGTGCTACGCCTGCGCGGCGACTATCTGGCGATCGTGACGCTGGCTTTCGGCGAGATCATCCGCCTAGTGCTGATCAACTGGCGTGATGTCACCAACGGCTCGGCCGGCATTTCCGGCATTCCGAAGGTTTCCTTCTTCGGCCTGATGTCGTTCAACGTCTCGGACCCGAATTACATCGCCAAGGTTCTCGGCATTGCCCAGTCAGGCGCCTACTACAAGATCTTCCTCTATTACCTCATCCTTGCGCTCTGCCTGCTCACCGCCTTCGTCACCATCAGGCTGCGCCGTCTGCCAGTCGGCCGTGCATGGGAAGCCTTGCGCGAGGACGAGATCGCCTGTCGCTCGCTCGGCATCAACACCACCACCACCAAACTGACCGCCTTTGCCACCGGCGCCATGTTCGGGGGGTTCGCCGGCTCTTTCTTCGCCGCGCGGCAAGGCTTCGTCAGCCCGGAATCCTTCGTCTTCCTGGAATCGGCCATCATCCTGGCGATCGTCGTTCTCGGCGGCATGGGCTCGCTGGTAGGCATTGCGGTTGCCGCGATGGTGATGATCGGCGGCACCGAGGCGCTGCGCGAACTCGACTTCCTCAAGCAGATCTTCGGGCCGGACTTCACGCCTGAACTCTACCGCATGCTTCTCTTCGGCATGGCCATGGTCATCGTCATGCTGTGGAAGCCACGTGGCTTCGTCGGCAGTCGCGAACCGACCGCTTTCCTGAAAGAGCGAAGGGCTGTCTCCGGTTCCTTCACCAAGGAAGGACACGGCTGATGAACGCGAGTTCGATTCAGGGGACCAATCCGGGCATGAAAGACGCCATACTGCAGGTCGAACATCTGTCGATGAAGTTCGGCGGTCTGGTCGCCATCGGCGATCTGTCCTTCGCCGCCAGGCGCGGCGAGATCACGGCGCTGATCGGCCCCAATGGCGCCGGCAAGACCACCGTGTTCAACTGCATCACCGGCTTCTACAAGCCGTCCGAAGGCATGATCACGCTCAATCGGAATGATGGCTCGAGCTTCCTGCTCGAGCGGTTGCCCAACCATGAGATCCCGGCGCGCGCCAAGGTTGCGCGCACCTTCCAGAACATCCGCCTGTTCTCGGGCATGACGCTCTTGGAGAACCTGCTGGTCGCTCAGCACAACAAGCTGATGAAGGCATCGGGCTATACGATCCTGGGCCTGTTCGGCTTCAGCGGCTACCGCAAGGCCTCGGCCGAATCGGTGGAGCTTGCCAGACACTGGCTGGAGAAGGCCGATCTCATTGACCGCGCCGACGATCCGGCTGGCGACCTGCCCTACGGCGCGCAGCGGCGTCTCGAGATCGCGCGCGCCATGTGCACAGGGCCAGAGCTTCTTTGCCTCGACGAGCCGGCAGCCGGCCTCAATCCGAAGGAATCGGCGGCGCTCAACGAACTGCTGATCGACATCAAGAACAACACTGGCACCTCGATCCTGCTGATCGAGCATGACATGTCGGTGGTCATGCAGATCTCCGACCATGTCGTGGTGCTGGAATATGGCCGCAAGATCTCCGACGGCAGCCCGCAGTCGGTGCGCACCGATCCGCGCGTCATCGCCGCCTATCTCGGCGTCGACGACGAGGAGGTCGAGACCGTGCTGACCGAGGTCGGCGACGAGGACGTTATCGAGCAGCTCGACATAGGCCCTGATGCCGCGCATGGCCCGGGGACATCGTCGTCATACATGGCCGGACCGGTGAGCGACACCGTCGGACACAGCGAGGGCGAGCGCGTCACCGTGTCGAAGGGGGCCTCCAAGTCGGCGCAGGTCGATGCCCGCGCGGCCTCCGTGGCCAGCAGGCCTGTCGTGCCGCCGACCCCATCCAAGCCAGCCGCGAAGGCGGGCGCGGCGAAAGCGGCGCCGAAGAAAACCGCCGCCAAGGCACCCACGGCAAAGGCGCCCACCGCAAAGGCCGAAGGCATTTCGAACCGTCTCGCTGCCCCGCGTGGCGGCAAGGCCGACAATTTGACCCGCATCAAGGGCATCGGCACGGTCAACGAGAAGAAGCTCAACGAACACGGCATCTTCCATTTCGACCAGATCGGCGCCTGGAAGAAGGCTGACGTCGAGACTGCCGAGGCCTATCTGGCCTTTGACGGGCGCATCGCGCGCGAGGAATGGGTCAAGCAGGCCAAGCTGCTCGGCCAGGGCAAGGATACGGAATTCGCGCGCCGCGTCGACGCGGGCAAGGTGGCGACCAGCCACGCTTCGGCAAAGGCTGCCAGCGGGACATCGAAGAGCGCAAAAGCGGCTTCGAGGAAGGCAACGGCCAAGCCCGTGTCGGGCAAGCGTGGAGGGGGCAAATAATGGCCGGGACAACGCTGCTCGATATCAAGGGCGTACAGACATACTACGGCAATATCCGCGCCCTGAACGGCGTCGATGTCACCGTCAAGGAGGGTGAGATCGTGGCGCTTATCGGCGCCAACGGCGCCGGCAAGTCGACGCTGATGATGACCATTTTCGGGGCACCGCGCGCCCGCACCGGCACCATCACCTTCGCCGGCACAGACATCACCCAATTGCCGACGCACGAGATCGCGCGCATGCGCATCGCCCAATCGCCCGAAGGCCGGCGCATCTTCCCGCGCATGACGGTGATGGAAAACCTGCAGATGGGCGCCAGCCTCGATAACCTCAAGCACTATGACGAGGACGTCGAGAAGGTATTCACTCTGTTCCCGCGGCTGAAGGAGCGCATCGCCCAGCGCGGCGGCACGCTGTCTGGCGGCGAGCAGCAGATGCTGTCGATCGGACGCGCTCTGATGGCGCGGCCGAAGCTGCTTCTGCTCGACGAGCCGTCGCTGGGGCTGGCGCCGCTGATCGTAAAGCAGATCTTCGACGCCATCCGCGAGTTGAACCGCACGCAAGGGCTGACCGTGTTCCTGGTCGAGCAGAACGCGTTCGGCGCGCTGAAGCTCGCCACGCGCGGCTATGTCATGGTCAACGGCAATGTGACGATGAGCGGTACCGGCAAGGAACTGCTCGCCAATCCCGAAGTGCGCGCCGCATATCTCGAAGGCGGGCATCACTGAGTCTGGAGCTGAATGTGCATCCGGTATTCCGTTCCAATTTGTTTGTTTGTCGCATGATCTTTGTCCGAAAAGTCCGCGACCTTTCGGGATCATGCTAGGGAGACTTCATCATGCAGGGCATTCTCTATGAGGAACCCTCGATCTGGCAGTTCTTCTTCGTCACCTGCCTGCTCGGCGGCTGGGCAGCCTGGATGACCGGCAAGGCCAGTGCGCAGACATGGCGCAGCTTCATCCAGCTTTTTGCCTATCTGCTGGGTCTCGGCATCGGCGTCCGCTTCATCCATCACGCGCTGTTCGACGGCACGATGTTCTCGCTACAATACTATATCGTCGACACCATCGTGCTGATGATACTGGGCTTCGTCGGCTATCAATACACACGCACCAACCAGATGGTCACGCAGTATAATTGGCTCTACGAAAGAGCTTCAATCTTGAGCTGGAAACCGAAAGGTTGACGTTCATCATTAACGCCGGGTCAGGGATGAATCGGCGTGACAAGTGCCTGAAAATCGGCAAACTATGCTTTCTGCGATAAGGGTGGGCATCGCATGAAAGCTTCATCCACGCCCACTCCGTTAATGGGAGCGTTTAAATGAAAAAGACACTTTTGTCCGCCGTGGCCCTGACCGCGCTGGTCGCGTTCGGCGGCAACGCGTGGGCTGATGTAATGTTCGGCGTCGCCGGTCCGATCACCGGCCCGAACGCGGCCTTCGGCGCACAGCTGCAGAAGGGCGCCGAGGCGGCCGTTGCCGCGATCAATGCCAAGGGCGGCATCAATGGCGAGCAGATCAAGCTCGAAGTCGGCGACGACGTCTCCGATCCGAAGCAGGGTATCTCGGTCGCCAACAAGTTCGTCGGCGACGGCGTCAAGTTCGTGATCGGCCACTTCAACTCGGGCGTGTCGATCCCGGCCTCGGAAGTCTACGCTGAAAACAACATCGTCGAAATCACGCCGGCCGCGACCAACCCGAAGTTCACCGAGCGTGGCCTGTGGAACGTGTTCCGCACCTGCGGACGCGACGACCAGCAGGGCAGCATCGCCGGCGCCTATATCGCCGCGAATTTCAAGGATGCCAAGGTCGCCGTCGTCCATGACAAGACCCCTTATGGCCAGGGCCTCGCCGACGAAACCAAGAAGGCGATGAATGCCGCCGGCGTCAAGGAGGTCATGTATGAAGGCATCAATGTCGGCGACAAGGACTTCTCGGCGCTGATCGCCAAGATGAAGGAAGCCGGCGTTACCCTGATTTACTGGGGTGGCCTGCACACCGAAGCCGGCCTGATCATCCGCCAGTCCGCGGACCAGGGCCTCAAGGCAACGATGATGTCGGGTGACGGCATCGTCACCGACGAACTCGCCGCGATCGCGGGCGACGCCGTCGCCGGTACGCTCAACACGTTCGGACCCGATCCGCGCCTGATCCCGGCCAACAAGGAACTCGTCGAGAAGTTCCGTGCGCAGGGCTTCGAGCCGGAAGCCTACACGCTCTACGCTTACGCCGCCGTGCAGGTGGTCGCCGAGGCAGCCACCGCCGCCAAGACGAACGACCCGCAGGCCGTCGCCAAGGCCATGCATGAAAGCGGCCCGTTCCCGACCGTTCTGGGCGATCTCGCCTATGACGCCAAGGGCGACCCGAAGCTGCCGGGCTACATCATGTACGAGTGGAAGAAGAAGGACGACGGCAAGTATTCCTGGTTCCCGAAATAAGCCGCTCAGACAGGTATGAGACCAATGATGCCCGGCGCTTCGCGCCGGGCATTTTCTTTGGCGCGCTCCGGCGGCCGATGACGTTGCTTGTGAGCTCTTGTCAGCACGGGCAGAGCGCATCCAGGATCGAAATTGTCGCCCTTGTTCCGTCCGTTCGGACCGAAGCATGCGAGTGTTGGCCGGATAATTGATTTAAATCGGTTTAAATCGGCGCTGATTTTGTTTGCACTGCAGCATTTTCACGCTAATCATTGCACCGATTTCCCGTCCCTTCCGCTGCTGGAGCCCAATCCTTGGCCATCACGAAGATACTCGTTGCCAACCGGTCAGAAATCGCCATCCGCGTCTTCCGCGCGGCCAACGAGCTGGGCCTCAAAACCGTGGCGATCTGGGCCGAGGAGGACAAGTATTCGCTGCACCGCTTCAAGGCCGACGAAAGCTATCAGGTCGGGCGCGGCCCGCATCTCGGCAAGGACATGGGACCGATCGAGAGTTATCTGTCGATCGAGGAGGTGATCCGCGTTGCAAGGCTTTCGGGCGCCGATGCCATCCACCCCGGCTACGGGCTTCTGTCGGAAAGCCCCGAATTCGCCGACGCCTGTGCGCAAGCCGGCATCACCTTCATCGGCCCGAAGCCGGACACGATGCGCCGTCTCGGCAACAAGGTCGCGGCGCGCAACCTGGCCATCGAGGTCGGAGTGCCTGTCATTCCCGCCACCGATCCGTTGCCGGACGACATGGAGGCGGTCAAGAAGCTGGCCAAGGAGATCGGCTATCCCGTGATGCTGAAGGCGTCTTGGGGCGGCGGTGGACGCGGTATGCGCGCCATCCGTGCAGAGGCCGACCTCGCCCGTGAGGTCACCGAAGGCAAGCGCGAGGCGAAAGCCGCTTTCGGCAAGGACGAGGTCTATCTCGAAAAGCTGATCGAGCGCGCCCGCCATGTCGAGGTGCAGGTGCTTGGTGACACGCACGGCAATGTCGTGCATCTGTTCGAGCGCGACTGCTCGATCCAGCGCCGCAACCAGAAGGTCGTCGAGCGGGCGCCGGCACCCTATCTCGAAATGTCACAGCGCGAGGAGCTTTGCGGTTACGCGCTGAAGATCGCGCGCGAGACCAGTTATATCGGTGCCGGCACGGTCGAGTTCCTGCAGGATGCCGATACCGGTAAATTCTATTTCATCGAGGTCAACCCGCGCATCCAGGTCGAGCACACCGTCACCGAGCAGGTGACCGGCATCGATATCGTCAAGGCGCAGATCCACATCCTTGACGGCTTCGCCATCGGCACGCCGGAGTCGGGCGTGCCGGCGCAGAAGGATATCAGGCTGAACGGCCACGCCTTGCAGTGCCGCATCACCACCGAGGATCCAGAGCACAATTTCATCCCGGACTATGGCCGTATCACCGCCTATCGCGGCGCCACCGGCTTCGGCATCCGGCTGGACGGCGGCACTGCCTATTCCGGCGCGGTCATTACCCGCTTCTACGATCCGCTGCTGGAGAAGGTGACGGCGTGGGCGCCGACGCCGGCCGAGACTATCGCCCGCATGAACCGCGCGCTGCGCGAATTCCGCATCCGCGGCGTCGCCACCAACCTCACCTTCCTCGAAGCGATCATCAACCACCCGAGCTTCGCCGACAATTCCTATACGACGAAGTTCATCGACACGACGCCGGAGCTGTTCCAGCAGGTCAAGCGCCAGGATCGCGCCACCAAGCTCATCAACTATCTGGCCGACGTCAGTGTCAACGGCCATCCCGAGACGCGCGGCCGGCCGATGCCGAAGGCCGATGCGGCTGCTCCCGTGGTGCCTTACCTCAACGGCAATGTACCGGGCGGCAGCAAGCAGAAGCTCGACGTGCTCGGCCCGGAGAAATTTGCCGGCTGGATGCGCGAGCAGAAGGAAGTGCTGGTCACCGACACGACGATGCGCGACGGCCACCAGTCGCTGCTCGCCACGCGCATGCGCACGCACGACATCGCCAATATCGCCGGCACCTATGCGCGCGCCCTGCCGCAGCTACTGTCGCTGGAATGCTGGGGCGGCGCGACCTTCGACGTCGCCATGCGCTTCCTCACCGAGGACCCGTGGGAGCGGCTGGCCAAAGTGCGCGAGGCGGCGCCTAATCTGTTGTTGCAAATGCTGCTGCGTGGCGCCAACGGCGTCGGCTACACCAACTATCCCGACAATGTCGTGCAGCATTTCGTCAAGCAGGCAGCGAGCGGCGGCATCGATCTGTTCCGGGTTTTCGACTGCCTGAACTGGGTCGAGAACATGCGCGTCGCCATGGACGCCGTCGGCGCCGAGGGCAAGCTGATCGAAGCGGCGATGTGCTACACTGGCGACATTCTCGATCCAGCACGCGCCAAGTACGACCTGAAATATTATGTCGGTCTTGCCAGCGAATTGCAGGCTGCCGGCGCCCACATCATTGCCGTCAAGGATATGGCCGGCCTCCTGAAGCCGGCCGCCGCCCGCGTACTGTTCAAGGCGCTGCGCGAGGCGACCGACCTGCCGATCCATTTCCATACCCACGACACGTCGGGCCTGTCGGCGGCGACCGTGCTGGCGGCGGTGGAGAGCGGCGTCGACGCCATCGACGCGGCGATGGATGCCTTTTCCGGCAACACGTCGCAGCCTTGCCTCGGCTCGATCGTCGAAGCGCTGAAGGGCACCGAACGCGACCCGGGCCTCGACCCGCAATGGATCCGCAAGATCTCGTTCTACTGGGAGGCGGTGCGCAACCAGTACGCCGCCTTCGAAAGCGACTTGAAGGGGCCGGCCTCGGAGGTCTACCTGCACGAGATGCCGGGCGGGCAGTTCACCAACCTCAAGGAGCAGGCGCGTTCGCTCGGGCTGGAGACGCGCTGGCACGAGGTGGCGCAGACCTATCATGACGTCAACCTGATGTTCGGCGACATCGTCAAGGTGACGCCGTCGTCCAAGGTCGTCGGCGACATGGCGCTGATGATGGTGAGCCAGGACCTGACCGTCGCCGATGTAGAGAACCCGGCCAGGGACATCGCCTTCCCGGACTCTGTGGTCTCGATGCTGCGCGGCGATCTCGGACAATCCCCCGGCGGCTGGCCGGCGGCGCTGCAGAAGAAGGCGCTGAAGGGCGACAAGCCGATCACGGCGCGGCCCGGCTCGCTGCTCAAGCCCTCCGATCTCAAGGCCAGCCGCAAGGAGATCGAGGAGAAGCTGGAGCGCAAGCTCTCGGAATACGAATTCGCCTCCTGGCTGATGTATCCGAAAGTGTTTACCGACTTTGCAGGCGCGCAGGAGACCTACGGCCCGGTCAGCGTGCTGCCGACGCCGACCTATTTCTACGGCATGAAGTCGGAAGACGAAATCTTCGTCGACATCGAGAAGGGCAAGACACTGGTGGTGCGGTGCCTGGCCATCGGCGATGTCGACGACAAGGGCATGGTCACCGTGTTCTTCGAGCTCAACGGCCAGCCGCGGCGCGTCAAGGTGCCGGACCGGGCGCATGGCGCCTCCGCCGCCAAGGCGCGCCGCAAGGCCGAGCCCGGCAACGAGGCGCATGTCGGCGCGCCGATGCCGGGCGTGGTCTCGGCACTTTCGGTGGCGGCCGGCCAGGCGGTGAAGGCCGGCGACGTGCTGCTCTCCATCGAAGCGATGAAGATGGAGACGGCGCTGCATGCCGAGCGTGACGGCACCGTCGCCGAGGTGCTGGTCAAGGCCGGCGACCAGATCGATGCCAAGGATCTGCTGATCGCCTTCAACTGAGAGCCCGCAAGGAGCGGACAGGCTGTCGGCTTCTGTCGGCAGCCCTTGGCGAGCTGTTCGATAACAGCTTGACCCGCCGCCGCCGGTCGGGCATCGAACCGGCTCAAATTCGCCGCGGTCTTTCCCCGAGTCGTGGCGCGGAGCCAATTGGAGAAAAACATGGCCGACGATATCACCGAGACCAGCCAGACTGTTGCCGCCGGCCAGCTGCGTGCCCTGATCGAACGCATCGAGCGGCTCGAGGAAGAGAAGAAGACGATCGCCGACGACATCAAGGAAGTGTTCGCCGAGGCCAAGGGCACCGGCTTCGACACCAAGGCGATCCGCACCATCATCCGCCTGCGCAAGAAGGACCAGGCCGAGCGCCAGGAAGAGGATGCCATCCTCGACCTGTACATGGCCGCACTCGGAATGGAGTAGAGACTGTCTGAAATTCCATTCTGACGGCCACCATCATAGGGTTCGCCAGAGCGAATTTCGAAACAGCCCCTGACGGGTGATGCTGGGAGCGGCATCGAACCATGAGCGAATTCGACTTCGGCGGCCGCCGCGCCTCGGAATTTCGCCATCGCGGCTTCTGGTCGCTGTTCGCTGAACGGCATCCGGAAGAAAGAGCCCGGCTGGCGCGGCGTGGGCCCTGGTTCTGGCAGCGCGGGCTGCCCGACTTCGCGCTGGTCCTTTCCATGTATGTGGCGCCGGCGCAGAACCATGTCGGCGTCTTCTTCGGCCGCAATGAGAAGTTCGGCGCCACGGACAGCTGGTCGCGGCTGAAGCCCTTCCAACCGGCGATCGAAGACAGGCTGAAGCTCAGGCCGGAGCAAAGCTGCGAGGGCCTCGGCATCAATTCAATGTGGCGGGTGAACTGCTATGCCGAGGACAATTGGCCTGCCATGACCGACTGGCTGGTGAGCGAATGCTCGCGTGTCGAGCGAGCGGTTGCCGACGTGCTGGGGCAGGATTGAGTGTTCGCGGATTTCTTCCGCCTTCGTTGGCTTGGCCGGGCGCCGCTCGACCGGCTGTTCTGGCGCGATATGATCCTGGTCGGGACCGGGATCAACGTTGCTTCGTCCGCGGCTGCACTCGTCCTGCTTGGTTCGAAGCTGCCGCTCGGCCTCGTGCTGGCGGTGCATTTCGCACCGGTGCCCTACAATGTCTTTCTCATTGTCGCGGTCTGGCGAACGGCTGAGAAATCCGACGGCGCCAAGGCTTCATTGATGATGCTGGGCTCGGCGCTCTGGCTCATCGCCACGGTGGTGGTCTGAGGTTCGTATGCGAAAAAGGGCGGCCGAAGCCGCCCTTTGCAGAAAGCCATCCGATACCGGTCACGCGGCCGGATCGAATTTCAGCGCCACGCCGTTGATGCAATAGCGCAGGCCGGTCGGCGGAGGGCCGTCCTCGAAGACATGGCCGAGGTGGCTGCCGCAGCGGGCGCAGTGGCATTCGGTGCGGACCATGCCGTAGCTGCGGTCGATGGTGTTCTCGACAGAGCCGGGCACCGGGTCGTTGAAGCTCGGCCAGCCGGTGCCGCTCTCGAACTTCAGCTTCGATTCGAACAGCGGCTGGTCGCAACCGACGCAGGAAAATGTGCCGGCGCGCTTTTCATAAAGCAGGGCGCAGCTTCCCGGCCGCTCGGTGCCATGGCCGCGCATGACCGCATACTGCTCCGGCGTCAGCCGGGCGCGCCATTCGGCATCGGTGCGGGTGACAGGGTAGGTGTGGGTGTCCATTTGATCTCCTCAGCCTTGGCGGCTCGTTATTAGTTGCAACCTCATATTCGCTCCAACATAGGCGTTTGTTACGGATTTGCCCATATTTTCGCTCGGGCCGCCTGGGATTCCTCAGGCGATCGCCGCGAGATAGCGGGCAACTGAAGTGGCGACTGATTCCTTTCCGCCGCCGATGATGTTCAGATCCCACCATGCGCCGCGGACATCGTCGAAGTCGAATGGTTCAAGCGCCGCCGCGATGCGGCGCACGGCCGTTGCATTGAGCGGAATCTGGTTCGGATAGCTGTACATGAAGCTGACATGCCTTCGGGTCGGCGTGACCTGCACGGTGTCGCCGGTCAACAGGGCGTTGCCGCCTTCGCGCCGCCAATGCAGCACCTGGCTGCCGGCAAAATGGCCGCCGCAGCGGATGAGGGTCAGCGAGGGGTTGATTGTCAGCGTCTCGCCTTGCCAGCTGACGATCGAGGGATGTGGCCGCATGATCCACTGCCGGTCGTCGGCATGGAGATAGATCGGCACGCCGCCGAAAGCGTCGCTCCATTCGGCCATTGCCGAGTAGAAGTGGCAGTGCGAGATGGCGATGGCCGCCAGGCCGCCGCGCCTGACGATCTCGGCCACAGCCTCGTCGCTCACCATCGGGATGCAATCCCACAGCACATTGCCATAAGGCGTCTGCACCAGTTGCGCTCGCTGGCCGATGGCCAGGCGTGGCTCGATGCCGAAGCCGAGCACACCGGCATCGTCCCTCATCACCAGCCTATGTCCGGCCGCAAGGTCTTGCGGTGTGATCCACGCCTGCCCCTCCCAGCGCACGAACTGCCGCTCATCCTCGCAGATCAGACAGCGTTGCGGCGGCGTCTCCGATGCGGCGAACTGGACACCGCATTGCAGGCAGAGGAAACAGGTCATGATGGCTCCGGAAATTGCTCAGTGTTTCCTTGAAAGCTGCTTCGTCGCGCCTTCCAGGCCGGCCAGCGTCAGGGGAAACATGCGGCCGCCGAAGATGTCGCGGATCATGGCGATGGAATGGGTGTAACCCCAGTTCTTTTCGCTCTCGGGGTTGAGCCATACCGCGTTCGGCCATTGCTGCAGCAGACGGCCGAGCCAGACGGCGCCGGCCTCCGGGTTCCAGTGTTCGACCGAGCCGCCGGGGTGGGCGATCTCGTAAGGGCTCATCGAGGCGTCGCCGACGACGATCGCCTTGTAGTCGGGCCCGTATTTGTGGAGGAGGTCCGATGTCGGGATCACCTCCGCATGGCGGCGGCGATTGTCCTTCCACACGCCCTCGTAGAGGCAGTTGTGGAAGTAGAAATATTCAAGCTGCCGGAATTCGGCGCGGGCGGCCGAGAACAGCTCCTCGACGCTCTTGATGTGGTCGTCCATCGAGCCGCCGACATCGAAGAACATCAAAAGCTTCACGGCGTTGCGCCGTTCAGGCCGCGTCCGCACGTCGAGATAGCCATGCTCGGCGGTGGCATGGATGGTGCCGGGCAGGTCGAATTCTTCCTCCGCGCCCTCGCGCACCCAGCGGCGCAAGCGCTTCAGCGCGATCTTGATGTTGCGGGTGCCGAGTTCGACCGCATCGTCGAAATTCCTGAACTCACGCTTGTCCCAGACTTTCACGGCGCGGCGGTTGCGGCTTTCATGCTGGCCAATGCGTACGCCTTCGGGATTGTAGCCATAGGCGCCGAAAGGCGAAGTGCCGCCGGTGCCGATCCATTTCGAGCCGCCCTGATGACGCCCCTTCTGCTCCTCGAGCCGCTGCTTCAACGTCTCCATCAGCTTCTCGAAGCCGCCCAGCGCCTCGACCAGTTTCTTCTCTTCTTCCGTCAGGTGCTTTTCGGCGAGTCGGCGCAGCCATTCCTCGGGAATATTGGCGACGTCGACCCCATCCGGTCCGCCCAGCGCTTCAATGCCTTTGAAGACATGCGCGAACACCTGGTCGAAGCGGTCGATATGGCGCTCGTCCTTCACCAGTGCCGCGCGGGCGAGGTAATAAAAACCCTCGACGTCGTAATCGACCAGCCCGGCTTCCAACCCCTCCAGCAGCGACAGATATTCCCTGAGCGAAACGGGAACACGCGCTGCCTTCAGTTCGAGGAAGAAGGGGATGAACATCGTTCTATCTACAGCAGATCATACTCAATGAAGCCGGTGCGGCGCGCCACATGGTCGTAGAGCTTGCGTGCGGTGGTGTTGGTCTCGTGCGTCATCCAGTAGACGTTCTTGACGCCGATTTTTTCAGCCGTGTCCTTCACCGCCTTGATCAGCGCGGCGCCGATGCCCTTGCCGCGCACGTCCGGGTCGGCGAACAGGTCCTGCAGGTAGCAGTTGTTTTTCTCCGACCAGCCTGAGCGGTGGTACAAATAGTGGGTGAGGCCGACAGCCTTGCCGTCGAGGGTGGCGATAAAACCCTTCGGCTCGAATTCACCTGTCGTGAACAGCCGCTTCCAGGTGATGGCATAGACCTCTTCCGGCAGCTTGGTCTCGTAGAAGGTGAGGTAGTCGGTCCACAGTCGCTTCCAGTCGGCGTGGTCGGACTGCGCGAGTGGGCGGACAACAATCTCAGACATTTCATTCCTCCGAATGTTCTGGGCAGAAGCTGCCTTTCCGGCCGACCGGCAGCAACGGTCCACAGCCGAGGAAAGCGCTACGGCTGCCTGCCTATTGCTGCCTTCTGGCCATGAAGGCCAGCCGCTCGAACAAATGCACGTCCTGTTCGTTCTTCAGCAGCGCGCCATGCAGCTTGGGCAGCGCGTTCTTGGGGTCGGCGCGCAAATCCTCGGGCGCGATGTCGTCGGCGACCAGCAGGCGGATCCAGTCGAGCGCTTCGGAAGTCGATGGCTTCTTCTTCAGGCCCGGCACGTCGCGGATTTCGTAGAATTGGGTAAGGGCCGCGCGCACCAAATTCTGCTTGATGCCGGGATAGTGGACGTCGACAATCCTGTGCAGCGTGCCGACGTCGGGAAAGCGGATGTAGTGGAAGAAGCAGCGGCGCAGGAAGGCGTCAGGCAGTTCCTTCTCGTTGTTGGAGGTGATGATGACAATCGGCCTGATAGCAGCGCGGATGGTCTCGCCGGTCTCGTAGACGAAGAACTCCATCCGATCGAGTTCCTGCAGCAGGTCGTTGGGGAATTCGATGTCGGCCTTGTCGATCTCGTCGATCAAAAGCACGGCCTTCTTGCCAGCCGCGAACGCCTCCCAGAGCTTGCCGCGCTTGATGTAGTTCTTGATGTCGTTGAACCTGATATCGCCGAGCTGGCTGTCGCGCAGCCGCGAGACGGCGTCATACTCGTAGAGGCCCTGTTGCGCCCTAGTGGTTGATTTGACGTGCCATTCGATCAGGTCGAGGCCGAGCGCCGATGCAACCTGGCGGGCAAGCTCGGTCTTGCCGGTGCCGGGCTCGCCCTTGACCAGCAAGGGCCGCTCCAGCGCGATCGCCGCGTTGACCGCCACCATCAGATCCTTGTCGGCGACATAGGCCGCCGTGCCTTCGAAACGCATTTCTTTTCCTTCGCTGTTCATCGCGACCGTAAGGATGAGGTCCAAGCTGTGCAAGGGTGCGCCGGCTGCGACGAATGGGCTTGAAACCCGTGGCGGCGGCATCCGTTTCTATCGCAAGGCCGCTCGGCGGGCCGAAGGGTGGCAACATGAATGAACAGACATCTGGCAAGGCGGCCCTGCAGATCGTCGTCGCGGTGCTGGCGGCAACACCGGTCCTGGCAGGCATTGCGGGCGTCGTCTCCGGCCCCGAATTCCTGCATGTCCCAGCTCCGTGGCCCGTCGATCTCGACAGCCACTTGCGCTTCCTGTCGGGGTTTTTCCTGGCCGTCGGCCTCGCCTGGTACAGTTGCATTCCCGGCATCGAGGCAAAGACGGAGCGGTTCAGATTGCTTGCGGCCTGCACCTTCTGTGGCGGTCTGGCACGGCTTTTCTCGCTGCTGGCGGCCGGCGAGCCATCGGCGGGCCACATCGCCGGACTGTGCGTCGAGTTGCTGGTCGTGCCGGCACTGGTGTGGTGGCAGGCGCGCGTCGCGAATAAAGCCGCGCCCCATGCTCGTCTCACTGGCGCTTGATCGAGGAGCGGCCTATATTGACGGAGACGGTCTGCGCTTCCCGGCAGGAGACACTTTTCCCCGGGGCCTTAACGATCCTTAGGGAGCTGTCCCTGGGAAGACCCGTGGGTTTTCTCACACGGCGCCCACCTACTTTGTAGGCACCCGGGATCGACCTCTCCACCGGTTGTGTGGATCGTCACTGATTGCTCCCGCATTCACGCATTTCGGTGGATGGTGCGGTAGAAAACGTCGCTCCTGAAACCCCATCCGTATCCGACCTTTTCTATCGTCCTGATATGACATCCTCAAAAGTTTTGAAAAAGCAGCTTCGCTTGGAGGCACTCGGGCGCCGCGATGCACTCGATGAGTTCTGGCGGGTCGAAGCGGCACTCGAAATGGCCGAGACGGCGCGCGATCATCTCGCGATCGAGCCGGGCCAGATCGTATCGGGCTTCTGGCCGATGCGTTCGGAAGTCGACGTGCGGCCGCTGATGTTTGCCTTGCGGGAAAAGGGCGCCAGGCTTTGCCTGCCGGCCATTCTCGACAAGACCACGATCGTCTTTCGCGAACTGGTGCGCGGCGCGCCGATGGTGGATATGGGCTTTGGCACGATCGGGCCCCATGCGGAGGCCGAGGTACTCGATCCCGTGGTCATGCTGGTGCCGCTCGCCGCTTTCGACAGCCGCGGCCACCGGATCGGCTATGGCGCGGGCTATTACGATCGCGCCATCGCGAAGCTCGTCGACAAGGGGCATGCGCCCCGGCTGGTCGGCATCGCCTTCGATTGCCAGGAGGTTCCTCGGGTTCCGGAAGAACCCCACGACGTGGTCCTCCCGGAAATACTGACAGAGAGCGGGTTGCGCCGCTTCGCGCCAGAATTGTAGATAGTTCTTTGGGACGCATGATCTTTAACCGAAAAGTCATGCAGCTTTTCGGGATCGGGCGTAGATGAGACTTCTTTTCCTCGGTGACATGGTTGGAAAAACAGGGCGCACGGCGGTGTGGGAACAACTGCCTGGGCTGATCTCCGACTTCAAACTCGACTTCGTCATCGTCAATGGCGAGAACGCCGCCGGCGGCTTCGGCATTACCGAAGAGATTTTTCGCGAGACGATCGCTGCCGGCGCCGATGTCGTCACCACCGGCAACCATGTTTGGGACCAGCGCGACGCGCTCGCCTTCGCGCCGCGCGAACAGCGTTTCCTGCGTCCCTCCAATTTCCCCAAGGGCACGCCCGGGCGCGGCTCGGGCGTCTATATCGCCAGGAGCGGCGCGCGCGTGCTGGTCGCCAACATCATGGGCCGGGTGTTCATGCATCCCGAACTCGACGATCCATTCCAGGCCGGCGAACGCGAGCTTGCCGCCTGCCCGCTCGGCGAGCAGGCCGATGCGGTGGTCATCGACTTCCACGCCGAGGCGACCTCGGAAAAGATGTGCTTCGCCCATTTCGTCGATGGCCGTGCCAGCCTCGTCGTCGGCACCCACACCCACCAGCCGACCGCCGACCACCAGATCCTCAATGGCGGCACCGGCTATCTGTCGGATGCCGGCATGTGCGGCGACTACGATTCCTCGCTCGGCATGGACAAGGAAGAGCCGCTCAACCGGTTCCTGTCGAAAGTGCCGAAAGGGCGCTTCGAGGCGGCGACCGGACCGGCGACATTGTGCGGCGTCGGCGTCAATATTTCCGACCGTACGGGACTGACCGAGAAGATCGCGCCGTTTCGTCGCGGGCCACGATTGGAAGAAACGGCTCCGTCCTTCTGGTCATGACATTGATATAGGAGTTCACAGTACCTAATTGCCGGCGACACTGCTCTAGATCGTAGGGGACGACCTCCATGCAGCTTATTGAATTCCTGGCGCCGCATTTTCATTTCGTTTCTGATCCAACGGCCTGGGTCGCGTTGCTGACGCTGGTGGTGCTTGAGATCGTGCTCGGCATCGACAATCTGATCTTCATCTCGATCCTGACCAACAAGCTGCCGGAAGCGCAGCGCGCCCGCGCCCGCCGGCTCGGCATCTCGGCGGCGCTGGTCATGCGGCTGGTGCTGCTGGCCACCATCTCGATCATCGTCCAGTTGACGACGCCGGTGTTCACCGCCTTCGGCCACGGCTTCTCCTGGCGCGACCTGATTCTGATCGCCGGCGGCCTGTTCCTGGTGTGGAAGGCGACCAAGGAAATCCATCACACGGTCGATCCCGACGACCATCAGGACACGATGCTGGGCGGGACGCTGCAGATCAGCCTTGCCGGCGCGATCTTCCAGATCCTGCTGCTCGATCTGGTCTTCTCGATCGATTCCATCATCACCGCCGTCGGCATGACCGACGAGATCGCCATCATGTACATCGCCGTGATCGTGGCCGTCACCGTGATGATGCTGGCGGCCGGGCCGCTGGCCAACTTCATCGCCAAGAACCCAAGCATCGTCATGCTGGCACTGGGCTTCCTGCTGATGATCGGCATGACGCTGATCGCCGACGGCATGGGCTACCACGTGCCCAAGGGCTACATCTATGCGGCGATGGGGTTCTCGGCGCTGGTCGAGGGGCTCAACATGCTGGCGCGGCGACGCAAGAGGGCAGGATCAGACGGCGGGCATTGAGGCTAGCTCGCCGGGGCTCTACGCTCACCAGGCGTCGGGTTCGCGCAGCATGTGAACGATGCCGGCGGGATTGGTGATCCAGCCACCTCGAAAGTTTTCGCCCAATGGCTCGATGGCATCGCACCGCACCGCACCACACCGGCCTCGGCGAAATGCGTGGCGGCTTTGGAAAAATCGTCGGTAAACAGTTCCAACCAGACCTCGGCCTGGCTCAGCATCGGCGCCTCATCGATCCACAAGCGGTTGGGGCCGAGTTCGAAGCCGATTGCCGGCGCCTTGGCCGTGAACGGCTTCAGGCCGACGAGGTCGCGATAGAATGCAATCGTCGCCTGATACTGGTGTGGCGGCACCTTCATGGCGATGTTGATGCCGCCGGTGATCGTTGCGGTCACTGCTGTCTCCTTGCGCTGCGATCAGATATTGGTGTTGTTGACCGGTTCGGCCGACATCTCGCTATGCCAGGTTGAGCTGCCAGGAGACTCCGAACCTGTCGTTTAGCCACGCGAAGCGGCGGCTGAAGCCGTAATTGTCGGGCGGCATCAGGAACCCGCCATCTTTTGCCAGCGTCTCGACAATGCGGTTCAGTTCCTCCTCGGAAGAACAGTCCACATACAGCGAGACCGACGGCGTGAACGTGAAGGCATGGTGTACGGGGCTGTTGTAGACCATGACTTCCAGGCCAGCGATGGAGACATGCGCCAGCTTGACTGTTCCTTGCGGGCCGTCTTTGCCGGGGCCGTAACGCGTGACGTCAAGGACGCCGCTGTCGGGAATGGTCTCGCAATAGAGGGTCATTGCCTCCTCGGCCTTGCCCTCGAACATCAGGAATGGCGTCACTTTCTTCATCGCTTTACCTCCGTCACTCAGATGTTGGTCTCGTTGGCGGGTTCGCCCTTCATCTCGCTGCGGTAATAGCCGTCGCGCAGGTTGATGCCGTGTTCGACATAGGCCTTCATGCAGGTCAGCATCTGCGACCAGCCCTCGCAATTGAGGTAGGATTTCTTCAAGCCGACCGCGCCTTCCCGCCATCCGCTCTCGGCTATGGTGACGAATGTGCCGCCATCGTCCAGCGGTTCGAAGTTCATCTCGATGCGGGTCTTGTAGGCCGGCCTGCCGTCGGCATCGGTGGCATCCCAGCGCAGCACGATGCGACTGTCCTTGATCACTTCGTCGACCTCGACCGGCACTTTGCCCCACCAGACGACGCCAACACCTGATACCAGCGGCGCGCTGGCACCGCCGATGGTGGTGAAATAGCCGCTGAGCTTCTTTGGATTGACGACGGCATCGAAGACTTCGGCGACCGGCCTGCCGATGCGTCCGGAAACCCTGAATCCGAGGGACATATCCACAGCTCCTTCCTTGATCGATCGAACAATATGTTATAGAAATATAACATGTCAAGCCAGTCGCAAGACGACGATGTTTTCAAGGCGCTGGCGCATCCGCGCCGGCGCGAAATGCTCGATCAGCTGAAGGACGAGCCGAAGACCACCGGCATGCTGTGCGATGCCTTTCCCGACATCGATCGCTGCACCGTCATGTTGCATCTCAAGGTGCTGGAGGAAGCGGATCTGATCGTGGCGCGCCGTGATGGGCGCGAACGCTGGAACCATCTCAATTCCCTGCCGATCAAGCAGATCCACGACCGCTGGATCAGCCAGTATGCCAGCCATGCGCTCAACATCATCGACCGGCTGAAGTCGGACCTGGAGGCGTAGAGCCCGCCGCCGGTTACGCCACGAACGTTGCGCGGCTGGACGAATTGAGCCGATTTATCTATAAGCCGGCCATTCCGACAGAGAACGCCGTGCTTCCGCGAGTTGCACTCGGACGCTCTGAAATTTTGAATTCGGGCATTTTGCAAAAGGCGAGGTGATGCATCTCGTTGCGGAATGCTCTAGCCGAACACGACAGGGGTGCCATGGCTGGCCATTCACAGTTCAAGAACATCATGCACCGCAAGGGCCGCCAGGACGCGGTGCGGTCGAAAATGTTTTCCAAGCTGGCGCGCGAGATCACCGTCGCCGCCAAGAGCGGCACGCCCGATCCGTCGATGAACCCACGCCTGCGGCTGGCGATCCAGAACGCCAAGGCTGTGTCGATGCCGAAGGACAACATCCAGCGTGCCATCAACAAGGCATCGATGGGCGACGCCGAGAACTACGAGGCCGTGCGTTATGAAGGCTACGGCCCGGGCGGCGTCGCCGTCATCGTCGAAGCCCTGACCGACAACCGCAACCGCTCGGCGTCGAATGTGCGCGCCGCCTTCACCAAGGCCGGCGGGGCGATGGGCGAAACCGGCTCGGTGTCCTTCATGTGGGATCGCGCCGGCGAGATCTACTATCCGGCATCGGCCGGCAGCGCCGACAAGGTCATGGATGCGGCGATCGAAGCCGGCGCCGACGATGTCGAAACCGATGAGGAAGGCCACACCATCTATTGTGCCTTCGAGAATGTGGGCGAGGTATCGAAGGCGCTCGAGGCCTCGCTCGGCGAAGCGGAATCAGTGAAGCTTATCTGGAAGCCGCAGAACACGGTTCCGGTCGATGAA
Organism: Mesorhizobium erdmanii USDA 3471; assembly: GCF_000472705.1. Classification (GTDB taxonomy): domain Bacteria; phylum Pseudomonadota; class Alphaproteobacteria; order Rhizobiales; family Rhizobiaceae; genus Mesorhizobium; species Mesorhizobium erdmanii. The sequence goes on along the minus strand of NZ_AXAE01000015.1, from coordinate 2,835 downwards.
GAACGGGCGCAGTCGCTGATGAAGCTGGTCGCCACGCTCGAGGATGACGACGACGTCCAGAGCGTCTACGCCAACTTCGAAGTCGATGAGGCGACATTGGCCAAGCTCAGCGCGGCATGAGCGAAGCTCAGCCCGGCATGAGCGGCAAGCCACTGCCCGTCATCCGCATCACCTATTGCACGCAGTGCCAGTGGCTGCTGCGCGCCGGCTGGATGGCGCAGGAGCTGCTCTCCACCTTCGCCACCGATCTCGGCGAAGTGACGCTCGTGCCTGGCACCGGCGGCATCTTCACCATCTCCTGCAACGACGTGCTGGTCTGGGACCGCAAGCGCGACGGTGGCTTTCCGGACGCGGCCAAGCTCAAGCAATTGGTGCGCGACGTCATCGATCCGGACCGCGATCTCGGTCATTCCGATCGCAAAGGCCACACGCAGAAAGACCCCGCCTAAAGCGAGGTCTTTTGCATTTGCGAATGGCCATTTTTCAGAGCAATGCGAGGATGAAGCAAGCCATCGCCACGATGGCGGTGATGGTGCGGACGTGATTCCACATCACCCATTGGCTCAGATGGTTCGCCCACACGGCGGCGCCTTCGGCGCTGGCCGGGTCGACGACGGCCAGCGCATCGTTGAGCGGCACGTTGAAGACCATGGTCACGATCGGGTTGCCGATCAGGTAGATCACCGCGCCGGCCAGCAGCCAGTACGAGCCGGACTGGCTCCAGCCGATGATGGCGGCGGCGATGAGCACCAGACAGAGCAGGCCGGTGCCGAACAGCGCCGTCATGAAGGTCGGCGTGATCACCGTGATGTTGATCGAATTCATCGCGGCGATGCCGCTTGGGACGGGCAGCCTGGCAAGCGCCGGCATGACAAAGTTGGAAAAGGCGAAGAACACGCCGCCGACGACGCCGGAGCCGATCGCGGCGATGAAGATCAAGGTGGGGAGCAGTTTGGTGAACATGTCAGTTGCTCCAGATCCGGGCAGCGGCGGTTTCGGTTGCGTAGGTCGAGAAGTCCTTCGGCGCACGGCCAAGCAGGCGCTGGACGCCGTCGGCGAGGCTTTCGTTGCGGCCGTCGAGAACCTGGGTGAACAGCTCGTTGAGCAGCCAGGCGAATTCAGGCGGCAGGTCATGCGACGCGACGGCGGCCGTGAACTCGTCGTGCGAAATTCGGACGAAGCCGATGTCTCGTCCTGTCGCCCTGGCAATTTCGCCGACCGCGTCGGCGAAGCTCAACAGCCGCGGCCCGGTGAGCTCATAGAGCTGGCCGACATGGCCGGACTGGGTCAGTACGGCTTCGGCGGCGTCTGCGATGTCGTCGACATCGACAAAGGGTTCACCGACAGGCCCGACCGGAAGCGCCACCTCGCCAGCCAGCAGCGGCTCGACGAGAAAGCCTTCGCTGAAATTCTGCGAGAACCAGGCGCAGCGCAGGATCGTCCAGTCGGCCCCGGAAGCTTTCAGCATCTCTTCGGCGCGCTGCGCCTCGTGCTCGCCGCGGCCCGACAAGAGCACCAGCCGCCGGACGCCATGCCGCACGGCAAGGCGAGCAAAGGCATCGATCACTTCGGCGGCGCCCGGCACCGCGATGTCGGGATAGTAGCTGATGTAGACCGCGCTGACGTCCTCGAGTGCAGGAGCCCAGCTTGCGGGAGCGTCCCAGTCGAAACGCGGCGTGCCGGAACGGGAGCCGATCCTTACCGGAATGCCGCGCGACGTCAGCCGCTCGGCAAGACGGCGGCCGGTCTTGCCGGTGCCGCCGAGGATCAGGATTGGTTTGGTGTCGGTCATGGTTATCTTCCTCTGTGTAAAAATATGAATAATCCTCACATTTGCTAAACGTGATAAACCCTCGTATTTTGTGAGTCAAGCTACTCCCCGGCGATTTTGCCGAATGCGTTTGTTGGAGACATTCATGGAAGGCACCCCGGCCAACGAGCAGATGGCCCCGCCACGACGGGCGCCAATTCAGCAGCGCAGCCGCGAGCGGGTGGAGCGCATGCTGGCGGCTGCCTCGGCGCTGATCGCCGAACAGGGCAGCGACGCCATGCGCATGGGCGAGGTCGCGGAACGGGCAGGGGTGTCGATCGGCTCGCTCTACCAGTTCTTTCCCGACAAGCGGGCGATCATCTGGGCGTTGGCCGAGCGCTACACCGCCGAAAGCCAGGCCTGCATCTCTGCCGAGCTCAAGGGTGTCAGCGACGCCGCAGGGCTGCGGCGGGCTTTCTCGGAGTTGGTCGACATCTATTACGGCCTGTTTCTGGCCGAGCCGGTGATGCGCGACATCTGGTCGGGTACGCAGGCCGACAAGGCGCTGCGCCAGCTCGAGCTCGCCGACAGCCGGGCCAACGCCGAATTCCTCGTAGCGGTGCTGAAGCGTTTGCGTCCCGGCGCCGATCCCGTCGCCCTGGAGACGACGGCATTTCTGGTCTGGCAGATGGGCGAGGCCGCCGTGCGGCTGGCGATCTCCGTCGAGCGGCAGGAGGGCTACAGGCTGGTCGCCGCCTACAAGCGCATGGCGCTCCGGGAGCTACTGGCTGAGTAAAATGTTCACCCTCTTCCCCACAAGGGTGTGTTTGGACCGGAGACATCGCGAACAGGTGTTCGGAGACATCGCGAACAGTTTTTGATGTTATCGCTTGAGAGCATTGAGGTCGATTGTTTCTATTTTCTGGTGTCGGAAGAAAGCATCGAAGACGCCGTCTGTTGCGGTTGGCCGGAAGGCGACGACCTTCCTGGCAAATGCCTTGCCAAGCTTGAAGGCGCATCCGAGGAGGCTGACAACCCCGGTCTGCTGGACGCGGCGGACAAGATCGTCCGTTGCATAGTCGAAC
>NZ_AXAE01000014.1 GCF_000472705.1 Mesorhizobium erdmanii USDA 3471 | reverse complement strand
TGGCCTGCTGCCGGTTTTTCGGACACCGAGATAAGGTGTTTGACGGAACTGGAGAGTGGGAATGCAAAGAAGAAAGTTCAGCCGCGAGTTCAAGCTTGAGGCGGTGAGATTGATCAAGGATCGGGGCGTTGCGGTGGCCCAGGCTGCCCGCGACCTCGATGTCCACGAGAACGTGCTGCGCAAATGGGTGCGCGATCTGTCGACGGATCCGCAGCATGCGTTTCCCGGCCATGGGCAGATGAAGCCGGAGCAGCTCGAGATTGACCGGCTGCGCAAGGAAGTCGCGAAGCTGAAGGCGGAGCGCGACATCCTAAAAAAGGCCGCAGCCTACTTCGCGAGGGAAGTGACATGAGGTTCGCTTTCATCGCGAGGCACCGGAACATCTGGCCGGTGGCATGGTTGTGCGGCGCGCTGGATGTGTCCCGCTCAGGCTTCCATGCCTGGCTTAATCGCAGTCCCAGCGCTCGCTCCCGGCACGACGAGGTTCTGGTGACGGCGATTGATCGCAGCTTCAAGAGCAGCGACCGAACCTATGGCGCCAGGCGCGTCTGGCATGACGTGCTGGCTGAGGGTCTCTCCTGTGGCCTGCATCGCGTCGAGAGGCTCATGCGTCAGAACGCTCTGCTGGCCCGGCCTCGGCGCCGCGGACTGCCGAAGGACATGGGCGAGCGAGCGGCAGTGTCGGACAATCTCCTTGACCGCGCCTTCGAGGCATCGGCCCCGAACCAGAAGTGGATCGCCGACTTCACCTACATCTGGACCGCTGAAGGTTGGCTCTACGTTGCGGCCGTCGTCGACCTGTTCTCCAGGCGCGTCGTCGGCTGGGCGATGAAGGCGGAGATGACGGCGCAGCTCGTCACCGACGCGCTGCTCATGGCGATCTGGCGCAGAGGTCGGCCCGACAGCCTGCTGCACCACAGCGACCAAGGCAGCCAATATACGAGCGAGCAGTTCCAGCGGCTGATGGCCGATCACGGCATCACCTGCTCGATGAGCCGGTCGGGCAACGTCTGGGACAATGCTGCGATGGAGAGCTTCTTCTCGTCGCTGAAAACAGAGCGGACAGCCCGCAAGGTCTACAGGACGAGGGATGACGCAAGGGCCGACGTGTTCGATTACATCGAGCGCTTCTACAACCCTCGGCGACGGCACTCGACGTTGGGCTATATGAGCCCTGTCGAGTTCGAGGAGAAAGCTATGTTAGCTTAACCAGGTGTCCGAAAAACCGGCAGCAGGCCAGCTTGGCCAGCTTGTAGTCTACCGTCTTGAGGGAAACCGTAAGCTCCCGCTTGAAGAGGCCGGTGGCGGGGTTGACCAGTTCGGCCAGTCTGGGGCGCAGATGAGGGGGCACGGGCTTGGCGGCAAGCTCTAAGGGGAGCCGCTTGCGAAACTCGTAGATGCCTGAAGACCGCCGCTGCATGTAGCTCAAAGCCGCCATGATGAACCGCCCAAGTGGGACCCCTTTGTGTACAAGGCGGCTTTGTCTAAGGTCCTGAAACCTTATACCTTTTGGCTTTTCAATGCGCTAGGGAGAAACTGGCGCACCCGACAGGATTCGAACCTGTGACCTTCGCCTTCGGAGGGCGACGCTCTATCCAGCTGAGCTACGGGTGCATCTTGCTTACGCAGTGCTTACGCAGATTTTCCGCGACTTTGAAGGGCCGGATACCCCTCGCGTAAACCATTGATCTTCTATGTCCTTTTTCTCTCCAATTCACCACCCACCGGCTTGACACGAGCCTTCGGAGGGCAGCGCTCTATCCAGCTGAGCTACGGGTGCTTTCCGGAAACCGGAAAACGAACCGGGTGAACCGGCAGTCACGGCTTCTTAGCGGAAGCGGGCGTGGGCTTCAACGGCGAAATCGAGCAGCGGCGTTCTCCGACAGGAGCGGCCATGAATTCGCGCCCTGCCGGGTGCGTCACCTGCTGGATGGCATTTAGAGCTGCGCTGCCGGTGGACCTGCTGCTACCAATCGACCTCCTCTTGCGCTATCCCGCGGCCCGGCACCAGGCGTTACAAACCAGAAGAGCGTCATGTTCAGCATCGAGCAGCCCGCAACATTCGGGCAGGAGATTAAGAAAAGCCGCTTCCTGGCGGCTGCTGGACCTGTTTCGAGCGAGGAGGAAGCGAAGCAATTCATAGCCGCTCACTCGGTTGCCGATGCCAACCACAATTGCTGGGCATGGCGCATCGGCATGAAGTACCGGTTCAACGATGATGGCGAACCGAGCGGGACGGCCGGGAAACCGATTCTCCAGGCGCTCGACGGTCAGATGCTCGACAATGTCGCGGTCGTGGTCACGCGCTGGTTCGGCGGCATCCTGCTCGGCAGCGGCGGGCTCATGCGCGCCTACGGCGGCACGGCATCCGCCTGTCTTCGAACGGCCGTCAGAATTCCGATCGTCACGACGGTCGAAGCGACCATTACGTGCGGGTTCTCCGATCTTGCCCTGGTCCAGGCGCGGCTGGCGGCATCTTCCGGGGTTCGCATCCTGCATGAGAATTTCATCGAGACCGGGGCGGAACTGACCGTTGCCCTCCCCGAGGCTGATGCGTCCTCGATCGCGCGGATGGTGATCGACCTCACCAGCGGCCGCGCAACGGTCCTCTTGCCGGATTGACCGGCCCGTGAACCCGGGTGCCGCGAAGCGCGCGATGGGATCGACAGGCGAACCCGATCCTGCCGATCCGTGCCTGCGCAATATGTCGTGCCTGCGGCCGACGGCAGCGCCGCCCCTTGTCAGCGCGGTCGCTGATGGACTGGGGACCTGCCGGGTCTACTGCCCAGCTTCGGCCTTGGCCGCCCTTCGCCTTCTCACCCCGTGCGCGGCGCGTTTGGCTTTCTTGGCGCCGGCCAGCTCGTTCATCGCATCGAGCTGCATCTGCTGCATTTCGGCCAGCCGCGTCCATTGGCGCGAGATGAGGTAGTCGAGTTTTTCGTGCAGATGGCGCACCTCGAGCTCGGCTTTGAGATTGACGCGGTATTCGTTGAAGGAGCGCAGGCGGTCTTTCACCTCCTGGCGCTTCTGGCTCATCATGATGACCGGTGCCTGGATGGCGGCGATGCAGGAGAGCAGCAGGTTCAAGAGGATGAAGGGATAGGGGTCGAAGGCGCCTCCGATGCCCTCGAACAAATTGATCCCGATCCACACCAGAAGCACGGTGGCAAACGAGATCAGGAACCACCAGCTGCCGCCGAAGGCGGCCATGTTGTCGGAGATGCGGTCGGGGAAGGTGCGGTGCTCCTCGAACTCCTCCTCCGAGTTCTCGGAGATCGTGTCCTGCTTGGCGATCGATTCGACCACCTGGCGGTCGAGCTCGGAGAATTCGCCGTGCTCCTGCTGCAGCAGCTCCTCCATGTAGCGCATGCGGTAGCGGCCGAGCTCCTCGCGGCTGACGCGGGCGCCCCTGGGCAGGTCCGGATGGTCTGAGCGGATGCGGTCGGCGAGGCTCGGGCGCAGCGTGTCGATGCGCACCAGGTCGCGCTTGTGGAATTTGCGGCCGGAGATCGCCGACGGCTTTTTCTTCGGCTTTATACGCGACGCGCCGGGGGCCGATGGCTCGGAGTCCGGCACTTCGGGCGTGTCGAAATGTTCGTCCGAAACCTCGTGCGGATCCTCCGGCGTGGTCGGCGCCTCGAAATATTCGCCGCCGCTGTCGTTCTCATTGTCGGCCAGCTGCTGCTCGGATGCCTTAGGAACAGTGCTCATGATGCGGGCTCCTGCTGTCGCGGTGCGGGTTAGGATACGCCAAGGCGGCGTGGCAGTGCCACCATGGGTTTTCGCAGCCTATGCCACGCCTTCCGCACGATTGCGTGACAGTCGTGAAACAATAGCCGGCTGCGGGGTTTTTTGGTGGTTATTCTGAGGATTGGCGGAGGCCTCTCCTACTTCGTCATCTACGGGCGCAGCAGCCGCGTCGCGGCGTCGCGGAGACCCTAGAATCCTGCCGGAACGTTGACCCGGAGTGCAGCGGAGCAGAATTCTGGACCGTGGCGACAGCTTCGGAGTCCCGGCATGGATCCTATGGTCTGCGCCGCGTCGCTCCGCTCCTTGCTTCGCCATAGGATGACGAAATGAGGGGCGGCGCCCCTGGCTCTACTGCTGCTCGGCGAACATCAGCCTGGTCTTGGTGGTATCCGTCGTCGGCGACAGGCTGCGCTGGATGAGCGCTTCGACGTGGTCGTTGCGCTGGCGGGCCGAGTCGGCGCCCATCACCACCACGATCAGCTGACGGCCATCGGCATTGTAGGAGGTTACGATGTTGAAGCCGGAGGCCCTGATGTAGCCGGTCTTGATGCCGTCGACGCCGCGCACGCGCCCGAGCATGTCGTTGTGGCCGCGCACCAGCTTGCCGCGAAACATGAAATCGCTTTCGGAGAAATAGTGGAAATGCTGGGGGAAGCGCTGGCGCAGCGCCATGCCGAGCACCGCCATGTCGCGCGCGGTCGTCATCTGGCTGTCGTCGGGCAGGCCCGACGCATTGCGGAAAGTGGTGCTGGTCATGCCGAGCGAACGCGCCTTGGCGGTCATCATGGCGGCGAACTGGTCTTCCGAGCCGCCGAGATATTCACCGACCGCCACCGCGACGTCGTTGGCGGATTTGACGACGATGGCGCGGATGGCGGAATCGACGTCGATCGACTCGCCACGGCGAAAGCGCATCTTGGTCGGCGGCTGCGAGGCGGCGTGGTCGGAGACCGGGATCTGCGTTTCCTTGCTGACGCGGCCGGACTCCATCGCCTCGAACAGCAGATAGAGCGTCATCATCTTGGTCAGCGACGCCGGATAGCGCTGCGCCGTCGAATTGACCTCGAACATTTGCTTGCCGGTTTTGACGTCAACGACGATCGCCGCATATTTCTGCGGCGGCGCCGGCACCGCAAGCACCTGGTCCGGCGGGGTCGTGGTCGAGCAGCCGGCGACCATCAGAATCAGGCCGAGCGCTACGAAGAACCTCTGGATGAGCGGAAGGGAATTGGACAAGGGCAGGACTGTTCTGGCGATGTGTTGCTGAGATGCGGAGAAGCTAACGTAACGCGATTGATGCGTCCATTTGGTTAATGGCTGACAGCCCTGGCAATGTCGCGGCCTTGGGTTCCTCGCGCCACGAAACAGCGTGAAATCGATGCCGGTGCAGGTCACCTACACCGACGGAACAAATCGCCGGTGAGGGAATACAAGCGGCAGTAGCTGGCACTGATGCAAAATGCCGGTCGCCGCGCTTGCGTATTAGCAGCGCACGGGGCTTTGCTTTTGCGGGTAGAATCAACAGGTGCGCAATGACCATCAGCACGATCAAGGCCAAGGGTATTTCGGTTTCACTCGATCTCACCGTCGGCCACATCGCCGACATGGTGGTCGAGAACGGCGGACGCCGGCTGAAGCCGTTGCACCGTGCGCCCTGGGTTGACACCAGCGAGGCACTGCCGAAGGGCCTGCCGCAAGGCACCGTCCGGCTGTCCGGCGATTTCCTCTGCGCGCCGTTTTCGCGCAGCGATGTCGAGGAGGCGCCGCTGCATGGCTGGCCGGCCAACAGCGCCTGGGATGTCACCGAGAGCGGCGCGACGGAAGATGGCTGGCGCGCGGTCTTCCGGCTGCGGCACAAGGTGATGGGCGCCAGCGTCGACAAGATCTTCACGCTGCGGCACGATCATCCTTTCCTCTACCAGGAACATGTGTTTTCCGGCGGATCCGGCGCGATTTCCGTCGCCCATCACCCGATGACGGTGATGGCGAGCGGCGGCAGGCTGGCCTTTTCGCGCAAACGCTTTGCCGCGACGCCTTCCGACCCGCTGGAACCAGACCCGGCGCGTGGCCGCTTCCTGCTGGCCTATCCGGCGCGCGCGGTGGACCTGAGCCATTTTCCCGCTGCGGGTGGCGGCACGCTCGACCTGACGGAATACCGCATGGACGACCGGCGCGAGGATTTCGTCACCCTTGTCGAGGCCGATCACGGCGGGCCGGGTTGGACGGCGCTGGCGCGCCAGGCCGAGGAGGACCTGGTGCTGGTGCTGAAGAACCCCACCGAGCTGCCCGTCACCATGCTGTGGCTCAGCAATGGCGGGCGCGACTATGCGCCGTGGAGCGGCCGTCATCTGGGGGTGCTTGGCATCGAGGACGGCCGCGCCGCGGTCGGCCATGCCGCCTCGATCGGCGACAACTGGCTGAGGCGCGAGGGCGTGGCGACCGCCTTTGCGCTTGGCGAAGGCCGCAGCATCTCGTTCCGCCACGTCATCGGCGCCCTGCCTCAGTCTGGCGGTCAACCGCCGCAAGACATCACCGCGGCCGACGGCCGGATGCGGCTCGCTGCCGGCGGCTCCACCAGGGAAGTGCCGTTCGACAGCGCTTTCCTGCGCATTGGCCGGCCTGTTGCCGGCTGATTCGCGCCGGCTGAGGGGGATTGCGTGCGGGGGATTTGAAATTTCCACCGACTGCCGCCAAGATGCGGCCGACATATCGTGCCTATCATCAGGGCAAATGAGGCTCCCATGTCCGAAATCGCCCACCTCCCCGCCACCATCTTCAAGCGCGCCGGCAAGGCAAAGCGCTTCATCGTCGCCATTGCCGGACCGCCAGGGGCGGGAAAATCGACGCTGTCGGCCGGCCTGCACGGCCTTTTGCCGGAAGGAGCGGTCGAAGTCGTGCCGATGGACGGCTTCCATTACGACGACATCGTGCTCAACGCGCGTGGCCTGCGCGCGCGAAAGGGCGCGCCGGAGACCTTCGACTTCGCCGGCTTCGAAACCCTGCTGAAGCGCATCCGGGCCGGCGAACCCGACATCGCGATTCCCGTCTTCGACCGCGACATGGAACTGTCGCGTGCCGCCGCGGCGATCGTCGGCACCGAGACCAAGTTCATCCTGGTCGAAGGCAATTACCTTCTGCTCGACGAGGAGCCCTGGTCACGGCTGGCGCCGCTGTTCGACTTCTCGATTTTCGTCGACGTCCCGCGCAACGAACTCGAGCGCCGCCTGATGGAGCGCTGGCACGGCCATGGACGTTCGGATGAGGATGCGCGCGCTTGGATCGCCTCCAATGACATGCCCAACATCGAGCGCGTGCTGGCCCGGCGAAGGGCTGCCGACCTGGTCATTGGTTAACACGTTCAATTTTCGGTATTTTTCGACGGGAACCTTAAGGGTTTCGCGCCGTTATGCCCGACAACCCGTTTGTCCGGCGTAAGGGATTTTCCGATGGCAACCAAGGCAAAAAAACCTGCGAAGACGAGGCCTGCCAAGGCGACTGAGGCAAAGGCCGGCGCTGGCCCCGCGATTGCCGAACGCTCGAAAGACGCCAAGGGCGCCTTCGGCAAGGCCGCCCCCAGGAAGGTTGTCCCGGCGGCGAAGACCGCCAGCCCGCGCAAACCGGCGCCAAACAAGCCTGGCACCGTCCGCACCGTGGCTGGCATAGCGGCCGGCGCGGTGGTCGCCACCGCGCGCGGCGCGGCCTCTTTGGCTGCCTCCGTGATCGGCAAGGGTGGGTCGAAAGCCAAGGCGAAGTAACACGACTTTATCGTCCACCGGGCCCAATCCACCCGATCAAGACAATTGCCCTATAGGCGGTTTCAGCTTTTTGCTGGAATGGTCAGGCCCTTCTGGACCGCCGGCCGGGCCAGGCCGCGCTCCAGCCATGCCGCCACATTGGCAAAATCGTCGAAGCCGACGAGCTCGCGCGCTTCGTAAAAGCCGATCAGGTTGCGCACCCAGCCGAGCAGCGAGATGTCGGCGATGGTGTAGTCGTTGCCCATGATCCATTTGCGGCCCTTGAGCCTGCCGTCGAGCACGCCGATCAGCCGCCGCGATTCGTCGCGGTAGCGTTCCAACGGGCGCTTGTCGGCGATCTCGCGGCCGGCGAATTTGTGGAAGAAGCCGACCTGGCCGAACATCGGCCCGACCGAAGCCATCTGAAAGAAGACCCACTGGATCGTCTCGTAGCGCCGCGCCGCGTCCGCCGGCAAGAGCAGGCCGGTCTTTTCGGCGAGATAGAGAAGGATGGCACCGGATTCGAACAGGCCGATCGGCTTGTCATCCGGGCCGTTGGGATCGATGATCGCCGGGATCTTGCCGTTGGGATTGAGCGACAGGAATTCCGGTGTCCAGCTTTCGTTCTTGCTGATGTTGATCAGATGCGGCTCATAGGGCAGGCCGATTTCTTCCAGCGCGATCGATATTTTCACGCCGTTCGGGGTCGTTGCCGAATAGAGCTGGATCTGGTCCGGGTGCTTGGCCGGCCAACGGGTTGTGATCGGAAAGGCGGACAGGTCGGCCATCGAAAACTCCTGAGCGGGGATTTGCACCAAGGGTGCACGGTGTTGGCGGGTGGCCAAGGAATTAGGCGCATGGCCAGGCAGGATCAATATGGGGACGACAGTTTCGCCATGCATGGGCAGTCAACCGAATCGAACGCGGCGGATCGTCAAGCGCACTCGAGATCGCCCGGGCGGTAGTGACCGCCGGGGCGGTAGTAACCGCCGGATTAGATGGCCTTGAATGCCAGCACGGCGTTGGTGCCGCCGAAAGCAAAACCGTTGCTGATCGCAACGCGCACCTTGCGCTCGCGCGCGACGTTGGGCGTCACGTCGAGATCGCAATCGGGATCGGGCTCGTTGTAGTTCGCCGTCGGCGGCACGACGCCTTCGCGGATCGCCATGACGCAGGCGATCATCTCCAGTCCGCCAGACGCGCCCAGGCAATGGGCATGCATCGACTTGGTCGAGGAGATCGACAGCGCGCGCGCGTGCTCGCCGAAGACGTGTTTGATCGCGGTGGTTTCGATCTGGTCGTTGGCCTTGGTGCCGGTGCCGTGCGCGTTGAGATAGTCGATGTCCTCGGGATTGAGCCCGGCATCGGCGAGGCAGAAGCGCATAGCGGCTTCCGGCCCCTCCACGGTCGGGGCGACGATGTCGGAGGCATCGGCGGAAAGGCCGGCGCCGGCGATTTCGGCGAGGATGGTGGCACCACGCGCCATGGCGTGATCATAGCTTTCCAGAACCGCCATGCCGGCGCCTTCACCGAGCACCAGGCCCTGGCGGTCGGCTGAGAACGGCCGGCAGGTGTCGGGTGACAGCACGCGCAATGCCTCCCAGCCCTTCAGCACGCCCCAGACCAGCGGCGCATCGGTGCCGCCGGCCACCATGACGTCGGCGCGGCCAAGCCTGATCTGGTCGACCGCCGAGGCGATGGCGTGGTTGGACGACGAGCAGGCCGAAGTGACACCGAACACCGGCCCACGCAGGCCAAGATGCATGCTGACCTGGCCGGAGGCGGCGCCAGGCATGACCCTGGGCACGGTGAAGATGCCGGCGCGATTCTTGCCTTCGAGCAAGATGGCCCGGTAATTTTCCTCGATCGTCTCGAAGCCGCAGACGCCGACGCCGACGATGGTGCCCATGCGATAGGTGTTGTCGGCATGCGCGGCCAATCCGGACTGCTGCATGGCTTCGCGCGCGGCGATCACCGCCAGCAGGCTGAAGCGGTCCATCGACACCAGCTGCTTGCGCTCGATGCCATGGTCGGGCAGCGCCTTGATCTCGCAGCCTATCTTGACCTTCAGGTCGTGGAGGGAATGATTTTCGATTGGACCTATCGCCGAGCGGCCGGCACGCATCTCGTTCCAGATCGCGGGAGCGTTGGTGCCAAGCCCGCATATCCCGCCAAGGCCGGTGATGACGACGCGTTTCAGCATTCGATCAGGCTTTTTTCGCGATCAGCGCGCGAACGGCCTCAACCATGTCGCCGACATTCTTCAGATTGCTCCAGGCATCGACCGTGTTCATCTCGATCTCGATGCCATATTGCTCCTCGAGGTCGAAGATGATCTCCGTCAGCTCCAGGGAATGGATGCCAAGCGACGTCAATTCCGTGCTGGTGGTGATCTCCTCGCCGCCCGGCTCGGCATGGGCCTTGATCTTTTCGATGATATCCGTTGCCAGTTGGTCAGCCATTCGGTCTCTTCCCCACTTTGTCGTTTCTCGACGCCAACTGAACAGCGCCTTCTTGTCCTCGGTATCAGGCCGCGATCGTCCGCTTCTACCCCGCCAAGCATCGCCTGACCGTACCAAGGTGGCTCCCTCTATAGAAACGGAAACGCCATCAAGCAACAAGCTATATATCGACAAAACCGCCGCAGTGCTTAACCTGACGGCGTGGATACGATCGAATATACCAAGTTTTCGCCCCCTTTGGCCCAGCGCGCCGCGGGCCTGGCACAGCTGGGCTGCGCCAGCGCCGACGGCCGCACGCATCTGCGGCGCCTCTATCAGGACGGCTCCGCCAAGATAAGGCTGCCGGCCGTTTCGGCCGACCCGCTGGAGGCGGTGCTGATCAACACCGCCGGCGGGCTGACCGGCGGCGACCGCATCGGCTGGGATGTGGATGTCGGTGCCAATGCCTCGGCGTCGATAACGACCCAGGCCTGCGAGAAGGTCTATCGCGCCGCATCCGACCATGCCCAGGTGCAGGTCAGGCTGACTGTCGGTGAAAACGGCCGAGTCGCCTGGCTGCCGCAGGAAACCATCGTCTTCGACCGTGCGGCCTTTGCCCGCACATTGGATGTCGAGCTTGCCGCGGGGGCCGAGGCGCTGGTGCTGGAGGCGACCGTCTTCGGCCGCCTGGCCATGGGTGAGCGCGCCGCGCAGGGCAGTTTTGGCGACCGCTGGCGTGTCCGCCAGGATGGCTATCTCATTCATGCCGAGGATTTCCGCATCGGACCTGATATCGCTGCTTCGCTCGCCCGTCCGGCGGCCGCCGGCGGCGCGATCGCGGTGGCGACGCTGCTGCTGGTGTCGCCGCGGCCCGAGGCCTTTCTCGACCCGGTCCGGGAGATCGTCGGCGACCAGGGTGGCGCCAGCGTCTGGAGCGTCAAGGCATCTGGCAAGCTTCTTGCGAGGCTTTACGCCGAGGACGGCTACCAACTGCGCCAGCGGCTGGTTCCGCTTGTTGGATTGCTCAACGGACGGGCGGGGTTGCCCAAATTATGGTCACTGTGATTCGGGAAACCGCATGAACCTGACGCCAAGGGAAAAAGACAAGCTGCTGATCGCCATGGCGGCGATCGTGGCGCGCAAGCGGCTGGAGCGCGGCGTCAAGCTCAACCATCCGGAAGCGATCGCGCTGATTACCGACTTCGTCGTCGAGGGCGCCCGCGATGGGCGTCCGGTCGCCGAACTGATGGAGGCCGGCGCCCATGTCGTCACCCGCGCGCAGGTGATGGAAGGCATCGCCGAGATGATCCATGACGTGCAAGTGGAGGCGACCTTCCCTGACGGCACCAAGCTGGTGACCGTGCACGAACCGATCAGGTGAGGAGACCCGGATGCTCGAACTGCGCCCAAACTGCGAGTGCTGCGACAAGGACCTGCCGCCAGACGCGGCGGATGCATTGATCTGCACCTTCGAATGCACCTTCTGCGCCGATTGCGTGGAAGGCGTGCTCGGCGGCAGCTGCCCCAATTGCGGCGGCAACTTTTCGGCCCGACCGATCCGTCCCGCCGCGATGCTGACGAAATATCCCGCCTCGACCAAGCGCATCCTCAAGGCCGAGGGCTGCGGTCCTCGCAAGGCCGCGTGACCACCCGATACAGCAAACGAAAGGCAACGAGATGATCCCCGCCAAACGCCTGTGCCTCTCGGCGATCCTGTTTCTGGCCGCGGCCATGCCGGCCTATGCCCATGTCGGCATCGGCACGACCTCGTCCTTCACCGCCGGCTTCATGCATCCTTTGTCCGGCCTCGATCATATGACCGTGATGATCGCCGTCGGCCTATGGGCGGCGCTCAAGGGCGGCAAGGCGATCTGGGCGTGGCCGGCGGCCTTTGTCGGCGTCATGCTCGCCGGAGCGGGCCTTGGCATGGCGCATGTACCGGTGCCCTTCGTCGAGCCTGGCATACTGGCCTCCGTCGTGGCGCTTGGCCTGCTGGTGGCGCTGGCGGTCGATCTGCCGGTCGCGGCCGGCGTCGCCATCATCGGCCTGTTCGCGCTGTTCCACGGCCACGCCCATGGCACCGAAGTGCCGGAAGATGCCGGCGGCCTCGAGTACATGGCCGGCTTTGCCGCCGCCACCGTGCTGCTTCATGCAACCGGCATCGCCGCCGGCTTGAGGCTTGGCATGAGGTTCCGTGGTTTGGCCCGCGTCGCGGGCGCGGCCTGCGCGGCCATCGGCGTCGGCCTCGCTTTCGGTGTTGTGTGATATCCGATGATCCCCGGCGAAATCATTCCCGTCCAAGGCGATATAGAGCTCAACAAGGGTCTGGCGACGGTCACCCTGAAAGTGGCCAACAGCGGCGACCGGCCGATCCAGGTCGGCAGCCACTACCATTTCTTCGAAACCAATGAGGGGCTGAAATTCGACCGCGAACAGGCGCGCGGCATGCGTCTCGATATCGCCGCCGGCACCGCCATGCGCTTCGAGCCAGGCCAGGAACGCGACGTAACGCTGGTGCCGCTCGGCGGCAAGCGCGAGGTCTATGGGTTCCAGCAGAAGGTTATGGGCAAGCTGTGACGCGGCGCGGCGCGCTCAACTCATCTAGAGGGCTTGGCTGCCGCGTAGATGACGATCTTTCCCGGATCGTCGAACTCGACGGCGAGAACGTCCTGCGCCGCCACGCGCCGCGAATCGATGGCATTGAACAGCAAGGCGTTGGCCTCGATCTCCTTGCGCAGTTCGGCGACATAGTCCCGATGCTGCCGGACCTTGTTCTCGATGACCGGCGGCGGGCCGCCTTCGCTGCGCGTCGCGTCGGTCAGGAACACGATATCGACCTTGTCCAGCTTCGAGGTCTTGCGGACCGTGGTGATGTTTTCACGCGTGCGGTCGATTGCCGAACTGACTTTTCCGATTTCAGCGGTGGCCTTGGCCTGTTCCTCGTTGATTTGCGAGCCGACGATGCGGTCGACGGTCTCCGGACTTTCAAGGCCCTGCGCGTTCAGCGCCGCTTGCGGAAGGCTTGCCGCCAGAAACGCCGCCGCCGCAACGATATGCAGCCAACGGACATCAGGCAAGGTCATGGAGGTCATCGTTCGCTTTCGCACTTTGTTTCGACGCTGATGAAACGAAACGACTCCAGCCCGGCCACGGTTCCCTTCACGATTGGCTTGNCGGGCCGGGAGTCGGCCCGCCAAGCCGGATCGTCAGCTGGCCTTCTTGGTGATCAAGGTCAGCGCACCATTGGGCTCCATGCTGGCCGCGACAACCTGCGCCGAGGTCATGCCCTTGGCCACGAGGGCGGACTTGACCTTGGGGGTGGCATCGATCGAGCTGCGCAGCTTCTGCAGGCCGGCGTCGCCACGCTGGGCGATGACCTGATTGACCTGCGTCTGGGTGTCCTTCGGCAGTTCGGTGATGTCGACGATGTTGACGCTCTGGATCGCCGGCGCGGCCTGCTGACCGCCCGGGGCGGGAGTCGCCGCCTTGGGGGCAGGCGTGGCCGGAGCGGACTGTTGGGCGGGCTGCTGCTGGGCACTGGCGGCACCGGCCAGCATCAGGCTGGTGGCGGCTGCAAGAAATATCGTTTTGCGCATGGATTTTCCTTCCATCGATTTGGCAAACGGTCGTTTTGGGGTGACCTGCCAACCTCAACCGCCAAATGGGATGAGAAGGTGTCGCCGAGCGGGTCATTGCGTGACCATTGGATGGCCGCAATGTGCGGCCCGGCCTCAACCACACCGTGTTTCGGGAGCAATCGCTGATGGCTAGAATCTCACGCGCCGCCTACGCCCAGATGTATGGTCCGACCGTCGGCGACAAGGTCAGGCTGGCCGACACCGAACTTTTCATCGAAGTCGAAAAGGACCTCACCATTCACGGTGAGGAGGTAAAGTTCGGCGGCGGCAAGGTCATTCGCGACGGTATGGGCCAGAGCCAGGTTTCCCGCGCCGAGGGCGCGGTCGATACCGTCATCACCAACGCCCTGGTGATCGATGCCAGTGCCGGCATCTTCAAAGCCGATATCGGCCTCAGGGATGGCCGCATCGCGGCTGTCGGCAAGGCCGGCAATCCGGACACGCAGAACGGTGTCACCATCATCATCGGCCCGGGCACCGAAATCATCGCCGGCGAGGGCAAGATCCTGACACCGGGCGGTTTCGACGCGCATATCCACTTCATCTGCCCGCAGCAGATCGAAGAGGCGCTGATGAGCGGCATCACCACCATGCTGGGCGGCGGCACCGGGCCGGCGCATGGCACGCTGGCGACCACCTGCACGCCGGGGCCATGGCACATGGCGCGGATGATCCAGTCCTTCGACGCCTTCCCGATGAACATCGGCCTGTCCGGCAAGGGCAATGCCTCGCTGCCGGCGGCACTGGAAGAGATGGTGCTGGGCGGCGCCTGCTCGCTGAAGCTGCACGAGGATTGGGGCACGACGCCGGCTGCCATCGACTGCTGCCTGTCGGTCGCCGACGACCATGACGTGCAGGTGATGATCCACACAGATACGCTCAACGAATCCGGCTTCGTCGAAAACACGGTGGCGGCAATCAAGGGCCGCACCATCCATGCCTTTCACACCGAGGGCGCCGGTGGCGGCCATGCTCCCGACATCATCAAGGTCTGCGGCCTGCCCAACGTCATCCCGTCCTCGACCAATCCGACAAGACCCTACACCGTCAACACGCTGGCCGAGCATCTCGACATGCTGATGGTCTGCCATCATCTGTCGCCGTCGATCCCCGAGGACATCGCCTTCGCCGAGAGCCGCATCCGCAAGGAGACGATCGCGGCCGAGGACATACTGCATGACATCGGCGCCTTCTCGATCATCTCGTCCGACAGCCAGGCCATGGGCCGCGTCGGCGAAGTGGCGATCCGCACCTGGCAGACCGCCGACAAGATGAAGCGCCAGCGCGGCTCACTGCCGCAGGAAACCGGCGACAACGACAATTTCCGCGTCCGCCGCTACATCGCCAAATACACGATCAACCCGGCCATCGCGCACGGCCTGTCCAAGGACATCGGCTCGATCGCGGTCGGCAAACGCGCCGACCTGGTGCTGTGGAATCCCGCCTTCTTCGGTGTCAAACCGGACATGGTGCTGATCGGCGGGATGATCGCCGCCGCCCCGATGGGCGACCCCAACGCCTCGATCCCGACGCCGCAGCCGATGCACTACCGGCCAATGTTCGGCGCCTACGGCAAGGCCAGGACCAATTCGTCGGTGACCTTCGTTTCGAAAGCTGCACTCGAATCAGGCCTGCACGGCCGGCTTGGCGTAGACAAGCAGTTCGTCGCCGTCGAAAACACCCGCGGCGGCATCGGCAAACATTCGATGGTGCTCAACGACGCCACCCCGCATGTCGAAGTCGACCCGGAGACCTACGAGGTGCGGGCCGACGGCGAATTGCTGACCTGCGAGCCTGCGACGGTGCTGCCGATGGCGCAGCGGTATTTTCTGTTCTGAGTTCGACCGCCAAAATCCGTTGCGGCTGGCATGCACAGGCCGCAATATGCGGCCGCGCAGAAACTCATAATGATCTAGGCATGGCCACCGAAATAGCCTCCGCCCACGACATCTTCCCGCACATCCGCATCGTCATGGGCATGGTGATCGGGCTTGGCGTCGCGCGCCTGCTGTCGGGGGTAGCGCGCATCGTCCAGCATCCGGGCCAGTACCGGCTCTATCCCGTGCATCTGGCCTGGGTCGCTTCGGTGCTGTTGATGCTGGTGCATTTCTGGTGGTGGGAGTTCGGCCTCTACGCCATCGAGACATGGACCTTCGGCAAATACCTGTTCATCATCTTCTACGCGATCACGCTGTTCCTGCTCTGCGCGCTGCTGTTTCCGGATTCAATGCTGGATTACACAAGCTACGAGGATTTCTTCTATTCGCGCCGAGGCTGGTTCTTCGGCCTGCTGGCGGCAACCTATCTGCTCGATGTGATCGACACGCTGCTGAAAGGGCCGGAGCATTTCGCCCGCTTCGGCAACGAATATCTGTTCCGCACGCCAATCTTCGTCGCGCTTTGCATTGCCGCGATCCTGCTGCGCGACCGCCGCTTCCACATCGCCTTTGTCGCGGCGGCGCTGATCTACCAGATATCGTTCATCCTGCGGCTCTTCGACACGATCGTATGACCATGGCGGATGGTCTAGTCTGCTTGGGAAAGGCAGGGTTCAATCATGTATAAGGCCGTCGGATCACAGGGATCCCGGGTCAGCCGTGTCCTGTGGATGCTTGAGGAACTCGGGCAACCCTATGAATTCGTCGCGGTCAAGCTGCGCTCGCCGGAAGCCTATGCGCTCAACCCGTCGGGCAAGGTGCCGATCCTCGTCGACGGCGAGCTTACGGTGACGGATTCGGCGGCGATCTGCGTCTATCTGGCCGACAAGCACGCCGACAAGGGCATGGGCGCCAATCCGGGTGTCGCCGGCCGTGCCGAGATGGATTCCTGGATGCATTTTGCCCAGAGCGAGTTCGAGGCGCCGCTGTGGAACAAGCTGCGTCACCGCTTCCTGCTGCCGAAGGAGGTCCGCGTCGATGTCGGCCCCGCGGCGGCCTATGATTTCGCTTCCGAGGCCAAGGCACTGGACCGCCGGCTTGGCGACAAGCCGTTTGCGCTGGGCGACCGGTTCTCTGCTGTCGACGTGCTGCTGGGCGATATGGGCGGTTGGGCGCGGGCCGGAAAATTCCCGATCGAATCCGAGCGCGTCAACGCCTATTTCGACCGCGTGCTGGCGCGGCCCGCCCGCGCTCGGGCGCAAGCCAATGGAGGCTCGATGAAATGAAGCTCAACCTCAACACCGACTTCACTAAATTCCCACGCGCCGTCTCCGTGCTGCCCGCCGGCAATGTCGGGAGCGGGGCGCCCGCTGGTCGTGCGGTTCTTGCCCATGACGAGCGGCATCTGCGCCGCCGGGCCATCGAACTTGCCGACGGCAGCAAGGTGCTGGTCGACCTGCCCGAACCCGTCGCCCTGAACGATGGCGACCGGCTGGTGCTGGAGGATGGCCGCCATGTCGAGATCAGCGCCGCGCCGGAAGAGGTTTACGACATCCGCGCCCGCGACAGCGTGCATCTGACCGAGCTCGCCTGGCATATCGGCAACCGTCATCTCGCCGCGGGCATCGAGGCGGATCGGATCGTCATCTTGCGTGACCACGTCATCAAGGCAATGCTGGAGGGGCTCGGCGCCTCGGTGCGCGAGGTTTCCGAACCGTTCAAGCCGGTGCGCGGTGCCTATTCCGGCCATGGCGGTGGGCATGGGCATGATCACCATTCCCACAGCCATGCGGAATCCCATTCGGATGCGCATGGTGAATCGCATTCCCATGCCCACAGCCGTTCTCACCACGGTCACCATCACGACCATGACTGACCAGCCTTCCAACATCGCCTTGCTGCGGCTGATGGTGTGGCTGTCGCCGGCCTTCCCGGTCGGCGGCTTCGCCTACAGCCACGGTCTCGAACGCGCGGTGCATGACGGGCTGGTTGCCGATGCCGGGGGCCTGGTTCGCTGGCTGGAGACACTGGTCGAGATGGGTTCAGGCTGGAACGATGCGGTACTGTTCGCCGAGAGCTGGCGCCGTGCACGCCACGGTGGCGATCTCGGCGAAGTGGCCGCACTGGCCGAGGCGCTGGCCGGCTCGCGCGAGCGCCACACCGAGACCATGTTGCAGGGGGCGGCCTTCCTCAAAGCGGCAACGGCTTGGTCCAATCCCGTGTTAGCGCGCCTGCCGGCAGAATGCGCCTATTGCACCGCCGTTGGCGCCATCGCCGGCGGCAACGTTATCGCGCTGCAGGACGCGCTGTGCGCCTTCCTGCAAGCCTTCTTCTCCAACCTCGTCCAGGCGGCGATCCGGCTCGGCGTCGTCGGCCAAAGCGAGGCCACCGCGCTGCTGGCCGGCTTCGAGCCACTGGCACTCTCGACCGCCGCCCGCGCGTCCCGCTCGACATTGGACGATCTCGGCGGCTGCGCCTTCGTCTCCGACGTGATGGCGATGAAGCACGAAACCCAGTATTCGCGGCTGTTCCGCTCATGAGCGTCCTCGCCTTTGTCCTCTCCTTCGTCCTGCTGCTGATCACAGCGTTGCATGTCTATTGGGGCATTGGCGGCATCTGGCCGGGCAGGGATTCAGCCTCCTGCGCCCACGCCGTCGTCGGCTTTCGCGGCGTCGACGAAATGCCGTCGTCCTTCGCCAGTTTCGCCGTCGCCGCCTGTCTCGGCCTGGCGACACTCTGGCCGCTGGCGCTCATCGGCTTCTTTGCCTCGCCCTTCCCCAGGGAAGGCCTGGCCGCCACTTCGCTGCTGATCGGGCTTGTGTTTCTGGGACGCGGCATTGCCGGCTTCACGCCGTGGTGGCGGCGACTGACGCCGGAACAACCTTTCGCCCGGCTCGATACCAGTCTTTATTCGCCGCTGTGCCTGCTGATCGGGCTCAGCTTCGCCATCCTTGCCGTCACGGAGTTCCCAACATGACCCAGCCCAATGGTCCCCTTCGCATCGGCATTGGCGGCCCTGTCGGCTCCGGCAAGACGACGCTGACCGAGAAGCTCTGCAAGGCGTTGCGCGACGAGTTCTCCATCGCCGTCGTCACCAACGACATCTACACCAGGGAAGACGCCATGATGCTGGCCCGGCTGCAGGCGTTGCCGGAGGACCACATCGTCGGCGTCGAGACCGGCGGCTGCCCGCATACCGCCATCCGCGAGGATGCCTCGATCAATCTGCAGGCGATCGCCGAGCTCAACCGGAAATTCCCCGGCCTCGACATCATCTTCATCGAATCCGGCGGCGACAACCTTGCCGCCACCTTCTCGCCGGACCTCGCGGACCTGACGCTCTATGTCATCTCGGTCTGCCAGGGCGAGGAAATCCCGCGCAAGGGCGGACCGGCGATCACGCGCTCCGATTTCCTGATCATCAACAAGAGCGATCTGGCGCCCTATGTGAACGTCAACCTCGACGTGATGGAGAGCGACGCCGGCCGCATGCGCGGCAAGCGGCCGTTCGGCTTCACCGATCTGTCGCGCGGCAAGGGCTTGCAGGAGGTGATCGATTTCATCATCGAGCATGGCGGGCTGAGGGTCGGCACCGCCGCCAGCACGGCGGCCTGAGCAGCAACTTCTCCCTGCACCAACCAAAACCCGTTGCGGGCAGCCGTCGGTCGCGGCATTCTCGCCAAAACCGGAGGATTTTCGATGAGCATCGCCCGCCTGCAGAAGGAAACGCTGACCAACCTGCCCTTCTACGAAGAGCGCGTCGATCTCGCCTGTGCGTTTCGCTGGACGGCACGGCTCAACATGCACGAAGCGGTCGCCAACCATTTCTCGCTGGCGGTCAACAAGGACGGCACGCAGTTCCTGATGAACCCGAACCAGGTGCATTTCTCGCGCATCAAGGCGAGCGACCTGTTGATGATCGACGCCAACGATCCTGACACGTTGTCGGGGCCTAACGCGCCCGACCCGACGGCCTGGGGCCTGCACGGCGCCATCCATCGCAACGTGCCGCATGCGCGCTGCGTCATGCATGTCCATTCGATCCACGCCACGGTGCTCGCCTCGCTGGCCGACTCGACATTGCCGCCGATCGACCAGAATTCTGCGATGTTCTTCAATCGCCATGTCGTCGACGCGCATTATGGCGGATTGGCCTTCGAGGAAGAGGGCGAGCGCTGCTCGCAGCTTCTCATCGATCCCAAGGTCAAGGTGATGGTGATGGGCAATCACGGTGTGCTGGTCATCGGCGACACGGTGGCGGACGCTTTCAACCGCATGTTCTATTTCGAGCGCGCCGCGGAGACCTACATCAAGGCGCTGTGGACCGGCCGCCCGCTACGCACATTGTCCGATGCGATCGCCGAGAAGACGGCAAGCGAGATGGACGATTATCCGGGCCAGGCCGAACGCCATCTCGCCGAGTTGAAGGCGATCCTCGACGAGGAAGAGCCGGTTTACCGGAACTAGAGCCCGAGCTGAGCTCGCAATTCCCCGGCGCTGTTGATGACGATGGCGCCGGGCGGTCCTTCCATCGGCTTTTCCGGCCAGAAGATCGTCTTCATGCCCGCCGCCAGACCCGCCATGGCGCCCGGCCAACTGTCGTCGACAGCGACAGCATGCGCGGGATCGACATCGGCCAGATAGGCGGCGCGCAGGAACGGCTCGGCATGCGGCTTGCCGTCGCGCACATCGTTGCGGCTGACGGTCTTCATGCCGGGAAAAAAGAGGCCGACGGCACGCAGATTGGCATCGACGATCAGCCGGTCGGAATTGGAGACCACCGCCTGCTGCACGCCAAGCGCGCGCAATTCATCGAAGACCTCGATCGCACCAGGGCGCGGCCTCAAGCTTTCGACCAGCGGCAGATAGTGCTCGTATTTGCGCACGATCCAGTCGTCGAAGGGCAGGTCCAGGCCAAACTCGTCGCGCATCATCTCGTAGACCGGCCAGGCGGCAACGCCGAGCACACGCTCATGGAGATCGGCGGGCGGTACAAGACCGACATTGCGCATTGCCGCCACCAGGGCCGCCTCGTGCAACGGCTCGCTGTCGACCAGCGTACCGTCCATGTCCCAGAAAACCGCTTTTGGTGTCATGCAGCGCTCCTTTTGCGATCCCCTTAAAGGGTTTGTCCCGGGAGATAAACCGTCGGAATCACAGAAGGTGCCGCGACCGGGAGCCGAAGCCGCCCCGTCCTCGGCGGCCAGACACTGCCGGCGGGGCAATCCCCATCTCGCAGTTGCGAACAATTGCCCTTAATATTGACAATTGCGCAGACAACCGTTCCCTGCGAAACTAAAGGCAGACCGCCTTGATGACCGGCGGTCTTGGGAGGCAGGACGTGAGTACCCGGCAGGATGGCGGCAGCAACAGGCTGGACGACGCGGCGCGCGCCGGCTGGCTTTATTACGTTGCCGGCAACACACAGGACCAGATCGCCGCCACGCTCGGCATTTCGCGGCAGACAGCGCAGCGGCTGGTGTCGCTGGCGGTGTCGGAAGGCTTGATCAAGGTTCGGGTCGACCATCCTATCGCCAACTGCCTGGATCTCGCGGCCCGGCTGAGATCGCGTTTCGCGCTCGATCTCGTCGAGGTGGTGCCGAGCGATCCCAATTCATCGTCGACCACCATCGGTATCGCCGAGGCCGCCGCCGCCGAGATCGAGCGGCGGCTGCGCTCGCCGACGCCGATCGTCATGGGGATCGGCACCGGGCGCACGCTGAAGGCGGCGATCGAGCAGCTGCCGCCGATGGAATGTCCGCAGCACAAGGTCGTGTCGTTGACCGGCAACATCTCGCCTGACGGCTCCGCCGCCTTCTACAACGTCATCTTCACCATGGCCGACCGCGTCAAGGCGCGCTCCTTCCCGATGCCGCTGCCGGTCATCGCCTCCTCGCCGCAGGAGCGCGAGATGCTGCTCAACCAGCCGATGATCCAGCCAACGCTGGCCCTTGCGGCGGAAGCCGATGTCACCTTCATCGGCATTGGCGACCTCGGCCCCAGGGCGCCGCTCTACGAGGATGGCTTCATTTCCGAAAGCGAGCTGAAGGCGCTGCAGAAGGCCGGCGGCATCGCCGAGATTGTCGGCTGGGTGTTCGACCGGGAAGGCCGCATGATCGAGGGCATCACCAATGACCGGGTGTCGTCGGCCTCGCTACCGTCCCGCGAAAAATCGCTGGTCATCGCGCTGGCCATGGGCGAGCGCAAGCTGCCCGGGATCCTGGCGGCCGTGAACCGCCGGCTGGTCAATGGGCTGATCACCGATGAGCGGACAGCGACCGCCCTTCTGGCCGGCATCTGACCGGGAAGCCCTGCCGTATGCGGCATGGGCGACTGCTTTTGCGATAAAGCCAACACGTCTATCCGTGCCGACCGAAAGGGTCGTTGCCATCGAGAAGACCAAGGTCGCGCTGCAGATGCGGCGACAGGTCCCTGATGTCGAGATGCGCCCTTCTTTTGATCGCGAACCAGCCGAATCCGTCCGTGAGCCACGAAATCCAGCGATTATCCGGAGCTGGAGTGCCCTTTTGCTGCGCCATGGTCATGATCGTCAACCTCCGCTATCGTGAACCCGAATGACGGGTTGACGGAAATGTCGGTCTTGCCGGCCGGCTTTGCCAATCGAACGTCAATAAGGACCCATAAGGAGGCCTTATGCCGGATCTGAGCTCGCCACAGGTTTCGCAACTGCCGCCGCTGCAGGCGGTCCGGGTGTTCGAGGCGGTGGCGCGGCACCTTTCCTTCACCAAGGCGGCCGTGGAACTCGCCATGACACAGGCAGCGGTCAGCTATCAGATCAAAGTGCTCGAAGAGCGCGTCGGCGCACCTTTGTTCCTGCGCCGGCCGCGGCAGATCGAGCTGACCGAAGCCGGCCAACGCCTGGCGCCGGCGGTCAGCGAGGCCTTTGCCATTCTTGGCCAGGCCTATGCCGCGGCGCGCGGTGGCGCGGACGGGTTGCTGTGCGTAACCACGGTGCTGACCTTCGCCTCGAACTGGCTGGCGCATCATCTGGGCTCGTTCCAGCTGGCCCATCCAGGCCTTGCCGTGCGGCTCGAAACGTCGAGCCGGCTGACGGATTTCGCCCGCGAGGATGTCGACCTCGCCATCCGCTCGGGCGGCGGCAAATGGCCGGGGCTGGAAGCCCACAAGCTGCTCGACGCCGATTTCACGCCGATGCTGAGCCCGAAGCTCGCGGCGAGCATCGGCGGCATCAACGAGCCGGCCGACCTGTTGCGGCTGCCGATCCTCGATCCGGGCGACGTCTGGTGGACGCAATGGTTCGAGACGGCAGGCGTGCATGCGCACGACCTTGCCACGCGGCCCGGCAGCAGCATGGGCGCGCAGGCCTACGAGGCCAACGCGGCGATCGCCGGCCATGGCGTGGCGATCCTGACCCGGGCGCTGTTCAAGACGGAACTTGCCGAAGGCCGCCTGATCCAGCCTTTCGATCTCGTCGGCGACGACGGCCATGCCTACTGGCTGGTCTATCCCGAAGCGCGCCGCAACGTGCCGAAGATCCGCGCCTTCCGCGACTGGCTGCTGGCCGAGATCGCCTGCTGACAGGCCCTTTTTCACCCGATCCGATCTTCCACGCCCGCCGACTAATATCCGGCACGGGCACTGTCCGTCGCCCTGTATCGGCAAGCCCGGTGCTGCGCTGCAGCATCGAATCCGCTTGACATAATTCACGCCAAGTGAGTAATTGCTCATAGCCAAGGCAAATGCTCACTTGGTTCATGGGAGGAATTTGATGAAACTGCGCACGCTCACCCTGGGCTTGTTGTCGGCCAGCGCTCTCGCTTTTGCCGCACATGCCGAATCCATCACCATCGCCACCGTCAACAATGGCGATATGGTCCGCATGCAGAAGCTGACCGAAGACTTCACCAAGGCTAATCCCGACGTCCAGCTCAACTGGGTCACGCTTGAAGAGAACGTGCTGCGCGAGCGCGTCACCACCGACATCGCCACCAAGGGTGGTCAGTATGACGTGATGACCATCGGCACCTACGAGGTTCCGATCTGGGCCAAGCAGAGCTGGCTGCTGCCGCTCGACAAGCTCGGCGCCGACTACGACACCAAGGACATCATCCCGGCCATCGCTGGCGGCCTTTCGGTCGACGGCAAGCTCTATGCCGCGCCCTTCTACGGCGAAAGCTCCTTCGTCATGTACCGCAAGGACCTGATGGACAAGGCCGGGCTGAAGATGCCCGATGCGCCGACCTGGGACTTCATCAAGCAGGCCGCCGACAAGATGACCGACCGTGCCAATGGCGTGAACGGCGTCTGCCTGCGCGGCAAGGCCGGCTGGGGCGAAAACATGGCCTTCCTGACCGCCATGTCGAACTCCTTCGGCGCCCGCTGGTTCGACGAGAACTGGAAGCCGCAGTTCGACCAGCCGGAATGGAAGAAGACGCTGCAGTTCTATGTCGACCTGATGAAGGCCGACGGCCCCGAGGGCGCCTCTTCCAACGGTTTCAACGAAAACCTGGCGCTGTTCCAGCAGGGCAAGTGCGGCATGTGGATCGACGCCACTGTCGCCGCCTCCTTCGTCTCCGATCCGAAGAACTCGACAGTCGCCGACAAGGTCGGCTATGCGCTGGCGCCTGACAATGGGCTCGGCAAGCGCGGCAACTGGCTGTGGGCGTGGTCGCTGGCGATCCCCGCCGGTACGAAGAAGGCCGACGCCGCCGAGAAGTTCGTCTCCTGGGCGACCAGCAAGCACTACGCCGAACTCGTCGCTTCGAAGGAAGGCTGGGCCAACGTTCCTCCGGGCACGCGCTCCTCGCTCTACGCCAACCCCGAGTACCAGAAGGCGGCTCCGTTCGCCAAGATGACGCTGGACTCCATCAACGCCGCCGACCCGACGCATCCGACCGTCAAGCCGGTGCCCTATGTCGGCGTCCAGTTCGTCGCCATCCCAGAGTTCCAGGGTCTTGGCACCACCGTCGGCCAGCTCTTCTCGGCCGCCTTGGCCGGCCAGTCGAGCGTCGACGATGCGCTGAAGCAGGCCCAGGACGCCGCCACCGCGACGATGACCGAAGGCGGGTATATCAAGTAAGGCTCCTCCCGGTGCCGATGCCGGTCACCTCCTCGACCGGCAACGGCCGCCCGAGTTCCCAGCTCGGGCGGCCGCCTTCAACGCCTCTGAAAAATTCAAGTCCGACCATTGAAGGGTGACCGTCATGGCTACTCAGCAGACCCGTTCGCTTGCCCGTTTCATGATGGCGCCATCCGTTTTGCTGCTGCTGGTCTGGATGGTCGTTCCACTGGCGCTGACGCTGTGGTTCTCCTTCCAGCAGTACAATCCGCTCAATCCGGTGCGCGACGGCTTCGTCGGCCTCTCGAACTACGCGCTGTTCTATTCCAATCCCGCCTTCCTGCAGTCGATCCTCAACACCCTGATCCTGGTGATCAGCGTGCTGCTGATCACGGTGATCGGCGGCATTCTGCTGGCGCTTTTGATTGACCAGCCGATGTGGGGTCAGGGCATCGTGCGCATCCTCGTCATATCGCCGTTCTTCGTCATGCCGCCGGTGGCCGCATTGGTCTGGAAGAACATGATCATGCATCCGCAATATGGGGTGTTCGCCGACATAGCGCGCTTCTTCGGGGCGCAACCGATCGACTGGTTCGGGCAACATCCGATGACGGCGATCATCATCATCGTCGCCTGGCAGTGGCTGCCTTTCGCGACGCTGATCCTGCTGACCGCGCTGCAGTCGCTCGACGGCGAGCAGAAGGAAGCCGCCGAAATGGACGGCGCCGGTTTCTTCAGCCGCTTCATCTATCTGACGCTGCCGCACATGTCGCGCGCCATCACCGTGGTCATCCTGATCCAGACGATCTTCCTGCTCTCGGTCTATGCCGAGATCCTCGTCACCACCAATGGCGGCCCAGGCTACGCCTCCACCAACCTGCCCTTCCTGGTCTACCAGAAGGCATTGCTGGAGTTCAAAATCGGCCAGGCTTCGGCCGGCGGCATCATCGCGGTCATTCTCGCCAACATCGTCGCCTTCTTCGCCATGCGCGCCGTCGGCAAGAACCTGGACAAGTAAGGGAGGACAAGATGGCACGCTCAGTCACCACCCAGCACAAGACAATCGCGACCGTCGCCGCCTGGATCGTCGCGCTGCTGATCTTCTTCCCGATCCTCTATACGATCATCACCTCGTTCAAGTCGGAGCAGGAGGCGATCCAGGGCTTCAACCTGATCCCGTCGGGAACGTTCGAGAGCTATGCCGAAGTTCAGGCGCAGAGCGGCTACTTCAAGTTCTTTCTGAACTCCGTGCTGCTGTCGGTCGGCTCGACCATCCTGGCCCTGCTGGTCGCCATTCCGGCGGCATGGTCGATGGCGTTCTCGCCGACCAAGCGGACCAAGGACATATTGATGTGGATGCTGTCCACCAAGATGATGCCGGCGGTCGCGGTGCTGTTCCCGATCTACCTGATCTTCCGCAATCTCGGCCTGCTCGACAGCCGCATCGGCCTGATGGTCATGCTGATGCTGATCAACCTGCCGATCGTGGTGTGGATGCTCTACACCTACTTCCGCGAAATCCCCGGCGAGATCCTCGAGGCGGCGCGCATGGACGGCGCCTCGCTGTGGAACGAGATCGTCTATGTGCTGACCCCGATGGCGGTGCCGGGCATTGCCTCGACCATGCTGTTGAACATCATCCTGGCCTGGAACGAGGCGTTCTGGACGATCCGGCTGACCACCACGGACGCAGCGCCGCTGACCGCCTTCATCAGTTCGTTCTCCAGCCCGCAAGGCCTGTTCTGGGCCAAGCTTTCGGCAGCGTCGACGCTGGCGATCGCGCCGATCCTGATCATGGGCTGGTTCAGCCAGAAGCAGCTGGTGCGCGGTCTGACATTTGGCGCCGTGAAATAGTATCGCGCACGCCAACCGACGACGGACAGTAACCCCTCGGGGAGGAAACCATGGGAAACATAACGCTCAAGAACGTCTCCAAGTCCTTCGGGGCGACGTCCATCATCCCCGGCCTCGACCTGGTGATCGAGAATGGCGAGTTCGTCGTCTTCGTCGGCCCGTCGGGTTGCGGCAAGTCCACTCTGCTGCGGCTGATCGCCGGGCTGGAGGACACCAGCGGCGGCACCATCAACATCGATGGCCGCGACGTCACCGGCGAGGCGCCGGCCAAGCGCAAGCTTGCCATGGTGTTCCAGTCCTACGCGCTCTATCCGCATATGACGGTGGCCAAGAACATCGCCTTCCCGCTGAAGATGGCGGGCGAGGACCAGGCGACCATCGACAAGAAGGTGAAGGACGCGGCACGCGTGCTGAACCTCACGAACTATCTCGAACGCCGGCCCGGCCAGCTCTCCGGCGGCCAGCGCCAGCGCGTCGCCATCGGCCGCGCCATCGTGCGCCAGCCTTCGGCCTTCCTGTTCGACGAGCCGCTGTCCAACCTCGACGCGGCGCTGCGCGGCACGATGCGGCTGGAGATCAGCGAGCTGCACCACCAGCTCAAGACGACGATGATCTACGTCACCCACGACCAGGTCGAAGCAATGACCATGGCCGACAAGATCGTCGTGCTGAATGCCGGCAACATCGAGCAGGTCGGCTCGCCGATGGAGCTCTACAAGACGCCGCGCAACCTGTTCGTGGCCGGCTTCATCGGCTCGCCGAAGATGAACCTCATCGAAGGCGCGCCGGCGGCCAAACATGGCGCCAAGACCATCGGCATCCGTCCCGAACACATGGAGATCTCGACCACGGCCGGCGAATGGAAGGCTACCGTCGGCGTTGCCGAGCATCTGGGCTCCGACACTTTCCTGCATGTCCAGGCCGATGGCGTCGGGCCGCTGACAGTGCGTGCCGACGGCGAGCTCGCCGTCCATCACGGCGACACCATCTACCTGACGCCCGACAAGGCCAAGCTGCATCGCTTCGGCGCCGACGGGAAGGCGATGTGAGCATGCGCCTGGCCGGCAAATCGGCGCTGATCACGGGTTCGGCGCGCGGCATCGGCAGGGCCTTCGCCGAAGCCTATTTACGCGAAGGCGCCACGGTGGCGATTGCCGACATCAACCTCGAGGCCGCGCAAAAAACGGCGGCCGAGATCGGCGGCAACGCCTATGCCGTCAAACTCGACGTCGCGGATCAGGCATCCATCGATGCAGCGGTGAAGGCGGTGGAAAGCAAGGCCGGCGGCCTCGACATATTGATCAACAACGCGGCTTTATTCGACCTGGCGCCGATCGTCGAAATCTCTCGGGCGAGCTACGAAAAGCTGTTCTCCGTGAACGTCGCCGGCACGCTGTTCATGCTGCAGGCGGCCGCTCGCTCGATGATCGCGCGAGGCAAGGGCGGCAGGATCATCAACATGGCGAGCCAGGCCGGACGGCGCGGTGAAGCGCTGGTCGGCGTCTATTGCGCCACCAAGGCCGCCGTCATCTCGCTGACCCAGTCGGCGGGGCTCGACCTGATCAAGCATCGCATCAACGTCAACGGCATCGCGCCCGGCGTCGTCGACAGCGACATGTGGGACCAGGTCGATGCGCTGTTCGCCAAATACGAGAACCGGCCGAAGGGCGAGAAGAAGCGGCTTGTCGGCGAAGGGGTGCCTTACGGCCGCATGGGCAAACCGGAGGATCTCGCCGGCATGGCCGTCTTCCTGGCCAGCGATGAGGCCGAATACATCGTTGCCCAGACCTACAATGTCGACGGCGGCCAGTGGATGAGTTGAGGGGGGCGGCCTCTGCTTCTCGTCCTCCGCGAGGAGCAGAGGCCAACATCAGGGGCCGCATCGGCCTCGCAGCGCATGAGCCGTCCTCCACCCTCCCGACAGGACGGGGAGAGGCGGAGCAACGAGGCCGATATCAGGCCAAAGGGTAGACAGATGACCGTGAAACTCTCTTCCGCCAATCTCGCAAATCTACCCGCCAAGGTCGCGGGTCCGAAGTACGACCGCTCGAAGCTGAAGGCCGGCATCGTTCATTTCGGCGTCGGCAATTTCCACCGTTCGCATCAGGCCGTCTATCTCGACGATCTGTTCAATTCGGGTGTCGGACAAGACTGGGCGCTGGTCGGCGCCGGCGTCTTTGAGGGCGAGAAGATCGGTCGCAGGAAGCTGCAGGAGCAGGACTGGTTGACCACGGTGGTCGAACAGGATGACGGCCATATGAGCGCGCGCGTCACCGGCGCGATGATCGACTTCGTGATGCCGGGCGATGCGGCCGGCATCATCGAACGCCTGGCCGATCCGGCGATCAAGATCGTTTCGCTGACCATCACCGAAGGCGGCTATTTCATCGATCCGGCCTCCGGCAAGTTCAATCCGGCCCATCCCGACATCGTCGCCGACGCGCAGGCGGGCGCCACCCCCAAGACGGTGTTCGGCATCATCCTCGCCGGCCTGGTGCGCCGCCGCGACGATGGCATCGTGCCGTTCACCGTGATGTCCTGCGACAACATCCCTCACAATGGTCACGTAACGTCGGATGGCGTCATCGGGCTGGCGCGGCTGATCGACGAGGATCTGGCCAACTGGGTCAACGACCACGTCGCTTTTCCCAACGGCATGGTCGACCGCATCACGCCTGCCACATCAGATCGCGAGCGCGGCATCCTGGCGAGGGATTTCGGCGTCGAGGACGCCTGGCCGGTTTTCTGCGAACCCTTCAAACAATGGGTGCTGGAGGACCATTTCACCGCCGGCCGCCCGCCGCTGGAAAAGGTCGGCGTGCAGTTCGTCAAGGATGTCTCGCCTTATGAATTGATGAAGATCCGCATCCTCAATGGCGGCCACGCCACCATCGCCTATCCGGCCGGCCTGATGGACATCCATTTTGTCCATGAGGCGATGCAGGAGCCGCTGGTGCGCGGCTTTCTCGACAAGCTCGAGCATGACGAGATCATCCCGACCGTGCCGCCGGTGCCGGACACGGTACTGGAGGACTATTACCAGCTCATCGAAAAGCGCTTCTCCAATCCCAAGATCGGCGACACCATCCGCAGGCTCTGCCTCGACGGCTCCAACCGCCAGCCGAAGTTCATCATCCCGACCATTGCCGACCGTCTGAAGGCCGGCAAGGGCGTCGCCGGCCTGGCGCTGGAATCAGCGCTGTGGTGCCGCTACTGCTTCGGCACGACCGACAGCGGTGCCGTCATCGAGCCCAACGACCCGAGCTGGGAGCGGTTGCAGGCGACGGCAAAGGCGGCAAAGGACGCGCCCGCCGCCTGGCTGGCTATGGAAGACATCTACGGCGATGTCGGCCGCGCCACGGCGTTCGTCGAGGCCTTCGGCAGCGCGCTCAACTTGTTGTGGGCGAATGGGGCCCGCGCCACGCTGACGCGCTACGTCGCCGGCAAGCTCTGAGAGCCATCCGCCGCCATGACGCCTGAACTGGTCATCTTCGACTGCGATGGCGTGCTGGTCGACAGCGAGGCGCTCTCCGTCTCGGCGCTGCTCGGCATGATCAAGCTCGCCGGCGGCAGCCTCAGCGAGGACGACGCCTACGAACATTTCCTCGGCAAGAGCATGAAAAGCGTGCGCGAGATCCTTGGCCGCGATTTCGGCCTGGAGCTTACCGACCAGCATCTGACCGCCATGCGCGTCGACCTCATGCGCAAGTTTCGCGAGGAGCTGAGGCCCATCCCCGGCATCAGCGAGATCTTGCCGAAGCTCGGCCTGCCGTTCTGCGTCGCCTCGTCAGGTACGCTGGAACGCATCCGCTATGCGCTCGACGTCACCGGTCTGCTCAAGCTGATGGAGCCGCATCTGTTTTCCGCCGCCATGGTGGCCAAGGGAAAGCCGGCACCCGACCTTTTCCTGCACGCCGCCGCCAGCATGCGGGCGCATCCGCGCAAATGCCTCGTCATCGAGGACAGTCCGGCCGGCATAGAAGCGGCCCGCGCGGCAGGGATGCGCGTCTTTGGCTTCACCGGCGGCGCGCATGCCGGCAACCCCGGCTTGAAAGCGCGGCTTGCGTCGAGTGAACCGGACTTTATATTCGCTGACATGCTGCAATTGCCCGATCTGATTGCAGGCCTGGGAGCGAGAGTTAGAGCATCTTGACGAAACAGTTTGTTTGCGCGGTCGATGTCGGCACCGGGAGCGCTCGCGCGGGCATCCTCGACGCCAGTGGTACCTTGCTCGGCCGTGCCGATCGGCCGATAGCCATGAACCAGCCAAAGCCCGATCATGCCGAGCATGATTCGCGCGATATCTGGTCGGCTGTCTGCGCCGCCGTGCGCGCCGCGCGCGAAAAAGCCGGCGTCGCGGCGCAGGATATTGTCGGCATCTCCTTTGATGCCACCTGCTCGCTGGTGGTGCGCGACCGGCAGGGCGATCAGCTCAGCGTTTCGACGTCAGGCGACAAGCGCTGGGACACCATCGTCTGGCTCGACCACCGCGCCATCGCCGAAGCCGACGAATGCACGGCGAGCGGCCATGAGGTGCTCAACTATATTGGCGGCGTCATGTCACCGGAGATGGCGACGCCGAAGCTCATGTGGCTGAAGCGCAACCTGCGCAAGACATGGAATGAAGCCGGCTATCTATTCGACCTTGCCGATTTCCTGACCTGGCAGGCGACCGGCTCATTGGCGCGCTCGCAATGCACGCTGACTGCCAAATGGACCTATCTGGCGCATGAGGACAGTGCCTGGCAGCGCGATTTCTTCGAGATCGTCGGCCTCGACGATCTCTTCGAGCATGGCAATTTGCCGGAGCGGGCCAGTCCGGTCGGCGCCGACATCGGTCCGCTGACAGCTCAAGCCGCAGCCGATCTCGGCCTGAGCGAAAACTGCCGGGTCGGCGCCGGGGTCATTGATGCCTATGCCGGCGCGCTCGGCGTGCTCGGCGGCTTTGCCGGCGACGAGCAGGACATCGGACGGCATCTGGCGCTGATTGCCGGGACATCTAGTTGCGTCATGGCGATGTCGCCCGACCCGCAGCCTTTCGCCGGCGTCTGGGGCCCCTATTACGGCGCGGCGCTGCCGAAGCTGTGGCTGTCGGAAGGTGGCCAGTCGGCCACCGGCGCCCTGCTCGACCACATCATCCGCTGGCACGGTGCCGGCGGCGAGCCGGATGCCGCCATGCATGCAAAAATCGCCGGGCGTGTGGCCGAACTGCGTGCCGCCGAGGGCGAAGCCCTCGCCGCCCGACTGCATGTGCTGCCTGATTTTCACGGCAACCGCTCGCCGCTCGCCGACCCGCACGCCGTCGGCGTGGTCAGCGGGCTGACGCTGGATTCCTCCTTCGACAGCCTGTGCAAGCTTTACTGGCGCACCGCCGTCGGCATCGCACTCGGCGTGCGCCATGTGCTGGAGGCGCTGAACGAAAACGGCTACCTGATCGACACGCTGCACGTCACCGGTGGGCACACCAAGAACCCGCTGCTGATGGAACTCTACGCCGACGCCACCGGCTGCACGGTGGTCGAGCCGCTGGCCGACGAGGCGGTGCTGCTCGGCACCGGGATGGTCGCGGCGACCGCCGCCGGGCTTTTCCCCGACCTCAACGCCGCCTGCCTCGCCATGCAGCAAGGCGGCAAGTCGCGCACCGCCAACCCGGCCGCCGGCGCCCGCTTCGATCGCGACTACCGAATTTTCCTGGAGATGCACCGGCAGCGGCAGGCGCTCGACGCGATCCGGTAGAGCAGTTCACCGTTTCACGGAAACGGCGAGCCGCTCTACCTCTTTGTTCTGACGCAATTCCGGACGGAAAACCGTTTCACACTTTTCCTGGGATTGCTCGAGGCCTTTCCGCTATTGCTTGCGCAGGGACGCGCCCGACGTCGCGTCGAACAGATGGATGCTGTCTTCCTCGAAGGTGTAGCGGACAGGGGCGTGCAACACCGGGCATTCGCGTGCCGGAACCAGCGCACTGATCTCCTTGCCGCCGGAGGCGAATGTCACGAGCGCATCATTGCCGTGGAATTCGATGAGATCGGCCGTGCCTTGCAATATGCCGGCAGTGCCGGCATCGGCGGTTTTCAAGTCGGGAGGCCGGATGCCGAGCACGGCGCGGTCGCCATGCTGGAGATGAAATGCCGAGCCGCCTATGGAAAGGACCGTTCCGGCTCCGGTCAACGTCCAGCCATTGCCTGAGCGGCCGACCGTCACCTCGATGAAATTCATGTTGGGCGTGCCGATGAAGCCGGCGACGAACATGTTGCCGGGCCGCCGGTAGATTTCGGCCGGCGAGCCGACCTGCTCGATGACGCCCTCCTTGAGCAGTACGATGCGGTCGGCGAGCGTCATCGCCTCCAACTGGTCATGGGTGACGTAGACGGTGGTGGTCTTCAGCGACTGGTGCAGGCGCGCGATCTCGACGCGCATGTGGTTGCGCAGCTTGGCGTCGAGATTGGACAGCGGCTCGTCGAACAGGAACACTTTTGGCGTCTTGATCATGGCGCGGGCAATCGCCACGCGCTGCTGCTGGCCACCGGAAAGCTCGGCCGGCTTGCGGCCGAGATAGGGCTCCAGGCCGAGCGTCCTCGACACCGCTTCGACCCGCTTGCGGATTTCGGCCGCCGGCACCTTCTGCCGCCGCAGCCCGAAGGCGATGTTGTCGAAGATCGTCATGTGCGGATAGAGCGCATAGTTCTGGAACACCATGGCGATGCCGCGATCGCCCGGATCGAGATCGTTGACCACCTTGCCGCCGATGGAGACCTCGCCGCCGCTGATATCCTCCAGCCCCGCCAGCATGCGCAGCAAGGTCGACTTGCCGCAACCGGACGGGCCGAGAAAGACGACGAACTCGTGCTCTTCTATCGAGAGGTTGAGGTCGCGGATGACCGATGTGGCGCCATAAGCTTTATCGACATGGGAGCAGGTGATCGCGGACATGGTCAGCCCTTCTCGCCGGTGAGCAGGATCTGCAGCTTGACGTCTTGCGGGTTGCCTTGGGCGGCTCGCTCGAAGGCCTTGATGCTGTCGGCGAAATCATAGGTGCCGGTGATCAGCGGCTTGAGGTCGACCTTGCCGGAGGCGATCAATTGCAGGGCGCGGTCGAAGATGTTTGCGTAGCGGAACACCGTCTCGATGCGCACCTCTTTCGAGATCGCCGCCGGCACGTTGAGGGCCACCGGCTCCACCGGCAGCCCGACCAGCACCACCGCGCCGCCCGGCCGCACGACATCGAACAGATCGGCGAAGGCCTTGGGGCTGCCGCTGGCCTCGAAGACGATGTCGGCGCCCCAATTGTCGGTCGCGGCAGCGACGGCGTCGACCAGCGACTGCTCGCCGATGTTGACGGGCATGATGCCGGCATATTGCGCGGCGATCTTCAGCTTGGGCGCGGAAAAATCGGAAATCAGCACTTTCGAACAGCCGCCGGCAAGGGCTGCAAGCGCGATCATGATGCCGATCGGGCCACAGCCGACAACGACGGCGACATCGCCAGGAACGATGCGGGCACGGCTTGCCGCCTGCATGCCGACGGCAAAGGGCTCGACCATCGCGCCCTCGGCGAAGGAGACATTGTCCGGCAGCTTGTAGGTGAAGGCGGCGGGGTGAACCGCGTACGGCGCGAGCACGCCATGCACCGGCGGCGTCGCCCAGAAGGAGACATCAGGGTCGACATTGTAGATGCCGAGCTTGGTCGCGCGCGACGACAGGTTCGGCACGCCCGGCTCCATGCAGACGCGGTCGCCGACCTTGAACGTCGAGACATTGGCGCCGGTCTCGACAATTGTCCCGGCGGCTTCGTGGCCGAGCACCATCGGCGCGCGCACGACATAGCTGCCGATGGCGCCATGCGTGTAATAGTGCACATCGCTGCCGCAGACGCCGACCGTGTGGATGGCGATTTTGACATCGTCCGGCCCGACATCGAGTGGCAGGGCGATTTCGCGCATCGATAGTTCGCCTTTTTTCTCAAGCACCAGTGCCCGCATTGGGAAATCCTCGCATCAAGTCTTTTTTTGCCGGAAAACGGAATTCAGGAAGCCGCTCAGCACGCCGAGGAACAGCAGCGGCGGCAGCGACAGCAGTACGACCGAGGCATTCAGGATCCCCCAGGGCACATTCATGCCTTGCTGGGAGAGTTCGGAAGCGACGATCGGCAAGGTCTTGGCGTTCGAACTCGACAGCATCAGCGCGATCAGGAATTCGTTCCAAACCAGCACGAAGCTGAAGGCGACCGCCCCGGCCAGGGAGCGGGCGGCCACGGGCAGCGCGATGCGCCAGAACACCGAATAGGCGCCGTAGCCGTCGACGAAGGCGGCTTCCTCGATTTCCTTCGGCACCCCCTGGAAGGCGGGGATGGCGAGCCACATAATCACCGAGATGGTGAGCAGCGAATAGGTGATGATCAGCGCCGGCAAAGTATCGTAGAGGCCGACCTGCAGCCAGATCACCATCAGCGGGATGGCCACCGCCACCGGCGGCAGGAACCGCAGCGACAGGACGAAGAACTGGATGTCGCCGGCCCACCGGTTGGGATAGCGCGCCACCGCGTAAGCCGCGGGCAGGCCGAGCACGACACCGATCAGCACGGCCGAGCCACAGGCGACGACCGAGTTGTAGAGCCCGGTGAGCACGCTGTCGCGGCCGATAATATAGCTGATGTTGGCCAATGTCGGCGTGAACACCAGGCGTGGTACGCGGGTGATGATGTCGACATTGTTCTTCAACGCATTGAGTGCCGTCCACAGCAGCGGGAACACGGCCATGAAGCCTGCAAAGGCCAGCACGATCCGGCCGATCAATCTACCGGGCCTCATGCCTGCACCCGCTTCCACAGCATGGTGAAGGTTATGACCGTAGCGATCATCATCAGCACCGCCATGGCCGAGGCGTAGGAGACCTTGCCGGACTCGATGAAGCCTTGCGAGAAGGCATACATGTCGAGCGTCTCGGTGGCGACGCCGGGGCCGCCTCGGGTCATGACATAGATCAGGTCGAAGGAGCGCAGCGATTCGATCATCTTGACGAACATCAGGCTGATCAACGGCGCCTTCAGCATCGGCAAGGTGACATAGGCGTGGATCTGCCAGCGTTTGGCGTGGTCGAGCCGAGCCGCCTCTATCGGCTGCGGCGGCAAGGTTTCGAGCAGCTTCAGCACGATGACGGCGAAGAACAGCCCCCACTGCCAGACGTCGACCGACGCGACGGCGAACAAGGCCGTTCCCGGCTTCGACAACGGATCGAAGATCAGCCCGCCGGTGAGCAAGCGGTAGGGATAGGTGGCGATGCCGTAGAGCGGATGGTAGGCGAACTTCCAGACGAAGGCTGCCGAGACGCGGGGCAAAAGCACCGGAATGATGAACAGCAGGCAGTAGAGGTTACGCAAGCGCGGGCCGGCGACCTCGAACATCAGCACGCCGAGCCCGACCGCCACCACCATGGTCGCCACCACGGTGACGATCTCCCATTTCACCGACACCCAGACGGCGTTGAGGAAGCGGCGGTCGGAGAACAGATCGAAAAAGTTCGAAAACCAGACCCAGGAATAGGCCGTCGCGCTCAACTCGCGATTCTGCAAGGCGATGACGATCGCGTAGAGCGTAGGCACCATCGACAGGACAAGCAGGATGGCAAGGGTCGGCACGACAAAGGTGACCGGCAAGGAAGAGCGTCGAGGCATCTGTCTATCCCTGGCTGCGTCTCGAACGGTTGAACATGTCTGAGCTCTCTCATGCGATGTCGGGCCTGAGCGGCGATGGCGATAACGGGACCCGCGGCGCACAGGTCCCGACATTCGCTGGAATGCCGTGGACCGCGCGCCGCGGGGGGAGGATAGGCTATTTCTTCACCAGATCGTTGGCATAGGCCTCGAGCTCGTTGAGGCCGCCCTTGATGTCGGTGCGGGTGCCGGTGACCAGTTCCTCGAGGATGATGCCCCAGCGGTCGCCGAGATCGGGCCAGCGCGGATCCTGCCAGAAGTTCACCGCCGTGACCTTGCCGGTTTCGGCCAGCGCCTGGCCGAGATCGGCGCCATAGATATCGGCGAATTCCTTGCTGGACAGGATGCTGGTGCGGTTCAGCTCGCCGAACTGGTGGGCGTCGAGCCGGCGCTTCTCGTTTTCCTTCGACGTCGCCCAGGCGATGAACAGGCCGGCGCATTTCTTCGAGGCGTCGTCGGCATTGGCCTTCGCCGCAATGGCGAGGCCATGGCCGTAGCCGCCGCCGGGCAGCGGCGAAGGCGGCGGCAGGAAGCCGATCTTGCCGACCACCTGCGAGGTCTTCGGATCGACCGCCATGCCCGAAAGCGGGGTGGATTCGACGAGGATGGCGACCTGGCCCGACAGGAAGGCGCCGGTCGATTCATCCCAGCTGCCGGTCTGCGTACCGGGGGCCGAATCCTTGAACAGCTTGAGGTAGGTTTCGGTCGCCTTGACGGCGGCCTCGGAGTTGAAAGCCGGCTTGTCGCCATCGAACCACTTGCCGCCATAGGCCTTGAAGAACGGCATCCAGCGCCAGACGTTGGCGCCCGAACCGCGCGCGCCGCGCAGCGCGATGCCGTACATGCCCTTGTCGGCATTGGTCAGCTTCGGCACGTCGGCGATCAGCTCGTCCAGCGTCTTCGGCGGCTGGATGCCGGCGGCCTCCAGCACGTCCTTGCGGTAGACCATCAGGTCGCCGCCGCCGGTGAGTGGCGCGAACCAGACCTTGCCGTCATAGGTCGCAACCTTCTGGCGGCCGGGATCGAAGTCTGCATAGTCATAGTCAGCCGGATAATAATCGGTCAGCGGCACGATCCATTTCGACGAGGCGAACAAAGCGACATTGGCTTCGTCGACATAATAGACGTTGTAATTGCCGACGGTGGACGCATCGGCGCGCGATTTCGCCCGGCGGTCGTTCTCGTTCAGATAGTCGATCTGGAAGCTGGCGCCGGAGAGCTTCTGGAACTCGGCCTTGGAGTCCTCCAGAAGCGTCAGGCCATCGCGTGGCTGCGCCAGCACCTTGACCGGTGCCGAGCAGACCGGCGCCTGCGCCAATGCGATGGTGGAAACGGTAGCGGAAAGCATAAAAGCTGCGCCAAGGCTGGCAGCAAGCCGAATTGGTTTCATTGGTTTTTCTCCTCCAGGAACACTCGCAGGAAGCGGAAGTCCTCGGACTATGCGACCCTCACCGTCATCCGAACGACCTGCCACCCATCGCCAAAATGAGCAGTTCAATCGGGCCAAGCTAGAAGCCCCGTTGCAGCAAACCTGTACTTTTATGCATTGTGCAGCGCAAAATGCCGCGACCGGCGGTGGCTTGCGTCACACAAGTATCGATCCTGCCTAAGCCGTTGATTTCAGGGCGTGCTTATGCGCGCAGCGTCAGCCTCTGCCGCGACAGCTTGCGGTAGGAGGACGGCGTCATCTTGTGCTTGCGCAGGAAGGCCCGGTTGAAGTTTGAGATGTTCATGTAGCCGACCTGGAAACAGATGTCGGTGATCGGGACATCGGTGTCGGCAAGCAGCTTGCAGGCCTGCCAGAGTCGGAGCTTGGCGAGATGGTCGCTGAAGGAATTGCCGGTGTTCTTCTGGAAGAAGCGCGAGAATGTGCTCTCCGTCATTCCGGCGAGTTCGGCCATGTCGGGCAGCTTCAGATCCTCGGCAAAATGCTGGAACAGATAGGTCAGCGTGCGCTGGATGATGTCGAGGGAGGCGGCATCGAGAACGGGCGAGAAATCCGGCGACGACAAGAGCTGGTATTCTTCGGTCCTGGCCAGCAGGCCGACCAGTTCGAGGAACAGGCAGAGGCGGGCGAGCCCATGCACCGTTCCCATCCGCTCCATCAGGTCGGCGCCTTCCAGCGCCGTGCTTCCGTGAAAGACCATGCCGCGCAGCGACCGCTCCAGGAACGGCTCCAGTTCGCGCAGTTCCGGCAGCAGGCCGGCCGAGCCAAGCAGCCGCTGCGCATCGAATTGCAGGACGATGTCGCGGCCTTCGATCAGCTCGCCCGGCTGCACCGCCGTCACCCAGTCATGCGGCAACCCGCCGCCGACAATGGTCAGGTAGCCCGGGCCGAATTCGCCAATATGATCGCCGACCAGCACGACGCCGGAGGATTTCCTCAGCAGATGGATCTCGTGTTCCGGATGAAAATTCCAGACATTGCGTTCCCAGGGATAGTCGTCGAGGCGCCACAGGAAACTGTCGCTGGCTTCGGTGACGATGTGTTCGAAGGCCGGCATCGTGCGCGGGATCGCGGCCGTGTTTTTTCGCTGTCTGAACGCCATCCACTCCTCCCAGCGGGTTCGCTGGTTGCCGATCTCCAAGGCAATCCGTATCAGCCCGCGGCCGGCAAGGGAACGCGGCGACGGCGCTCCTAGAACGGGCTGGATCAATCGCTGGCCGAGCCTCCTCCCTTGCCATCGTGTCGCATTTCGTTCAATAGACGACGCAAACGGCGCCATTTTGCGCCGTTGTTGTACGGCTTCCGGGCGTGGTCCCGATGCGCCGTGTTCTGAAAGAGCAGGACAATGTCTGCGATCGAAGCCGGCGCGCGCGCGCCGGAAAATCTTTGGCGTCAGGAAATCAGGGCGACGCTGGCGCTGGCCTGGCCGATGGTGCTGACCAATCTCGGCCAGACCGCGATGACGGCCACCGACGTCATGATGATGGGCCGGCTCGGGCCGGACACGCTGGCCAGCGGCGCGCTTGGCGCCAACCTCTACTTCATGCCGCTGATCTTCGGCCTCGGCCTGATGCTGGCGACCTCGCCGATGATCGCCACCGAACTCGGACGCCGCCGTCATTCCGTGCGCGATCTGCGTCGCACCGTGCGCCAGGGCCTGTGGCTGGCGATCCTGATCTCGATCCCGATCTGGCTCGTGCTGTGGCATGGCGAGGCCATTTTGCTGGCCATGGGCCAGGAGCCCGCGCTGGCGCACCAGGCCGGCGTCTATCTGCGCTGGCTCGAATGGGCGGTGCTGCCCTTTTATGGCTATATCGTGCTGCGCTCGTTCATCTCGGCGCTGGAGCGGCCGGGCTGGGCCCTGATCATCGTGTTCGTCGCGGTCGCTTTCAACGTTTTCGCCAACTGGGTGTTCATGTTCGGCAA
This sequence comes from Mesorhizobium erdmanii USDA 3471, assembly GCF_000472705.1. Lineage (GTDB taxonomy): Bacteria > Pseudomonadota > Alphaproteobacteria > Rhizobiales > Rhizobiaceae > Mesorhizobium > Mesorhizobium erdmanii. The sequence goes on along the minus strand of NZ_AXAE01000014.1, from coordinate 204,550 downwards.
TCTCGGTGTCCCAGCCATGGGCATCGCCGGCTCGGGCCTTGCCACCTCGCTGTCCAGCACGCTGATGTTCCTAGGCATGGCCGCCGTGGTGATGCTGGAGAAGAAGTTCCGGCGCTACAGCCTGTTCGGCCGCTTCTGGCGGTCCGACTGGCCACGCTTCAAGGGCTTGCTGCGGCTCGGCCTGCCGATCGCCGGCATCCTCGCTTTCGAAGTGACGATCTTCAACGCGGCGGCGCTGCTGATGGGCCTGATCGACGCGGATTCGCTGGCCGCGCATGCGATCGCCATCCAGATCGCCTCGATCTCGTTCATGGTGCCGCTCGGCCTCAACCAGGCGGTGACGGTGCGCGTCGGGCTGGCGCATGGCGCCGGCAATCCGGAAGGCGTGTCGCGCGCCGGCTGGACAGCCTTCGTCCTCGGCGTTTCGTTCATGGCGCTGATGGGGCTGGTGATGATCCTGTGGCCGCATCTCCTGATCAGCGCCTTCATCGATCTCACCAATCCGGCCAATGCCAGGGTGATCGCGCTGGCCGTGTCGTTCCTGGTCTTTGCAGCACTTTTCCAGATCTTCGACGGCGCGCAGGCGGTTGCCGCCGGCATGCTGCGCGGCCTGCACGACACCAAGGTGCCGATGATCTATGCCGCGATTGGCTATTGGGGCGTCGGCCTGCCGCTCGGCGTGCTGCTCGCCTTCCATTTCGGCTTCCACGGCGTCGGCATCTGGATGGGCCTGTCGATAGGGCTGGCCGTGGTGGCGGCTTTGCTTCTCGCGCGCTGGCTGCGGCGGGATAAAATCGCGCCGTCGCTGGCGTTTGGGCATTGAAGGCAAAAGGGGGGCGCCGGTGCGGCGGCAGTGAACATCTCGAGAGGGGCCGCAAGCAGATCGTCGGCTTTTGGCAGGTAGCTTGAAAAGCAGCCGTTCCAAGGAACGGCGGACGCCGAATTTCGTATTGAAAAGCCTAAGGTTTCGGATCTCTTTTTTGAGACAGCTGTTGTGTGGCTCATTCTCGGGATCGCCGCCGGCTTACCGATGGCAATCTCCGGCGACCACGGTGCCTTTCCGGCGCATGCCCATATAAATCTTCTCGGATGGGTCACAAGCGCCATCTTCGGCGGCTACTACGCCTTTAGCCCGGCAAAAGGCAGCGCGGAAAGTCGTGATGATCCACTACGGCCTTTATAACATCGGCCTCGTGGTTATGTTGCCTGCCTTGTATCTAATGCTGCAGAGAGGCAATACCGCGATTGAGCCGATCGTCGCCGTAGGCTCGCTAATCGTGGCGGCCACAGTTCTGCTTTTCGCCTTCGTGGTTTTCTCAAGTGCAAGCGTACTTTCGGCGTCTTCGCCATCGCGAGCGACGCGTTGACCAGCAGAACTCCTTCTACGAGAGCGCCCCGTGCGGGGGGGGCTTTGAGAGTTGGCAACAACTACATCGTGAGCGTCTTCGAGAAGACGCATTGGCGACTTGTCGTTCATCACTTTCTTCGATGATTGAAAGCCAGCAAGCGCCGTTGGCGGGGGCAGCGTGGGCCATGCAGTGGTGAGTCGCCCGATCGCTCGGCCCTCCGTATCGGCACTCGGGGACTTCTTATCGTGACGCGAGCTTTTGTTACGGACAGCGACTTTGGTTTGGATGCAGGCAAGCTTTTCTCCCTGGCCCTCTCCAGGTCCAATTTCTCTCTTGCCCTTTCGAGTTCCAGGAGATCGATGTATGAGGCGTCAAAGGCCTCTATATTCTTGCGCTCCTTGCTCCGCAGATGGAAATACGACAGCGCAAACGCCAGTATCATGATTGTGGTGATCGCACCCGTTATGTGCTGGCTGTCGGCAAGCAAACAAAAAACAGCAACCGCTCCGCCAGCTATAGCCGCCCCGGTGACACTTGCCCGGAAAGGATCATATGTAGGCGGCGGGGCAACCGAGTCTGCCCGTCGCCGGGCCTCGAAGCTAATGCGCGAAGCTTCCAATCCGACACCTCCCGGTATCAAGGATATTTTAGCACCCTCTAATTAAATGAGGAACCACTCAGGCCATCGTCCAAAAGGCTGTGTTTCGGCAACCCTAGCGGTCGAGCGCATGTGTTCTGCGATGACGCTCACGTCTCGTTCTCTTTGACGACCGAGTTCCGGGCTCGCGCCGACCGCCTCTGTCCCACAACGGATCAAGTGTGCTTGGCACCGTAATTGCAGTGTTCGCTTACGAAAGCGGGACACCTCTACGATGACGCCAAGCACCTCTCTAATCGGCTGTAACCGCTGCAAGGTACCCGTTTGCAGCGTTAGTCTTCCGAGCGGTCCCGAACTCTTCTCTTGCCCCATCTGCAAGGTTTCGGACACGAAAGAGAATGTCATGCTTGAACTTGGTCAGCGCACTGCGGACGCTCTTTCGCGTGCGCTCAACCGACCTGTTGCGCCGAGGGTGTATCGCTTCGCCCTTCTCCCCGGGCGGTGAGCTTGAAGACGGAGCATTAGTACTCAGCCGGAGTTAATGCTGTCGGCGGTCGTCATCCCTCATTTCGTTCCGCCACAGATCGCGCTCAAGGCTAGATCGACCCGATGCTGCCGCGACTAGGACGGCGGGCTTCTTAATTGCTTGCAACAAATTCTAGAGCCGTGGCAGTTCCGCCTCGGACTCTGTGTTGGTGCCAGACGCTTCGGCATAAGCCCCACTGATCGACCTTCTGAGCGCAGTTTGGGCAGTTAGAAATAGCCCCTCGTCTCGAATGAGGTCGCCGCTACACCTTTTGCTACCTTCCTTCGTTCATAGGGGTGTGTTCATGTTATATTAGCGATATCGTATATATCGGCAGATCGGCGCCGCACCCGCCTCGCCGGTTAGGCCCAGCGGTTAAGTTCGCCAGCCCCCTGACAACCAAGCCGCTGGGCCACTGCTTTAAATCTCTGGCTTGAACGTCGGCTTCGATCGCGCCTGCGCAGCTGACCAACTCCAAGTTGCATGCCGAACTTACTGTTTGTTGAGCAGATTAGCGCACCATCATATGCGGACATGATAAGTAGCTCGTACATGGCTAAAGCCCCGGCGATTCACCCTGCGACGGGGCTTTTTTGCGTGCTTATGTCATGGCGCAGCAGGCAAAGGGCTATTCGCGCCTTGAACGCTTCGGCTCAGTGTCCCGCCGCGCGCTTTTCGAGCGAACGGGCGTATTGCGTCAGCGGGAAACACATGAGGAAGAAGATCAGCGCCACCAGGCCGTAGACCTTGAACGGTTCGAAGGTGGCGTTGTTGATGGCGTTGGAGGTTCGCACCAGCTCTTCGAAGCCGATGATCGAGGTCAGCGCCGTCGATTTGATCAGCTGCACCAGGAAGCCGACCGTCGGTGCGCGGGTGATCGAGAATGCCTGCGGCAGGATGATCAGCCTGAGCTCCTGCAGATAGTGGAGGCCAAGGCTGGCGCCGGCATCCCATTGGCCAAGCGGCAGCGCATCGACGCCGGAGCGCCAGATCTCGGCGAGATAGGCACTGGCGAAGAAGGTGAGGCCGAGCACCGCCGCGGTCCAGGGCTCGATGCGCAGGCCGAGCATCGGCAGGCCGAAGAACATCAGGAACAGCTGCATGAGGAGCGGCGTCCCCTGGAACAGAGCGATGTAGCCGGAGGCAAGGCGCCGGCTCCACTTGTGCTTCGATATCCTCAGGAACAGCACCGCCATGCCGACCAGCCCACCGCCGACAAAGGCAGCCAGCGACAAAAGCACTGTCCAGCGCGTGGCCAGCAGAAGGTTGCGCACGATGTCCCAAAGGGTGAACTCGATCATGACACGCCAGCCCCGAGCGCGCGGCGCCCGCCGGTGACCAGCAAGCGGCGCAACGCCATCGACATGGCGAGGTAGACCAGCGTCACGACGAAATAGGTCTCGAAGGACCGGAAGGTGCGCGCCTGCAGCATGTCGGCCTCATAGGTCAGCTCGCGCACCGCGATCTGCGACACGACGGCCGATTCCAGCATCATGATGACGATCTGGCTGGTCAGCGCCGGATAGATGATCTTGAGCGCCTGCGGCAGCACGATCTTGATGAACACCTGGCGGGGCCTAAGCCCCAGAGCCAGGGCTGCTTCCGTCTGCCCGCCCGGCACGGCATCCAGTCCGGCGCCGACGATCTCGATCGTATAGGCCGCCATGTTGAGCGTCATCGCCAGCATGGCGGCCAGGATCGGGTCGAGTCGGATGCCGAGGCTGGGCAGGCCGAAGAAGATGAAGAACAGCTGCACCAGGAACGGTGTGTTGCGCATCACCTCGACATAGCAGGCGATGGCCCGCTTGAGCAGCGCGGGGCCGTTTCGCCGTCCGGCGGCGCCGAGGATGCTGAGCAGCGTCCCCGCCAAAGTGGTCACGGCGATCAGCAAGATCGTCGTGGCCGCCCCGTGCGCGATGTCGCCGACGGCGCCTGGAAGCCAGCCGAAGGCCATGGAAACTCAATCCTTGAGGTTGTCGGGATTGAGCGGCGTCTTCAGCCAGGCTTTCGAGCTTTCGTCCAGCTTGCCGTCGGCCAGCATCTTGGCGATGGCGTCGTTGACCGCCTTCTTGAGGGCGTCCTCGTTCTTGTTGAGGCCGATATGCGAGGGCGAGGTCAGCAGCTGGAATTTCTGCTCCGGCTTCAAGGCATCCTGCTTGGCCAGCACCTGGGCGCCGACATCGTTGCCGACGACCATCAGCTGGGTCTGGCCGGAGATGAAGGCCTGGATCACCGAATTGTAGTTGTCGAAGCGCTTGATGTCGGCCGAAGCGGGCGCGGCCTCGGTCAGCGAGGTGTCCTCGAGCGTGCCACGATTGACGGCGATCGACTTGTCGGCAAGGTCTTCCTTGCCTTTCACCGTCATCGCCGCCGGACCAATCACCGCGATGTAGTAAGGCGCGTAGGCGGCGGCGAAATCGATGACCTGCTCGCGCTCCTTCGAGTAGCCGACGCTCATCAATATGTCGACGCGATGGTCGTTGAGATAGGGGATGCGGTTCTGGCCGGTGACGGCGACCGGGTTGAGCTTCACCTTGAGCGTGTCGGCGATGTATTGCGCGACATCCATGTCGTAGCCCTTGAGGCTCATATCGGCGCTGGCCGAGGAGAAGGGCGGGAAGTCGGCGAAGACGCCGACATTGATGGTGCCGGCCTTGGTGATGTCGGCAAGCGCGTCGGCCCTGGCGGCCTGCGTGGCGAGGCCGAGGCCAGCGGCTCCCAGCACCAGTATAGCGGCGATCGACGATTTCAGTGTCGAGTGGATTGTCATTGTCATTCCCCTTCTGGAAGCTTTTGATTGTCTGGGCAGGCCGCCGGCTCCAGAGCGGCGGCCGGCTTTTCCGTCTTGGATGTCAGGCGCCCTTGCCTGTGATTGCCGGGCTGAAAACCATCAGGCTCAGTATCTCGAACAGCACCTGGGCGCCGGCATGGGCGGTGTTGGTGGTCGCGTCGTATTGCGGCGCCACCTCGACGACGTCGCCGCCGACAATATTGATTCCCTTGAGGCCGCGCAGCAGCTCGAGCACTTCGCGCGTCGTCAGGCCTCCGACTTCCGGCGTGCCGGTGCCCGGTGCAAAGGCTGGGTCGACGCTGTCGATGTCGAAGGAGACATAGGTCGGGCCGTCGCCGACGATCTTTCGCGCCTTCTCGATGATGGCGGGAATGCCAAGACCGGTCACCTCCTCGGCGTGCACCACGGTCATTCCCGACTCGTAGGTGAACTCCCACAGATATTCGGCCGAGCCTCGGATGCCGATCTGGATGGTGCGGGTCGGGTCGAGCACGCCGTCGAGCACCGCGTTGCGGAACGGTCCGCCATGGTGGAACTTGGTCATGTCGAACAGCCCGCTGGTGTCGCAATGGGCGTCGATGTGGATGAGGCCGACCGGCGCCTTCTTGCCGACCGCCTTCAGGATCGGATGGCTGATCGAGTGATCGCCGCCGACAGAGAGGGGAAGCACGCCGGCATCGACGATCTGGTTGGTGCGGCGCTCGATGTCCTCATGGCTGGTCTCCAGCCGGTAGCGGCTGCGGAACGGCGTGTCGCCGATGTCGGCCACGCGAAGCTCATGTGTCGGCGCGCATTCCAGCACGTGGTTGTAGGGACCGATGCGCTCGATGGCCCGCAGGGCTCTGGGCCCGAAGCGCGAGCCCGGCCGGTTGGTGACGCCAAGGTCCATCGGCACGCCGATGATCGCCACCTGCAGGTCACCGAAATCAGGGTTCTCCGCCGCGATTTCGCGGTAGGGCGCGGCGAGGAAGGTCGGGATGCCGGCATAGGGGGCGAGCCGTGTGCCCGACTTGGAAAAGATCTTGTCGGCAACCTTGCGGAATTTCGGGTCGAACATCTCGCCGCCATGGCTCTCGCCATATTTGCGACGCAACGCGTCGAGCTTGCCGCGATCATACCCCATACAAGTTCCTCCTCGATTGCCGCTGCCTGACCACCGGAGGCCCAGGCGAACTGACCGTCGTCCGGCCGGGTCGCTTGTCCCGCTGGCTGCCTGCAGATTTCACGTCTGACGTGGTTCCAGGCCGAAGTGTCCGGCAGCCGCATTGAAAAATCAATTGATATTGTTAGGGTGTTTCCTGTGAGAAAATCTCACAAAGAAGCCGAGCATCCATGGTCAAGCGCCTGCCACCCCTGAACCCGCTGCGCGCCTTCGAGGCGACGGCTCGCCATGGCTCGCTGACCAAGGCGGCAAGTGAGCTGAATGTCACGCATGGCGCCGTCAGCCACCAGATCAAGGCACTAGAGCAGTCGCTCGGCGTAAGGCTGTTTGAACGATCGGGCCAGCGGGTCAAACTGACACCGCATGGCGCCGAGCTCTTGCCGGCGGTATCGACGGCTTTCGACGGCATCGCCGCAGCCACGCAACGGCTGACACGACCGGCAAGCAGCGGCGCGCTTTCGGTGTCCTGCGTGCCGGCATTGCTGCTTTTGTGGATGACGCCGAGGCTCGGCAGTTTCACCGCGCAATATCCCGACATCCAGCTGACGCTCATCCCTTCCAACGACCCGCGGGACATCAGGGCGCCGCATATCGATGTCTGCGTGCACTATGGCAATGGCGGGTGGGCCGATTGCTGGATGCGAAAATGGTCGGGGCTGGAGCTGTTTCCCGTGGTCAGCCCGAGCTTGATCAACAACCGGCCGATCCGCAGCGTCAGGGACCTTGCCGACCATGTCTTCCTGCATGGCGACGATGGCCGCGAATGGCACACCTGGCTGGCGGCCGCCGACGCGCTGGACCTCGAAAGGGGGCGCCGCCATCATCTGGGCGACGCGCGCATGGCGACCGAGGCAGCGGTACACGGCCATGGCGTGGCGCTCGGCGATTCCGTGACGGCAAGCGCACTGCTGGCCAGGGGCATGCTGATCGCGCCGTTCAGCCTGTCAGTGCCGGCGGTCGACGAGTTCTACATCGTCTGCCGCAACGAAATGCGCACGACGCCCATCGTGCAGGTGTTCATCGACTGGCTGTTCGCCGAGAAGGCCGGAGATGACGGTCGCGCCGATGCACCGGTCGCCGGCCGTATCATCAGCCGCCGCAAGCGTCCGCAACTCAAGGTCATCGGCGCAAAGACCACCGGCTGAGGCCGGCTGTTCACAGCCACACGCAGGCCGCTCTTTTTGTCGGGCCAGCCTGAAAGCGGGCAGCGTTTCGGCCAATTCGATGCTATGAGGCCTGTCGCGGTTGTGGATGGCAGGCAGCGAAGGCGGTGTTGAAACATGGCTAAGACCGATATTGCGCGGCGCGTCTACAACCACACCTGGAAGCTAGACCCGATCGTGCGCAGCCTGCTCGACACCGATTTCTACAAGCTTTTGATGCTGCAGATGATCTGGGGCATGTATCCCAAGGTCGACACCACCTTCACCCTGATCAACCGCACCACTTCGGTGCGGTTGGCGGACGAGATCGATGAGGGCGACCTGCGCGAACAGCTCGACCATGCGCGCACGCTGCGCTTCTCCAAGAAGGAAATGATCTGGCTCGGCGGCAACAATTTCTATGGCCGCAAGCAGATCTTCGAACCGGAGTTCCTCGCCTGGCTGGAGAATTTCCGGCTGCCCGCATACGAGCTCTGCAGGCGCGATGGCCAGTACGAGCTCACCTTCAGCGGTCCGTGGATGTATACCACGCTGTGGGAGATTCCAGCGCTCGCCATCATCAACGAACTGCGCTCACGCGCCGCCATGCGCGCCTTCGGCCCCTTCGCGCTCGACGTTCTCTATGCCCGCGCCAAGGCCAAGATGTGGGCCAAGACCGAGCGGCTGAAGGCGCTGCCCGGCATCCGCATTTCCGACTTCGGCACGCGCCGGCGGCATTCCTTCCTGTGGCAGCGCTGGTGCGTCGAGGCGCTGAAGGAAGGCATCGGCGAGGCTTTCACCGGTACCTCCAACGTGCTTTTGGCCATGGACAACGACCTCGAAGCGCTCGGCACCAATGCGCATGAGCTGCCTATGGTGTTTGCCGCGCTCGCGAATTCGGAGAAGGAGCTGAAACAGTCGCCCTACAAGGTGCTGCAGGACTGGCAACGCTATTATGGCGGCAATCTCTTGATCGTGCTGCCCGATGCCTTCGGCACCGCCTCCTTCCTGCGCGACGCGCCGGACTGGGTGGCCGACTGGACCGGCTTTCGCCCAGACAGCGCGCCGCCGATCGAAGGCGGCGAGAAGATCATTTCCTGGTGGCGCGAGAAGGGCAAGGATCCCAAGCAGAAACTGCTGATCTTCTCCGACGGGCTCGAAGTGGAAACGATCGAGGAGACCTACCGCCACTTCAAGGGCAAGGTGCGCATGTCCTTCGGCTGGGGCACCAATCTGACCAACGACTTCGAAGGCTGCGCGCCGATCGAAACCAACAGCTTGGACGCCATATCGCTGGTCTGCAAGGTCACCGAGGCCAATGGCAGGCCTGCGGTGAAGCTCTCCGACAACCCTGCCAAGGCGACGGGGGACGAGAAAGAGATCGAGCGCTATATCAGGATTTTTGGCCAGAAGGACCGCGTGGAGCAACTGGTCAAGGTGTGAGGTGAGCGCTGCTTCAGGCATCGCCAGACGAGGCCGCAAAGTTGGATAGGCAGAGTTCCTTCGCCGTAGGGCGCTACCATCCGCTGTTGGCCTTGTTGCTTGTCGTACTACTTATCGCCCCCACTCCCGCCTTCGCCCATGCGTCCGACCGCGGCCACGTCCTGCTTCTCCCGACCGGCTATTATCTCGTCGGCGGCGCTTTCGCCGTGGCGATCAGCTTCCTCGTGCTGGCGCTGCTGCCGGCGGATGCGCTTGAGCGTTTCTGGCGGCGGCGCCAGCCACTTTTCACCTTGGGCGACAGCGCACGCACCGGCGTCGGCCTGATATCCTTTGCCGGCTTTGCAATTCTCGTTGCCGCCGGCTTTATCGGCAGCCGCGACCCGCTCTCCAACCCCTTGCCGCTGGTGGTCTGGACGCTGCTGTGGGCCGGCCTCACGCTGCTGCAAGGCGTCTTCGGCGACCTCTGGTCGTGGCTCAACCCGTGGTTTGGACCGTGGCGACTGGTCTCGCGGCTGCTCGGCACAAACGATGAGGGATCATGGCGCCTGCCCCGATGGCTCGGCTGCTGGCCGGCTGTCGTCCTGTTCCTCGCCTTTGCCTGGTTCGAGCTGATCGATCCGGCGCCTGACGACCCGGCACGACTGGCATGGAGTGCCGGCCTCTACTGGCTGTTCACTTTTATCGCCATGCTGATGTTCGGCTATCGCGGCTGGAACCGCCGCGGCGAGTTCCTGACGATCTTCTTTTCGATGGTGGCGCGTTTCGCACCGGTCGAGCGCGACGCAGGCGGCCGGCTTGGGCTGTGCTGGCCGGGCGCCAAGCTGCTCGCCGCCGAACCTTTGCCGCCCGGCGGCATCGCCTTCCTGCTCCTGGCCCTGTCGTCGGTCTCCTTCGACGGCCTGTCGAAAACCTTCTTCTGGCTTGGCCTGTTCGGCATCAATCCGCTCGAATTCCCGGGCCGCACGGCATTGATCGGCAGCGGCAGTTTCGGGCTGGTGCTGACCTTCGCCCTGCTGTCGGCGGTGTTCCTTTTCGCCGTCTTCCTCGGCCAGCGCCTCGCCGGCGGCGGTAGGCCGTTCGTCCAGGACGCCGGCCTGCTGGTGTGGTCGATCGTGCCGATCGCGCTCGCCTATCATGTCGCGCATTATCTGACGGCGCTGCTGGTCGACGGCCAATACGCGCTTGCGGCGCTGTCCGACCCGTTCGCGCTGGGCTGGAACCTGTTCGGCACCGCCGACATGCCAATCGAGGCCGGCATCGTCGCGGGCGCGGAGTCGGCCTGGTGGCTGTGGAACATCCAGGCCGGCGCCATCATCCTTGGCCATGTGCTCGCCGTCCTCGTCGCCCACGGTTTCGCCGGAGGGTTGCACCCGCAGCCCGCCCGCGCCGCGCTCAGCCAGTTTCCGCTCACCCTGCTGATGATCGCCTACACGGTCTTCGGTCTCTGGCTGCTCGCGACGCCGACGGTCGGCTGAGGCATTTGCGCTGGAAAATAAACCGGGATTCCCCTAGGGAACCGGCATTGCCGTGTCCGGACTTTGATGATTTAGTTTGTACACATGCAATTTTTCGACTTCCGGACATGAGCGGACTTTGCGCTCCTAACGCTGAACAAGGGGAACGGCATCATGGACAAGAACAAGACCTTCAATCTTTCGAAAACCGGTCTCACCCGCCGCACGGCGCTGAAGGGCCTGGCCGCCGGCGCTGGCCTCGCCATGGCGCCCGGCTTCGTCCGCTACTCCCAGGCGCAGAGCTCGGCGCCGATCAAGATCGGCTTCCAGTCGCACCGCACCGGCATCGGCGCCGCCTATGGCCGCTGGTACGAAAAGACCACCGCGGCGGCGGTCAAGGCGATCAACGCCGCCGGCGGCATCAATGGCCGTCAGGTCGAGGTGATCATCGAGGATGACGGCACCGATCCGGGCCGTGGCGCCGAAGTGGTCGGCAAATTCGCCACCCAGCACAAGACCGACATCGTCTTCGGCACGCTCTTCTCGCACGTCGTCATCGGCTCGGCGCCCGCCGCCGGCGAAAACAAGATGCCCTATTTCGTCGTCAGCGAAGGCCATCACGTCGCTTCGACCAAGCTCAACCGTTATGTCTTCCAGCCCGGCATCACCGACGTGAAGAGCCAGATCCAGTCGATGGCGCCGTGGATCGCGGCCAATGCCGGCAAGAAGGTGACACAGATCTTCCCGGATTTCGCCTTCGGCTACGATCATCGCGACTACCTGCCGCCGGCACTGAAGGCGCAGGGCGCCGAGGTCATCGCGCAAATCGCCATCCCGCCGACGGAATCGTCCTTCACCAAATATTTCCCGCAGATCCCGGCCGAGACCGAGGTGATCTACCACGTCATGGTCGGTCCCGCGGTGCTCACCTTCGTCAAGGAACTCGGCGAGTTCTACGGCTCCAACCGGCCGCAGCTGTTCGGCTTCATGGATTCGCTGGAGGCCGTCGACATCAACAGCCCGGGGCTGGAATTCCTCGACGGCAGCCATTTCTGGGAAGGCTCGCCGCGCTACGCGCAGGCCGATGACAGCGCCGCGCAGAAAGCCTATCGCGCCGCCGTCGGCATCGACGACAATGGCGCGGCCGTCGGCGATCCAAAGGATGTCTCCACCGCGTCGCACATGTTCGGCTGTTGGGAGACCCTCTATGTCGTCAAGAAGGCGATGGAAGACGCCGGCTACAAGGGACCGGAAGACCGGGCCAAGCTGGTCGAGGCGACCGAGGCGCTGACGGCCTTCGCCGAAGGCCCGGAGCATCCGCAGGGGCCGAAAACCTTCAACGGCAAGATCCACCAGTGTTTCGGCATCCAGAACATCTCCAAGGTCGAAGGCGGCAAGCTGAAGGTCGTGCACAAGACCAAGATCGAGGACGGGCTCTACGAAGCCGAGGGGGACTACACGAAGCAGGCGCTGTAGGCTTGGCTCCTTAAGCCCGGTGCCCTTGGCCTACCCCCCTCTGCCCGGCCGGGCAGAGGGGGGCGCCTGGCGCCTCCGTAACCGGATAGCCTCATGCACTTCGGACCCCATCTCCTGCTCGCCGCCCTCGAAGGCCTCGTCACCTCAGCGGTGCTGGCGCTGACGGCGCTTGGGCTGTCGCTGGTGTTCGGCGTCATGCGGGTGGTCAATGTCGCGCATGGCGAATTCTTCATGCTGGGGGCCGTGCTCGCCTGGGCGATCTCGACGGCGATATCGGGTCATCCGGCGCTCGGCTTCCTGGCGGCGCTGGTGATCGCGCCGCTGATCGTCGGCGCAATCGCGCTGGTCGCCGAACGACTGGTGCTGCGCCGGCTCAACTACAATCCGGAAGCCACCATCGTCGCCACCATAGGCATGCTCTACATCATCCAGCAGCTCGCGCTGAGCTTCTATGGTCCCGAGGCGCGGCCGGTTGAGCCGCCCTTCAGCTACCGCATCCTTCTGCCTTGGTTCGGCTACTCCGGCTACAAACTGTCTATCATCGCCGCCTCCGCGCTCCTGCTTACCGCGACATGGCTGGTGCTGACGCGCACGAAGGTCGGGCTCATCATGCGCGCCACGCAGTATGACAGCGAAACGGCGCAGGCCTTCGGCATCGCGGTCGGACGTGTCTATGGCGGCGTCTTCGCGCTTGGGGCCATGCTGGCGGCCATCGCCGCGGTGCTGATCGTACCGATCAGCCAGGCGCATTATCTGATGGGGCAGGATCCGCTGCTGCTCTCCTTCATCGTCGTCATCATCGGCGGCCTCGGCTCGCTGCGCGGCACCGTCGTCGCCGCCGTGCTGATCGGCCTCTCCGACGGCATCATCTCGATGTTCTTCTCGCCGACCCTGGCCAAGATCATCGCCACGCTGCTGGTCGCCATGGTGCTGGTGTTCCGCCCGCAAGGCCTGTTCGGGACGGCATCGCGATGAGCGAAGCTTCGCCGGCAAAGGCCTATGCGCTGCATCTCGGCATCATCGCGCTGCTCTTCGTACTGAGCTTCGTGCTGCCCGAGTACTATCACGGCCTGCTCGCCCGCATCATGGTGCTGGCGGTGTTCGCCATGGGCTACAACATGCTGTTCGGCTATGTCGGCCTGCTCAGCCTCGGCCATGCCATGTTCTTCGGCGCCGGCCTCTATGGCGCCGGCCTGGCCATCATCCAGCTCGGCTGGGGCGTGCCGGCGGCATTCATCGCTGGAATTGCCTGCGGTGCCGTCCTTTCGCTGATCATCGGCCTCCTGGCACTACGCACCACGGGCGTCGCCTTCATGATCGTCACCATGATGTTCGCGCAGGTGTTTTATCTGCTGATCCTCTACTTCGCGAATTGGACCGGCGGCGACCAGGGCCAGGTCGTGCCGCAACCGGCGCGCGTCCTTGACTTCGGCGCGACCGCGCTCGACCTCACCAATCCGACGGTGCGCTACATGACAGCGCTGGCGCTGTTCTCGTTCGTCCTTCTGGTCACGCTTGCCATCGTGCGTTCGCGATACGGACGGGTGCTGGTGGGCATCCGCGAGAATGAAGAGCGCACCAAGATGCTGGGCTACGACACCTTCTCCAACAAGCTCATGGCCGTCGTCGTCTCCGGCACCATCTGCGCGGCCTCCGGCGCAGCCTACGCGCTGCTGTTCGGCTATGTCGGCTCGAGCTTCGCGTCGGTGCAGTACTCGATCCTGCCGCTGCTGTGGGTCTTGCTCGGCGGTGCCGCCACCACAATCGGGCCGCTGATCGGCACCGTCTTCATGTACTATGTCATCGACGTCACCAGCGGCTACACGTCGGCCTATCTGCTGATCGTCGGCATCGCGCTGATCCTGCTCGTGTTGTTCTTCCCCAAAGGCATTCTCGGCACCATCCGCCAGCGCTGGCTCGGATGGCTGCCATGACGCCGCTGCTGACCACCAAGGACCTGTCGCGCAATTTCGGTGGGTTGCGCGCGGTCGACACTGTCGACTTCACCTTGATGCCGGGCGAAATCCGCGCCGTCATCGGCCCCAACGGAGCGGGGAAAACCACCTTCGTCAGCCTGGTCAGCGGCCGCATCCAGCCGTCCTCGGGGGCGATCGTCTTCGACGGCGCCGACATCACCAGCCAGCCGGCCTATATCAGGGTGCGCCAGGGGATCGCCTATACGTTCCAGATCACCAGCGTCTTCGCCAATCTCAGCGCCTACGACAATGTCGCATTGCCCGTGCAGCGGACCCTGAGCGATGGCCGCTCGAAAGGTGCGGTGCGCGCGGGCGTCATGTCGGCGCTCGAACGCACGGGCCTGGCCGACCGCGCCAATATGCCTGCCGGGCAGTTGTCCTATGGTCACCAGCGCCTGCTGGAGGTGGCGATGGGCTTGGCGCTGAAGCCGCGCCTGCTAATCCTCGACGAGCCGACGCAGGGGCTGGCCGACAGCGAGATCGACAATTTTATCGCGCTGGTGCGAGACATCGCCAAAGGCGCGACCGTGCTTTTGATCGAGCACAACATGCCCGTCGTCATGCAATTGGCCGACCGCATCACCGTCTTCAATGCCGGCAAGATCCTGGCCGAAGGCACGCCGGAGGCCATCCGCGAAAACGCCGCGGTGCAGGAAGCCTATCTGGGAACCGCCCCATGATTGAGACGAACAAGGCGGAAGCGAGCAAGACGGAAGCGTTGCGGATCGCGGGGCTGGACTGCTTCCATGGCGCGGTTCAGGTGCTCTATCGCCTCGACCTCGTGCTGAACAAAGGCGAGGTGCTGTGCCTGTTCGGGCGCAACGGCGCCGGCAAGACGACGACGCTGAAGGCGATCATGGGACTGGTTCCTGCAAGCGCGGGCTCGATCAAGCTCACCGGCAAGGAACTCACCGGTCTGCCGGCGCATGAGGTGCCGAAGGCGGGCGTCGCCTATGTGCCGCAAGGCCGGCGGCTATTCGCCGAGATGACGGTCGCGGAGAACATCGAGATCGGCCTGATGGCGCGCGGCAAGGGCAGGGCCGTGCGGGACAATGTCCTCGACCTTTTTCCATTGCTGCGCCAGCGGCTGCGGCAGCGCTCGGGCACCTTGTCGGGCGGCGAGCAGCAGATGCTGGCGATGGCGCGTGCGCTGTGCCTGGAACCGGAGGTGCTTTTGCTCGACGAGCCGACGGAAGGGCTGATGCCTTCGATGATCGCGAAAATCCGCGAGACGGTGTCGAAGCTGCGTGCCATGGATGTCTCCACAATCCTGGTCGAACAGCGCGTCGACGCGGTGCTGTCGGTTGCCGACCGGGTTTGCTTCATCGAAAATGGCCGCAACCGCGAGACGGTCGATGTCGAGGAATTGCGCGCCGATCCGTCGGCGGTAAGGCGCTATGTCGGTGTCGGCTGATCAGCCGAAAAACAGAAAGCCGGCAATCAAAAAGGTCGGGATCAGCACCAGCCCGGACCAGATGATGTAACCGAAAAAGCCGGGCATCTTGACACCGCACTGCCGGGCGATGGCATAGACCATGAAGTTGGGCGCATTGCCGATATAGGTGTTGGCGCCCATGAACACGGCGCCGGCCGAAATCGCCGCCAGCGTCGACGCGAACTCGGTCATCAGATGTTGAGGGTCGCCGCCGGCGAGTTCGAAAAACACCAGATAGGTCGGCGCATTGTCGAGGAAGGACGATAGCGCCCCGGTCAGCCAGAAATAGGCGAGGTCGTTGGGCGTGCCTTGCGCGGAGGTCACCAGCGCGACCAATGGCGCCAGGGCGCCGTCATGGCCCGCCCTCAGGATGGCGATGACCGGCACGATGCAGATGAAGATGCCGGCAAACAGTTTTGCCACTTCCGCGATCGGACCCCAGTTGAAGCCATTCGCCTGACGGTATTCCCGCCGCGAAACCGCCAGCGACACGAAGGCGAGCACCAGGATGATGGCGTCGCGCACCAGGTTCTGCAGTTCCAGGGTCACGCCCTGGATGGCGACGCTGACCTCAGGCTTCCAGGTTGCCGACAGCAGGATGGCGCCGATGACGCCGGCCAGCAGCGGAATGTTGGGCAAGCCACGGATGCGTACCTTCGAATCCGGTGTCGGATCCTTGATCTTCGGCGCGCCGGCTTCGCGCCGGTGCAGGATGATGTCGATCGTCAGGAACACCGCCAGAACCAGGCCGCCTACGAACAGCGTCTCGCGCCAGAGATTGGCGGTCGTCCAGAAGAAATCGACGCCGCGCAGGAAGCCGACGAACAGCGGCGGGTCGCCGAGCGGCGTCAGCGAGCCGCCGATGTTGGAAACGAGAAAGATGAAGAAGACGATGACATGGGCGTTGAACGGCCTGGCGTCGTTGGCGCGGATGATCGGCCGGATCAGGATCATCGAGGCGCCCGTCGTGCCGACAACCGAAGCAAGCAGCGCGCCGATCAGCAGCAGCCCGGCATTGACCAGCGGCGTGCCGTGGATGTTGCCGGCGACCAGAATGCCGCCCGAAATTGTGAACAGCGCAAACAGCAGGACGATGAAGGACATGTATTCGGTGAGCAGCGCATGCAGCACCGCCTCGGTCGCCTGGGGGATGCCGAAGGCGAGCGCCAGCGGCACGACCACGAGTGCCGCCCATAGGGCTGATATCTTGCCGTAGTGGTGCTCCCAGACATGGTGGAAGAGCAGCGGGCCGGTGGCGATCGACAGCAGCAGGCCGGCAAAGGGCAAAGCCCACCACAACGACATGGAAGCGCCTGGCAGCCCGTGTTCCTCGGCCGCGAAGGCCGCTTCCGGACACAGCACGACGACGGCGATGGCCACGCCCGCCATCGCGCCTGCGCCGATCCGCGAAAAGCCCCTCTGATGCTCCACCGTCCGTTCAGTCCGACAAATGGTCTTCAAGCGTGACGCCGGCATCGCGCATGCGCTGCAGCATGGCATCGAGCGAGCCGTTGAGATCGATGCCGCGGCAGGCATCGAGCCGCACGGTGGTCTTGAACCCCTGGCTGACAGCATCCAGCGCCGAAAAACCGACACAGAAATCGGTCGCCAGGCCGACCAGGGTGATGGTGTCGATGCCGCGCTCCCTGAGATAGCCACCGAGGCCGGTCGGCGTCGTGTGGTCGTTCTCGAAGAAGGCCGAATAGCTGTCGATGGCCGGGCGAAACCCCTTGCGGATGACGAGCTCGGCCTTGGTCCAGGCAAGGCCGGAATGAAAATCCGAGCCGAGGCTGCCCTGGATGCAATGGTCCGGCCATAGCGTCTGCTGGCCATAGGGCATTTCGATCGACGTGAAAGGCTGCGCGCCCGGATGGCTGGAGGCAAAACTCGAATGACCTGCGGGATGCCAGTCCTGCGTCAGCACGACGTGATCGGCATGGCGGATCATGTCGTTGACCAGCGGCACGATCTCGTCGCCGCCGATCACGGCCAACGCACCGCCCGGGCAAAAGTCGTTCTGCAGGTCGATGACAACAAGCGCTTCGTCGGCCATGGGCTTCCCTCTTCTGTACGTCATGCTCCAATGGAAAATGCCGCGAACGCGACCGGACGCAGAAACTTGACCAGATGGCAGGCCGCGTCAACCTCCGGCGGCATAACAATCTCGTTGAATGAGCGCATGCCGGGACGATGGCAACAACTCTGGCTTTGACAAATTCCGCCGGCTTGATATCATTTGCATACGAATGAATTTCCGGTTTTGTGGACCGGCAAGATCATACCTGGGGTAAACGCCCTGGGAGGGCCAAATTCGGGGAAGGCCCGCTCTCTGGGAAGGCACAGCGTGATCCGTTACGCGAAACCCACCACGATTGACGAAGCGCTCGCTTTGCTTGGCGAAGGCGCCTGGCGCATCCTTGCCGGCGGCACGGATTTCTATCCGGCACAGGGCAGCAGGCCATTTCGCGACAATGTCCTCGACATCAATGGTCTCGCCGCGCTACGCGGCATCGCCGAGACGGACGACCATTTTGTCATCGGCGCGCGCACGACCTGGACGGACATCATCCGTCATCCCTTGCCGCCGGCCTTCGACGCGCTGAAACAGGCCGCGCGGGAAGTCGGTTCGCCGCAGATCCAGAACGTCGCCTCGGTCGCCGGCAATCTGTGCAATGCCTCGCCGGCAGCCGATGGCGTGCCCGGCCTGATCGTGCTCGATGCCGAGGTCGAACTGCGTTCGGCGACCGCGACGCGTCATCTGCCGTTGCCGGATTTCATTCTCGGCAACCGACGCACCGCCTTGCAGCCCGGCGAAATGGTGACAGCCATCCGCGTGCCAAGGACGGCCACCGCCGGCACGTCGGCCTTCGTCAAGCTTGGCGCGCGGCGCTACCTCGTCATCTCCATTGCCATGGTGGCGGCGCGTCTGGTCGTGGACAATGGCACCGTCGCCGAGGCCGCAATTGCCGTTGGCTCCTGCTCGGCTGTCGCCAGGCGGCTTGCCGGCGTCGAAAAGGCGCTGCGGGGATTGTCGGCCGATGGCAGGCTCGCTGCCGCGATCCGGTCCGCGCCGATGACAGAACTGTCGCCGATCGCCGATGTGCGCGGCAGCGCCGAATACCGGCTCGACGCCGTGCGCGAGATTGTTGTCCGGGCCGCGCTGGCCGCCGCCGGACCGATGAACGAGCATATGGTGGCGGTGGCATGAACAAGGCTCAGCCCGAGATGAACAACGCTCTGACCGACATAAGCCAGGTTCTGCCGGATGAGGCCCTGCTCGATCGGGGCAGAGCGCAGTCTGGCCTTGAACGCGCCGACATTGCCTTCGCGGTCAATGGCGCCGCCGTTTCGGTCAACGTGCCGCCGCTTCGCCGGCTGTCCCAGGTGCTGCGCGACGAATTGCAGATGACCGGCACCAAGGTCGGCTGCGACGCCGGCGATTGCGGTGCCTGCACGGTGCTGGTCGACGGCGACCCTGTCTGCGCCTGCCTGATGCCGGCGGCCTCCGTATCGGGGACAGCGGTGACGACCGTCGAAGGACTGGCCAATGGCCGGCTGTCGGCCTTGCAGGCCTCTTTCCTTGCACATGGCGCGGCGCAATGCGGCATCTGCACGCCGGCGCTGCTGGTGGCGGCGACAGCACTGCTGGACGCCAATCCCACACCGAGCGAGATCGAAGTGCAGGATGCGCTGGGCGGAATCCTCTGCCGCTGCACCGGCTATCGCAAGATCATCGCGGCGGTGATGGAAGCCTCCCTGCAAGCCGCAGATCTCGATTTCCGCCTGCCTCCGTCCGGCCACGCCATTGGTTCCTCACCGGTCAGGCTCGACGGCGTGCCAAAGGTCACCGGCGACGAGAAATTCGGCGGCGATTCCTTCCCGGCCGATGCGTTGTCGGTGCTGGTGGTCCGCTCGCCGCACTATCATGCCAGTTTTACCTTCGGCGATATCGACGGCTGGGCGAGGGCGCATCCCGGCATTACAGGTGTGTTCACGGCGGCCGATATCCCGGGAAAGAACTGTTTCGGCGTGATCGGCCCATTCGCCGATCAGCCGGCGCTGGCCGAAGGGTTTGCGCGGTTTCGCGGTGAAGCGGTGGCGCTGGTCGCCGGTGAGCGCGAGGCTATCCTCGACCTCGATCTGTCGGATTTCCCGGTCCGCTGGGCCGAATTGCCGCATCTCCTGCACCCTGCGGAAGCGCAGGCCGACGGCGCTGCGTGGATCCATGAAAACCGCCCGGCCAATCTGCTAACCTCCGGCTTTGTCGAGCGCGGCGATCCAGACGCAGCGCTTGCCGGTGCTGCCTTCACCGTGTCCGGCGCTATCGACACATCCTATGTCGAGCATGCCTATATCGAACCGGAAGCCGGCTATGCATATCTCGATGTTGACACACTGGTCGTCGTCGCTTGCACCCAGGCGCCCTATATGGACCGCGACGACACCGCGAAGGTGCTCGGTCTTCCCGTCGACAAGGTGCGCATCGTCCCGACCGCGACCGGCGGCGGCTTCGGCTCGAAACTCGACGTATCGTTGCAGCCTCTCATCGGCCTGGTGGCGCTGAAGACCGGGCGGCCGGCCACCCTTGCCTACACCCGCAACGAATCGATGATGTCGACCACCAAGCGTCATCCCTCGGAGATGAAGGCGACCATCGGCGCCGATGCCGACGGCCTTGTCACAGGCATGATCTTTTCAGGCGATTTCAACACCGGCGCCTATGCGAGCTGGGGACCGACCGTCGCCAACCGCGTACCGGTGCATGCCTCCGGCCCCTATGCGACGCCCAACTACCGCGCCGAGGGCCGCGCCGTCCACACGCATGGTCCGATCTCGGGCGCCTTCCGTGGCTTCGGCGTGCCGCAGGCGACGATCATGCAGGAGACGCTTTACGACGAGCTGGCCGGTGAGCTTGGCCTGGACCGCCTTGAGTTTCGCTTGAGAAACTGCCTTCGGAACGGCTCCGAAACGGTTACCGGGCAGAGGCTGGAGTCCGGCGTCGGCATTGCCGAATGCCTTGACGCCTTGCGGCCGCATTGGGCGCGGGCGGAGGCTGACGTGGATGCCTTCAACAATGCCAACCGGGATAAAAAGCGCGGTGTCGGCGTGGCTTCGTGCTGGTATGGCTGCGGCAACACCTCACTGCCCAACCCGTCGACCATCCGGGTCGGCATCGCGGCTGACGGCGACGTCGTTCTTCACCAGGGCGCCGTCGATATCGGCCAAGGCTCCAACACCGTCATCACCCAGATCTGCGCCGACGCGCTCGGCCTGCCGCTGGAAAGATTCCGGCTGAAGAGCGCCGATACGGCGATCAGCCCCGACGCCGGCAAGACATCGGCCTCGCGCCAGACCTTCGTCACCGGCAAGGCGTCCGAGAAGGCTGGTCGGGCCTTGCGCGACAAGATCCTGCGGTTTGCCAATGTTTCGGAGAAGGCCACTCTACAATTGGATGGCACGGCGATCGTCATCCGCGAGGGCGAAGCCACACGCCGTATCGATCTCGCCTCGCTCGACGTGGATGCCGATGGCTTCGTCTTCCGCGCCGAAGAGACTTATGATCCGCCGACAGTGCCGCTCGATGCCAAGGGCCAGGGCAAGCCCTATGCCGTCTACGGCTACGGTGCGCAGATCGCCGAGCTTGAGGTCGATATCAAGCTGGGCACGGTGAAGCTCATCAAAATCACCGCCGCGCATGATGTCGGCAAGGCGATCAACCCGCTGCTGGTCGAGGGCCAGATCGAAGGCGGTATCGCGCAAGGCATCGGCATGGCGCTGATGGAGGAGTACATTCCCGGCCGCACCGAGAACCTGCACGACTATCTCATTCCGACCATCGGCGACGTACCGCCGATCGAGACCATACTGGTCGAGGTTCCCGATCCCGAGGGGCCGTTCGGCGCCAAGGGGTTGGGCGAGCATGTGCTGATCCCGACGGCGCCGGCGATCCTCAACGCCATCCGCCACGCCACCGGCGTTCTCATCACCAAGGTTCCGGCGACGCCGACGCGGATTCGCGCTGGCATCCGTGAAAAAGATGGCATCCGCGAAAAGGAGGCACGCGCGTGAGCGAGCTTGCCGAGCGTTTTGAGACCCATGATCCCGGCGAGAAGCTGGTGGCGGAGAAGATCCGCTGCGATGCCTGCCCTGTCATGTGCTACATCGCGGATGGCCGCACCGGCGCCTGCGACCGCTACGGCAATGCCGGCGGCCGGATCGTGCGCATGGACCCGCTGACCATCCTCGACCATGCGGCGGAAACCGGCGCGGCAATTGTGCCCTTCATCGCTGAAGGCGGGGCATGGGACGGCGAACTGGTCAACACGGGCCGCCGCTTCGTCACCGCCATCGGTGCCGGCACCACCTATCCCGACTACAAACCGGCGCCTTTCATCGTCAGCCAGGAGGTCGAGGGCGTCGATCTCGTCACCGTCGTCACCGAGGGCATTTTTTCGTATTGCGGCGTCAAGGTGAAGATCGACACCGATCGTCATCTCGGCCCCGAGACAGCCATCGTGCGCGCGGCGGGCGAGGCGATCGGCCATGTCACGACGGGCGAATACGGTTCGCAGATGCTGTCGCTGGGCGGCGTGCATCATCTGACCGGCGGCTCCAAATCGGAAGGCCGCGCCACTTGCGACGCGCTGCTTGATCTGTGCAACCGCAAACCGGTGGAACTGACCATCGATGGCGGCGCCACCATCATTGTCGAAGCCGGCAAACCACCTGTCATCGACGGCAAGCAGGAACACCGCATGCGCGTCGGCTGCGGCTCGGCCACCATCGGCATGTTCGCCACGCAATGGCGCGGGCTGGTCGACGAGGTGGTGGTGGTCGACGACCACATCACCGGGGTTGTCTCCGAGCATCAGGCCGGCAAGGTGCTGGGCTGGCAGGATACGGGCATCAAAATCATCGGCCGCCGTTCGACGCCGGGCCGCTATTTCAAGGTCTCCGAGCCCGGGCTCGGCTGGGGTGGCACCTCGATTTCCGACCCGCTGTCGATCCTCGGCGAGTGGAACGCCAAGAAGGGCGCCCGTCCCGGCCTGTCGCTGCTGATGGTTTCGACCACCGGCGAGCAATTCGCCTATTACGAACTCGACGACGAATTGAAGCCGGTCGAAAAGCGATTTCCAGAGCGGCTGCAGAAGTCGGTGGGGCTGATCGAGGACAATTGCGAGCCGGCACTGTGCACGGTGCTGTTCATCGGCGGCGCCGGCGGCTCGCTGCGCGCCGGCGTCACCGAAAACCCGGTCAATCTCACCCGCTCCGTGCAAGGCTTGAACACCTATGTCACCGTCGGCGGCGCGCCGGTCTATGTCTGGCCGGGCGGCGGCATAACGCTGATGGTCGATGTTACGCGTGTGCCGGAAGGCGCGTTCGGCTATGTGCCGACACCGGCATTGGTGGCGCCGATCGAATTCACGCTGCGCCGCGACGATTATGTCAGGCTCGGCGGCTACGAGGCCGAAATCCGCAGTGTCGAGGACATCGTCGCCAAGGGCGGCGAGTATCTCAATCCGCGGCGGGGCACCGGTGCGCCGACCAGCAATCCATGGCCACCGCTGGCGCAATTGCACCGCGCCGGTTCGAACGGGATCGGGTGATGGACGGCCCGCAAGCGCACTGGCTGCAGGATGGCAGGCGGCTGCATCTCAATCATGGGCCGATCGACCTGATCGTCGAGGCTTTTGGCGATGCGGATGAGCGTCGCGCGGCCTACGAGCAGGCCGTCACGCGCTTTCAGACGATGCTGATCGAGTTGGTCGAGGAGCTTCCCGAATTGCGGCTGCCGGCATTTTTCCTGGCGCCGCGCAGCTTCGCCGGCCCGACGGCGCGGCGCATGGAAGCGGCCGTCATGCCGCTCGCGGAATGCTTCATCACGCCGATGGCGGCCGTCGCCGGATCGGTAGCCGACGAAATGCTCGCCGCGCTGCTGGCCGGCCGCAGGCTCGATCGTGCCTACGTCAACAATGGCGGCGACAGCGCCCTTCACCTCGGCACGGGCACGTCGATCGGCCTGGCGGTCGCGGGCACCGGCAACGGCATGGCCGACCGGATTACGATCCGCGCCGAGGATGGCATAGGTGGCGTCGCCACCAGCGGCTGGCGCGGCCGGTCTTTCTCGCTTGGCATTGCCGATGCCGTCACCGTGCTGGCGCGCACAGGCGCCGAAGCCGATGCGGCGGCGACGCTGATCGCCAACGCGGTGGACCTGCCCGGCAACCCGGCCATCCGCCGCATGCCCGCGCGCGACCTGTCGCCCGACAGCGATCTTGGCGAGCGCCTGGTGACGCAGGCGGTCGGCACGCTGGGATTTGCCGACGTGACGCGGGCGCTGGACAATGGCCTTGCCGTCGCCGAAGATTTTCGCCGGCGCGGGCTGATTGCCGGATCGGCGCTGTTTCTTGGCGGTGAGGCCCGCATCAGCGGCGCCGTTGCGCTCGCCGCGCCCAACAAGCATGAACCGGAGGAGATTGCCCATGCCTGAGTTTCCGATCCGCAAGATCGCGGTGCTGAGCGAAGAGATCTTTCATGAGGGCGGGCCGGCCGTTGACGTGCCGCGCCGGCGTGCCGCGGCCATGGCCGTGGTCAAGAACCCGTTCGCCGGCCGTTATGCCGAGGATTTGCAAAGCGCCATGGATGATCTGAAGCCGCTTGGCTTGCTGCTCGCCGACCGGCTGATCGCCGCACTCGGCGGCGACGTCAAGCAGATCGACGGCTATGGCAAGGGCGCCATCGTCGGCACGGCGGGCGAACTGGAGCACGGCGCGCTGTGGCATGTGCCGGGCGGCTATGCCATGCGCGAACGGCTCGGCGACGCCAGGGCGATCGTGCCGTCGGCCAAGAAGGTCGGGGCTTTCGGCTCGAAGCTCGACGTGCCGATCGGCCACATCAACGCCGCCTATGTGCGCAGCCATTTCGACGCCATGGAAGTCGGTGTCAGTGACGGCCCTCGCCCCGACGAGATTGTTTTCTGCCTGGCCATGACCTGCGGGCCACGGGTTCACAACCGCATGGGCGGGTTGGCGGCCACCGACATCAAAGCCTGGGACGGGCTGCGGTGAGCGGCGAGGACAATCTGCTCAAACTGGTCGAGGTCGAGGCGCCGGATGATCAGGACTACCTCCTGCAGGACCAGGTCGGCTTCATCCTGCGCAAGGCGCATCAGCGCCATGTTTCGATCTTCGCCTCGCATATCGGAGACCTGACGCCGCCGCAATTCGCGGCCCTGGCCAAGCTGCGCGATGTCGGCGAGACCTCGCAGAACCAGCTCGGCACGCTGATCGCCATGGATGCGGCGACGGTAAAAGGTGTCATCGACCGGCTGAAGGCGCGCGGCCTTGTCGAGCTCTCCAAGCATGAGGTCGACAAAAGGCGGCTGCTGGTCGATCTGACCACTGAGGGCCGCGACGCGATCGACCGGCTCATCCCGCTGGCGCGCGAGATCACCAGGGAAACGCTGGCGCCGCTCTCGGCCAAGGAGATCGCCACCTTCACGAGACTGCTGGCGAAGCTGGCCTAAAGCCGGTTGGTGATGCGCAATTCGCGCCGAACGGTCGCGGCAATAATGCAGAACGTGGGCGCTTAAGCCGCGAACACGCCTGAACACAGCGCCTGCAGTTTCGAAAAGACACCCTTGCCACCTGATATGACCTGTGTGCCGCTTTGCAGCACCGTCTTGGGATCTGCCTTCAGAACCGTGCCGCCGGCCTCCTCGATCAGCAGCATGCCGGCCAGGCAGTCCCAGGCATTCATGTGTTCCTCGACATAGCCAAGAAGCCGGCCCGAGGCGACGTAGGCCAGCATCAGGGCGCCGGACGCGTTGCGGAAGAAGACACCGCCTTCGGCGAGGATCTTCTTGATCAGCACGGCGATGTTGTCGGCCTCGGCGCGGTTCGAGAATCCGGTCCCCACCGATCCTTCTTCAAGGCTGGTCGCCGCACTCGTCTTGATCGGCCTGCCGTTGACGAAGGCGCCGCCGCCGAGCCGGCCGTGGAACGTCTCGCCGGTCGATGGTTCATGAATGACGCCGACGGCCGTCTCGCCGTCCTTTGCGCAAGCGATCACCACGCACCAGGCAGGAATGCCGCGCACGAAATTGGCGGTGCCGTCGATGGGATCGATGACCCAGACATAGCCGGTCGAACCTGCGACCGAGGCATGTTCCTCGCCGACGATGCCGTCTTGCGGATAGTCGGTAGCGATGGCCGCGCGGATGAACAGCTCGACCTCGCGGTCGGCTTGCGAGACCAGGTCTTGATGGCCCTTGCTCTCGATGGTCAGGCTTTCCAGATCGCGGAAATATTTGAGCCCAAGCTCGCCTGCCCGCCGCGCTAGGTCGATGGCGAACTGCGTGCGGGCGTCAAGATCAAGGGTCATGGGAAAGCTCGCTCTTGCCTCTGGATGCTCCGCACTTAGCAGAGCATCGCTACCGACAAAAGGACCCGGCGAGACACAAACATCAGGCCGCCTGGGACAGCGATTTGTGCGCCTCGGCCAGGATCTCGAACGACCGCACCCGCGCAGCGTGGTCGAATATCTGCGCGGTGACCATCAGCTCGTCGGCGCCGGTGCGGCGCACAAAGGCGTCGATGCCCTGGCGGACCGTTTCGGGAGAGCCGACGACGGCGCAGGACAACGCCTGGCCGAGCATGGTCTTGGCCATCGGGTCGAGATCGCGATCATAGTTCTCGACCGGCGGCGGCAGTCGTCCCGGCCGGCCGGTGCGCAGATTGACGAAGGCCTGCTGCAGCGAAGTGAACAGCAGGCGCGCCTCGGCATCGGTAGGCGCGGCAAAGACATTGAGGCCGAGCATGACATGCGGCTTGTCGAGCTGTTCCGACGGCTGGAAGCGCGAACGGTAGATGTCCAGCGCGTGATCGAGCTCGGCCGGCGCGAAATGCGAGGCAAAGGCATAGGGCAGGCCGAGCATGGCGGCGAGCTGCGCGCCATAGAGGCTGGAGCCGAGAATCCAGATCGGCACATTCTGGCCCTCGCCTGGCACGGCCCTGATGCGCTGGCCTTCCTCGGCCGGGAGGAAATAACCCATCAGTTCGACGACATCCTGCGGAAAATTGTCGGCGCCGGCCTCGAGATTGCGGCGCAAGGCGCGCGCGGTGTTCATGTCGGTGCCGGGGGCCCGGCCGAGGCCTAGATCGATGCGGCCGGGAAACAAGGCGGCCAGCGTGCCGAACTGCTCGGCGATGACCAGCGGCGCATGATTGGGCAGCATGATGCCGCCGGCGCCAACGCGAATGGTCCTGGTGCCGCCGGCGACATGGGCGATGACCACGGATGTGGCGGCGCTGGCGATGCCCGGCATGTTGTGATGCTCGGCCAGCCAGTAGCGCTTGTAGCCCAGCCGCTCGGCATGGCGGGCAAGATCGAGCGAGTTGGCCAGCGACTGCGAGGCATCGCTGCCTTCGACGATCGGCGACAGGTCGAGAACGGACAGTTCGGTCATGCGTTGGTCTCCACGATCTTCTTTTCACGCACCTTGGCCTCGAAGGCCGCGCGGTCGGGAATGATGATGCCGAGCGGACCTTCCAGCGTGTCGGCGAGTTCGGCGGCGGTGGCTATCTCCGTCTGCTCGGTGCGGCCGCCAAGGTGGTGGATCGACAGGCGGTTGCCGCGCAACGCATAGCGGCGGTCCGGCGCGGCGCGTGCGGCAATGACGGAGGAGAGGAAATGCGATGTCGGGCTGGTCGACAGGAAGTAGTTGGTGACGGAATAGTCGACCTCGTATTGCGGCTGCAGGTCGAAGCGGTAAAGCGAGCGCCAGTCGCCGCCGATCAAGGCCTGCAGGCGGAAGTGATCGTCGGCCTCGACAATGCGGAATGTCTCGTGCGGGGTTCTTTGTTCCAGGCCCGGTTCGAGCAGCAGTGGCGCGGTCAGGGTCAGGCCGCCGAAGCCGACATCGGCGATATGGGTGCGGCCATCGAGTTCGACGCGCAGCAGCATGTGGCCGCGTGCGGTGATGGCGTCCTCGCTCTGGCCCCAGAGCACACGCGCGGCCAGGCCGCCGACCTGAAAACCAAGCGCCCTCAGCGCGTGCATGAGGAGCAAATTGTGTTCGAAGCAATAGCCGCCGCGTCCCCCGACGACGATCTTGTCCCGCAGCGCGGCAAGGTCGAGGCGGACCGGGTGGCCAAGAAACGGATCCATGTTCTCGAAGGCGATCGCCTGCGGATGCAGGAAATGCAGCGCCAGCAGCGTGTCCAGCGAGGCATCCCTGGAACCGATATGGCCGATGCGAGCGAAATAGGCGTCGAGGTCGAAGGAAACGTCGTTCATCGGGAGGGGGCACCGGCCATTGTCCGGCCGGATATAGGCATTCGGTCGGGGCACCGCAAATATGACGGGTTGGCTACGCGGCGGCCTCGGTGTTCTCTTCTACCGGCTCGTCATCCACCACAGCGGTCTGCTGCGCGGCGAGAAAATTGCCGACATGGGCCAGCCCCTCGAAATGGTCGCAGAACACCTTGATGACGACCAGCAGCGGCACCGCCATCAGGGCGCCGACAAAGCCCCACAGCCACGACCAGAAGGCAATGGCGATGAAGATGGCCACGGCATTGATCTCCAGGCGCCTGCCGACCACCATCGGTGTCACGAACTGGCCTTCGACGATATCGCACAACAGCACGAAGGCCGGCGCCAGAAGCGCGTAGGAAATGGTGTCGAAGCTGATCAGCGCCATCACCGCGACCAGCACGATGGTCAACAGTGCGCCGACATAGGGGAGGAAGTTGAGGAGTGCGGCGGCGACGCCCCAGACAAGCGGGTTGGGCATGCCGAGCGCCCACAGGCCAAGCCCGATGACCAAGCCTAAACCGGCATTGATGATGGTGACGGTGAGCAGATAGTGCGAGATTTCGCGCTCGACGTCATAGACGACGCGCAGCGCCCGCTTCTTTTCGCTGAGGCTGGCGAAGGACTGGATGATCTTCTCGTAGAACATCGTGCCCGAAGCGAGCAGAAACAGCGACAACACAAAGATGATGGTCAGGCTTGTTCCCGCCGACAGGATGTTGCTAGCGGCCGACGAAAGGATGCCGGATTGGGCCACCGCCACCTTCTGGACGCCGGGCTCCTGCGACGTCTCGGTCAATTGTTCGATCTGATGCGAGATCTGCATCATCTTCTCGAAGGGGCGGCGCAGTTGGGCCAGCCGTTCGCCAAGCTGATGACCGATCGACGAGGTGTTGTTGATAAGCTCGATGATCGGGCCGGAAAGCAGGTAACCGGCGCTGGCGAAGACGCAGATCGACAGAAGCACCAGAAGCGTCGCCGAGACTACTTCGGGAATGCCGTGCTTGCGCAGCAGGCGCACGATCGGCGTCAAGGTCAGCGCCAGCAGGAAAGCCAGCATGACCGGCATGAAAAAGGCGCGGCCGAAATAGAGCGCATAGACGCTCATGAAGATGAAGATGCCTACCAGCAAAGAGCGCATCAGATGCGTGTCGGCACGCGCCACGGCGCGCGCTTCGGTCGCTTCGGCAGCGCCTGCGGCCAGCGCGTCGGGTTCGGGTTTCATCACAGTCCCTCGACGGCGCACCGCAATTGGTGCAACCCGTCGACCGAAAACGCCGGCACGGCTTCAAGGTTCCGTTAGCCGGCAAGCCCTAGACGGACCTTGCCCTTGGTTATGGGACGGGGCTTACGCTACCGGCGCTGCCACGGCCGGCGCGGACTTCGCCGTCTCCTTGCGCACGATCGGCGCCACTCTGGTGCCGTAGAGTTCGATCGCCTTCATGATCTTGGCGTGCGGCATGGTGCCGACCGCCATCTGCAGCAGGAAGCGGTCATTGTTGAAGATCCTGTGCTGGGCGACGATCTTTTCCGCCACCTGCTCCGGATTGCCGACGAACAGCGCGCCATCGGGACCGCGCGACTGGTCGAAATGCGCCCGCGATGTCGGGCCCCAGCCACGCTCGCGGCCGATGCGGTTCATCACCTCCGCCTGCGGGCCGTAGAAATCGTCGGCCGCCTGTTCGGTCGTCTCGGCAATGAAGCCATGCACGTTGATGCTGGTGGCGAGACCCTTGGGGTCGCTGCCGGCGCGTTTGGCCGCCTCGCGGTAGAGATCAAACAGCGGCGCGAAGCGGGCCGGCTCGCCGCCGATGATGGCAAGCGCCAGTGGCAGGCCGAGCGCGCCGGCGCGGGCAGCGGACTGTGGCGTGCCGCCAATGGCGATCCAGACCGGCAGCCTGTCCTGGAACGGCCTCGGATAGACGCCGCGATCGTTGATCGGCGCGCGCAGATTGCCGGACCAGGTGACCTTCACCTGGTCGCGGATGGCAAGCAGCAGGTCGAGCTTTTCGGCGAAGAGCTCGTCATAGTCCTCGAGATTGTAGCCGAAGAGCGGGAAGGATTCGATGAACGACCCGCGGCCGGCCATGATCTCGGCACGGCCGCCCGACAGGAGATCGAGCGTGGCGAACTGCTGGAAGACGCGCACCGGATCGTCCGAGGAGAGCACGGTGACCGCGCTGGTCAGCTTGATGCGTTTCGAGCGCTCGGCGGCAGCGGCCAGCGCCACGACCGGCGCGGAAGCGGCATAATCGGGCCGGTGATGTTCGCCGAGACCAAAGACGTCGAGACCAACCTGATCGGCCAGTTCGACCTCCTCGATCAGGTTGCGCAGCCGCTCGTGCGGGCCGATGGCGCCGGGGCCTGGTAGCGGGCTGACGTCGGCAAAAGTGTAGAGACCGAGTTCCATCTGGTGTCATCCTGGTGTGGTGATTGTTACGCTAGAGGTAGCGACGCACGCACCTGCCCGCCAGAGAGGCAGACGGTGAACAGTGCATGTCGGTTTGGGCAGGAAAAGGCGTCTCCCGGCTGCAACATCGCGGAATTTCATGGCTGGCATACCGTTTTGGCGCTTGAACTCTTGGCATTCGCGCGTATGTAAGCCTCGCAAATTGACTTCAGGGAAGTGGACTTGGCTATCTACAGGGAAAAAGACATTTTCGAGCGGCGCAATGCCGCGAACGAGGCAAAGAAGGCGCTTCTGGAGCGCTTCAAGTCAAAGCCGGCGGCAGACGATCCTGCGGTGCTGGCGCGACAGGCCGAGCGCAAGGCGATCCTCGAGGCTCGTGAAATCCGCGAAGCCGAGAAGGCAAGGCTGAAGCAGGAGAAGCTGGCACGCGAGGCGGTCGAGAAGGCCGAGCGCGAGGCAGCGGCTGAAGCGGCGCGCATTGCGGCCGAAGAGGCGGCTCAGGCTGAAGCGAAGATCAAGGAAGCCGAAGAGACCGAGCGCATCGCCCGTTTGCTGGCGGACGAGGCCGAGCGCAAGGCGAAACGCGACGCACGCTATGCGGCGCGCAAGCAGCGCACCGGCAGGACGCCTCCGGGCTTCTCGGCCCGCTAGCAGCTTCGGCGCAGCCAAGTTCGAACATTGAATCAGGGTCGCCTTGCAGCGGCCCTGAACGTGCTTGTGCGCCGGTACGGTCAGGCCGCGAACTTCAGCCCCATGATGCCGCCGACGATCAGCGCGATGCAGGCGAGCCTGATCGCGGTGGCGGGCTCGCCGAGCAGCCAGATGCCGAGCAGCGCCGTGCCGACCGTGCCGATGCCGGTCCACACCGCATAGGCGGTGCCGACGGGAAGCGCCTTCAGCGCCAGGCCGAGCAATGTAAGGCTGACGACCATCGACGCGACCGTGAGCACGGTCGGCACGAGCTTGCTGAAGCCGTCAGTGTATTTGAGGCCAATCGCCCAGCCGATTTCGAACAGGCCGGCGAAAAACAGAAGAATCCATGACATCTGGAACGCTCCATCCAGCATCGGAGCGGAGACAGAATCCGATCCGCAGACACTGGATCACAATGGGCGGGTCGTCCCGACCGCATTTCTGGGAGCGCGAGGTCGTCCCCGCGCCCGACATATAGGGCTGTCCAAACGCCCGATCAACCCGGCGGCCCCGGCGGCATTGTCGAACGCCGCCGGTGGGACTTTGCCGCGCCTGACTTGCCGCGGCCTACTTTTCCTTGATGCGCATCGCCTTGACCGGCGGCGCCTTCAGGACGGGAGCGGCTGCCGGCTTCTTGGCATCCTTCTTCGGCTTGCGGGCTTCCTTGCCTGCCTTCATCGCACCTTTAGCCATGATTCGTTCCTCCAGTTGCGGGAAGCGAAGTGAAACAAGAGAAACGCTTTGCCGCAAGGGGGCAGCGCCTGCAGCAGCAGCCGGTCGACCGCTTTCAACCGGTTTCTAATTTGCTCGTAAATCGTGGCGGTCCGTGCCAAGGTCGTTTCCGCACTGCAGCATCGACCCGTGCTTCCGCCGGGTGATCGTCAGGCAGGCCGGTCAGGACGACAATGCGGATCCACATCGGCTGCGAGATGAGCTTCGATTTCCCGCAGGAAACGCCACTCATTGCGATGCTCAACGTGCACTATTCCCGCGCCTCCGATCTCGAGCGACCGGATTTCCTGACCTCGAACCCGTCGGTGCCGATCGAAAGTTACCGCGACAGTTTCGGCAATTGGTGCAATCGCTTCGTCGCCCCGCCCGGACGCTTCACCTTCGGTACGGATGCGGTGATCCGCGACCCCGGTACGTTCGAAATGGGCGAGTTGATGGCCTGGCAGCACGAGGTGCGCGACCTGCCGGCGGACACACTGCTCTTCCTGCTGCCCAGCCGCTTCTGCGAGAGCGACCTTTTGGCCAGCGAAGCGTGGCGGCTGTTCGGCCATACGCCGCTCGGCATCCCGCGCGTGCAGGCCGTCTGCGACTTCGTCCACAATCACATCGTTTTCAACTACGGCAACGCCCGGCCGACGCGGACCGCGGCGGAAACCTATCGCGAGCAGAGCGGCGTGTGCCGCGATTTCGCCCACCTCGCCGTCACCTTCTGCAGGGCACTCAACATCCCGACGCGCTATTGCACCGGTTACATCAGCGATATCGGCATGCCGAAGCCTTGGGCAAGCATGGATTTCTGCGCGTGGATGGAGGTCTATCTCGGCGACCGCTGGCATGCCTTCGACCCGCGTAACAACGCGCCCCGCATCGGCCGGATCTTGATTGCTTCCGGCCGTGACGCGGCGGACGTGCCGTTGACCCATATTTTCGGCCCCGGCACACTTGCCGGCTTCAAAGTGTGGACCGACGAGATCGCGGCCTAGCCAGCCTTTTTTGCCTTTTTGCTGAACGTCCCGGAGTTTCACGCGTTGCGATGGCTTACGGAGCTTCGGCGGTTCGGCCGTTAAACTTGGTTGATTGAACGGGAACATCACACCATGGCCGGGCATGGCGGCTCCAAGACGGTCATCTACGCAGCGCTCGCCGGCAATCTGGCGATCGCGCTGACCAAGTTCGCCGCCGCTTTCTTCACCGGCAGCTCGGCAATGCTGTCGGAAGGCGTCCACTCGCTGGTCGATACCGGCAATGGCGGCCTGCTGCTCTACGGCATGCATCGTGCGGCGCGCCCGGCCGACCGCACACATCCGCTCGGCCATGGCCGCGAGCTCTATTTCTGGAGTTTTATTGTCGCGCTGCTGGTCTTCGCGCTGGGTGCCGGCGTGTCGTTCTACGAGGGTATCGTCCACATCATGGCGCCGGAGCCGGTCGCCAACGTCAAAGTGAACTATATCGTTCTTGGTGCTTCCTTCCTGTTCGAAGGCAGCTCCTGGCTGGTGG
Organism: Mesorhizobium erdmanii USDA 3471; assembly: GCF_000472705.1. Taxonomy (GTDB): domain Bacteria; phylum Pseudomonadota; class Alphaproteobacteria; order Rhizobiales; family Rhizobiaceae; genus Mesorhizobium; species Mesorhizobium erdmanii. The sequence continues at coordinate 171,551 of NZ_AXAE01000014.1, read as the reverse complement.
CGCTGAAGGAATTCCGCCGGCAGAAGGGCGGAGAAGGCTGGCTGCACGCCGTGCAATCGAGCAAGGACCCGAGCGTCTATACGGTGTTGTTCGAGGACAGCGCGGCACTGCTTGGGCTGATCGTCGCCTTTGCCGGCATATTGACGGCGGAGATGCTGGAGATGCCGGAGCTCGACGGCGCCGCCTCGATCGGCATCGCACTCATCCTCGGCGCGACGGCGATCTTCCTCGCCCGCGAAAGCAAGGGCCTGCTCATGGGCGAGCCGGCCTCGCCCGATGTGCAGAAAAAAGTGCTGGCGATCGCCCAGCAGGATCCGGCGGTGCAACGGGCGAACGGCGTGCTGACGGTTCATATGGGGCCGGAAGAAATCGTCGCCGGCCTCAGCATCGAGTTCGAGGACCATCTGGCGGCGCCAGAGATCGAGGCCTGCGTGGAACGCATCGAGGCACGGCTGAAGAAGGAGATGCCGGAGATCACGCGGCTGTTCGTCAAGCCGCAGACCACGGGGACCTGGGAACAGCGGCGCAAGCTGATCGAGGCCGCGTCGGACTAGCCCTGGACCAGAACTGCGCCGTTGCCCTGCCGCGTCGCCTTGATAAGATCGGTCGATGGATTTGGAGGAGCGACGATGAAGATCGACGGCGGCTGCCATTGCGGAGCCATTAGCTACGAGGCTGAGGTCGACCCGGAAAAGACCTCGATCTGCCACTGCACGGACTGCCAGCAACTGACCGGCACCGCCTTTCGCGTCACCGTTCCGGCGCCCGAAGATCACTACCGGATCACCAGGGGCACGCCGAAAATCTATACCAAGACCGGGGCGAGCGGCGCCAAGCGCGCCCAGGCTTTTTGCGCCGACTGCGGTTCGCACCTTTACGCCACGTCGGTCGGAGATGGCCCGAAAATCTATGGGATCCGGGTGGGCACCGCGCGGCAACGCCAGGATTTGATTCCAAGACAACAGAAGTGGCACAGATCGGCTCTGCACTGGCTGCCGGAATTCGAAGGCATGGCGACCGCCGAAGACCAATAGCAACGGTTCGCCTCGGCGGATCCAGCCATGCTATGCTGGCTCGCCATGGACACGGGTGGGTAATCGCATGTTGGAGGCCGACAAGCTCTTTTCCGGCTCGATTCCGGAAAACTACGACCGCTTTATGGTGCCGTTGATTTTCGAGCCATTCGCCGCGAACCTTGCTCAGCGAGCAGCGTCCTTCTCGCCCAGCGCCGTCCTGGAAGTCGCCGCGGGTACCGGCGTGGTCACCCGTGCCCTGGCGCCAAGGCTGTCTCCTGGCGCCAGCTATGTCGTGACCGACCTCAACCAGCCGATGCTCGATTACGCCGCTTCGCGACAGGCTCCCGACGGCCGCATCCAGTGGCGCCAAGCCGATGCCATGGCGCTGCCGTTTGAAGACGCGGCTTTCGATCTGGTCTGCTGCCAGTTCGGCGCGATGTTCTTTCCCAGCCGCCCATCCGCCTACCGCGAAGCAAGGCGGGTGCTGAAGCCCGGCGGCCGTTTTCTGTTCAACGTATGGGACCGCATCGAGGAAAATGTCTTTGCCGATGATGTGACCAATGCGCTGGCGAGGATTTTTCCGAACGATCCGCCACGCTTCCTGGCCCGCACGCCGCACGGCTACCACGATACCGCATTGATCCGCAGCGACCTCGATGAGGCAGGTTTCTCCACCGTGGCAATCGACACGAGGGCCGAACAGAGCCACGCATCGTCACCACGCATCCCTGCTGTTGCCTATTGCCAGGGAACGGTTCTTCGTACCGAAATCGAGGCCCGCGATCCCGGTAAACTCGACGCCGCGACGGACTATGCGGCATCCGCGATTGAGCAAAGACATGGCAGCGGCGCGGTTGCCGCCAAAATTCAGGCACACGTCATCGTGGCGACGGTCTAGTCTGGAATTATCCGTTCAGTCGTCGCCCTCGACGACCCGCAGCCTGAGCTGGCCGGTCTTGGAATCGGCAACGCGCGGGCCGGGACTCGCGGTCGGTGCCCGTGACGGCGTCTCGGCGCCGGCATCGCCGTCGGCCTGCGTGCCGAACTCCAGCGCCTCGATCTTCTGGCCGCGCTTGGTCACCTTCGATGTCGAGACCAGTATGTCCTCGATGTCCTTGGCCGATTGGCCGAAATGGCCCTGCAGCTTGCGCACGCGCTCGTCGACACGCGCCACATCCTCCATCAGCCGGATCACTTCGCCCTGGATCAGATGCGCCTGCTCGCGCATGCGGGCGTCCTTCAGGATCGCCTGGATGACCTGGATCGACAGCATCAGCAACGACGGCGAGACGATGACGACGCGGGCACGGTGCGCCTTGTGGACGATCGCCTCGAAATTCTCGTGGATTTCGGCGAACACCGATTCGGACGGCACGAACATGAAGGCGGTATCCTGCGTCTCGCCCTGGATCAGGTATTTTTCCGAGATATCGCGGACATGGATCTCGATGTCGCGGCGGAAGGCCTGGGCCGCGCCCTTTTGCAGTTCCGGACCATCGGCGGCGCGGATGGCATTCCAGGCTTCCAGGGGAAATTTCGCATCGATGGCAAGCGACGGCGCGCCGTTCGGCATCTTCACCAGGCAGTCCGGCCGGCTGCCGTTGGACAGCGTCGCCTGGAATTCATAGGCGCCATGCGGCAGGCCATCGGCGACGATCGCCTCCATGCGCGACTGGCCGAAGGCGCCGCGCGTCTGCTTGTTGGAGAGGATCGCCTGCAGCTGCACGACCTGGCCGGCGAGCGACTGGATGTTGCCTTGCGCGGTGTCGATGACGGCGAGCCGCTCCTGCAGTTTGGCCAGGCTCTCATGCGTGGATTTGGTCTGCTCGGTCATGGTCTGGCCGATGCGGCCGGTCATGGCGTCGAGCCGCTGGCCTATCGACTGCGTCAGCTCCGCCTGGCGAGCCCCGAACACTTCGGCGATGGCGCCCATGCGGCCCTGCATCTCGGCCTGGCTTTGCAATATGCCGGCCATCCGCACTTCCGCGTCGCGAGCATGATCGGCGGCTTCGGCCGCGGCGACGGCGCGCGCCTTGGCCGACCGCCACAGCGCGACGACCAGCGCCACGAACAGGCCGAAAAACAACAAGGCGCCGAAGGCGAGAGCGTGGCCGAGCGTGATTGTCGAGGCGCCAAGCCGCGCGACGGGCTCGGAAAGGATGGTGCTCAGATCATTCATGTGGACAGCATAGCCGATTCGTGGGGCTCGCACAGATCAAAACGTGAACGAGGCTCAGGTCCAACGGTTGACGCTTTTCGCTGGACGTCTTACGTGGGACGCCATGCCGATCAAGCCGCTCATCATCCTTCCCGATCCCATCCTGCGCCAGCTTTCCAAGCCGGTGGAGCGCGTCGACGCGCCCTTGCGCAAACTGGCCGACGACATGCTGGAGACCATGTATGACGCGCCCGGCATCGGCCTGGCGGCGATTCAGATCGGCGAGCCGCTGCGCATGCTGGTGATTGACCTCGCCAAGGAAGACGAGACGCCGGCGCCGCATGTCTTCATCAACCCGGAGATCCTGGAAAGCGCCGAAGCGCGCTCCGTCTACGAGGAAGGCTGCCTGTCGATCCCCGACTATTACGCAGAGGTCGAACGCCCCGCTTCCGTGCGGGTGAAGTATCTCGACCGCGACGGCAAGCTGCAGGAGATGGAGGCCGAGGGGCTGATGGCGACCTGCCTGCAGCACGAGATCGACCATCTCAACGGCGTGCTGTTCATCGACCACATCTCGAAGCTGAAGCGCGACATGGTGGTGAAGAAATTCAAGAAGCTCGCCAAGGACAAGGCGCCGGGCAAGCTGGTGGGATAGGGGATGCCCCTTCGCGTCATCTTCATGGGCACGCCAGAGTTTTCGGTGCCGACGCTGCGCGCCATCGCCGAAGCGGGACATGAGATAGCGGCAGCCTATACGCAACCGCCGCGCGCGGCGGGCCGCCGCGGACTGGAGCTGACGCCGTCGCCGGTGCAGCGCGAGGCCGAACGGCTGGCCATCGAGGTGCGCACGCCGACGTCGCTCAAGAGCGAAGCCGAGCAGGCTGCTTTCGGCGCCCTGCAGGCCGATATCGCCGTGGTCGTCGCCTATGGTTTGCTGCTGCCGAAGGCGATTCTGGATGCACCCCGCCTGGGCTGCATCAACGGCCATGCGTCGCTTTTGCCACGCTGGCGCGGTGCCGCACCCATCCAGCGCGCCATCATGGCTGGCGACCTGGAAAGCGGCATGATGGTGATGCGCATGGAAGAGGGCTTGGATACCGGCCCGGTCGGATTGCTTGGAAAATGCGCCATCGAACCCGATATGACGGCCGGCGATCTGCATGATCGGTTGATGAGCCTCGGCGCCACCCTGATGGTGGAAGCACTGGCGCGGCTGGAAGAGAACACCCTGACATTTACCGCGCAAGCGGCGGAAGGGGTGACTTACGCCAGAAAAATCGATAAATCCGAGACGCATGTGGATTGGACGCGGCCTGCCGCCGAGGTCCATAACCACCTTCGTGGCCTGTCGCCGTTTCCCGGCGCCTGGTCCGAAATTGACATTGGCGGCCGCGTGGAACGGCTGAAACTGCTTCGCTCGACGCTGTCCGAGGGCCAATCGCTTTCCGAAGATTTGGCGCTTTCGGACAATTTGGGCGAGTCGGGAGGAATTCTCGATGACCGGCTGACGGTCGCCTGCGGGGCAGGCGCGGTCAGGCTGGTCGAAGTTCAACGTGCGGGCGGAAAGCCCGCCGCCGCGTCGGAATTCCTGCGCGGAGCCAAGATCGTAAAAGGAATGAAGTTCTCATGAGCATGATGTCGATACGCGCGGCAACGCCGCGGGATCGCGAGGCCATTCGCCTCGTCGAGGAACACGCTTTCGGCCAGCAGGCGGAGGCCGGGCTGGTCGACGCTCTGGTGACGGGCGGTGACGCCGTCGTCGAACTGGTGGCGGAAGAAGACGGCCAGGTGGTCGGCCACATCCTGTTTTCGCGGTTGTTCGTTCAGACCGGCGGAAAGAGTGCCGCGGCCGTGGCGCTGGCGCCGCTGGCGGTGGAGCCTTCGTTCCATGGCAGCGGCATTGGCGGCGCGCTGATCCGCGAGGCGCATATCCGCCTCAGGGACGCCGGCGAGACGTTGTCCGTGGTGCTCGGCGATCCGGCCTATTACGGCCGCTTCGGTTATAGCCACGCGCGGGCCGAAAAATTCGAGAGCGAGTACCAAGGCGAAGCGCTGCAGGCGCTGTCCTGGGGCGACGCTCCAGAGGCAGGCAAGCTGGTCTATGCTTCCGCCTTCACCGCTCTCGCCGCTTAAGGCAAGAGCGTGTAGCCGCCCGGCATGCCGCGTTTTCGCCTCGACATCGAATATGACGGCAGCCTGTTTGCCGGCTGGCAGCACCAGGCCGATCAGCCTTCGGTGCAGCAGGCGATCGAGCAGGCGATCGAAAATTTCAGTGGTGAGGCGGTGCGGCTGCGCGCCGCCGGCCGCACCGACGCCGGCGTGCATGCGACCGCCCAGGTGGCGCATGCCGACCTGGCCAAGGCATGGGCTGGCGACAAGGTGCGCGATGCCATCAACGCCCATCTGCAGGCGGCGGGCGCGCATGTCGCCATCCTGAAGGCGACAATCGTCCCGGACGATTTCGACGCGCGCTTCTCGGCCACGGGCCGCCACTATCTCTACCGCATCCTCAACCGCCGTGCGCCCGCGGCGCTGGAGAAGGGCAAGGTGTGGTGGGTACCGAAGCGGCTCGACGCCGGCGCCATGCACGAGGCGGCGAAAGTGCTGCTCGGCCGGCACGACTTCACCACCTTCCGCTCGACCCAGTGCCAGGCCAACAGTCCGGTCCGGACGTTGGAGCGGCTCGATGTGAGCCGGGAGGGCGACATGATCGAGGTGAGAGCTTCGGCACGGTCCTTCCTGCATAACCAGGTCCGCTCGATGGTGGGCTCGCTCAAGCGCGTCGGCGACGGCGGCTGGACCGCCGATAACCTCAAGGCGGCACTGGAGGCGCAAGACCGCGCCGCTTGCGGCCAGGTGGCGCCGCCCGATGGGCTTTTCCTCATCGGCGTCGATTATGCCTGAAGAGAGTCCGCAGGCTCTACCCGGGGGAGAGCCCTGAAAGGCTCTGAGCCCCGATATCGTCCGGAACGGTGATGCCAAGCAGCATCTGCAGCCCGAACAGCACCAGCAGCGAAGCTATGAACATGCCGACGAAAACGGCGGTGCCGACCGCCGCGCCCTTACCGATCGTCGCGTTGGTCATGCGCCAGGTCAGCACCATCGACAGGGCAAAAAGCAGCAGCGACACAAGGCTCGAAACCTGGCTTGCCGAGGACAGGAAAAGCCTGATCAGCGCCGAGGGCAGCATCAGCCAGGCGGTGATAGCGGAGGCCCAGTTGCTGGCGACGACATAATGAACGAAGCGGCCGCCAATGCCGGCGCGCGGCGCGACGAGAGCGAGTGCGACGAGCGGCAGCACCCAGGAGCCGATATCGACCGTCGCCAGGCGCAACAGCATGCTGAAGCGGCCGGCGAAGGCGTCGGGATCGCCGATCTCGTTGGCGATGCCGACCCAGCCGACGATCAGCGCCGGTGCCGCGACGATGATGGCGAAAAAGGAATTCCAGAACCCATCGGCCGACAGGTCGAGCAGTCGCAGGCCGTCGACCTTGCCGAGCATCAGCCGCCAGGCGCCGGTTAGCGAAGCTTGGGTTTCGTCCGCCGTAAGCATGCTGCTCAGCCCTGTCCGAACCAGTCTTCGATAAAACGCAGGTAGATTCGCGTCAGTGTTTCGAGATCGGCGACGGCGACCCGCTCGTCGACCATATGCATGGTCTTGCCGACCAGGCCGAACTCGACCACCGGGCAATAATCCTTGATGAAACGCGCATCCGAGGTGCCGCCGGAAGTCGACAATGCCGGCTCCTTGCCGACCGCGGCCTTGATCGAGCCGCGAAGCGTCTCGATCAGCCTGTCGTCGCGGGTCAGGAAGACATGGCTCGGCCGGTCGCGCCAGACGAGATCGTAATCGACCGGCGTCGTCTTGCCCGGCCGATACTTCTTGCGCTCTGCCGCCTGGTCGAGCCGGTTGTGGATTTCGGCCTGAACGGTCTCGGCCGTCCATGTGTCGTTGAAGCGGATGTTGAAGGTCGCGGTCGCTTTCGCCGGAATCACATTGGTGGCCGGGTTGCCGACATCGATGGAGGTGACCTCCAGATTGGTCGGCTGGAAATCCCTGGTTCCCTTGTCGAAGACAGGATGCAGCAAGGCGTCGACCAGGCTCATCAGGCCGCGCACCGGATTGTCGGCAAGCTGCGGATAGGCGGCATGACCCTGACGGCCATTGACGATGACCGAACCTGAGAGCGAGCCGCGCCGGCCGATCTTGATCATGTCGCCGAGCGCATCCGGGTTGGTCGGTTCGCCGACGATCGAGGCGTCCCATTTTTCGCCTTTGGAAGCGGCCCATTCGAGCAGCTTGACCGTGCCATTGATGGCAGGGCCTTCCTCATCGCCGGTGACCAGCAGCGAGACCGAGCCCTTGGGGCCGCCATGCTTCTCGACATGACGCGCTATCGCCGCGACGAAGCAGGCAATGCCGCCCTTCATGTCGACCGCGCCACGACCATACATCTCGCCATTGGCGATCTCGGCGGCGAAAGGCGGATGCGTCCAGGCGGCTTCGTCGCCAACCGGCACGACATCGGTATGGCCGGCGAACATCAGATGCGGGCCGTTGCCGGACCGCCTGGCATAAAGGTTTTCGATATCGGGCGTGCCGTCTTCCGAGAAGACCGGCCGGTCGACCAGGAAGCCGAGCGGTTTCAGCATCGTTTCCAGCGCGCTCAGCGCACCGCCTTCGGCTGGTGTCACCGAGGCGCAACGGATGAGGGCGGCGAGGTTCGTGGCGGGATCAATCGGCAGCGTCATGGCAAAAGCGATAGTCGAAAGCTGAGGGCCTGTCACGGTCCGACATAGAGGCCAGCCCAATGGCCTGACACGCCGCCGACATTATGGTTTTCATGTCGTATAGTTGCCGACAGGTGCGGGGCGAGAGATGGCAAACGGGGGTAAACGGATCGTCATCGCCGGCGCCGGCAGCATAGGCTGTTATGTCGGCGGCTGCCTGGCGATAGCCGGGCGAGAGGTGATTCTGCTCGCCCGCCCGCGCATCGAGACCGCGCTGCGGCTGGGCGGATTGCGCATCAGCGACCTTGAAGGCCGCGATCGCCTGGTCGAGCCGGACCGGCTCGGCATCACCGCCAATCCGGCAGCCGCCTTGCCCGAGGCGGACGTGATCCTGGTCACCGTCAAGAGCGGCGCGACGCGGGAGATGGCCGCGCTGATCAAGGCCCATGCCCGCCCCGATGCCGTGGTGATCAGCCTGCAGAACGGCGTCGACAATGCCGACAGGCTTCGCGCCGAGCTCGGCTCGCGGACGGTGCTCGCCGGCATGGTGCCGTTCAATGTCGTGCAATCGCCGGACGGCACCTTGCCGCTGCGCGTCCACCGCGCCAGCGACGGCAAGGTGATGATCGAGGATCGCCGTCTTGCCGGCCTTCTCGACGTCCCCAGTCTTCTTGATGTCGAGGGGCTGGCCGTCGAGACGCATGGCGACATGAAGGCGGTGCTATGGGGCAAGCTTTTGATGAACCTCAACAACGCGTTGGTGGCGCTGTCCGGACTGCCGCTGGCGAGCGAACTCGCCGATCGCCGCTGGCGGCTGATCCTGGCCGGCCAGATCGACGAGGCCTTGCTGGCGATGAAGGCCACCGGCATCGAGCCGGCGCGGATCGCCGGGCTGCGGCCGGCGTTGCTGCCGAAGGTGCTGCGGCTGCCGGACTGGCTGTTCAAATTGCTGGCGCGGCGCATGCTGGCGATCGACCCTCAGGCACGCTCGTCGATGTGGGACGACCTGCAGCGCGGCCGGCCGACGGAGATCAGCGAACTGCAAGGAGCGGTGCTTGGCCTGGCCGAAAGAACAGGCACGCCGGCGCCGCTCTTGAAAAGCGTTACCGCTTTGGTGCGCGCCGCGGAAGCGGCGCGGCTTGGCTCGCCGGGACTGGCGCCGGAACAGGTTGTGCCGCCGGCTGGTTCTCGATCAGCGTGATCTTCTGCCAGATCTTGCGCGACAGGTTGGACGAAAGGTTCTCGATGTCGTTGACGCCGTCGATGACGACATCGTCATTGACCGACTGGGCGAAGAGTGCGGCGATCTTGCCGGTGATCGACAGCATTTCCGAGCAATAATCGAGGTAGCGGGCAAGATCGGCGGCATTGGTGATGCGGGCCGGCGAATGGGCCATCGGCTTGAAACTGGCCGAAAGCGCCGCCGGATCCTTGGTCAGCTGGTGCATGTCGATGACATGGATCAGCGAGCGCAGGCCGTGCAGCTGGCGGAATACCTTCTTGCGCTTGATGCGCTCCTCGGTGCGGATCAGGGCCAGCAGGCCGAGCACGGCGAGAATGCAGGTGTTGATCGATGCCTCGATGCCTTGCACCGATTGCAGGGCATCGTCATTGCCTGAAATTCGATCGAGCGGCAGGATGGTGCCGACGAAAACGAACACCAGCACCCCGGCGACGAAGGCGGCGATGATGAGGCCGCGCAGCCACCAGATCGGTTCTTCCAGCCCTTTCGCCGCCTTGGCCAGATCGCGCGACAGCGAGACCAGCTCGGCGGCGACGCCGCGCAGCCCGGCATTGGGAAAACGCTCGGCGACGCGGCCCTCCAGCCGTTCGGCGGTGTCGATGATCAGGTTCGGATCAAGCGTACGGTAGCGCATGTCCGATCGGTCCTCAGAGCATTATGCCGAAAAGTGTGAAGCGGTTTTCGGACGACATCATGCTCTATCTCTTTGATTTAGAGCCGGATTCAGATCTCAGGTCGATCCGACCTGAGATCATCCGGCTCTAGGGTTGTGCCGGCTCGTTGGTGCGCCGGCCATAACGGTTTGGCCCAGGCTGCCCTGGAAACAGGCATAACACAAGAAAGGCGACGATCGACAGCACCGGCACGAACAGGATCAACGCGGCGATGCCCGGCTTGTCGAGGTCGTGCAGCCGCTTCACCGCCAGCACGATGTTCGACCACAGCGAGGCGATGAAGGCGATGAAGAAGATGAACGACCACATGTTGCTCTCGGCCGAGCCTTCCGGCACCAGCGTGAAGCGGTAGAGTGGAAATGCCTGAATGATGGCGACCAGCAAGCCGCCAAGAAAATAGGCCGCGCGACTGACGCGGCCCGATGTCTTGAAGAAAAGCCAGGTAAGATTTGAACTGTCAGGCAAGCGGGTCCGGTCCGTATTGATTGGCACCACCAGTGCCTTGGAGGATGCCGAGTTCGACCAACAGCCAGATGCCGCCGATAACAGGTACCAGGCCGATCAGCGTCCACCAGCCCGATTTGTTGCGGTCGTGCCAGCGTTTGGCATACAGGGCAAGGGCGAAATAGATCGATGCCAGCGCGAAGAGGATGCCGATGATGCCGACCTGGGCGCCGCTGCTGGTGGTGAAACGCGTACCGAGGATCGAGTCGAGAATGAAGGCGACAATGCCGATAACGATGAACACGCCGATACCAGCCCAGAACTTGGCGCGGTTGATGCGACCGTCGAAACTCGTCAGCAGATATTTCCAGTCCATGTCACCCCTCCATGTTGAATCAGCGCGACGGATTGTCGCGCCGGCGGAAGGTGCGCCCGCTTTGCGGAAAGATCAATCGCGCAGCAATTCGTTGATCGAGGTCTTCGACCGGGTCCTGGCATCGACGCGCTTGACGATGACGGCGCTGTACAGGCTGGGGCCAGGCTCACCATTGGGCAAGGGCTTGCCCGGCAGCGAGCCGGCGACGACGACCGAATTCGGCGGCACTTCGCCGTAGAAGACCTCGCCGGTGGCGCGGTCGACGATCTTGGTCGACTGGCCGATGAAGACGCCCATGCCGAGCACCGAGCCTTCGCGCACGATGCAGCCCTCGACCACTTCCGAACGCGCGCCGATGAAGCAATTGTCCTCGATGATGGTGGGGCCGGCCTGCATCGGCTCCAGCACGCCGCCGATGCCGACGCCACCAGAAAGGTGGACATTCTTGCCGATCTGGGCGCAGGAGCCGACCGAGGCCCAGGTGTCGACCATGGTGCCGGTGTCGACATAGGCGCCGACATTGACGAAGGACGGCATCAGCACGGCGCCCGGAGCGACATAGGCGGAACGGCGCACGATCGACGACGGCACGGCGCGGAAGCCCGCCTTCTCGAAATCGACGGCGCTCCAGCCATCGAACTTCGACGGCACCTTGTCCCACCAGACTGCCTCGCCCGGGCCACCCTTGATGATCTCCATCGGGTTGAGCCGGAAGGAGAGCAGCACCGCCTTCTTCAGCCACTGGTTGACGTGCCACTTGCCGTCCGCCTGGCGTTCGGCGACGCGAGCGGCGCCGCTGTCGAGCAGGTCGAGCGCCGACTGGATGGCATCGCGCGTTTCGCCGCGGGTCGCGGTCGAAATCGTGTCGCGTTCCTCGAAGGCCCTCTCGATGGTCTTTTCGAGGCTCGCCAGATCGGGCTTCGACATGATTCCGCTCCATTACCAAGCTGTTAAGGGGCTGCGCCTTAACCTGTTTTGAAAGTCGCGCGGACCCTATGTTAAGGCTCAATGGGGGTCAATCGCGCCTGCGTCATGGGACGGCGCAAGTAAAGGAATTGGACGGTGGATTCGATGACTCCCATGGAAAAGGCGGGGTGGACCCCGCTGCCGCATTCGGACGAGGATCTGGAGCGGTCGAAAAGCGTGCCGGACACGCCGCAGACCAGGGCCGAGACCTATCGGCTGGCATGGAACGATCCCGACTTCATGACTCGGCGCGAATTGCGCGCGGTCCGGCTACAGCTGGAGCTGCTGAAGCCGGAAATGATCCTCGCCGAGCGCGGTATCCGTTCGACGGTGATCCTGTTTGGCGGCGCGCGCCTGCCGGAGCCCGGTGGCGAAGCCTGGGCGGCCAAGAACGAGACGCAGAAGAAGAACCTCGAGGCTAACAGCAAATATTACGAGGAGGCGCGCAAATTCGCGCGGCTTTGCTCGCAGCAGTCGGCCGCTTCGTACTACCGCGAATATGTCGTGGTGACCGGCGGCGGGCCTGGCGTGATGGAAGCGGGGAATCGCGGCGCCGATGACGTCGGCGCGCCATCGATCGGCCTCAACATCGTGCTGCCGCACGAGCAGGCGCCGAACGCCTATGTGACGCCGGAGCTATGTTTCAACTTCCACTATTTCGCCATCCGCAAGATGCATTTCGTCATGCGCGCCAAGGCGGTGGCGGTGTTTCCCGGCGGGTTCGGCACGATGGACGAGTTCTTCGAGACGCTGACCTTGATCCAGACCGGACGCATGGAGCGCGTTCCGGTGATCCTGTTCGGCAAGTCGTTCTGGAAGCGGGCGATCGATCTCGACTTCCTGGCCGAGCAAGGCACGATCAGCCCCGGCGACCAGGACATCATCGATTTCGTCGACACCGCCGACGAAGCCTGGGGCATTATCAGCCGGTTCTACAAATTAGGGGAGTAAGGGAGTAGGGCAGTAGGGGAAGTCAAGGCCCGAAGACACTTCCCACTGCCCTACTGCCCTACCCCTTTGCGACTATTGTCGTAAGAAACGTTGCGAGATCGTCGGTGACGAAATCGACATCGTCTTCCTGCGTGGGATCGCGCTCCCAGATCTCGGCAAAGGTCGGCTCGAAATTGCGCGGCACGACCAGCACGGTGGTCATGCCCAGCGCCTTCGGCACCTCCAGGTTGCGGGCGAGATCCTCGAACATCACGGCATTGTGGCCGGTGACGGCGTGCAGTTCGGCGAACTTCTCGTAGGTCTGGCGCGCGGGCTTGGGATTGAGATCGGCGGCGACGATATCGAAGATGTCGTCGAAATGGTCGAGGATGCCGAGCTGGCGCGCGGTGCGCTCGGCGTGCCTGCGGTCGCCATTGGTGAAAATGAACTTGCGGCCGGGAAGCTGGCGGATGGCGGTGCCGAGGACAGGATCGGGCACGAGCCATGAATAATCGATGTCGTGCACCTTCTCGAGGAAATCATCCGGATCGATGCCGTGGCGTGTCATCAGCCCGTTCAGCGTCGTGCCGTATTCGCGATAAAGCTCCTTCTGCAGCTTGCGCGCCTCCTCGCGGGGCAGCGCCAGCAATTCGCCGACATAGGCGGTCATCTTGACGTCGATCTGCGAGAACAGATTCGAATGATGCGGATAGAGCGTGTTGTCGAGGTCGAACACCCAGTCGGTGACATGGGCGAAGCGGGCGGGATCAGGCAGCGTGGTCATGCGCCCCTTATGGCATGAAACGGGGAATCCGAAAGGGACTTTATCCACAACTTTCACGCGCTTTCAGTGGCAGAAATGGTCCTACGATTCAAATTTTAAGCAACCGGGAAAGGTGGCCTTCAGGGCTTGCTGGCACAGAGACAGTCCTGTGGGGAGCCCGCGATGAACAGCATCATTCTGAAATCCGCCGCTATCGCTTTCGCCTCCGTCGCCGCCTCCCTTCTTCTGACGCTGATCATCGTTCCCGCCTTGGGATTCCCGGTCAACCGGACGATTTGGCTTGCCTCGACGCTCTGTCCGCTGGTGCTTGCCTGGGTGGCCTGCGCCAGCACCTTCTGGCAGAGCGACAGGTTGAAAAACGCGCATCGCGAACTTGCCCGCGCGCACGCCCAGCTCGCCGCGGCGCACCGCCGCCTGTCGGAGAAGGCGAGCCGTGACGACATGACCGGGATGCTCAACCGGGAAAGTTTCTTTGCCGCGCTGGATGGTTCACGGCGCAAGTCCGACCGCGGCGCGCTGCTGATCATCGACGCCGATCATTTCAAGAAGATCAATGACAGTTTCGGTCACCTGACTGGCGACGACGCGCTGCTGTTGATCGCCAGCGCCATCGAGCGAGGCGTGCGCAGCGGCGACGTGCTCGGCCGCATCGGCGGCGAGGAATTCTGCGCGTTTCTGGTCGGAGCCACCGAGCAGGAGGCCAAGCGCGTCGCCGAGCGCATTCGCCGCGAGGTCGAGTTGATCCGTTTCCGACCCGTGGACGAACGCACCATTCCACTGACCGTCAGCATCGGCGGCACCGTCTGTGGCGAGGATGTCACCGTATCGGAACTGATGCGCGCCGCGGACCAGCGCCTCTACCAAGCCAAGCATCGGGGCCGCAACCTGACGATCCTCGATACGGACATCTCAGCCGCCGCTTGAGCCGACCGATCCGGCACAACCGGCCTGTTAAGGAATTTCTAACCCTGTTTGCATTCGGTTGTGCCGCCTCACTGCCTTGAGGCCGGGCTTGGCACGATACTGGCTTCCATGACGATGCGTGTGCCGTTCGGGGAATGTCATGCGGATCGAAGCCCCTATCCGAGAGACCTGTCATGAGTTTCTTCATCAAGAAAATGCCGCGCCGCATGATCGTCCAGGCGCTGGTCGCCCTGCCTGCCCTGTCCCTGTTCCGCAAGCTGCCCGAGGCCGATGCCGGTCCATCCCAAGTCGATCAGAATGAGATCGTCGTGGTCAATGGCTGGATCCTGAAGCGAAGCGACCTGGCATGATCTTCGACAGCTATAACGCGTATCGCGCCGCCAACTTCAAACCCAAGGTCTGCATCCTCGGTTCGGGCCCGGCCGGCACCACCGTTGCCCGCAAGCTGGGTGCCGCCGGCATCCCGGTCGTGGTGCTGGAAGCCGGCTCGCGGGAGTTCAGCGACGAGTCGCAGGACTTCTACCGTGGAGCCAAAGTCGGCGATTTCTATTTCGACCTAGATATCACCAGGCTGCGGTACATGGGCGGCAGCTCCAACCACTGGGCCGGCTGGTGCCGCGTGCTCGACAAACTGGATTTCGAGCCGAAGGTGTGGGCGCCGGATACGGGCTGGCCGATCCGCCGTACCGACATCGAACCCTTTCTGCCGGAAGTGCGCGATATACTCGACCTTCCCGAATTCCGGCCGGATGTGCCAATCTCGGACGACATACGCTGGGTGCAGTTGATCAAGAGCCCGGCGGTGCGCTTTGCCGAAAAATTCGCCGACGAACTCGACAAGAGCAGGAACATCGCCGTCGTGCTCAACACCTACGCCACCGAACTCGCGGGTGACGGCAAGACGGTGACGGGCGCCCGGCTGTGGTCGAACGGCCAGGATGCCGGTACCTTCAGCGCCGACTACTTCATTACCTGCACCGGCGGGCTGGAGAATTCGCGGCTGCTTCTGTGGTCGAACCAGCGGTCCAACGGCGGTGTCGTGCCCAATGCGGCAGCGCTTGGCCGCTACTGGATGGAACATCCGACCTTCGAGGGCGGCAATGCCATCCTGGCCAACTATGACGAGTTCGAGGTCGATGCCGTCAACGAGGCCTTCTTCTCGCCGACGCTTGCGGCGATGCAGCGCCTTCAGATCATGAACTTCGGCATCCGGCTGATCGAGACGCCCTATGCCGGCGTCAAGAGGCTGATCGCCGACCTCGCCTGCACCGCGCCCGACGCGGCCGAATGGGCCGCTTATCAGCTCAGCCAGAATCTGCGCTGCGCGGCCCAGCTCTATGTCGCCTGGGAGCAGGCGCCGCTCGCCTCCAACCAGATCGAACTGTCGAAGACCGATGTCGATCATGCCGGCGTGCCGCGCATCGAACTGCACTGGAAGAAATCGGAACTGGAACGCCGCACGCTGGTCGAAGGCCTGAAACTGTTCGGCACGACGCTGATCGAGAAGGATCTTGGCCGCGTCCGCCTCATGGACTGGATTGCCAACGGCGAGGACTATCCGACCAACGAGGAAACCGCCGGACACCACCACATGGGCGGCACGCGCATGGGCACCGATCTCACCAGGAGCGTGGTGGACGCCGACTGCAAGGTGCATGGCATGGACAATCTCTATGTCGGCGGTTCCTCGGTGTTCTGCACATCCGGTCAAGCCAACCCGACGACGACGATCACCGCGCTGGCCTGCCGGCTGGGCGAACATCTGAGCAAGGTGGTCGCGGTCTGAGCGGCCTGCGCAAAACTGCACCATGACCTTGAAGCATCCCGGCGCCAATGAAGGCGCCGGCTGCGCTAGACATGCTCAGAAACCGTAGATGGCAATGCGCACCAGCACCGCCGCGGCGGCCAGCGCCACGAGCAGAATGCCGAGGCCGATGGGGGAGCCCCAGCCATACCATTCCATCGCCAGCTTGGCGTATTTGAACTCATCCTCGTGCGAGAGAGGGGGGCGTTGTTGAATCAAGCTCATTTTTCACTCCTTGTCGGCGGCCGGCTCTTGCCTTGTCCAGGCCGCGGTTGCATATTGCTGAAATAGTCTAAATGTTAGACAGATTGATAGTTAGATGATCGAAATAAATTCGTCAAGCAAGAATCGCAACGAAATGACGGCCGCGATCGGCCTTGCCGTCATGCAATGGCAGGACGCGACCCAGGCCTATGACGAGGCAGTGGGGGTGAGGCTCGGGCTGAACATGGCCGAGCGCCATTGCATCGGGCTGCTCCATGGCGGCCCGCAATCGGCCGGCGCGGTCGCGAGCGCGACCGGGCTGACGCCGGCCGCGGTGACGGCGCTGATCGACCGGCTGGAGGCGCGCGGCCTGCTGACCCGCACGCGCAGTCTAGAGGACAGGCGCAAGGTGGTGATCGAGGCGACCGAGGCGACGCGGCAGCTGTCGGCGCGCTATTACGGCGCCATCGCTCAAGAGGGCGAAAAAGTGATCGCCACCTTCAGCGACGCCGAGCTCGCGACCATCTCGCGCTTCGTCAACGCCGCGCTCGACCTGCAGCGCGCCCAGCTCGAGCGGCTGAAGGCCGAAGGGTCTGATATCGCAGAGCGATAGGGTGGTGCTAGGTGCTCGCGGCGGTCCTGCAAACGCCGGCAGGCAGCGGAACTATTTCGGCTGGACCCCGTAGGCGACAAGAAACGCCTCCACCGAGGCATCCGCGTGCCGTTCAAGTTCGGCCTTGGAGCGCCGGTTGCTTCCGGTGAACATCGCTTCATTCATGGGAATCCAGAGAAGCATTCCAAACAGATGGCTCGCTGCCAGATGGGGGTCAGTGGTTCGCATCAGGCCTCGATTTGTGAGCTTTTCAAAGCAGGATGCCATCGAGGCAAGCATGCGCTCAAAGCCTTTTTCGTACCAGCTACGGCCGAGCTGCGGCATTCGATCCGCGTTGGCGATGATCAGGCGCCGCAACTTCAACAGCTCGTCGTCCATCAGCATCGTTATCAAACGCCGAGCAAGCTGCTGCAGGCCCCCCTGCATGAATTTCGCCTCGGAAAGCAGGGTCGTCACGGACTCGATGACATCGTTGACCTGGGTAGCCGTTGATAGAACGACTTCGCCGAAAAGCGTCTCCTTGTCCTTGAAATGCTTGTAGACGGTCTGCTTGGAAGCTCCCGCCCTGGTGGCGATTTCCTCCATGCTGGTTCCATCATAGCCCTTGCCGATAAACGCCGCCGTGGCCGCCTGGATGATCTCGCGATCCTTACGGGCCGATCTGGTCTCGCCGTCGATTTCCATGAGCGCCCCTTGTCAGTACTAGACGGTACCGTTCCCGTGTGGTAGTCACCGTCATAGTACTAGACTGACTAGTACCCGTCAACGAAAGCGGGGCTTGAGCCGATGAACAAAATGATCTCCCTCAATCTACCGGTGCGCGATCTGCAGGCAGCGACCAACTTCTATCTCGCGATCGGGGGCACACTGAATCCGCAGTTCTCGAACGGCCAGGCCAGTTCGATCATGTTCTCGGACTCCATCGGGGTCATGTTGCTGACGCACCAGCATTACGGCCAGTTCACGGCGCGGCGGATCGGCGACCCCAAACGTGAAAGCCAGATGCTGATCGCCCTCACCACGGACAGCAAGGACGAGGTCAACGCCATAATCGAGAAGGGCGTGGCGGCAGGCGGCCGCGCTGATCCCAATCCGGCGCAGGATCTCGGCTTCATGTTCAACCGCCACATCGAAGACCCGGACGGCAACGTCTGGGAGTTCCTGTGGATGAACCCCGCCGCCATGCACTAGCGTATCGGGATCGAAGCGTCTAAAGCGCGTCGCCTCTGAACGGCGACGCGCCTTAAACACTGGTGCCGGATTTACGAGACCGTCCCCGGGTCGAGCGCCGGCTGGCCCTTGCGGCGCGCGACGATCGCCTCGAAATCAGCGGTCTGGAATGCATCGCGCAAGGCGTCGAAGGACGGCAGCACGAAATAGGCGCGCTGGAACTTGTCGATCTCGTAGCCGGTGCGCATCACCGTTTCGAGGTCGAAGGGCACATGGTGAGCGTCCTTGCCCTCGACGGCGAACTGCAATTCGGTAAAGGACGACATCAGGCCCGCGCCAAAGGCCTTCAGCGGCTGGCCGGCCTCCTGTATCAGGCCGTATTCGGCCGTGTACCAGTAGAGCCTTGTGATCATCTCGTCACCGCCGAGGGCGATGATGTCGCCGGCCTTCTTGCCATACATCTGCATGAAGTCGGCGAACACCGGCTGCGACAGCACCGGCACATGGCCGAAGAAATCGTGGAACATGTCCGGCTCGACAATGTAGTCGAGTTCCTGCCTGGTGCGCAGCCAGTTGGTGACCGGGAAGCGGCGATTGGCGAGATGATCGAAGAAAGGGGCGGCGGGAATGAGACCCGGCACGGCGACGATTTCCCAGCCGGTCAGTTTGCGCAGCCGGGCGCTGACGTCGTCGAAATCCGGAATGCGGTCGATGAGGCCGAGTTTTTCGACACCGTCTAGATAGGAATGGTGGGCGAGCTTGCGCGTCAGTTTGGTCTGGCGGTCGCACAAAGTACGCCACACCGCCTGTTCCTCGGCGCTGTAGTCATAGCCCTGCGCCACGGTGAAATCGGCGCGGCAGACCGAATAGTCGCCGCGCAGACCCTGGGCTGCGCAGTCACGGGCATATTCGGCAACGGTCATCGTCGTCATGGTTTTTCTCCTCGCAAATCACAGGGATGACGTGGCCAAAGGGTAACCGGGCTTGCCGAGGCAATCTGGTTTTGATGGTGGCCTATCCGCGTCATTCTAGATAATATTCACTCATGATCCGCGTCACAGGAGTGAAAATGCCTCAGTTCGACGATTTCGAGATCAAGATGCTCGATGTGCTGCAACGCGATGGCCGCAAGCCGGTCTCAGAGCTGGCGCAGGAGATCGGCCTGTCGACGACGCCATGCGCGCGGCGCTTCGAGGCGCTGCAGGATGCGGGCATCATCAAGGGATTCACCGCTGTGATCAGCCGCCGCGCCGTCGGCCTGATGGTCGAGGTGTTCATCCAGGTGCGCCTGGTCAGCCACAGTGACGGCTCGCCGGAAAAGTTCATCGCTGCCGTGCAGCGGATGGACGAGGTGTCGTCGTGCTGGACGATGACCGGCGACCACGATTTCCTGCTGCATGTCATGGTGCCGTCGGTCGACGAACTCAACGCCTTCGTCATGCACCGGCTGATGCGGCTCGATGGCGTGCGCGACGTCCACACGCAGCTGGTGCTGCAGAACATCAAGGGACCCGGCCACGTGCCGCTCGCGCATCTCAGGAAGTAGCGCCCGCCGTTACTGCTGAAAAGCTGCACGCAAACTGCTGAAGCGGGCCAATCGGGCGTCCACATCGCCGACCAGGATGCGCGGACCATCTCTGCTGGAGGTCCGCCATGAAAATCGTCCTGATCAATCCGCCGCATACCGCCATCGGCAGCCGGGTGCCGGACGATCACCTGCCGCCGCTCGGTCTGCTGGCGATCGGCGGCCCGCTGATCGATGCCGGTCATGAGGTGCGGCTCGTCGATGCCGAGTTCGGCCCGATGCCGCTCGACAAGGCGGTGCGCGACGCATTGGAGGGCTTTCCGGACTTCGTCCTGATCGGCCATTCCGGCTCGACCTCGGCGCACCCGACCGCCTTGCTGATCGCGGCAATGATCAAGCAGCGCAAACCGGCGACGACAATCATCTATGGCGGCGTTTTTCCGACCTATCACTGGCGCGATATCCTCGGCGCGACCGACGTCTTCGACTTCATCGTGCGCGGCGAGGGTGAGGCGACCGTGGTGGCGCTGGTCGAGGCGCTGGAAATGCACCAGCCGCCGGCAAGCGTCGCCGGCATCGCCTATCGCGACGAGCTGCGCCGGCCCTTCGCCACGCAGCCGGCGATGACCATTGCCGAGCTCGACGCTTATCGCGTCGGCTGGGAGCTGATTGATCACCGGCGCTACAGCTATTGGGGCGGCAAGCGCGCGGTGGTGATGCAGTTTTCGCGCGGCTGTCCGCATCTGTGCAACTATTGCGGCCAGCGCGGTTTCTGGACCCGCTGGCGACATCGCGACCCAAAAAAATTCGCACAGGAGATCGCCTGGCTGCACCGCGAACATGGCGTCGAACTGATCAACCTAGCCGACGAGAACCCGACTGTTTCGAAGAAGGCGTGGCGCGCCTTCCTCGACGCGTTGATCGCCGAGAACGTGCCGGTGCTGATCGTCGGTTCGACCCGTGCCGACGACATCGTGCGCGACGCCGACATCCTCCATCTCTACCGCAAGGCCGGCGTCATCCGCTGGCTGCTCGGCATGGAGAACACCGACGAACAGACGCTTCAATTGATCCGCAAGGGCGGCAGCACCTCATCCGACCGCGAAGCGATCAGGCTGCTGCGAAACCACGGCATATTGTCGATGGCGACCTGGGTGGCCGGCTTCGAGGATGAGGGGTTTCGCGATCTTTGGCGCGGCTTTCGCCAGCTCCTCGCCTATGACCCCGACCAGATCCAGGCGCTCTATGTGACGCCGCATCGCTGGACACCGTTCTTCCGGATCGCCAAGGACCGCAAGGTCATCCAGCAGGACGCGCGGCTGTGGGACTACAAGCACCAGGTGATGCATATGACCCGGCTGAAGCCGTGGATGCTGTTCTTCAGCGTCAAGCTGATCGAGCTGGCGGTGCAGTCGCGGCCAAAGGCGCTGGCCCGCATCCTGTTCCACAAGGATCCCGAGCAGCGGCATTCGATGCGCTGGTACACAAAAATGGGGCGCCGCGTCTGGTTCCGCGAGGTTTGGGGATTCCTCGCCCGCGACATCAGGGTGACCGACGGCCCGACGCTTGCCGAATTCTGGGGTGCGCCGCAGGACGCCGAGGAGGAATCCATGACTGTCCGGCGCACGGCGGCAAAACCGGCGCTTTCCCCTGCCACAAATCGTGGGCTGCCGGATGAAAGATTAGCCGGCTGATATTTTTCTAGGGCACGATCAGCGTGCCGGCGCCGTGTTCGGTAAACAGCTCCAGCAGCACCGAATGCGGCGTCTTGCCGTTGAGGATGACGACGCCTTCGACACCGCGCTCGATCGCCTCGATGCAGGTCTCGACCTTGGGGATCATGCCGCCCGAGACCGTGCCGTCCTTGATCAGCGCCTTGGCCTCGGCAACCGTCAGCTCGTCGATCAGCTTCTTGTTCTTGTCGAGCACGCCGGGCACGTCGGTGAGGAACAGCAGGCGCGAGGCCTTGCAGGCGCCGGCGATGGCGCCGGCGAAAGTGTCGGCGTTGATGTTGTAGGTGTGGCCGTCGCGGCCGGGCGCCACCGGCGCCAGCACCGGGATCATCTCGGAGCGTGCCAGAAGGTCGAGCAGCGTGCGGTCGACCTCGACCGGTTCGCCGACAAAGCCGAGATCGAGCACCCGCTCGATGTTGGAGTCCGGGTCGATCATGGTCTTGCGCGCCTTTTCGGCGAACACCATGTTGCCGTCCTTGCCGCACAGGCCGATCGCCCATTCGCCCTCGGCGTTGATCAGGGCGACTATCTCCTTGTTGATCGAGCCGGCCAGCACCATCTCGACGATCTCGACCGTCTTCTGGTCGGTGACGCGCAGGCCGCCCTCGAATTTGGATTCGATGCCCATCTTGGCCAGCATGGCGCCGATCTGCGGGCCGCCGCCATGGACGACGATCGGGTTGACGCCGGATTGCTTGAGCAGCGCGATGTCGCGGGCGAAAGCCTTGCCAAGCTCGATATCGCCCATGGCGTGGCCACCATATTTCACTACGACCGTCTTGTGTTCGTAGCGCTGCATGTAGGGCAGCGCCCGCGACAGCAGGGCGGCCTGCATTTCGGCGGTGGCGGCGATGTCCGTCATCGGCTTGGTTCCCTGGCTCTTTGTTTCATGCATGTCGTTGGCCCAAAACCGCGGAGCACTTTTGGGCGACATGCCCTGGTAAAGACGGCGGCGTCTTAGCGGGAATTGGCGCGGGGGGCAAATGGCATTGCTGTCATATTCGAACGTCTCACGGCCTCGTCATCGCGACGGCACCATCAAGGGCGCCCTGCGGCCGAGCCAACCCGAAAGCTTCTCCATCTGCGCGGCGAAGGACAAAAGCGTCTCCTCGTCGCCCGGGCGCCCGGCGGCCTGGATGCCGAGCGGCAGGCCGGCCTCGGTGACGTGGACGGGCAACGCGATCGACGGCTGGCCGCTGACATTGTGGATCGCCGGCCAATGGGTGAAGAAAAGGCTCTTGTCCATCAACTGTCCGAACAGCGGCTTGAGCTTGAGCAAGGGCGTCAGATGAAGCTTGTCGAGCAGGTTTTCGATCAGCTCGTCGGCGCCTTTCGGATCCATGGCGCTGCAGGCGAGCGGCGGGTGCGCAATGACGGGCATCAGCACTGCATCATACCGCGCGGTTTCCTCGATCAACCGCCGCGAGGCGGCATGCAGCCGCTGCAGGCCGGCATAGACCTCGCCAGCCGAGACCATTTCGCCCAACCGGCCGAGCACACGCGTGGCACGTTCGATGTCGCCGGTGACGGAACGGCCGACACGCAGCGCTTCGGCCCGCAGCGTGCCGGCAACGGCGGAAGCAACCGTCCTGCAGAAGTCGGCGAAGAAATCGCGGCCGATGAAGGGCAGGTCGATGTCCTCGACGGCATGGCCGCCCTCGCGCGCCAGTGCCACCGCAATGTCCAGCGCTTTCATCGTCTCGGCCGAGATCGGCAGCCCAAGCGGCGATTTGCGGTAGACGGCGAGCCTGAGTTTGCCCGGATCGCGCGCGGCGGCGGCAGTGAACGTGCCTCTCGGCGGCAGCGCGGCATAGGGCGACAAGGCGTCGGGCCCGTGGGTGAGGTCGAGCAGCAGCGCGCAATCGCGCACCGAACGGGTGACGGCATGGTCGACCACCATGCCGTACCAGCTTTCGCTGACCAGCGGTGTCAGCGGGACGCGGCCGCGGGAGGTTTTCAGGCCGACCAGCCCGGTGCAGGCGGACGGCACGCGGATCGAACCGCCGCCATCCGAGGCATGCGCCACCGGCACGACGCCGACAGCGACAAGGGCCGCCGCACCGCCCGACGAGCCGCCGCTGGTGTGGCCGGTGTTCCAGGGGTTGCGGGTGATGCCGAAGGCTTTCGATTCAGTCATCAGCCGCAGCCCATGTTCCGGCGATGTCGAGGTAACGATCGGGATCAGCCCGGCGGCGAGGTAACGCTCGGTCATCACCGAATTGATTTGGGGCACCGAGGCGGGAATGCGGCTGCCGCCATGCGAGGGCACGCCCTTGATGGCGATGCCGAGGTCCTTGATGGCAAAAGGCACGCCAGCCAGCGGCAGCGAGCGGTCGATGCTCTTCGCCCTGGCCCACGCCGCCTCATAGAGCGGCTCGGCCGTGGCATTGATTTCGGGCCTTGTGGCCTCGGCGCGCGCGATCGCCGCGTCGGTCAGCTCGGTCGCGGAAAGCTCGCCCTTACGCACCAGGCCGGCAAGGCCGGTCGCGTCTTCTTCCCACAGAATCCGTTCGACCGACATCAGCGCTCCTCCATTCCCGCCAAGCTAGCCAGCAGCGTTTTTGTTGGCAATCAAAGCTTGGACCGGGCGGCGGAACTTTAGGTGCACAGAATATTTACGGCGTTGCAAATGCAACGCAATCCCCTAGGTTGGCACGCATGACGCCGCAGGACATCACCAAGCTGATCGTCCGGACTTCGATGAAGGATCGGGCCGCGTTCGATCTGCTCTACCGGCAGACCAGCGCGAAACTTTTCGGCGTCTGCCTTCGTGTATTGAATGATCGGGGAGAAGCGGAAGAAGCGCTACAAGAGGTCTTCGTCAAGATATGGATGAAGGCGGATCGTTTTGCTGTTTCCGATCTCAGTCCGATTTCCTGGCTGGTGGCGATCGCGCGAAACCATTCGATCGATCGCATAAGGGCGCGGCGCAAGCCTGCCGCCGATATCGATGCCGCGCTCGACGTGGCCGATCCGGCACCGGGACCTGAAGCGATGGTGGTGGCGGGCGACGAGTCCGAACGCATCCATCATTGCCTCGATGAGCTGGAGAAAGACCGGGCGGCGGCCGTCCGGGGCGCTTATCTCAAGGGCGAAAGCTATGCCGAGCTGGCGGAACGCCACGGCGTGCCGTTGAACACGATGCGTACCTGGCTGCGCCGCAGCTTGATGAAACTCAGAGAATGTCTGGAAAGATGACGCTGGCAGAGGACAATGGACCGGAACGTGGGGGCGACGACATGTTCGCGGCCGAATACGTTCTCGGCGTTCTGCCGGCGGAAGAGCGGCAGATCGCGGCCAGGCGCATTGACACCGACACCGACTTCGCGCGCCTTGTCGATGGTTGGGAGATCCATCTCTCGCCGCTGGCCGCCGCCTATCCGGAAATCGAGCCGCCGGCCGCGGTGAAGCCGGCGATCGACCGCAGGCTGTTTGCATCGACCGCGACCACCTCGGCCGAGGCGCCAGCTGGCCTGTGGTCCAGCCTCGCCTTCTGGCGCGGCCTCGCCGCGGCAGCGGTCGCGGCACTGGCGATCTACATTGCCGTGCCTTACCTCAATCCTCCAGCCGTGCAACCGCAGGCGCGACTTGTCGCCTCGCTGGCCGCCGACGGCAGCGACGTCAAATACCTCGCCGTCTATGACGCCGCGCATCATGAAGTGGGCCTGTCTCACGTCTCCGGTGAACGCGCCGCCGGCAAGGACTTTGAGCTGTGGATGATCGAAGGCAAGAACGCGCCGGTGTCGATGGGCGTCATCCCGGCCGGAGCGACGGCCCACATCGTCGTCTCGCCCGCGGCGCAGCAGAAGCTCGCGCAAGGCGCGGTGCTGGCCGTCAGCCTGGAGCCTGCGGGCGGCTCGCCGACCGGACAGCCGACAGGACCGGTGGTTGCCGCGGGTGACCTGAAGAGCATCTGATCTTCTCCTCGCAGCCAAGATTTTTCCCGTATAGTTCAAATCTATCTTATGTATCATGCGCCCAGGAAACCGCGTGATTCGGCTAAACGTTGCACTCGATAAATCTCTTTGGCCGGGTGAATAAATTAAAAATCCAAAAATATTCTGAAACTCACGCATTCGTGTTCCGTATCTCCTCGCGTTCCCAAGAATGGGAAGAGAAAAACCCGAGGAGTTAGACATCATGCGTAAATACGCCACCCTTTTGCTCGCCGGTACGATCGCCATTTCCGCGCTTGCCACCGCTGCCTATGCTGAAAATCCGATGGTCGGCGGTGCCGCCATGTATGCCAACAAGAACATCGTCGAAAATGCCGTCAATTCGAAGGATCACACCACCCTCGTAGCCGCCGTCAAGGCTGCCGGCCTTGTCGAGACCCTGCAGGGCGCCGGTCCTTTCACCGTGTTCGCCCCGACCAACGAGGCCTTTGCCGCACTGCCGGCCGGCACGGTCGACACGCTGCTCAAGCCCGAGAACAAGGACAAGCTCGTCAAGATCCTGACCTGCCATGTCATCGGCGCCAAGGCGATGGCGGCGGACGTGGCCTCGATGGCCAAGGCCGACGGCGGCACGCACAAGGTCAAGACCGTCGGCGGCTGCGAGCTGTCGCTGAAGGCCGAGGGCGGCAAGGTCACCGTCACCGACGAGAACGGCAATGTCGCCAATGTGACGATTGCCGATGTCGAGCAGTCGAACGGCGTCATCCATGTCATCGACAAGGTTCTGTTGCCGAAGATGTGATCGGCCCGAAACTGTAACAAAGGGCTTGCCGCGACGTACTTGCAGCAAGAGCCCTTAGTCGATCGCGTCATCCCGCTCCCGTGATCCGCAATCGACACGCGTGCTCCGCGCCGGCCACGGTCAAACGTGGAACGGCGCGGAGTTGCGTTCGAGGGTGAGCGTCACCGCTTTTTATTTCCGTGTGGCGCAATAGTTTGGCAAAACAGACGACAGGAGGAACTGGTCATGAACCGTCGGGACTTTCTTTTGAGTGGAGCCGCCGCCATTGGCGTCATCGGCGCCGCGGCGACACTGCTGCGCATCGGCGACCCGCAGACCGCGCAGGCGGCCGAAAAATTCGAGGTCACCAAGACCGACGCCGAGTGGAAAGCCATCCTATCGCCGGCCGCCTTCGACGTGCTGCGCAAGGAAGGCACGGAATATCCCGGCACCAGCCCGCTGCTCAACGAGCACCGCAAGGGCATTTTCGCCTGCGCCGGCTGCGACCTGCCGGTCTATCCCTCGGAGACGAAATTCGATTCCGGCACCGGCTGGCCGAGCTTCTGGCAGGAGATCGCCAATGGCATCGGCAAGACCGAGGACCGGTCCCTCGGCATGACCCGCACCGAAGTGCATTGCCGCCGCTGCGGCGGCCATCTCGGCCATGTCTTCGACGATGGTCCGGCGCCGACCGGCCTGCGCCATTGCATCAACGGCGTGGCGCTGACCTTCAAGCCTGCCACGGCCTGAACAGGCCATACATGCAAAAAACTCCGGGTCTTGCGGCCCGGAGTTTTTTTGCGCGGTCTAGGCTTTCGGGCGTGGACTGGAGGAGCTTCCCGAAACCGCTGCCCGCGAATGGTAGTTTTTGTTTGACGCAACTCCCAAGGACAAGCGCTACGCGCTTGTCCCGGAAAACCCGCTTCACACTTGTCCTGGAATTGCTCAGTGCCCGCCGCCGCCTCCACCCCCCGGCGCGGCCGGCTTGTTGATGAGCATGGTGAACAGGCCGAGTGTCGCGAACAGCACAGTCAGCATGTAGAACACGTCCATGAAGGACAGCAGCGCCGCCTGCTGCTGGACCATGCCCGACAGCTTGGAGATCGCCGCGCTGGCCGCGTCGAGGCCGGTGGTCTGCTCGAAGTTGAGTGTCATGTTCTGCAGCTTGGTCTGCGCGGCGGCACTGCCCCACTGCACATGCTCGGCGAGCCTTGCATAATGGAAGGCGTTGCGGTCGATCAGCACGGTGTTGATGAGGGCAAGGCCGACCGCACCGCCGAGGTTGCGGGTGAGGTTGAACAGGCCGGAAGCGTTCTTCAACCGGTCGGGCGGCAAAGTGCCGAGCGCGATGTTGTTGATCGGCACCATGCACAGCATCATCGAACAGCCGCGCAGGATCTGCGGGATCAGCAGCTCGTAGAAATCCCAGTCGGCGGTCAGGTGCGTCATCCACCAGGTGCCGGTGGCGAAGCCGAAGAAGCCGATCATCATCATCAGCCGCAAATCCATCTTGCTCGACAGGAAGCCGGAGATCGGCGCGGTGACGAACATCGCCAGGCCGCTGACGAACAGCGCCTCGCCGATCATCATCGAATCGTAGCCGCGGATGCGGCCGAGAAAGACCGGATAGAGATAGGTCAGGCCGTAGAGGCCGATGCCGATGACGAAGGAAAACAGCGAGCCGAAAGCGAAGTTGATGTTGCTGAAGGCCCGGAGGTCGACGATCGGTTCCTCGGCGGTGAAGACACGCCAGAAGAAGACCAGCGCGCCGACGGTCATGACGATGGCGCAGATGAACACCCCCTGGTCCTGCAGCCAGTCATTGTTCGGACCTTCCTCCAGCACATACTCCATGCAGCCGAGGAAGGCCGCCATGCCGGCGAGGCCCCACCAGTCGAACTTGTTGAACAGCTTGAGGTTCGGCTTGTCGAAATCGATCAGCGACCAGGCGGCGGTCGCCACCAGGATGCCGGGCACGACATTGACCAGGAACAGCCAATGCCATGAAAAGGCGTGGCTGATATAGCCGCCGACGGTCGGGCCGATGGTCGGCGCCAGCGTCGCCACCAGGCCGATCATCGGCGAGACGATGGCGCGACGCGAAGGAGGGAAGATGGTGAAGGCCGCGGCGAAGACGCTCGGGATCATGCCGCCGCCGATGAAACCTTGCACGGCGCGGTAGACGATCATCTGGTCGATGTTGGTGGCGGTCGCGGCAAGGGCGCTGGCCGCGGTGAAGCCGGCAGCGGCAATCGTGAACAGCACGCGCGTCGACAGCATGCGGCTTAGGAAGCCCGACAGCGGGATCATGACCACTTCGGCGATCAGATAGGCCGTCTGCACCCACGGAATTTCATCGGAGCTGGCGCTCAGGCCCGCCTGGATCTCGGACAGCGAGGCCGAGACGATCTGGATGTCGAGGATCGCCATGAACATGCCGAAGACCATCGCCAGGAAGGCAATGATGCGGCGTGTGGAAATGGTGTCGGGGACAGCCGGCATTGCCGGCGGCGCTCCTGCGGTGATGGTTGCGGTTGCCATTCAATGGGCCTCCTTGAGGCAGGCCGGGCGGCTCGGTGCTCAATCAGCCACCGGGCCGCCCTCCGAAAAGCGCTTAGTTGGTCGTGGCGGCCGGTGCGGTGCGGCTGTCGACGTTGACGACAACGCTCAAGCCCGCGCGCAGCTTGCCGGTCTTCAAGGCATCAGCCGGAACATCGATGCGGACCGGGACACGCTGCACCACCTTGGTGAAGTTGCCGGTGGCATTTTCCGGCGGCAACAGCGAAAACACCGCGCCCGAAGCCGGAGCGAGCGACGAGACGGTTCCCTGGATGGGCTGGCCGTCGATGGCGTCGACCGAGATGTTGACCTTTTCGCCGGGAACCAGCCGGGCGAGCTGCGTCTCCTTGAAGTTGGCGACGATGTAGAGCTTGTCCATCGGCACGACGACGGCGAGCTTCTGGCCGGGGCTGACGAGGTCGCCCTGCTCGACGGAGCGGTTGCCGACGACGCCGTCATAAGGCGCCTTGAGC
This sequence comes from Mesorhizobium erdmanii USDA 3471, assembly GCF_000472705.1. Lineage (GTDB taxonomy): Bacteria > Pseudomonadota > Alphaproteobacteria > Rhizobiales > Rhizobiaceae > Mesorhizobium > Mesorhizobium erdmanii. The sequence goes on along the minus strand of NZ_AXAE01000014.1, from coordinate 142,547 downwards.
ACGGTGAAGGACAGGTCGCGAGCGGCCTTGTCGCGGTTCAGCTGCAAGGAGGCGAGCGTGCTCGCCGACTCGGCGCGCTGCGCCTCGAGCACACCGATATTGGCCTGCGCCGCAGCGATCTGGGCGTCGGCGCCAACCAGCGCGGCATTGGCCTGGTCGAGCGCAGTCTGGGCGTCATCCAGCTGCGCCTGCGTGCCGACATGCGTCTTGAGCAGTTGCGCGGCGCGCTGCTGGGCCCGACCGGCATTGTCGGCGGCGGCCTGGTCGGCCACCTTCTGCGCCTGGGCCTGCTGCAGGGAAGCCTGCGCGGCCTTGGTCTGCGCGTCGATGCGGTCGAGGGTCTTGGCCAGCGTCGCGATCTGCGCCTCGGCCTGGGCGACAGCTATTCTGTAGTCGCCATCGTCGATCGTCAGCAGCGGGTCGCCAGCCTTGACCATCTGGTTCTCGCTGACCTTGACCTGGTCGACATAGCCGGAAATCTTCGGCGAGACGAACGCCATGTCGGCCTGGACATAAGCGTCGTCGGTCGAGATCATGAAACGGCCCGTGGTCCAGTAGTCATAGCCGTACCAGGCACCGCCGCCCAGCAGGGCAAGACCGATGATCGGCAGCAGGAAGGAACGCACCGAGCGCTTCTTCTTGGCCGGAGCTTCAGCCGCGGGCGGCGGTGCGACGACCGGCCGGACGGGGATTTCCGGGGCTTCCGTCGCCGGAGCGACCTTGGCATTTGGGAAAGGGCGGACTTCGGCGGTGCTGGGCGCGTTCGAGGACATGACATCTCTCTAAAGTAATAATACTGAACCGTTCGGTTCGATCCGGCCGTTGACATAGCGCGAAAAGAGGACCATATCAAGAGGCAATCGAACCGGTTGGTTCGAATTATTTTTCGAGGTGTCACCCCATGGCCGAAACCTTACCCAATGCCAAAACCTCAGCCAATCTCGACAAGGAGCAGTGCGACCTGCTGGAGAGCTTGCGCCGCGGACGCCCGGCGGCCGGACAGGATCCCGTCAAGCGCAGCCAGATCATCGACGGCGCCCGCCGGGTCTTCATAGACAAGGGCTTCGAGGCGGCTTCGATGAACGACATCACGCGCGAAGCCGGTGTCTCCAAGGGCACCATCTATGTCTATTTCGCCAACAAGGAAGAGCTGTTCGAGGCGCTGATCGAGGAAGAGCGCGGCACCATCTTCAAGAACATGTACGAGATGCTCGACCGCGCCGACGATTTGCGCCAGACGCTGGTGAAGTACGGCAAGGCGCTGTCCATGAAGATCACCTCGGCCAGGGTCGTCCAGGCGCAGCGCACGGTGATCGGCGCCTCCGACAGAATACCGGACATGGGCGCGCGGTTTTACGAACGCGGCCCCAAACGCGGCCATGACAAGGTCATGGAATTCCTCAATGCCGCCATCGAACGCGGCCTGCTCAAGATCGACGATGTCGATCTTGCCGCCTATCAGTTCACCGAACTTTGCCTGGCCGGCCTGTTTCGCCAATGCATCTTCGCTTACCGCACCAAGGCCCCGAGCCAGGAAGAAATCGATCACATCGTCAGATCGGGCGTCGACATCTTCCTGAAGGCCTACGGCACCGAAAGGCTGGCCGAGGAAGAACGCCACCAGATGATTGCCCTGGAGGCAAGGCCGTAAGGCACCGCCGGCCCTGTTGGACAGGAGCACACTCTATGCCGGCTTAACCGCCATTGGCGGCAAGCACGATCGCCGCCTGCAGTTCTTCGAGGCCCTCGGTCTTTTCCGATGACGTCGCCAGCACGAACGGAAACGCAGCCGGACGCTTCTTGATCTTTTGCAGCGTCTCCTCGATCAGCCGCGGCACGCCGGCGACCTTGATCTTGTCGGTCTTGGTCAGCACGATCTGGTAGGACACCGCCGCCTTGTCGAGCAGCGACAGCACCTCGTCGTCCTTGGCCTTGATGCCGTGACGGGCGTCGATCAGCACGTAGACCCGCTTCAGCGTGACGCGGCCCTTGAGATAGTCGAAGACCAGCTTGGTCCAGTCGTCGACCTTTTCCTTGGGCGCGCTGGCATAGCCGTAGCCCGGCATGTCGACCAGCGCCATCGGCGGCAGATCGGCGCCCTCGCCCGAAAATCCGCCCGGCACGAAATAGTTGAGTTCCTGCGTGCGGCCCGGCGTGTTGGAGGTGCGCGCCAGCCCCTTCTGGTTGACCAGCGCGTTGATCAGCGACGACTTGCCGACATTGGAGCGGCCGGCAAAGGCGATTTCCGGCGGCCCTTCCGGCGGCAGGAATTTCATGGCCGGCACGCCGCGGATGAATATCCACTCGCGCGTAAACAGATCCGTGCCGATCGTCGTGCTGTTTTGAGCGCTCAAGCTGCTGCCTCCAGAAGAGAGATATCGGCGCCCCTGATGGCATCGAGGTTGCGGCCGATCTTGTCCACCGGCCAGTCCCACCATGCCAATGCCAGCAGCCGATTGATCGTCCTGTCGTCGAAACGCATCTTCACCATTTTAGCCGCGTTGCCGGCAACGATTGCATAGGGCGGCACATCGTGCGTCACCACCGATTTGGCGGCGACGATGGCGCCATGGCCGATTTCCACACCGGGCAGGATCACCGCCTCCATGCCGATCCAGACATCGCTGCCGACCACCGTGTCGCCGCGCACTTCTTTCGACCATGTCGCCGGGTCGAAGCCCTGTTCCCAGCCATGGCCGAAGATGTTGAACGGATAGGTCGAAAAACCGGACATGGCGTGGTTGGCGCCGTTCATGATGAAGCGCGTGCCTTCGGCGATGGCGCAGAACCTGCCGATGATCAGCTTGTCGCCGATGAAGGGATAGTGGTGCAGCACGCACTTTTCGGCGAATTTGTCCGGCCCGTCCGGGTCGTCATAATAGGTAAAGTCGCCGACCTCGATGTTCGGCGCGGTCACCAATGGCTTCAGGAAGCCGACGCGTGTGTGCATCGGGATCGGGTGCTTGATGCCAGGGTTGGGTCCGTCCATGTCGTTTCGTCCGGGAATTGGCAGACAGGCGCATCCGGAACCGAAGGCGCCTGGTCAAAATAACGTGATCCGCCCTATAGCACCAATCGACTGAAGAGCGAGCCTTCCGTTGCGGACAAGCTCACTTGTTGCCGCGACAGATTACGATCGGATCGGACAGCGCGCTGTCGAAACCGCTGCCCTGGTAGACCGTGACATTTGACGCTCCGGGCGGCAGCAGGAAGGAGCCTTCGACAATTTTCTGATCGCCCGCCGTGGTGTGCAGAGCCCAGCTAAACGTGCAGAATTGCGGCGGCGCCTTGGGTTCGACGTGGCTGCAATTCAATTGCGCACCGCCAAGCACGGCGGCGCCGCCGCAACTGAACGCTTGCTTCGCAACCGCCACATCGGGGCAGCCCAGGAGAGCCGCGACCGCTGCGATCTTGATCCAGTTCATTCGTCAAATCCTTGCCGGCGAATTCCCACCGCCAAGCGCCTAGTCGCTGTCGTGGCCCATGCAATTTTTCTTTTTCGCGGCTTAGCCCGTCTTGCGCGAGCCGTCCAGCAGGATTATGTGCATGATGATAATAAGCATGCTCACGAAAAGTTGCTCCCATCTCCCATGTCCTCCTCGCCAAATATCAGCTTCGTGCTGCACGACGTTGCGCGCCTGCTTAGAAAGCGGTTTGAGCAGCGTTCGCTGATGTCGGGGCTGACCCGAGCCCAATGGCAGGTGCTGGCCTGTCTCTGCCTGCATGAAGGCATTCACCAGAACAAGCTCGCCGATCTTATCGAGATCATGCCGATCACGCTGGCACGGCTGCTGGACAAGATGGAGGCGCGCGGCTTCGTCGAGCGCCGCGCCAACCCCGCCGACCGCCGAGCCTGGCTGCTTTACCTGACGCCGAAGGCCCGCCCGCTGGTCGCGACCATGCGTGGCAACGGCCAGAAAACACGCGACGAGGCCTTCGCCGGTCTCTCGTCCGATGCACAGCAGCACCTGCTGCAAACCCTAAGCTTGATCAAATCCAATCTGCTCGCGGCTTGCACCCAGCCAGCCGTCGACCCGGAGAAAGTACATGGCTGAATCAACATCCCCCAAGAAACCCGCCAAAGACGATGCGTCCACGGGTCGAGCCGGCGATCAGATCATCCGGCTGGACAGCGAGCGCGAACAGAGGCGAGCCAATGCCGCCGTCGACAATGAAGAGCTGGAAGCCCCGGTTGCCCTGGAGCCGGCCGCACTCGAGGCGCCGGCCAGGGAGCCGCAGCCGCAGCAGGCCCCGATCGCCGTTGCCCCTCCTGCTCCCGCGCCGGCCAGGCCGAAGCGTAGCCTGACGCGGCCGGTGCTGTTTGCCTTGCTGCCCGTCGCGCTGGTGGTCGGCGGCTATTATTACGTGACCGGCGGTCAGGTGATGACGACCGACAATGCCTACATCCAGGCGCAGTCGCTCGGCGTGTCCACCGACGTCTCCGGTACGGTGCAGGAGATCGACGTGCACGAGAACCAGGCGGTGAAGAAGGGCGACGTGCTGTTCCGGCTGCGACCGGCCGCCTTCGAAACCGCGCTCGCCGCCGCCCAGGCGCAGCTTGGGACGGTGCGCAACCAGGTGTTGACCCTGCAGGCCAGTTACCAACAATCGCTGTCGCAGATCGAGCAGGCCGAGGCCGACATTCCCTATTACGAGGCCGCCTTTCAGCGGCAGCAGGACCTGCTCAAGACGTCCACCGCTTCCAAGGCGACTTTCGACAGTGCCCAGCACGACCTCGTCGCGGCGCGCCAGAAAGTGTCCGTCGCCAAGGCGCAGGCGCAGGCCATGCTTGCCCAGCTGGGCGGCGACGCCAACCAGCCCGTGGAGAAGAACCCGTTCTATCTGCAGGCCCAGTCGGGCGTCGACGACGCACAGCGCAATCTCAACGACTCTATCGTCAAGGCGCCGTTCGACGGCATCGTCACCAATGTCGACGCGCTGCAGGTCGGCAAGTATCTGCCGGCCTCGCAGCCGGCCTTCAGCCTGGTGTCGTCGACCGATCTGTGGATCGAGGCGGAGCCGAAGGAAACCGAGCTGACCTATGTGCGGCCGGGACAGACGGCGACGATCAGCGTCGACAGCTATCCGGGTGCCGTCTGGCACGGCACAGTGGCCTCGATCAGCCCGGCCTCGTCGTCGAGCTTCTCGCTGCTGCCGGCGCAGAACACCACCGGCAACTGGGTCAAGGTCGTGCAGCGTATTCCGATGCGGGTGACGGTCGATGATCCGCAGGGCAAGCTGCCGCTGCGCGGCGGCATGAGCGTCGTGGTCGACGTCGAGACCGGCCATGCGCGCGGCCTGCCCGACTTCGTCACCAACCTCGTCAACCGGTTCGGACAGAAATCATGACCAGCGCGACCGCGGCAGGTACCACACCGGTGGTTGCCAATCGCGGCGCCATCACGGCTTGCGTGATCCTGGCCGTCATCATGCAGGCGCTGGACACGACCATCGCCAATGTGGCGCTGCCCTATATCCAGGGCAGCGTTTCGGCCAGTGCCGACCAGATCAACTGGGTGCTGACCTCCTATATCGTCGCCGCCGCGGTGATGACGCCGCCATCTGGCTATCTCGCCAATCGTTTCGGCCGCAAGCGCATCCTGTTGACCTCGATCACCGGCTTCGTCGTCGCCTCGGTGCTGTGCGGCTTCGCGCAGTCGCTGTCGCAGATCGTCGGCTTCCGCCTCCTGCAGGGCCTGTTCGGCGCCGCCCTGGTGCCGCTGTCGCAGTCGATCCTGCTCGACATCTACAGCGTCGAAGAGCGCGGCTCGGCAATGGCGCTGTTCGGCGTTTCCGTCATGGTCGGGCCGGTGCTGGGTCCCGTCATCGGCGGCTGGCTGACCGAGAATGTCTCCTGGCGCTGGGTTTTCTACATCAACGTGCCGATCGGCGCGCTGGCCTTCGCCGGCGTGTCGCTGTACGTCCTGGAAACCAAACTGGACTTCAAGGCGAGGCTGGACTGGCTGGGTTTCGGCATGCTCAGCATCACCATCGCGGCTTTGCAGATGTTTCTCGACCGCGGCGAGCAGCTCAACTGGTTTTCCTCATCCGAGATCATCGTCGAGGCGCTGATCTGTGCGTCGGCCTTCTACATCTTCCTCGTCCACACCTTCACCGCCAAGAACACCTTCGTGAATCCGCGCCTGTTCCTCGACCGGAATTTCGCCGTCGGCATGATCTTCATCTTCATCATCGGCATCACCTATCTCGCTTCGCTGGCGCTGATGACGCCCTATTTGCAGACGCTGATGGGCTATCCGGTGGTGACGGCCGGCATCGTCATGGGCCCACGCGGCCTGGGCACGATGGCCTGCATGTTCCTCGTCGGCAGGCTGATCGGCAAGGTGGATACACGATGGCTGCTGTTCATCGGCCTCGCGATCACCGCCTGGGCGATGTACGACATGACCGGCTGGACGCCCGATGTCTCGCAATGGACCATCATCAGCACCGGTTTCGTCCAGGGCGCCGGCCTGGGCTTCCTGTTCGTGCCGCTGACCACCATCACCTTCGCCACGCTGGCGCCGGAACGGCGGGCGGAAGGCACGGGGCTTTACAATCTGTCGCGCAACATCGGCTCCAGTGTCGGCATATCGGTCGTCACCGCGCTCTTGACGCAGAACGTGCAGATCAACCATGCCAACATCGCCGCGTATGTGACGCCCTTCAACCAGGCGTTCGGCAATCCGGCGATCGCGCAGGCGATGAACCCCTACACGGCAGCCGGCCGCGCGGCGCTGGACGGCGTGGTGACGCTGCAGGCGACTGTTATCAGCTACATGGACGACTTCAAGCTGATGATGATCCTGTCGCTGGCCGCCATTCCGCTGGTGCTTTTGCTGCGCAAGCCGGGCACGCCGGCCAAGGTCGACCACAGCGCCGTCATGGAGTGAAGGGCGGCGCCCGGAGTTCGGCCGCCGAGCCTGGCAGTCTCGACTGAACGCAAAAAGAAACCGGGGTCCTGTGAGGGACTACAGGACCCCGGCCTCGCCGATGCGGCTTCCCAAGAAACATGGCACCTCGTCATGAGGCGGGGATGGCGGGTCGAGAAAGCCTAGCGACCTGCCGATCACCCTTTCGCCGGAAGCCGTTACTTCGGCAACAGAACCTTGTTGACGACGTGGATGACGCCGTTCGACTGGTTGACGTCGGCGATCGTCACCTTCGCCTCGCCGCCGGACTCGTCCATGATGTAGAGCTTGCCCTTCTTGACCTCGGCGGTGAGCGTGTCGCCCGAGACGGTCTTCATCTCGTATTTGCCGCCCATCGCCTTGGCCTTCTTCATCATCTCGGCGCCCGAGATCTTGCCGGCCACGACATGCGCGGTCAGCACCTTGGTGAGCTTGTCCTTGTTCTCCGGCTTCAACAGCGTATCGACATTGCCCTTGGGCAGTGCCGCGAAGGCCTCGTTGGTCGGCGCGAAGACGGTGAACGGGCCGGCGCCCTGCAGCGTGTCGACCAGGCCGGCGGCCTTGACGGCGGCGACCAGCGTCGTGTGGTCCTTCGAGTTGACGGCGTTCTGGACGATGTTCTTGGTGGCGTACATCGGCGCGCCGCCGACATTCGGGTTCTTGGCGTAGGCCGGGGCGGCAATCGCCACGCCGGCGACGAGTGCGGAAATGGCAATGGTCCTGAATGATGGCAAGCGCATGTGGTCTTCCTCCGGGTGAGGGCTGATCGGAATTGATAGCCTTTGGAAATGCACACGCAGTCACGCCTGGCGAGCGTCGGCAGTTTCGCCGATCACGGGAACGTGAACGAACACCAGCGCAAAGAAAAAGCCCGGACGAGCCGGGCTTTTCGAGAAGACAGGGTTCTTTACTCCGCCGGCGATGGTTTCTTTCGAAACAGCGCGACCAGATTGTCCCACAGCTCGATCTTGGCACCCTGGCGCTTCATGATGACGCCCTGCTGGAGGATCGACAGCGTGTTGTTCCAGGCCCAGTAGATGACAAGGCCGGCCGGGAAACCCGCCATCATGAAGGTGAAGATAACAGGCATCCAGGTGAAGATCGCGGCCTGTGTCGGATCCGGCGGCGTCGGGTTCATGCGCATCTGCAGGAACATGGTGACACCCATGATCAGCGGCCACACACCGATCATCAGCATGTGCGGCAGCGTCACCGGGATCAGGCCGAACAGGTTGAACAGCGACGTCGGATCGGGCGCCGCCAGATCCTGGATCCAGCCGAAGAACGGCGCGTGGCGCATCTCGATGGTGATGTAGAGCACCTTGTAGAGCGAGAAGAAGACCGGGATCTGCAGCGCCACCGGCCAGCAGCCGGCAAGCGGATTGATCTTCTCGGTCTTGTACAGCTCCATCATCGCCTGCTGCTGCTTCATCTTGTCGTCCGCGTATTTCTCGCGGATTTCCAGCATCTTAGGCTGCACCTTCTTCATGTTCGCCATCGACGCGTAGGACTTGTTGGCGAGCGGGAAGAAAAGCGCCTTGACGATGACGGTGGTGGCAAGGATCGCCAGGCCAAAATTTCCGAAGAATTTGTAGAGCGTGTCGATCAGCCAGAACATCGGCTTGGTGATGAAATAGAACCAGCCCCAGTCGATCAACAGATTGAACTGTCGAATATGACGGTCCGCCTCATAGGCGTTGATCTTGGCGACTTCCTTGGCGCCGGCGAAGATCTCGGTCTCGACGGTCGCGGACTGGCCGGCATCGACATTGATCGCATCGGTGAGGAAGTCGGACTGGTAGCGGTGGCGGCCGTCCTCGAAAAAGGCATAGCGCGGCTGGAACGGCTGCTTTTCGGTCGGCACCAGCGTGACGGCCCAGTACTTGTCGGTGATGCCGAGCCAGCCGTCGGTCGACTTGCCGGGCGTAATCTGCTTGTCGGATTCGATCTTGGCGTATTTGTATTCGGCCAGACCCTCGGTGCCCGTGACGCCGATCAGGCCTTCGTGGAGCACATAGGTGCTGGCGACGGCCGGCTTGTCATAGCGCGTGACGCGGCCGTAGTTGAACAGCGAGACCGCGCTCGAGCCGGAATTCTGCACCGTGTCCGACACGGTGAACATGTAGTTGGCGTCGACGGAGAAGGTCCGCTTGAAGGTCAGGCCCTTGTCATTGGTGTAGGTGAGCGTCACCGGTGTCGACGGGCTGAGCGTCGGATTGCCTTCGACGCTCCACACCGTCTCCGAACCCGGCACCGTACCGGTCTTGTCGTTGCCGACAAAGCCGATCTCGGCGAAGTAGCCGGTGGGCAGAGCCTGCGGGTTGAGCAGGCTGATCTCGGGCGAATTCTTGTCGACGGTCTCGGTGTAGTGCTTCAGCTTGAGGTCGTCGAGGCGCGCACCGGTCAGGTTGATCGAGCCTTCGAGGCTGGGCGTGTCGATCTTGACGCGCTTCGAAGTGACAAGCGCCTGGTCGCGGCTGGCGGCGGTGACGAGGTCGCCGCCGGGTGCGTTGGGGATGGTGCCCGGAGCCAGAGCCGGCGTGCCGGCTCCCGGGTTGGCCGCCTCGGCCGCCTTCTTCTGCTCTTCGACGCGCTGCTGCTCGACCTTGGCGGCCTCGCGCTGCGCTTCGACGCGCGGGTTCATGTAGAAAACCTGCCACAAAGTCAGGATCAGCACCGACAGCGCGATGGTGATGAAGAAGTTCCGGTTGTTTTCCATCGAGAGCCCTTGGCCTATCGTGTTCCGCGAAGTCGGCGGGAGAGTTCGGCCTTCAACTGGCCGAAGGCGGCGCGCAGCGCATCGTCGCGCCCGACGATGACATAATCATTGCCGGGCACCATGTCATCCGCGGCATGGACGCGGACGGCTTCTTTCAGCCGCCGCCTGACGCGGTTGCGCACAACAGCGTTGCCGACCTTCTTGGTGACGGTGTAGCCGACGCGCGGCACACCGCCGTCGCCGCGGTCGAGGACCTCGACGAGGAAAAACCGTCCGCGTCGCTTTTCACCACGACGGACGGCCAGGAATTCCGCGCGTTTCAGAAGCCGCTTGGGATTTTGCCCCACTGGCTTGCCGGTTGCGGGCAACGATCTCGTCTCGCTTAGGCGCTGAGCCGCTTGCGGCCGCGATTGCGGCGAGCTGCGACGACGCCACGACCACCCTTGGTGGCCATGCGAGCACGGAAACCATGCCGGCGTTTGCGGACGAGTTTGGACGGTTGGTAGGTACGCTTCATTTGTTTTAATACCGCGGGGTGCGGCCCTTCTTGATTCTGTCACTGTGTAACAGGAGCTTTGCCGGGCCGGCTTTGGCGCGATCGAAACCGCGCCGGGACGAATGGCCCGAGCGTGAGCGGGCTTATAGAAAGAAGGGTTTTGGAAGTCAATCCGGGGTCGTCGCACCGTGGACGCAGGCTTCATGACGGTAATTTAATGTTCCGGCCAAAGGATGAAATTGGCAAAAATGCCGTAATCGCCTAATGTTGGCTGATCAAGTGATTGTGAAGACAGAGTCGCATGAGCGAAGCCAGCCAAGCGGGGGAAGGTATCGGAACGGCGCCAGCCGCCGTCCGTTCTGTGCCGCTGTCGCGCGGCCTGTCGACAAAACTCCTGCTGCTCACCATCGTTTTCGTGCTTCTGGCCGAAGTGCTCATCTTCCTGCCCTGGATCGCCAGCTACCGGCTGAGCTGGCTCAAGGAGCGGCTGAGCACGGCAGCGGCCGTGTCGATCGTGCTGGTGCAGGGCGAGTCGACCTCGCTGTCGCGCACGGCGCAGAATGACGTGCTGATGGCGATCGGCGCCAAGGCGATCGCGGTGCGCGATGGCGGCGTCTCGCGGCTGCTGGTGGTGGCGGACATGCCGCCGCAGGTCGACGAGCATATCGATCTCGCCAGCATCGGCATGATCAAGGGCATGGCCGGCGCGCTCGACACGCTGTTCTTCGGCGGTGACCGGATGCTGCGCGTCTTCGGTCCGGTCGGCGACAGCGACAAGGAATTCGAGCTGATCATGCCGGATTACTCGCTGCGCAAGGCCATGCTCATCTATTCGCGCAACGTCGCCTTCGTCTCGCTGCTGATCTCGCTGTTCACCGCCATGCTGGTCTATGCCGCGATCGACCTGATCATGATCGGGCCGATCCGTACGATGACGCGCTCGATGCTGTCCTTCTCCGAAGCCCCTGACGACCCCGGGCGCATCATCCATCCCGCCGCCCGCGCCGACGAGATCGGCGTTGCCGAGCGCGAGCTGTCGCAGATGCAGGAGCGGCTGCAAAAGATGCTCTCGGAGCAGAAGCACCTTGCCGATCTCGGCCTGGCGGTCTCGAAGATCAACCACGATATGCGCAACATCCTGGCCTCCGCACAGCTGATTTCGGACCGCCTGCGCCAGGTCAGGGATCCGACAGTGCAGGCCTTCGCGCCGAAGCTTTTGCGCGCGCTGGACCGTGCCGTATCCTATTCCGAAGGCGTGCTTCACTATGGCCGCACGCAGGAGCCGCCGCCTTCGCGCCGCAGGGTGCGGCTGCGTCAGCTGGTCGAGGACGTGCACGGCCTGCTCGACATCGAGGAGGGCATCGAGTTCATCAACGCCGTCGAAACGGCGTTCGAGGTCGACGCCGATTCCGACCAGCTGTTCCGGGTGCTCACCAATCTGTGCCGCAACTCGGTGCAGGCAATGGCGGCGGACACCGAGAGCGCCGTGGTGCGGCGGCTCGCCGTGTCGGCCGAGCGCATGGGCAGCGTCAGCCGCATCGCCGTCTCCGACACCGGCCCCGGCCTGCCGCCGAAAGCGCGCGAAAACCTGTTCGCGGCGTTCCGCGGCTCGGCGCGCAGCGGCGGCACCGGCCTTGGCCTGGCCATCGCGCACGAACTGATCCGGGCGCATGGCGGCAACGTGGAACTGGTCGAGTCGATCGGTGGCCGCACCACTTTCGCGGTTACCATCCCCGACCAGCCGGTGCGGCTCGACCAGGCCCGCGGCAGCCTGCGCCGCCCGGCCTAATGCATGTCGCCCAGAAGTGCGCAGCGGTTCTGGGACAACGACATGCATCAAAACAAAGACTTAAAGCGTGTCGCCCGAATCCCTTTCAGAGCGACGCGCTTTCAAGTGTGTTGGTCTTGAGCTAAGGCCGGCCCGCGCTCAATCCACACCTGATCTGCACTGGCGAAAGCGCCTGCGACAAAACTTTTGCCGGATCGACTTGCTTTTCGCAAATTCAGTCGTTAGGGAACTGCCACACATCGCGGCCGGTCCTTGGATCGGATCGCGGGGCCGTTGAAAACATGGCCTGATGCGCGCCCGTAGCTCAGCTGGATAGAGCACCAGACTACGAATCTGGGGGTCAGGAGTTCGAATCTCTTCGGGCGCGCCATTCCATCCGATTGACTTCCCAGCGCTTTTTGACACATCGGGCGATGTTGGTACCGGCTAGACTTTTGGAATTCAGCCGGTTTTGGATAGTCGACGCTCCTCGGTTGCCCACCATTTAATAGTCGCCATTGACCTCGATCCAGTAGCCATCGGGATCCCTTAGATAAACGGATCGCTGCCCGTCCGCCCTCACATGCTCCTTGCCGATCTCGCCAGCAAGGTTGCAGAACGAAATGCCCTTGCTTTTCAAATGCTGCAAAGCCTGCGCGAAATCGGTGGTGGAGATGCAAAAATGCGTCGACATCGTCACGAAGGTCTTGCCGAAATCACCTTCGATCAGATGAAGCGACTGCCCCTCGCCAAGGCCGAACCAGCGGATGTTCGGCTTCCCCGCGCCACAGGCAATCTCGGGCAGTTGGAGCGCGTCCTGGTAGAACTTCGCGCTGGCTGCCAGATCGCGTACGCGCAGGGAAACATGATTGAGGCGCAGTGCAGCCACGACGGACCCCTTCAGCCACCGAAAGTCGGGATCGTGCGTTGGCCGAGTCCTTGCGTCAATAGGGCCGTCGAGCGTCGGTTCGCCAGGCAATCGTGCCGCTGTCGCTTTCGAGCCAATGCGGATCGACCGTAGACGAGCGACAGGACCTTCCCGACAAATTCCATGTCATGGACCATGACATGATTATTGCCTCAGGTCAAAATCAATGTCATCATTGTTGACATGAAATCGACCCGCGCTCCCACCCCTCGCCGCTATCGTCAAACCAGCCGTGCCGAGGCTGCCGAGGAAACGGCGCGGCAAATCCTGGCCGCGTTCAGCGAGAGCATGCGCGGGAAATGGTTCGACGAGGTGACGCTCGAAGACGTGGCGGGGCGGGCCGGCGTCAATGTACGGACGGTCATTCGCCGGTTCGGCGGCAAGGATGGACTGCTCGAAGCTTTTGTCGACGACTTCATTCCAACCGTCGCGGTCGATCGCGAGACACCGCCAGGGGATGTCGCGGCCGCCATCGACCGGCTCTTCCACATCTATGAGACCTGGGGCGACAGCGTCATCCGCAACCTCGCGGAGGAACCGCGCCACCCCGCCTTGAAGCGGCTGCTCGATCTCGGCCGTGGGCGCCATCGCGCGATCACGGCCGCGACCTATGCGCCCTGGCTCGAGCGCCTGCCGCCCCCGGATCGGATGAGGACGCTCGATGCACTCGTCGCCGCAACCGATGTCTATGTCTGGAAACTCGCGCGGCGCGACATGGGGCGCTCGCGCGGCGAAGCCACGCAGATCATGCTCACGCTTGTCAGGGCCGTCCTGACGCAAGCGTCGTCACTCGCATAAAAGGGAGCCTTCATGATGAGGCGCCAGCCATTGAACTTTCTGTTTGCGACCGCCCATCTCGGCGGCAACGTCTCGCCGATCGTGCCCGTCGTGCAGAGCCTGGTTGCCGCTGGCCATGCCGTGCGCTTCATGAGCGACGACGTGAACCGCGCCGATGCGCAAGCGGCGGGAGCGCGGTTCAGATCCTGGGTGCGCGCGCCCAACCGGGTCGATCGCGCCCGCGAAGGCGATCCGCCCGACTGGAGCGTCAGCGACAAGGAGGGCATCGGCATGGTGGCCCAATTCCTTGCGGGCACGGCGCTGGCCTATGCGGAGGACACGATCGACGAGTTGCGGCGCGAACCGGCCGATCTTGTTGTCGGCTTCGACATGCTGCTCGGCCCCATGCTCGGCGCGGAGGCGATCGGCCAGAAGCTGGCGCTGCTCGGCACGATGATCAGCTTCTTCCCGTTGCCGGGGATCGCGCCCCTCGGCTCGGGCCTCGGGATCGCGCGCAGCGCGCATGAGCAGGCCGTCCAGGACGCCTCGCGTGCGGAGATGCAGGCCCTCTTCGATTCCGCCCTGCCGGAACTGAACGCGGCGCGAGCCAGGCTCGGTCTCGCCCCCCTCGATCACCTCGCCGATCAATCCAGTGCCGCGTCGGTGCATTGGCTCGGCACGGCACGGGCATTCGACTTCGAGCAGGCGGTGCTGCGGCCCAATATGCGCTATGCCGGTCCACTCCTCGGCGATCCCGTCTGGGCCGAACCTTGGGCCTCGCCCTGGAGCAAGGACGATGACCGCCCGCTCGTACTCGCGGGCTTTTCAACGAGCTTCCAGGACCACGCCGCCGTCCTGCAGCGGGTGATCGATGCCTCGGCCTCATTGCCCGTCCGGCTTCTGGTCACGCTGGGCGGCTCGATCGAGCCCTCGGAATTGGCGCCGGCCCCGAATACCGTCGTGGTTCGCAGCGCGCCGCATCTCGAGATCTTGAAGGAGGCTTCGCTTGTAGTGACCCATGGCGGGCATGGCACCGTGATGGCAGCACTCCTGCATCGGCTGCCGATTCTCATCATCCCGCATGGCCGCGATCAGGCCGATAACGCCGTCCGTGTCACGGAGCGCGGGGCGGGCCTCACGCTCTCGCGCACGGCGCCGACGGAAACGATCCGCGCCGCGCTCGTTCGCCAGCTGAACGACCCCGCATTTCGACTCGCGGCGGGCGCTCTCGGCGACGCCGTCGATGCGGAATGGCGCGCCAGCACCCTGATTGCAGATCTCGAAGCCCTGGCGAGGCCTCTTGGCAAACTCGCCCGCCTGAGGTCCGGCTAAGGAAGCCAGGCGACCGGTACCTGCAAGCGGCTACGGTCATCACGCGGTACGGCGCCGGACCTCCCGATGGATTATAAGGCTTGTGCTGATGCCACCGATGCTGTCCGTTCGCGAGCGGCAGACGCAGCCTTTGGAGTAGATCCGACCATGCCCCTTCCCAAAAGCGCCCTGATCACCGGCGCCGGAGCCGCCGACGGCATAGGCGTCGCCATTGCCCGCCAGCTTGGCAGCGCCGGTCATATCGTGTTCCTCACCGGCGCCAGTGCGCGTGTGCTTGACCGCGCCGCCGAGCTCCGCGCCGAAGGCATCGAGGCCAAGGGCGTCGTCGCCGATCTCACCAAGGCCGGCGAAGTCGCGCGGCTGCGGGCAACCGTCGGCGCGGTCGATATACTGGTCAACAATGCCGGCATGGGTTCGCTGGCGTCGCCGTCGGTCGACAAGGCGTTTCTCGCCATGACCGAGGCCGAGTGGGATCGCGGCATCGACGTCAGCCTGAAGACGGCGTTCCTGGTCACCCATGCGTTCCTGCCCGCGATGGTCGAGGCCGGCTATGGGCGCATCGTCAACGTCGCGTCGGTCACCGGGCCGCTGGTGTCGTTCGAGGGCACATCGGCTTACTCCGCGGCCAAGGCCGGCATGGTCGGGCTGACACGCACACTGGCGCTCGAAGTCGCGAAAAACGGCATCACGGTCAATGCCGTGGCGCCAGGCTGGATCGAAACCGGCGCGTCGAGCGAGATGGAGCGGACAGCGGCACTGCATACGCCGCCAGCGCGGGCCGGGCGGCCCGATGAGGTGGCAGCAGCGGTCGTGTTCCTGGCCTCGGAAGGCGCCAGTTATGTCAATGGTGCTTTGCTGGTGGTCGACGGCGGCAACAGCCTTCAGGAGCACAAGGGCTGAATCTCCCTGCCGCGCTTCTACCGGAGATTGGGAACCAAAGCGCCCAGCCACGGTTTTCTCTTCGAAGGGACCGCAAACGGCAAGGGTGCGGAACGATGCACGACCATCTGGAAATGGAGCTGGCGCGAGCCAGGCAGCGCGTCAAGCGCGCGGAACTCTTTCTCACGCGAGCGAATGAAATGCTGGACGAAGAGCGCGGCGTCGGCATCAGCCTCGCGCTGTGCTGCCGGATCAGATCCCAGCAAAAGCAGCTGGCCGAAGCGCGCTCGCGCCTGCGTCAGATCGATGCAACGACGCATTGATTGGCCGGCGGCAATGATGATCTTCGAACCAACGAACAGTGGCGCTTATCGCGCGGCAAGGCTCGCTGTGCTGCGAAACCTGATGATAAGGCATATCGAGCGCACCGATGCGCAGGCAAAAAATGTCGAGCAGGCGCTGGCTGTGCTGGCTCAGGCAAACAAGGCCTCGACCCAAGACACGCATCAGTAGCCTCGCTTTCACTTTCTCGGCGATCAACGCTCTTTGGAGAGAGTGTACAGGCCGTGGCGTCCTCACGACGCCTTGGCGAGAAAGCTCGGATAATCCGATCTCGCCTGCAGCCGCCGCGCACATTTTCGCGGGAGCCGCGTACATGGGCGCGAGCCAGGGCGCCAGCGTGGCCGGCATCGCCGGCGCAGATGGGTTCGACGAACCCGGCATGCTCGTCGCGCGCCTTGTCCTTGTCGGCCGCCGCGGCGGCCGCCAGTTCGGCACCATCCGAAGACTCGCCCGGCCCCGAAACAGATCGTGCCGATGGTGCACCGCACCGGTGTCGGCTTCCGAACCGTCGTCACAGGGTATTGACGATGAAATAAAATGCGGATTTGATAATACGTGGATACAAAAATACTTTAGGTGCCCCATGCCAGCAGCCTTTCCGGCAGAGCCACAGATGTCCGCCACTGCGGAGGAAGAGGCTTACAGGCACATTCAGAGAGCCCTTCGCCTCGGCCGCTACAAACCCGGCGACAGGCTTATTCCGGAGGAGATTGCCGCCGAGATCGGCATGAGTCGCATGCCGGTGCGGGAAGCCTTTCGGCGCCTGGCCTCCGACGGGCTGGTGGTTCTGCGGCCCAATCGTGGATGCGTGGTCGCAGGCCTCACGGTCGATGAGCTTTACGAGATTTTCGAAATTCGCTCGGTTCTGGAGGGACTAGCCGTAAGGCTGGCGATGCCCCGGATCGATGAGGAGGAGTTCGAGGAACTCGAGCGCCTGCTCGAGCGCATGGAACGCGCGGGCCAGAGCGGCAGCAGCGACTGGGTGGTCCGCCACCAGGAATTCCATGGCCGTATCTGTGCGCTAAGCCGGAGGCCCAAGCTCATCCACCAGATATCTGCGCTGCATGTGGTGATAGAGCCCTACATGCGCATCTGGTTCGACGATTGTGACAAGCCGCATTCCGCGCGCGAGGAGCATGCCGTCGTGATCGCGGCCTTGCGTTCAGGCGACGAACTTCACGCGGAAAAGGTGATGCAGGATCACATTCTCAGCACAGCACCGATGCTGGCCGAGTTCGTGAGTCCGAGCCGGTGACGAACGCCGGCCGGACAAGAATGGCCTTGAACCGGCAAAGGCGGCCGGACGCAGGAACAGATCGATCAGCCTATCAAAAAAGGGGAACCATATGAAAATCTCTCGTTTGGCCGCAGTTGCGGCCGCACTCAGCATGTTCGGCTTCATGCACACCGCATTGGCCGAGGACGCGCCCAAGGCCATTACCATCGCCACGGAGGGCGCCTACGCGCCGTGGAACTTCACCAATGCAGACGGCAAGCTCGACGGACTGGAGATCGAACTCGCCAACAATCTTTGCGAGCGGATGAAGGTCAAATGCACCATCATCGCTCAGGATTGGGATGGACTTATTCCTTCGCTGAAGGTCGGCAAGTTCGATGTGATCATGGCCAGCATGTTCATCACGCCGAAACGCCTCGAGACCATCGACTTCACCCAGCCTTATGCGATCGACCCGGGCGGTTTCGCAGCCGCCAAGGATAGCGATCTGGGGAAGCTCGGCGCCTCGGCCGAGAAATTCAAACTGGACGATGAGGCAGCTACCAAGGCCGCGGTCGACAAGTTGAAGCCCCTGCTGAAGGGCAAGGTGGTCGGTGTCCAGGCGGCCACGGCGATGCTCGAATTCGTCAAGAAATACTTCGGCGACACGGTGGAGATTCGCGAATACAAGACGACCGAGCAGCACGATCTCGATCTGGCCGCGGGCCGCATCGACGCGATATTCGCTCAGAAGACAGCGCTCGCCGCGACGCTCGCAAAACCCGAATTCGCGGGCTTCACGGTAGCGGGGCCTGGCTTTGTCGGCGGCCTGTTCGGCGCCGGAACGGGTGCGGGCCTGAGGAAGGAAGACACCAAGCTCAAGCAGATGCTTAACGACGCGATCAGCGCCGCGATCGCCGACGGCACCATCAAGAGCATCTCGGAAAAATGGGTGAAAACGGACGTGACGCCGGTCAAGTAGCCATTTGGGGACTTGTTCGGCCGATCGGTGTCGACCGATCGGCCGGACGCCCCCCGATCAACCAGGTTTCACATGACCGATGCACTTCATATCCTGTCCCTGGGCAAGGGCGGCTGGGGCGGCGCACTGCTCTTGGCAGCAGGCGTGACGTTTGCGCTGTCCGTCCTCGGCTTCCTGCTCGGCGCTCTCTTCGGCGCAGTGGCTGCGAGTGGTCGGCTTTCCACGAGAGCTGTGCCGTCGTGGTTAGCCAAGGGCTATGGCACGGTGTTCAGGGGCGTGCCCGATCTGTTGACGATTTACCTGCTTTACTACGGCGGCAGCATAGCGTTGACCGAGATTGGAAAATTCTTCGGCAGCGCCGGCTTCGTCGGGCTGCCGACATTCGCGACTGGCGTCCTGGCGATCGGCATCATTTCGGGCGCCTATCAAGCCGAGGTCTATCGCGGAGCGTATCTTGCCGTCGATCTCGGCCAGTTCGAGGCCAGCAAGGCGCTCGGCCTGTCCCGGTTCCAATTGCTGCGTCTCGTCATCGTGCCTCAACTGACGCGGCACGCCCTGCCGGGCCTCGGAAATGTCTGGCAGCTTGTGCTCAAGGATTCGGCCTTGATCTCCGTGATCGGCTTGGTGGAATTGATGCGGCAATCTCAGATCGGCGCGGGATCGATGAGGGAGCCCTTCGTCTTTTATCTGGCCGCCGCGGCGCTGTATTTCCTCATCGCCGCGGTGACCGGATCGGTCTTCCGCTACGGCGAGGCACGGGCGTGGCGAGGCATGGTCCACGCATGATCGACTTCGCCTTCTTTGTAGAGATCGTTCCCACCCTTCTGTCCGGCTTGCCGTTGACCTTGCAACTTGCGGCGTTGTCGATCGCAATAGGCTTTGCCTTGGCCCTGTTGCTCGCACTGGCGCAGCAAGGAAACCATCGGATCCTGGTCTGGCCCATACGCTCCTTCGTTGCCGTCTTTCGCGGCACGCCATTGCTCGTCCAGATATTCCTCATCTATTATGGACTCGGCCAGTTCCGCCCTACACTTCAGGCAGTTGGGCTCTGGTGGCTGTTTCGCGAGCCCTATTGGTGCGCCATCATCGCGCTCAGCCTCAATACCGCGGCCTATGGCAGCGAAATCCTGCGGGGTGCGATACAGGGTGTGCCACGCGGCCTTCTCGAGGCGGCCTCGGCCTTAGGCATGACACGGCTCCACACCCTGCGCCTCGTCGTTCTGCCTTTGGCGCTGCGCCAAGCCATACCGAGCTACAGCAACGAGATCATCCTCATGGTAAAGGGTACGTCGCTCGCATCGATCGTCACCCTGATGGAAGTGACGGGCATCGCCCAGGGGCTTATTTCACAGACCTATCGCGCCGTAGAGGTTTTCGTGGCCGCGGGCGCGATCTATCTCACCATCAATTTCACAATCATCTCGGCACTGAATGCGCTGGAAACCTGGCTGACGCCTTATCGGGTCCGAGCCTGATACGCATCTGGCTTAACGAGGAGAATTGGCAATATGCACCGTGTCGAGAAGCCGAAGCGATCCGTTGCCGTGTCGTGTTACGCCATGGCAACGCCGCATCCATCAGACCAAGGGATATCCAGAGAGAATGCGTGATTTCCAGTTTCCCGGCCGCTCGCCGGTTCGTGCCACCGAAGCGGTCGCGGCGACGTCGCACCCACTGTCGACGCTCGCGGCGATCGAGATGCTGCGCGCCGGCGGCAATGCCATGGACGCGGCCATCTGCGCCGCCGCAGTGCAAGGCGTGGTCGAGCCACAGTCGACCGGCATCGGCGGCGACTGTTTTGTCCTCTATTGCCCGAAGGGACAGAGCGAGGTGCTGGCGTTCAACGGCTCAGGGCGCGCGCCCGCCGGGGCCACCGTCGACTGGTATCTGGACAAGGGTTTCAGCGAGCTTCCGAAGCAGGGAGCGCACGCAGTGACGGTGCCGGGCGCCGTCGACGCCTGGAGCCGGCTGCTGGAGGATCACGGCCGCAAGAGCCTGGCCGAGGTGCTGGCTCCGGCCATCCACTATGCCGAGAACGGCTATGTCGTGCATGACCGCGTCGCCTTCGACTGGGCCGAGCCGGAGACCGACCTGTCGGCCGACGAGTATGCCGCACGCATCTTCCTGCCGGGCGGCCAAGCGCCGAAGGCCGGAGACGTCCACCGCCAGCCGGAACTCGCCGCCACCTTGCGAGTGATCGCCAAACAGGGCCGCGCCGGATTCTACGAGGGCGCCATCGCCGACGACATGGTGCGCCGGCTCAACGAGCTGGGCGGGCTGCATTCACATGAGGATTTCGCCGCCACCAAAGGCGACTATGTGGCGCCGGTCAGCACCTCTTATGGCGGCTACGACATCCATCAGATGCCGCCGAACAATCAGGGACTGACCGCGCTGTTGATGCTGAACGTGCTGTCCGGCTTCAAGCTCGGCGGGCTCGACCCCAATGGCGCCGAGCGCCTGCATCTGGAGATCGAGGCCGGACGCCTCGCCTACCAGGACCGCGACCGCTATGTCGGCGACCAGGACCATGTCCCGGTGCCGGTAAAACAGCTCCTATCCGGCGCCTATGCCGACCGGCTGCGCGCCGAGATCGACCGGGAGCGGGCCATGACACATCTGCCGCGTCTGGAACTGCCCGGCAGCGACACCGTCTACATCTCGATCGTCGACCGCGACCGCAACGCGGTTTCCTTCATCAACTCGACCTATTATTCCTTTGGCAGCGGCGTCGTCGGGCCGAAATCCGGTGTCGTGCTGCAGAACCGTGGCTCGAGCTTCCGCCTCGACCCCAAACATCCCAACGCCATCGCGCCCGGCAAGCGACCGATGCACACGATCATGCCCGGCATGGCGACGAAGAACGGCCGCGTGGTGATGCCGTTCGGCGTCATGGGCGGCGGCTACCAGCCGTTCGGCCACGTGCACCTTCTGACCAACATGATCGATTTCGGCATGGACCCGCAGCAGGCGCTGGACGCGCCACGGGTGTTCTACAATGATGACACTGTCGAGGCCGAGCGCGGCATTCCCGCCGAGGCCATCGAAGGGCTGCGCAAGCGGGGCCACCGCATCGTCGAGCCGCAGCACCCGCTTGGCGGCGGGCAAGCGGTGCTGATCGACTGGGAGAAGGGCACACTGACCGGCGCCTCCGATCCGCGCAAGGACGGGATGGCGCTGGGCTATTGAGGTGATTGGCGCAGGAATGGCAGGCAAGCGGAAGCGTTGGCGCTGCCCTTCATCCATCTGCCCGCACCTCCCCCCCGTAAAGGGAAAAGAGATCTACCGGACTTTCTGGAAGCAGTCGTTTGAACATAGTCGGTGACCATGACCCAAACTGAAACCCACCTGGACCTTTCCCACCGCCTCGTCGCCGGGGCGGACAACGCACCAGCCATCCTGGCGCCGGACAGGCCAACGCTGACCCATGGCGGACTGCGCGCGCTCGTCGCGGCCACGGCTGAGCGGTTGCATGAACTCGGCATCGGCCGGGGCGACCGGGTGGCGATCGTGCTGCCGAACGGGCCGGAGATGGCGACAAGCTTCGTCGCGGTGGCGGCGGCCGCCTCGACGGCGCCGCTCAACCCCGCTTACCGGGCCGACGAACTGGATTTCTATCTCTCCGACATCGGCGCCAAGGCGATCCTGGTCTCCGCCGATGAGAACGGCCCGGCGGTGACGGTGGCCGAGCGGCTCGGCATTGCCGTGTTACGGCTGGTGGTGCCGGCAAGCGCCCCGGCCGGGAGTTTCACCATCGAGGGCGCGGCGGCCGGCCCGCGCGCGGCTTCCGATATGGCTGGGGATGGCGACATCGCGCTGCTGCTGCACACTTCGGGGACGACATCGCGGCCCAAACTGGTGCCGCTCAGCCATGCCAATATGGCGGCCTCCGCCCGCCATATCGGCGCGACGCTCGGCCTGACCGCCGATGACCGCTGCCTCAACATCATGCCGCTGTTCCACATTCACGGCCTGATCGCGGCGGTGCTGTCGTCGCTGGCTGCGGGCGGCAGCATCTACTGCACGCCGGGCTTCAACGCGCTGCGCTTCTTCCAGTGGCTGAGCGACGCCAGGCCGAGCTGGTACACGGCGGTGCCAACCATGCACCAGGCGATCCTTGCGCGGGCGGCGCGCAATGCCGAAGTGCTGGCGACGGCGCGCCTGCGCTTCATCCGCTCGTCCTCGGCATCACTGCCGGCGCAAGTGATGGGCGAGTTGGAGAAAACCTTCGGCTGCCCGGTGATCGAATCCTACGGGATGACCGAGGCCGCCCACCAGATGGCGTCGAACCGGCTGCCGCCTGGCCTGCGCAAGCCCGGCAGCGTCGGTGCTTCCGCAGGGCCCGAGGTCGCCGTCATGGCGCCGGACGGGCGGCTGATGAGCCCCGGCGAGACCGGCGAGATCGTCATTCGCGGCCCCAATGTGACGGCGGGCTACGAGAAGAACCCGGACGCCAACGCCACGGCCTTCGCGCATGGCTGGTTCCACACCGGCGACCAGGGCGTGCTCGACGAGGATGGCTATCTGCGCGTCACCGGCCGGCTGAAGGAGATCATCAACCGCGGCGGCGAAAAGATCTCGCCACTCGAGGTCGACGACGTGTTGATGGACCATCCGGCGGTGGCGCAGGTCGTCACCTTCGCCATGCCGCATGACAAGCTTGGCGAAGAGGTGGCGGCGGCGGTCGTGCTGCGTGAAGGGATGAGCGCCAGCGAAAGCGATATACGCGCCCATGCAGCCACGCGGCTCGCCGACTTCAAGGTGCCGCGCAAGGTGCTGATCCTCGACGAGATCCCCAAGGGCGCGACCGGCAAGCTGCAGCGCATCGGGCTCGCCGCCAAACTCGGGCTTTGACGATGAAGATCACCATCTTCGGCGCCGGTGCGATCGGCGGCTATCTCGCGGCCAAGCTTGCCGTGGCCGGTCGGACCGATCTTTCGATCGTCGCGCGTGGCGCCCATCTCGAGGCGATCAGGACCAGCGGACTTCGCCTGATCGAGGACGGCAAGGAAGCGGCCGCCCCCGTCCGCGCCGCCGCCAAGGCGGATGAACTCGGTGTGCAGGATATTGTCGTGCTGGCGCTGAAGGCCCATTCCCTCACCCCGGCGCTGGACCAGATCGCGCCGCTGCTCGGGGAGCACACATCCGTCGTCACCATGCAGAACGGCGTGCCGTGGTGGTATTTCCACAAGGTCGGCGGGCCGCTCGAGGGCACCAGGCTGAACACGGTCGATCCCGGCGGCGCGATCTGGCAGCGGATCGGGCCGGAGCGCGTCATCGGTTCGGTCGTCTACCCTGCGGTCGAGGTCGATGCGCCCGGCCTTATCCGCCATGTCGAAGGCAAGCGCTTCTCGCTCGGCGAACCCTCGGGTGAGAAGAGCGAACGGGTGACGCAACTGACCGAGGAAATGGTCAAGGCGGGGCTGCAGGCGCCGGTGCGCGACGACATCCGCAGCGAAATCTGGGTGAAGCTGTGGGGCAACCTCTCCTTCAACCCGATCTCGGCGCTGACCGGCTCGACGCTTGCGGCAATTGTCGCCGACGAGGGCACCCGTACGCTTGCCCGAACCATGATGCTGGAAGCCCAGGCGATCGGCGAAAGCCTCGGCGTGCGCTTTCCGGTCGGGGTCGACCGCCGCATCAAGGGCGCCGGCGATGTAGGCGAGCACAAGACTTCGATGCTGCAGGATCTGGAGCGCGGCCGGCCGATGGAAATCGACGCGCTGGTGAGCGCGGTGCAGGAGCTTGGCCGGCTGGTGGGGGAGCCGACGCCGGCCATCGATGCGGTGTCGGCGCTGGTGAAGCGGCTTGCGGTGGAGCGCGGCTGTTATGGGCTGGCGGGCTAAGGTGGAAGCGCCTGCTGCCCGCGCCAAATATCGGATCCAACCTGCCGACGCGTCCGCCCTTTTTGCCGACGAAGCGATCCGCGCCTAAAGCGCGTCGCGTCGAAACGGATTCATGCGGCGCGCTTTAGGTCTTTGTTTTTCTGCATGTCGTTCTCCCAGAACCGAGGTCACTTCTGGGCGACATGCATTAGCCTTCGGCAGCGACCAGATGCCCGTTGCCGACATCCTGCAATGACAGTTTCAGCGGCGCATCGCCGATCCTGCGGGTGGCGCTCGGGATTTCCTGGTCGAGGCGAGCGAAGCGGCTTCTGCGCTGTGCCGGGTCGGGCACCGGCACGGCTTCGATCAGCCGTTTGGTGTAGGGATGGCGCGGGTTGGAAAACACCTGGTCGCGCGTGCCCATCTCGACGATCTGGCCGAGATACATGACGGCGACGCGGTCGGAGATATTCTCGACCACCGCCATGTCATGCGAGATGAAGAGATAGGCGACGCCGAACTCGCGCTGCAATTCCTTCAGCAGGTCGAGGACGCGCGCCTGCACTGACACATCGAGCGCCGACACGCTTTCGTCGGCGATGATCAGTTTCGGCCGCAAGGCGAGAGCTCGCGCGATACAGACGCGCTGGCGCTGGCCGCCGGAGAATTCGTGGGGATAAAGCTCCATCTGATCGGCCGACAGGCCGACGCGCTCGAACAGCGTCGCCACCCGGCTCAGCCGCTCCTCCCGCGAGGCAATGCCATGGATGACCAGCGGCTCGGCGACGAGGTCGCCGACGCGCATGCGCGGATCGAGCGAGGCGAACGGATCCTGGAAGATCATCTGCACGTCGCGGCGAACCGCCTTGCGCTCGTCACGGCCAAGGCCGGAGAGATTGCGTCCGCCGACGACGATGTCGCCGCCGTAAGGCACCAACCCGGCCAACGCCTTGGCGGTGGTCGACTTGCCGCAGCCGGACTCGCCGACCAGCGCCAGCGTCTCGTTGGGCGCGATGGAAAAGCTGACGCCCTCGACAGCGTGAACACGCCGGTTCACCCGTCCTAAGACGCCGCCGCGCAGGTCGAAGCGGACATGCAGGTCCTTGACGTCGGCGACGTTTGCCGGCTTCGAAACCTCGGTCGGCTCCCTGGATTTCTGGCGGCCGACACCGCCGCCGATGCGCGGCACGGCAGCCAGCAATTCGCGCGTATAGTCGGCCCGCGGCCGGGCGAAGATGTCCGATGTCTTGCCTTCCTCGACCATGCGGCCCTGCCGCATGATGATGACGCGATCAGCCATTTCGGCGACTACGCCCATGTCGTGGGTAATGAGGATGACACTGGTGCCGTGCTGGCGCTGCAGGTCTCGCAACAGCTCCAGCACCTCGCCCTGCACGGTGACGTCGAGCGCCGTCGTCGGCTCATCGGCGATCAGCACGTCGGGCTCGAGCGCCAGCGCCATGGCGATCATCACCCGCTGGCGCATGCCGCCCGACAATTCGTGCGGAAACTGCTTTAGCCGGCTTTCAGCTTCCGAAATGCGCACCGCCTTCAGCGCCTCGATGGCGCGCTGGCGGGCCTCGGCCTGCGACAGGCTGGTGTGGGCTTCGATGGATTCGGTGAGCTGCCGGCCGATCGACAGCACCGGATTGAGCGAGGTCATCGGCTCCTGGAAGATCATGGCGATGCGGTCGCCGCGAATGCGGCGCATCTGGCGTTCGTCGAGGGTGGTTAGCTCGGTGTCGCCGAGCCGGATTTGGCCTGACGAAATACGCCCCGCCGGCTGCGGCAAGAGCTGCATGATTGCCAGCGCGGTCATCGATTTGCCGGAGCCGGATTCGCCGGCAATGCAGAGCGTTTCGCCACGCTTGAGCGTCAGCGACAGGCTGGAGACGACCTCGCGCGAGCCATCCTCGCCGCGCACGGAGACGCAGAGGTTGGCGATGTCGAGGATTGTTTCGGGGGTCGAGGTCATTGCAAGGGCAGGATTCCGAGATGTCTTGTGGGGCACGGATGCAACTGCCGATCTCCCCCCTTGAGGGGGAGATGCCCGGCAGGGCAGAGGGGGGTGCGGCGCAGACCTCTCATTCAAACACGCAGCGTGGGAAGTAGAACGACACCACCCAGTTCGGCATGTCGACGATCTCGCTGATCCTGAGATCGCCGCAAACCGAGGCCAACATGTAGGCTTCGACCGGATCGATCTTGTAGCGGCCGGAGATGAGGTCGACCATCTGGGCAACCGCTTCCTTCGCCCCGGTCATCAGGTCCGGGCCTATTCCTGTGGTCACCTCATAGCCCTTGGCGTCGAGATGCCGCGTCACCGGGCCTGGCGTGGTGAAGCGCGGCGTCTTCAGCCTGGCGTCCTTGACCAGGTCGAGTTTGAGCACGACGTCCATCGGGCTTTCGATCGCGGTGCCGCAGACCTCGCCGTCGCCTTGCGCGGCATGCGTGTCGCCAACCGAAAACAGCGCGCCCGCCACTTCCACCGGCAGATAGAGCGTGGTGCCGGCGGCGAGATCGCGGATGTCGAGATTGCCGCCGACGCGCCGCGGTGGCACCACCGAGTGGAGACCCTTCTCGGCCGGCGCATTGCCGATGGTGCCGGCAAACGGCTTCAGCGGCACGCGCGCTTGTCTACCGAACAGCGCCGGCTCGAGCGAAGCCGCGTCGTACTTCCAGATGTTCAGCGCCGGCTCCTTGAAGTCGTCCGCGAGCAGACCAAAGCCCGGAATGTTGGCCGTCCAGCCGAAGCCGGACGGTTTGAACATCTCGATCGTCACCTTGAGTGCGTCGCCCGGCTCGGCGCCCTCGACGAAGATCGGCCCGGTCACCGGGTTGATCTGCGCGAAGTCGAGCTTGGCGATGTCGGCGACCGTGCTGTCGGCCTGCAACTGGCCGCCGGAGGAATCGAGGCACTGGAACTCGATGGTTGAGCCGGGCGCCACACGCTCAGCCGGGGCAAAAGAATTGTCCCAGCCGAAGTGGTGATGGCGCCCGTGGATGGTGTAGTCGCAGTTATTGCACATCTTTTACGTACACATTGTCATAGTTGATCGGAACGTGAACCGGGTCGACATAGAGATTGTCGGCGCCGCCCATGCGCGCGGATTTCATGGTGAAGCGTTGCTCGTTGAAGACCGGCGCCCACGGTGCGTCCGCCATGATCTTGGCGTAGATGTCGCTCCACATCTTGTAGCGCTGCTCGGACTTCGCCGGGTCGACGATCGAGTCGGCCTCAGCCGCCTTGGCATCGAGGTCCTTGTTGCAGTACCACGACCAGTTCCAGCCGCCCGGCACCGCACCGGCGCAGCCGAGGATCGGGCCATAGAAGTTGGAGGGGTCCGGGAAATCAGCGATCCAGCCCATGCCGCCGGACCAGATCATCGGCGCGCCGGCCTTGTCGCCGCCGGCGGCAATGACATTGGCCTGGGCCAGCGCCTGGATGCTGGCCTTGATGCCGATCGCCGCCAGATCCTGCTGGATGGCCTGGGCGATGCGTGGGTTGGGGTCGGTGTTCATGGCAAACAGCTGCGTGTCGAAACCATCGGGATGCCCAGCCTCGGCAAGCAGCGCCTTGGCCTTGGCGACGTCATAGGGATAGCCCGCGAACGCCTTGTCGTAGGCCGGCATCGACGGCGGCAGCGGCTGGTTGGCCGGCACCGCACGGCCGTTGATGATCTGGATGATGCGCGCCTTGTTGATCGCCATGTTGACGGCCTGGCGCACCTTCACATTGTCGAAGGGCGGCATGGTGGTGTTCATGGTTATGTAGCCGGTATGCAACTGCCCGCCTTCGACGACGCGCGCCTTCTGCTCGGGGTCGGACATCACCTCCTGGAACTTGGCTGGAGGAATGCCGTCGAGGGGCAGATCGATCTCGCCCTTCTGCAGGCGCAGCAGCGCCACGATCGGCTCCTGGCCGACCTCGAAGGTGATCTTGTCCAAATGCGGCAGGCCCTTGTGCCAGTAATCCGGGTTGCGCACGAAGACGATGCGCTGGCCAAGCGTCCATTCGGCGAGCTTGAAGGCACCGGTGCCGACCGGATGCTTGCCGAAATCGGCGCCGTATTTTTCCACCTCCTCCTTCGGCACGACATGCGAGAAATTGATGGCCATGACATGCAGGAAGGTGGCGTCGGGCCGGCTTAGCTCGAACTTGACCGTGTAGGGGTCGACGACGGTGACGCCCGAGAGGCTTTGCGCCTTGCCGGCGGCGACGTCGTCATAGCCCTTGATCGAACCGAAGAAGCCGGCGCCGGGGCTCTGCGTCTTCGGGTTGGTGACGCGGTCGAGCGAGTACTTCACGTCGTCGGCGGTCATCTCGCGGCCATTGTGGAATTTGACGCCATGGCGCAGCTTGAAGGTGAAAGTCTTGCCGTCGGGCGAAATCTCGTAGCTTTCGGCAAGATCGGGCTTGAGCTTGGTCGTGCCCGGTTCGTAATCCATCAGCCCGTCGAACAGGCTCTTGATCATCGACCAGTTCTGCCAGTCATAGCCGATGGCAGGGTCGAGCGTCGTGACGTCGTCCTTATAGGTGGCGATGATCTCTCCGCCCTGCTTGGCGTTGGGATCGATGGTGTCCTCGGCGCGGGCGCTTGCCATGCCGAGCATCAGCGCCAGCGCCGATGCAGCGACGGTGGAGGCCAGAAATTTCTTCATTTCGTGTTCCCTTTCTCTGTTCGTTTTCTTGGTTTCATCCGAATTTGAGGCTCATCTCAGCTTGATACGGGGGTCGATGAAGGGCGCGATGATGTCGGCCAAGAGGTTGCCGAGCACGATGGCGAAGGCCGAGACCAGCGTGACGCCCATGATGATCGGAATGTCGACGCGCTGGATGGCCTGCCAGGCGAGCTGACCGATGCCGGGCCAGCCGAACACGCTTTCGACGACGACGATGCCGCCCATGAAGATGCCGATATCGATGCCGATCATGGCGATGACCGGCAGGATGGCGTTGGGCAGCGCATGGCGGAAAATGATGGCGCCGCGCGCCAGGCCTTTCGCCCGTGCCGTGCGGACATAATCCTGGCGCAGCACGTCGATCATCGACGAGCGCATCATGCGCGCGTACCAGCCGGCGCCGAGGATGCCCATGGTAAGCGACGGCAGCACCAGATGGCGCCAGGTGCCGTAGCCACCGATCGGAAACCAGCTGAGCCGCACCGCAAAGACGTAGAGCAGCAAGAGACCGACGACGAATTGCGGCGCCGAGACGCCGACGAAGGAAGCGACCATCAAGGTCTGGTCGGTGGCGGTGCCGCGCTTGACGGCGGCGATCAGCCCCATCGAGAGCCCGATCAGCAGTTCGCACAGGATGGCGCCGACCATCAGGAGCAGGCTGGCCGGCAGCCGCGAGACGATCAGCTCGGTGACTTCGGAGCGCTGGATATAGGAGCGGCCGAGATCGCCGCTGACGAGCTTGGTCAGGTAGCGCCAGTACTGGACGATGAAGGGCTGGTCGAGGCCGAGTTGCTGGCGGATGTTCTCGACTGTCTGCGGCGTGGCGCTGCGGCCGGCGATCTGGCGCACCGGGTCGGCCGGCAGCAGATAGAGCAGCGCGAAGGTGATCAGCGAGACGCCGAGCAGGATGAGAGCCGACTGGATCAGGCGGCGGCCGAGATAGGCGATCATGACCGGCCCCCCATTATTCCCGCCCTCGCTGCGTCGGATCGAGGATGTCGCGCAGCGCGTCGCCGATCAGGTTGAAGGCCAGCGCCAGCGCCAGGATCGCGGCGCCGGGGAAGAACACCAGCCAGGGTGCGGCCTGGAAATAGGTCTGGTTTTCGAAAATGATGTTGCCCCAGGATGCCGTCGGCGGCTGCACGCCGATGCCTAGGAAGGAGAGCGTCGCCTCCAGCAGCACCGTGGTCGAAATGCCGAGCGTGCCCCAAACGATGATGGTCGGCAGCAGATGCGGCAGGATGTGGCGAAACAGGATGCGTGGCGCGCCGGCACCAATGGTGCGTTCGGCGTCGATGAACTCGCGTTCGGCAAGCGAGGAGGTCTCTGTGTAGATGACGCGCGCGGTCTGCACCCAGTTGACCAGAGCGATGACCATGGCGACGATCCACAGGCTCGGCTCGAACACCGCTGCCAGGCAGATGGCCAGCAGCAGCGCCGGAAACGCCATCATCAGATCGGTGAAGCGCATCAGCGCGCTGCCGACCCAGCCGCGGAAATAGCCGGCGGTGACACCGACCAGCGTGCCGATCAGCAGCGCCACGCCATTGGCGACGATGCCGATGATCAGCGAGGTGCGGGCGCCATAGAGGATGCGGGTCAACAGGTCACGGCCGAGCAGGTCGGTGCCGAGCCAGAATTTGGCATCCGGCGGCAGCGGCGAACCCTCGATGGTCAGGCCGTCGAACATCTGCTCGTTGGGGTCATAGCCGGTCAGCCATGGCGCCAGCACGGCGCCGGCGACGACGATGGCAACGATGACCAGCCCGAGCAGCGCCAGACGGCGCTTGACCAGCCGGCGCCAGACGCCGGCGCGCGGCTTGGCCGGCATGCGTATTGTTGCCGGCAGATCAGGCGCGATGGGACTGGTCATCGCCGCTCTCTTCCCCAGTCTTGGCCTCACCAGGCTTGACCTCATCGGTCATCGCCACGATCCGGCGCGCGGCGTCCTCGACACTGATCTGCCAACTCATCGCCAGCGAGCGCAATTGCGCGTAGGCGCGCTCGTCATCTGAGCCTTTCGACAGCGCCGCCACCGCGCGCACGATGGTCTGGCGCTCGGCGACGCGCTGTCGCAGCGAAGAAATTTCGCCGGCTAAATGCTTTCGCGCTTCGAAACTCTGGCGAGCGATCAACAGCGCGCTGTAGACGCCGGCATTGCCGACTGGCTTCAAGAGTTGCGCGTCGGCCTTGTGCGACAGTGCCCATTCGATGCGGCCCGGCGCCTCGGAGCCGATCAGCGCCACCAGCGGCATCGGCGCTTCGCCCGGCTTCCATGGGAATTGCTCGTCGAAACCGAGATCGGTATCGAAGAAGACGAAATCGGCGGCCAGCGCCTCGGGCGGCAGTTCCGGCCAGCAGTCGAGCGCGATCAGGCCGATGGCCGACAATTGCCGGGTGATGGCCTGCACCGTCGGATGCGGGCGATGCAGGATGAAGGCCCTGGCGCCGCCGAGGTTGGGAATGCGCGGCGTGCGGGTCACGACACCACCCGCAGGCGCGGCCGGCCGAATGTCTTGGCCGGATCGTAGCGCGACAGATATGGGTCCGGCGCCACCTCATCCTCGCGGCTGACGACCTCGAAGAAGCCGTCGGCGATCCTGCCGATGATCACCGGCAGCGTCGCGTGCTGGGAACGGGCATCGATAGCGATCGGTCCGAGACGGGTGGAGAAGCGCTGCTCGGCGAAGACCCTGGAAAACTCCGCTGGGCCGGCATCAGGATCGCGAGACAGCACATCGGCCATCACTTGCACTGAGGCGTAAGCCGAGGCCTCGAAGGACGAGGCGAAAGCTGCCGGCCGCGGTGCGAAGTAGGGCCCGACCGACAAATGCCCCCGTCCCGTCTCGCCTATCGCCGGCAGCTCCCCCTCGGTGAGGTTGCAGGAGATGACGGGGCAGTTTTCCGGACGGAAAGCCGCATCCTCGTTGCCCAGATCGCGATAGGCGGCGAGGAAGGCGTAGGAGGATGTGCCGATCAAATTGTTGAGGATGAAGTTCGGCCGCGTCGCCCGGATCTCTCCGATCAGGCGCGACACATCGGTTTCGCCGATGCGCAGATAGCGCTCGCCCAGAACCTTGCCGCCGGCATCGGCGATGAGGTCTCGCGCGACCCGGTTCATCTCCCAGCCCCAGATGTAATTCGAGCCGAGCAGGAAGCCGTTGGCGCCGAAGCGCGGCACGACATGGGCCATCAGCGGCACCAGGTGCTGGTTAGGGCAGGCGTGCATGTAGACGACATGCTCGTTGGCCTCGAACCCCTCATAGGGGCAGGCATACCAGAGCATTCCGCCGGCCTTCTCCAGCACGGGGATCGTCTCCTTGCGGCTCCAGGAGGTGACGCAGCCGACGACATGGCGGGCGCTGCTGGTCTTGAAAATGTCCTCGCACAGCGTCGCGTAACGGTCGGCATTGCTTTGCGGATCGCGCTCGACCGGCACCAATTCGATGCCCGAGCCGCGATCGGCATTGATGTCGGCGATGGCGCGCATGGCGCCCATGCGGCACGCATCGGAGATCAGCTGATAGCTGCCCGAGCGGGAATACAGGATGCCGATCTCGATGCGCCGTTTCAAACAGGACCCCAGAAATGACAATGCCCCGCAGCCAGCGCCGAAAAGGGCGAGGCATACGAGGCATATTTGCCGCCCGGCGGTCAGAGCCGGTATTTCGCCTTAGCGTATTCGGTCCGGCCGGTCAGTCAAGCGGGAAAGTGCGTGGGCTTGCCTTAGCCCTGCCGCACGGTGTGTTAACGCCGCGCCGAGGATCGAGAAAAATCAGTTCTCGCCGCCGATCAGGCTCTCCAGGAGATCGAGCAGTTGCTCCAGCTTCTCGTGGCCGAAGCGCTGTTCGATATCGTCGTAGATGACGCGGCGCTCCGGCGACAGGGCGTCGATCAGGGCGGAACCGGCCGGGGCGATGGTCAGGACGACGCGACGGCCGTCGCCTTCCGCCTTGTTGCGGGTGATGAATTTTCGGCCCTCGAGCGCCTTGATGATGCGAGTCAGGCTGGGCGGCAGCACCGAGGCGCGCTCGGCAAGCTCGGTCGCCTCGACCGGGCCGGCCTCGCTCAGAACGCGCAGCACGCGCCATTGCTGTTCGGTGACGTCATGCGCGGCGAGCATCGGACGAAACCGCGCCATCACCGCTTCGCGGGCATGAAGCAGCGCCATCGGCAGGGAGCGGCGGGTGTTTTCTGGCAGCAAGAAGCAGTGTCCCCGACAGTGCGGCGTTCAGCGGATTTCCACCCCGATGAATCGCGCGCGAAACCCTATCCTCCCATCCCGTATCTTCGCGCCAAGAGCGATGCAAGACTTGGCTTGGGTGACACTGCATATAATTAGCGCGTTAATTAAAACAATACACCATACAGGGAACGGGGGCGGTGCCGCATTTCTCCATTGAGTATTCGACCAATCGCGACACCAGGGTCGACATCGACGGGTGGTGCGGACTGATGTTGGACACCGGGATCAGCGAGGTAATGAGTTGGGTCGTCATCCAGGACGAAGCTCCGTCGCGGGGGCCCGGGGATGACGAAGTGACGGGTATCGTCGCCAATCGCCCAGGCAGGCCGCCCGTCAACGAAAACGGTTAACCCCGCAGCCTCGCCCCTTCCGCATCGAAGAACGGCATCGGCGCCACCACCGCGCGGGTCGGCTTGCCGTCGATGACGATGCTGAGTTCAGTGCCGATCGCGGTGAAGGGCAGCCGCAGATGCGCGGTGGCCAGCACCTTGCCGAGGGAATAGCCGTGGTCGCTGTAGGTGACGATGCCGGCATCCTCGCCGTCGGCCAGCACACGGGCATCCGTCGCGGCCGGTCTGTCGCCATCGAGGATCAAGCCGGTCCAACGCTCATCGAGACCCTTGTCGCGGATCTTGAGCAGCGCTTCACGGCCGACGAAATCGCCCTTGTCGAACTTGATCCAGCGGTCGAGGCCGACATGGAACGGCGTGCGGGTCTCGTCCATGTCGATGCCATGCGCCGGATAGGCCTTTTCCAGGCCGAGCGTGAACATGGCCAGCACGCCATAGGGTTTCAGGCCGAAGTCTTTGCCGGCCCGCATCAACGCGTCCCAGACCGAGGCCGCCTCGTCGGCCGGCACGAACAGTTCGAAGCCGAGTTCGCCGGTCACGCCGGTGCGCGAGATCAGGACGCGGGTGCCGTTGACATGGCCCGATGTGAACGCCCAGCGTTTCAGACCATCGAGATCGGCATCCGAGACCAGCGCCTTCAACAGGTCGCGCGAGCGCGGGCCTTGGATGGTCGGGAAAGCGATCGCCGCGGTGATGTCGGTGACATAGGCCCTGCGCCCCTGCGCGTGATGCTGCAGCCAGGGCAGCATCTTCAGCCGGTTGACCGAGCCGGTGACCAGCATGAAATGCTCCGGCGCCAGCCGGAACACCGTGAGGTCGTCCATGATGCCGCCGTCCTCGCGGCAGATGGTGGAATAGCGGACCTGACCCGGTTTCATCGCGGCTGCATCGTTGACGATGACATGATTGACCAACGCCTCGGCGTCCGGCCCCTTGATGTCCATCTTGCCCATGGTGCTGAGATCCTGCACGCCGACATGTGCGCGCGTGTTCAGGTGCTCGTCGGCGATGCCGGAATAGTATTTGGCCGAGATGAAATCGCCGCCGACCCGACCCATGGTGGCGCCAAGCCCGACGATGCTGCTGTAGAAGGGGGAACGCCGCTCAGCCAAGAAAGTCTCCATCATTCATGAAAACGGCAGCGCCAGGCGGCGCTGCCGAAGGCATTTGTTGTCGTTCTCAGTTGCCGTAGACGTCGAACGAAAAATACTTGTCGTTGATTTCCTTGTATTTTCCGTTGGCGCGCAACGCGTCGATGGCGGCGTTGAACTTGTCGGCCAGGTCCTTGTTGCCCTTCTGCAGCGCGATGCCGACGCCGGGGCCATGGATGGCCGGATCGGCGGTCAGCGTGCCGAGCAGCTTGCAGCAGGCGCCGTCAGGCTTCTTCAGCCATTCGGTCAGGATGATCGAGCCGTCCATCATCGCGTCGAGACGGCCATTGGCCATGTCGGTGCGGGCGTCGTCGCCGGTCGGATAGGCCTTGACGGTCGAGCCGGCATATTTCTGCTCGGCGAACTTCTGGTGGATGGTGGCGGTCTGCACGCCGAGCGCCTTGCCTTTCAGATCGTCCGGCGAGGTGCCTGATATGGTCGAATCCTTCGGCACCGCGATGGCCGGCGGCGTCTGGTAGTATTTGTGCGTGAACTCGACCTTCTCGGCCCGTTCCGGCGTGATGGTGATGTTGATGATGGCATCGAACTTGCCGGCCTGAAGTGCTGGAATGGAACCGTCGAAGTCCTGCACGATGAACTCGCAATCGGCCTTCATTTCGGCGCACAGCGCTTTGCCGAGATCGATGTCGAAACCGCCCAGCGTGCCGTCGGCACTGGCGTAGTTGAAGGGCGGATAGGCGCCCTCGGTGCCGATCCTGAGCTTGTCCTGAGCGCTGGCGGCGCCGGTGGCGAGGGTAAGAGCGACGGAACCGGCAAGCACGAAACGACCGAAAAGACGCATGTTCCAGATCCCCGTTGAGCACCAGAAGTCTACGGGCTTTGGTGCTTTCGGCGGAGACGGAAACGACATGGGCTGCGGCGATCACGGCGCGGGAGCGACCCGCGCCATGGCGAGTGGCGGTCGTTAGCCGGCGCGCTGCCTGCCCGTCGCCGCCCGGTCAACGGCGAGATCGCCCGCCGACAGGACCACGCCGAATTTCTGGCTGGCTTCCTCCGAGGTGTAGTATCCCAGCGCCACATCGCGCTGTACCTGATCAGCGTCACGCTGGAATGGATCGCCATAGCCGCCACCGCCCGGCGTGCCGACGCGCACGCGGTCGCCGGCCTTCAGCGGGATGTCCTGTTCCTTGGACAGATGCGGCGGCACATGCTCCTCGCCATTGCGGAAGACGGTGACGCTGTTGGGTTCGCCGTCCTTGCCGCCGAGCGCGCCTTGCGGACCGAAACGGCCATGATCCATGACGAAGGAGGCGCGGGCATCGCCACGCAGGATCTCGACTTCATAGGCGAGGCCGAAGCCGCCGCGATGCTTGCCGGCGCCGCCCGAACCTTCGCGCAAGGCATAGTGGCGGTAGAGCACGGGGAAAGCCTGTTCCATGATCTCGACCGGCGGCGATTTGGAAATGCCAATGGTCGAGCAGCCATTGGTCAGGCCGTCATGGCTGGCATTGCCGCCATAGCCGCCACCGGAGATCTGGTACATGACATAGTCGCGGCCGCGCGCCGGATCGCTGCCGCCGAGTGCGAAATTGCCGCTCGAGCCGGCGGGTGCCGCGGTCACCTTGTCGGGCAGCGCCTGCACCATGGCCGCGAACACCGCCTCGGCGATACGCTGCGAGACCTCGGCCGCACAGCCCGAGACGGGGCGCGGATATTTGGCGTCGAGGAAGGTGCCTTCCGGCCGCTTGACGATCAGAGGCTCGAAAGCGCCGGCGCTGATCGGCACATCCGGGAAGATATGGCGCATGGCGAGGTAGACCGACGAGAGCGTCGTTGCCAGCACGCTGTTCATCGGCCCGGCGCAAGGTTTTGACGAACCGGCGAAATCGAAGGTGAGCGTCTCGCCGCTCTTCTCGACGGCAAGCGCAATGGTCAGCGGTTCGTTGACGACGCCGTCGGAATCGACGAAGGCCTTGGAATGATAGGTGCCGTCGGGAATGGCCGCAATGTTGACGCGCATCTGTTCGGCGGCGCGGCGGCGCAGTTCGGCAATGGCCTCGCTAACCGTTTCGTCTCCGTAACGATCCAGGATTCCGTTGAGCCGGTCCTGGCCGATCAGCAGCGCGGCGGCCTGCGCCCTGATGTCGCCGATGCGCTGGTCGGCGACACGGATGTTGGAGCAGATGATGGCGTAGATTTCAGGGTCGAGAACGCCCTTCTTGAACAGTTTTACCGGCGGCAGCCGCAGGCCTTCCTGCTCGACCGCGGTGGCCGAGGCGGAAAACCCACCCGGCACCGAGCCGCCAATGTCGGGCCAATGGCCGGTATTGGACAGCCAGCAGAAGATCTTTCCGCCCCGGTAGACCGGCATGACGAAACGCACATCCATGAGATGGGTGCCGCCGAGATAGGGATCGTTGACGATGTAGATGTCGCCCGGTTCTGGAGCCAGGCAGCGTCCATCGGCAATCATCTCGATCACCGTTTTGGTTGAATACTGCATGACGCCGACGAACACCGGCAGGCCCTGGCTGCCTTGCGCGATCAGCGAGCCGTCGACGGCGGAATAGATGCCGTCCGAACGGTCGTTGGCCTCGGCGATCACAGGCGAGAAGGCGGCGCGCGAAAAGGTCAGGTCCATCTCATCGCAAACCTGCTGCAGCGCAGCCTGGAGGACCGAAAGCGTGATGGCGTCGAGCTTTGCCATATCAATGTCAGGCATTTCACGCCTCGCCAATGTCGATGATGATGTTGCCGTCGGCGTCCGAGCGAGCCCGGTCGCCGGGTTCGAGCACGGTGGTGGCGTCCATCTGTTCGAGGATCGCCGGGCCTTCGATGATGGCGTCGAGCGGCAGTTTTTCCCTGATATAAACCGGCGTGTCGTGCCAGCGTCCGGCATACCAGACGGGCCGCATTTCGCGCCGCGCCTCGTCGAGCGTCTTGGCGCGCCCGGCGGGGTCGATCAGCCGCGACAGGTCGATCGCCGGCCTGACGCCGGTCACCGAGGTGTTAAGATTGACGAGATTGGCGCGAATCTCCGGCAGTTCGACCTTGAAGCGGGCGAAATAGGCTTTTTCGAACAGTGCCTGCAGCTCGTTACGGGCCACCGTCGAGGACGGCAGGGGCACGTTGATGATGTGGGTCTGGCCGACGAACTGCATGTCGGCCGAGTGGGTGACGCGGATCGTCTCCGGCTTCACCGCTTCTTTGCCGATCAGCTCCTCGCCTTCGTTCCGGTGCCGTTCCAATACCTGATGAAGCTGGGCTTCGTCGAGCACGGCGACCGGCTGGTTGATGGTGTTGACGAAGTCATGGCGCAAATCGGCGACGACGCAGCCGAGCGCGTTGGTGATGCCGGGCCGCGCCGGCACCAGCACCCGGGGCAGGCCGAGCTCGCGTGCCAAGGCTGTCGCATGCAGCGGCCCGGCACCGCCAAAGGCGAACAGCGCAAAATCGCGCGGGTCATGGCCGCGCGACACCGAGACCATGCGGATGGCGCCGGCCATCTTCATGTTGCCGAGCCTGAGCACCGCACCCGCCGCTTCGACGCCGGACAGTCCCGTGGCCTTGCCTATTTTTTCTTCGAAGATGCCGGTGACGCGCTCGACGGTGACCGGGTTTTCGACCGCCAGCAGCTTCTTCGGCGCCAGCCGGCCAAGCACCAGATTGGCGTCGGTGATGGTCGGTAACAGGCCGCCGCGGCCGTAGCAGATCGGGCCGGGATTGGCGCCCGCGCTTTCCGGGCCGATCTGGATCAGGCCGGCCGCGTCGACGCGGGCGATCGAACCGCCGCCGGCGCCGACCGTATGCACCGCCACCATCGGCACGTGGATCGGCATGGCATATTCGATCTCGATCTCGTTGGAGACAGCCGGCTCGGCGTTGCGGATCAGCGCCACGTCGGTCGAGGTGCCGCCCATGTCGTAGGTGACGAGGTTTTCGAAGCCGGCGCGCTTGCCCGTATAGGCGGCGGCGATGACGCCGGAGGCCGGGCCGGACATCACGGTCTTGGCCGATTCACGTGTGACGAAGCGGGCCGAGATCATGCCGCCATTGCCGTTCATGATCAGGAAGTCGCGGGCATAGCCTTTGGCGGCCAGTTCCTTGCGCAGCCGCTCGACATAGCGTTCGAGGATCGGCTGCACCGAGGCGTTGACCGAGGCGGTGACGCCGCGCTCGAATTCGCGCGCTTCCGACAGCAGCGCATGACCCGTGGTGATGTAGCCGTTCGGCCAAAGTTCGGCGGCGATCTCGGCGGCGCGGCGCTCATGCGCGGGGTTGGCGTAGGAATGCAGGAAATGGATGACGAGGGATTCGCAGCCGACCGCGATCAGTGCCTTCACCGCCTCGCGCATTCCGGCTTCGTCGAGCGGCGTGCGCACCGCGCCCGAGGCCTCGACGCGCTCCGCCACCTCGAGCCGGAGATTGCGTGGGATGACGGGGACGAAGGTGCCGGTCATGCCATAGGCTTGCGGCCGCGTGCGCCGGCCCAACTCGATCACGTCGCGAAAGCCGCGCGTCGTGATCATGCCGGTCCTGGCCAGCCTGCGTTCCAGCACGGCGTTGGTGGTCGTCGTCGTGCCATGCACGATGAGGTCGATGCCATTGATCGCAAAACCGGTGGCGCCGAGTGCCGAAACGACGCCAAAGGCCTGGTTGTCGACCGTCGTCGGGGTCTTGGCCAGATACACCTTGCCACCGTCCTTGCCGTCGATCAGAAGCAGGTCGGTGAAGGTCCCGCCGACATCGATGCCGGCAACGACGCTGCCCAGGGAATCCGGCGGCCGCACCGAAAAATTCTCTTTCATTGTCGAAACCCGAAATGCTGGGACTACGGATATGGCGCAGTTTGGAAAGGTGTTTCGCGGCGGTATCTTGACGCAAATATCGTTTGTATACTAATAAACTTCGGACACAAGAGCTTACCGCTTTGGAGTGTGCGAGCAGCACGCCGGGACCTGAACGGTCCGGGCGCGCAGGAAAAGGTTTGGCGCCCGCGTCCTCGGTCAGGCCAGAAAGTTGGATTTGATGAACACCACATCCGCCTTCGACACCGCCGGCGCCCGCCCGCTGCAGTTTCCCATACCGGCCAATGTCTACGCGCAGACCGTCGTCTCGGTGAAGCATTACACCGACCGGCTGTTCTCGTTCCGCATCACCCGTCCGCAGTCGCTGCGCTTCCGCTCCGGCGAGTTCGTCATGATCGGCCTGCCCAATGCCGAGAAGCCGGTGTTTCGCGCCTATTCGGTGGCCAGCCCGGCCTGGGACGAGGAACTGGAATTCTTCTCGATCAAGGTGCCGGACGGCCCGCTGACCTCGGAACTGCAGAAGATCCAGGTCGGCGATACCGTCATCATGCGCCAGAAGTCGACCGGCACGCTGGTGATCGATGCGCTGACGCCGGCAAAGCGGCTGTTCATGATCTCGACCGGCACCGGCATCGCACCCTTCGCCAGCCTGCTGCGCGATCCCGACACCTACGAGAAGTTCGACCAGCTGATCCTGACCCACACCTGCCGCGACAATGCCGAGCTGATCTACGGCCAGGAATTGGTGGCGGCGCTGCAAAGCGACCCGCTGATCGGCGAGCTCACCGAAGGCCGCGTTACGCTCTACAATTCGACGACCCGCGAAGAATCGGCTCGCATGGGCCGCATCACCGCGCTGATCGGCTCCGGCAAATTCTATTCCGACCTCGGCATCGACAAGCTCAATCCGGACACCGACCGCATCATGATCTGCGGCTCGATGCATATGCTGAAGGACGTCAAGGAGATGGCCGAAAACCTCGGCTTCCAGGAAGGTTCGCTCAGCCATCCCGCGACTTTCGTCGTCGAGCGCGCCTTCGTCGGCTGAGGCCTGCTGCCGACACCTCAAGCCCGCATTTTGACCATGCGGTCAAAAACTAGCTGCTTTTGCGGCCTTTTTCAGCTATCCCTCGCTTGAGGACTCGTGAAGCACGACTTCACGGGCTATCTTTGTGCGTGCCGGAAAACTGACGTGCACAAAGACATCAAGCGCAAGTCGCTGAATGAAAGGGCAGGAGATGAGCAGCACAATCCGCGAAGCCGATCTTGGCACCAAGGTGACGTCGCTGCCGGCCCGCGCCGCCGCCAACACAGCGACGGCGCTGGACCATCGCATCGCGCGCAATCCCGGCATGAAGCTCGATCTGGGCTTCATGGAATCGGTGCGCAGCGTCAACCGCTCGGCGCTGGAGCGCCGCGTTGCCAGCCTGACCAAGCGGCGCTCGATCAAGGCCGACAACCAGGCGGCCTGGCTGCTGCGCGCCGTCGCCTGCATGGATCTGACGACGCTGAATTCCAACGATACCGAGGAGCGCGTGCGCCGGCTCTGCGCCAAGGCGATCAACCCGTTCCGCCGCGACATCGTCGAAGGCCTCGGCATATCAGGTGAAACCATCCGGCCGGCGGCGGTCTGCGTCTATCATCCCTTCGTCGCCACCGCGGTCGACGCCGTGCGCGGCACCGGCATTCATGTCGCCGCCGTCTCAACCGCCTTTCCGCACGGCCTGGCGCCGCTGTCGACCCGGCTGCAGGAAATCGAGGCCTCGGTGCGCGACGGCGCCGACGAGATCGACGTCGTCATTCCGCGCGGGCTGGTGTTCGGCGCCAAATGGCGGGAGCTCTACAACGAGATCGTATCGATGCGCGCCGCCTGCGGTGACGCGCATCTGAAGGTCATCCTCGGCACAGGCGACCTCGCCACTTTGCGCAACGTCATGCTGGCCTCGATGGTGGCGATGATGGCGGGCGCCGATTTCATCAAGACCTCGACCGGCAAGGAAAGCGTCAACGCGACGCTGCCCGTCGGCCTCGCCATGGTGCGCGCCATCCGGGCCTATTTCGAGGAAACCGGCTTTTTCATCGGCTTCAAGCCGGCCGGCGGCATCTCCACCGCGAAAGCCTCGCTCGACTGGCTGGTGCTGATGAAGGAAGAGCTCGGCCGGCCATGGCTGGAGCCCGAACTGTTCCGCTTCGGCGCGTCGAGCCTTTTGACCGACATCGAACGGCAGCTCGAGCATCATCTGACCGGGCATTATTCGGCCAATCACCGCCACGCAATGGCTTGAGCACCCACCCCGATCGGCATGGCCGATCGACCCTTCCCATCAAGGGGAAGGGTGAAGGAGGCACCCCATGAACATTCTCGACCGCTATCGCGCCATGGAGTACGGCCCGGCGCCAGAAGCCCGCAACGAGGCCGATGCGTGGCTTGCCGCGCGCGATTTCGGCAAGGCGCTGTTCATCGACGGCGGCTGGAAGGCGGCCAGCGGCGGCAAGACCTTCGAGACCAGCGAGCCCTCTTCCGGCAAGTTGCTGGCCAAGGTTTCCGACGCCGGTGCGGCCGATATCGACGCGGCGGTTTCGGCCGCGACCAAGGCGCTGCCCAAATGGGCGGCATCCTCGGGCTACCAGCGCGCCAAGGTGCTTTATGCCATAGGTCGCGCCATGCAGCGCCATCAGCGCCTGTTTGCGGTGCTGGAGTCGATCGACAATGGCAAGCCAATCCGCGAAAGCCGCGACATCGACGTGCCGCTGGCGATCCGGCATTTCATCCACCATGCCGGCTGGGCGCAGGCGCTGGACAGGGATTTTCCCGGCCATAAGGGCGTCGGCGTCGTCGGCCAGATCATCCCGTGGAATTTCCCGCTGCTGATGCTGGCTTGGAAGGTCGCGCCGGCGCTCGCCGCCGGTTGCACGGTGGTGCTGAAGCCGGCCGAATTCACGCCGCTGACAGCGATCCTGTTCGCCGAAATCTGCGAGCGCGCCGGCGTGCCGAAAGGCGTCGTCAACATCGTCCAGGGCGGACCGGAAGCGGGCGGAGCAATCGTCAACCATCCCGGCATCCAGAAGATCGCCTTCACCGGCTCTTCGGAAGTCGGCAAGATCATCCGCAAGGCAACCGCCGGCTCGGGCAAGAAACTGTCGCTGGAGCTTGGCGGCAAGTCGGCCTTCATCGTCTTCGAGGATGCCGATCTCGACAGCGCCGTCGAAGGCCTGGTCGACGGCATCTGGTTCAACCAGGGCCAGGTCTGCTGCGCCGGCTCGCGGCTCTTGGTGCAGGAAGGCATCGCCGACGCCTTGATCGCCAAGGTCAAGACGCGGATGAGCCGGCTGCGGGTCGGCAGTCCGCTCGACAAGAACACCGATATCGGCCCGCTAGTCGATCTGACACAACTCGACCGGGTCAAGGGCCTCGTCGCCGAAGGCGCCAAGCAAGGGGCCGTCTGCTGGCAGCCGGATGCGGCGCTGCCATCGTCCGGTTACTATCACCTGCCGACCCTCGCCACCGGTGTTTCGCCGGCTAATATCCTGGCGCAGGAAGAGGTGTTCGGGCCGGTCCTGGCGACAATGACCTTCCGCAACACCGAGGAAGCGATCGAGCTTGCCAACAACACCCGCTACGGCCTGGCGGCGAGCGTATGGAGCGAGAATGTCAATCTTGCATTGCATGTCGCGCCGCAATTGAAGGCTGGCGTCGTCTGGGTCAACGGCACCAACATGTTCGACGCCGCCTGCGGCTTTGGCGGCTATCGCGAAAGCGGTTTCGGCCGCGAGGGCGGGCGCGAGGGCATGTTCGAATATCTCGCGGCAAAGCTGCCGCTCGGCCCGGTCATCAAGCCCATGGCGACCTCCGCGCAGCCGGTCGAGCAGGCCGATGGCTCAGCCATCGACCGCACGGCAAAACTGTTCATCGGCGGCAAGCAGGTGCGGCCGGACGGCAATTATTCGCTGGCCGTCGCCACCGCCAAGGGCAAGCTCGCCGGCGAAGTCGGCTTTGGCAATCGTAAGGACATCCGCGACGCCGTCGCCGCTGCCCGCGCCTGCAAGGGCTGGCCGGAAGCGACCGCCTACAACCGCTCCCAGGTGCTTTATTATCTGGCCGAGAACCTTTCGGGCCGCGCCGGCGAATTTTCCGCCCGACTCACCGAACTCACCGGCGCCAATGCCAAGGCCGCGCGGGAGGAAGTCGACCAATCGATCGAAAGGCTGTTCCTCTATGCCGGCCTTGCCGACAAGTTCGAAGGCCGTGTGCACCAGCCGCCGGCCCGCGCGGTGACGCTGGCGCTGCACGAGCCGGTCGGCGTCGTCGGCATCGTCGCGCCGGATACCTCACCCCTGCTTGGCCTGATCTCGCTGGTCGCGCCGGCGCTGGCCATGGGCAACACGGTGGTCGCCGTGCCCTCCGAGCGCTATCCGCTGCTCGCCACCGACCTCTATCAGGTGATCGAGTATTCCGACGTTCCGGCCGGCGCCATCAACATCGTCACCGGACGCAGCGCCGAGCTGGCT
The DNA here is from genome assembly GCF_000472705.1 of Mesorhizobium erdmanii USDA 3471. Lineage (GTDB taxonomy): Bacteria > Pseudomonadota > Alphaproteobacteria > Rhizobiales > Rhizobiaceae > Mesorhizobium > Mesorhizobium erdmanii. Next base: position 98,664 of record NZ_AXAE01000014.1, on the reverse strand, counting down.
GGCGTGCTGGCCAAGCATGACGATGTCGACGGGCTGTGGGTGTTCGCCGATGCCGAGACCTGCGCTAAGGCGGAGGCAGACTCCATCGGCAACCTCAAGCGCGTCTGGAGCGGCAATGGCCGCACCCTGGACTGGGCATCGGACGAGGCGGCCGGCGATGCTTTCCTGCGCCGCGCCATCGAGGTGAAGAATGTCTGGGTGCCTTACGGCGACTGACACTTCCAGGGGGCCGCAATGATGATCGTGTTCGGGCTTGACGCCCGGACACATGTTCTTTAACGAGAAAAAACATCTTTATCAGTGAACTGGCACAGGTCGCACGATGGCGCCTGACTGGCACATGACGCCTTCGCCGGCCGCCGATAAAAGCGTTTGACCCAAGCAGGCGAGGACAGGAAATGGCGGATCTGGCAGGCAAGATCGTTGTCGTCACGGCAGCGGCGCAAGGCATCGGCAAGGCGAGCGCGCTGGCTTTCGCCAAGGCAGGCGCCACCGTCCACGCCACCGACATCAACGAGACGCTGCTGGCCGAACTCGCCAAGACGTCGGGAATCAAGACCCGCAAGCTGGACGTGCTCAACGACGAGGCCGTCAATGCCGGCTTCGCCGAGATCGGCAAGGTCGACGTATTATTCAACTGCGCCGGCTTCGTTCACGCCGGCTCGATCCTGGAGATGAAGGACGCCGATCTCGATTTCGCCTTCAATCTCAACGTGCGCGCCATGATCCGCACCGTCCGGGCGGTGCTGCCGGGCATGCTGGAGCGGGGCGACGGGTCGATCATCAACATGTCGTCGGTCGCCGGCGCTGGAAAGGGCGTGCCGAACCGCTTCGCCTACGGCGTCACCAAGGCAGCGGTCATCGGCCTGACCAAGGCGATCGCCGCCGACTATGTCGGCAAGGGCATACGCTGCAACGCTATCTGCCCGGGCACGGTCGAGAGCCCCTCGCTGCAGGACCGCATGCATGCGCAAGGCGACTACGAAGCCGCCCGCGCCGCCTTCATCGCCCGCCAGCCAATGGGACGGCTCGGCACGCCGGAGGAAATTGCCGACCTTGCCGTCTATCTGGCCGGCGCCACCTACACGTCCGGACAGGCGTATAATATCGACGGCGGCTGGTCGATCTAGGCTCGGGGGCGGGGCTGGTCAAAGGGTCTGAAAATCGTGGTTTTGTGGCTGCCTGAGGAGGTATCCATGCTTGCCCGGCCTCCATCCACTGGATAGGTTTCGCCCGTCTCAGGGACCAGGCCATCGAGACCGCCGAGCGAATTTGGAAACGGCTTCGGCCGCAATCAGGAGAAGATGCATGAAACTGCTGCGCTATGGCGAGGTGGGAAGCGAACGTCCCGGGCTGCTCGATGCGGATGGAACGATCCGCGATCTCTCCGCCCATGTCGCCGACATTGCCGGCACGGTTCTTCATCCGGCCTCGCTGGAGATGCTGGGCAAGCTCGATTCGAAGTCGCTGCCGGTCGTTTCCGGCAAGCCTCGCCTCGGCCCCTGTGTCGCCGGCACCGGCAAGTTCATCTGCATCGGCCTCAACTATTCCGACCACGCCGCAGAAACCGGCGCCACCGTGCCGTCGGAGCCAATCATCTTCATGAAGGCAAGCTCGGCCATTGTCGGCCCGGACGACGACGTGCTGATCCCGCGCGGTTCGGTCAAGACCGACTGGGAAGTCGAGCTCGCCGTGGTCATCGGCAAGACGGCCAAATATGTCAGCGAGGCCGACGCGCTGGATTACGTCGCCGGCTATGCCGTCGCCCACGACGTCTCCGAGCGCGCCTTCCAGGCCGAGCGCCAGGGCCAGTGGACCAAGGGCAAGAGCTGCGACACGTTCGGCCCGACCGGCCCCTGGCTGGTGACCAAGGACGAAGTGGCCGATCCGCAGAACCTCAAGATGTGGCTGACCGTCAACGGCAAGACCATGCAGAACGGCTCGACCAAGACCATGGTCTATGGCGTCGCGTTCCTGGTTTCCTATCTCAGCCAGTTCATGTCGCTGCACCCCGGCGACATCATTTCGACAGGCACCCCGCCCGGCGTTGGCCTCGGCATGAAGCCGCCGGTGTTCCTGAAGGCTGGAGACGTGGTGGAGCTAGGCATCGAGGGCCTCGGCCAGCAGAAGCAGACGTTCAAGGCCGACGTGTAGCAAAATGGATACCTGGCCCGGGGACTTTGTGTCTTTCTTTGAATTGCACGATAAGTTCTGGGTCGCCTTCGGTACTTTGGTCATCGCACTTTTCACCATAGTTCTGGGGTTCGCTACGATTTTCATGTGGCGAGCAACTCGAAAATTGGTGATTAGTGCTGATCGAAATGCAGAGCGGCAGCTACGAGCATACGTTTTTGTCAATGAACAACGACTATCAAACGTCGTTGTTGGCCAGCGTCCAAAAGCGCAGCTACTCATAAGGAATACTGGGCTCACGCCAGCACACAATGTGGTGACTTGGCTTGGTATTACCGTAGCCAATTACCCTCTCGCAAAAGAACTTAGGGAGGCCACCCAAGAGTATCTTAAGACGAGCTCTCGCCGTATAGCTGGCCCAGGCAGCGCGTTTGGGACCGAGGTCGCGTGGGAGGAAGCGCTTACCGCTCAACATCTCAGTATGCTGGCGAATGGAACGGCCGCCGTATTCGTTTGGGGTGAAATTACCTACACTGACGCGTTTGGATGCAGTCGCACAACACGCCTCCGTAGTTACTACGGAGGCGATACCGGCATGCGAGATGACGGGTACATGACCGATGACGTTGACGGAAATTCAGCAGACTGAACTTCGAAAGTTTCGTCGCAACTAAGATTTTGACTACTTCAGCGTCTTCCCGTCCGCGCCGAACCGATAGGTCTTCGCCGGATCCGGTGTCGCATAAAGCGTTGCCCCCGGCTCGGCATCATACACACCGAAAATCCGCACCGTGATCAGCCCGGCCTTCTCGCAATCGAGATAGAGGTTGGTGTCGGCGCCGAGATGCTCGGCATGCACCACCGTGCCCTTCCAGGCGCCGGACTTCGGATCGACCGTCAGATGCTCCGGCCGCACGCCGATGGTCTTGGCGGTTTCGCCGAGACGGGCGCCGTCGATGAAATTCATCTTCGGCGAACCGATGAAGCCGGCGACGAACTCGTTTGCCGGCGCATTGTAGAGTTCCATCGGGCCGCCGATCTGCTCGATCCGGCCGGCGTTGAGCACGACGATCTTGTCAGCCAGCGTCATCGCCTCGACCTGATCGTGGGTGACGTAGATCATCGTTGCCTTGAGCCGCCGGTGCAACTGCGCGATCTCAAGCCGGGTATTGACGCGCAGTGCGGCATCGAGGTTCGACAGAGGTTCATCGAAGAGAAAGAGCTTGGGCTCGCGCACCACGGCGCGGCCGATGGCGACGCGCTGGCGCTGGCCGCCGGAGAGTTCCGCCGGGCGGCGCTCGAGATAAGGTTCCAGCGACAGCATCGAGGAGGCGATGCCGATGCGGCGATCGATCTCCGGGGCAGGCGTGCCGGCCTGTTTCAGGCCTAGGCCCATATTGTTCTTCACCGTCAGATGCGGGTACAGCGCATAGGTCTGGAACACCATGGCGATGCCGCGTTTTGCCGGCGGTGTGACCGAAACGTCCTCGCCGTCGATGAGCACGCGGCCCGAGGTCGAATCCTCCAGTCCGGCGATGACCCTGAGCAAGGTCGACTTGCCGCAGCCCGACGGGCCGACGAAGACGACGAATTCGCCATCCGTCACTTCGAGGTTGATGCCTTTCAGCACCTCGACCGGCCCGAAGGCCTTCTTCACATTCTCGATCTTCAGCGAGCCCACGGCTTCGTTCCTGTCGTTAGAGTTTCACGGCATTGCCGCTGCGCACGCTCTCGTCGGCGGCGAGGCAGACGGCGAGCGACTTCACCGCGTCGTCCATGTGTTTGGTGAGATCCAGATCCTCACGGATCGCCTTGAGGACAAAGGCCTGTTCAAGATCGCAGAGGTCCTGGTGGCCGGGTTCGCCTGCCATCGACAGCATCTCGTCTTGCTTGACGAATTTGCCGTCGGCGCCGGTCGCGGCGCTGTGCAGGCGGATGGTCGAGGTCTTGGTGTGGGTATCGATGTCGTCCGACTTCACACCTTCCTTCATGACGATCGACACGCAGCCCTTGGGCGAGATGACGTCCTTCACGAAGAAGGCGGTTTCCGAAATCATCGGCCCCCAGCCGGCTTCGTACCAACCGACCGAGCCATCATCGAACAGCACCTGTAGATGGCCGTAATTGTACATCGACGGCGCCACCTCTTCGGTCAGCCGCACGCCCATGCCGCGCACCTCGACCGGCCTAGCGTCGGTGATCTGCAGCATGACGTCGAGATAGTGCACGCCGCAGTCGACGATCGGCGAGGTCGTCTGCATCAGCTGCTTGTGCGTCTCCCAGGTCGGGCCTGACGATTGCTGGTTGAGGTTCATGCGGAAGACATAAGGGCCGCCGAGCTTGCGCGCCTCGGCGATCAGCCGGATCCAGGACGGATGGTGGCGCAGGATGTAGCCGATCACCAGCTTCTTGCCGTTGGCCTTGGCGGCTGCGACGACGCGTTTTGCATCCGCCACCGTCGTTGCCAGCGGCTTCTCGACGAAGACATGGCAGCCGGCCTCCAACGCCCTGACCGCATAGTCGGCATGGCTGTCGGAATAAGTGGCGATGCAGGCGACGTCGGGCTTTTCGTCACGCAGCACCTCGTCGAAGGAGCGCCTGATGCCGTAGCCGGAAAGCCCGTCCGGCAGCGGCACGTCGGAGCGGTTGATCAGCGCGGCGATCTGAAAACCCGGATTGGTGTGATAGGCGAGCGCATGGCTGCGGCCCATATTGCCGAGGCCAGCGACGACAACGCGAAGGGGATTTTGCGAACTCACTTGACGGCTCCGGAGGTGATGCCGCGGATCAACTGCCGCGAGAAGATGACGTAGAGGATCAGGACCGGCATGATCGCCAGCGAGAGCGCGGCCAGGATGGCGTTCCAGTTGGTGACGAACTGGCCGAGGAACAATTGCGCGCCAAGCGTCACCGTCTTGGTCTCTTCCGACGGCGCCAGGATCAGCGGGAACCACAGATCGTTCCAGATCGGGATCATGGTGAAGACGGCGACCGTCGCCATGGACGGCCTGACCAGCGGCAGCACCAGGCGGAAGAAGATGGTGTATTCCGACAGGCCGTCGATGCGGCCGGCATTCTTCAGGTCGTCGGAAACCTGCTTCATGAATTCCGACAGGATGAAGACGGCGAGCGGCAGGCCTTGCGCGGTGTAGACCAGGATCAGCGCCGTCAGCGTGTTGACCAGCCCGCTCGCCACCATCAGTTGCAGGATGGCGACGGTGCCGAGCCGGATCGGGATCATGATGCCGAGCGCCAGATACAGCCCCATCATCGTGTTGCCGCGGAAGCGGTATTCCGACAGGGCAAAGGCGGCCATGGCGCCGAACAACAGCACGAAGAACAGCGAGGCGACGGTGACGACGAGACTGTTCTGGAAATAGTGGATGAAGTCGCCCTGACCGATGACGGTGGTGTAGCCGATCAGATCGAAGGTTTTCGGCGTCGGCGGCGTCAGTGGCGCGCCGAAGATGCCGGCACGCGACTTGAACGAATTCATGATCACCAGGATCACCGGAAACAGCGCGATCGCCGTGTAGGTCAAAAGGATCGCGTGGGCGCCGATGGTGCGGGGCAGCGAACGGGTGGCGGTGCTCATCTCTCGCTCCTCAGAACTGATACCGACGCAGGCGCGTCTGGACGAGGAAGAGGTAGACGCAGACGCCGCCGAGGATGATCAGGAACATCATCGTGGCGATCGCCGCGCCCATGTTGGGATCGCCGACCTGCAACTGAAAGCCGAAGAAGGCGCGGTAGAGGAAAGTGCCCAGAATATCGGTCGAATAGTTCGGCCCGGCGAGCGCGCCTTGCGCGGTGTAGATCAGGTCGAAGGCGTTGAAATTGCCGACGAAGGTCAGGATCGAGATGATGCCGATCGACGGCAGGATCAGCGGCAGCTTGATCTTCCAGAACTGCGACAGGCCGGTGATGCCATCGCACTCGGCGGCCTCGATCACCTCTTCGGGGATCGACAGCAGGGCGGCGTAGATCAGCATCATCGGGATGCCGACGAACTGCCAGACCGAGATCAGGCTGAGCGCGGTCAGTGCATATTGCTCCTTGCCTAGCCAAGGCGTGAACAAGCTTTTCAGGCCGACGAAATCCATGAGATGCGGCGCCACCCCCCATAGAGGCGACAGGATCAGCTTCCAGGCGAAGCCGACGATGACGAAGGACAGGATGGTCGGCACGAAGATCGCCGTGCGGTAGAAGGCGGCGAATCTCAACCTCGGGCTGGACAGCAATGCCGCCAGCATGACGCCGATCGGGTTCTGCACCAGCATGTGAATGATGAAGAACCAGGTGTTGTTCCTCAACGCATTCCAGAAACCCACCGACCAGTTGGGATCGCCGAACAAGGTGCGGAAGTTCGCCAGCCCGACGAAGACCTGGGACTGCTCGATATTGCGGAACATCGACAGCTGCAAAGTGCCGGCCAACGGCAGGATCATGATCGCCGTGTAGACGAGCACCGCCGGCGCCAGGAAGACACCGATATGCCAGCGGAACGGTCTTTTCGGTCTGCTATCTGCGGCCATGAGTTCGGTCCCCGCCGTCTCTCGGTTCCAACTGATCGTGATGCTAGATGATGCCTCGATGCACGGCTCAGACATCCTTGCCCGGTTCGGCAAGAATGAAGGCCTGCGACAAGTCAGCTAGCCTTTCCCCAGTAATCCGAGGGTAAGGCCGCGAGGCGGTGCCGACAATCGCTATCTGAACGGATGCACGTCTGAAGCCCGGAGTATCCGGAACCGGCCGGGCATGCGCCCAGCCGGCTCCGTTGCCTGAGCTCTTACTTCGCCGGCTTATACCAGCTGTCGAGGCCGGTCTGCAGCTTCTTGGCGGCAGCTTCGGGGGTGTCGGTGCCGTTGATGACGTTGGCCGATTCAACCCAGGTCTCGTTTTCGAGGTTCGGCGTGCCGCGCGACAGGATCTGGTAGGTCGAGCGGATCGTCGACTTGCACTTGCCGCGCCAGGAGACGAATTCCTGCGCCAGAGGGTCTGCCATCTTCACCGGCGCGGAGTTCAGGCTGAAGAAGCCCGGCAGCGCGTTGGCGTAGATGGTGGCGAAATCCGGCGAGGCCACCCAGGACAGGAAGGTCTTGGCCGCATCCGCATGCTTGGAGGCGGCATTCAGGCCCATGCCGATATCGGTATGGTCGGAGATGTAGCAGGTGTCGCCGGCCTTCTCGACCGGCGGCGGGAAGGCGCCCATCTTGAACTGGGCCTGGGTGTTGAACAGGCCGATTTCCCATGAGCCGGCCGGGTAGATGGCGGCGCGGCCGAGCGTGAACAGGTTCTGGCTGTCGGGATAGGTCTGGGCTTCGAAGCCGTCGCCGAGATACGGCTTCCACTTGGCCAGTTCCTCATAAGGCGCGACCCAGTCCTTGTCGGTCAGCTTCTGCTCGCCCTTGATCAGCGCCGCGCGGCCGTCCTCGCCCTTCCAGTAGTTGGGGCCGATGTTCTGGTAGCCCATGGTCGCGGCTTCCCAGAGGTCCTTGGTGCCCATCGCCATCGGGATGTAGGTGCCGTCGGCCTTGATCTTGTCGAGCGCCGCGAAGAACTCGTCACGGGTCGTCGGCACCTTGATGCTGAGCTTGTCGAAGGCGTCCTTGTTGTAGATGAAGCCGTGGATGACGGACGCCATCGGCACGCAGAAGCTCGCCTTGCCGTCGTCGGTCTGCCAGGCGGACTTGGCCACCGGCGAGAAGTTCTCCATGCCCGGCAGTGCCGAGAGGTCGGCGAGGTTGCCCTTCTTGAACAGTTCGAGCGACTTGTCGAACGGGCGGCAGGTAATCAGGTCGCCCGCCGAGCCGGCGGCGAGCTTGGCGCCGAGTGCAGCGTCATATTCGGTCGGCGCCGATGGCGCGAACACCACCTTGATGCCGGGGTTCTTGGCCTCGAAGGCCGGAATCAGCTTGTCCTTCCAGATGGACAGGTCGTCGCCGCGCCAGCTTTCGATATTGAGCGTTACGTCCTCGGCGTGAGCCAACCCGGCCGAGCCGAGAATGCTGGTACCCAGAAGCAGTGCCGTCAGTAGTTTCGTTGTCATGCTCAGTCTCCCTGTTGACCTTTTTCAGGTTCGGTTTTGATGAGAACCTAGGCTTTAGAGCCCTTGTTCCCCTCGATCGCAGAAAGGGCCGGCCGCAGCTTCTGGCCTGTCCCTTCCAGCAGTTTCTCCGCGGCATCGGCGCTGTCGGCGCCGGCGGCGAGCAAAATGGCGGTCTTGACCGCTCCGCCGCTCTTTTCGAGCAGGCCGGCGGCTTCGTCCTTGCCCCGCCCGCTGATGGCGGCGACGATGCGCGCTGCACGGTCACGCAGCTTGATGTTGTCGGCCATGAGGTTGACCATGTAGCCGTCATGGACATGGCCAAGATGGACGGCGGTCAAGGTCGACAGCATGTTGAGCGCGATCTTCTGGGCGGTGCCAGCGCCCATGCGCGTCGAGCCGGCGATCACTTCCGGCGGCGTTTCGAGCAGGATGGCGGTTTGCGCCCGGCGCAGCAGGGCCGAGTCCCTGTTATTGGCGATGCCGATGGTGGCGGCACCCCGGCGACCGGCGTCCTCGATGGCGCGTACCGCATAGGGCGTCGTGCCGCTGGCGGAAAGGGCGATCAGGCAGTCGCCCTTGCCGATGCCGGCATTGGCGACGGCGGCCGCAGCTTCCTCGGTATCATCCTCGGGGCCGCCGGCCAGTGTCCTGAAGGCGTCGTCGCCGCCCGCGATCAGAATGGCGATGCGATCGCGCCGAATGCCGAAGGTGCCGGGCAGTTCCAGAGCGTCGGCCAGCGCCATCAGGCCGGAACTGCCGGCCGCGGCATAGGCAAGCTTGCCGCCGCTGTTCAACCGGCCGGCGATGATCTCGGCTGCCTTGGCGATGGCGGGAATGGCATTGCGGACGGCTTTCGCGGCTTCGATCTGCGCATCGGCCAGCGAAACAAGGATGGCTTCCGGAGCCTGGATATCCAGCCCCTCGGCATTCCTGTGAAGCGCTTCGGTGCGCGTTTCAGCCATCCGTGTTCCTCCAATACCAGGACAATACCAAAAAAATACCACTTGTCCACATGCATTAACGAATTCATTGGGAGGAAATCGCTGAGCCGACGAAATATGCAGGTTTTTCAATAAAATACGGCTAAATCTTTTTGAAACGGAAATTAACCCTTGGCTATTGGTATTTTATTGGTATTATCCGCTCGGAGGAGAAATCGCGTGAAATTCGTGCTCGGCATCGATGGCGGCGGCACCAGTTGCAGGGCCGCCCTGGCAACGGTTGAAGGAGCGGTCGTCGGCCGTGCCAAAAGCGGCGCCGCCAACATCCGCACCGATCTCACCGGGGCGCGGTCCAATATCGTCGACGCCGCGCGGCAGGCGTTCATCGCCGCCGGGCAGGACCCCCAACTGATCCCGCAGACACCGGCTATTCTCGGCCTTGCCGGCGCCAATGTCGGCACCTACCGGCAGCAGCTCGAAGCGATCCTGCCGTTCAGCATCAGCCGCGTCGAAACCGATGCGGAGATCGCGCTCGAAGGCGCCGTCGGCTCCGGTGACGGCGCCATGGCCATCCTCGGCACCGGTACCGCCTATATGGCGCGCAGGAACGGCACGTCGCGCGCCATTGGCGGCTGGGGTTTCCAGGTCGGTGACCAGGGCAGCGGCGCCCGGATCGGCCGCGATCTGCTCGAGCAGACATTGCTTGCCCATGACGGCGTCCGCGCACGCTCGCCGCTGACCGACGCGATGATGGCCATCTTCCGCAACAATCCCGAGGACGTGGTCGAGTTCACCACCAATGCCAAGCCGGGCGACTTCGGCGGCTTCGCGCCCAAAGTGTTCGAGCATGCGCAAAAGGGCGATGCCGTCGCCAACTGGATCGTCGACAAGGCGGTCGGCGATGTCGAGGCCTCGCTCGGCGCGCTCGCTCTGTCCGATGACGCGCCGCTCTGCCTGCTCGGCGGGCTGGCGCCGCTCTACGCGCCGCGCCTGTCGGCGCGCTACAATGCGCTGCTGAAGGAGCCGCTCGACGATGCGCTGGGCGGCGCCGTGCAGATGGCGGTGCGGCTTTTCACCAGGCAGGCGGAGGCGGCTCGATGAGCGACGCCGCCGACCAGATCTTCGCCACGCTGAAGCAGGCCTCGCAAAGCGGCGCGCCGCTCTATCTGCAACTGCGCAAGAGCATCGAGGACGCCGTCAACCGTGGCCTGATCGGGCCGGGCGATGCGCTGCCTTCCGAGCGCGACATCGCCACCAAGGCCGACATTTCGCGCGTCACCGTGCGCAAGGCGGTGCAGGACCTGGTCAAGGGCGGCATTCTGGTGCAGCGCCATGGCTCCGGCACGTTCGTCGCGCCGCGCATGGAGCGCGTCGAGCAGTCGCTGTCGCGGCTGACCTCTTTCACCGAAGACATGGCGCGGCGCGGCATGGCGGTGCGTTCGGCCTGGCTCGACCGCGGCCTCTATGCCCCCTCGCCCGACGAGATGATGGTGCTCGGCCTGTCGTCGAGCGAACTGGTGGCGCGCGTGGCGCGCCTGCGCATCGCCAACGACACGCCGCTGGCGATCGAACGCGCCTCGCTGTCGGCCAGCGTGCTGCCGGACCCGGCGGGCATAGGCTCCTCGCTCTACGCGGCGCTGCAATTGACCGGCAACCGGCCGGTGCGGGCGGTGCAACGCATCTCGGCCGCCAATCTCGGCGACAGCGATGCGCGCCTGCTCGAAGTGCCGCCGGGCATCGCCGGCCTGCACATCGAACGCATTTCCTATCTGGCGAGCGGCAAGGTGATCGAATTCACCCGCTCCATCTACCGGGGCGACGCCTATGATTTCGTCGCCGAACTGCGGCTGACAGGGCCGAGCGAAGAGGGCCGACCATGATCTCCAGCACCACCCATATGCAGCGCGAGATCGAGGAGATTCCGCAGGCTGTCGCCCGCCTGCTCGACGGCTCCGGCGCCGTGCTTGCCGAAGCCGGGCGCGGCATTCGCGAGCGCGACCCGCATTTCGTCGTCACCGTGGCGCGCGGTTCGTCCGACCATGCCGCTACCTTCATGAAATATGCCGTAGAGCTGACCGCGGGCCTTGCCGTCGCTTCGGTCGGTCCGTCCATCGCTTCGATCTATGGCCGCAAACTGCGGCTCGGCGGTTCGGCGTGCCTGGCGATCTCGCAGTCGGGCAAGAGCCCCGACATCGTCGCCATGGCCGAAACCGCACGCGCCGGCGGGGCGCTGACCATCGCCGTCACCAACACCGCCGACTCGCCGCTGGCACGCGCCTCGGACTATGCGATCGACATATTGGCGGGGCCCGAACGCAGCGTCGCGGCAACCAAGACCTTCGTCAATTCCGCTGTCGCCGGTCTCGCGCTGATGGCGCATTCCACCGGCGACGAAGCGCTTCTGGCAGCACTTGCCCGCTTGCCCGAGCATTTCGGCAAGGCGATCGCCTGCGACTGGATGAGCGTTCTGGCCGAAACCATCGAGAAACAGAAGTCGCTGTTCATCCTCGGCCGCGGCCCGTCGGCGGCGATGGCCAACGAGGCGGCGCTGAAGTTCAAGGAAACCTGCGGCATGCATGCCGAGGCCTATAGCGCCGCCGAAGTCATGCACGGCCCGCTAGCGCTGATCGGCCCCGACTTCCCGGTGCTGGCGCTGGCCGCGCGCGACGCATCCGAGCCCTCCGTAGCCGAAGCCGCCGACGGACTGGCGGCCAAGGGCGCACCGGTGTTCGTCACATCGGCGCTTGCCAACCGCGCGACACGCCTGCCGCATGTCGCCACCGGTCACCCGCTGACCGACCCGCTGACGCTGATCGTTTCGTTCTACGTGTTCGTCGAGGCCTTCGCGCGCCACCGTGGCCTCGATCCGGACACGCCGCGCAATCTTCGCAAGGTGACGGAGACCGTATGAGCGATCGTTTTGCCCTGACCGGCGCCCGCATTTTCGACGGTGACGCCTGGCATGAAGACGCCGCACTTGTCGTGCGCGACGGTTTGGTCGAGGCTATTTTGCCTACCGGCGCCATAGGCTCGGATATCCGCGCCGTCGAGACCGGTGGCGGTATTTTGGCGCCGGGCTTCGTCGACATCCAAGTGAATGGCGGCGGCGGCGTCATGCTCAACGATCATCCCGATGTCGCCTCGATCGAAACCATCTGCAAGGCGCACGCACCGTTCGGCACGACGGCGCTGCTGGCGACGCTGATCACCGATACGCCCGACATCACCGCTTCCGCGGTTGCCGCCGGCGAAGCGGCGGCGCTGCGGAATGTGCCTGGCTTCCTCGGCCTGCATCTCGAAGGCCCGCATCTGTCGATCGCGCGCAAGGGCGCGCATGACCCAGCGCTGATCCGGCCGATGACGGATGCCGACCAGGCGATGCTGATCGCGGCGCGGCAGAAGCTGCCGGTGTTGCTCACCACGATCGCGCCGGAATCCGTCGAGCCGGCGCGCGTCGCGGCATTGGCCAAAGCGGGCGTCATCGTCAGCCTCGGCCATTCCGATACCGGCTACGCCACGGCCCGCGCCTTCGCCGAAGCCGGTGCGTCCGTCGTTACCCATCTGTTCAACGCAATGAGCCAGATCGGCAATCGCGAGCCCGGACTGGCGGGCGCGGCGATCGACATCGGCACCTTGTCCGCCGGGCTGATCGCCGACGGCATCCATGTCCATCCCGCCACCATCAGGATCGCTCTGGACGCCAAAATGGGCCCGGGCAGGATCGTGCTGGTCTCGGATGCGATGGCGACGATCGGCACCGACATGACTTCGTTCACGCTCAACGGCCGCACCATCTACCGCAAGGACGGGAGCCTCAGGCTTGCCGACGGCACGCTGGCGGGCGCCGATCTCGACATGATCTCGGCCGTGCGCTTCATGCACAATGTCGTCGGCGTCGATCTGTCCGAGGCCTTGCGGATGGCCTCGCTCTATCCGGCACAGGCGGTCGGCCAGTCGCACCGGCTTGGCCGCCTTGCCAAGGGCACGGCGGCGGATATCGTTGCGCTGTCGGACGATCTTGGCATAGGAAGCGTCTGGATCGGCGGCGACAAAATGTTCGAGGCTGTCGCTCCGCACTGAGAGCGAGGCCATGCAGACTATCGATTGTGTCGTCGCCGGAGCCGGCGTCGTCGGACTTGCCATCGCCAGGGCGCTCGCTCAGTCGGGCCGTGAGGTGGTGGTGGTCGAACGGGCCGATGCGATCGGCACCGTCACCAGTTCGCGCAACTCCGAGGTCATCCATGCCGGGCTCTATTATGCGCCGGGAAGCCTGAAGGCCCGGCTCTGCGTCGAAGGGCGCCAACGTCTCTACGCCTACTGCGCCGAGCACGACGTTGCCCACAAGCGTGCCGGCAAGCTGATCGTCGCCAGCGAGGCCGGCCAGATCGAAGGACTGCGGAAGATCGAGGCCAATGCGCGGCGCTGCGGGGTCGACGATCTCCAGTTCCTGACGCAGGGCGAAGCTGAAAGCCTGGAACCGGCCCTGGCATGCGCCGGGGCGCTCTTGTCGCCATCGACCGGCATCGTCGACAGCCACGCGCTGATGCTCTCGCTGCGCGGCGACGCGGAAGCCGCCGGCGCATCCTTCGCTTTCCTCACCGCGTTCGCCGGGGCGACGCTCGAGACCGACGGAATCCGGATCGACACGCGCGACGCCAGTGGCGAGACCTTCGCCCTGGAAGCAGCCGCCTTCATCAATGCCGCCGGCCTCGACGCGCAGGCCTTGGCCCACCGGATCGACGGCTTCCCACAGTGGCTCATCCCCAGGCAATGGCTGGCGCGCGGAAACTACTTCTCCCTTCCAGGGCGATCGCCCTTTTCGCGGCTGATCTATCCGGTGCCGGTCGAAGGTGGCCTCGGTGTCCATCTGACGCTCGACCTTGGCGGCAGTGCGCGCTTTGGGCCCGATGTCGAATGGATCGACCGGGTGGACTATACCGTCGATCCCGGCCGAAGCGGCGTCTTCTACGAAGCGATCCGGCGCTATTGGCCCGAGCTTGCCGACGGCGCCTTGCAGCCAGCCTATGCCGGCATCAGGCCCAAACTGTCCGGCCCAGGCCAGCCGGCGGCCGATTTCATGATCCAGGGCCCGGCCGATCATGGCGCCGGGCGGATCGTCAATCTGTTCGGCATAGAGAGCCCCGGCCTGACCGCGAGCCTGGCGATTGCCGACCATGTCGTCGAGCTGCTGCATACGCGATTATAAGCGCCGCCGGGAATTCGTCCGCTCAGGCTGATGCCGTGAAACCTTTTGATTTCGAGGTCGTTGTCGGAGCGCATGTCCGAGGCGAAACCCAAATCGACACCGGCCGACGGGATCAAACCGGACGGCGCACCGAAGCCGAGGCGAGGCAAGCCCCGACGACAAAAACCGCGCGACGAGGGGTCGCGCCACGAGGTTCCACGCAAGAAGAAGCCGCGCGAGAAGAACGCGTCGACCGTCGAAGCGGCCGCGCCCGAAGTCGTCGACGAAACACCGCCGCCGGAGGCCGTCGAACCCGATCCGGAGCTGACGCCCGAGGCGGCCGAACAGGCGCGTAAAAAATACCTGCTGAAGCGATTCTGGATCAGCGGGCGGGGCTATTGGGGACGGCATGGCGACAAGCTTGGCTGGCCGTTGACGGTCGGGCTGCTGATCCTGATCGTGGTCAATGTCGGTTTCCAGTACGGGATCAATGTCTGGAACCGCTCGATCTTCGATGCCATCGAAAAGCGCGACGCACACACGGTCTATTTCCTCAGCGCGGTGTTCGTGCCGCTCGTGCTCGGCAGCCTCGGCCTTGTCGTCGCGCAGGTCTATCTGCGCATGACCATGCAGCGCCGCTGGCGCTCCTGGCTGACCACCTCGGTGATCGCGCGCTGGCTCGCCAATGGCCGCTACTACCAGCTGAACCTGGTGCAGGGCGACCACCAGAACCCCGAAGCCCGCCTCTCGGAAGATCTGCGGGTCGCCACCGAGGCGCCGGTCGATTTCGTCGCCGGCGTGATTGTCGCCACCCTGTCGGCCTCGACCTTCATCGTGGTGCTGTGGACGATCGGCGGCGCCTTGAGCTTCACCCTGGGAGGCTCGACCATCACCGTGCCCGGCTTCCTCGTCATCACGGCGGTGATCTATGCCGCGATCACCTCAACGTCGATGTTCGTCATCGGCCGGGATTTCGTGCGGCTGTCGGAGGAGAAGAACCAGAAGGAAGCCGAGTTCCGCTACGTGCTGACGCGCGTGCGCGAAAACGGCGAGAGCATCGCCTTGCTCGGCGGCGAGGAGGAGGAACGCAGCGGCATCGACAGGACCTTTGCCGGCGTGCTGAAGCGATGGGCGCAACTGACTGGGCAGCATATGCGCACGGCCCTGGTCTCGCAGGGCTCGAGCCTGTTCGCGCCGGTGGTGCCGGTGCTGCTGTGCGCGCCAAAGTTTCTGGAAGGTTCGATGTCGCTCGGACAAGTCATGCAGGCCGCCTCCGCGTTCGCCATCGTGCAGGGCGCGTTCGGCTGGCTGGTCGACAACTACCCGCGCCTCGCCGACTGGAACGCTTCGGCACGCCGCATCGCCTCGCTGATGATGTCGCTCGACGGGCTGGAGCGCGCCGAGCAGAGCGACGAGCTGGGCCGCATTGGTCACGGCGAGACCAAGGGCGATACGATGCTCTCCCTCGACAATCTATCGGTGACGCTCGACGACGGCACGTCCGTGGTCAAGGAAACGGAGGTCGCGGTCGAAGCCGGGGAACGGGTGCTGGTCTCGGGCGAATCCGGCTCGGGCAAGTCGACGCTGGTGCGGGCGATCGCCGGCCTGTGGCCATGGGGAAGCGGCAGCGCCAATCTCCACCCGGACAAGCGATTGTTCATGCTGCCGCAGCGGCCCTACATCCCTTCCGGCACGTTGCGCCGGGTGGTCGCCTATCCCGCGGCCGCCGACAATTGGAAACTCGAACAGATCAAGGGCGCCCTCGACAAGGTCGGCCTCACCCATCTCGCCGGCCGGATCAAGGAGGAAGCGCCCTGGGACCAGACCCTGTCGGGCGGCGAAAAACAACGGGTCGCTTTCGCGCGCCTCTTGCTGCATCGCCCGGACATCGTGGTACTGGACGAGGCCACCTCGGCGCTGGACGAGAAAAGCCAGGACCAGATGATGGCGACGGTGATCCGCGAATTGCCTGATGTCACCATCGTCAGCGTGGCACACCGCGCCGAACTGGAAGCCTTCCACACCCGCAAGATCACGCTGGAGCGGCGCAAGGGCGGCGCGAAACTGGTCGGGGACATCGACCTCATGCGGCGCAAGCGCAAACGCGGCCTGTTTCAGCGCGCCTTGTGGGGCTCCAGCGCTCGAAACGAAAAGCCGGGCAAGCCATCGAACCGCTGATCAAGTGGCATAAAGATCCTTATACGCATCGCGCAGGAGATTCTTCTGCACCTTGCCCATGGTGTTGCGCGGTAATTCGTCGACGAAGATCACCTGCTTGGGGTGCTTGTACCTGGCCAGGCGGCCGGCGATGGCACTGATGATCTCCGCCCCGGTGATCCGCGCCCCCGGCGTCCGCACGACGACCGCTGTGACGCCTTCGCCAAAATCCGGATGGGCAACGCCGATGACGGCGCTTTCCAGGACCCCGCCAAGCGCGTCGATCTCGCTTTCGAGTTCCTTCGGATAGATGTTGTAGCCGCCCGAGATGATCAGGTCCTTGCCGCGGCCGACGATATGGACATAACCGTCGGCGTCGACGATGCCGAGATCGCCGGTGATGAAGAAGCCATCAGCGCGGAATTCCGCTTTGGTCTTTTCCGGCATGCGCCAGTAACCGCCAAACACGTTCGGACCCTTGACCTCGATCATGCCGACCTGCCCTTGCGCCAACGGCTTGCCGCTGTCGGGGTCGGCGATGCGCAGCGCCACGCCCGGCAGGGGGAAACCGACCGTGCCGGCGCGCCGCTCGCCCTCATAGGGGTTGGAGGTGTTCATGTTGGTCTCGGTCATGCCGTAGCGTTCGAGGATGGCGTGGCCGGTGCGCTCGCGCCAGGCCTTGTGCGTCTCGGCCAGCAGCGGCGCCGAGCCGGACACGAACAGGCGGATATTCTTCGCCGCCTCGCGGTCCAGGCCGTCCTGCTGCAGCAGCCTGGTATAGAAGGTCGGCACGCCCATCAGCGCCGTCGCGCGCGGCAGCAAGGAGACGATGCGGGCCGGATCGAATTTCTGCTCGAACAGCATCGCGGCGCCGGCCATCAGGATGACGTTGGTGGCGACGAACAGGCCGTGGGTATGGAAGATCGGCAGCGCGTGGATCAGCACGTCGCCCGATGTGAAGCGCCATTGATCGACCAGCACCCGCGCGTTCGAGGCGAGGTTTTCGTGGCTGAGCATGGCGCCCTTCGAGCGCCCGGTGGTTCCCGACGTATAGAGGATTGCCGCGAGATCATCCGCGCCCCGTTCGACATCGTGAAAATCCGACGGCAGGCGCGAGGCCTGGTCCGTAAGGGAGCCGCGGCCATTGCGGTCGAGCGTGACCACGACGGCGCCGGATGGCTCGACCATGCGCGCGATA
Organism: Mesorhizobium erdmanii USDA 3471; assembly: GCF_000472705.1. GTDB lineage: Bacteria > Pseudomonadota > Alphaproteobacteria > Rhizobiales > Rhizobiaceae > Mesorhizobium > Mesorhizobium erdmanii. The sequence continues at coordinate 81,001 of NZ_AXAE01000014.1, read as the reverse complement.
TCGGCCGCCTTTGCCGGATCGCAGACGATGACACGAGGTGCGGCATCCCCGAAGAAATAGCCGAGTTCGGTCAGCGTGTAGGCGGTGTTGAGCGGCAGGAAGATCGCACCGGCGCGCACGCAGGCGAGATAGAGCAGCAGCGCTTCCGGGCTCTTCTCGACCTGCACGGCGACCCGGTCGCCAGGCTCTACGTCCAATTGCAGAAGCGCATGGGCAAACTGCGCCGACCGCGCCAGCATGTCGCCATAGCTCAGCGAGCGCCCGTCATCGGTCTCCATCAGCAGGCGCTCCGGCGCCGGCATCCGGGACCGGAACGCATCAAACAGATGATTGCTCATGAAATTTCCCCGCGATGCCGGCAATGCTTCAGAATGGCATGACTCGCCGGCGAAGAGTTCGCGTTTCCCCGCCATGCCGTCAAGACTGGAGATGGCGGTCGAGCGCGTCACGTCCAACGAAAAGTCCGTGAACGATTGCGGCCTGATCTACCGTCGGGCACGTTCTGGAGAAACGGCGGCTTTTGCGACCTCGCCTTGCTTGAAGCGTTCCATGCACATGGCGGCGGTCAGCTGGTAGTGATCGATCAAGGCCTCGACGGCGCCGTCGGCATTGCCGTCCAGCGCGCATTCGGCGATCAGGCGGTGTTCGCCGAAGTCGTCGCGCTGGGCGCTTTCGCCGTCATTGGCCATTTGCCGGTAGCGATAGGCGTGATCGGACAGCTGATCGCAAAAACCCACCAGCCAGTGCGACCGGCAGGCCGAGATCAGCACCCGGTGGAAGGTGCGGTGCAATTTCTCCCAGTCCGGATCGAGCGACGAGCGATTTTGCAGCGAAAGGCGTGAGGCACGGCCCAGGCGATGCAACGCCAGCACCAGCTGTTCTTCCCATTCGGCGGTGCGGTGGGCGATGGATTCGCGAAGCGCCCGCTCCTCGAGCCAGCAGCGTGTGCGCGTCAGCTCCTCGAGCTCCGCCGCGCTGACCGGCATGATGAAAAAGCCGCGCTGGTCGTGGCGGCCGAGAAGGCCTTCGGAGGCAAGGCGGTTGAGGGCTTCGCGAACCGGGGAGGCGCCGGCGCCATACTTGGAAACAACCCACTCTACCCGCAGCTTGCTTTCGGTTTCGAGAGCGCCGCCGAGCAGATCATCACGCAACTGCTGATAGACCGTGCTGGCAAGCGTGCTCTTGGGTGTTGTGCCTTCGTCCTTCAGGTTGGCGAATCCGTATGTCAAGCTTGACTCCTGTCCCCCATTTCTCTCCGGGCAATTCGAGTCTGAAAATAGTCCTTCCGTACATGTATCCTACCGCCTCCGCGTCAAGAGGCTCAAGCAGGAGAAGACCTTATTGTACTTAAGGACGAAGAAATATGTCCCGATCCGCATCCGTGCGTCGAAACTCGTTGCTCTCCACAACCAGCAGAAACTTAACGCGTTTTGTATGCACGCAGGATCATCTGTTTTTCCGTGGGCCCACGCGAGCATCTTTTCTGTCGCGCGCAAAGATAGCGGCCAGTTCACCCCGAATCAGGCTTTCTGGGCAAATCTGATTCGGCATACCGGGCCCTGGAGGAGCCACGGCTCAGCGACACTTGGCCGGTCTATCGGGCTAAAACGGGAGGTAGCCGGCGGCCTTGTTAGCCGGCGGCCCCGTCGGCCGCCGTCCTGATCGCCTCGATGTTGGCGCGGTAAGCCTCGACGCTGCCGCCCCTGAAGATGGCCGCACCCGCCACCAGCACATCGGCGCCTGCTGCTGTCACCAGGGGGGCCGTTTCCGGCGAAACGCCGCCATCGATTTCGATGTGGATCGGCCGGTCGCCGATCAACGCCTTGACCCGTCTCACCTTGTCGACGATCCCCGGGATGAAGGCCTGGCCGCCAAAACCCGGATTGACGGTCATGATCAGGATCAGGTCGAGCCGGTCGAGCACATATTCGATCATCGATTCCGGCGTCGCCGGATTGAGCGACACACCGGCCTTCTTGCCGAGGTTCCTGATAGTCTGCAACGAGCGGTCGAGATGCGGCCCGGCCTCCGCATGCACCGTCATGCCGTCACAGCCGGCCTCGGCGAAGGCGGCGAGGTAGGGATCGGCCGGCGCGATCATCAGATGGCAGTCGAAAAAGGCTTTGGTGCGGTTGCGGATCGCCTTGATGACAGGCGGACCGAAAGTGATGTTGGGGACGAAATGGCCATCCATGACATCGAGATGGATCCAGTCGGCGCCAGCAGCCGCGACGGCTTCGACCTCGTCACCGAGCTTCGAAAAGTCCGAAGCCAGCACCGACGGTGCGATCAGGGTCTTTTTGCTCATCATGCGGCCTCTCCGGGCGCGCCCTTTCCTTTGGGTCGCTCCGAACCGACTGCCTAAAGCGCTCCTGATGACTTGTCGAGGGCACAAGCGTGGCGGCTCCACAGACCAGAGTGGGTCGCAGCCAAATTCTTGCGCCGCTCCAGGGCATCAAAAACCCGCCGGATTGCTCCGGCGGGTTCTGGTCTGGCGTCGAACAGATGACTACTGCTGCTGGAGCTTCAGGATCCTGTTTGGTGCCGGATCCTGCTGCTGGTCGGTCTGCGGCAGGCGCCGCGGCAGTACCTGCAGCAGCAGACCCGGGTTGAGCTCCAGCGACGGCTGACCGCGAATCGGCCGGCAGTTGGGATACCGCCCGACCGTGCCTTCCGGGCAGCGCCGCCTGATGATCGGCTGGCACTGGCCATTGATCATCTGCGAGCCCGGCGCGCATTCGGTCTGTTGCCTGGGCTTGCGGCAGGCACCGTCGATCACCTCGGTCCCACGTGGACAGACACAGTCGCCGCGCTTGTTGTGGACCTGGCCGCGTATGTCGCACTGCTGGAGCACCGGACCTGGTCGACGACAGGCGTTGCCCTGCACCTCGGTCCCCCTCGGGCAGACGCAATTGCCGTTGGCGTCGTGGACCTGGCCACGGATGGTGCACTGGTCAGGCTTCGGCCGGACCGGTCGGCAGGCGCCGTTGCGCGCCTCGGTGCCTTGCGGGCAGACGCAATCGCCGTTGGCGTTCTGGACCTGGCCACGGATGGTGCACTGCTGCGGCCTCGGCCGGACCGGCCGGCAGGCGCCGTTGCGCGCCTCGGTGCCTTGCGGGCAGACGCAATCGCCATTGGCGTCGTGGACCTGGCCGCGAATTGTGCACTGCTGCGGCGGCCTGTCCCTCACACACGCATTCGCTTGCCTGTCGAGATGCGTGCCGTTGGGGCAGTAGCAACCGTTGCCGTCCGAGGTCGGAACCGAACCGGGTATGGCGCAGCCCGGTCGGTCGGTCTTGACGCAGGCGCCGTTCTCCAGATCCGTGCCGCGTGGGCAGACGCAGCGTCCGTCCTCGGTGCGGATCTGGCCTTCGAGCAGCACGCAGCGCGGCGGCACGGGAAGCGGCAGAAGGTTTGTGCCGCCGCCCGTGCACTGGCCGTTGCGGAAGGTGGTGCCTTCCGGGCAGACGCAGCGGCCGGCGTCGTTCATGACGAAGCCCGGCGAGCACTGGTTCTTCACCTCATGCGTGATGACGAAGGGGTGGCACGCATAGGCCTTGCCCCGATCACCCTGCCCGTTGGCAGCGTCCTTGGACAGCACGTCGCCACCCTGGACCCGCGTGTCGGGAGACAGGACGCCAACGCAGTTCTGGCCGTTGACGTTGCCCTGCAGATTGGCCAGACGCCCGTCATCGGGAATGATCACGGTCACATGATGCGACTGGCTTTCGCCGGCGCCCAGCGTCAGGTTGGCGATGCAGGAGGCCGGCAGTGTCGTCGGCTCCGGCGAGCAGCCGAAGGGCGGGTCGATCGAGGTGATCGAAACGCCATCGAGCCGACCGAGACCGTCCACGCCGATCGCATCACCGATGCGAACCGGGCCGGAGAAGGGGCTCGTCCCATCATTTGTCATGGTAATGTCGAACGAGCATGGCTGGCCGATCCGGCATTCGCGGTCGCCGGTCTTCTCGACACGGATGGTCGAAGAGCCGCCGCCCTTGGCGCAGGCCTGGCCGATCGGGTAGACGACATCGTCGCCTTGCGCCGGCCCGTGGGAGCCGCGCGCGCAGTTCTCGAACTCGCCATTGGCTGACACCGTCACGTCGAAGTGCCTGGAGGTTCCGGGCGTCATGACGGCGCCGGGGATCTGGCACGACAGCGTATTGGCCGGAACCGGTCCGCACGCCCATTCCGCGCCGTCGGGGGTGACGGTCTGGATCTGGACGGGCGCGCCGCCCGACACCAGCGTGGCCGCATCGTTGACCCGGACCGGGCCGGTGGGGGCGGCCGTGCCGGCGTTGGAGACGGTGATGCGGCAGGAAACGGCCGCGGCACCGGCCAGCGAGCCGCTGCACACCTTGGTGATGCGCAGGCCAGGCTGGCCGCCATTGGGACGACGGATGCGTTCCTTGGCGCAGGCCTTGTTGTTGGTGAGGTCGACCTCACCGGGGATAGCCTTCACCGCGGCACAATTCTCGACCGTATCCGACTGGTAGCCGGCCGGCATGACCGCCTTGACGAAGATCGGCGTCGAGGCGCCCACGGGCAGCGAGATGCCGGCATTGTCGCAGCGGAACTGGCCGGGGCCGTTCGGACCGCATGTCCAGGGCGGGCTTGGCCCAAAGGTCGACGAGGCCGGCGCGCCGCCGGGGTAGTTGTCGATCACGGTCAACGGCCCGTTATAGGTCGAAGTGCCGTTGTTGATGATGTCGATGATGAAGTAGCAGACGCCGTCCGGCGTACAGACCGGGATGCGCGCGCGCTTCTTCAGGATCAGGTCGACCTTCTTCTCGACCGGCGGCTGGCAGTCGCGGTCACGATCGCCACGGCGGCAGATCGGGATCGAGGCGCAGCCCCTGTCGTTTTGCTGGCTGCCGAACAGCGGCTTGCCGCTGGCCGGATAATTGTAGGTGGCGCAGTTGCGCAGCACCTTGCCTTGCCAGCCCCCGGCCGGTTTGAAGCCGAGCTTGAGCTCGACAAAGGCTCCCGGATTGAGCGTGGTCACCGGATAGGTGCAAATCATCGGGGTGATGCCGGGTACGCAGACCCAGGGCGGATTGGGCCCTGAACTCAGCGTCGAGCCGGCCGGCAGCGTCACCTCGTCGAGCACGATCTTGCCGTTGTAGGGCGCGGTGCCGACATTGGTGACGCGGATGGTGAAGTCGCAGCCGCCGGCCATGGTGCAGCGCGGGACATCGGCGCTTTTCTCGACCTTGAGGTCCGGCTCCTTGTCCCTGGGTGGGCAGCGCTGGTCACGCGGGATGACGATGTCGATGGTCTGCGTGCAGCACAGGCCCCAGCCCTCTTTCGGCCCGGCATAGGTCTCGATGCCGGTGACGATGAGGTGGATGACGTCGCCGGGCGATGCGCCGACGATCTTCCAGTTGAGCACGCCGCCGCCCGCCGGCACCAGCTGGGTGTCGGGGATGATGGTGATGCCGGGCGTCGTGGTCGATACCTGCACCCACTTGCCGCCCATCTCAGGGCCGACCGGCATATGGTAGATGAAGGCACCGCCGCCGGGCACGCAATCGACCGTGCCGCGTTCCACCTTGAAGCATTCCTTGCCGGGAGGTGGCGGCGGGGGTTCGCACTTGGTGACATCGATCTTGATCGAGGTCTTCACGCCGGTCTTGTAGTCGCCGTCGTCGGGCTTGCCCGGATCCTGCGACGGGATGATGGTCCCGGTGCCGGCTCCGTTGCTGACCTTGATCAGGCCCTGGTTGTCGACGATCGTCGGCGAGGGAAACGCCGCGTGGTCGATCTTGGCCGTGATCTGGAAATTGATGACGCGTTCATTGGCAGCACCGGCGCCGTCGAGATCGGCGGCGGAGAGCCGGAAATCGGAGACTGTCGCCGTATCGTTGGGACCCGCCGAATTGCTGATCGTCGCGCCCGGCAAGGGTCCGCCGGAGGCATCCGTGCCGTCGCCGGACACGTTGACATTGACGATGGCAAGGCCGTGCGGGAGCTGGTCCTTGAACTCGATCTTGAGTTTCTTCAGCAGCGCCATCAGGCCGGGATCGGCAAAGCCCTGCGGATCACCGCGCAGGCCGAAGCTCAGGGAGTAGACGACATAGTCGCAGCCTCTCTGGGTGCCTCTCTTGGTGAAGAACGGCACGACCCGCTCCGGCCTCGGATTGACGACGCGCGAATTGTCGAGGTCGAGCCTCAGTTCCGGGGTGATCGGAGCCGCATCTTCGGCGTGGCTTTGCACGGGGGTGAGCATGGCGACCGCGATACCGGCCGCCATCAGCCAGCGCGCGCCGCGCCTGGCGTATGACAGGGGTTTCATGATCGTCTCCATGACGGTTTGCTGAGCGTTCATCGCGAATGAGGGCGAGGCAAGAATGTTCATCTTTCCCTCCTCAACGTTCGCAGCTGACGGCTGGCGTGCGGAGCGGCAAGGTCATCTTGCAGCAAGGGTAATAGCCACCCTTGTCCTTGTCGGACTTCCTGTAGAAGCAAAGTCCAACATCCACTCTGTCGCCCGGATAATGGCCGGTGATGTTGATCGTGTACGGCTTGCCAGGCGCATGCGACATGGGTGAGGTCACCGCGACGCCTGGCGTCCTGGACTTCGTCTCGCTCGAAGGCTGGGCCTTGATCGAATCGCCGCCGAAGCCGGCATGGTCATGGAGATAGAGATCGGCCTCGAGGCCAGAAGGCGTGCAGTAATACTGGACGTCTTCAACATCGAGACACGGAGGCAGATTGCCGGGCGGTGGGAAGTCCGGCGGGTAGAAGGGTGGCAGATAGCCGCCCGGAATTTCTTCATAATAGCCGGCGCGGCCCTCGCAGGGATGCCAGACGGCGACATCGCCGACATGGCCTTCCACTTCCGGGTCCTCGAAATAGCCGTCGAAATCGACGAACCAGGAGCCGAAGGGCGGCACGTTGGCTGGCTTGACCAGGTCCTTGGGCGTGATCTGCACGCCGTGCACGGCGAGCGGCCCGCCGGCGGCGAGCCGCTCGGCGAGTTCAGGATTGTCGCGCAATTTGTCGCCGGTATTGACCAGCGCCTGCGTACAGACCGAGGTATCGAGATTGCCGTCGGCGTCATAGCCATATTGCAGGTCGAGGCCGCCGGCCGACTGCCTGTTGCCTTGCGGAAAACCGACAGCGTATTCCTGCGGCACCTCCACCCAGACCGACTCCGTTGCCGGATCGTCCGGGTTTTCGCGCCAATAGCGGATGACCTCGCCCTTGCCGGAATCGGCGAACCGGCTGTAATCGTAGCGGTTCTCGACCGGGCCGCGCTGGGCCAGATACATGAAGCCGCTGTTGTCGAAGGCGATGTCGGTGACGGCGTAGTCCCTGTCGGCCTTGACCGTCAGTTCCCAGCGCGGATCGCCGGCAAAGGTGCCGTCGCGGGCGATGCCCACCGACCAGATTTCGGATTTTTCGCCGACCGAATAGTAGAGCCGGCCGCCATGGTAGGAAACGGCCCAGACGCGGCGCTCGTCCTGCGTGTAGCCCCAGGTCTCGGGGTCTTCCGTGTCGAAGGCGGCACCTTGAATGTCCATCACCGCGCCATCGTCGGCGACCGGAGCCAGGCCATGCGCCGGGCGCCCGGCGACGCCATGGTCGAAGGTGTCGATCAGCCTGCCGGTGGCGTCGATGCGATGGATCAGGCCGGTGTCGAGGTCGGAGGCGAAGAACTGGCGGTGGTTGGGGTCGAAGGTGATGTTGCCGATGCCGGGACCGCTGTTGGTGTCGATGTCGGCGAATTTGGCGACCTGGCCGGTGATGCCGTCGATCTTCCAGATGGTTCCCGGTCCGCCGCCGTTCTCGGTGCCAAACTGACCGTCCATGAAGGCGGCGCCCGCCGTGCCGCGGCGCTGGCGTTCCGGCCGCCCGTCATTGTCGGCGTCGGGCGTGACGATCTCGATGCCATGCAGCGACGTGGCGGCCGCGTAAAGGTTGGGAATGCCTGACGGAACGCCATCGCGCACGCCATCATCATAGGTGAGGCCGAACACTTCACCGATCTGGCCCGCCGTTACCTCGAAAGGCGGCGGCGTGAAGACGAGTTGGCCCGCGGCCGGCCCGCCAAGGTGCGAAACGTCGAAGACGCGCAAGGTGGCGCGCGTGGTGTCGATGAAGGTTTCGTCGACCGGATCGACGCCCGGCGGCAGGCCCGCATCCAAATTGGGAATGACGGTCCCGGGGAAGCCGGTGACCGCCATCGAGCCGGGATAGATGATCTGCGTTTCCTGCGCCTTGGCGCCGCTGCCGAGCCACAGGCTGGCGGCAAGCGCAAAGGCCAGCAATCCGCCGCCGGCATGGGCCGCACGGGCCAAATGGCCATAGAAAGACGATGCGAGCGAGCCGCGGATGCGAGACATGACACTACCCCCGTAGTCCAGGGCAGAAACGTCCGGAGTCGCCGCGCAGATCAGGGCAAGGCGCGGTGGTCCGGCTCGTTCTTCCCTGATCGAATTGTCTGCTTTCCTCGAAGTCACGATACGCCTGCTCTTCCGCAGGGTCAACGGAATCAACGGAAAGCCCAGCGCATCGACCCCGTCCCGAAGGCGGTGGTCGCGCCGAGCTCCTGTTGTTCCCGGAGACCGCAGAGCCTCTGGGTTGCTGGTCATGGGGGGCTTCCTTTCCGGGCCGCACCATGCGGCACCTGGACCTCAGTCGCGGACGAAGGTGGAAAGGTTCATGGAAGCCTCGCGCAGAATGCTTGCGCGCCGCATCGGCTGTTCTTATATACGCGCCAAGCCGTACGGCACCGGCACACCGGTTGCGGTACGGGATTTCTTGTGAACAGGGGCTTTCGTCGGAACGCCTTCATGGGTCCTGAAAGCCTGCTTAGAGGAGAGACTGGAAAAATGGCAAAAGTAATCGGTATCGATCTCGGCACCACGAATTCCTGCATCGCCATCATGGATGGCAAGGAGCCCAAGGTAATCGAGAATGCGGAAGGCGCGCGCACGACGCCTTCCATCGTCGCCATCTCGGGCGACGGCGAACGTCTCGTCGGCCAGCCGGCCAAGCGCCAGGCGGTCACCAACCCTGAAAACACCATCTTCGCGGTCAAGCGCCTGATCGGCCGCCGCTATGACGACCCGGTGACGGAGAAGGACAAGAAGCTTGTCCCCTACAAGATCGTCAAGGGCGACAATGGCGATGCATGGGTCGAAGCCGGCGGCAAGAAGCAGTCGCCGAGCCAGATCTCGGCCATGATCCTGCAGAAGATGAAGGAAACGGCGGAAGCCTATCTCGGCGAGAAGGTCGAGAAGGCGGTCATCACCGTTCCGGCCTATTTCAACGACGCCCAGCGCCAGGCGACCAAGGATGCCGGCAAGATCGCCGGCCTGGAAGTGCTGCGCATCATCAACGAGCCGACGGCCGCGGCGCTTGCCTACGGCCTCGACAAGAAGGATGGCAAGACCATTGCCGTCTATGACCTTGGCGGCGGCACCTTCGACATTTCGGTGCTCGAAATCGGCGACGGCGTGTTCGAGGTGAAGTCGACCAATGGCGACACCTTCCTCGGCGGCGAGGATTTCGACATGCGTCTGGTCGAATACCTGGCGGCCGAGTTCAAGAAGGAACAGGGCATCGACCTGAAGAACGACAAGCTTGCCTTGCAGCGCCTCAAGGAGGCCGCGGAAAAGGCCAAGATCGAGCTGTCGTCGACAACCCAGACCGAAATCAACCTGCCCTTCATCACCGCCGACGCGACCGGGCCGAAGCACCTGACGCTGAAGCTGACGCGCGCCAAGTTCGAAAGCCTGGTCGAAGACCTCGTCCAGCGCACCATCGAGCCCTGCAAGGCGGCGCTCAAGGATGCCGGCCTGAAAGCTGGCGAGATCGACGAAGTGGTCCTGGTCGGCGGGATGACCCGCATGCCCAAGATCCAGGAGATCGTGAAGCAGTTCTTCGGCAAGGAGCCGCACAAGGGCGTCAACCCCGATGAGGTCGTCGCTCTGGGCGCCGCCATCCAGGCCGGCGTGCTGCAGGGTGACGTCAAGGACGTGCTGCTGCTCGACGTGACGCCGCTGTCGCTCGGCATCGAGACACTGGGTGGCGTGTTCACGCGGCTGATCGAGCGCAACACGACGATCCCGACCAAGAAGAGCCAGGTGTTCTCGACCGCTGAAGACTCGCAGTCGGCCGTGACCATCCGCGTCTTCCAGGGCGAGCGTGAAATGGCCGCCGACAACAAGGCGCTTGGCCAGTTCGACCTGGTCGGCATTCCGCCGGCCCCGCGCGGCGTACCGCAGATCGAGGTCACTTTCGACATCGACGCCAACGGCATCGTCAATGTTTCGGCCAAGGACAAGGGCACCGGCAAGGAGCACCAGATCCGTATCCAGGCTTCTGGCGGCCTTTCGGACGCCGACATCGAGAAGATGGTGAAGGACGCCGAAGCCAATGCCGACGCCGACAAGAAGCGGCGCGCCGTGGTCGAGGCCCGCAACCAGGCCGAGGCGCTGGTGCATTCGTCCGAGAAGTCGCTGAAGGAATATGGCGACAAGGTTTCGGAAGCCGAGCGCACGGCGATTTCCGATGCGATCGCGGCGCTGAAGACCGCCGCCGAGGGCGACGATGCGGCCGACATCGAGGCCAAGAGCCAGGTGCTCGCCGAAGCTTCGATGAAGCTTGGGCAGGCCATGTACGAGGCCTCGCAGAAGGAAACGGCCGAAGCCGATGCCAAGGCGGATGCCGCCAAGGACTCCGACGTGGTCGATGCCGATTTCGAGGAAATCGACGGGGACGACGACAAGAAGAAGTCGGCCTGAGCCGGTTGACGGCAAGACAAGGCGGAAAGCCCGGTGTAAAGCCGGGCTTTTTTGCAACCTTCGCTGAAAAAGTGCGGAGCCTTGCCGAAAAAGTGACAGAAAAGCCCGGACAGACACACGCCAGCACTGGCATCCGGGCGGCACCGATCCTAAATCGAGACGACGTGCCGGCAAACGACGCAACAATGCATCAAGACGTTGAGCATCCGGACAGCGGGAAAAAATGAAAGCTGATTTCTACGAAACGCTGGGCGTCCAGAAAGGCGCCGACGAAAAGGAGCTCAAGAGCGCTTTCCGCAAGCTCGCCATGCAGTTCCATCCCGACCGCAACCCCGGCGATCATTCCTGCGAGCACAAGTTCAAGGAAATCAACGAGGCCTACGAGACGCTGAAGGACCCGCAGAAGCGCGCGGCCTATGACCGTTTCGGCCACGCCGCCTTCGAACAGGGTGGCATGAATGGCGGCGCGCAGGGCTTTGGCGCCGGCGGCTTCGCCGACATATTCGAGGATATTTTCGGCGACATGATGGGCGGGCGGCAGCGCCGGTCGTCCGGCGGCCGCGAACGCGGCGCCGATCTGCGCTACAACATGGAAATCACGCTGGAAGAGGCGTTCGCCGGAAAGACCGCGCAGATCCGCGTGCCGGCGTCGATCTCGTGTACGGAATGCTCAGGGTCCGGCGCAAAGCCCGGCACCCAGCCGGTGACCTGCTCGATGTGTCACGGCCATGGCAAGGTGCGTGCGACGCAAGGCTTCTTCTCGATCGAGCGCACCTGCCCGCAGTGCCAGGGCCGCGGCCAGACCATCAAGGACCCGTGCCCGAAATGCGCCGGCCAGGGCCGCGTCACCGAGGAACGCTCGCTGTCGGTCAACATTCCGGCCGGCATAGAGGATGGCACCCGCATCCGGCTTGCCAATGAGGGCGAGGCCGGCCTGCGCGGCGGGCCTTCGGGCGATCTCTATATCTTCCTGGCGGTGAAGCCACACGAATTCTTCCAGCGCGATGGCGCCGATCTCTATTGCAAGGTGCCCATCTCGATGACGACGGCGGCCCTTGGCGGCTCCTTCGAGGTGACGACGCTGGACGGCACGCAGACCAAGGTGAAGGTAACCGAAGGCACGCAGAACGGACGCCAGTTCCGTCTCAAGGGCAAGGGCATGCCGGTGCTGCGCCAGCCCAATGTCGGCGACCTCTACATCCAGACCGCGGTCGAGACGCCGCAGAACCTGACCCGCCGCCAGCGCGAGTTGCTCGAGGAGTTCGAACAGCTCTCCTCGCAAGACAATTCGCCCCAATCGAGCGGGTTTTTCGCCCGTATGAAGGATTTCTTCGAATCCTTCGGCGAGCGCTGATGGAATAAAAATAGGGTGGGAATCGATTAAACGCGCCGTGTCTCGGGACGCGACGAAAATCATCTTATCCACGACATGCGTCCCGCCGCGCCTTGCCTTGCGTCAACCAGGTGTTAAGTAGCTTGCGGGGAGCCTTGAGGAGAGCTTGCATGACACGTGGTCACGGACTGCGGAAGGCGCTTGCCGAGAAGTTCGACGACGAACTCAAATTCTTCAAGGGCTGGATCGACAAACCGAAGACGGTCGGTTCGATCGTTCCGACTTCCGCGATCACAGCACGCAAGATGGCCTCGATCGTCAATCCCACGTCCGGCCTGCCGGTGCTGGAGGTCGGTCCGGGCACCGGTGTCATCACCCGCGCCATCCTCGCCCAGGGCGTGCGGCCCGAAAATCTCTATGCGGTCGAGTACAGTACGGATTTTGTGCGGCATTTGCGCCAGCTCTATCCCGGCGTCAACGTCATCGAAGGCGATGCCTTCAACCTCAACGCCACGCTTGGCGAGAAGAGCGGGATGATCTTCGACAGCGTCGTCTCCGGCGTGCCGCTGCTCAATTTCCCGGTCGCCCAACGCATCGCCTATATAGAGAGCCTGCTCGACCGCATCCCGGCCGGACGGCCGATCGTGCAACTGACCTATGGCCCGATGTCGCCGATCCCGGCTGGCCGCGGCGATTACACCGTCAAGCATTTCGACTTCATCTTCCGCAACATCCCGCCGACACAGCTTTGGATCTATCGAAGGGAAGATAAGGGAGTACGGCAGTAGGGGAGTAGGCAGTAGGGATGGTCCGGAGACTGAACCGCCTTTCCCTACTCCCATACTGCCTTACTCCCCTACTGCCCTCGCGAAGCGAACCATGGCAGTGATCCCGAAAATCCTCGTCTTCGCCGGCTCGGTGCGCAGCGGCGCCTACAGCGGCCGGACCGCCGACGTGGCGCAGAAGGAACTTGCGGTGCAGGGCGCAGAGGTGACCCGCATTTCGCTCGCCGACTACCCCTTGCCGATCCTCGACGAGGATCTCGAGACGGAAAGAGGCGTTCCCGAAAACGCCGCCAAGCTCGGACGCCTGATATCAGCCCATGACGGACTGCTGATCGCCACGCCGGAATATAACGGCTCGATCCCGCCGCTGCTCAAGAACACGATCGACTGGGTGAGCCGCGTGCGCCGGGATGGCGGCCGGCCGGTCAGGCCGCTTGCCGGCAAGGTCGCCGGTCTGTGCTCGTCCTCCAATGGCCACTTCGCCGGCATACGCTGCATCAACCATCTGCGCGCCGTGCTGGTGCGCTGCCAGATGGAGGTGGTGACGCCGGAATGCTGCGTGCCCGATGGCGGCGACGCTTTCGACGAGGGCGGCAATTTCCACGACGAACGACTGTACAAATCGATGGAGCACCTATGCCGCACGCTGATCGAAACCTCCCGCATGCTGTCGACCCGGATCGAAGCGTGATTGCAGCAACCATGCAGGCTCAATCCATGCAGGCCAAATCCATGCAGGAGAGACTGATCGTCGGCCTCGACGTGCCGACCGTGAAAGAGGCCGAGCGGGCCGTGCGCGAACTCGACGGCGTCGTCTCCTTCTACAAGATCGGCTATCAGCTGGCCTTTGCCGGCGGGCTCGACTTCGCCAGGGAACTGGCCAGCGGCGGGACAAAGGTCTTCCTCGACATGAAGCTGCTCGACATCGACCATACGGTGGCAAAGGGCGTCGAGAACATCGTCAAGATGGGCATGACCATGCTGACCATCCACGCCTATCCCAAGGCGATGCGGGCGGCGGTGGAGGCGGCCAGGGGCAGTGAGCTTTGCCTGCTCGCCGTCAGCGTGCTGACTTCGATGGATGAGCAGGACATGATCGATGTCGGTTATGAATACGATCCGCACACCCTGGTGCTGAGGCGCTCGGAACAGGCGCTGCATGCCGGCATGGGCGGCATCGTCTGCTCGGCCGCGGAAGCCGAAGCGGTACGCCGCATCGTCGGCCCCGACATCGCGGTGGTGACGCCCGGCATCCGGCCGGCGGGCAGCGACCATGGCGACCAGAAGCGCGTGGTGACACCGGCGCAAGCGATCCGCAACGGCGCCAGCCATCTCGTGGTTGGCCGCCCGGTCGTCGCGGCGAGCGACCGCCGGGCGGCGGCGCAAGCGATCCTCGACGAAATGCGCTCTGCATAGTTTCCAACGAACGGCTTCGGAGAAGAACAATGCCAAAGGGATACTGGGTCGCCCGCGTCGATGTGCGTGACGCGGAAGGCTATAAGGAGTATGTCGCCACCGCCAAACCCGCCTTCGAGCGGTTCGGCGCGAAATTCCTGGCGCGGGGCGGCGAGCACGAAAAGGCGGAAGGACCCGGCCGCGCCCGCAACGTCATCATCGAGTTTCCGTCGCTGGCCGCGGCGCATGATTGCTACCACTCGCCGGAATATCAGCGCGCCGTCGCCATCCGCCAGAAGGTCGCCGACGGTGAGATCGTGCTGGTCGAGGGGATCTGAAGCGCATCACACTGAAACGGACTCAGGCGACGCTTTTTAAGCCTTTGTTTGATGCATGCCGTTGTCCCAGGATCGCTGTACACTTCTGGGCGACGTGCTTCAGGAGAAGAGCCGGTTCCGGGCGGCTTCGGCCATGGCGTCGGCAAGCTCCAGGCCCCATTGCTGGCGGCAGTAGGCGCGGAAATCGAAGCAGGGCAGGCCGGGGCAGACTTCGAACTCGATGAGATGCACCGTGTCGTCGGCTTCAACGCGCAGGTCGATGGAAAACACGTCGCGCAGGCCGAGCCCATTGATCAGCCGTTCGGCGATCGCCCTGATCCTGGCATCGGCCCCCGGCTGCAGGTCGGCGACGGCAACGAGCTCCGGTTCGGCATAAAGTCCTGCCGCCTTGGCCGCCTCACCGGTCTCGCCGTAAAGCGCCATACTGTCCGCCATGGTCTGGAAATCGCCGCCTGAATCGACAAAAGCGATACCGAGCGCTTCGGTGCCGGTTTGCGGTGCTAGGCCGAGGAAGCTGGCGCGCACATTACGGCCGGCGACATAGGGCTGCACGACGACATCGTCGCGGTAGGCGGCGAAGACGCGCCGGCTAAGCTCCAGTGCGTGGCCGAGGTCATGGCTGCGCGAATCCGGCCAGATGCCGATCTTGGCGCCGAGCCGGTTGGGCTTGACGAACCAGCCGGCGGCGGAAACAGGCGGCTCGACCAGCCATTTGCCGTCGCGGGCAAGGCCTGCCTGTGGCGCCGGCAGGCCTAGCGCGCCGAGCACGGCGCCGGAGCGGAACTTGTCCTGGCAGAGCGCGAACAGCGCATCGTCGGCGCCGATCGTCCGCAATCCCTCGAGCCTTGCCAGCGCCGGCGCGGCGCCACCACGGAAATAGGCGACACCGTCGGACAGCGTCCAGACCAGCGTGCTTTCCGTATCCGCCTTTTCCAGCACCGCGGCGGCATCGTCGAGCGCCACCGGAGCGAAGGCTATGCCGCGCGCCTCGCAGGCGGTGGCAAGTGCCGCGAAGTCGCGGGCGATATCCGTCGACTGTGCGAGGTAGGACGAGATTTCGATGGCGCGTTGCGGTGGGTAACCGTCTGATATCAGGCGGTCGAAGCACGCCTTTTCCGGCTCGTAGACAAGGATCAGGGTAGGCCTGTGCGTTGACATGATGCGGCAAGAATCCAGCGGCGCGATGGCCTACCATCGCACGGTGCATGCCATCGGCTTTCGTGAAACCGACCGCGCCGGACGGTTGCGTGACAGTGCCGGCGAAGACCTTTGTCCGCCGCGTCCGTTCAGGCGATCAGCACGCGCGGCTCGAAGCGGCCGTTGACGGGGAAGTCGACGAGGAAGGTCATGCCGGCTTGCGGGTCGAGCTTGCGCTGCTTGTCGTCCTTGCCTTTCCAGGCCGAAGTCACCGCCAGCCGGTCGGCCTTGGCGCCGACAAAGGCCGGACACGAGGATTGCCCCGCCGGCATGGATATTTCGCGCAGCAACGTGCCATCTGGCGAATAGGCCTTGACCGCCTTGCCGCCCCAGACAGCGTTCCACAGCACGCCATCGCGATCGACGACCGAGCCGTCGACATAGCCTTTCGAATGGCGATGGTCGACGAACACTTTGGACTCGCCGACCGGCAGGCCCGTCGCCGGATCGCAGGCGACACGCATCAGAAGCCCGGTCGAGGTATCGGTGTAGTAGGCGATCGTCCCGTCTTCCGAAAAACAGATCGAGTTCGACACGGTGATCTCGGAATAAAGCTTGCGCAATTCGCCCTTGAAGAACCAGTAAATCGATCCCGCGCCTTTCGCTTCGTCCTTGGCCATGGTGCCGACCCAGAAGGCGCCGCACGGGTGGACGCGCGAATCGTTGGAGCGCGTCAGCGCATTGTCGGCCTCGATCGCGGTGTGCAGCGTCAGCCTCCCGGTCGCCACGTCGCGGACATGCAGGCCGGTTTCGGTGGCGATCAGCTGGCGCCTGTCGTCGACGATGGCGATGGCGCTGGCCATCTGACCGAGTTCATGGATCTTCAAGACACCGGAGGCGACACCCTGCTCGAGCAACAGCCCGTTGACGATATCGAACCAGAACAGCGCATCGGTGGCGGGGTCGTAGCTCGGCCCCTCGCCAAGCTGGCAGACATGGTCGGAAAAGACCGAAACGATCGCTTCGTTCATCATGCCTCTCCGAAAACCACATCCCAGGCGGCGACCGCCGCGTGCGCACGTGCCGCGACGTCGTCGACGCTCATGCCGGGCTTGAACAGGCTGGAACCGAGGCCGAAGACCGTGACTCCCACCGCCTTGTAGCTGGCAAAATCCTTCTCCGAAACGCCGCCGACGGCGCCGACCAGGGTCTGCGCCGGCAGCACCGCCCGGATGGCGGAAATGCCGCCCGCGCCGAGCGCGCTCGCCGGAAAGAATTTCAGGGCCGAGGCACCCAGGCGGATCGCCTGGAACGCTTCGGTGGGCGTGAACACGCCGGGCATGGTGACCATGCCGTAATGCATGGCGCGCGCCATCACTTCCGCATCGATGTTGGGGCTGACCAGGAGCCGCCCGCCAGCTTGATGCAGACCGTCGACATCGGCCGGCGTCAGCACCGTGCCGGCACCGACCAGCGCCGACTTGGGCAGCACTTGGGCAATCCTGCCGATCGACGAGAAGGGCTGTGGCGAGTTGAGCGGTACTTCGATCGCCTCGATGCCGGCGTCGAACAGCGCCTGGCCCATGGCGATCGCCTCACTGGGTTTCAGCCCGCGCAGGATGGCGACCAGGCCGCGCTTGAGCTTTGGAAAGGCTGCGGTCTGGGTCATTTGGCGGCTCCAATCATGCCGTTCTCGCGCGCGGCCTCGATGAGCCCGGCGCGCACCGCTTCATCGGCGTCGACGGTGCGGTAGGCAAGCCCTGCCAGGTCGAGCGCGGCGCGATAGAGCGAGGCCAGAGCGCCGGAAGCGATGAGCACGACCGGCGCATCGCCGGCGCCATAGCGGCGCTTCGCCGAGGCGATCTCGCCGCCGATCAGAAGCCCGGACAGGCAGGCCGCCGCATCCTGCGACTTCAGGTCCTGCAGGAGCCCGGCAGCGCGGATGGCAAACAGCTTCGAGGTGACGTCGCCGCCCTCGCCAAGCGCCCGCTCGCACCATTGCCGGAAGAACGGACTGTCCGCTGTCACCGGAGCCGGATGCTCGCCCAGCGAATGCTTGAGGATCGAATGCGCTGCCAGCACCGAAAACAATTCGCCGGTCGGCCATGTGCCGAAGCCGACAACCGCGCCATCCTCGACCACGACCCATTTTGAATGCGTGCCGGGCATGCAGGCGAGATGCCGGCCCTTTGCGGGCAAACCGGCGCCGGCAAGCTGTGTCTCTTCGCCGCGCATCACGTCCGGCGCATCGGCCAGGCGCTGGGCAAGGCCCGGCACGATACGGATGTCGCGGCGCTCGCCTTCGATGCGCGCCGCGCCGCGCAGGATGGCGCCGATCGGCGCCGGAACGCCGACATAGGGCGCCTCGATCCAGCCCTGGCGGGAACCGGCCATGCCGCAGATGATGACGGGCAGCGTTTCGGGCGCGCCCATGGCGGCCAGATGACCTTCCAGCACGGTCGCAAACCCCTTTTCACGCGCGGTGATCAGGCCGTCGTCACCACGACGCTCGGCAAGCACCTTGCCGCCGCCGTCGATCAGCCATGCCCGAAGCCGGGTCGTACCCCAATCGAGCGCCGCGACCGCCGGCGCGTTGCCGGCAAACCCCGGGCTCACAGGAAGCCTCCGTCGACGATCAACATCTGCGCCGTCAGCATGCGCGAGGCATCCGAGGCGAGGAACAGCACCGTGCCGACCATATCGTCAGGACGCATGACCTCCTTGATGCACTGCTTGGCGACATGGGCGGCAAGCGCCCCTTCGGTTACCCAACGTTCCTGCTGCCGTTCGGTGATCACCCAGCCGGGCGCGACGGCGTTGACGCGGATGCGGTCGGGTCCGAGCTTGCCGGCGAGCCCCTTGCTGAGGCCGAGAATGCCGGCCTTGGCGGCGGTGTAGGCCGGCATGTCCGGGTGGTTGATCAGATACGATGTCGAGGTGAAGTTGATGATCGAGCCGCCGCCGGCCCGCTTCATGCCCGGCGCCACCGCCTGCGCGGTGAAGAAATGCGGCCGCAGGTTGATCGCCTGGTTGTTGTCCCAGAACTCCACCGTCACGTCCTCGATGGCGTGGCGTTCGTCCCACGCGGCATTGTTGACGAGCACCGTGACATCGCCATGCACTTCCGCCGCTTTGGCCGCCGAGGCGCGCAACGCCTCGATATCGCGCAGATCGGTCTTGAGGTATAGCGGCCGGCGACCGAATTCCTTCTCGATGCGGTCGGCAAGCAGCATGCTTGGGCCATCGGCGACATCGATGAAGGCGACATTGGCGCCCTGGCGCACGAAACCCTCGGTCAGGGCCGCGCCGATCCCGGAGCCGCCGCCGGTGATCAGCACCGAGGCTCCCTTGAGGTCGGCAAAATCCGCCGATGGCATCATGTCTTTTCTCTCCGGCGCATGACCCCGAAAATCCGATCGATTTTCGGAAAGGGATAATGCGCAAAATGTGAAGTGCTACAGCGTCCTTTACGCGTCCGAGAGGACGCGCGGCGCTGTAGTCCTAACCGGCGCGCATCCTAGCCAGAGACGTCGCGCGAGCAAGGGCGAAAAAGGTCGATTTGCGGCATATGTCGGACAAAACGACAATGCGCCGCACTGGACGCAAAGTCGTGATGGGAGACAGGGTCGAGATCGCCGGTCAGATAGCCTTGGCGCGCAAGGCACCCCGGAAGGAATCGCGGAGATAGCCGAGCGTGGCGTCGGCATCGACCGGCTTGCCGAACAGATAACCCTGTCCGCCGGCGCAGCCGAACTGGACCAGGCGATCGGCTTGCGCTTCCTGCTCGATGCCCTCGGCGACCACATCCATGCCGAGCCCTTCGCACATTGCCAGAATGGCGCGGATGATGTGTTCGGACGGCCGGTCGTCGAGAATGGAGGCGACGAAGGCACGGTCGATCTTGAGCTTGTCGAAATGGAATTCGCGCAGGCGGCCGAGCGAGGACTGGCCGGTGCCGAAATCGTCGAGCGAGACGCGGATGCCGACACGGCGCAGATCCTCGACGATCTGTGCCGCCGAGGCGGGATCGTTCATCAGGCCGGTCTCGGTGATCTCGATCTCCAGCCGGCGCGGGTCGAAGCCGGTGCGGTCGAGGATCGCCAATATGTGCAGGCCGGTGTTCTGGTCGACGAGCTGCGAGGGCGACAGGTTGAAGGACAAGAACAGGTCGCTCGGCCAGCTCCTGGCCGCCTCGGTCGCCTTGCGCAGCACCAGCTGCGACAGCGGGCCGATGATGCCGCGTTCCTCGGCGATCGGAATGAAGACCGTCGGCGGCACCGCGCCGAGATCACGGTCGGTCCAGCGCGCCAGCGTCTCGAAGCCGATGGTGCGGCGGGTGTTGAGGTCGACGATCGGCTGGAAATGCGGCTCCACCTCGCCGGCGGAGACGGCGCGGCGCAGCGCCTGCTCGATGCGGGTGACGCGCTTGGCCGCCTCTTCCATCTCACGGGTGTAGACGACCACCCGGCCACGACCGGAACGCTTGGCGTGGTAGAGCGCCGTTTCGGCCTTGTTGATGAGGATCTCGGTGGTCTCGTCGCCGGAATAGAACAGCGAGCAGCCGACCGAGGCCGACAGCCTGGCGGTGCGTTCGCCGACATCGTAGGGCGCCGACAGGATCTCGATCAGCATGCGGGATTTTTCCGCCGCAGCCTCCTCGGAGAACACCAGCGGATAGAGGAAGGCGAATTCGTCGGCGCCGATGCGGCAGACCGTCGAATAGCCGTCCATCGAGGCGCGCAGCCGCATGGCGACCTGGATCAGGATGTCGTCCCCGGCCTTGTGGCCGAACAGGTCGTTAATCGGCTTGAAGCCGTCGAGGTCGAGAATACCGACGGTGAAAGGCGCTGGATCGTCGGCACGATCGCTGATCAGGCGATCGACCTTGTCGAAGAAGCGGCGATGGTTGCCAAGCCCGGTCAACGGATCGGTGAAGGCCAGATCCGTGCTTTCCCTGTTTGCCTGACCGGTGCCAAACGGAGTTTGCATCGGTGTCCCTGTTTTTTGACGTCGGAATTTAGTTTCGAGACTGGCAGCAAACCCTTTAGGAAACGTATCCCCAAGTCGATTTTTCGAGGGTAAAATACATTACCTTTCCAAGGCTCTACGCTGCGAAAGCTTCAGCTGCTGGACTTGACGCGATAGAGTTCCAGAGGGCTGCCGGCGGTCCCGGCGACCGGCTCCAGCCAATCCGGGACCTGGCCATGCATCAACCCGGCCAGGAAGCCATCCGGCGCCTTGGCCGCGAACAGCCGGCTTTCCGTGTTGCCGCGGCAGAGCGCGACAAGGCCGACATGGTGGCTCTCGACGATGGCTTTCGCGGCGGCGTCCGACCCCAGCAAGGCGTCGAAAACGAGCAGGTTTCCGGCGACGTTGCGATGGTAGGGTCCGGCAAGCACGCGATGACCGGTGAAGGCGAGGATCGGCGAGCCAAGATTGGAGATGGCAAGGACCGTGGTGGGCGCCATCGTGCCAAGCGTGGCGAACGAAGCCTTGCTGTTGCAGGGCGCATCGATGCTGGCGTCGATGGCAGGTGCGTCGGTGTCGAAGGCGCTGGACGCGGCCTCGGCGGCACCCGACCAGATTGCATTCACCGAGATCAGCCAGGCCGCGGCCATCCTGAGCACCGAGCCGCTGGACGGGCTGGCCGCGGCCCGCTGCCGCCATTTGGCGATCCACGCCGAAAGCGGGATCACCGCAAACGCAATGGAGAAGGTCGAGCCGCGCACTTCCCAGGCGCTGACCACGACCGCCACCACCAGCAGCGCGCCGACGAGGCTGTCCTGCCGCCGCCAGCCGCCATGGCCGAGGTGAAGCGCCATCAGCACGATCGCCACCAAAGGCGTTGCAAACCGCGCCACCGCCCGTGCCGGATCATCCGCGACGAGCTGGACGATCGATTGCGCCTCCTCGATATAGCCGAGCCACATTTGCTGCAGGCGCGGGTCGAGATTGGCATAAGGCGCTGCAAGGCATTGCGGGAACAGCAACGCCGCGAAGACAGCGATGCCGACGGTAAGCAGGCCAAGCGACATCAGGCGCCGGGCGCCCGTCGCGTTGGCGAACTTCAGCGAGGCAATGGCAGCAAGCCCGCCACCGGCAAGCCCGGTGACGGCGAATTGCACGATCGAGAACGTGTCGCACTGGGCCTGGCCCCAGGATGACAGGGGAATCGTCGTGACGAAGACGAGCGCCGAAACACCGGCGACGCCGAGGCCGAAATCCCTGGCGATCAGCCTTTCGCCGTCACCCCTAGCGAGAAACAGCAAGGCGACGACGGCGCCGAGGGTTCCGGCATAGGGGGCGCTTTCCATGCCGATGGCCAGGGTCAGCGTGGCGCCGATGCCGGCGACAAGCGCAGCTGGCCGGTGCCTGGGCGCCTCGAGCAGCAGAGCGAGGCTCGCCAGCGTCAGCACCAGCTGGATATTGTGATGATCGAGCGCGCCTGGCGAAAAAATCCCGATGTAGTAGAGGGCCGCGCCACCGACGACGGCCGCGGGCAGCACCGCGTGCGCGCCGGCGAAAGCGCGCGCGGCACGGATGATGAAGAGGACCGCAAGCCAGAATTGCAGCGCGGGCCACAGTATCTGCACCGTTTTTTCGGCCAAGGCGGTGCTGCCTGTCAGCGCCGATGCGGCAAGCATGGCAAGCGCCAGCGGCGCATCGAGCAGCCGCGACCAATGCATGACGAAGCCGCCCTCCGGTCCCATCCTGTACTGGTGCATGTCGTACCAGCCTTGGCCGCCCATGAGATCGCGCACTTCGACCAGTTGCAGCAGGCTGTCATTGTCGCCCGCCGGATTGGCCAGTTGCGGGAAACCGGCATGGGCATTGAGGGCGAGCAGCAGCAAGGCGGCAAGCAGCGCGAACGCGATATCGGACTTCCAAGTGGAAGTTCCGTCCCTTGCTGTGCTCATCCGCGAACGCCCTTGGCGGGAATGCCGGGCCCTTCCAGGCAATCGGCACTCATGAAGTCGGTCTTAAACCTAGCCTTAACGGCTTCAATAAATAGTAAAACCGCCTGGACAAGGCCGGTTTCCGGCGCGCGACCCTAGGGGTCGACAAGGCATTCGGAGACGAAAAATGCCGCAAGACCACGAACCTGCCATCGCCGTGCTCCTGCCTTGCTACAATGAAGAGCTGACCATCGCCGAGGTGGTTCTGCGGTTCCGCGAGACGCTGCCGGCCGCCACCGTCTATGTCTACGACAACAATTCGAAGGACCTGACGGCGCTGCGTGCCCGCGCGGCCGGCGCCATCGTCATTCGCGAGCCGCGGCAGGGCAAGGGCAATGTGGTGCGCCGCATGTTCGCCGACATCGACGCCGACATCTATCTGATGGCCGATGGCGACGGCACCTACGCGCCCGAGGACGCGCCGCAGCTGATCAACACGCTTTTGACCGAGCGCTCCGACATGGTGGTGGGCACCAGGCGCGGCGTTACCGACGACGCCGGCCGGACCGGCCACGCTTTCGGCAACCAGATTTTCAACAGCCTCTACAAGTGGCTGTTCGGCAGCGATTTCACCGACATCTTCTCCGGCTACCGCGTCTTCACCAGGCGCTTCGTCAAGAGCTTTCCGGCCGTCTCCGGCGGCTTTGAGATCGAGACGGAAATGTCGGTGCACGCCTCGCAGCTCAAATTGCCGGTCAGCGAAATCGCGCTCGACTACGGCAGGCGGCCAGAGGGCTCGTCGTCGAAGCTGTCGACGTTCCGCGACGGCGCGAAAATTCTCTGGATGTTCGCCATGCTGATGAAGGAGACGCAACCGCTGCGCTTCTTCGGCGCCTTTTCACTGTTCTTCCTCGCCTCGAGCCTGTTGCTGATGGCGCCGGTGCTGGTCGAGTTCGCCGAAACCGGTCTCGTGCCGCGTATGCCGACCTGGGTGCTGTCGGTCGGCCTGCTGCTGTTGTCCATGCTGGCGATGGTGACCGGGCTTATCCTCGATTCCGTCTCGCGCGGGCGGGCCGAACAGAAGCGTATTTTCTACCTTTCCATGCCTTCCGGGCGCGTCGAGCGGCGCGCCGGCGCGGTGGTGCAAAAGCCGCAGCCGGACAAGACCCCGCGCGCGGCCTGAACGATGCAACGCCTCGTCCGGTTCGCCTTTGCCGGAGGCATCGGCTTCGTCACTGATGCGGCCGCACTCTGGCTGCTGCTCGCCATCACGCCGCTCGGGCCTTTCAGCGCCCGCGTGCTGTCGATCGGCTTCGCGCTCTGCGTCACCTGGCAGCTCAACCGGCATTTGACATTCTCGCCGTCGCGTCGCGGCGTCGTACAGGAAAGCGCCCGCTATGGCGGCGTCGGCATTGCCACCAGCATCGTCAACTATCTCGTCTATTGCGTCACTCTACTGGCGCTGCCGGCGGCACCGCCGCTCGCCGCCCTCGCAATCGCCTCGCTGGCGGCAATGGCGCTGTCCTTTCTCGGTTATTCGCGACTGGTCTTCGACCGTTAACGGCGTGGCCCGATTGGCAGAAGGCACCGCGACCCTTATATCGCTTTTCGACTTAAAGTGTTGGAGCGTCCTTTGTGCATCCAAGGGGACGCACGTCGCTCCAATCGCGCTGGGGACCTGCCATGAAGCTGAAAATCGCCGTCCAGATGGACCACATCTCCACCGTGTCGATCGCCGGCGACACCTCGTTCGCGCTGTCGCTGGAAGCACAGCGGCGCGGCCATCAATTGTTCCACTACACGCCCGACCGCCTGTCGCTGCGCGACGGCAAGGTGTTTGCCCGCGTCGAGGAAATGCAGGTACGCGACGAGAAGGGCAACCACTATTCGCTGGGCGATAAGGTGCGCACCGACCTCTCCGAAATGGATGTCGTCCTGCTGCGCCAGGATCCGCCCTTCGACATGAATTACATCACCACGACGCACATCCTCGAGCGCATCCACCCGAAGACATTGGTGGTCAACGACCCCGCCTGGGTGCGCAACAGCCCGGAAAAGATCTTCGTCACCGAATTCGCCGACCTGATGCCGGACACGCTGATCACCAAGGATCCACTGGAAGTTGCCGCCTTCCGCAAGGATTTCGGCGACATCATCATCAAGCCGCTCTACGGCAATGGCGGCGCCGGCATTTTCCACCTCAGGGAAGACGACCGCAATCTCGCCTCGCTGCTCGAAATGTTCGGGCAGCTTTCGCGCGAACCCTATATCGTGCAGCGTTACCTGAAGGATGTCCGCAAGGGCGACAAGCGCATCATCCTGATCGACGGCGAGCCGGTCGGCGCCATCAACCGGGTGCCGGCCGAACACGATTCCCGCTCCAACATGCATGTCGGCGGCCGCGCCGAGAAGACCGAGCTGACGAAACGCGAGCGCGAAATCTGCGCCCGCATCGGGCCGTCGCTCAGGGAACGCGGCTTCATCCTTGTCGGCATCGACGTCATCGGCGACTACATGACCGAGATCAACGTGACCTCGCCGACCGGCGTGCGCGAGGTTCAGCGCTTCGGCGGCGCCGACATCGCCAGCCTCTTCTGGGATTGCGTGGAGGAAAAGCGGCGGAAGTCGGCCGCGTAATGTGCGTTGTTACGCAGGACTTTGGGGTCCAGGGAAGCATCGAATGATGTTTTTATCGAATAAGACCGCTGAGCAAGCGGCTCATCACATCAGACTCTGTCCCGGAAGCGCCGCGGCCTCAGCTTCGGAGGAAGGAGACCGATAAGTTTGGTCTGCAATTTTCGCTGTGGTGTTGCCCAGTCTTTCAGCAGAAAACCCGCATCGGAGTTCTTTTCCAGCAATGCAAAAGCCGCAGACTGTCCGATCAGGTCGACCAAGGTCCTGCGCATTGAGTGGCGGGAAATCAAATGCTCCAGTCCCGGCGCCACCTCGCACCAACGATTGGCCAGTGCCCGCCGTATCGCCATTTCGGTATCAGGCGACATCCTGCCTAGGCCAATTCCGGCACCCAGGACGCGTCCGTCCGCCCAGCCATTGCCGCCGTGAAGCCGATAACTGCCAAGAGCCCGCTCAATCCTCACGGTTCCCCCGATCATATGGGCGGCACGAGCCATATAATCATCGGCACATATCCTTATTTGGTCCGGATCAGATGGACGCATGATTTCAAGCGGAGCTCGACGAAACATCATCCCCGATGTGGTTGACCAAAACCAACCCACAGTACCCCGATCGATAAATAATAATGTTGGGTCGGCTTCCGTATCGACATGCAGGTAGCCGTTCATTTTCGGTATTGATCGCGGGTCATTCAGGCGGAATACGGGATGACCGCCAGCAAGCAGGTTGCCGGCAGCATCTATCAACACCTCATCGGAGGTCGACATCGCCGCGATACGGGTGTGACTGAGATGCGCTCTCGCATGGCATTCTATGAAGTCAGGATGCCACGCATCGTCACCGTCAAGAAAGGAGATCAGAGGTCCGGCTGTCGCGTCAAGCCCGGTCATTATTGTTGCCAACTGCCCGCCATTTTGCAGTCGGGGCAGAAAGCGGAAACGACTGTCGCCAAGCCGGGACAGACACTCTTCAATCCTTCGGCGGGAACCGTCGGTCGAAAGATCATCGACCACCACGCACTCGAACGCAGTGTACGTCTGCGCCGCTACGGATCGGATCGCAGTGTCGATGAATGCCTCTTGATTGAAACAGCCTACGCAAACGGATACGGTTGGTAGTGCGATGTGAGAACCAGCCCCGCTTGGGAGGATGCTTTCTTGCACGAGGCGCTCCTTCGCACACCAAATTTGATCACTGAGATATTCAGTCGATCAGATGGCGATGCTTTCTTTGCCAAATTTCTCTCTGCCGCAGCGAGTTTTCTTCCGTATTTATGATCGCAATTGCCGCATGTTGACTCTAAAGCACGGGTATCGCCCTCCTACCAGATCCGAGATTGTCAGAGCCATGCTGCGTCATGGCCGCAACCTCAGAAAAGGGCACCTTCCTGCGAAATCGCAACCTGCTCTTCAGGCAAGTTTGCTGTCGGACGATCCGTTCATATCCTATTCCGGAATGTCCGGTACGCCCCTCGGATTAGCAAGTCATATGCCTCTTCTTCCACGCAGCCACCGCGCCTGGTTTCTCATCTCGCCGACCTGGTCCATCGAAAACAGTTCTAGCGTCAAAGCCATCCGGACCTATGCCGTTCTGCATAGGCTTAGGAATCCCCGTCACTCGCTAATATTCCTCTCCAATACACAAGCCGAGGCTGGTCTGTTGAATCAGTCCGGCGAGGCCGCCGTCCAGCACAACAAGACTTCAACAACCTCCGAATACATATTCAGGCCTCTCGATGATGTCCCTGTAGAATTTGATGCAATCTACAATGCGCAACTGGCTCCGTGGAAGCGCCATGACTTGTCTCTTGGCATACCGCGTTGTGCATTTGTATTCTATCGAGATTCAAACGAGTCCTCTACGAAGGAGTCGGAGAGAGCACGAATAGATCGGCACAGGGAACTCGCGCCGCATCACGTCTTTATCAACGAGTTTGACGGCACCGGCAAGCCTGTCCGATTGTCATCAGTTCACGTGAACACACATCTAAATCGTGCAGCCGTGGGAATTTGTCTCTCTGAAGTGGAGGGACCAATGTTCGCCAGCACGGAATATCTTCTCGCGGGGCTTCCTGTGGTCACCACGCCGAACCTTGGCGGCCGAGACCTTTATCTGGATGACGAGTATTCGCTTACAGTTCCACCCGATCCTCGATCCGTCGCGGAGGCTGTCTTGGCGCTGAAAGAGCGGCGAATTCCCCGGGCGTATATTCGTTCGCAAACTTTGAAACGAGTTGAACGAGACCGCGAGCGGTTCATAGACCTTGTAAATGAGATTTTTCTGGAAAGCGGCTCCTTGCACCGGATCGCCATGCCTTGGCCTTTCCGATACCCTGTCATGGAGTGGCTTCCACCGCAGATCGCAATCGATCGATCCCTTTCCGGTGCGGTCGATGCCTTCGTCACCAGCTAGACGGCAACAGCCTCAGATTGCCGGAGGAACTGGTCGCCCTCTCAACGCGCTTGAGAGCAAGCGGGAGCCCGTTTTCATTTCGTATTAACCATGTTCCGCTTTTTCAACCGCGTACAACCTGATCGCGATCCCCGGCTGCGCGTGTTCCCGTGACGTTCCTGCTTTGATCAAGCTGGCCTGCAACGCAACCGCGCTGCAACTTAGCCGGCCACATGTTCCTGTAATGTTCTTGATTTGCTCGGGGAATTATGGTTGTCTCCGAGACAGGCCCTTCGCGGCCTGATTGCAAAGGACTGGGGCGAGCCCCAGATCGGGGGCGGCAAAATGGTGGCGCGGGTTCGCACGGTGGCTTTCCAGGGCATCGAGGCCGTGCCGGTCGACGTGCAGGTGATGATCGCGCCCGGCAAGGTCGGCATTCAGATGCTGAAGCGGATTAATTTTATGTCGTACGCCTCGTTCCAAAGGCGTTGAGCCGGATCTTGGGACCGCCTACATTGGGCGGGATGAACTCTGCACCCAACCCACTCGCCTATTCGTACATTCGAATGTCGACCGACATTCAGCTTAAGGGCGACAGTCTTCGGAGACAGCAACAGTCGTCAAAAGCCTACGCCGACCAAAACGGTCTCGAGCTCGTCGAAGACTTCAAGCTTGAGGATATCGGAGTTTCGGCGTTCAAGGGAGCCAACGTTTCATCCGGCGCCTTGGGAAAATTCCTCGCCCTCGTGAAGGGTGGTGAGATCGCTCGCGGTTCATACCTGCTTGTGGAGTCACTGGACAGGATCAGCCGTCAGCAGGTTCTCGACTCGATTCCGGTTTTTTTCGATATAATCAAGAGCGGGATCAACGTCGTGACCCTCGCCGATGCGCACCTCTATCGGGCTGGGGAAACGAATTTCGCCGATATCATGTACTCTGTGATGATCCTCGGTCGAGCCTACGAGGAATCAAAAACTAAGAGCATGCGGGTAGGAGAGGCTTGGAGAAACAAGCGGAACAAAGCTAGCGAGAAGAAGCTAACGAAGGTCGCGCCAGCATGGCTCACCCTGCGAGAAGATCGCTCTGTGTTCGATATCATCAAGGAACGCGCTGATGTCGTGCAACAAATTTTCGACTTTGCGGATGCCGGCCATGGGTCGTTCGTGATCACACGCAGGCTTAATCAATCTGACGTACCGACGTTCACGAAATCGGACGGTTGGCACGAATCCTATGTGACCAAAATTCTCAATAACCGTGCCGTTCTCGGTGAATTTCAGCCTCACAGATACGATGAGCTTGGGGAAAGAATCGCATCCGGCGATCCGATCAGAAGTTACTTCCCTCGAATCGTCGACGAGGACCAGTTTCTACGCGTTCAAGCTGCTCGCCGGCGAAGGTTGGTCGAGGGCGCTGGTCGCAAAGGGCCGGAATACCGCAATCTGTTTTCTAAGATCGCGAAATGCGACTACTGCGGGGCACCAATGAGGTTCGTTCACAAGGGCCGTCCGCCGAAGGGCACGCAGGCGCTCAAGTGCACGAATGCGGTGCGAAATCTGGGGTGCGAGAGCGTCAGCTGGAAGTACTCGGATTTCGAAACCTCGTTCCTGTATTTCGTGAAGGAAGTCGACCTTACCGCCATCTTGCAGGCAGCCGCGCAAGACTCCGGCCAAGCGATGCTCCAGCAGAGAATGGCAGCGCTAGAAGAGAAGGTTCACCAGCTTCAAGTGAAGCGTGAGCGAATTTTCGAAATGTTGGACGATCCAGGCTCCTCGACCACGTTCATCAAAGGCAAGCTTGAGGAATGCGAGAGTGAAATCTCGAAAGAGCAGCAACAGATTGAACAGCTCCAAGGGCAACTTCTTGCCAGTCAACCGATGCCGTCGATCACAGCTCTCGAACTGAAATCGCTGATCGACGCGATCCAGGACATGACAGCGTCGGACATTTTCGACCGTCGCGCAGTAGTGGCTAATCGCCTGCGATCGATGATCCGCTCTCTGAGGGTCGCTTCGGATGGCAGTCAGCCTAAGGCGAAGCGGATTGAGCATTTTCTTTCGTCTACTGGCGTCGATCCAGAGGAGCGGCGGCGCCTGCTAGATCAAATTCAATGGTCTAACGAACATGCCCAGCGGTTTCAGCGCACATTTTCGGTTGTGCTTGCCGATGGAATTTCACGCCATGTTGTCGTTAAATCAGACGATCCAACCGACTTCATCGCAGAGGTTCTTGTCGGCAAAGACGGCGCAATCTCCGGCAGCGATCGCGGGATGCCAATTGGTTGGTCTGACGGGTTGGACGACGTTTTCGACGAGCCCGCCTCGGCTCAGTAGTCGAACATTTTCCACCCAAGCTGACAATCGCCGCGATCCCATCGCCATAAATAGCTAGACCGTTTTCTTCACAGAACCTCCAGAACCGCTTTTCACAGTTTTTCATTTTTTCACCCGACATCGGTTTTTGAGCCGTGCCGACGGCGATCCTCGCACGATTTCAACCACCCAAAACCATTTCTCCCATCGATTTTCGATGGGTCTATATCCCTTTGAAAGAAGCCAACCACATGTTCCAGACCGTCTCAAATACCTCTCCGACGTCAATCACATCCCAATACGCATCGTGGTTTGACGGCAGGATCGATCAGTTCATCAATGAGCACAAAGGCAGGTTCGATTCCGTCTCAACATTCAAGAAACGGAATGGGTTCTTCATCACGATCTCATTCGATCACAGCAGTCGCAAACAGCGGCTAGAAAGTTCCGACCTGATCGACGGCCCAGGTGCCAAAACGGAGATGGATAGGTTCACCGGCATATATAACTACCTATGCCGGCAATTGATCGGACGGAACTACCATCGACCGTCATTCCATGCTCTGAAACCTCTTGCGATCGGTTGTCTGGACATGAACGGATCGAGATATTGGAGATGGATGGGAGCACTGGAAAACCCTCATATACATTCGATTTGGATTTTCGCCGAACAAACTAGAGATGGATTTCAAAATTTATTAGCCGACAAAGAACGGCTCATATCCATCAAAGCACGGTTTTCGATTCGAGAATTAGATGTCCAGCAGCTCGATCATGACCATCGAAATTCGACGGGTGACAGCCGTGCATCATCGTACATGGCCAAATTCATGGTGCACAATAATCACGAGCTGAAGGTCGCTGACGATTTCAGGGTGCTGCCATTTCAGGTCAAGAAAACGCTGAATTGAAACGGGATTTAGGCAGGGTTGCCTGGGTGTTTCTGACCTGAAAACGCATTTAGGAGTTGGGTGTTCGGGCAACATCGTACATTCGAATGGCCTCGCCGCCACCCTGGCTGGATTTCCTGGCTTTCTGGAGATGCCCGCAAACCCAGCGTGTGTGGCTTGGTGGTCCTTCCCGACGAACAATCAGCACACATACGAGCCGCCTGAACCTGTGCAGTGGTCAATCGTCATCGTCATCATCACCGTCGGGGCTGCTCCTCTACCTGTGAGCCTTCAGGAGGTTGTCCATTCGGACCGGACCGGACCGAGGAGACTGGAGTTACCAAGCTTCTCCTAAGCCCATACCAATGGCTGTCGCTTTGCGATTGTTGATTTTCGCACAACAAGGACTTGCAACGCGAACTCAGGATTCCCACCTGAACGACACAGCGACGGAAATTCTGGCGACGTTTCAGCGGTGGGGATATTGGCACATGGCAGCATGCAGACAAGGAAATCAGCTGGAACTCCAAGTTCAGGCAGAGAAGCTTGAAAGCAGCCACGCCAGGCGAAACCTTTCCCTTAGCCAACGCGGCCCCAAGCCGCACCGTTTCATGACTCGCAATTCGATCGAAATCATAAGGCGCTGTCTATTCAGCGGCTCCTTATGTCGATCGAATTGGAGACATCATGGACAATCTGATCTCGGTCGCGCCGGGCGAGGTCGAGCACGACTTCTCGCCTGACGCCCACGGGCGGTCACAGCGTTCCGCAAGCAATCAGCAGAAGTTCAGGTCGGCGACGGCAAACGGTCAGTCGTATTTTGACACGACTGATCACAGCCTCGCGCCGACTACGGTCGTTATTCGACCGGAAAACATCGAATTTCCCCCCAAGCGCAAAGGTGGTCAGAAGAAGGCGCTTACGACCGCGCACCTGATTATCGGGTTCGACACGGAATATCAGTCACGTGATGCCATCGGTCCAACCAAGGCCGAGGCACAGGGTGCAGAGAACGAAATCCTCTCATACCAGTTCTGTACTAGGCTGATCTCCCAGGGTCACCGCAACGAAACGCCGGTTCAGTCGAGCGGGATCATCGTCCCTAAGGACCAGCGCCGATTGCTCCTGCGTGATTTCATCGCGATCGCGATCGGCAAGTTCATCAGTGATCATCCCGCTCGGAAGGTGCCGACGGATATCTACCTGGTCGGGCACTTCACCCGCGCCGACCTGCCGATGTTCGACGAGTTTGCCGACGAAGCAAAGGCTACGATGAGCAACGTGCGAAGCACGTTCGTCTCGATCGACCGCGCTATCCCGATGCGGATTGTGGACGGACGAGGCCAAGAGGTTGCCGAGTTCAGCATCAGGTTGAGGGACACGATCCTTCTTGCTCCCGCGAATGCAAAACAGCTTGCTGATGTCGGCAAAATGCTCGGGTTCAACAAGATCGAACTGGCAGACACTCTTGCCGAAGAGAGGGAAATCAAGGGGCATATGAAGCAGTTTCGGTCGGAAAACTGGCCGAAATTTCGTGAATACGCGATCCGCGATGCCGAAATCTGCACGCAATATGCCGAGCAGCTGATCCGCCAGTATGACGAGCTATTCGGCAAGTTCGCCATGCCACTTACGCTGACGTCCTTCGGTTCAAAATTGGCAATCGCACAATGGGAACAGAGCGGATGGAAGCCGGACGACGTGTTGGGCCGCGAAGAGAAGAAGGTGCAGCAATTCAACAAACGGCTGGGGCGGCCCGTATCCAAGACCATTCATCCACATCAGGATCTTGTCCACTACGAGTTGGACTTTGTGTCGGAAGCGTATCACGGCGGTCGCAATGAGCAGTTTCTGTACGGAATCTGCGACGAGGGTATTTGGCGAGATCATGACCTGAGTTCCGCCTACCCAACGGCCATGACGCTGCTGTGCAAACCGGACTGGGAGCGGATTGAGCGTGACGTTGCAATCGATGAAATCGAGTTGCTCGACCTCGCTTTCGCATCGGTCGATTTCGAATTTCCACGGTCCGTTCGTTTTCCAACGCTACCGGTTCGAACGGCAAACGGGATCATCTTCCCTCGAAAAGGACGGGCGTGTTGCGCAGCTCCCGAACTGGTGCTGGCAAGGCAGCTCGGAGCAGAGCTAAAATTGAGGCGGTCGGTCCGGGCGCCGGTCGAACAGGGCGTCAGGATTTTCTCCGATTTCATCAACGATTGCATTACCCGCAGGAATGAGTTCGACAAGGGCACGTTCGGCAACCTTTTCTGGAAGGAGGTCGGCAACAGCACCTACGGTAAGACGGCACAGGGGCTTCGGAAGAAGCGAGTTTACGATCTTCGCGCCGATGACATGGTCGAATTGCCGGAAAGTGAGCTGACGCAACCGTTTTTTGCGGCGTTTATCACGTCATACACGCGGGCGGTGTTGGGTGAAGTGCTCAACAAATTTCCGGATACCGCCCAAGTTTTTAGCGTGACTACAGACGGGTTCCTTTCCAACGCCATTGACTCGGACCTGGTCCTCGCCACGGCAGGACCAATTTTCGATTCATTTAGGCAGGCTAAGCTTCAACTGGGTAGCAATGACCCGCCCATAGAGGTCAAGCACACGATTCGCCAGCCTCTCGGCTGGAGGACAAGGGGATCAGCAACGTTGCAGCTGGGACTGGCTGACAAGGTCGATAAAAACATCGTCCTTCAGAAAGGCGGTATCAAGCTGGACCAGCGAGACCTTAAACCGGATGAAGAAAACGCGCAGATTGTCGAACTTTTTTTCAATCGAACGGCTGGCCAGCAGCTGACATATGATTCAGGCGTCGGCCTTAAGGACATGATCCGATTTGGCGCTGATTTCGTGATGAGAACGGTAACCAAACGGGTGTCGATGGAGTTTGACTGGAAACGACGGCCGATCGACCTCCAAGACAGGACGGTCGAATTCCACGGCCAAACCTACACCCATTTGTCGTTTTCTTCGGAGCCGCTCGAGGACTTCGACGAATTTCAGCGGGTCCGCGAAGCTTGGAGCAAATGGGCGACCAATCCTTTCAGGACTCTCAAGTCCGGAACGGACTTGAGAGCTTTCCAGCACTATCTAGAGACCAAACGCAAGACCAGTGAATCGGTCATGCGATATGCCGGCAAAACCGACGGTGACCTTAAGCGCGCCAAACGGGATCTGACGCGCGCGTTCAAGCACTATCAGGCCGGGTTCGACCTTGTGCTTAAGCGTATGGGGAAGATCAAGCACGATGAGTTCTGTGACATTCTGAATGACGTGGGAATTCCCTGTCAGGTGTCAGATCTGGACAATGCCAAACGCAATACTTTCGAGCCACACACCTGGATCCAGACCGAAAGGTCGATCACGGCGCTGATCACCTTGAAGGAAAAATATTTTTATGAATTGGACGTTGATATGTTCCTGGCCAGGCGAAGCCCGAACTAAATTTCTTGGCCATCATCGTCTCATCAAACCTTACAACCTCAGCGGAAGGCCTTCTAAATTTAGCTCGGCCTTCACCTGGCGATGTGAAAAGGGGTTTAGAAAAATGATCTTAAAAAGGTGCAATATAACGGAATTGGATTCTCTTTAAATGCATAAACATAATAACACGGACATCCCTTCGAGATGCAATTACCGCCCGTAATTGTCCCTTTTCCCACGCCCATATACATCTCTTACGGTTTTTTCTTCCTTGCAGGACCGTCCTGATTTGCAACACGTCTTATGGTTTTCCTCATAGGGTCGACGTTCTTTTTCCGAAAAAGGGAAAGGTTTTGATAAATCTAACACATCCCGTTGAATCATGGATGTTCCGACAATATTGATAATTACATCCCTTCGAGTGGACCAACCTTTTCCGTAGTTGTTCCTCCTCCCACACCCATATCCATCTTTTACGTGTTTCGCGAGGTGTACATTCCATGTATGCTTCGACTTTTTCCGTAAAAGTTAGATGGTATTGTTCTTTCGGTAATTGACTGATTTACAGTTTCTGGCTAAACTGTGTCGTGGTTGCAACAAAGACGGACAAATAGGTCAAAACTACTGGCGTAAAAAGACCTCTACCCTGCTTGAACATTCGAATATTGATCCTATCTCCAGTGTGTGCAGATGATCGGCATCTGTCGATATTATGGAGGTACGTATGGAAGAACTGAATAACAGCATCCTCTCCAACCTCGCTCGTCGGCTCAGCGAGGAAGAAGAGGCGGATATCTATAGTTTGCGTGGCCCGATCATCGGAGATTGCCTTCGCCAGTTGGAGGTGGCTTCTGCGTCGCCCACCCATTCCCGTGCCATTCTTGTTTTGAGCACTGAAGGCGGTGATGGGGCGACCGCATATCGGATCGCTCGGCATTTCCATCGCCATTATGGGGAGCTGACTGTTTACATCCCCCACCATTGCTGGAGTGCGGGAACCTTCGTGGCGCTCGGAGCACACAACCTGATCATCGATTCCAACGCCGTGATGGGTCCAATCGACCCTCAATTTCGTAAGCACGACGAGGTCTGTATCAACGAGTCCGCTTTGGCACCTCAAGCGGCTGTGCGTGCACTCGGTGAAGCCGCGTTCAATGTTATCGAAAAGACCGTGTGCAACCTTGCCGTGGAGAGCGAGGGGACCGTTAGTTTTAAGCTTGGAAGCCAGGTTGGCGCTGATCTCGCTGCAAGCTTGCTGTCGCCTTTGGTGGCAAAGCTCGACCCGACCATCTTTGGCAACCGACACCTCGCAATCGAGACTGCGATTGAATACGGCAACCGGCTGGTCCGTGCTTCCGGCAACGCTTCCGAGGAAACGGTTCATCGCCTGGTCACGGGCTATCCAAGCCACAATTTTGCAATCGACTTTACCGAGGTCGCCGAACTGTTCGGGGATGTGTCGAAGCCGTCTGAGTTGTTGACGTTGTATGGAAAGAGCCACGTTCTGGACATGGACTTGGCTGACTACGGCTGGTGTCCCGTCGATCCTGAAGCCGCGCATACTGATGCAGAAAACATCACTGGCGAGGATGAATTGACTGAGAACCGTCGAGCCGCCTAGGCCTGTAGATGGGACGCCTTTCCGATCACGAAGCAAGTTGTCGGAGAGGCGCCCGCCGCAGCCGTTGACCTCAATTCGAAGTTCAGTGAGGCCCTTCGTCGTGCTGACAAACAAGGGAGATCGCAATGGCATTCGAAGGATTCAAACTGGTTGCAGCTCCGAAGCGCGAGGCATCGGACCCTGCATCAAAGCGCAGGCAGAGGCTGCTGATGCAGATCGACCACCAGCTCTATATGGCGGAGCCCGAAAACAGGCAGCGGAAGTTCCGTGGCCGTTGGTGGACGACTGACGCTGAAGGCAAGCTGATGCTGTCGATCAAGTACGGCAAGGTCCCGCTGGAACTGGCCAAGGGCAAGCATGCGATCGCATGCAACGACATGGATGACCTGGTCGAAGCGCTGAAGAAGGCGAAGGCAATTGCCGTCGACGGCACGTTCGATGCGCAATTGACGATGATTTCGGGCCAAGTCAGGGCACGTTTCAAGAAGGGCGAATAACCTTCCTCGAATAGCTCACCCCGTTTCGGCGGGGTGGGCAAACCTCGGTTGCAGCTCAGCCGCCCTTTTTACGGCCCGCACGCAGCGTTTTTGGAGCGGATTCCCCTTGTTCGGGCTCGCGAAACAACTGGGCCATCTGAACCCCCAATGCATCGGCAAGTTTTTCGAGCGTGACAATCGTCGGATTGCGGGCTGCTCGCTCCAAGTATCCCACGTAGGCACGCTCAACGCCCGCCATGAGGGCCAAGTCATCCTGTGAGATGCCTCGTTCGACCCTCAAGCGTCGAAGATTCCAAGCGACCAGTGATTGCACTCCCATTTTCAGGAAGCAATCAGTTGCCCTTGCCCGAAACCACGTAATATAAGACCATGATTTAATGCTGAGAGGCTTGTCCTCTCGGGGGTATCAGACCTGTTTGGGGGAATAATGGACGAGATTGCATCGCCGGCCGCTACGATCGACTGCCCGTATTGCGCGGAGCCGATCAATCCGAAGTCCAAGAAATGCAAACATTGTGGGGAAATCCTCGATCCTCAAATGAGGGAGATCGAGCTGCTGAAAAGCCAGCGGAACAGCCCTCAGGTGTTTATGAATGCCGGCGGCGGTGCTGCGGCTGCCGCAGTTGCGACCGGTGTTGGGGGCCCAGTGAAGCGGTTTCCGCACTGGTTTCATATCCTTCTGACGATTGTCAGCGGGGGACTCTGGCTTCCGGTCTACCTGCTGATGTATTGGTTCCGGAACAAGCGCTACTACTACTAGAAAAGGGGCGGCGGTGGGGGCTCT
Source organism: Mesorhizobium erdmanii USDA 3471 (assembly GCF_000472705.1). Classification (GTDB taxonomy): domain Bacteria; phylum Pseudomonadota; class Alphaproteobacteria; order Rhizobiales; family Rhizobiaceae; genus Mesorhizobium; species Mesorhizobium erdmanii. The sequence continues at coordinate 43,802 of NZ_AXAE01000014.1, read as the reverse complement.
CTCCGGTGTTTTCCTAACACGGTCTTCATTCAAGACCGTGCTTCCGTTCCTGTTATTGGTCGTGGGCACCCCCACAGCCAACGCGACGGATGCACTCCCCGTTGCTGACGGTGCCTATATGAGATCGGCCGAGTACTGCGAACAGTTTAGCAAAGGCCAGCTGGGTTCCATCGAGTTTTCGGTCTCGAAGGATGGACATGCTTACGATGTTCCCGAAGTCGGATGTGTGGTGGCTGCTGTGCGACAGCTGCGGGCTAATCGCTATGTGGTCGACGCCGATTGCCTGGAGACGGGCAACCCTTTCCAGCGGACGTTCATTTTGGATGTCGAAGGCCCGCAGACGATACGAATTGACGGTGAAGAGCTGACTTCCTGCGACGCGCAAGCTCCAACCGACAAGGCAACCTCGCTCGAAGTTCCTCTTCCGCGCTTTACCACTCGCGCCCCCGCTGATGGTTCGAAGGTCGAGGCAACGAAGGCAGCACCGCCGACAAAGCTGATTCGTCAGTGGCAGGTGGCCAACGAAAATTGTCGTGGCGGTTCAGGAGATGATCCGCAGACTGAAAAGGCCTGCGGAGCGAGAGACGTGCTGGCCCGACAGCTTGAAGCCGCCAAATGGTGCTATGGCAAGGACGGCCAATCCGGTTACCAGTACAAGTGGCACCGCTGCGGTAAGGGCTCGATCCACTTCTAGAGTTGCGATCGAGTTCCGGCACTCGGACAGGCCGCTGTGTAGAGAGGTCCGACAGCGGACAACACTGCTGACGTCCAGCTTCCGACGGCGCCGTACTTCAGCCTGAAGTTCACCAAATTCGAAACAATGAGTCGACAGCCTTGCCTGACTGCCACTAAACTTGCGGTCGGGGTTGTTCTGGGGCCATGTTTCGCGTTTTTTCCATCTGTGTCCTGTTGTTTGTCGGTTGGGCTTTGGTGGGCACACCAGCGGCTCACGCTGGTCTGCAATTCGAGGCCGGACAAACCGACGGCGGACTGCACTATGTAGTGGTCTCAGGTGATTTCGCTTACCAAGACGATCTGTCGGGCTTCGAGAATCTGGTGCGATCCAGTACAGCGACTGCCGTCACGTTTCGGTCTCCTGGCGGCAACATCCAGAAGGCGATGGAGCTGGGTCGGCTGATCCGGAGACTGGGCATCAACACGGCGCAGTTCAGGGCGGCCGAGTGTGCTTCGGCTTGCTCCCTTACCTTCCTCGGTGGCGTTCTGCGCTATGCCGAGCCAGGTTCCATCGGCGTTCACAGATCATCGTTCCAGGGCGACATTCCACTAAGCACCCAAGATGCGGTTTCCGCCGTCCAGCAGATCACCGCTGATGTTATCACCTACATGATCGAAATGGGTGTGGACCCCGCCCTGCTTCAGCTTTCGCTGCAGTATGACAGCAACGACATTCGCTATCTCTCAATGAGCGAGATGACAAAATACAAGGTCGTGACGTTCACACCTGACGGTGGTCAGACGGCCATGGCAAATCAAGAGCCATCGTACACGCCGCCACCCCAGCCGACTCCGCCGCCAGTCACTGCGCAACCTGCACCATCTGCGGGTCCATCGATATCTATTCCAGATGCCCATTCGGGCCGTGTCGTGCATCCCAAAGGTTCTGCGCCCCTCAAGGCACTACCCGAGGGAAAGTCAACCAACGTTGCCGTGCTAAGAAACGGAGTAGCAGTCGCGATCCTTGGGAATACAGGCCGCTGGTATCGGGTGCAGGTAGGAGGCAAGGTTGGCTACATGCATGACACCTGGGTCTACGTTGACCAGTACGACAGTGGCCCATTTGGTCGGCGTCACGTCCAGGTCAAGAGCTTCGACAACTATGCCGAGGCTGAGTCCTATGTCCGCTCGTCATCCATCCCGCTTTCTGCCTATCTTGCCACGAATGGCTGGTACGCGATCACCTTGGAGAACACGTTCGATGAGCAGATGGCCAAGAGTTTGGTCAGTGAGATGAAGGCGAAAGGAGCGATCCCCGACGACGCCTATTCCACCTTCGGCAACACTTACGTTCGCAAGGTGTGCTGCCAATAGCCGTGACGAGCATGACTAGCCATTATCTGCCGATGCTGGCTTTTGCAGAAGCTCGCACAGGCTGGTGATCGCCTCTTCAATCCCCGGCTCATCTCGCTTATAGAAGACCCGCGTGCCAATCTTCGTCCCTGTCACCAACCTGGCCTCCGTCAGCCAACGCATATGGAGGCTGACCGACTCTTGTGTGATGGCGAGCCTGCCACAGATCAGCTTGTTGGTCAGACCGGTCTGTCGCGCATCAGGAATCTCGGGGAAATACAGCTCTGGCCAGTTGAGAAAGTCCAGAATCTTGAGCCTGCTTTCGCAGGCCAGCGCCTTGATGATGCGAGCGTCCATCGCCGTTCTCCATCTGTTAATGGATGGCGCTATCCTCAAGCAAGCGACTATCGACAACGGTGTTTGTTGCACCGGCCATCGGACGGCTGCCAGCTGAAAATGAACTCGCGCAAGGATGCCAACGATCGTATCTCCAAGGGCGTCCCTGGCTACAGGTCAAAAAGGCTCATCTGCCTTCCTTCGAGTTCGGCGATAATGCGATCTTTCGTCTTGGAACTTCGGAAAAGCTGATACTGCGCGGTGCTCTTCACCCTTGCACACGCCCTCGCGACCAGGGCTAAGGCCTCCAAGACTAGAGTGCTGGCGTCGTTGCCGTGGGGTATCTGTTTGCCCTTGCTTGAGACGATCAATCGGGCGGCATAGAGCACGAACCAATGGCCATAAACGAGATACTGCCGCTCGCCTGTCGGCTCTATCGCGTCCCGCTGCTGAGCAACGTGGTTGTCGCGCATCTCTTCGATCAATCTATATAGCTCCACAAGCCGGCACAGCTCATCAACGCTATAATGCTCATGGAAGATCAAATGGAAGCGATCCCCGAAGATCGTGTCCGAGTCAGCCTTCGCGCGATCTGGTTCCCCCATTTGATATGAAAGCAGGATTTGACCCAGCTTCAATGCGTCGATCCTTTTGCGGGGTTCGCGATCCGCGTGCATATTCCTCTTTCGCTCGAAGAAATAACCCTGATCCTGAAAGGCGATTTCGAGTTTTTTCATAACAGGATGATTTGCACGTAAATCTCGCGCTTGGATGCGAGCCTGGCTATTGGTCGCTACGGCCACCTTTTCGGCAATGTCGTTTCGACTAGTGGCGTAAATCCTGACCATCAGTACCACGTTGTCGAACGCCTCCGGCGAGCGACGGTATGCTTCTAACAGCGAGTGCGATGTTTGGGCTCCGTTGACAATTTGAAAGTCGTCGATCCTGATAATCGGATTGGAATGGCCTTTGTTATAAGCGTAGTCCTTGCAGGTTATCGTGATACCATTGTTGAGGTACCAAAATAGGTGGCTGTCTTCCGAAACCGCAGTTTGGATGATATTGCTGTTGTATCCGCCATTTGCGCCCAAGAAGATTCGGAGATTCTCGTCGAAGAGGTGCCGCTTAATAGATTTTCCGTCTGCCGTTTGGATAAGTTCTACGAACGAGCGGGCATCTACTGAGGCGATAACGCCACGTATGTCCCCATCACTTCTTTCGAATGCTTCCTTGCCTACGACCTGAAGATTTCCGATCTCCCGTTCTCGTTCAGCAGAACCAATGTCGCGCATAATTTCCGACGGTCCATAGACCTCGTAGTCGACGTTACCCAGAGGCTGCAGCGTGCTGTCCAAAATCTGTTGAGCCGACCTCGAAAGGCCTTTTCCATTGCTGCAGAAGATGACGCGATAGCGGCAAATCACACCGCGCTTGTGAAGCTCCCAAATGCGTCCTACAGCCTCGGTGAGCTGAAGGTTGCCGGTTGTTAGGAGGCGCGCTTCCTTTTCGAAGAGCGCGTGCAGAAACGACCCAATTTTCAGAACTTCGCCGTCATTTATCGTTCGATCGGTCGATTTCAGAGACGTTCGATGTTTCGACTGAAAAATAAGGACTTCAGCTCTGTCTTCGCGCTCTAGGATTTCGATGGCGTCCACGCCGAGGTCATTTCCACCATCGACGATCATCTCGGGATAGTCGATTGCCCGGTCAGGAAAATGCTGCTCTAGCGCAACGTACAAAAAGCCAAGGGATGGTTTCTCCAAACCGTATTTGACGGTTGCCGTTTGGACGCGTGCTTCCACGATGTCCCATTCTACAGGTGAAACGGCGGGCATTTCTTTGTACCTCATACGAATCGCTCTAGATTTACGCGTTATGGTAGCCGTAGACAGCCGATCTCCAGACTTTTTCACCACCTTTTCAAATTGGAAGCGGATGAGGTCTGTTTCAAAGAAGTATCTCCCCAATCGCCAGAACGGTTGCCTATGTGAGCTGTCGAGAGGAAGGCGGGCTATCAGGAGATAGCCACCATGCATCACAATCGAAATAGCCCGCCGCTCGGCCGAAATGGGTCGGAGAAGTCAATTATTGCCGTGCTTGCGCGGCAAGACAGCGCTCAAGTCCTGTCGATATGGCCGAATGATCGCATCTGCGAGTACCTGCTCGCATCGGATAGCCGGCGGCACATCTGGCATGCATGGCTTGCTAAGCGCGGTACGGCTATCCGCGATGCAGCCGAAACGTACCGGTTTTTGGCCTTCGCTAAGTCCCGTCAGATTCTCACTGATGCGTTCGACTCCTGCCCTGCCGGCATGATCTCAGCACTCGGCAAATTGGGACCATATGCCAGGCCGACACACGTTTATGTGGCACTTCATCGAGCGCTCGCGGCCGCTGGACAGTTGGCAAATCACATCTATCAGGCGACGGAACTCCGCGACGACGACATCGTCTCACTGGCCTCAGCCTCAATGATGCCAGTGTCGAACCGAGTTTGCCGCGCACTGCTGAAGTGCAAGATACCCGCCCCGGCGCTGGTTGAACTGCTGTGGGTGATTGCACGGTTGGCACCGATGCACGATGATCAGCACCTATTTCGAGCCATAGCTCAGGGGCATCAGCAGGCGGCAATTCTGGCAAACCTATTCGGCCTCATGCCGTTCCCTAACCCGCCGTTTGACCAAGTTGGTGATCTCGTCCCGATCACGACAGCCGAACAGCTTCGAAAAGCAGGGAACGAATTTGACAACTGCCTGAGGGGCGGAGAAGAACTCGCGTACGCTATCGCATCAATCCAATCAGGTCAGAGATACTTCTATCGATGGGATGGCAATCATCCGACGCTCCTCGCATTTTGTAGGTGTGGTCCAATGGGGTGGGTTTTGGCTGAGCGTTCTGGTCCAGCAAATTGCCGCGTCCCGGAAGCCACAATGGACCAGATTGGTGAAGCGCTGAACAGGATTCCCAACGTGTTCGTCGGAAAACGAGGCGCGGGAATGTTGGAGTGGATTTGTGCGAGGTAAAGTTCGATCGTTGATTAGACTGTCGCCAAAAGCTAGGAAGGCTAAATTAATTAAAGGAGAAAGCCCTTGGCCGACGAGACCATCAACCTGATCGAATTAACCGCAGATATCGTTTCCGCCTACGTTAGCAATAATCCTGTGCCGGTTGCGTCACTGCCGGACCTGATCCACAGCGTAAACCTGTCTTTATCGAAGGTCGGACAACCCGCAGAGCCCGAAAAGCCTGTTCTCACGCCTGCGGTTAATCCGAAGAAGTCGGTTTTCCCTGACTACATCATCTGCCTGGAGGACGGGAAGCAGTTCAAATCGTTGAAGCGGCATCTGATGACTCACTACAACCTCACGCCGGAAGCGTACCGTGAGAAGTGGGGTCTGGCGCGCGATTACCCTATGGTGGCGCCGAACTACGCGGCTCAACGGTCGGCGCTGGCAAAATCCAGTGGGCTCGGCCGGAAGACTTTGAGGCCGACAAAGAAAATTCCGGCTAAGCGTGGAGCGAAATGAAGGCACTCTCCGCGATTTTCATTTTGGCGGCATTAGTTATATCCGCGCCGGCATGGGCGGACGACAGAATGTATAAGTTTTGTGAAGACGAAGCCATTATTGCCGGCTCTATCATGACAGCTCGACAGCGAGGCATGTCACTCGGCGAAATGATGAGGTTCGTCCACCAACGTCAGAAGATGGTCGAATTGCGAGAGACGCAGGTCATGATGGCTTGGGAGGAACCCCGCTATGAAACAGAGATACAGCGCCAGCGTGCGGTGGCCGATTTCCGGGATATGGTACAGTTGAATTGTCTGAAGGCACAAAAACAGAGACGTAAAAAATAGAATTGGGGCCTCCGAACGATTGCAGGTTGCCGGTCCATTATGCCTAGAATGGACCGGCATGATTCTTCATGCGGCGTTGACCGTGGTAACTTCGGCTCAGGCTGCCACAGCTATTCATATGACAGGTAGGCCCGCAACAGCGCATTGGCGAGCTGCGGCGGTGGGCAAATCAGGGGTGCTAAATGAAATTTCGGAGTATTTGTGCGTTGGTCGCGGTAACAATTGCGGCCGGGTGCCAGACGTTCGAGAATATCGACGCAGGCCTTAGCTCACTGCGCGGACGACCTTATCAAGCCGCGTTCGACGTTCTTGGCTTCCCTGATGCCGAGAACACGATCGACAATAAGCGCGTGTTCACCTGGGGCAGCCGAAATACCGGTTCTTATACTGTGCCAACATTCAATTCGAGTACGGCCTACGTGAACGGACAGCCTATTTATGTCCAGTCTCAAGGCACCGCGACCGAGACCTATGATTATCACTGCAGGATCGACGTGATCGTAGGCCAATCGGGCCTTATCGAGCACACTAAGTACGACGGGAATATTGGTGGCTGCGAGAGGTACGCGCGTTTGTTTCCCCGCAAACCCAGATGACATAGCCTGCGGCTCGGGAGCGCGGTGCCGGTGCAACGGCAGGGGGTATGGCGGCAAGCATGCTACGGGTCCCTTGGCTACCCGGGCATTTCTTCAGCCGGCGCTGTAAGCCAGACGCTCCTTGCGGGTGGACACCAGCTTTGGCGATGACGATATCTGCGTCCGAGCGTTTGACATCGGATCGGGAAACCGACCCGCTGAGACCTACAAAATCGATCGGTTTTCAGTGACGTGCTGAAGTGGCCTTGTCAGTATTGGCGACATTCCGTTTGAAGTCGCAACGTGGCCAAGTGCTGCAGCTCTCGAATTCGCCATACTTTCCGGTGCGAAGTTTGAGGATCCCGATCCCGCATTTCGGACACGGCTCCTGCAACTCGCCGTCGACGGCTTCGATCTTCAAGCGACTCTTCGTGACGAGTTCGGTGACGAAACGCGACGGGGTGGCCAAACTCGTATAAATTCGAACCTGTCGTTTTGCGCGGGTCAATCCCACATAGAATAGACGTCGTTCTTCAGCCATGGGATACGGGTCCGGCGCAGGCATCGGAATCTGCAGTATCGGGTCGTCTTCAATCTGGCTTGGAAAGCCGCGGAAGCCTTCGACCACGTTCAGCAGCATCACGTAGTCAGCCTCCAATCCCTTAGATGAATGGATCGTCTTGAATGAAATATCGAGCACATCGCCGAACCTGCGTTGCCACGACTTCAGCTGGCTCGGGACGTCGCTTCGATAGCGTCCAAGAAGCAGGATTGTGATACGATTCCCGCTGCTGGGCTTGAGCCTCTCGTCCTCGATGTAGCGGCGCATGAGATCGAACTGTTCCCTCAAATGCCCCTGAGCCCTGGTCATGTCTTTGAACCCGAATGCCAGGACGGACGCATTCGAATAGGTGCTCGTGGTTTTGACTGTCTTTCTGATCTGGATAGGGTTCGCCTGGATAAACTGGCTGGAGATGTCGCAGAGCGATTGTGGACATCGAAATGTCGTTCCTAATGTCAGCTGTGATGCATAGGGGAAGATTTTCTCGAATTCGGTCATCACAGAAATGTCCGCACCAGCGAACCTGTTGATGCCCTGCCAGTCATCGCCAACGACGCAGAGGTGAACCTGGCCATCCTTTTCGGCGGACAATGCCTTCAAAAGACGGATTCGGGCGCGGGAAGAATCCTGGAACTCGTCAGCGAGAACCATTGTGAAGGGGCTCTGATATGCTCCAGACTCAATATACTGCCCGGCCTGAATGAGCATATCCTCGAAATCGATCCAGTCCCCCTCCGTCAGCCTCCGCTCCCACTCTGCCGATATCTGATAGTACAGCTTTATGAACAGCAGGATGCGCGCAGCATGGCCGTCCTTTAACTGACTGGTGACCGCCTCTTTCATTTGTGACGGCGTAAGACCGTTGCTCTTCACGTGCTGCTGAAAAATCCGAACCGTATTTGCCAGCTCCTTGTTGCTGATCGGCTGGAGACCCACCGCTTCGCGGTCCGGATCGAAGCGAATTGTTTGTTCCCGCTTCCGTAGCTCGGCTTCCAGATTTGATAGCGCAGCTCCCGTCGAAATCTCGTGCGAGGTGGTCTCGAAGAGCGCGGTGTCCATTTCCGCATGCATTGACCGCTTCCATTTCGCGCCTTCGACATAATCGCCGTCGAAGTGATCCGGAGCTCTCCCGTCCGCCCCGAGAGCGAAATGCTCGTGGTAAAGTTGGATGTCGGGGTAATAGAAGTCCGGTTGATATTGTCGGTGCGTCTCGGTTGCCGTTTTGTGCTCGTAAACGCGTTCGTACTCGTAGGGGACATGGTGGTAAAATAGCCAATCGGCTATCAGCCGCTCTTCCTTGCTTTTTACGACGTCGCCATTGGCGGTTCGGTGGCCGCGCCGCCCATTCTCATAGGCGTCAGGCTCCGATGGGGCACCCCGCTGACCGATATCTCGACCATAAACGAGACGGAAAATGTTCCAGTCCATTTGAAACTTTGGGTCTCGGTCGGACAAGTCTTTGATGATCGCGCCCATCATCTCGACATCTTGACCCGACTGTTCGAGCCAGGGAGCCAGCGAGGGCTTCTCACCGCTCGCTGTTGCGATCACATGCAGGCCAAAGGCGCTGAAGGTCTCTACTTTGATTTGGTCGGCGCCGTCGAAGTCAGTGAGGCGGGCTTTGACCCTATCTCGCAGTTCTTGCGCTGCATCTCTATTGAACGCGAGAAGGAGTATCTGATTTCCCTTGACCATTTTCTGATGCAGGGCGTAGCCCGCTTTTGCGACCATTGTCGATGTCTTCCCTGACCCGGCAGCCGCCACGATCTCCACGTTGCGGTCCATGCAGATGCAAGCGTTGATCTGCTCTTCGGTCAGCGGATTATTTTCAACGGAATCGAATAGGCGTTTCAGCAGTTTCTTCTGCATGGCCCGAAACACGTCGTTGTGCTTATTGAAATCCGATTTCAACTCCTCGAGTGCCGGATCTCCGTTCGACAATCTGTCCAGCGAAAAGGTTGATTTCACCGGGGCTGGAAATTTCTCAATAATTGCCTCGGCCGTTCCTGATGGTATCCACTTCGTGCGATCGATGAGCGGCTCCCATTTTGCACGCCAGTCGCGAATGCGCTGATGATAGTCGTCCCTGCTGAGACGCTGGGGAACTGTCGGCTCGTTGGTCGCAGGAGGGGTTTTAGCGCTGTCCTTGATCAGTCCCAAATTGGTCAAGACTGAATGCCCAATCGCAATCGCCATGACCAAAAGAAACAACTCAAACATTTCCGCCCCAATTTATCCCAGCCGTGCTCCTCGACTATCGCCGCAGGAGGGCAACTTCAACGTCAGAATCGGCATTTGAGGGTTGCAGGACCAACGGTGCCAGAATTTCATACAGCGAGGCACACCGACAAGGTTCGAACTTGTGATCTAGACTTCGGTGGATACCCTTCAGAACGTTCAGGCCGGATCGTCACGAGTTTGGGAGAGCACGGTAACCAAGTTCTTGGCTGTCTGTGGATAAAAGCGATTGCCATTACCGGTGACCAGGCCAGCCTCGTTGAGACTACGCGCAAGCTCAGAATAGGACATCGTTTCCCAGCGTTTGGGTAGCGATTCGCGAACTTTGCCGGCAAAATTCACCGCCCTGGCTTTGTTTGTGGCGGCTAAGACGCTGCCATTCTTTCCGAGCTCGGTTCCTCTACGCTTGGCTTGGGCCAACGCTGCCTTGGTTCTCTCGGAAATCAGCCGCCGCTCCTCCTGTGCCAACGCGGCGAAGATATGCAGCTGAAAATCGGTGGCGTGAGGCATTTCCACGACTACAAGCTGAACGCCCTTCTCCATCATGCTCGCAATGAAGCTGACACGGCGCGAGAAGCGATCCAGCCGGGCGATTAGAAGCGAAGCTCCCGCCTTCTTCGCGCCGTTCATCGCTTTTGCCAGTTCCGATCGTTGATCGTTCCTGCCTGATTCCACCTCAACGAATTCTGCGACCAGCGACCCGTTGGCCTGTGCAAATTGCCGGACCATCTGTTGCTGAGCCTCTAATCCCAGCCCGGAACGCGCCTGTTTTTTGGTCGAAACGCGGTAGTAGCCGACGTACTTCATGGGCGAGGGGGTCTCCCATACGTACGTTTCGATCAACGGCCCTGATGTATGAGATCCGACATCTCCCGTAAAAGGTTGGAGTCGCCGACGGGGCACTCCGTCGCATCCGGCCAAGACGCGGTATGTCAGCCGGGGTCGCGTCCACCCAAAAGCGGCACCGTGTGGCATCACCCGGGCCTCAAGCCGCCCGCCGATGCTCTGCTTCGAGTTGGCGTCCGAGTATTTCAGTCAGACTCATATTCACTTGCGCTAAATAAAAAATATTTGTATGATCCAACTCTTCGCGGATTGTTTACAGTGACAATGGGGGCCCTTGTCATGAATATAAACTTGTCCCGTCCTATCGTACCTCATTTCTTTCCTTTATTCGCATGCGCTACGGCGCTAATATTGGCGTCGATAAATATCGTTCAGGCTGATGAAGTTGATCCCGCCAACTCGCTGAGCGCACGAATGCTGTCTATAATCCGGGACTCGACAGGGAACTTGTCTGCACTGAACCCGCAATACGCACAATCGAACGGATTTGTATTACTTGCAACTGGCGTTCCCATCCTGAATTTGACGAGAAAAGGGGCGCTCTCTAAAGCGGTCCGAGTACTGGCAGATCGGATCCCCATTCCGGAGGCCGGACGCGCTCCAGCGGTTGATAGCGTCAGACAAGGGCTTTCGCTACTGGTTGGAGACGTAGAATTCAGCACGCTGAAGCTTAACGACGAACAAAATTCAGAACTCGCGAGCGCACAAAACTTGCTATTCGCTGGCGACGGCAAGACGCCCTCGCCTGATTACAAGCGATATCTTCGCTATAAGGAGCAATATGACAACGTTGTAGCATCCCTGGCTACTGAAACGAATGAAGCGGCCAAGGTATCGCTTCAAACTGATCTTCAGCAGATAAATTCTGATTGGTCGTTGCTCGGCCGACGAGGTGAGATCGACCAAGCGCTTGAGACCATATCCCGCCTTAAAGAAGGCAGCGCTGAGAAGGACTACATATCCTGGACTGAAACGCTCACGAAAGAGGATGATACCGTTGAGTCGAGAATACTCTCGTCGTTGGCCGCCGGCAATTGGCTTAAAGTAAGCACCTCTGATCAGCAAGGCTTCACTCCATCGCTTGTTGCGGGGAAGCACTACCCCCTGCCGCCACTTGCCCGGCTATCATTCGATTTCGCCTTGGTAGATGTTCATGATCCGCGTCTAGACGACTCGTTTCTCTTAGACAGGACGTGGCGAACGAAGTCTGGGCGAGTTCTATCCGATGGCAATTCGGCAGTAGATGATGCTCTCGAGATTTTGCCCCGAGTACCGGTCGCACTAGTGATTGTGCGCAACATCGTCGTTTCGTTTAAAGATGATGCCGATCCGGATGTACTCTCCGCCATCGGTAAATCCCAAGACGTAACGATCGACCAAATTCCTATTAAGTGTCAGGGATGCGGGGGGCCGAGCTATCAGTTGCGAACGATTGCGGCGTCGACTCCGATAGCTATTGCCATATTGGCCAGTGACCTAGCGAAGATCCCAAACCCAAACCCCAATCGAACCTGGCTAACAAAGTGAGGAAAGAGATGCGTAAGGCGGTAGTGGTGGTAGCGCTTGGCGGTTGGACTTTCGCGGGATGTTCTCTGGCTAACGCCCAAGACGAGTTCACGCCGCGGCAGGTTTTCTCAGCCCTCTACGAGGCCATGAGTACGACGTTGTATCCTACGAGTATGCCATCGGACAAATGGCTATCTCTGAGTTTAGTGGGCGCGGCCGCAGAGGAGGACGACCCAGCAGCAGTCAATGACTTAGCCAACTTTTGTCCAAAGGTGCTACCAGGCGACGCCGACTTCGTTGCACTACGGCACTTGGACAATATCTATACGGGCATCGTGAAGGGCATGATTGGCCCGTATCGGCCTGAATCAGACGAGGCAAAAGAAGCGCGGAAATTCCTGACTTCGCCGAGCGGGGACGATTCCCCACCATACACTGTGTATAAAAAATTCAAAAACGCTTATCGCCAGAAATTGGCCGCCTACATGACAGAAACGGACGAGAATAAGCGCTCGTTGCTATTAGGTGATGCCTTAGATATACAGAAAGATTGGAGCATAACAGGCTTTCGCACGGAGGTTGACTCTGCCCAAAATGCCCTTATTAGAGACGAAACGAAGTATGGCCCAACCAAAACAGCGTTAAGACTCGACGATCTAAGCTGGTACAAAATAAAAGGGCTAAAGCAAGGGGATTTCTTAGGCGGCGGGGCGCAGAAATCACCCCTTACAGAGTTTAGCCCGCCAGTCTCAGAATGGAAGACGGAAACGGCGTGGCTGTCGGTGAGCTATTCAGATAAGGAATTTAGCCATTACTACAAGGAAGCGTCCCGTAGTAATCAAGGGTTCGGCGGTATTAGCCTCGGATTTGTCAATTTGATTGCAACAGGCGGTGGGGGAAACGGCAATGTCACAAAGGTAGATAGGGTCAAGACATTCCAATACTCTTTCGACCTAAAGCGTGTAGAGATAAGACGGCCATGGCTAGACACGGACGTGTTCTTCGAGCCAAGCGGGTGGACGTGGCGAAAGAAGGCTGGAACGACGGAGTTTCCTTATGTCTCAGTTGGAACTGACGCTGCCGGGGCACCAAAAGAACCACAGGTGTCAACATATGACCATTCTGGAATTGCGTGCCCGCTGCTTCCACTCGAACTAATCATTGCTCGTAAGAGGTCACTGGTCGCGACTGTATCCAAATCAGATTATACCGAGGTCACCACCGGGGGATCGAATGGCGGCGGCGGCTCGCTTTTTGGAATTTTTGGGGGAGGAGGATCGAGGAAGTGGTCCACAACTGAGATCAGCCAGTCAGGGGACGACGTCACTTTCAAGGTCGAAGATCCATCGATTGCGGTTATCGGGTATATATCCGCCGTCGTGCCAACCGCTCCCGTACCAAGCTCAACCGATCAGTGGACAAAAGATGCTTGGATAGAGGGCAAGCCATGAAGCTCTCCAAACTTGTTACAGTCGCGCTTCTTGCCGCAGCATGTTGCGCCAATGGCGTTCCAACTGCGAGGGCAGATGCCGATACTTTAAGACGTTCATTCAATAAGGAGCTATCAGCTGTCCTCCTAAACAGCCAATCGACTTTTGTCGACCTGGGAGACGGAGTGGGCTGGCGTGGTGTCGTTCTTGCTTCTCCGGGCAGTTCAATCGCCCCGCTCACGGAGGCCTATAATGGTCTGCCCGGGTCGTTGCAGCAGTATTTAGCTAATTCCGCCATATTCGATCGCCCAGTATCCGTCATTGAAGGGTTCGCCGAATTGGGGCAGCGGCCTCTCAGCGCGATCTGGAAGGATGTGCTCGAAGAAACCCGCCCTCACAATCCCCTACCACGAGATCGTGTACTTAGTTCCGCAACCATGAAATGGTTGTTCAAGCCAATCTACAAGCGCGGAAAAATTGTTGGCTACACGAGGGAGCCATCGAAATACCTTGCACGATACAAGGAATTCCAATCGCAATACAAAACCTTGGTGCTGGGCAAGGCCAGTGAGTTGTGGAAGCTTGACCCGCGATTGAAGAAGTATCGAACTTTCGACCAGGCTCGCGAAACGCTGCTTAAGGATTGGGCGAAGTCAGGCTTTAAGGCTGAGGTGGAATCGGCCACTTGGACGTTCGAGGCATCATCAACAGGTCCCGAGTGGCAAAGATGGATGTCCGCAAACGAGGACTATAATAGTCATTTGGTGCCTATTGACGGTCACACCCTTTCGCCAGAGACCTATCTATTTCCCCCTCCGGCCGCATGGTCGACCGTGTCGTCGTGGATCCGTGCAACCAGCCAAAGCGATGGTGGTCAAGTGTATCACTATCAGCTTGCTCGAATAAAGATCGCCAGGCCCTGGCTTGATATCGACGATTTGATTTCGGGCGATTTAAAAGCTCGAACGGCGAACGTTCAGCAAATCAGTGACGGTAAGGGACCTTCCGATGTGAGCTTTCCCTCGGGGAGAATACCTGCGTTTATCGAGGAGCTCATCATTGTTCGCGATATCAAGCCCAGCGGGGTCACAGCCGCTGCATCACAGCATCCGTTGGCGTCGTTCGCTTACCCGGATGGTATAAACCTGGTGGGATATGTTGTTCGAGTTCTACCTGCCACGCCAATACACGGCGATAGTGTAAATTCTGCAGCAGGAGGTCTGCAATAAATAGCAAGGTCGCGACGGGCGTACTCCATACTTGCTGATGCGGCCAGGCAAACTCTCACGACAGAAAGCCCAGTTAACCACTGTTACTAATCGGCTACAGCGACCCAAGGCCCTCGCTCCTTTGGCAGCAAACGCATGGCAAACCCAGCGGTTGCAGTTGCCGGCAGACGTGATGCAAACGGCTATCCGTCCGGGCGCCTACGCCCGATGTAGTCTTCCAAACACCGGCCCACGAGCTTCACTCGGCAGCGAGTCGATCGCTGTGAGTCCACGGCTCTCGTAAAACATAAACGCTGGTTTATGTTTTAAGGTCTCCTCCCTAAATGCGGCTTGGGACAACGGCACCTAAGGTTCCTGGAGAAGCTCACCGATATCGGGAGAAAGCTGGGCTGCGACCCTAAATGTACCGCTTGCGTCGGAACCGGCGACTTGATGGCCGCCGGCTGGTGATTTTCGGAAAGACAGGGCTGAGGCCGCTTCGGCTCGCCAGGCCTAACGGTGCCCTACCAGTTTATCTCGGGGGAGACATAGCCGATCGCATTTTGCGCCTTCAGGAACTTTTCATAGCCGATCCGCTTGCCATGAGCGCCGACATACAGGTCCCAAATCTCAGCAGGCGCCCTCCGACCATGAAAGCCAAGTCGATAGGCTTCGGAACCATCAGCATAGGGTATACCCTTGTTGTCGGTGCCCTCGATGTCTTCTTTGAAGTTTTCCGCCGTCGCCGGCAGCCACTGTTCGGCAATGAACGCACCGACAGTCCGCCCCAGATGAACCGCAATCACGTAGTCTGCAGCTTCGGCGCGGGCCTTGCTGATGCGCCAACAGTAGCGAACCAGCCGGAAAATATCGTCGTATCGGTTTCCACGGGGCAGTTTCGGGATCTTTATCAGGACCAGTCTGTGCTGTGGCGGATTAGGAAAGTCCGGCAACCCATGCAATCGGACGATCTCAGCCACTGACATCGGGCCGTGCTCGTCGGTGCCGTGGCCGAGCTGAAGGTTGGTCAGCCCCTCATACGCGTCAATCAGTGCCGCCTCGACATGGAACGCCTCGCCTTCGGCAAGGCCATGCCGATGCACGACGTAACGGACCTTCTGACCGTCGGTCATTATCGCGTGTATCCGCTCAAGTTTCTGGCTTGCTTCGGACAGGTTGTCGTCATCCAGGGAAACGCCCCTGGCGTGCTGGAAAACGCGGTTTCCGTATCCTTTCCCCACGTAGAAGGTCGCTCCGTCGCGCGGATCGACCAGCCGATAAACGTAGAACCCGATTTTGTCCCACGTGTGTGCTGGAAACTCGGCGCTGTCGGCCTCGGCCATATAGGTATCCACAATGTCCTCCCTTGCGAAATCGAGCAACTGCCGCACCCTGATGGCAGCAAAGACGGCATCGTGGCAACTGGTGGTATTGAGACCCTCCTGTCACCTTACGGTCAGGAGATCCAATTGATCGCCCGACCGAAGGCGGGCCGTTGAAAGCTCTTAATCTGGATTGCCAAAGCCTGATCAACAGAACCGCCGTCGCGCGCCGTTTAATTGGCCACACTATCAGCCCAAAAAACCAGACGTTAGTGATTGTTAGGTGGCTTCACCAGTAGAAGCTGTCATTCGACAGTAGAACCGACGCTCACCTGGGACGGCAGCGCTTCGACCTCGCGCAGCATGTGCTCGCCGATCTCGACTACAGTGGCCAGATCGCAGATCATCTGCGGATGCAGGTAAACAGGGCGAGCCTGTTCGCTGTAGGAGTGCATCATCAGCGGATTGAAGATGCCGAGGCGTTGTTGACGGCCCCGAAGCACGACGTAGCGCTCATCGTCGCGTATCGCCTGCGCGATCTCCTGCTCCAGGCGCTCGAATTCAGCGCTCTCCTCGTCGTTGAGCTGACGCGGCGGTATATAGAGCGGAATACGGTGCGCAAGAGCATGCCTATAGTCTTCGAGATAGGCGAACCATGGGTCGGCACTCGCCAGATAGTCTTGGAAAGGCTGCGACAGCGACGCGCGGACGGGGACGTGGCCGGGCGTGAGGCCTATAGCCATCGACTTCAGAGGGGTGCCGTTCGGCTTCCGGACGTCTGCCTCCATGCACCAGATACGAGCCAGGTTATCGATGGCGCCGAAGACGTTGATGACGAAGGTCTGCAAATGGCTCGTCGCGTCCATGAGCATGTCGCGTGTGGGTTCCGTCTCCTGCGGGGGCAGAATCTCGAAAGTGCGCTGGATCGCATGCTTGAGGGTAGCGAGTCGGCGCATAAGGCCATGGCGCACGAGTTCGGACGTTTCGGGCTTTCTGCATTCGCGGATAAGGAGGGCGGTCGCGAGGTTGTCCTCCCGATCCAACCATTTGGCTAGTTCGTCCGAAAACTGGCTGATTTGGCTCTCCGGATAGGCCACGGCGACGGACTAGACTGTAAAACGGGCAGGCATCGCGCTGCGCCTCCTCACTACACCGTTTAGGAGCGACCGTCAGATGGCCTGAACCATCTCCTTTACGATATCCTTCTTTGGATATCCGGTCGCCCAATCCCATCCCGTAAATATCGCCCAGTAAAATCCGGCAAGCGATTTGATGGAGTCATATCCCAAGTGCGCGTCCTTCGCGAAATAGATCGCGCTGGACAGCCTCTTGAAAAAGGCAAACGCGTCATCGCTCCGGATGTCGGTGTTACTGAGGACAAAGGAAATCTCGTCACGAAAGACTTCCATCGCGGTCAGCAGTTCCCGCAGGTTGTCCGCTGTCATGTTGTTCAGCACATCGTCCCACTTGCTCAGCCGTGTCAGCGGATCTCTTTTGAAATAGTCTCGGAAAACGGCCTGATCGAGCAGCTTGTCGACCTGATCGGGACTGTAGGATCCGTCGGCAGCGCCAAGGAATATCGCGATGGAGTCCTTCTTGAACATCCGGTAGTGCAGTTCCAGGCTTCGTTTTATTCCGCGCCGTTTCTGCCCCTCTGGCATTCGGATCAGTAGGCCGTAGAAGACAAGGCTGACCAGGGAGCCAGTCCCTATGTCATAGGCGAGCTTGTTCCAGAAAGCGGCATGGTTAGAAGGGGGGCAGAAGCCAGTCAGTCCGCACAACGCATCACGGGCAAAAGGGTCCTCGTGTCCGAGCAACATAAACATGGCGCTCACGATAAATAGTGCGACTAACACCCCATCCAGCCGTCGCACTCGCTTCAACATGAAGGATCCAAACCTCTCCTGACGATACGACCACCCGGTGCCAACTACAGGGTCCCCAGGTCCGGCATGCATCTGTTCGCCTCCGCCCATTCAGCAAGTCCGGTACTCAGGAACAGCCGCGCATATTCGCGTTCCTGGTCTTTCGTCAATCGCCTCGACAGAATGACGGCAGTGCCGTCGTTCCGGACCTGCCTGTCGACTTCGAAAGGATTCGGCTGGAGCCGATCCCGGCTCCACTCGCGCAGGTCCTCGACGTGCCCCTCGGCGAAGAAGAAGCATGCTGCCGACATTTCGTACCGGAGCCACCCGAGCTTCCTTCCGGCCGTACCGATGTACTGGACGGCCTTAGCGGCTTCCTTGCGCTCCAGCAGCCCGATGGTCATGTCCATCGCCGCCGTTTCGTCCTCGCAGCCTGCGAAGGACAATAGCCATTGTTCATACTTCCGAAGCTCGACGAGGAACTTGCAGCTTGTCCGCACGAGGGCATCGCCGCGCAGGCTGCCGAAGTGGCTGTCCCGCGCGACCTTCTTCGGCAGTCGGTCATCGTATCGAGCTGCCTCGTTGTCGATCATCTCCGTGAGAATGTATTCGCCCCCGGTCTTCCTGACCTGCCGCAGCACCCTCTGGATCGTCGGCGCCTGCCTCCGGAAGTCGTGGAAAACGCTCTCGATCTCGGTCGCGATCGGTTTCAGGGCCTCTAGTTCCCGCAGCATGCTTGGAACGTGCATCAGCCGGGCCATCAGGAAATCTTCTTGCTGCCTCCGCTCGTCGTCCTGCTTCTTTTTCGAGAACGCGGCATGCTTGACTTCTGCCGAGGCGCAGTCGTGGCCGATCACCGCGATGCACTGACGGCTGAAGATGAAAACGAAGGAGCCTTCGAGGAATTTCTCCCGCCGCTGGCACATCGGACAGGGAATGTAGTCGCCCTCGGGCCGTTTCTTTCGATCCACGGCGAACATGTGGATGATTTCGAACGGCTCATTCTTGTTCAGGCGGCCCCAGTAGAGTCCGGGAAAGGTTTCGGGCTGATAGGTCTGCTTGACATGTTCTATGAACTGGTCCCGCAGATGATAAGGAGCTTCGCGATACGTTGCGTAGCCCGTGTACTGTTCAGGAAACGTGGACTTTATTACATTGCGAGCGGTTGCTTCCATGGTGGGGTTCTCGTCCCTGTTGTTGCCATCGTCTCCTCCCTGGCAGGTTGCGACTCATGTGAGTCTTGAAGCGAACATAAAAGATTCGCGGTTGTTCACCGAGTCCTAAAACACGCCTTCTGTCAGTAGCCAGCAAAGCTTGGGGATAAAGGACTTCGGGAGTGCGAATTAATGCAGCACAGTGCCAGCCTAAAGGATCCGCCAAACATGCTATTACCTGAACTAGCGGACGCTCCCGCTCCCTCACAGCGTTCCCGCGCCGACTTCGTCACCGATGTCATCATTCGATGAAGATCCCGATTTTTCCATGCCACGGACTAGCCCATCTCACAGCCAACGCAGCATTGAGATAGGTGTTCAAACGACGGAATTCGTCCGGAAATCCCGCCTATGCGACACTCCACTGTGACACGCGCCTCCGAACGTCGATAAAGAAGTTTGAATTTATTCCACGGAATCAATTGGATAAGTTCGTATTCAAAAAAAGGACGACGGGCCCATGTACTTAAGTTATTAATAGCGCTGTGTGACAAGGAGAAACGTCGTGGTCGATCCGGTCGAAGACTTCATGAGATATCAGGGTCCCTGTCTCACCAGTGCCGTCTCCGACCATCTGGTGCAGAACCTCGGCCTGACCCCGGCGGCGGCCCGCAAACGTGTCTCTCGCGCTTCTGGCGAAGTGAAGCGGCTGGCCTACATCACCTTTCCCCGCAAAGCGCGATACGTTTACCTAGAGAAGCAATTCGGCTCGCCTGAATACTGGAGCAATCTGGTCGATGCGCTGCAGGACACGAATTCGGCCTATGGCTACGCCATTGCGGCGATCAGGCTTAGGGGCGGCGTCATTCCCGAGTACCAGTTTCCAATTGCCAGTGGGTCGCCGCTTAGGCAGGCGAAGCACCTGTCGCCGGAAACGGTGCTCCAACGCCTCATTCAGGCAGGACTATTGGAACGGCGGGATGTTCCCGGCCTCGGGGCCTGCATATCCCTGGTACAGTCAGAACACCATTTCGACTTTATGGCCGCTGAAATGCGCGCCCGCCTGATAACCGAAGAGTTTCTGCTATACGCTGTTCGCGATTGGGTGCGGAAACTAGGCTTCGTCAGCTACGACAAGGTTGCCATACGCGGGCCGGACAGTGCGCCAACTGTTGGCACATTCGCATGGGACCTCACTGCGCCGTCTTATCTGAGCTTCATGATGAAACCGGGCAAGGATGGGAACATGAAGCCCGGATTTATAGCCTGCGACGTCTATCTCGGCGGGGAGGTTGACGTTCAGGGCATTCGCCCGTTCATCAACAAATGCCTGACGCTTCGGCGCCTTCGGAACGTCGGGCCGTGCATGCAGATATTCGTTGCAGGCAAATACTCCGAAGAGGCGTTTGCTCTGCTCAAGCAGAACGGCATCGTTCCCGCCACGCCCGGAAATCTGTTTGGGGATGAGATTGCCGAAGGGCTTGCCCAACTTTCCTCGGTGTTGACCAAGGCGGCGTTCACGGCCCTGGACCCTGAGGGTCTCGACCTGCTTTTCAAAAGGCTGGGCAAAATAGAAGGCGCGTCCGTCCAGCTCCGGGGAACCCTGTTCGAATATCTAGCTGCTGAAATCGCCAGGAAGACGATCTCGCACCAGGTCAAAATGAACCGGATCTTCAAATCGCCAGAAGGGAAAAAAGCAGAAGCCGACGTGGTTGCCCTCGTGGATGATAAGTCAGTCACATTCATCGAGTGCAAGGGCTACAATCCCTACGCAAACGTGCCGGACAAGGAATTCACGCACTGGGTCCAACATAATGTCCCAGTCATCTACGCTGCCGTAAAGGCGCACCCCGAGTGGAAGAACCTCAAGGTCCAATTTGAGTTCTGGTCCACTGCGTCGCTGTCAGATGACGCGTCCGCGATGTTCGATACTGCCAAGAAGACGATCAAAGCGTCGCGTTACACGATCGAACTGCGCCTCGGAAAGCAAATACACCAGCTCTGCAAAGACACCGGGAACGACGGTCTCGTGACCTCGTTCCGCAAGCACTTCATGAAATATCCACCCGTCTAGCAACAAGGTGTTGTCGTTCACGTCCAGCCTCAAGGATGGACGGTCGGCGCCTAGCGGACGCGTAAAACACTAGGATATTTGTCGTTCCGCCGGATCTCGGCTCATTCATCCGGCCTCGATCCTCGTGGGGCAGTTCAGTGGACTGTAGAATCTACGTCCGAAATGCGTGAATTAATGCAGCACAACGTCAGCAATGGTTACCCGCCAGGTATACGGCTTCCCATAGTGTTTGGCTGTATATCGGGAGTGTCCTGGATGGCGTAGCTCGCTTGGAAAGCAGCACGTCACGGACATTGTGCCTGTCGTGGAGGGGATTGTATCGTTACTAAGACCTAATGATGGACAGATGGGAGGGATAAGGTGATCGGAGGAGAATGGCGGGACGACGTCGAGGGCGATGGCAATTACATTGAGCTACCGGCCGGGAAAGAAATGCCGGGAAATTTTTTTCAGTTTGAAGTTGCCAACGTAGCTGAGGCGATCACCCTAGCCGAACGGTTCAGGGCCGCAGGTCGATATCTCTATTTCCGAGGTCAACGTAATGCTGAGTGGCGTATGCAATCGACTTTCTCTCGCCGAACGGAGGAAGAAAAAGGGGAAGAAATCAAGAAAATCGACGACTTTTACAGTTGGGTACGCAGCTCGCCAGAGTTACTCCCCTACCTAAATGATGATGATAGTATTGTTGCCACAGCGCAACACCATGAAATTGCGGCTACCATTTTCATTGATTTTAGCACGGAACCTACCGTCGCAGCATGGTTCGCTACTGACCAGGCGGTAATAGGTGAGTTTGGCGCAATTTTTATGGTCAATCCGGACGACGTGTTCGACGTTTTTAAAGCAATGACTAAGAGTGGAACCGTGATGCGTTTCGTTCAACCCGACATTGCGAACCTGTGGCGGTTGCAAGCGCAGCACGGCCTATTCCTTCACACTCAAACGGATGTCGATGGGATTTGGCCATTTGACCGGATCGTATTCGATCAAACCAGCGCCATTGCTTCCATTGAGAGGCGAAAGATCTATCCCGATCGTCAGAGCCACTTGGAACAAATGATCGACCAGTATCGCCTGCTTGCTAAGCGGCAGAAAAATTTCAGAGACGTCGTAGACTACGGCGTCAGGCACGGAGCAATTTATGTCGATATCCAGGATGCTCCAGACCTAACTCCGAAGGATCTTGTGGTGTCACAACTACCTGAAGTCTTCTCGCGGGCCCCGGATGAGCGATGGCCCCTCATGGACGTTGATAGCACTCCTCCTATCTTATCACCACGCGAGCTCAGAACTGGAGGCAAGGTACTCCAGGAAGTCGTTAGCATGCGGCGTTCTAGCGCGGACTTAGTGACAGTTGAGCCCGATCTTACACGGCCCGACAGCGAGTCCTTCCAGGCCGCAATCAATCACCTCTGGAGCGGAATGCGCCCTCACCCCTACAACAGCGATCAAATTACCCGAGCGGTTTCCAATCTCGCGTGCCTATATCCGGCATTTCAGAAGTTCGACCTAGGGAAAGGCTTCGGCCTAGACGAATTAGCTGAAGCGTTGATCAACGACGCTGTCGAGGTAGAGATGGCGATAGCCGGAGGAGGGTCAACTCGTGCCTATGTCGCCTCGCAGACGCTCTGGGAAACGCTAACAGAAGCCGGCCGAGACCTATTAGGTTTTTCTCAGAACCCAGGACGTGAGGCGCTTATGGCAGCCCTCGATCCGTTCTCGGGTGGCAGTCTGCGCTTGTACGACAAGCGCGCACTTGTAGACCTATTCGCGGACGAAATAGTGCCTTGGCAAATAGTCGTTGAACGATCGGTCATCGCTTTTTGGCCAACAAACATCGCTACGCTCGGCAGACCTTAATTCCGCGCCCTCGATTTGGCCTGGCGGTTCGAAGCTCGGTTCTTGATATTCCAACCACTCGATTGCTTTCCCGAGCGACTCTGAAATTAATCCGCCTCACGATCCAGATCGTCGGACTGCCCGACAAGGCGGTGGCCGAGAGCCGCGAGCGGGTGCAGGCGGCGTTGCATGCGTCCGGCCTGTCGATGCCGTCGAAGAAGGTGACGGTCAATCTGGCGCCGGCCGACCTGCCGAAGGAAGGCAGCCATTACGATCTGCCGATCGCGCTGGGCCTGATGGCGGCGCTTGGCGCCATTCCTGGCGACATGCTGGCCGGCTATGTCGTGCTCGGCGAGTTGTCGCTCGACGGCACGATCGCCGCCGTCGCCGGCGCCTTGCCGGCGGCGATCGGCGCCAATGCCGAGGGCAAAGGGCTGATCTGCCCGTTCGCCTGTGGCCCGGAAGCGGCCTGGGCAGGGCGGGAGTTCGACATTCTGGCGCCGCGCAGCCTGATCGCCATCGCCAACCATTTCCGTGGCACGCAGGTGCTGTCGCGGCCGGAAGCCGGCATCCACGCCGCGGCGCGCGACCTGCCCGACCTTGCCGACATCAAGGGCCAGGAGACCGCCAAGCGGGCGCTGGAAGTGGCGGCGGCCGGCGGCCACAATCTCTTGATGGTCGGCCCGCCCGGTTCGGGAAAATCGATGCTGGCGCAGCGGCTGCCATCGATCCTGCCGCCGCTGGCGCCAAAGGAATTGCTGGAAGTCTCGATGATCGCCTCGGTGGCGGGCGAGCTCGGCGAGGGCAAGCTGACCGACCGGCGGCCGTTCCGCGCCCCGCACCATTCGGCCTCGATGGCGGCAATGGTCGGCGGTGGCATACGCGCGCGGCCGGGCGAAGTGTCGCTCGCCCATCACGGCGTGCTGTTCCTGGACGAGTTCCCCGAATTCACGCCGCAGACGCTCGACGCGCTGCGCCAGCCGCTGGAGACCGGCGACTGCATGATCGCGCGCGCCAACCATCGCGTGACGTATCCGGCCCGCATCCAGCTGGTCGCGGCCATGAATCCGTGCCGCTGTGGCATGGCCGGCGAGCCGGGCTATCGCTGCCTGCGCGGCGACCGCTGCCGCACCGACTATCAGGCGCGCATTTCCGGCCCGCTGCTCGACCGCATCGATCTGAGGATCGAAGTGCCCGCCGTCTCGGCCAGCGACCTGATTCGGCCCGACCGGGCGGAGAAGAGTGCGGCAGTAGCGCTGCGCGTCGGCCGCGCCCGCACCCTCCAGCGCGAGCGTTTCGAGCGGCTCGGCGCCCGCGCCACCACCAACGCGCATTGCGCGCCGGCGGTGATCGAAGAGATCGCCATGCCCGACGCCGCCGGCCTGTCGCTGCTCAAGGACGCCAGCGAAAAACTCGCCTTTTCGGCGCGCGCCTATCACCGCGTGCTGAAGGTGGCGAGAACGCTCGCCGATCTCGACGCCAGCGAGACCGTCGGCCGCATCCATCTGGCCGAAGCGATTTCCTATCGCATGAGTTCGGAGCGTGCGGCGCAGGCGGCTTGATGGCGTTTCACTGCATGCCTCGGCGCGCCGCCTGCCTGGGGCTGCCTGGCCTCGCCGATATCAAGGGGCTGGCGTAGCTTTGCGGAGGGTCAGAACTTATAGGCAACGGCCGCGCGAACGACGCTGAAGTTCGTCTTCACGTCATAAGGCGTGCCCGGCGCAAACCCAAAATCTTTCTTTCCAAGGTCAACGTAGAGATATTCAGCGCGTGCGGTCCAATTGCTATTGAAGGCATACTCAATGCCGCCGCCGACCGCATATCCTGTCTGGAACTTGCTCGTGGCAGCGCTGAAGACATGCTCATCAATCTTTACGTCACCCATTGCAACGCCGGCTGTGACATATGGAAGCCAACGATCAAAAGCGTAGCCCACACGGCCACGGATGGTTCCGAAAGCATCCAACCTCGCTTCGGCACCGAGGCCGCCGCCGCCGACGCCAGGCGAGAATTCTTTCTTGAAGCCTAGATAATTGATATCGCCTTCAACACCAAGAACCCACTGACCGTATTGATAGTTGGCACCAACCAAAGCGCCGCCGGTGAAATTCCCGATGTCAGCAGATCCGGGAATACCGATAAAGTCACCGTCGATCTTGCCGAATGCGCCGCCAGCGCTTGCGCCGACATAAAAACCTGTCCAGGAATAGGGAAGATCCATGGCGGCCACTGGCTCAACCATGTCTGCGGCATAGGCGCCGGTCACGCTCATGGCCGTAGCCAAAAATATCCCTGAAACAAGACGCATATTTGCCCCCTCGATCCGAACCGCTATTGCGTCGAAACTAATATATCCTAACGGTTAGAAAAGCCTGTGTCAAAACAGTCACTTTGTTGAATAAATAATCAGCGACGTTGGCCCATGGCATCTCCGCGGTACTTCCGGACCTTCGGATCAGGCCGTTGCTTTCGCCTTCAGCTCCAGTCGCCGCGCGTGCAGCACCGGTTCGGTGTAGCCGTTCGGCTGGCTGGTTCCCTTGAACACCAGGTCGCAGGCGGCTTGGAAGGCGATCGATTTTTCGAAATCCGGCGCCATCGGCCGGTAGAGCGGATCACCGACATTCTGGCGGTCGACGATGGCCGCCATGCGCTGCAGGGAATCCCGCACCTGGATTTGCGAACACACTTTGTGGCGCAGCCAGTTGGCGATGTGCTGCGAGGAGATGCGCAGCGTGGCGCGGTCCTCCATCAGGCCGACATCGTTGATGTCGGGCACTTTCGAGCAGCCGACGCCCTGGTCGATCCAGCGCACGACATAGCCCAGGATGCCTTGCGCATTGTTGTCGAGCTCGCGCTGGATCTCGTCGGGCGTCCAGTTCGGCCGCACGGCCACCGGCACCGACAAGATGTCGTCGAGCTTCGCCTTCGGCCGGCTTTTCAGCGCCGCCTGCACGGCGTGGACATCGACCTTGTGATAGTGCGTGGCATGCAGCGTCGCCGCTGTCGGCGACGGAACCCAGGCGGTGTTGGCGCCGGCCTTGGGGTGGGCGATCTTCTGTTCCAGCATCGCCGCCATCAGGTCCGGCATCGCCCACATGCCCTTGCCGATCTGGGCGTGGCCGGCGAGCCCGCATTCCAAGCCGGTGTCGACATTCCACGCCTCGTAGGCGGAAATCCAGGCGGCCTGCTTCATGTCGCCCTTGCGGATCATCGGGCCGGCTTCCATCGAGGTGTGAATCTCGTCACCGGTGCGATCGAGGAAGCCGGTGTTGATGAACACCACCCGCTCTTTCGCGGCGCGGATCGCTTCCTTGAGGTTGACGGTGGTGCGCCGCTCCTCGTCCATGATGCCCATCTTGATGGTGTTCCTGGCCATGCCGAGCAGTGCCTCGACGCGGTCGAAGATCTCGACGGCGAAGGCGACTTCCTCCGGGCCGTGCATCTTGGGTTTCACCACATACATCGAGCCGGCACGGGAATTGGCGCGGCGGCCTTTCGGTCCGACATCGTGCAGCGCGATCAGCGCCGTCAGCGCCGCATCCATGATGCCTTCCGGCACTTCGTTGCCGTCGCGGTCCAGGATCGCCGGATTGGTCATCAGGTGGCCGACATTCCTGACCAGCATCAGCGAGCGGCCGGGCACTGTCAGCGTGCCGCCGGCGGGCGCGGTGTAGGCGCGGTCGGGATTGAGCTTGCGCACGAAGCTCTTTCCACCCTTGCTGATCTCTTCCGTCAGGTCGCCCTTCATCAGGCCGAGCCAGTTGCGGTAGACGACGACCTTGTCCTGCGCATCCACCGCCGCGACCGAATCCTCGCAGTCCTGGATAGTGGTCAGCGCCGATTCCAGGATGACGTCGGCAATGCCGGCCGGATCGGTGCGCCCGATCTGGTTGTTTCGATCGATGACGATCTCGACATGCAGTCCATTTTTTTCCAGCAGCACGGCATCAGGGTTGGCCGCATCGCCGCGATAGCCGACGAATTGCCTGGGGTTGGCAAGCGTGGTGCCGCCGGCGCCGGCGCCGAGCTTCAGGGCGCCATGCGCCACCGACAGCCCGTTCACCCCCGCCCATTTGCCCGAAGTGAGCGGCACCGACTGGTCGAGAAAATCCTTGGCCCAGGCGATGACCTTGGCACCGCGCGCCGGGTTGAAGCCCTTGCCTTTTTCCGCACCGCCCGTTTCGGGGATGGCATCGGTGCCATAGAGCGCGTCGTAGAGCGAGCCCCAGCGCGCATTGGCGGCGTTGAGCGCATAGCGCGCGTTCATCACCGGCACGACCAGCTGCGGGCCGGCAACGATGGCGATCTCGGGGTCGACATCGTCCGTCGACACCGAAAAGGCCGGCCCCTCGGGGACGATGTAGCCGATCTCTTTGAGGAAACCCTTGTAAGCCTCCATGTCGATCGGTGCGCCATTGTCGCGATACCAGCCGTCGAGCTTCTCCTGCATGGCGTCGCGTTTGGCGAGCAGCGCCCGGTTCTTCGGGGCGAGGTCGTGGACGATGGCCGAAAACCCGTTCCAGAATTTGTCCGCATCGATGCCGGTGCCGGGCAGCGCTTCGGCGGCGACAAAGTCGTGAAGCTCGCGGGCAATCCGCAGTCCGGCGATTTCGACGCGATCGGTCATCAGGCTACTCCAGATGAAAGGCTTTGCGGGGCGTTTGGCATGTCGGGGTTGCAGGGTCAATTCAGCTTAGGTTGAAGGCGGGCATTTTGACGAACTGGCGAAGTCGGCGGCAACAGCGTCCTTCTCCCCGTTCTACGGGAGAAGATGGCGGCAGCCCGATGAGGGGCGGTGCTGAGTTGCGTGAAATGGCGGCACGGCTAAATCGCGCCCGCCCGCGCTGCCCCTCATCCGCCCTTCGGCCACCTTCTCCCCGTGAACGGGGCGAAGGAAGATGCCTAGACAGCGATCCTCGGCCTGCCCGAGGCCACCGCCACGACATGCGCCTCGATGAACATGCGCTGGGCCTCCACCGTGGAAACCTTGAACTCGGTCGCGACGTCGATCTCGGCGCTGTCGGTGCCGGCGTCCCGGGCGCGCTCGGCGACAATCGCCCGCACGTCGGCCTCGGCGGCGGCGATCGCCGTCGCCTCGTCGAGGAAATCGCGAACCGTCTCTCCCGAGGCGAGGCGGAACAGCCCTTCCTTGGGCTGGCTGACACGCGCCTCGGCGGAAACTCGCACCTGGCCGACAACGGCGCCGAGAGCGTTGGCGACATCGGTGTCTTCAGGCACCACGCACTCATTGCCGACCAGCGGCGCCAGGCCGGCATAATGCAGCGGCGCCGAGGCGCCGAGGCCGATGACAGGGCGGTCGAGCGCGACGCTGAGGCGGGCGATGCCGGGATGGGCGTCGACAGCGCGCTGCACCAATGCGTGCGCCACGGTCGCGGCGCCATCGAGACCGTCCTCGGCGAAGGCGGTTTCGAGGATGTATTCCGCCGACCAGCGCGTCAGCGTCACCAGCACGCGCTCCGAGAGCAGCTCCGGTGAGGCGGCGATAGGTTGGCCGCGGCCATCGCGTTTGCGGGAGAACAATTCGGCGCCGAGGCGGGCGGTGGCGGCATCCCAGTTGGCCTGCTTGCCAACCACATGGGCCGCGTCCGACGGGGTGAAGCCTGAGATATGCACCAGGCCGCGCGCGACCAGCCGGTTCAACGTGGCGTTCTGGGCATTCGAGGTCAGCAGCCTGTCCAGGGCCAGCGGGGTGGCGCCGATCGCCTCGTAAAGGCGCGCTTCCGGAGCCGTGAGGCCCGCTGCAAGCCTGTCGGGCACGCCGGTGCGCACCGCGAAACGGCCGTCCATGCGGCCGGGGTTGGGCGCGCGCAACTGGCGTTCGAGTTCCGATTTGACGGCATCGCCATGCGCCATGCCGGCCAGCGCCAGCGGCACAAGGCGGCGCGGCCCGAGCAGGATTTTCGGGTTGAGCGCACCATCCTCCAGCGTCACCTCGGAATCGCCGCCGAGGCCGAAGGTGCGCATGGCGACGGCTTCGGCCATTGTGCGGAAGCCACCGACGGTGGCGCCTTCCGGATCAAGCCGCGGACGGCCCTGGTCGAGCACGGCGACGTCGGTCGTGGTGCCGCCAATGTCGGACACCACGGCATTGTCGAGCCCGGTCATGTGGCGGGCGCCGACCAGGCTGGCGGCCGGGCCGGAGAGGATCGTCTCGATCGGCCGCTGGCGGGCGAAGGCCGCCGAAACCAGCGCGCCGTCGCCGCGCACCACCATCAAGGGGGCGGCGATGTCGCGGGCTTCCAAAAATCCTTCGGTCGCCGCCACCAGCCGGTCGATCATCGAGATCAGCCTGGCGTTGAGCAGCGTGGTCAGCGCCCGGCGCGGGCCGCCGAGCTTGGCCGACAGCTCGTGGCTCGCGGTGACCGGCAGGCCGGTCTTGTCGCGGATCAGTTCGCGGGCGGCGACTTCATGCGCCGGGTTTCGGGTGGCGAAATAGGCGCAGACGGCAAAGCCGGACACCGAGGCGCCGAGTTCCGGCAGCATCGCCTCCAACCCCGACAGATCGAGCCTGGCGGCATTGCCGTGGACGTCATGGCCGCCTGGGCAAAACACCACCGAATCGGTGCCGAGCGCCGTCTTCAGCCCATCGCGGGCGAGGTCGGCTTCGGAAAAGCCGATCATGACGAGCGCCACGCGGCCGCCCTGGCCTTCAACGAGCGCATTGGTGGCAAGCGTCGTCGACATCGAAACGAGCTTGATCGCGCCAGGGTTGGTGCCGGATTTTTGCAGCACCGCATCGACAGCGCCGGAAATGCCGACGGCGAGATCATGGCGCGTGGTCAGCGCCTTGGCCTTGGCCAGAACCTTGCCCTTGTTCGGCCCCTGTTGTGGGCCTTCCGTCTCGGACCACAGCACGGCATCGGTATAGGTGCCGCCGGTATCGATCCCGAGGAAAAGTGGCTTTGGCTTGGTCTTGGTGGTCATTTGGCGGTCCGGGCAAGTGGGGAATTGCTTTGCCGCCCTTAACCCATAGCGGCCGGCCGATAAAGCAGCGAGCGCTGGGCCAACACGCGATGACCGTGATGGGGACTCGATCTGCCCCAAATTGGCGGAGATCGCAGCTATGGCCGCAACGCCGGTGACCATCTCTCCTGCCGACGCAGGAAAGTCTTCTCGCCATGGCGAAAGAAAGTTCGGCGAGATGTGGCTATTTCGCCGTGACGGTGCCCTTCATCGAGCTGTGGATCGCACAATGGAACGGGTGCGCGCCGGCCGCGGATATCTTGACCTTGGCGCTCTTGCCCGTGGCGAGATGGCCGGTGTCGAAGGAGCCGTCAAGCGCGGTGGCGGTGTGCGTCATCGGGTCGGCATTGGTGAAGGTGATGGTATCGCCGACGGCGACCGAGATCTTCGACGGATTGAATTTCATGCCCTTGATCTGGACCGCATGATTGGCGGCGTAGGCGGGCATGGCAAAGGCAAGCAGAGCAAGAACGAGCATGGTGCGCATGATGGACTTCCTCCCTGAGCGCGAGACGTCATCCTAAACTAACGCTGGCGAACCGCCTTTCATGCCACGAAGCCGACTTTTTTATGCGTCCCATCGCAGAACGGCTTGTTGGCCGAGTGGCCACAGCGGCAGAGGAAGGTCTTGGTGGTACGGTCCACCGTGTGGCCGGTGCCGGTGACGATCTCGACATTGCCTTCGAGCTTGAGCGGGCCGTTGGTGGTCGGCGTCACTTTCAGCGGGCCATTGCGTGCTTCGAGCGCCGGCGTGTCCTTCAGCGTCGGTTCGCCGGTGGCTGTGAAGCCAGCCTTGATATGGCTGTTGTCGCAGAAGGGTTTGTTCTGGGAGGCGCCGCAGCGGCAGAGCGTGGCGCGGAAGAACCTCTCGTCGCCAAGCACGATCTCGGCGTGCACGGCGAGCGGGCCGTTTTCGCGCAGGCGAACGGTGTTGACCACCGGCGGCTGTTCCTGCGGCCCGCCATCCTTCCTGACATAGGTGATGGCGCCCGACGGGCAGTTTTCCGCCAGCGCCACCACTTGCTCTGTCGTGGCCGCTTCGGGATGGATCCACTGTCCAGGCGCATTGGGCACGAAGACGTGCGGATTGCCGAGCACGCAGTTGCGCGAATGGATGCAGCGTTTGCCGGAAAACCCGACGTCGATCTTGTCGCTTTCGACCATGCCGGCCATCGCGGTACTCCTTTTGCCTGAAGCGCGCCGCGTCAATCGACGCGGCGCGCTCTGGGTAGGTGCACAGGCTATGGCGTCAGTTGCAAAACCGTCAAGCTGGCAAACCGGTCAGGGGACGAGATTGATCTCCTCGGTCTCGCCGCCGCTGCAGGTGTAGCAGCAATCCTCGCATTTTTCCTTGTTGCCGGGGCCGACGCCCCAATAGGTGCCCTCGTCGCCATCGACCCAGGCGCCGTAGCAGATCGATTCGCCTTCGTTGCAGGAGATCGGCAACGACTTGGTCTCGCCATCGTCGAGGTAGAAGTCCTTGCCGTCGCCTGGCCAGACATAGTCGCGGTCCTGGCTGTAGAGCTCAACGCGCATGGCGTTGGGATGGCCGTTCTTGATGGCGAAGGTGACGTCGCCGGCATGGGCGGCGGATGCGAACAGGACGGCAAGCGAAACCGCCGCGGCAAGGCGGCGCGCTGATATGAAAGACATGGAACCCCCGATGAAGAATCGGCCCCCACGGCCGATGGAGTGATCATGCCATGCGGCGGGCCGGGGCTAAAGGGATGATGTCGGCAATCCCTGACATAATCATTGCCGCGTCTCGCCTATCGCTGCCAGAAGGGCAGTTTGGCGATCTCTTCATCGACCTGCGTTCTGGTCAGGCCGATATCGTCGATCAGATGCGGATTGACCTCCGAGATTCGCTTTAGGTCCCAGCGAAAGCGGGTCCGCTGGCGCCAGGCGGCGATGGTGTTTCGCAGGCTGGCAAGGCTATAGCGCCTGTTGGGCACCTGCCCGACTGGCACTCCCCGCCGCACCGCCTGATGCGGGGCTGATGCAAAAATGTTGGTCATGGCAACCTCCATGGTGTTCCGAAGCCCCCA
This sequence comes from Mesorhizobium erdmanii USDA 3471, assembly GCF_000472705.1. GTDB lineage: Bacteria > Pseudomonadota > Alphaproteobacteria > Rhizobiales > Rhizobiaceae > Mesorhizobium > Mesorhizobium erdmanii. Next base: position 11,931 of record NZ_AXAE01000014.1, on the reverse strand, counting down.
CGATTCGAGGGGCCTCGACCTGATTGAGGTTGAATTCTGCCGGATACGGACAGCGGCGTAATTAAGCCCTGCCAAATAGTTCTCAAAAGTTCCAAACAGGCTCTAACTCCTTGTTTTGGCGCAATTCCCCGTGGAAAAATCCAGGCGCTTCCGCTGACGTGACCGCCTCACACTTTTCCTCGAATTGATCTATAGATGCGCCCTATGCAGGGATCGCGCTTTGCCTTTGGTCCGTTCGTGCTTGATCCGGGTGCGGGAACGCTGCTCCGGAACGACGATCCCGTTGCCGTCGGCTACCGCGGGCTGAAGCTGCTTGCGGCGCTCGTCGGACGGCCCGGAGAAATCCTTGACAAGGCGGAGTTGATGGAAGCGGCGTGGCCGGGCACGGCGGTGGAGGAAGGCAATCTCACCGTGCAGATCGCGCAGTTGCGCAAGCTGCTTGGTCCACCCGCCAATGGCGGCGAATGGATATCGACGGTCCCTCGCGTCGGCTATCGCTTCACCGGCGCGATCGCGCAGCTCGACCACGCCAAGCGCAGACATTTGCCGCTGCCCGACAAGCCGTCGATCGCGGTGCTGCCTTTCGTCAATCTCGCCAACGACCCCGAACAGGAGGCGTTCGCCGACGGCCTGACCGAAGACCTGATCACCGACCTGTCCAGGGCACCGGGCCTGTTCGTCATCGCCCGCAACTCGACATTTGCCTACAAGGGCAAGGCGATGGACGTGCGCGAGATCGCCGAGGAGTTGGGCGTACGCTACCTCCTGGAAGGCAGCGCCAGACGCGCCGCCGGGCGGGTGCGGATCAATGCGCAGCTGGTCGACGCGGTGAGCGGCGAACATCTGTGGGCGGAGCGCTTCGATCGCGGCCTTGACGATATCTTCGCCGTTCAGGACGAGGTGACTGCCAAGATCGTGGAGGCGCTGCTCGGCCGGCTGCGGGCGCCAACGCCGCGCAATCGGCCGACAAATCTCGAGGCCTACGATCTGTGCGTACGGGCGCGCAAGCTGATCGACGACTCGCCGCAGTCCGCACGGGAAGCGCATCTGATGCTGACGCGCGCTGTCGCTCTCGATCCGGACTACGCCGAGGCCTATCGCTGGCTTGCCATGAACCACTGGATGGGATGGGTGCATTGGGGCGAGCCGGTCGAACCGAACCGCCGCATCGCCCTGGAGCTGGCGCGCAGGGCCGTGGCGATCGATGCCAACGACGCCGGCTGCCGTTGGGTGCTCGGCAACCTACTCGCCTATGAACGAGACTTCGAAGAGGCGGATGCCGAATTCGCCAGGGCGTTCGAGCTCGACCCGAACGAGGCCGACGCCTGGGCGACATTGTCCGACATCACGACCTTGGCCGGGCGCGTCGAAGAGGCCCTCGAGCAGATCCGCAAGGCGTTTCGGCTCAACCCGTTTCCGGCAAGCTGGTACTATCTGACACTCGGCCAGGCGCAATATGCGGCGCGCGACTACGAGGCCGCCGTCGAGACGCTGCGCCGCGACGAGACCTACCGGACGAGCTCACGCCGTTTCCTGGCGGCAAGCCTGGCGCAACTTGGCAGGCTCGACGAGGCGCGCGCCGAGGTCGAATTGTTCCTCGTCGGCAACCCGCATTTCACGACCCGCCACTGGGTCTGGACGGAGCCTTTCCGCGACACCGCGATGATGGAGCATTTCGTCGATGGCTTCCGCAAGGCCGGTCTGCCCTAAGCAAATTCCAGGAAAAGTGTGAAACGGTTCTCCTGGAATTGCTCTCGCGACACGCCGGCCGATCACGGCACCAGGTCGATTGTCTCGGTCGAGTGCTCCACGCAGATGAAGCAGCAGGTGTCGCAAGGCTGGTCGTTGTCAGGCCCGACGCCGGCGGAAATCTGGTCATTGCCGTTGACCCAGGCGCCGTAGCAGATACGTTCGCCCTGATTGCACGAGATCGGCACCGATTTCTGCGAGTTCGGATCGATCAGGAATACCTTGTCGTTGCCCGGCCAGACCGTTTCGCGGTCACGGCTGAACAGCTCTACCGCGACGCCTTCCCTGCGCATGTTCTTGACGAACAGGGCCATGTCGGCGGCCTCGGCCGAGGTGGCGAAGACCAATGCTGCCAGCGCAACCATGCGAAACAACGTCACCGCCGGACCCTCCCGAATCATCCCGGCAGAATCGCATGCCTGCCGGGAACTAGGAAGACGCGGCGCCAGCGATCTCCCGCCCCAGCCGCAGCGTCTCGGCGACCAGAAGATCGAGATCCTCGCGCCTTGTGCGATGGTTGGCGATCGCCACGCGCAGCCAGTGTTGGCTATGCACGGTGGTGTCGGAGAGGACGGCAATGCCGCGTTCCTGCAGCCGCAGCATGATTTCGGTGTTGAGTGCCTTCAGCGCCTCGCCGGCAAGCCCCGGCTGGTAGCGGAAGCAGACGATGTTGATGGTCGGCGGCGTCGCCAACTCGAGCGATGGCTCGGCTTCGACCAGCCCGGCGAGATAGGCGGCCTGCGCGATATTCTGGTCGATCAGGCGGCCGAATTTGTCGACGCCATGTTCCTTCAGCGCCATCCAGACCTTGAGCGCGCGAAAGCCGCGCGAGGTCTGCAGGCCGTAATCGTGCAGCCAGTCGCCGGAGGCAAGGCCGCGCGACGTCGATTCCAGATATTCGGGCGTCACGGCGAAGGTGCGGCGATGCGCTACGGCATCCCTGACCAGGGCACAACCGACCTCGAACGGCGCGTGCAGCCATTTGTGCGGATCGAGCGCGACCGAATCCGCCGATTCTATGCCGGCGACGCGATGCGCATTGTCGGGTGCAATCGCGATCAGGGCGCCGATGCAGCCATCGACATGGAACCACAGGCCTTCCTCATGCGCGAGCTTGGCAAGCGCCTTGAGATCGTCGATCGCGCCGGTGTTGACCGTGCCGGCATTGCCGATGACGCAGGCCGGCTTGCAACCCGCCGCCCGATCCTCGGCTATCGCGGCGCGCAAGGCCGTTATGTCGATGCGCAGGCCGGCATCGGTCGGGATGCGGCGCAGCGCCCGGTTGCCGAGGCCGAGCGCCTCCATCGCCTTGCGGTGGCAGGAATGGAGCTGGTCCGAGCCATAGAAGCGCAGCGGCTTGTCGATCGCGGCAACGCCGTGCTCACGCACGTCGATGCCGGCCTTGGTGTTGCGCGCCACGGTCAGGCCGATGATGTTGGCCATCGAGCCGCCGCTGACCAGCGTGCCGGAGGCGGAGGCAGGAAAGCCCAACATCTCCTTGCACCAGTTCACCACCTGGTTGTCCATCAGCCCGGCGGCGTGGTTGCCGCCGCCGAGATTGGAGCCCTGGATTGCCGCGAGGAAGTCGCCGAGCGCGCCGGTGAAGTTGCTCGACCCCATATACCAGGCCCAGAAGCGCGGATGGATGTTGCCCATCGGATAGGACATCACCGTGCGCGAGACCTCGCTGTAGACATCGGCCAGCGGCGCCGGCGATCGCGGCAGGGGTGCGGCGAAGGCTTCCCGCACATCCGCCGGCATCTCCCGCCACACCGGACGGTCCCTGACGTCGCTGAGGTAATCGACGGCATCGTCGATGACCTGGTGCGACAGGGCTTGGACCGTGGCCCAGTCCGCGGGGTCGAGCGTCTCCTCGGCCAAAAGCCCAAGGGTTTCCTGCGCGATGTCCATCACCGGTCTCCCGTCAAGCCGTCGGGAACTGGCAGCCGGGCGTCGAGCGCGACAGCGCCATCTCGTCGGCATCCATCTCGGCCTCGATGCCGTCGAACAGCGGCGTCGACATGTAGCGCTCGCCGGTGTCGGGCAGCATGCACAGGATCACCGATCCGGCCGCCGACTTCTCCGCCACCTGGCGCGCCACGGCGAAGGTGGCTCCGCCGGAAATGCCGGTGAAGATGCCTTCCTTCTGCGCCAAGGCCTTGGCCCATTTGATGCCTTCGGGTCCGGCGATCGGCATCACCTCGTCATAGAGGCTGGCGTCGATCGCCTCCTGCAGCACGTTGGGGATGAAGTCCGGTGTCCAGCCCTGGACCGGGTGCGGCTCGAAGGCCGGGTGGCTGGCGGCAGGGGCGCCATGGGCACCGCGCTGCTGCGCCTTGCCGCTGCCGACCAGTTGCGCATTGGCCGGTTCGCACAGCACTATGCGGGTGTCCGGCCGTTCGCGGCGCAGCACGCGCGCCACGCCCACGACGGTGCCGCCGGTGCCATAGCCGGTGACGAAGCAATCGAGCCGCGCCCCCCTGAAATCATTGACGATCTCACGTGCCGTCGTCGCCTCGTGGATGGCGGCGTTGGCTGACGTCTCGAACTGGCGGGCGAGGAACCAGCCATTGGCTTCGGCCAACTCAACCGCCTTCTTGTACATGCCAAAGCCTTTTTCGGCGCGCGGCGTCAGCACCACCCTGGCGCCCAGCATGCGCATCAGCTTGCGGCGCTCGACCGAAAAACTGTCGGCCATGGTGACGACCAGCGGATAGCCTTTTTGCGCGCAGACCATGGCCAAGCCGATGCCGGTGTTGCCGCTGGTCGCCTCGATCACTGTCTGGCCGGGCTTCAGCGCACCGCTGCGCTCGCCTTCCTCGATGATGTTGAGCGCCAGCCGGTCCTTCACCGAGGCGGCGGGGTTGAAGAACTCGGCCTTGACATAGATCGTCGCATGGGCCGGCCCGAGATTGTTGATGCGGATCACCGGCGTATCGCCGACCGTGTCCAGAATGCTGTCGAACAGGCGGCCGCGCCCGTTCGTGGTCCGGATTTTTTGTTTGTTCAACATCGTTGATCTCCTTGATCGTGTTCGTCTTCACTTCACAGGGCCGGTTACAAACCGGCGGATCGGGCGGCGAGGTTTCGAGACCTTGCCGCGCTAGGACTGACATGCCGACGATGCGGCAATGGCGATGCCCGGCGCGAAATTCGCGGCCGGATGCGCCATTTCGTGTTTGGTGATACAGCAAGGGCCGACAGGCCAGCGTGGGAGCAGGCGTGGAAACGGACGTGGAATCCGCACAAGCAAGGCAGGACGGCGGCATCCCCAGCCTGTCCGTGCGCCTGCTCGGACCGCTGGAAATCGCGCGTGACGGCGTGCCCGTTGCGCTGCCGGCGTCGCGCAAGCTGCGCGCGCTGTTCGCTTATCTGGCGCTGGCGCCGCATGCCGTGGGCCGCGGTCGCCTGTGCGAACTGCTGTGGGATGTGCCCAACGATCCCCGCGGCGAGTTGCGCTGGTGCCTGAGCAAGCTGCGCGGCGCGCTCGACACGCCGGATCGGCGCCGGGTCATCACACAAGGCGATGCGGTCGCGCTCGATCTCGACGGCTGCCTTGTCGATGCGCTGGAGATCGCCCACGCCGCCGGCCTCGGGATCGGCACGCTCGACACTGCGCGGTTGCAGGCGCTGGCAAACCTGTTCGCCGGCGATCTGCTCGACGGACTGGAGCTGGAGCGCAGCCCGCTCTTCGACAGCTGGCTGGTCGCCCAGCGCCGGCGTTTTCACGCTTGCCACGCCGCCGTGCTGGAACGGCTTGCCGCAAACCATCCGGCGGGCTCGCCCGAAATGTCCGGCCATCTCGACAAATGGGTCGAGCTGGCGCCCTTCGACACCCGCGCGCATCTGGCGTTGCTGTCCAATCTGGCGGAGCGCGGCGCCATCGGCGCGGCAGAGGCGCATCTGGCCTCCGCGGCCCGCCTGTTTCAGTCGGAAGAGCTGGATTTCGCCCCGCTGCGCGTCGCCTGGCAGGCAATCCGCGACCGACAGTCGGGCAGCCCGCTCAAGGCGCAGCCGGCCAGCCTGTCCACACGACCGCAGCTGGTCGCCACGCCGGATGATGCCGGCGCGATCGAGCCAAGCCAGGCCTCGCTGGCGGTAATGCCGTTCGTCGAGGAAAGTGGCGGGCGCGGCGGACTTGCCGACGGCTTCACCCACGACATCATCACCCGTCTCGCCAAGCTTCGGGACTTCTTCGTCATCGCGCGCGGATCGGTGTTCGCGCTGGCGGAAACGACCACAGCGCCGGAGGAAGCCGGCAGAAAACTTGGCGTCGACTATGTCGCCACGGGCACGGTGCGCAACCAGACCGGCCGTCTGATCGTCAGCGTCGAGCTCATCGAGGTGCGCACGGCCAGGATCGTCTGGGCCGAGACCTTCGAGCGCAGGCCCGACGACCTGTTTGCCGTGCTCGACGATATCGGCGACAGTATCGTCTCATCGATATCGGCGGAGATCGAAACGGTCGAGCGCAACCGCGCCATGCTGAAGGCACCCAACTCGCTCAATGCCTGGGAGGCCTACCATCGCGGTCTCTGGCACATGTATCGCTTCACCCGGGCCGAGAACGAGCAGGCGCGGCATTTTTTCGACAAGGCCTTGCAGCTCGACCCGACCTTTGCCCGCGCCTATGCCGGCCTGTCCTTCACCCACTGGCAGAATGCCTTCCAGCGCTGGGGCGACCGCGACCGCGAAAGCGCGCTGGCCTATGAGAGCGCCGGCCACAGCCTGCTGGTCGACGACCACAATCCGGCCGCGCACTGGGCGATGGGCCGGGCGCTGTGGCTACGCGGCGAGCAGGACGGATCGCTCCGCGAATTGGAACGAGCGGTCGATCTCAGCCCGAATTTCGCGCTCGGCCACTACGCGCTGTCCTTCGTCCACTCGCAGTCGGGCGACCCGCGCGCGGCGATAGACTCGTCGGACCATTCGCGTCATTTGAGCCCCTTCGACCCGCTGCTGTTCGGCATGCTGGGGTCGCGCGCCATGTCGCATGTGCGGCTTGGCCAGTTCGAGGAGGCGGCCAACTGGGCGCTGAAGGCGGCGGCGCGGCCCAATGCCCATACCATCATCCTGGCGATCGCCGCGCACTGCCTGGCGCTGGCCGGCCGGCTCGACGAGGCGCGCGGCTTCGCCGCCGCCATCCGCAAGACATTGCCTGATTACCGCGCCGACGATTTCATCGGCACCTTCCGCTTCGAGCCCGATGCCGAGGCGCTGTTCCGGCAAGGCTCAAGGCGGATAGGGCTCAGCTGATTTCGCGCCTGAACTCTACCCGTTAACGAAGTCGGAAGGAGTTGCTTAACGGTTCACCTCTATGTGACCTCGCGGGGGGCTCCATGGCAAAGTGAGTGTGATGAGCGACAGACCTGACAAGCGCAACGAATGGCGCGCCATTCTTCATGTACAGGCCCGCGTCGCCGTCCTGTTCGTTCCGGTGGTGGCCAGCCTGCTGATCATCGCCGCTCTTGCCGGCAACGGACGCAAATCCGTTCCCGATGTCGACCGCACCGTAACCGGGTCGGTGCGATAGACGGCACAACAGCCGCGAACGCCTGCCGGTGTGCGCTATTTGGGCGCCATCCCTTGGCGTTACAATCATCCAATGACTACAACACTGAGCGAGCGATCAAGCGCGACGTGCATGCGCTCTACCGTGGCGGGCGATCCCCGAACGCCATAGTACGCCAAGGCGCTTGCCGTGTGTGTCGCGGGCTACGCCTTATCTTGAATCGACCTGATTTCCCGATTTCATCCCCTTGGTCACCTCGATGACGCGATCCTGATTCCCCTGGGAATTCTAGCCGTGGTCAAGATGATACCGCCCGAGGCTATGGCCGAACAAAGGAAGGCCGCCTCCCTGCCGTTGACAAGCCCGTGAGCCGCAGCGCGGCGGTGATCAGCGCCTGGCTAAAGGATCTTGGTCACCAGCTTGTCCAGACGGGAGTTCTCGCGGTAAGCCAGTCGCACCACGATAGCACCCAGGATGCCGGTGATGGCCCCGCCGACAACGTCGGTCAGGTAGTGCGTACCGATGAAGATTCTCGACCCGCAGATCAGGAATGCCATGATGAAGAGCGCAATCGTCCGGCGCGGGAGGCCTTGCATCGCAAAAGCCGCAACAATCGCAATGCTCGCTGTCGCGTGATCGGATGGAAACGACCAGTCGGCACTCGGCGCAATCAACAGGTGCGTCACGCCGGCATCGTAGGGGCGTATCCGATGCACGAATAGAAGAATGAACTGGTTGACCGCCAGACCGAGCAAGAACGCCAGACCGGCCGACACGACCGCGTGGCGAACGTGGTAGCGGTCAACCTTCGCCCACCATTGCAGGGCCACGGCCAGAACCATGAGAGGAACGCCGATTTGTGAGACTCCTATCATCGTCTTATCGAGAAAGGCGCTGATACCGGCCGCGCCATTTATCCAGTGTGTTAAAGCTACATCCATTGGCATCGGATTCCGTTGTTGGTTGTGAGGTGGATTCTTGAAGTTTGTCGATGAACGCCGCATCCACCAGATCTTCGAAGTCAGCCTATGGCTGAAGGGCGCGCATGCCCTGATCGAATGCATCGGCGGGATTCTGCTCTATGTCGTCACCACCGATACCATTGCCTCCTGGGTCAATGCCCTCACCGCGGACGAATTGATAGAAGATCCAAACGATTTCATAGCTGGCCATCTGTCGCAGATGGCAAGCCATTTTTCGATCGCCAGCAAGGAGTTCTATGCCTTCTACCTGCTTAGCCACGGCTTGATAAAGCTTGCCTTGGTGGTTGGGCTTTTGAGAGGCAAGCTCTGGTCTTACCCTGCCTCGCTCGCGGCTTTGGGCTTGTTCATGATCTATCAAGTCTATCGTTACTCTTACACCCAATCATTCGGCCTGCTGGTCCTGACCGTCTTCGATGCGATCGTCATGGTGTTGATCTGGCATGAATGGAGGATCGTGCGACAGCACAAGCCGGCATGATGGCCGGCATGATGGCCGGCGATGGTTGAGTTGCCGGCCTTGCCCCCCGCTTTCCCGGACGCCGTCACAACTGCAATGATCGTCCCGCCTTGCCGGCGGAACCCCACGCACCGTCGGAGATTGTGTTCCAGGACAGCCTCCCGGAGGAGATGATGACCAGAGCTTTCGACATCAACGAGAACACCGAAGAAGACCCCAAGCGCCCGCCGCGGCCTGAGACCGGTGACAACCTCAGGAAAAAGAAGGTTGAGGGAAAGGCCTTCCAGGTGAACGAGAACAGCGTGGATAATCCGACCCCCGCGCCCACGCCAAAGCGGGACTGATTGAGGATGCGGTTCGCGATTGACCGAAGCTACCCAACTTCGTCATCCTAGGGCGGAGCAGTCGCGAAGCGACGTCGCGGAGACCCTGGGATCCATTCCGTGACGCCGGTCAAAACGTGCCGCACATCAATATGTTACGCTGATCGATGCGCTCTCGCGAGCAGTGGTCATTCTCAACCGTTGGAGTAGGGCCGTCAGGTCACGGCATGGATCCCAGGGTCTCCGCGACGTCGCTTCGCGACTGCTCCACCCTAGAGGATGACGAAGCGTGTTTCCGACTGGAGTTCGCGTCGTCTCAAACAAACCTTGGGATCGGACCGTTCTGCGGTGTCGTGCGGTCGCCGAGGTCGAGAAAGACCTCGTCGACATAACACCAGCCCCAGCCTTCCGGCGGGTCATAGCCCTCGATGACGGGATGGCTGGTGGCATGAAAGTGCTTGGTGGCGTGGCGGTTGGGCGAGTCGTCGCAGCAGCCGACATGGCCGCAGGTGCGGCAGAGCCGCAGATGCACCCACCACGAGCCGCTCTTCAGACACTCCTCGCAGCCGAGCGCGCTCGGCGTGACGTCCTTGATCCCAGCCGCATGCTCGCATTCGTCCGCCATCACACTCTCCTGAAACTATCTCTCTGTTGAAGCGCGGCGGTCTGGCCGCCGTCTTGCGCCAGATAAGCATGCAAGGCCGCGACCACCTGGGCGCCCTCGCCGACCGCCGCCGCGACGCGTTTGACCGAGCCGCAACGCACGTCGCCGATGGCGAACACGCCGCTGCGGCTGGTCTCCATGAAACCGCGGTCCGGGCCCAGCTCCGATCCGGTGCGGACGAACCCCTTGGCATCCAGCGCCACGTTGCAGTGCGCCAGCCAGTCGGTGTTCGGATCGGCGCCGATGAACAGGAAGAGATGGCGGATCGGCCGCGTCGTTTGTTCACCGCTGACGCGGTTGCGCCAGCGGACAGTGGCGAGATTGCCCTCTTCGCCGTCCAGCGCCTCGATTTCGGTCTCGGTCAGCACCTCGATGTTCGGCTGCGCCTTGATGCGTTCGACCAGATAGCGTGACATCGAGGCATCGAGGCTGCCGCCCCGCGCCAGCAGCGCAACCTTGCGCGCCTGGCTGGCGAGATAGACCGCCGCCTGCCCCGCCGAATTGCCGGCACCGACCAGCGCCACCTCCTGCCCGGCGCAAAGCCGCCCTTCGATGGGCGAGGCCCAATAATGCACCGAGGTTCCCTCGAACCGCGACAGGTTGGCGACGTCGAGGCGTCGGTAGCGCGCGCCGCTGGCGATCACCACGCTGCGCGTGCGCACCGTCTCGCCATCGCCGACATCGAGCAGATAGCGCGCGCCTGAATTGTCGGTCGCCGCGCTCAAAAGCTTCGCCTCGTCCGGGATCACCATTTCGACGCCGAATTTCTGCGCCTGGTTGTAGGCGCGCGCCATCAGCGCCATGCCGGTGATGCCGGTGGGGAAACCGAGATAGTTCTCGATGCGCGAGGAGGCGCCGGCCTGGCCGCCGAAGGCCCGGCAATCGAGCACGATGGTCGACAGCCCTTCGGACGCCGCATAGACCGCCGCCGCGAGCCCCGCCGGGCCGGCGCCGACAATGGCGACGTCATACAGCGTATCGGCATCGATCGGCCTGAGCAGGCCGATGCAGCGGGCGAGGTCCTTCTCGCCGGGATTGAGCAGCAGCCTGCCGTTCGGGCACAGTACGACCGGCAGATGGTGCGGGTCGACATCGAAACGCTCGACCAGGGTTTTGGCGCAGGGGTCGCTGCCGGAATCGAGCACGCGGTGCGGCTGGCCGCTGCGGGCCAGGAAGCCTTGCAGCCGCAGCACGTCGGCATTGCCGGATGGCCCGATGACGATCGGCCCGCTGGTGGCGCTTTCGAGCAGCCCGACACGGCGCAGGATCAGCGCCCGCATGATGCGTTCGCCGAGATTGGCCTCCTGCACCATCAGGTCGCGCACCCGCCGCGAGGGGATGACGAAGGCCTCGACCGGCTCGGCGGCCTCGGCATTGACCAGCGAGGGCCGTGCCGAAAGCTGCGCCAGCTCGCCGACGAAGCTGCCGGGGCCATGGCTGACGATCGTCTCGCGCCGGCCGAGCCCGTCTTGGGTAATATCGACCTTGCCTGACAGGACGACGATCAGGCCGGGCGCGACATCGCCGGCCTTGATGATGTGCTCGCCGGCCCCGTAGGCGCTGGCTTCGCCGAACCGGCGCATGCGCTCGATGTCCGCCTCGCCCAGCGTGGGAAAGGCTTGGTCGCGACGAGCGCCGAAGATTGCTGTGGCGGATTGAGACATGAGTGGAGCGTAGCGAAGTGGGCGGCCGGTTTGAAGCGATTTGTGAGGGGACTGGCCAGGAGGGGAGGTTGGTGGACGCGTTCCTCGAGGTCGCCATCCCCGGGCTTGACGCTCGAATCCATGCCGCGACGTTAGCCAACGAATGCAGCGAGCAGAATTCCGCACCGTAGCAGCGCTGCAAAGTCACGGAATGGCAACTGTGTTCAAGCGAAAGCTTTTTGATCTCGGATGATAGCGTTGAGGACGACGAGAAGCTTCCTGGCGACGGCGATGATGGCGAGTTTCTTGGAGCCGGATCGTGCAGCGATGGTGCTGTAGAACGCTTTGAACCGGTCACAGGCTCGAATGGCGCCGAGAGCTGCCATGTAGAGGGCGCGGCGCACACGCGATCGGCCACCCTGGATTTGGCTCCTGCGCCTGAGCTTGCCGCTCTTGTTGTCGAACGGGGCAAGGCCGACGAGTGCGGCGATCGACTTGGGTGAGCGCTGGCCGAGCTCGGGCAGGAGCGCCAGGAGCGAGAGCGCGGTGACCTTGGAGACCCCGGGCACGGAGACCATCAGAGCGTTGTCGCGGGCAGTG
>NZ_AXAE01000013.1 GCF_000472705.1 Mesorhizobium erdmanii USDA 3471 | reverse complement strand
GGCAGGCGAGCCGATTGCCATCGAAGAGACTGAGAACGGCGAATGGGCGATGCGCTTCTATGCCCATCCGCTCGGCTTCATCGACCACAAGCACATGAAACTGGTTCGCCGAAGCGCCACACCAACCAAACCGCCTGGCGCGGCGGCGAACCCATCATAAGGGGGAGAACTGTTACCCATGTATCCGGTTCAAACTGGTACCCATCTATCGGCTGGACAAGTTGTCATCGACGGTTTCGCCAGTCGCCAACGTTGCGAGACTTGAGAGTCGGCTCGGCACCACCAGCACCTTGACCTCGCCGGGCGCCGGCGGATTGGCGATCACCTCAGCCGCCTCTTCTAGCGGAACCTGCCTGGAGATCAGCCGCTCGATCTCTATCGCGCCCGATGCGATCAACTCGGCGGCGCGGCGGTGCGTATAGGGATTGAGGAACGAGCCGACCACCTTCAATTCCCGGAACAACAGGTCGAAGGGCTCGAATTCCGCCTTCATGCCTTGCGGCGTCACGCCGACGATGACGACTGTGCCGCCGGCCCGTGCCAGCCGCATCGACTGCTCGACGGTCTCGCGCACGCCGGCACATTCGAATACCACGTCGGCGCCACCAGGCGCCAACCCAGCCGGCCCGGCAATGGCGTCGATGACATCGGCGACAGTGGGATCGACCGTCGCCGTGGCGCCGAGCTCCTCGGCAAGCGCGCGCCGCGATGCTTGTCTGGTCGACAGGATGATGGTCGTGGCGCCGGCCAGCCGCGCCAATTGCACGGTGAGCAGGCCTATCACGCCGCCGCCGAGCACGATCACCGAACTGCCCGGCTTGATCTCGGCAAGGTCGACGCCATGCAGGCAGCAGCCGAGCGGCTCGCAGAACGCGCCATGCGTTGGCGGCAGATCGGCGGGCAGGACGAAGGCCTGCTTCTGCGGCAGCACGACATAGTCGGCAAAGCCGCCATCGCGATGGATGCCGATGGCACTGAGATTGCGGCACAGATTGACTCGGCCGGCATGGCAATACGGGCATCGCCCGCAAGCGATGTTGGGATCGCCGGTGACACGGTCGCCGACGGCAAAGCCGGACACGGCATTGCCGACCGCCTCGATGATGCCCGAGAATTCATGTCCCGGCGTCACCGGCGGCCTGCATGGGAATTCGCCATGGAACAGATGCCGGTCGGTGCCGCAGACGCCACAGGCTTCGATCCGCACCAGAAGCTCGTCCGGTCCAGGGACAGGCTTGTCGACCTCGCGCAGCTTAATGCTGCCCACCGCCTCCAGCCGCACCGCTCTCATGGCGTTGTCTCCTATCAGTTGAAGCTCGGCGGCTGCGACAGGTCCGGCGCCGGTGCCGCCGGCTTGGCGGGAGGCGTGTCGCCGAAACTTGGCGGCTGCGACAGATCGGGGGCAGGTGTCGTGCCACCATTGGCCGGTCCCGTGCCGCTCGCCGATGGCGCGCCAAGCGGCGACAGGCCTGGCACTTCCGGCACCTTGTAGTCGATCGTGCCCGGATCGGTCGCCGTGCCCTTATAGCGCATCACCATTTGCGGGAAGGTGATGGTCAGCCCGATCATCACCACCTGGATCAGCACGAACGGCACCGCGCCCCAGTAGATCTGACCGGTCGTCACCGGTGCGATCTGCTTGCCGGTGATGCGGTCGAGATAGGGCACGCGCGCGGCGACCGAGCGCAGGTAGAACAGCGCGAAACCGAAAGGCGGATGCATGAAGCTGGTCTGCATGTTGACGCCCAGGAGCACGCCGAACCAGATCAGGTCGATGCCGAGCTTGTCGGCCGCCGGCGCCAGCAGCGGCACGATGATGAAGGCCAACTCGAAGAAGTCGAGGAAGAAGGCCAGGAAGAACACCAGCATATTGACGCCGATCAGGAAGCCGACTTCGCCGCCCGGCAGCGAGGTCAACAGGTGTTCGACCCAGATCTGGCCATTGACGCCATAGAAGGTCAGCGAGAACACCCGCGCGCCGATCAGGATGAACAGCACGAAGGACGACAGCCGCGTCGTCGAGGCCAGTGCCTGCTTGATCACATCCAGCGACAGCCGGCCCTTTGCCGCGGCCATGGCCAGCGCGCCGACTGCGCCCATGGCGCCGCCTTCCGTTGGCGTGGCGATGCCGAGGAAGATGGTGCCGAGCACCAGGAAGATCAGCGCCAGCGGCGGGATCAGCACGATGACCACCTGCTGTGCCAGCCGCGACATCATGTTGATGTTCAGACGCCTGTCGGCGATGGCCACGACATAGATCAGGATCACGCCGACGCAGGCGCCCAGAATGTCGGCATTGTCGCCATGCGCCGGTGCCAGATAGCGGTACGCCGCATAGGAGATGGCGATTGCCACGGCCAGCGCCACCAGCAGCGAAATCACGCCATGGCCGAGCGTGCGCGCTTCCAGCGGCAGCGCCGGCACCATCTTCGGCCGGAAGATAGAAACGATGAGGATGTAAAGCGCGTAGAGCCCCGTCAGCACCAGGCCGGGAACCAGCGCGCCGGCATACATGTCGCCAACCGAGCGGCCGAGCTGGTCTGCCAGCACGATCAGCACCAGCGAGGGCGGAATGATCTGGGCAAGCGTGCCGGAGGCGGCGATGACGCCGGACGCCAGCCGGCGGTCATAACCATAGCGCAGCATGATAGGCAGCGAGATCAGCCCCATGGCGATGACCGATGCCGCCACCACGCCGGTGGTCGCCGCCAGCAAGGCGCCGACGAAGATCACCGCATAGGCGAGGCCGCCGCGGATCGGTCCGAATAGCTGGCCGATCGTGTCGAGCAGGTCTTCGGCCATGCCCGATCGTTCGAGCACGATGCCCATGAAGGTGAAGAACGGGATGGCCAGCAGCGTGTCGTTCGACATCACCCGGCTGCCATAGAAATTGTCCGGCAGCGCATAGAGCAGCGGCCATGCGAGGTTGATGGCGCCGCCCGAATAGGGTGTCAAAAACACGCCGATGCAGAAGAACAGCAGGCCGTTGGCGGCGAGCGAAAACGCCACGGGATAGCCGATCAGCATGAACAGGATCAGCGAGGCGAACATGATCGGTGCCATGTTCAGGGCGATGAATTCCATCACGGGCGCACCTCGTCGGCCAGCGCCTTGGCTTCGAGCTCGGCCTGTTCGTGCACGGAAATGAAGGGGTTGGGATCGTCCATGACGCCGCGCATGATGGCGATCTTCTTGATGATTTCGGAAATGCCCTGCAGCGCCAGCAGGAAAAAGCCGACCAGCAGTATGGCTTTGGCCGGCCAGACGATGAGGCCGCCGGCATTGGTCGACATCTCGCCGCTGTGGAACGACAGCGATACGTAGGGGACGAAATAGATCACCATCAGCGTCACGAACGGCATCAGGAAGAAGACGTGGCCGAAGAGGTCGATCCAGTGCTGAACGCGCCGTGAAAACAGGCCGTAGACGATGTCGATGCGGATATGCTCGTTCTGCTTCAGCGTATAGGCGGCGGCCAGCATGAAGGCGGCGCCGAACAGATACCACTGTAACTCCAGCCATGCATTGGACGAGGTGTCGAAGATCTTGCGGATGACGGCGTTGGCCGCACTGACCAGGATCGCCAGCAGGATCAGCCAGGATACCGATTTGCCGATGAATTCGTTGAGGCGGTCGATGCCCCGCGACAGAGCGAGCGGCCCTTCCATGCAGTCCTCCCTTGTATCGGAGGCGTGCCGGGCTCCCCCTCATTCCGTCACGCCGCTTGGTCCAACGGTATGCCGCGCGTGGACTGACGGGTCAACAAGCATGGAAGCGACAAACGGCATCAGATGAAACCGAGGGCCGGACAAGGGCGGTCTGCCCCGACGTCATGCAACCAAAGTCTGATGGGTCAGACGACCTTGCCGGTGTCGCGGCCGGCGCCGATCAGGATCAGAATGGCCACCAGGAATAGATACATCCACGCATCGCGCCATTCGAGCGGGAAATAGCCGGCCCACAGTGATTCGGCCATGCCGAACGCGGCGGCGCCGAGCGCTGCCCGTGGCGGTGAGAGATAGCCGCCGACCGACGTCACGAACAGGATTTTCAGGCCATAAACGAGACCGGAACCGAAGCTGACATTGCCATAGTAGAGGCTGGCCATGACGCCAGCCAGCGCGGCGCACAAACCGCCGAGCAGCACGGCATGCCGAAAGACGCGGCGCACGTCGACGCCGCACAGGGCGGCGGCGCGTGGGTCGTCGGAGACCGCGCGCCAGCACCGTCCGAAGTTGGAGAGGGCAAATACCCATGTGGCGAGTGCGACCGCCGCCAGCACCACCGCGCAGTCGAGCACCTGGATCAGCGTCAGCGTCGCCTTGAAGCCGGCTCCTTCGGCGAAGACGATCGGCTGGGCAAGCATCGGCGGCAGCCACAGGTCATGCGTATCGGCGGCAATGCGGCTTGATTCCGACAAGACGATGAGAATGCCGAGCGTCGTCACCACGATGGCATTGGGCGTACGGTCGGCCAAAGGCTCGAAGACGCTGCGCGACAACACATGGCTGATCAGGGCGGCATAGAGGAATGCCGCGACGACGCCGAACAGCACCGAAGCCAACAGCGTCAGCCACAGCACCTGATAGCCGAAGGCGACGCTCAGGATCATGACCTGGCCGCAAAAGGCAAACAGCGCGCCATACGCAAGGTTGGTGCGATGCAGGATGCCGTTGGTCAGCACGTAGCCGAAGGCGAGCAGCGCATAGAGCGCGCCCGAATGCAGCCCGTTCAGCACCTGCTGGAAGAAATAGAGCATGCTCGACACCACCAGAAGCATCTCGCCCAAACCGCGCAGAGATTTGGGGCGGCGGAATGCCCAAGACAAAGGCGACGATACCCTGCCCATCGGAGGTTTGCATCGTCGAATCTAACTTGTCAAATGCGATTTATCGGTTAGATTTCAGCGATGACAGTTGCCTGGACCCCACACCGTTTCACCGGTGGCCTGCTCGCGCTCGACACGGCGAACACCGTCGTGCTGCGCGGTGATCCGGAGAGGACGTTCGACCGATTCGACGATCCGGCCGAAATCGCCCGCTTCGCCGATGCGGCGAGCGGCTTTCGCGCCGGCGAGCTTGGCGACAGGCGGCTGACCGTATCGTCGCCGGCGGCAATCGCCCCCATCGTGCTGGCGATCCGCGAGACCACCGACCGGCTGTTTCGCGGCACGGTGTCGAATGGCGCGGTCGCCACCGCCGACCTGCCCGATTTCCTGCGCGCCTGTGCCGAGGGCCTGGCCGGCTGCCGGACCGAGATCGGCGTGCCGGGCAGGCCGTTCGGGGATCCGGTGACGCCGATTGCCTTCGAGGCGGCGCTGGCGGTCTCAGCCCTTTCGCTGCTGCGCGAAGACACCCTCGCAAGGCTCAGGATCTGCCCCAACTGCACTTGGCTGTTTGTCGACAGAAGCCGCAATTCCTGCCGTCTTTGGTGCGACATGGCGGTGTGCGGCAACCGGCAGAAGGCCAGCCGTCACTATCGCCGCCGCCAAATGGCGGCCCATGAGGTCAAGGATGCCTAAAGGATTTTCACGCGCTCTCGTTGCCAGCGCCATCTTGATTGCCGCGGCGACCCTTGGCGCCTGCCGCGATACCGGCGGCGAGGGCAAGCTGTTCGAGGTTTCCGGCAAGATATTCGTCTTCAACTACCGTCTCGCCCGGGCGACCTATGTCGTGACGTTGCGGCCCTTGCAGCCGATGGGCGAGGGCCAGGTCGCGGTCGCCAGCTTCCAGAACCCTGCCGGCGGCGCGCCGTTGGTGGTCGAGCAAAAAGTCTGGCCGAAGCTCGACAAGGTGAGCCTGGAGAGCCCGGCGCTGACCTGCATCGTCAAGAACAAGCCCTATGCCATCGCCATCAGCATCAAGGGCGCCGACGGCACGATCCTGCAGAAGATCGACACCACGTTGATGTCGACGGAAGACCAGTCGATCCTGCCCGACCGGCCGCTGGTCATGGACCAGCTTTATACGGCCAATCCCGACCTCGCCGGCCATCCCGACGGCAAGCTGCCGGGCGAACCGAAGCCGGACTGCTCGAAAGCCGGCTGATACCTTCCGACCGCATCGATCCCGGCCGGAATTTTCGTGCGCCGTCGCCCTGTCGCCGCGCGGTTTCATGCATCGTCCCGCGCCCACAGGACTGTTTGTTGCGCGTTGCCTGGCCCCTGCGATTTTGTTTGACCTGCCTTGCAAGGGAAGAAAGGATGCGTCATCCGATCCCGACGTTGGCCGCTTCCCCCCACTCGGCCTTCGCAGAGGAAATGCCTGATGACGCTGCATGACGTCGCGCTCGACGACAAGTTCGACCTTGGAAAGGAGCGCATCTTCCTGTCTGGCGCGCAGGCGGTCATCCGCATGCTCCTGATGCAGCGCGAGCGCGACCGGCGCGCTGGTTTGAACACAGCCGGCTTCGTCTCCGGCTATCGGGGCTCGCCGCTCGGCGGCCTCGACATGCAGCTGTGGAAGGCGAAAAAGCAGCTCGCCGGCGCCGATATCGTCTTCCAGCCCGGCTTGAACGAGGAACTGGCCGCCACCGCCTCCTGGGGGTCGCAGCAGACGGAACTGTTGGGCGAGGGGACCCATGATGGCGTCTTTTCCGTCTGGTACGGCAAGGGTCCGGGCGTCGACCGTTCCGGCGACGTCTTCCGCCACGCCAATCTCGCCGGCTCATCCAGGCACGGCGGCGTGCTTGCGCTGATGGGCGACGACCATATGGCCGAATCTTCGACCAATGCGCACGCCACCGAATTCTTGTTCGTCGACACCATGGTGCCGATTCTCAATCCGGCCGGCGTCCAGGAGATCATCGACTACGGCCTGTATGGCTTTGCCATGTCGCGTTTCGCCGGCACCTGGGCGGCGATCAAATGCGTCAAGGACAACATCGAATCGACGGCCTCGGTCGATGCCGCGCTCGAACGGCTCAACATCGTCGTGCCGGAGTTCGACATGCCGCCGGGCGGCCTCAACATCCGCCACGAGATCGACATGCTGGGCCAGGAGGAGCGGCTGCATGAATACAAGCGTGCCGCAGCGTCCGCTTTCATCCATGCCAACGGGTTGAATCATATCGTCTATTCGGGCGGCCGCGACCCGAAGCTCGGCATTATCACGCTGGGCAAGAGCTATCTCGATGTCCGCCAGGCGCTGGAGGATATCGGCATCGACGAGGCCGCCGCCAACCGTATCGGCGTGCGGCTGTTCAAGGTTGGCTGCCCCTGGCCGCTTGACCTGCAACACATCGCCGACTTTGCTCGCGGCCTCGACACCATCGTCGTCGTCGAGGAAAAGCGGTCGCTGATCGAGGTGCAACTGCGAGAGAGCCTCTACGGCACTGCCATGCAGCCGGCCATCGTCGGCAAGAAGGACGAGCGCGGCGACTGGCTGTTTCCGGCCAAGGGTGCGCTGGACCCCAACGAGATCGCCATTGCCCTTGGCGAGAAGATCGTCAAGACCATCGGCCCGTCGGAGGAGATCTCTGCGCGGGTGGGCAAGCTGCGCCAGTTCCAGGCGATGCTCAATGAAGCCACCGACATCGGTTCGCGCACACCGTTCTTCTGCTCGGGCTGCCCGCACAATTCATCGACCAAGGTGCCGGATGGTTCGATAGCCGCGGCCGGCATCGGCTGCCATTTCATGGCGCTGTGGATGGACCGCAACACGCTCGGCTTCACGGCGATGGGCGGCGAGGGCGCGCAATGGGTCGGCCAGGCGCCGTTCTCGAAGCGCGGCCACATCTTCCAGAATCTCGGCGACGGCACCTACAACCATTCCGGTACGCTGGCGATCCGCTTCGCTTTGTCGAGCGACGCCAACATCACCTACAAGATCCTCTACAACGATGCGGTGGCCATGACCGGCGGCCAGCCGCATGAGGGTGGCCTGACGGTGGACATGATCGCCAGGCAGGTGCGGGCCGAGGGCGTCGACCGCATCGCCATCGTCACCGACGAGCCGGGGAAATACGCCGGCAAGGCTGAATTCCCGGCCGGCGCGACCATCCATCACCGCGACGACCTCGATCTCGTCCAGCGTGAGCTGCGCGACGTCAAGGGCGTCTCGATCCTGCTCTACGACCAGACCTGCGCCGCCGAAAAACGCCGGCGCCGCAAGCGCGGAACTTTTCCCGATCCCGACAAGCGCGTCTTCATCAACGAGCTGGTCTGCGAAGGTTGCGGCGATTGTGGTGTGCAGTCGAACTGCGTCTCGATCCAGCCGGTCGAGACCGAATTCGGTCGCAAGCGCAAGATCGACCAATCGAGTTGCAACAAGGATTTCTCCTGCGTCAACGGCTTCTGTCCGTCCTTCGTCACCGTGCACGGCGCCAAGATCCGCAAGGCCGAAGGCCTTGCCGGCAAGACCGATCCACTCGACGGCGTGCCGACGCCAGCCGAATTCCCGCTGGGTGCCGAGGGCTGGGCGGCGATCATCGATGGCGTCGGCGGCACCGGCGTCGTCACCGTCGGCGCCGTGCTCGGCATGGCGGCCCATCTCGAGGACAAGGGCTGCGGCATGATCGACATGGCCGGCCTTGCCCAGAAGGGCGGCTCGGTGTTCACCCATGTTCGCATTGCCCGCACGCCGGACGACATACATGCCATCCGCGTTTCGGCGGGGAAGGCCGATCTCGTGCTCGGCTGCGACCTCGTCGTGTCTGGCGCCAAGAAGGTGCTGACGGCGGTACGCGAGGGCCATACGATCTTTCTCGCCAACACGGCCGAGATCATGCCCGGAGAGTTTGCCCGCTCGGCGGACTTCTCCTTGCCGGTCGAACGACTGAAGAAGGCAATCCGGAGCGCCGCGGGCGACGACAAGGCCCACTTCTTCGACGCCACCCGCACCGCCACCGCGCTCTTCGGCAATTCGCTCGGCGCCAACATGTTCATGCTCGGCTTTGCCTTCCAGCATGGCGGCTTGCCGCTGTCGGCCGAGGCCGTAGAAAGGGCGATCGAGCTCAACGGCGAAGCGGTGGCGATGAACATCGCCGCCTTCCGCTGGGGCCGCCGCGCGGCGCACCAGCCGGATTTCGTGCGCGGCCTCGTCGCCCAGCCGGGCAAGGCGGGACAAACCGCCCCGGCCGCGCAGACGCTGGACGAGATCATTGCCCGCCGTGTCGCCTTCCTGACCGCTTACCAGAACGCGGCCTACGGCAAGCGCTATGCCGACAGGCTGGCGCTGCTGCGCGCCGCGGAGGCCAACGCAGTGCCCGGCTCGACCGCCGTGACTGAAGCCGCGGCCCGGAACCTGTTCAAGCTGATGGCGATCAAGGACGAGTATGAGGTGGCCCGGCTCTACACCGACGGCTCCTTCGCCGCCGAGCTTGGCAAGCAGTTCCAGAGCTACGAGAAGCTTGAATTCCATCTCGCCCCGCCGATCATGGGACGTCGCGGCAATGACGGCAGCCCTCGGAAATCGAGCTTCGGCCCGTGGATGATGAAGGGTTTCCGCCTGCTGGCGGCGCTGAAGGGCCTGCGTGGCACCGTTTTCGACCTGTTCGGCTATACCGCCGAACGGCGCATGGAACGGCAGCTTTTGGCCCAGTATGAAGCCGATCTCGAGCTCGTCGCCAGGTCGCTGGCGCCTGATAAGGCCGAGGCGGCCGTCGCTCTGGTATCGGTGCCTGCGCTCATTCGTGGTTATGGCCATGTCCGGCAGGCAAGCGCGCAAAAGGCCGCGGGTGAGCGCAAAAGGCTGCTCGCGCGCCTGTCAAGCACGCCGACGCGGGCAGAACTTCAGGCCGCCGAATGATGGATACGCCTTGTTTACCTGAAGCTTGATTTCCCGGTCCGTCCTGCGTTTGCGCGCGCCCGCAACCGAGCCAGAGCCACTGTTCTAAGCCTTTCTTAAGGCGGGTGTGCCATGACAAGGCCTAGCGTTGGGCCGACGACATGGGCAGAACAAAGACCGAAAACATCCCGGCGGATGTTTATATCCAGTTTGTGCGGTCGTTGTTCGACAACGCCCACATGCTGGTGATCGGTGGTGTATGCTACTGGATCCTCGGATTCATGATCTGGTTGCGTACGCAGAACCCTTTGTTCCTGGGTTTTTCTTTTGTTCTGCTGTTCATCAGCCTTTTCCGCTACTCCGGCATTCGAAGTTTCCGCAAGGCGGGCGGCGTCATAGCCAATGTCGAAGAGGCGTGGCGGTGGGAGCGCACCTATATCCTCAAAGGCAGCTTGCAGGGCCTCGGCTTGGGCGCGCTGTGTTTCATTTCGATCTATGTCTATCCCGACCCGTTTGCCGAACTGGCGGCGACGTCGCTGGCCCTGGCAACCCTGGTCACGGTGGTCGGCCGGAACTACGGCTCGCCGCTCATGGTGCGGATTTTCTCCGTGACCTTCATTGGTCCGGCGGCACTTGCACTCATTATGCGCATGGATGTCCCCTCGCTCATTCTCGGGTTGATGATCATCCCGCTTACGTTCGTCACCATCAACAGCGCCGATCACGTCCGCGACGTGCTGTTCTCGGCGGTCATCGGCCACAAGGAAGCGAGGAAGCTCGCGCTCAGGTTCGATCGCGCCCTCAACACCATGTCGCACGGCCTTGTCATGCTTGGCCCCAACGGTCGGGTGGCGGTGGCCAATGCCGAAGCGGCCCACCTGATGTCGCTCAAATCCGCGAACGCTCTGCTCGGGCGGTCGATCCATGGTTTGCTGATGCGCGGCGTTGCCGGCGGTATGCTGGCGCCGAAGGACTGCCGCTACATCGAGGCCCAGCTGACACGGGCCTTGCGCGAGGGCCGCGACCGCAAGGTTCTGGTCTCGCTGGCCAACGGCCAGCATTATGAGTTCTCGGCCCGCGAAGGCAGCCAGGAACTCGGTGTCATCACCTTCGAGGACGTGACGGCGCGCGTCGAGGCGGAAGAGAAGATCCGCTTCATGGCGCGTTACGACAATCTCACCGGCCTGCCCAACCGTGCCTACTTCCATGAACTGGTCGGCGAGGCGATGGCGTCAGGCGACCGCGACCGTCTCTGTGGCCTGGCCGTGCTCGACCTCGACGATTTCAAGAGCGTCAACGACACGCTCGGCCATCCGGTTGGCGACGGGTTGATCTACGCGGTCGCCGAGCGTCTTGCCGCTGTCGCCGGGCACGGCATCACCGTCAGCCGCTTTGGCGGCGACGAGTTCATGGTCTTCTTCGACCGCATCGAGGATGAGAGCCACCTCACGCTGCAGATCGACGAGATCTTCGCGGCATTGCAGGGCGAGGTGGATGTCGCCGGCCATGGGCTGCGCATCCAGACCAGTGGTGGCGCGGTGTTGGCACGGGTCGGCGACAGCGATGTCGACGCCATGATCGTCAAGGCTGATCTGGCGCTTTACAAGGCCAAGGAGCTTGGCAAGAACGGTTGGCGGCTGTTCGAGGCGGCAATGGACGCCGCGTTCCGCAACCGTCAGCTGATGAAGGCGGATCTGCGCAGCGCGGTGGAAAGCCAGAGCCTGCGGGTCGTCTATCAGCCGATCGTGGCGATGAGCACGATGCGCATCGCCAGCTGCGAGGCGCTGTGCCGCTGGGACCATCCCGATCTCGGACCGATTTCGCCGGGCATTTTCATTCCCCTGGCCGAGGAAATGGGCATCATTTCCGAAATCAGCACCTTCGTACTGCAGGCAGCCTGCACCGAATGCGCCAAATGGCCGGATCAGACCAGCGTCTCGGTCAACCTCTCGGCCAAGGATTTCCGCAGCCGGGACGTCATCCAGAAGGTTCGCGATGCGCTGGTGAATTCCGGCCTTGCAGCCGGCCGGCTGGAGATCGAGGTCACCGAAACGGCGCTGCTCGACGACAAATCGCTGACGCGCCAATATATCGAGGAACTGAAGCAGCTCGGCGTGCGCATCGCGCTCGACGATTTCGGCACCGGCTATTCGAGCCTGAGCTACCTCCACAAGCTGCCGCTCGACAAGATCAAGATCGATCGCTCGTTCCTGATGGACGTCACCCAGAACAGCCGTTCCCTGGAACTGCTCAAGGGCATTGTCAGCCTGTCGCGGCCGCTTGGGCTTTCGGTGACCGTGGAAGGCGTCGAGACCTTCGAACAGCTCAAGATCCTGGCCTTGCAGGTTAAACCGGATCTCGTGCAAGGTTTCCTCTTCGGTGCCGCGCTCAGCGCGTCGGGTATCGAGACGATGTCTAATGTCACCTGGCCATTTGCCGCGGACCTGCGTCTCACCGGCAAACGCACGGCCAGTTCCGGCAAACGGACAGCCGGCTAGAGCAATTCCGGAAAGTTTGTATCGGGTTTCGTGCGGAATTGCTTCATGGTGGTTCCGTCGCCCGGCCAGAGGCATTTCATCTTCCGGACGAAGCGCAACGTTGCGTCGGTGACCGGCAAGGGGCTGTGCGTGAGGCCGAGCCCGACAGATGGCATCGCCGGCATCCGGCCCGCTCAAGCTTTCCAATCATAACAAGAGGCTACGACGGGGTGCGAGAACTTGCGGATGCAAGCGCCATAGCCTCAAATGGCGCTCGGCTGTTAAGGTTAACGGAAGGTAAATCAACACAATCCAAGTTTCAGCTTGTGTCTCATTTCAGCTCGAATAGCCTATTCATAGGCGGAATTTCGAGGACTGACGATGGATGCTGCAAGGAATGCCTCTGGCGCGGCCAGAGCAGCCGGGGATTCGGTGCTGAATCGATCGATGATG
Organism: Mesorhizobium erdmanii USDA 3471; assembly: GCF_000472705.1. Lineage (GTDB taxonomy): Bacteria > Pseudomonadota > Alphaproteobacteria > Rhizobiales > Rhizobiaceae > Mesorhizobium > Mesorhizobium erdmanii. Next base: position 303,764 of record NZ_AXAE01000013.1, on the reverse strand, counting down.
CAGCTGCTCGAGCATGTTGATTACCGCCTCATCACCGGAGGCGAGGATCTGGAGGCGATTTACCGACTTCGCTACAAATCCTATCTGCGCTCAGGCATGTGCGGCCCAATCGCCAGTGGGATGTTCGAGGATCGTTGGGACAATCTGCCCAACTCCTACCGGTTCGGCGTCTATTTCTATGGGGAGTTGGTCAGCACGCTCCGCTTCCATTACATTTCTCGGGAGCACCCGAATTCACCCTCCGTCGATGCCTATCCGGAAATCCTGGTCGAGCGACTTGCCCGCGGAGAAACCTTTATCGATGGAACCCGGTTTGCGACCGATCCCGACGGCGCGCCGGCGCCCGGAGTGCTGCCGTTCCTGACGCTCAGGCTTGCCATGGTGGCCTCGCTCTATTTTGGCCAGAACTCGGTGCTTACACCAGTCAAGGTCGAGCACTCCAATTTCTATTCGCGTTATTTCAACGCCGTGCAGAGGACCGAGGCCAAGGAATTCCCCGGCGTTCTCACCCGGATCGCCCTGTTCGAAATCCCTGCCGGCGAGAATATGCGCCTGACGCTCCAGCGGTTCCCCTTCTTCAGGTCGACGCCGACGGAGCAGCGGCTGATGTTCGGCAATCCGGCCATCAACCGATTGACACCCTTGTCCATCGTGCCGACGGCGAAATATTATCGCGACGCCGCCTAGAGCAATTCCAGGAAAAGTGCGAGCGGTTTTCCCGGGTAAAGCGCATGGTGCTTCCCCCTGGGAATTGCGTAGAAACAACAGGTTAGAGCGGCTCGCCGTTTCCATGGAACAGTGAACGCTCAAGGCGCACCCGATTTTCGCAAGGCGTCTGGAGCCTTCCGGCCAGATACGCGTTCTGATGACGGCGGCGCGCCGCCGCTCGATCTTTGCCATCCAGGCGAGTCTGCCAGAAGGAACCGGACATGCATATTTCCCAGCTTGCGCTGACGCCGCTTATCTCGCTGATCGCCGGCGTGCTGATCCTCATCATGCCACGGCTGCTGAACTACATCGTCGCGCTCTATCTGATCGTCGTGGGACTGCTCGGCCTTTTTCCGCACCTCGCCGGCTAAAGGCCATCGAGCGAGCCTGGCGCGGAGAGGCTGTCCCGCGCCGGGATAGGCCGCAGTTTCATTATTCCCCCGCAGTTTCAATATTCCCTTGAGGCAGTTGTCGGTCCCGATGCGGCAATAGCGCCATTGCTCTCGGGCCTGCTTTTCGGTATGTGCCTGAAAGATGTCTTCGAAGGGGTATTCCTATGGCTGATCACTCGTCGACCGGTCCTGTCGAACTGGGCGCGAAGATGGACTATGCCGAGCATGACCGCACCTATGCGGGCTTTCTCGCGCTGGCCAAGTACGGATCGCTTTTCTGCGGCGCGCTGCTTCTGGCGATGGCATTCGGCTTTTTCGCGGGCGGTTTCTTCTCGGCGACCATCCTGTTCGTCCTGATTCTGGCCGTCGGCGCCTTCATTCTGCGATAGACCTTCCAAAACCCCGTTGCCATTGACGTCGCCGGAGCTTCCGGCCGACACTTTGCGCAGACAGGTTCCAGCCGAAAGGATCATGCGGTGGGACAGACGGTTTTCATTCCTCGTGAGCTCGATGCAAACGAGCCGCGTGTCGCGGCCTCGCCCGATACGGTCAAGCGGCTGGCGGGGCTGGGCTTCGACGTGGTTGTCGAAACCGGCGCCGGCACAAGGTCGCGCATCCCAGACGAAGAGTTCGCCAAGGCGGGTGCCGCAATAGGCAAGGCCGGCGATGTCGCCAAGGCCGATGTCGTGCTGAAGGTTCGCCGGCCGAGCGATGCCGAGCTGAAGAGCTACAAATCCGGCGCGGCTGTGATCGCCATCATGGACCCCTACGGCAACGATGCGGCGGTCGCGGCCTTGGCCAAGGCCGGTGTCACCGCCTTTTCCATGGAATTCATGCCGCGCATCACCCGCGCGCAATCGATGGATGTGCTTTCCTCACAGGCAAACCTTGCCGGCTACCAGGCAGTGATCGACGGCGCCTCGGAATATGACCGCGCGCTGCCGATGATGATGACGGCGGCTGGCACGGTGCCGGCGGCCAAGGTCTTCATCATGGGCGTCGGCGTCGCCGGCTTGCAGGCGATCGCCACGGCCCGCCGGCTCGGCGCGGTCGTCACCGCCACCGACGTGCGCCCCGCCGCCAAGGAACAGGTCGCCTCGCTCGGCGCAAAATTCCTGGCCGTCGAGGACGACGAGTTCAAGGCCGCCGAAACCGCCGGCGGCTACGCCAAGGAAATGTCGAAGGAATATCAGGCCAAGCAGGCAGCGCTTACCGCCGAGCACATCGCCAAGCAGGACATCGTCATCACCACGGCGCTGATCCCCGGCCGGCCGGCGCCCAAGCTGGTGTCGGCGGCCATGGTCGCCTCGATGAAGCCGGGCTCGGTGCTCGTCGATCTCGCCGTCGAGCGCGGCGGTAATGTCGAGGGCGCGGAGGCCGGCAAGGTCGTCACCACCGCCAACAACGTCAAGATCGTCGGCCATCTCAACGTACCGGGCCGCGTCGCCGCATCCGCCTCGCTGCTTTACGCCAAGAACCTGTTCGCTTTCCTCGAGACGCTGGTCGACAAGACCACCAAGACGCTCGCCATCAACCGCGATGACGATCTGGTCAAGGCGACGATGCTGACCGACGCTGGCAAGGTCGTGCACCCTGCTTTCGCCAAGGCGGCCGAGCAGCCCTATGTCGAGCCGGCCGCCATCCCGGCCACGACGATGGTGGCCGACGCCTCGGTCGCCCCCAAGAAAGCTGCGTCCAAGAGAGCTGCCGCATCCAAGTCGTCCTCGTCCAAGCCGAAAGGGACCGCGTGATGGACCAGACCCTGCAGAAAGCCCTCGACCAGCTCGACCAGGCAAGTGCGGCCGTCAGGCTGGCAGTGCAGAACCTGGCCAATGCTCCAGGCGGCGCGGACGCGGCACACGCACTCTCGGGCGGCGCTGTCGACCCCTTCGTTTTCCAGTTCGCCATCTTCGTGCTGGCGATCTTCGTCGGCTATTATGTCGTCTGGTCGGTGACCCCCGCTTTGCACACGCCGCTGATGGCCGTCACCAATGCCATTTCCTCGGTCATCGTCGTCGGCGCGCTGCTTGCCGTCGGCATTGCTGCCTCCGGGCTCGCCGCCGGCTTCGGCTTCATCGCGCTGGTGTTGGTCTCGGTCAACATCTTCGGCGGCTTCCTCGTCACCCAGCGGATGCTGGCCATGTACAAGAAGAAGGACAAGTGACGTGACCGTCAATCTCGCTTCCTTCCTCTATCTGGTCTCCGGCATCCTGTTCATCTTGGCGCTGCGCGGACTCTCGCATCCCACCACCAGCCGCCGCGGCAATCTCTACGGCATGGTCGGGATGGCGATCGCTATTGTCACGACGCTGGCACTGGCTCTGCCCTTGGCTCCCTCGGCCGGCCGTTTTGGCCTGATCGTGCTGGGGTTGGCTATAGGCGGCGGTATTGGCGCCGTCACCGCGCGCCGCATCGCCATGACCTCGATGCCGCAACTGGTCGCCGCCTTTCACTCGCTCGTCGGCTTTGCCGCCGTCATGGTGGCGGCCGCCGCCATGTATGCGCCGGAAAGCTTCAAGATCGGCACGGCGGGCGACATTCACGCCGAAGCTCTGATCGAAATGAGCCTCGGCGTCGCCATCGGCGCCATCACCTTCACCGGTTCGGTCATCGCCTTCCTGAAGCTCGACGGCCGCATGTCGGGCAAGCCGATCATGATCGGCGGTCGACACCTCATCAACGCCGCCCTCGGCATCGCGCTGGTGGTGCTGATCGTGCTTCTGGTCACCACCGAAGCCAAGCTCGTCTTCTGGCTGATCGTCGCCGCCTCGCTGGTGCTCGGTGTCCTTCTGATCATCCCGATCGGCGGCGCCGACATGCCGGTCGTCGTCTCGATGCTGAATTCCTATTCCGGCTGGGCTGCGGCAGCGCTTGGCTTCACGCTCGGCAATCTGGCGCTGATCATCACCGGCGCGCTGGTCGGCTCGTCCGGCGCGATCCTGTCCTACATCATGTGCAAGGGCATGAACCGAAGCTTCATCTCGGTCATCCTCGGCGGCTTCGGCGGTGAGACCGCCACTGCCGCTGATGACGGCATCGAGCGCACGGTCAAGCAGGGTTCTGCCGACGACGCCGCCTATCTGATGATGAACGCGCAGAAGGTCATCATCGTGCCTGGCTACGGCATGGCGGTCGCCCAGGCGCAGCACGCGCTGCGCGAAATGGCCGACAAGCTCAAGGCCAATGGCGTCGACGTCAAATACGCCATCCATCCGGTGGCCGGCCGCATGCCTGGCCACATGAACGTGCTGCTCGCCGAAGCCAACGTGCCCTATGACGAAGTGTTCGAGCTCGAGGACATCAACTCCGAATTCGCGCAGGCCGACGTCGCCTATGTCATCGGCGCCAACGACGTCACCAACCCGTCCGCGCGCGACGACAAGTCCTCGCCCATCTACGGCATGCCGATCCTCGACGTCGACAAGGCCCGCACCTGCCTGTTCGTCAAGCGCTCGCTCGGCTCCGGCTATGCGGGCATCGACAACACGCTGTTCTACAAGGACGGTACCATGATGCTGCTCGGCGACGCCAAGAAGATGACCGAGGAAATCGTCAAGGCCATGGATCACTGATCCGGCCGATAGGCCTGAATAGCAAAGAGCCCGGCTTTGAAACCGGGCTCTTTCATTTTCGCGAGCGTGCCGTGTTCAGCGGCTGGTCAGGAAGACCGCTTCCTCTTCGTCGCGCTGCCGGCCGCCGAGGGCAGCCGCCGCACTGGCGATGAAAGCACCGATGGCCAGCGACAAGGCGCCGAGCAAGGCAAAGGTCGCGCTGCCTTTCCGGGCGGTGTCGGCAGCCTGCTTGGCCTTGACCTTGGCGTCCTCGACCTTGGCGACCATTGCATCGACACGCGCCTTGGCGTCGGCCTCGGACAGACCGGTGCGGGCGGCGACCAGTTGCGACAGATAGGTCTTGTCGTCAGCCGAAATCTCGCCGGCCGCGGCACCGGCGACCAGGATGCGCGAGGCTTGGCCGACTGCGGCCGCGTCGCCGTCTGGATTGGCAGCGGCGAGCTTGGCCGGATCGGCCGGACGGAACAGCGAATCCACAAGATAGGAGGTCGCATTGTCAGCCGGTGCGTTTCCGGCATTGGCAGTGGTCCCAGCCGAGGCGCCCATGGCGGCGCCCGAGGCGACGGTGGAAACCGCCTGCACGCCTGAACCGATTGCTGCGGATAACGCCGAGCCAAGCACGCCGACGACAAGCAAAGTTGCCAGTGCCCAGGCGAGGAAACCGTGCGCGGTGTCGCGGAAATAGACCTCGTCGGTGTGAATGCCGACCCATTTGGTGCGCAGGCGTCCGGCAAGGTAGCCGCCGACGCCGGAGGACAGCCATTGCACGATGACCAGCCAGATGGCTGTCGACACCGCGAAAGTGGTGACCGACGCGCCCGAACCCGACCATGGCGATACCATGCTGAGCCCAAGCCCGGAGCCGAGCAGCATGAGGATGAACGTCAGCGTCGAGGCCGCGAAGGCGCCGGCAATAATCGGCCCCCAGCTGACGGCGGTGGCGGAGGATTCCGTTGAAGCGGATACGTCGACAGCCGATAGGGTGGACTGCATTTGAAGCCCCCTATCGTACGAACAGCATGATCAGAATGATGATCGGAATCGGAATGCCGAGCAACCAGAGCAAAATGCCGCGTCCCATGGATGTCTCCTTGTGAGAAATTGTGATCGATATTGCCACAATGTCCCGCGGGGACTTCCGTTCCGGCGCGCTATAAAATGATTTTGTTTGCCGGCGATGGAACAAATCGGCGCGCCGCGGAGCGCCGATTTTGGCGTTAGGTCAAATATCCAGATTGGCGACCGACAGCGCGTTGTCCTGGATGAATTCGCGCCGGGGCTCGACCTCGTCGCCCATCAACCGGGAGAACAGCGAGTCGGCATCGGTCGCGTCGTTGACCTTGACCTGCAGCAGCGACCGCACGTTCGGGTCGAGCGTGGTTTCCCAAAGCTGCTCGGCATTCATCTCGCCGAGACCCTTGTAGCGCTGCATGGTCAGGCCCTTGCGGCCGGTGGCAAAGACCGCATTGAGCAGCGCCATCGGCCCCGAGACGGTTTCGGACACATCCTTGCGGCGCAGCACCGGCGGCGTGCCGTAGACCTCGCTCAGGCGCTGTGAATAGCGGTCGAGCTGGCGGGCATCGGCCGAATTGATCAGCCCCATGTCGAGATGGGCGTACTCCTTGACGCTACGCACGGTGCGTTCGAAGACATAGCCACCGCTGCCGTCGTTCGAGGTCGACATGCGGCCGGTCCAGCCGCGCTCGGTGTCCTCGGCGATGATGTCGAGGCGCTGTGCGATCCGTTCCGCCATGGCGTTGGCGCGGCCAAGATCACCGAAGACTTCCGGATTGAGCCCGCCGGCGATGGCGGCCTGCTCGACGACGTTGCGGTTGTAGCGCGTGTGCAGGCCGTTGATGAGCTGGCGAACGGCCAGCGCATCGGCAACGGCACCGTGCAGATCCTGTCCGACCCGCACTTCGCCTGAACCCAGCGTAAGGGAAGCCTCCTCCAGCCCTGAATCGATCAGGAACTCCTCGAAGGCGCTCTCATTCTTGATGTATTGCGAGCTCTTGCCGCGCGTCACTTTGTACAGCGGCGGCTGGGCAATGTAGAGATGGCCGCGCTCGATCAGCTCCGGCATCTGCCGGAAGAAGAAGGTGAGCAGCAAGGTTCTGATATGGGCGCCGTCGACGTCGGCGTCGGTCATCAGGATGATCTTGTGGTAGCGCAGCTTGTCGGCGTTGAACTCGTCCTTGCCGATCGAGGTGCCGAGCGCGGTGATCAGCGTGCCGATCATGTCGGAAGAGAGCATGCGGTCGAAGCGGGCCCGCTCGACATTGAGGATCTTGCCGCGCAGCGGCAGGATGGCCTGGTTCTGGCGCGAGCGGCCGCCCTTGGCCGAGCCGCCGGCCGAGTCACCCTCGACGATGAAGATTTCCGATTTTGCCGGGTCGCGCTCTTGGCAGTCGGCCAGCTTGCCGGGCAGCGACGTGACGCCAAGCGAGGTCTTGCGCGTGATGTCGCGGGCCTTGCGCGCGGCTTCGCGCGCCGCCGCGGCTTGGATCACCTTGTCGACCACCACCTTGCCTTCGGCGGGATGCTCCTCCAGCCAGGTGCCGAGCGCCTCGTTGACCAGTCCCTCGACGACCGGGCGGACTTCCGAGGAAACCAGCTTGTCCTTGGTCTGAGAGGAGAATTTCGGGTCGGGGACCTTGACCGAAAGCACGGCTGTCAGCCCTTCGCGGCAATCGTCGCCGATCAGCGAGACCTTTTCCTTTTTGGTCAGCCCCGAGGACTCGCCATAGCCGGTGATCTGGCGGGTCAGCGCGCCACGGAAGCCGGCCAGATGGGTGCCGCCATCGCGCTGCGGGATGTTGTTGGTGAAGGCCAGCACGTTCTCGTGGTAGCTGTCGTTCCACCACATAGCCACTTCGACGGTGATACCGTCGCGCTCGGCCCGGATGGCAATCGGCTTCTCGATCAGCGGTTTCTTGACCCGGTCGAGATATTTGACGAACTCCTCGAGACCGCCATCATAGTGCAGCTCATGGCGCACGATGTCGGCGTGGCGGGCATCGGTCAGGACGATGCGCACGCCGGAATTGAGGAAGGCGAGCTCGCGCAGTCGGTGTTCCAGCGTGCCGAAGTCGAACTCGACCATTGTGAAGGTCTCGGCCGACGGAAAGAAGGTGATCTCGCTGCCGCTGCGGCCCTCATTGGTGCCAGGCTGCTTGTTCTGCTCGTAGCTGCCTGTCGCCTTCAGCGGCGCGTCGGCATTGCCATGCGTGAAGCTCATCTCGAAGATCTGGCCGTTGCGGCGGATCTTGAGCTTCAGCCAAGCCGACAGGGCGTTGACCACCGAGACGCCGACGCCGTGCAGGCCGCCCGACACCTTGTAGGAGTTCTGGTCGAATTTGCCGCCGGCATGCAGCTGCGTCATGATCACTTCGGCCGCCGAGATACCCTCGCTGGGGTGAATATCGGTCGGAATGCCACGGCCATTGTCAATCACGGTGACCGATCCGTCCGGATTGAGCGTCACCGAAACCAGGTCGGCATGGCCGGCCAGCGCCTCGTCGATGGCGTTGTCGACCACCTCATAGACCATGTGATGCAGGCCCGAACCGTCGTCGGTGTCGCCGATATACATGCCAGGGCGTTTACGAACAGCATCCAACCCCTTCAAAACCTTGATGGAATCAGCGCCGTATTCGGCTTCTGCGCCGTTGGTGTTCTCGGTCTGGTCGCTCATGAAAACCTGTTGTCTAGATGCCGCTTGTATAGCGCGAAAAATCGGCCCCGAATCGCGCCTCTGATATAGGCTAGATATAGGCGCTAAAGGCGGTTTTTCCAAGGTTTACGGCCATTTCCCAGCCGAATCCCAGGCCGGCAGCCGGCTATTTTTTCCGGGCGCCGAATTTGGCTAGAACGCCGCGCAGATATTGGATCGTCGATTTGTCCCTAGGCGCCAGCCGGCCCGTGCGATCAAGCTCCAGTGCCAGGTTCAGCGCCTTGGTCAGCACAGCCTTCGGATCCTTGGCCACATACGCATAGTTGATGTAGGCCTGTACCAGATCGAATTGCCAGGTCGCATTGTCAGGATCGGACGCGGCCAGCTGCTTGCGTATGTCGAGGCTGGCTTCGAAGGCTTGCTTGGAACCGTCGAAGTTGCGCTGCTTGGTCTCCAGCATGCCGATTTCCGAGAGCGTGATCGACAGGTCGCGTTGCCAGTCGGAATTGGCGGGGTCAAGCTTGGCCAGCCGGTCGGCGATGACGAGACTGTCCTGATAGTTTTGCAGTGCGCCGCTGACATCGCCCTGGGCATCGAGCACACCGGCAACCTTTTCCAGGCAGACCGACAGGTCACGCTGCCATTCGGTGTTGCCAGGGTCGCCTGCTGCAAGGTCACGCGCGATAGTCAGCGCTTGCCGATAGGAAGCCAGTGCGGCCGGCCAGTTCTCCTGGTCGTTGAGCGCGTTGCCGGCCTTGGCGTAACTGATCGACAGGTCGCGCTTCAGGTCGGTATCGTTGGGGTCACGGCGCACCAGCTCCTCGGCGATCGCCTGGCTCTTGGCGTAGGCCACGAGCGCCCCGGCGGCGTCGCCGCGCTCGCGCTTGACGTCACCGATTCTCTCCTGGCTGACAGCGACAGCGCGCCGGCGCTCAGGGTCGTCGGGCTTGTTCTCGGCCAGCACCAGCCGGATTCTCAGGCTTTCTTCAAAGGCTGTCTGGGCGCTGTCCAACTGGCCGGCGGTCCGGGCGAGGTCGCCGATCTCGTCGTAGGTTATGGTCAGGTCGCGCAGCAGGTAGGCGCTGTTCGGCTCGGCATCGGCCAACTGCTGCTTGATCGACAGGCTTTGCTGATAGGCCTTGGCCGCCGCACCGACATCGCCCTGCGTCGCCAGCACGTTGCCGATCTTGTCATTGGCCATGGCAAGATCACCGAGCCAGTCTTTCTTGTCCGGCACGCTTGCGGTCAGCTCCTGCAGCATGCTCCTGGCCGCCTCATAGTTTTCCAGGGAGGTCGACAGGTCGCCTTGCGCCATCTCAGTGTTGGCGAGCTTGATATGACTGATGGCGAGATCGCGCTTGACGCTGGGGTCGGTTTCCTGGCGCGACCGTTGCTCGAGGTTGGCCAACAAGGTGGAAAAGGCGCGGCCGGCCGCTTCGACATTGCCCACCGTCGTATAGAGAATACCGAGTTCCTCCAGCGTGCGGCTCTGGCGGTCGGCCTGTTCCAGGTTGAGCGAGGTCTGCCCGGCCTCGCCATACAGCGCCAGCACCAATTCATAGTCACCAATGGCCGTGGCGTAGTCGAGGTCGGCGCGCGCCGCACCGCCGGAAAGGAAGCGCGTCGCGGCCTCGGAGAGTGTGCGGCTGACAAAATTGACCTTCAGCGCCTGGCGCGAGGCATTGTCGATGTCGGCAGCCTTGGCAAGGATCGCGCGGGCGCTGTTGAAGGCGCCGAGCGACAGCTGTTTTTCGGCCTGCCGGCGCAGCTCCGTAACCTGGGGGTCGTCGGAGGCGAGCGTCTTCATTTCACTGCGCACCTTGACGAAGGCATCGGCAGCCTCGCGTAGCCGGGCGTTCAGGTTGTCGGCCGAGAGATGGCTGGTGTCGGTGCCGATCAGCGCGCCATAGAGCGGCGCCAGCGGGATGTCGGCGTCGCTGGCGATCTTTTCGACCTCGCCGCGCATTTCCGGTGTCACATCGGCCATGGCGAGCAGCAGCCGTTCGCGCTCCGGCAGTTGTTCCTTGGCGGCGGTGGCGAAGAACAGTTTCGGCAGGCCGCTTTCGACATAGGGCAACTGCTTGCCGCGCGACAGGTCATAGACCTCCTGCTGCACCAAGGTCAGCACCGAGCGGATTTCGAGCCCGTCCGTGCCAAGATATTTGGTCAGCGCTGTCGTGAAGGGCGAGTTCTGGCCGGTCCCGTCGGCCGCCGTTTCGCCGGGTGCGGCCGAGAAGGCGAACAGGATGTTTTCCGCCCGCCCGACGCGCCCGAGGCCCGGCTTGACCTTGTCGGCAATGTCCTTGGCCAGCGATGTCGCGCCACGCCCTTCGCCGTTGCTCCCCGAGAATGGATCGCTGCGGCAGGCGTCGAGCACGATCAGCCCGACCTTGGCGGTGGCGGCGACCGCGGCACGCACCTCTTCCAGCGGCAGGGTGGTCTTATCCAGCTGATCGAGCGAGGAGGCGTCGGCATCGACCGGCAGCAGCCTGTTGTCGCCTGATATTTCGACGCCATGGCCGGAGAAATAGACCAGGGCGACGTCGGCCCCCTTGGCGTCTTCGCGAAAATCGTCGAGCGCGCGACGCATGCGCCTGAGATCACGGTTGGTTTCGAGCACCACCTCGAAGCCGAGCGTCTTCAGCGCCGCCTGCATCGCCTCGCCGTCATGGACGGGATTGGCGAGCGGCCGGACCAGCCGATAATCGTCGTCGGCCATCACCAATGCCACGCGCCGGTCGGCCGCCGCCGTGGCGGTCGCCGACAAGAACAGCAGCAAGGCAAGCAGCAAACGCACGTGGAACCGCCCCCGGCTCAGTCGCTTGCCGACCATTCCACCTCTTTATGGCGCGGGCAAGCCGGGCATGTGGTCAACCCGCTTGTTCAGACGGTGCGCAGCGGTTTCAATGCCTCGCTCCAGCGCAACAATTCGTCCAGCATGGTCCTGGCGCCGCCGGTCACCTGTTCGCTGGCGTTGAAAGCGCCGTGCTCGTCGAGCAGCTTCTGATACATCGGCAGCGCCACGCCTTCCGGGATCGGCATGATGCCCACCGATGTCAAGAGCGGCTTCAGCGCCTGCGCCGCGCGCAGGCCGCCGGAAACGCCGCCATAGCTGAAAATGGCGGCCGGCTTGTACTTCCATTCCCGGGCGAGATAGTCGATCGCGTTGACGATCGCGGGGGCCACGAAATAATTGTATTCCGGCGCCACGAAGACAAAGGCATCGGCGGCGTCGATCGCCTTCGACCAGGCCTTGGTGTGGTCGTTCTGATAATTGCCGAGCCTTGGATGATGCGGCTCGTCCAGCACCGGGAGTTTGAACGCCGCGATGTCGGTCAGCACCGGCTCGAATTTTGCGTGCTCGCGCGCGACAATCTCCAGCCACTCGGCAAAAACCGGGCCGGCGCGGCCTGGCCGCGTGCTGCCGATGATGATGTTCAGTCTGTGCTTCAAGACGGGCTCCTTTGCCGGTATCATTTGGTGACTGTCACTACGGCAGAGCGTCCCGGCGGACAAGCCGGGAGGCCCTGGCGGAGCGGTCACGATCGGATGAACGGATCGTCCGCTTCGTGCCGCGGGTTCGGCCCGCCGTTCGGTCACATGGACGCCCAGATCGACAGCCACTACATAGATTGCAGCAGCGGAGCACTTCATGGACACGCAGCCTGCCCCCTTTGTTCCTCCTGCGCCGAAGCCGCGCACGTCGCCGCCTTCGACGCTGGAGATGATCCGCATCGTCTACCGCAATCCGCTCGAACTCTGGGGCGAGCCGACCTACAACGAGCCCTGGATTTCGGCAAAGGGCGCCGGCGGACCACTGGTCATTGCCAACGACCCCGCTCTGATCCGTCATGTGCTGGTCGACAATGCCAAGAACTACAAGATGGCGACGGTGCGCCAGAAAATCCTGCGGCCGATCCTGCGCGACGGCCTGCTGACGGCCGAGGGCGAAGTCTGGAAGCGGTCGCGCAAGGCGATGGCGCCGGTGTTCACGCCGCGCCATATCTTCGGCTTTGCCCAGCCGATGCTCAAGCGCACCCGGGAGTTCGTCGCGCGCTACGAAGAGGGCGGCGTATCGGACATCGCCCACGACATGACGCTGCTCACCTACGACATTCTGGCCGAGACGCTGTTCTCCGGCGAGATCGCCGGTGAGCCGGGCAGTTTCGCCAATGAGATCGACCGCCTGTTCGAGACCATGGGCCGCGTCGATCCGCTCGACCTGTTGCGCGCGCCCGACTGGCTGCCACGGCTCACTCGCATCCGCGGCCGCAAGACAATGGCGTATTTCCGCAAGATCGTGACCGACACGGTCAAGATGCGCGAAGAGAAATTCAGGCGCGATCCCGATGCGGTGCCGCAGGATTTCCTGACGCTGCTGCTCAAGGCCGAAGGCCCCGACGGCCTGACGCGTGCCGAGGTCGAGGACAACATCATCACTTTCATCGGCGCTGGGCATGAGACGACGGCGCGGGCGCTGGGCTGGACGCTCTATTGCCTGGCCGAATCGCCATGGGAGCGCGACCGGATCGAGCAGGAGATCGACGAGGTGCTGGCGCGCGAGCCTGATCCGACGAAATGGCTCGACGCCATGCCGTTGACGCGCGCCGCCTTCGACGAGGCGCTCCGGCTCTATCCGCCGGCGCCGTCCATCAACCGCGAGCCGATCGTGCCGGAGATGTGGAAGGATCTTTATATCCCCAAGCACGCGGCCGTGCTGGTCATGCCCTGGGTCGTCCACCGCCACAGGAAGCTGTGGGACAGGCCCGATGCCTTCCTGCCCGAGCGCTTCCATCCGGGAAACCGCGAAAAGATCGACCGCTTCCAGTACCTGCCGTTCGGCGCGGGGCCACGCGTCTGCATCGGCGCCAGCTTCGCCATGCAGGAGGCGATCATCGCGCTTGCCATCCTGCTGTCGCGTTTCCGCTTCGACGCGACGGCCGACACCAAGCCTTGGCCGGTGCAAAAGTTGACCACGCAGCCGCAGGGCGGGCTGCCGATGCAGGTCACGCCTCGCCTTCGTTAAGCAGAAAAACTCTTCCGGAAACTATGCAGCGGGTTTGCGCTGCTGGAACTGGCCAGCGGCGCGGAAGCGCCAGAGATAGCTCGGCAGGATGGTCGCGATCGATTGCGGCTGGATGCCGAGCCCGGCGAGGGTCCGGTTGGCCTTGACGGCGGCTTCGGAAACGATGTTGTGCTCGCGCAACTGCATCACCTGGTCCTTGGTCAGCAACGGATTGGGCAGCAGGCCGAGGATCGAGGCCTGGATATTGGCGACCCACCACGGCACCGGAACCAGCAGGCGCTTGCGCTCGATGACCGTGAGCAGCTCTTCCATGCACTCCTTGAAGGTGAGCACATTGGGGCCGCCGAGTTCGTAGATCTGGCCGCTATCGATCTTGCCGTCGACCGAGCGCGCCACCGCCTCGGCGACATCGCCGACATAGACCGGCTGGAACTTGGTCTGGCCACCGCCGATCAGCGGCAGCACCGGCGAATAGCGCGCCATGTTGGCGAAGCGGTTGAAGAAGCTGTCTTCCGGGCCGAAATTGATCGATGGCCGCAGGATAACGGCGTCGGCGATCGTCTCCAGAACGGCCTTCTCGCCAAGCGCCTTGGTGCGTGCGTAATCCGATTGCGAGTCCGCATCGGCGCCGAGCGCCGAAACATGCGTGAGCCCGGCGCCAACGGAGCGCGCCGCTTCGGCGATGGCGCGGGAACCGAATTCGTGCACGGCGGGAAATTTCTGCCGGCCGGTCTCATGCAGGATGGCGACGAGATTGACGACATGGTCGGCGCCCTGCACGGCGCGGTCGACCGACCAGCGCATGCGCACATTGGCCTGCACTGGCTGAATCTGGCCCACATTGCCAAGCGGCTGAAGATGGCCGGCAAGATCGGGCCGGCGACAGGCGACCCGGATGCGATAGCCGCGCTTGGCCAGCGCGCGCACGACATGGCGGCCGACAAAGCCTGACCCGCCAAAGACGACGACGAGCTTTGGGGTCTGCAGGATTTCGGTCATGGCTGGCTCCGGCGCACGTTCCAGATGGCTTGGCTGATGCCGTTTCATAGTCGGTTTTGCGCCAAAGGCAAAGGGTGACGCGTCGTCGCGTCACCCCTCTTCGCGGAGCAATTTTCCCGGGAAGCGCACAACGCTTTCGCTTGGGATCTGCGTCTAAACACTGCCAGTCAGAATGCCTTGCCGATGCGGGCATCGACCGAGTGCCGGTTGCCGCCGCTAATGACGAAGAAAAGCAGGATCGCCGCCCACAGAAGCGACTTTTCAGCACCTGAAAAGCCTTGGCCCATGGTCACCCAGTGGAACCAGACGGTCACCAGCAGCACGAACAGGCCGGCAAAGGCGGCCGGGCGCGTCAACAAGCCGATGGCGATCAGGATGCCGCCGAAGAACTCGGTGCAGGCCAAAAGCAGCGACCAGAAGGCGCCGGGATAGAAGCCGAGGCCTTCGACCATCTCGGCGGCGCCGAAAGGATTGGTGATCTTCTGCGAGCCATGGATGGTGAGGAACGCGCCGGCGACGACGCGCAGCACGGTTTCGCCGGCGTCATGCAGCGACGAATACAGGCGGCCAAGCGCCGGAATGATCAGTCTGTCGCGGGAAGCGTCGGTGGTTACGGACATCGTAGCTCCTGTCTGTGTGAACATCACCTCGCAAACGCCCGATGGCTTCCACCAAGTCAAGTTAACAAAAGTTAACTTTTGTGGTCATGTTTATCCCAAGCCGGCGCAACGCAGAAAACCCCGCCGAAGCGGGGTTTTCCGGGTGAAGTTCGTGTCGAAACCAGGGTCCAACGAGGCAGCCTGACCTGAGACGGTATCGGCATGGCGTGAAGCAAGTACGCCCGCCCCAGCCCTGGACGCATCCGACAGAAGACACCGACCGGGCAAACCCGACCCGGACAGTCATTGGTCGTCGCGGCGCACGGAAAGGTTCACACAGGCACGGAAAATCCGTCGATTGCTTCAGGCCGAATAGCGCTCGGCGAACTCGGAGATACGTTGCACCACTGCCTTGGGCGCGGTGATGCCGCGCGCCTGCGCCTTCTCGGCGGCTTCCGCGCGGGCACGGCCCGGTACATGCACGCCATAGCGGCGGCGCAGACGGTCGAGCTGGTCCTTCATCCGTTGCTCGAAATCCGGATCGAGCAGCTTCGGTTCGATGGCCAGCACGAACAGGCCGGTGCCGGGGCTGTCCGGCCCGCCGCCGAACCAGGGCGCATCGAGCGACCAGTTGGCGCCTGAAATGCCCGCCGCCAGCACTTCGACCATGAGCGCGATATTGGCACCGCGCTGGCCGCCAAAAGCAAGCATGGCGCCCTTCATGGCGGCCGCCGGATCGGTGGTCGGATTGCCGCTGGCATCCAGCGCCCAGCCTTCGGGGATTTTCTTGCCGTCCTCGGCCGCCTTGCGGATGTTGACGAAGGCGGTGGCGCTCGACGACTGGTCGATGACCAGCGGTGCGCCGTCGGCGGCGGGCGCGGCAAACGACATCGGATTGGTGCAATAGACCGGCTTGACCGAGCCCGAGCCGGCCAGCACGGCCGGGCCGTTGGTGGCGGCGAAGGACACCAGCCCCTGCGCCGCCAGCCTGCCGGTGAAATAGCCGAGCGCACCGCACGTATAAGCGTTCTTCTGCGAGAAGATGGCGACGCCGAACAGTTTCGCCGCCTTGGCAAGGTCGTCGATCGTGCGGTCGAAGCCGGTATGCGCCAGCCCGCCGCGTGCATCGGAGAGATAGACCGCCAGCGCCGGCCTTGTGATCACCGGATCGGCATTGCCGTCGATGCGTCCGGCTTCCAGCGCCTCGAGATAGTCGATGAAATGCGACAGGCCGACGGTCGACAGTCCTTCCGCCTCCGCGGCGATGATCGAGGCGGTGAGCGATTGCGCCGCCTCCTCATTGGCGCCAGCACCGAGTGCCGCCATCCGGCACAGTCCTCTTGCCTGGTCGAGAGAGAGTTGCATGGTAGGTCCCGGTGATGGTGAATGGTCAATAGTGAATGGTCGTCTTAAGCGAGGCCGCGAAAATTGCGACCCTTTTCCGCTGACCATTCACCGTTCGCTATTTTGCCATTCACGACTTCACTAACCGATCTTGTTGGGTATCCGTGCCTCGATCCGGCCGAAGGTGAAGACCAGGATGCCGGTGATCGTCATGTAGATCAACGCCAGCAGCAGCAAGGGTTCATAGGTGAGGTACGTATCCTGCCGCACCTTGCCCGCGACGGCGAAGATGTCGATGACGCTGATCGTCGCCACCAGCGGCGTCGACTTCAGCTGCAGCACGGTTTCGCCGGTCAGCGTCGGCAACGCCCTGTAGAAGGCCTGCGGCAGCCAGATGCGCCGGAAGATCTTCCAGCGGCTCATGCCGAAAGCGCGGGCGGCTTCCAACTGGCCCTTGGGCACACCGGCAAAGGCGCCGCGCATGACTTCGCCCTCATAGCCGGCGAAGGACAGTGTCAGCGCCAGAACGCCATACGGCCAGGCTTGCCTGAGATAGGGCCACATCCAGGATTCGCGAATCCATGGATATTGCGGGAACAGCGAGCCCAGCCCGTAATAGAGCAGCCATAGCTGCAAAAGCAGCGGCGTGCCGCGGATGATGGTGCAGAAGACTTTCGCTGGCGCCGCCACCCAGATTGAACCGGCGGCCTGCGCCAGCCCGACCGGAACGGCGATCATGAAGCCGAGCGCGCAGGTGACACCCAGGATCCACAGGGCGCGCCAGATGCCCATCAGGCCCATTTCCCAATACTGCGGCAGCCAGTCCCAGCGCATGAAGAGGACCGCCGACAGAACCAGGCCGAGAGCGATCAGGATCAGCACGATGCGATGCGGCTGCAGCCACAGCGACGTGCGCGCCACGACGTTGATGACGGTCGCTTCGCTGGCCATCAACGCGCGTCCTTGACCGAAGGCATGCCACGCCTCGACCAGGCCTCGAGGCGGCCAAGCATCAGGTTCGAGAACAGCGACACCGTCAGATAGAGCACGCCGGCCGCCAGATAAAATATCAGGTAGGCCTTGGTGACGCCCGCCGCTTGCCGCGTCGCCAGCGTCAGCTCGAAGAAGCCGACGACGGCCAGCAGCGCGGTGTCCTTGGTCGCGATCAGCCACAGATTGGCAAGGCCGGGAATGGCAAAGGGCAGCATCGCCGGCAATGTGATGCGCCGCAGCAGAAGGCCGGGCGACATGCCATACGCGCGGGCTGCCTCGATCTGGCCTTGTGGTATGGCGAGGATGGCGCCGCGCATCACCTCGGTTGAATAGGCGCCCTGGACGAAGCCGAGCACGGCAATGCCGGCCACCAATCCGCTGATGTCTATCCGCTGATAGCCGATTGCGGTCAGCAACTGGTTTATCAGGTCGGTGCCGGCATAGTAGAGCAGCAGGATCAGCACCAGTTCGGGCACGGCGCGCACGATGGTCGTGTAGACAGCCAAAAGGTCGCGCACCACCGGGCCGCCATAGAGCTTGCCATAGGCGCCGCAGATGCCGATCAGAAGCCCGACGCAGGTGGCGCCGACGGCGATCTCGAGCGAATGCAGCAACCCGAGCATAAGTGTTCCGCCCCAGCCAACCGGCGCGGGCGAGAGAAGTTCGATGATGCCGGCCGCCGAGGCCGGAAGAAACGCGTCGATCAGTTTTGCCCCCGGAGTGCTGGCTCTCTCCGCCGGCGCCATCGGCCGGCGGCAAGCATGCGTGGGAAAGATAGGCAGGAGAGCACGATCTTGGCGTCATGCTCCCCGGCTCATGCGAGGGGCGTTAGTTCGACTGCGTCGCGCCGCCGTAAATGTCGAAGTCGAAATATTTCTTCGAGATCTCGTCATACTTGCCGTTGGCGCGGATCGCCTTGATGCCGGCGTTGATCTTTCCCTTCAGGTCGGTGTCTTCCTTGCGCACGCCGGCGCCGACGCCTGGCCCGAGCACTTCGTCGTCCGGAGCCACCATGCCCTTGAGGTCGCAGCAGGCCTTGCCCTGGTCGGATTTGAGGAATTCGCCAAGCGCGATGGAATCGGCTTGCACCGCGTCGAGGCGGCCGGCGGCGAGATCGTTGTTAGCCTCGTCCTGGGTCTGGTATTCCTTGATCTCGGAGGCCGTGGCGCCGAAATGCTTCTTGGCGTAGACGGCGTGCACGGTCGACACCTGGACGCCGATGACCTTGCCCTTGAGGTCGTCAGGCGAGGGGCCGAACTTCTGGTCCTTCGGTCCGATGATCGCCGTCGGCGTGTTGTAATATTTGTCGGAGAAGTCGATCGTCTTCTCGCGCTCGGCGGTGATCGACATCGACGAGACGATGAGGTCGATCTTCTTGGTGGTCAGCGCCGGAATAATGCCGTCCCAGGCAACGGGCGTGATGACGCAGTCGAGTTTCTCCTCGGCGCACACGGCGTCGATGAACTCGATCTCCCAGCCGACCCATTTGCCGGAAGCATCCGGCGAGGTGAAGGGCGGATAGGGCTCGGCGGCCACGCCGATCTTGACCGGATCGGCCTTGGCCACGCCCATGGCGGCGACACCGAGCAGCAGCGCTGCGGCGAATGTCTTCAGAACGGTTTTCATTTCAAAACTCCCAGTTTGTTGTTGGTTCCCGGTTTTCGTCCGTCCCGGCCTGTCCTAGCCGATGTTGCGGATGAACTGCTTGAGCCTCTCGGATTTCGGGGCTCCGAAGATCTGCTCCGGCGGCCCTTCTTCCTCGACCAGCCCGTTGTAGAGATAGACGACGTGGGTCGCGACCTCGCGGGCGAACTTCATCTCATGGGTGACCAGCACCATGGTGCGGCCTTCGCGCGCGAGGTCGCCGATCACCTTCAGCACCTCGCCGACCAGTTCGGGGTCGAGCGCCGAGGTCGGCTCGTCGAACAGCATGACACGCGGATTGATCGCGAGCGCGCGGGCGATTGCGGCGCGCTGCTGCTGGCCGCCCGAAAGATAGGCCGGATAGACGTCGCGCTTTTCGGCGAGCCCGACACGCGCCAGGAGCTTTTCGGCCTGGGCGATGGCCTCGTCGCGCTTGACGCCGAGCACATGCACGGGAACCTCGATGACGTTCTCGATCAGCGTCATATGGCTCCACAGGTTGAAGTTCTGGAACACCATGCCGAGCTTGGAGCGGATGCGCTCGATTTGCCTGCGGTCGGCCGGAACGGTGTGGCCGTGGCTGTCCGCCCTGAGCTTGATCTCCTCGCCATTGACGCGGATGATGCCGCTGGTCGGGTTTTCCAGGCAGTTGATGCAGCGCAGCAGCGTCGATTTGCCCGAGCCCGAGCCGCCGATGATGGCGATGACCTCGCCGTCGCGCGCCGACAGCGACACCCCCTTCAGCACATGCAACTGGCCGAATTTCTTGTGTAGGTTTTCGACATGGATGGCTTCGGCGGCGCTGTTCTGCGCCTTGCCAGATGGGAGTGCGGCGGCTTCCACCGTGCTCACCGGGCGACCCCGACCACAGGGTCGACGGCAGATCGTCGAACGTCTATCCGGCTAATCAACATACGCTGTATTGCCCACTCCAGACTTCAGCATGGACCCAACAGCGCGAGCCCGTCAATCCCGCTCATTACGGCACTTGCGAGCTTGTTGTGCAAGTGTATAAATAGCGTTCGATGAAATTTTTTCGATTTTTTTCACCTTGAAAAGGGCACTGATGAGCGCTTTCGGATCACAGTCCATGGCGGCGCCGTTGCGGCGTGTGCTGATGCGGTCGGCGGCCAATGCCATGCGCGATGCCGACAGGGCGGCCTGGCACTATGGCCCAGGGTTCGACCCGGGCAAGGCAGCCTCGCAGCATGCCGCCTTCGCTCAACTGGTGGCGGCTTCCGGCGCCGTAATCGAATGGATCGATGACAACGCCGACGGACTGTCGGATTCAGTGTTCACGCATGACCCATCGCTGATGACGGACCGCGGCGCGCTGATTCTGTCCATGGGCAAGCCCTTGCGCGCCGGGGAGCCTTCGCTGCATGAGGAGACCTACACGAGACTGGGCATTCCGATCCTTGGTCGCGTCGAAGCCCCTGGCCAGG
Organism: Mesorhizobium erdmanii USDA 3471; assembly: GCF_000472705.1. Classification (GTDB taxonomy): domain Bacteria; phylum Pseudomonadota; class Alphaproteobacteria; order Rhizobiales; family Rhizobiaceae; genus Mesorhizobium; species Mesorhizobium erdmanii. The sequence goes on along the minus strand of NZ_AXAE01000013.1, from coordinate 283,369 downwards.
TCGAAGGCGGTGATTGTGTATGGCTGGATGCCCGCACGCTGGTCATCGGCCGCGGTGTCCGCTCCAACCAGGATGGCATCCAGCAGCTTTCCAACCTGCTGACGCCGCTGGGCATTTCCGTCTATGGCTTCGACCTGCCGCTGTGGCAGGGCGAAGAGGCGTGCCTGCATCTGATGTCGGTGATCAGCCCGCTGGGCGACGACCTCGCACTGGTCCATTCACCGCTTTTGCCGGCGCCGTTCTATCAGATGCTGAAGGCGCGCAACATCCGACTGGTCGAAGGCGACGCCGAAGAGTTCGCGGCTTCCAACGGCCTCAGCCTGAACGTGCTGCCGACCAGCCCGTTCAAGGTCATTGCCGTTGCGGGCTTTCCCAAGACCAAGGCCGCGATGGAAGCCGCCGGCTGCACGGTGGAAATCTTCGAAGCGGATGCGCTCTGCATCGCCTGCGAGGGCGGGCCGACATGCCTGACGCGGCCGATCCTGCGCCAATGAATACGCCATCCCGCCGCAGGTTCCGCCGCGAGGGCGAGGAGCGGCGGCGGCAGGATCTGATCGAGGCAACCCTGGACAGCGTGGCCGAACATGGCCTGCAGGGCGCCAGCCTGCGCGCCATCGCACTGCGTGCCGGAGTCACCGCCGGGCTCATCCGGCACTATTTCCCCGGCAAGGAAGAATTGCTGCAGGAAGCCTATGCGGCGCTGATGGGTCGCATGACCGAGCAGGCAAAAGCGGCATTGGTCATGGAAGATGCCTCGCCGCGCCAGCGCCTTGCGGCTTTCGTCACCGCCAACCTCAACGTGCCGATTATCGACACGCGGGTGTTTTCGCTCTGGGCAACCTTCATCGGCCGCGCCAGTGCGGATCCGACCCTGGCTCATGTTCACCGTGAAGGCTACCTTGGCTTTCGCAATGAGGTCGAGGCGGTCGTGGCCGAGGTGCTCGCCGCCGAACGGCGCAGTCCGGACGCAAGCCAATTGCGCCACCATGCCATCGCGATCAATGCCATCATCGACGGACTCTGGATCGAAGGCTGCCTGGCTGGCGAGATGTTCTCGCCTGGCGAATTGGCCACGATTGGCATCAGGACTATCGAGGCCGAACTCGGCCTCGCGCCGCTAGCTCAATTGCAGGAAAAGTGAGAAGCGGTTTCCGTCCGGAATTGCGTAAGAAACAAAAAGATACGGCGGATCCTGTTTCCGTTGAACAGTGATCCGCTCCAAAGGGGAGAAAACCAATGACAACGCTCGGCGAAGCCCTCATCACGCTGCTCGAAGCCCATGGCGTCGATACCGTCTTCGGCATCCCAGGCGTCCACACGGTCGAGCTTTATCGCGGTCTGGCGCGTTCGAAGATCCGCCATGTCACGCCGCGCCATGAACAGGGCGCCGGCTTCATGGCCGACGGCTACGCCCGTGCCAGCGGCAGGCCCGGCGTCGCCTTCGTCATCACCGGACCGGGGCTGACCAACACCATCACCGCCATGGGCCAGGCGCGCGCCGATTCGGTGCCGATGCTGGTCATATCGGGCGTCAACGCCATGCCGACGCTGGGCAAGGGGCTGGGCTTCCTGCATGAACTGCCGGACCAGCGCGGCATGATGGAGAAGGTGGCGCTGTTGTCGCAGAGGATCACCGAGGCCAGTGAATTGCCCGGCGCGCTGGCGCAGGCCTTCGCGCTGTTTTCTTCGTCACGGCCCGGTCCGGTGCATATCGAGATCCCGACCGATGTCATGGTCAAGCCGGCTGACGATATGGTTGCGTTGCTGAGCAATGCGGCACCGCCGGCGCCGGATGGCGCGGCGATTGCAAGTGCCGCCAAACTCATCGCCACTTCCCGCCGTCCGCTGATCCTGGCCGGCGGCGGCGCCAGGCGCGCCGAGGCGCCGTTGCAGCGGCTGGCGGAGAAGCTGGGCGCGCCGGTCGTCGAGACCACCAATGCGCGCGGCCTGCTGCATCGCCACCCGCTCTGCGTGCCGGCGAGCCCAAGCCTGAAGGCGGTGCGTGCGCTGATGGCCGACGCCGATCTGGTGATCGCCGCCGGCACAGAATTTGGCCCGACCGACTATGACGGCTATGGCGACGGCGGTTTTGTGCTCCCATCCAACCTGATCCGCATCGACATCGGCGCCGACCAGATCGTGCGCCGCCCGGTGACGGTCGGCATCCAGGCCGATTGCGCCGAGGCGATCGAAGCCCTGCTCGCCGCTATAGGCTCCGCTCATGCTGCCGCGCCGGACGGCGAGGCGCGCGCCGCTGCGGCACGCAAGGCGGCGTTCGCCGAACTGAGCCCCGCCTATACGGCGCAGGTGCATGCCGTGGAAATGATCCGCGACGCCTTGCCGGGCGCCATCATTGTCGGCGACTCGACGCAGCCGATCTACGCGGCCAACCTCTATTACGATCACGACCGGCCGGCCGGCTGGTTCAACGCCGCAACCGGCTTCGGCGCACTTGGCTACGGTCCGCCGGCGGCGATCGGCGCGGCGCTTGCCGTACCCGATGCGCCGGTCGTCTGCCTGACCGGAGATGGTGGTTTCCAGTTCACATTGCCGGAACTGGGTGTGGCGCTCGATTCCGATGCGCCGGTCATTTTCGTGATCTGGAACAACAGGGGCTATCGCGAGATCGAAACCTCGATGCTCGATGTCGGCGTCGAACCTGTCGGGGTCTCGCCGGCGCCGCCGGATTTCTGCAAGCTGGCCGAAGCCTACGGCATATCAGCCGAACGGCTGGCCGAGATCGGCGCCTTGCCACAGGCCCTGACGCGCGCCCGGGCAACCGGATTGCCCTGCGTGATCGAAATCACGGTCGCTTGAGGCATCAGTCCGGCGTTGATTTTCCAACCCGCATCGAACCGTTCGCCGGCTTGGTTTTGGCGTGGCATGAGCAGCGCCGGGCGGCTCCGCTGTCCCGCAGCCTCCCGACGCATGCAAAGACGCGACGGCTGCCATGTCGAGATATCAGTTGAGTGATCGCCTGAAAGGCGCGACGCTTCGCGTCGGCGCGGCGAACAAGCGACATAATCACAAAAAAAGACAGGAGCGATCCAGGATGACGGAAACACTTCAAGGCAGGCATATCATTGTGACCGGTGGAACCGGCGCGCTCGGCGGAGCGGTGGTTGGCCGGCTCTTGGAACAGGGGGCGATCTGCTATGTGCCGAATGCGCACGCCGCGGCACCACAGCATTTTCCTTTTGCCGAGCATGAGAACGTCAAGCTGGCGCACAATGTCGACCTGTCGGACTCCGCCAAGGTTGAAGCATTCTATGCCCAGGTTCCTGCCTTGTGGGGATCGATCCATCTCGCCGGCGGGTTCGCCATGGCGCCGGTGGAAAAGATCGAATCGGCGTCCTTCGCCGAGATGATGGACACCAACGCCCGCACCACCTTTCTGTGCAGCCGCGCGGCCATCCGCTCGATGCTGGCATCGGGCACATCGGGCCGCATCGTCAACGTCACGGCGCGTGCCGGGCTCGACCCCAGGCGCGGCGCTGGCATGGTCGCCTACACGGCAAGCAAGGCGGCGGTCGCTGCCATGACGGTGGCGATGGCCGAAGAACTCAAGGCCAAGGGCATTCTGGTCAATGCCGTGGCCCCCTCGACGCTCGACACGCCGGCAAACCGCGCCGACATGCCGGATGCCGATTTCGCCAAATGGGTCAGCCTCGAAGCGGCGGCCGAAGCCATCGCCTATCTCGCCTCGCCCGCCAATCAGGCCATGAGTGGAACGCTGGTGCCGCTTTTCGGCCGGGCGTAGCTCCCCATCGATCGGGCCGGCTTTCGCCAAAAGTCGACTTGGCTTCCACCAAAGAAAAACCCCGCCGGAGCGATCCGGCGGGGTTTGTTTTGGGTAGGCGAAAGACTTCGCTTTGCGAAGGACTTAGCTGCCCTGCTTCTTCAGCGCGGCGCCCAGGATATCGCCCAGCGAAGCGCCGGAGTCGGTCGAGCCGTACTGAGCGACCGCTTCCTTCTCTTCGGCGATTTCCAGCGCCTTGATCGAGACCTGCAGCTTGCGGGTCTTCTTGTCGAAGGCGATGACGCGGGCATCGACCTTCTGGCCGACGGTGAAGCGCTCGGGGCGCTGCTCGTCGCGGTCGCGGCTGAGGTCGGAGCGCTTGATGAAGGTCTCGATGCCGCTGTCGACCAGCCGCACTTCCAGACCGCCATCCTTGACGCCGATGACTTCGCAGGTGACGACGGCGTTCTTGCGCAGTTCGCCCGAAGTCGCTGCTTCGCCGACCGTGTCGCGGGCCAGCTGCTTGATGCCGAGCGAGATGCGCTCCTTCTCGATGTCGACGTCGAGCACCTGCGCCTTGACCATGTCGCCGCGATTGTACTCTTCGATGACCTGCTCGCCCGGACGGGTCCAGTCGAGGTCGGAAAGGTGCACCATGCCGTCCACGTCGCCTTCGAGGCCGATGAACAGGCCGAACTCGGTCTTGTTCTTGACCTCGCCCTCGACCTGGCTGCCGACCGGATGGTTGCGCGCGAAGGCTTCCCACGGGTTCTCGAGCGTCTGCTTGAGGCCGAGCGAGATGCGGCGCTTGGCCGGATCGACCTCGAGCACGACCACGTCGACTTCCTGGGTCGTCGACAGGATCTTGCCGGGGTGCACGTTCTTCTTCGTCCACGACATTTCCGAAACGTGGATGAGGCCTTCGATGCCCGGCTCCAGTTCGACGAACGCGCCGTAATCGGTGATGTTGGTGACGGTACCCTTGATCTTCTTGCCGATCGGGAACTTGGTGCCGATCTCCGACCACGGATCCGACTCGAGCTGCTTCATGCCGAGCGAGATGCGGTGGGTTTCCTGGTTGATGCGGATGATCTGCACCTTGACCGTCTGACCGATGTTGAGGATTTCGGTCGGATGGTTGACGCGGCGCCATGCCATGTCGGTGACATGCAGCAGACCGTCGATGCCGCCGAGGTCGACGAACGCACCGTAGTCCGTGATGTTCTTGACGACGCCTTCGACAACTTGGCCTTCTTCGAGGTTCTGCACGATTTCCGAACGCTGTTCGGCGCGGCTCTCCTCGAGTACGGTGCGGCGCGACACCACGATGTTGCCGCGGCGGCGATCCATCTTGAGGATCTCGAAGGGCTGCGGGTTGTGCATCAGCGGGGAGACGTCGCGGATCGGGCGGATATCGACCTGGCTGCGCGGCAGGAAGGCCACGGCGCCGTCGAGGTCGACGGTGAAGCCGCCCTTGACCTGGTTGAAGATCACGCCTTCGACGCGCTCACCCTTGGTGAACTTCTCTTCGAGACGGACCCAGCTCTCTTCGCGGCGGGCCTTCTCACGCGAAAGCATCGCTTCGCCAAGCGCGTTCTCGATGCGCTCGACATAGACTTCGACAGTGTCACCGACCTTGAGGGTGGTGTCCTTGCCCTTGACGCCGAATTCCTTCAGCGGCACGCGGCCTTCGACCTTGAGGCCGACGTCGATGATGGCCATGTCCTTTTCGATCGCGGTGATCGTACCCTTGACGACCTGACCCTCGCCGGAATGGCCGGTGGTGAATGATTCTTCGAGCAGGCTCGCGAAATCATCGCGAGTGGGATTTGCAGCTGACATATTTTCTCCTGGAGTGCCCCGCATCTCGAAGCGGGACGGGCGCCGTGGGTTAGCGTTGCGTTGGCCTGCCGGCGTTCCGGGCTTAAAAAGCCCTGGGCCGCTTCTTAAGCGGAAATTCCGGCGCTCTGTAAGAATGCTGGCAGGCTGGTTCCTGCCCGATATGGGTATTTTCTGCGCTTCCAGCAACGGAAACACGGGACAAAACCCGGATCAGGCCTTGTTTCTCCTGGCCAGCACGTCGTCAACAACAGCCATGGCCGCGAGAAACGCGGCTTCTATAGCCATTTCGCTCGTATCAAGCAAGTGCGCTTCGGCGGCCGGTTTCAAGGGCGAGTCGGCACGGCCCATGTCGCGCTCGTCGCGGCGCACGATATCGGCGAGGATTTCGGCGAAGTCAGCGGTGCCGCCGATGCTTTCGATTTCGGCCAGCCGGCGTCTCGCCCGCACCTCGGCGCTGGCCGTCACATAGAGTTTGATGTCCGCATCAGGACACACGACCGTGCCGATGTCGCGGCCGTCGAGCACGGCGCCCGGCGGCGTCCTGGCGAAGTCGCGTTGCTTTTCGACGAGGATGCGCCGCACGGTCGGGAAAACCGCGACCTTGGAGGCCGCCTCGCCGACGGCATGTGCCGACAGCACCGCGCGGTCGAGCTTGGTCAGGTCGACCTGGCGCGCCGCCGTCTCCGCCGCCGAGACATTGTCGAGCGGCAGGCCGACCTGCAGCAGTGCATGGGCAACGGCGCGGTAGGTGAGGCCGGTGTCGAGCAGGTTCAGCCGATAGTGGTCGGCGAGCCGCCGGGCCAGTGTGCCCTTGCCGGCGCCGGCGGGACCGTCGATGGCGATGGTGAAGGGTGAGGTCATTGGCCGCCCTTCGCACTCGGAAGACGCGACGCGAATGACAAGCGCCGCGCCCTACGGCGCCCCCCTCTGTCGTGCCGGACATCCCCCCCACGAGGGGGGAGATTGGCAGCTTTGGAGCGTCGCTCAATCCTGCAGCGTAGATGATTGGCGAAAGCCGCGATGACGGCTGATCTCCCCCCTAGTGGGGGAGATGTCCGGCAGGACAGAGGGGGGCGCTGTCCCGCAAGCGTCTCAGGTCGGCTCAAGCTCATTGCCCCGTCACTCTATCTCCGCGCCCAGCCCCGTCATCAGCCCCATGAACTCCGGGAAACTCGTCGCGATCATCGCCTGGTCATCGATGGTGACCGGTTTTTCCGTCGCCAGCCCCATGACCAGGAAACTCATGGCGATGCGGTGGTCAAGATGCGTCTGCACGGTCGTATCCAGGCCGTTCGGATGGCCGCCCAGGCCCTTGCCGCCTGGCCTGCCGCGCACGGCAAGCGTCGCCTCGCCCTCGGTGCAGTCGACGCCGTTGAGCTTCAGCCCGTTGGCGACGGCCGACAGCCGGTCGGATTCCTTCACCCGCAGTTCTTCCAGCCCCTGCATCAACGTCTCGCCTTCGGCGAAGCTCGCGGCAACGGCCAGTACCGGGTACTCGTCGATCATCGTCGGCGCCCGCTCCGGCGGCACGGTGACGCCCTTCAATTCGGAATAGCGCACGCGCAGGTCGGCGACATCCTCTCCGCCTTCATTGCGCGGGTTCAAGATGTCGATCTGGGCGCCCATTTCCTGCAGCGTCAGCAACAGGCCGGTGCGGGTCGGGTTCATCAGCACGTTTTCGATGGTGATGTCGGAACCCGGCACGATCAGTGCGGCGACCAAGGGAAAGCCGGCCGAGGAGGGGTCGCCCGGCACGGCGATCGTCTGGCCGGTCAGCTTGCCCTGGCCCTCGATGAAGATGTGGCGCACGCCGCGTTCGTCGGTCTCGACCGACAGGTTGGCGCCGAACCCCTTCAGCATCTTTTCAGTGTGGTCGCGCGTCATCACCGGTTCGATCACCGTGGTGATGCCGGGCGTGTTGAGGCCGGCGAGCAGCACGGCCGACTTCACCTGCGCCGAGGCCATCGGCACGCGGTAGGTGATCGGGGCGGCGTGCTTTGGCCCATGCAGCGTGATCGGCATGCGGTCGCCGGGCGTCGCCTTCAGCACCTGCACGCCCATCTGGCGCAAGGGTTCCAGCACGCGGCCCATCGGCCGGCCCGACAGCGAGGCGTCGCCGATGAAGGTGGTTTCCATGTCATAGGTGCCGACGAGACCCATGGTGAGGCGAGAGCCGGTGCCGGCATTGCCGAAATCGAGCGGACCCTCGGGCTGCAGCAGCGCGCCGTTGCCGGTGCCGCGGATCACCCATTCGGCGCCGTGCTTTTCGATGTGCGCGCCCATTGCCTTCATCGCGGCGCCCGTGCGCATCACGTCCTCGCCCTCGAGCAGTCCGGTGATACGGGTTTCGCCGGAGGCGAGGCCGCCGAACATGAAGGAACGGTGTGAGATCGACTTGTCGCCCGGCACGCGCGCGGCGCCGGAAAGGGCTTGGGATTTGCGGGCGGTGGCCGGCTTGGCAGCGGCGGCGTGAGACATGGAATTTCCCTGGACGGAATGCCGGCGTGCCGGCGCTTTTCATTTGTTGCGGCGGTCTCGTATCACGGCGAGGCGAAATGGTCATCCCCATGGTCGTCACTTGGCGCGAGGCCTTTCAGAACTTGGTTTTGTGACGCCGGCTTTTGGCTTTGACAGCGCCGCAAACTGTGGTTAAGGGGACCACTCTTTTATTCACGAGGCTTGCCGTGGCAAAAACCGAACTTGGCACAAAGCGTGTCGACCCAGAAACGGGCCGAAAATTCTACGACCTGAACAAGGACCCGATCGTCTCGCCCTATACCGGCAAGAGCTATCCGCGTTCCTACTTCGATGAAGGCAAGATTGCCGCCGTCGAGGAGGACGAGGAAGTGGCCGAGAAGGAAGTGGACGCAGAGGACGAAGAAGGCGCCGAGGTCGTTTCGCTCGAAGAGGCCGATGACGAGGCCAAGGGCGGCGACGACCTTCCCGATCTTGGCGACGACGAGGATGATGACGTCGACCTCGGCGACGACGAGGACGACACGTTCCTCGCCGACGAAGAGGAAGAAGATGACGACGTCTCCGACATGATCGGCGTCGGCGACGACGACGACGAGGTTTGATCGGCTCGCGAGAGCAGGCTTTTGCCGGCTTTCGCGACCTGTGAAGAAAAAGCCTTTATCGAGGCTTGATATCTGGGAAAGGCGGGGTTAGAAGCCGCCTGCACTAACGGCGCGGTGTTCCAACCCGCGCTGATCTCTTCGCCGGAAACGGCGCCGGCTGACTGCCGGGAGTGGGGCCATAGCTCAGTTGGGAGAGCGCTTGAATGGCATTCAAGAGGTCGTCGGTTCGATTCCGATTGGCTCCACCAAACAGTCTCTCATCATGCACTGCAGTGAATGGGTCGCTCGGTCTACCACCGCGCCGTCTCGGGCGGCTTAGGCGGCAGCCCCAAGCACCGCTACATCCCTGGCCAGGGGCTGCCATGATGGTCGGAGTAGGCGGAGCCGAAGGCTTCAGCCGAGAAGCTCGGCGGCGACTTCGAGCGTGTTGCGCAACGATGTCTCGAGATGGGTTTCCATCGCCTGCGCGGCGCCATCGGCGTCGTGACGCTTCAGGGCGTCGAGAATGGCCCGATGCTGCTCGATCGTTTGTTCGCCATAGCCGGGCTTCGGGATCACGAGGTATCGGCCCCGATCCATCTGAGCCTTGGAGATGTCGACGGCCCGCCAGATCATCGGCATGCCGCAGATCTCGGCGATGGTGCGGTGAAAGACGTCGTCGAGCTGGATCGCGGTGGCATATCGGCCGCGCGATATGGCGAGCTGGTGCGCCGCCATATTGTCCTCCAGGAGTTCACCGGCCGACGGGGTGAATTTGACGGCCGCGCGCCTGGCGCTCTCCATCTCCAGAGCACGGCGGATGACATAGGCTTCTTCCAGATCGGCCCGGCTGATCGGGGCGACATAGGTGCCGGTCTGCGCCAGGATATCGACCAGACCCTCGTCGCTGATGCGCTTGACCGCTTCGCGCACCGGTGTGCGTGAGACGCCGAGCGCTTCGGCGATCGCCACCTCGTTGATCACTTCCCCTGGCTTCATATGCCCGACGACGATCAGGTTGCGGATCTGGTGGTAAATCTGATCGCGCAACGGAAGCGCCCTATTGAGCGTCGAAGGATCCAAGTCCATGGCAAGCCCACGTCTTCGTTCACCGGAATTAGCCGGATTATATTGGAATGTAATTGTAATGCACCCGATGCGAACGGTGCTGACGAACTCGGCAAGGCGGCCAAGGACCAGCGACCGATGCCGCTGCCCGTGCGAGTCGCAGAGAATTTCCAATTCCAGCAGTGGATTTGGAATAAACTAACTCTACAGATTTTATAGAATAAGCAAAGATGCGCGGGCGATCTGGTTTTCCCGGACAGGACTCCGCCATGCCCGCCCCTCTGCGCCCGCTTTCAACTCCCTCAGGCACAGGCCGCCGCCGAATTGCGGGAGGCCAGCCGTGACAAAAGACATTCCCGACCGCATCAAGGTTCTCTGGTTTCTGCCGACGCATGGCGACAGCCGTTATCTCGGCACGACTGAAGGCGGCCGGGCCGTCGACCTGCCCTATCTGACACAGGTAGCCAGGGCCGCCGATACGCTGGGCTATTACGGCGTCCTGTTGCCGACCGGCCGCGCCTGCGAGGATTCCTGGGTAATAGCCTCGGCGCTGGCGCCGCTGACCGAGCGGCTGCGGTTCCTCGTCGCCGTGCGGCCCGGCCTGCAGTCGCCGACGCTCGCCGCGCGCATGACCGCTACGCTCGACCGCATCTCCAATGGCCGACTGCTGATCAATGTCGTCACCGGCGGCGATCCGCTGGAGAACAAGGGCGACGGCATCTTCCTCTCGCATGCCGAGCGTTACGAGGTGACTCAGGAATTCCTTCGGATCTACAAGCGCGTGCTGAGCGGCGAGACGGTCGAGCACCTGGGCAAGCATTTCCGCATCGAGGACGGCAGGCTGCTGTTCCCGCCAGTGCAGACGCCCTATCCGCCGCTCTATTTCGGTGGCTCGTCGGATGCCGGATCGGTGGTGGCAGCGCAGGAGATCGACAAATACCTGACCTGGGGCGAGCCTCCAGCCGATGTCGAACGCAAGCTCGACGCCGTGCGTGAACTGGCCGAAAAGGCCGGCCGCAAGCTCTCCTTCGGCATTCGGCTGCATGTCATCGCGCGCGAAACGACCGAGCAGGCCTGGGCGGCGGCCGACAGCCTGATCAGCCGGCTGGACGATGCGACGATCGCCTCGGCGCAGAAGGTGTTTGCCCGCATGGATTCGGTCGGCCAGGCGCGGATGAGCGCGCTGCATGGCGGCCGTCGCGACAAGCTCGAGATCGCGCCCAACCTCTGGGCCGGCGTCGGCCTGGTGCGCGGCGGCGCCGGCACGGCCCTCGTCGGCGACCCCGACACGGTTGCCGAACGCATCGACGAATACCGGCGTCTCGGCATCGACACCTTCATCCTGTCCGGCTACCCGCATCTGGAAGAAGCCTATCGTTTCGGCGAACTGGTGCTGCCGAAACTGCCGACCGACCATCCGGTCAAGGCCGCCGGCACGTCGGTCAATACCGGGCCGTTCGGCGAGACCATCGCCGGCGACCACCGGCCGAAATCGCTCGCCAGCGCCTCGTGAACGCGCTGCCTCCGGCCCGCCGCTCGCGCGTCGCCATCATCGGCGGCGGCTTTTCCGGCGCCGCGGTGGCCTGGCATCTGGCGCGGGCACATTGGCCGGAAAGCGTGTCGATCTGCGTGATCGAGCCGCGCCAGGCGATCGGCGGTGGTCTCGCTTATTCCAGCGAGGAGCCGTCGCACCGGGTCAATGTCCCGGCAGTCAGGATGAGCATGGCGCCTGACGATGCGCAGCATTTCGCGCGCTGGTTGGCCGCCAGCGGCGAAATAGAACGCGATACCGATGCGCTGTGGAAAAACGGCGATGTGTTTCCGCGCCGGCGCGTCTTCGGCCGCTACGTAGCCGAGCAACTCACGCCCTATCTCAACTCCGGCGCTGTCCGTCACGTCAAAGGCCAGGCCACGCGGATCTTGCGGGATCCCGATGGCGCCGGCTGGACAGTGCATACGTCCGCCGGGCCGGTCAGTGCCGACATCGTCGTGCTGGCGGCGACGCATCCTCAGCCGGGAATTCCCGACGCGCTGGCCTCGCTGACGGAAGCGCCGGGCTTCGTCGCCGACCCCTACGCCGCATCGGCGCTTGCCGGGATCGGGCCGGACGCTTCGGTGCTGATCGTCGGCTCGGGGCTGACTTCGGCCGACATGGTCGCCGAACTCGATCGCCGTGGCCATCGCGGCCGCATCCTGGCGCTGTCGCGGCGCGGTTTGCGCTCGCGCGGCCATCCCGACGTGAGGGGCGAGCCTTTCGGCGACTTTGCCTCGGCGCCTGCCACGACGGCGCTTGGACTGCTGAGGACCATCCGCGCCACGCTGGCGGCGGCACGGGATGCCGGTGCCAACTGGCAGTCGGTGTTCGACCAGCTTCGCTCGCAGGGGACGGTGCTGTGGGCCGCCCTTGCGCCGCGCGAGCGGGCAAGGCTGGTCCGCCATCTGCGCGTCTTCTGGGATGTACATCGCTTCAGGATCGCGCCGCAGGTCGCCGAGGTGCTCGACCGCCGCCAGGCGGCTGGCACATTCGACACCATCGCCGCCAGGCTTGTCGCTTCGAACGATGAGGATGACGGCCTGGCCGTCAGCTTCCAGCGGCGCGGCCGCACAGCGATCGAGACGATGCGCTTCGACGCTGTCTTCAACACGACCGGCCCTGCCCACGGACAGGCGCTGCAGTCCAACCCGGCGCTGCGCTCCCTGGCCGGGGCCGGCCTGATCAGGGCCGATGCCTACAGGCTTGGCATCGAAACCAGCCTCGACAGCCGCGCTATCGGCCGCGACGACAAACCGGTGGCGACGCTGCTGGTCGCCGGCCCGTTGGCGCGCGGCACCTTTGGCGAACTGATGGGCCTGCCGGAGGTCGCCCGTCACGCCCAGTCGGTCGCGGCCGAGGTCGCCAAGATGTTCGAAACGGTTCCGGCGGCCGGCGGCGACGCTGGACACCACTGATAACCGCGAGCCGGTCTGGTCGCTCAAAATTGGTATTTCCGTTCTGAAAGAGTGCCAAAAACGGAAAATCCACCTTTGTATATAAAATCCATAAACATAATAAATATTGGCGACACCCGGCTGCGGCCGGGGCAATCCAACAGCCTGAATGGGAGAGTGAGTTCATGGCACACGCAGGAACCGACGCGGTCAAGTTCGCCTACTGGGTGCCCAATGTTTCGGGTGGCCTGGTGATTTCCAACATCGAACAGCGCACCAGCCATTCGGCCGAATACAACCGCAAGCTGGCGCAGATCGCAGAGAAGGCCGGCTTCGACTATGCGCTGAGCCAGATCCGTTTCACCGCCGGCTACGGCGCCGACGAACAGCATGAATCCGTGGCGTTCAGCCATGATCTGCTGGCCGCCACCACGACGCTCAAGGTCATCGCTGCGATCCTGCCGGGCCCATGGAATCCGGCGCTGGCGGCCAAGCAGCTTGCCACCATCAGCTATCTGACCAATGGCCGCGTCGCCATCAACCTCGTCTCCGGCTGGTTCCGCGGCGAGTTTCACGCCATCGGCGAGCATTGGCTCGACCATGACGAGCGCTACCGCCGGTCGGAGGAATTCATCCAGGCGCTGCGTGGAATTTGGACTGAAGACAGCTTCACCTTCCGCGGCGATTTCTACCGCTTCAACGAATACTCCTTGAAGCCGAAGCCGCCACAGCCGCTGCCGGAAATCTTCCAGGGTGGCTCGTCGCGTGCGGCGCGCGACATGGCCTCGCGCGTCTCGGACTGGTACTTCACCAACGGCAACACGCCAGCGGAAATCGCCAAGCAGGTCGACGACATCAGGGCCAAGGCGACGGCCAACGGCCATTCCGTCAAGGTCGGCGTCAATGCCTTCGCCATCGTCCGCGAGACGGAGGACGAGGCCAAGACGGTGCTTGCCGAAATCATCGCCAAGGCCAATCCCGAAGCCGTCAACGCTTTCGGCCACGAGGTCAAGAATGCCGGCAAGGCCTCGCCGGAAGGCGAGGGTAACTGGGCGAAATCCTCCTTCGACGACCTGGTCCAGTACAATGATGGCTTCCGTTCGAACCTGATCGGCACGCCGAGGCAGGTCGCCGAGCGCATCGTCGATCTGAAGCGCGTCGGCGCCGATCTCATCCTGCTCGGCTTCCTGCACTTCCAGGAAGAGGTCGAATATTTCGGCAAGCACGTTATCCCGCTCGTTCGCGAGCTGGAGGACGCCGAGCAGGCGGCTTCACTGGCTGCGGAATAGCTCAACCGGACGAACTGGCCGGACAGAAGTCCGGCCAGCGCATCAACGCATGACCGACGCTCGAACCCTCGGGCGGCGATGAGGCTTTGCGCGCCTGCCGGCGCGGTCGGGGATGATGGAAATGCCATTGGCCAGTTATGCCTTGGGAGTGATGGAGGCCTCGGTCTATGCGCCGGAGGTGTTCGCGCGCGGTCTGCCTGCAAGCCTGCGGGTCGAAGCGCAACCGGAAGACCGCACGACGGCGGTGCCGGCCGCGGACGCCGCCGCGCCGCTGCTCTCGCTGCAGGGCATCGGCCTGTCTTTCGGCGGCGTCGTGGCGCTGGCTGAGATCGACCTCTCGGTTCGTCCCGGCGAGATCAGGGCTATCATCGGGCCGAATGGCGCCGGGAAGAGCTCGCTGATCAATGTGATCAGCGGCGTCTACCGTGCGGACCGTGGCCATGTCAGGCTCGATGGCGCGAGCTACGCCCAGGTGCCGACACAGCGCCTGGCGCATCTCGGCGTCGCCAGGACGTTCCAGAACCTTGCGCTGTTCAAGGGCCTCAGCGTCCTCGATAATGTCGCCTCGGGCCTTGCCTACAAGGTCCGCTCCAATTTCGCCGGCCAGCTGCTCGGCATCGGCCGCTCGCGCGGCGAACAGCGCGATTTTCTCAGCCGCGCCGACCAGATCCTCGAATTCCTCGACCTGACCGCCATCCGCCATCGTCTCGTAGGCACCTTGCCCTACGGGCTCCAGAAGAGGGTCGAACTGGCCCGCGCTTTGGTCGCGCAACCGCGCCTGCTTCTGCTCGACGAGCCGATGGCCGGCATGACCGCAGGCGAGAAGAGCGAGATGGCTGCCTTCGTGCGCGCCGCGCGCGACCGCTTTGCCACCACCGTGGTGCTGATCGAGCACGATGTCGGCGTCGTCATGGGCCTGTCCGACTGCATCGCCGTTCTCGACTACGGCCGCAAGATCGCCGACGCCACGCCCGACGAAGTCCGCAACGACCAGCGCGTCATCGACGCCTATCTCGGCGTCGCCTCCAACGATGAGGCCCTCTCCGTCAATGAAGGAAGGGCAGGCATATGATCACCGATTTCGACTACCAGTTCTTCATCGAAGTGCTCGTCGGCGGCCTGCTCTCCGGCGTCATGTATTCGCTGGTCGCGATCGGCTTCGTGCTGATCTACAAGACCTCGGGCGTGCTGAATTTCGCGCAAGGCGCGCTGCTGCTGTTCGCCGCGCTCACCTTCGTCAGCCTGGTCGAGCGTGGCGTTCCCTTCGCCCTGGCATTGGTGGCCACCTTCGCCATCATGGTGGCGATCGGCATCGCCATCGAGCGCACGGTGCTGCGGCCGCTGACCAACAAGCCGCCGATCACTTTGTTCATGGCGACGCTCGGCCTCTCCTACATCATCGAGGGCGCCGCCCAGCTTATCTGGGGCACGCAGGTCCATGGCCTCGACCTCGGCATCGAGGACGTGCCGCTGGAAGTCGGCGGCGTGCTGATCAGTCAGTTCGACATCTTCGCCGCCGTCGCCGCCGCCGCCATGGTTCTGCTGCTCTCGCTGTTCTTCCGCTACACCCGTATCGGCCTCTCCTTCCGCGCCGTCGCCGACGACCAGTTCGCGGCCTTGGCGGTCGGTCTGCGATTGCCGCTGATCTGGTCGACGGTCTGGGCCGCGGCCGGCCTCGTCGCGCTGGTCGCCGGGCTGCTGTGGGGCGCGCGCCTCGGCGTCCAGTTCTCGCTCTCGCTGGTGGTGCTCAAGGCGCTGCCTGTGCTGGTGCTCGGCGGCTTCGATTCCATCCTCGGCGCCATCGTCGGCGGGCTGTTGATCGGCGCCAGCGAGAAGCTCGCCGAGGTCTATATCGGCGACTATTTCGGCGGCGGCATCGAGAGCTGGTTCGCCTATGTCGTCGCGCTGGTTTTCCTCCTGATCCGTCCCTCGGGCCTGTTCGGCCAGAAGCTCGTGGAAAGGGTCTGAGCCATGACCGCGATGACCAGCGACGTCCCCCCCGCCCTGGTGCTGCCGAAATGGATCGCGCCCGTTCTGTTGCTCGCTTTCGCCTATGGCGTCGTGCCGCTGATCGGCTCGAGCTATCTCTTCGAGGCCATCCTCTTGCCTTTCCTGGCGCTCGGCCTCGCCGGCGTCGGCCTGAACATCCTGACCGGCTATGCCGGCCAGGTCTCGCTGGGCAGTGCCGCCTTCATGGCCGCCGGCGCCTTCGCCGCCTATAATTTCAACCTGCGCGTCGAAGGGCTGCCGCTGGTCGGCTCCATCGTGCTCGCCGGCTTCGTCGCCGCCGCCATCGGCATCGTCTTCGGCCTGCCCAGCCTGCGGCTGAGAGGCTTCTACCTCGCCGTCTCGACGCTCGCCGCCCAGTTCTTCGTGCAATGGGCGCTGACCAAGTTCAGCTGGTTCTCCAACAACTCCGCCTCCGGCGTCATCGACGCGCCAAGGCTGTCGATTGCAGGCTTTGCTCTCGACGGTGCCGTCGGCCGCTATCTCTTCGCGCTGACCGTCGTCAGCATCCTCACCTTCCTCGCCTACCGGCTGGTCTCTTCGCAAACGGGCCGCAACTTCATCGCCATCCGCGACAATGAGACGGCCGCGCGCATCATCGGCATACCGGTGCTGAAGACCAAGCTTTTGGCCTTCGCCATCTCGTCCTTCATCATCGGGGTCGCCGGCGTCATCTGGGCCTTCGCTTATCTGAGGACCGTCGAGCCGGACGGCTTCGACCTCGACCGCTCGTTCCAGATCCTGTTCATCGTCATCATCGGCGGCCTGGCGTCGATCCGCGGCGCCTTCTTCGGCGCGGCCCTGATCGTCGTCTTTCCGCTCGCGCTGTCGCGCCTCGGTGGCTTCCTGCTCGGCGATGTCTTCGATTCCGGCGTGCTCGACATGAGCCAGCGCATCGTGCTCGGCGCGCTGATCATCCTGTTTCTGATCCTCGAACCGGATGGGCTGGTGGCCCTGTGGGACAGGGTCCGAAGACGGCTGCTGTTTGCCCGGCAGTCGACCTGAACAGTCCATTCGAAAATCAACCAGAGGCCGGATCAAAGACGGCCCATCTCAGGAGTTTCCAGACGATGACGTTCCTCAGCACAATCAAGGCGGCGGCGCTGTCCGCGGCGATGATCGTGTCGGTGGCCTTGCCGGCCGCCCACGCCGACGAACAGTATTTCCCGCTACAGAGCTATCGCGTTGGGCCTTATGCGGCCGGCGGCACCGGCTTCTTCGGCGGCTTCATCGACTACCTCAACCTCATCAACATCCGCGATGGCGGCGTCAACGGCGTCAAGCTGACCTGGGACGAGTGCGAGACCCAGTACGAGGTCGAGCGCGGTGTCGAATGCTACGAGCGGCAGAAGAGCCGTGCCGGCGCCGCCGCCTGGAACCCGCTTTCGGTTGGTATCGCCTACGCCATGATCGACCGCATCACCGCCGACAAGGTGCCGCTGATCACGGTCAACCACGGCCGCACCGATTCCACCGACGGGCGCGTTTTCCCCTACGTCTTCCCGCTGCTGCTCAACCCCTACAGCGAGACTTCCGGAATCGTGAACCACATCGCCTCGAAGGAAGGCGGCATCGACAAGCTCAAGGGCAAGAAGATCGTCGTGCTCTATCACGGCTCGCCCTACGGCAAGGAGACCATCCCGATCTACGAATTGCTGGCGCAGAAATACGGCTTCACCGTTCAGCAGATCGAGGTGCCGCACCCCGGCAACGAGCAGCAGTCGCAATGGCTGACCATCCGTCGCGCCAAGCCTGATTTCGTCGTCCTGCGCGGCTGGGGCGTGATGAACCCGGTGGCGCTGAAGACCGCGGTCAAGGTCGGCTATCCCGTCGACCACATCGTCGGCAATGTCTGGTCGAACTCGGAAGAGGATGTCATTCCCGCCGGCGACGCCGCCAAGGGCTACACCGCCATCACCACCCAGGCCTCCGGCAATTCCTATCCGGTGGTGAAGGAAATCGTGAAGACCGTCTACGACGCCGGCAAGGGCAACCTCGAGGACAAGTCCCGCATCGGCTCGGTCTACCACAATCTCGGCATCGTCAACGGCATCCTGAATGTCGAGGCGATCCGTGTCGCGCAGGAGAAGTTCGGCCACCGCACGCTGACCGGCGACGAAGTCCGCTGGGGCTTCGAACACCTCAAGCTCGATCCGGCCAAGGTCGAGGCGCTCGGCGCCAAGGACCTGTTCCACTCCATCAACGTCAGCTGGGACAATCACGAGGGCGAAGGCTACGTGACCTTCCAGCAGTGGGACGGCAAGAAGTGGAACGTCGTCTCCGACTGGATCGCGCCGGACTGGGCGCTGCTGCGGCCGATCATCGAAAAGTCGGCCGAAGCCTATGCCAAGGAAAAGGGCATCAAGCTGCGCACCGCGGATGATGCCAACGCCGTGACCACCAACTGATCGCAAGGCCGGGCGCCGCGTATTCCTGCGCAGCGCCCGGCCGTCAGTTTCGAGACATACGGAAAACAGTCATGCCCGACACCGAAATCATCCTTGCCGTCGACGCCGTGCACGCCACCTACAACCACGCCATCACGGCGTTGCACGGCGTCAGTTTCGAGATCAGGCGCGGCGAGATCCTGGCGCTGCTCGGCGCCAATGGCGCGGGCAAGACCACCACGCTGAAGGCCGTCTCCAACCTGCTGCCGGCCGAGCGCGGCCAGATCAATGCCGGCACCATCCGCTTCGACGGCTCGGATTTCTCGCGCCGCAGCCCGGGCGACCTGGTGCGCGCCGGGCTGGTCCAGGTGCTGGAAGGCCGTCACTGCTTCAAGAGCCTCAGCGTCGAGGACAATCTGGTCGCCGGCGGCATTGGCCGCAGCGGCCGCCGCGCCGAGATCGCCGCCGACCTCGAACGAATATATGCCTTTTTTCCGCGCCTGAAGGAAAAGCGCCGGACCTTGTCGGGCCTGACCTCCGGCGGCGAACAGCAGATGACAGCCATCGGCCGGGCGCTGATGTCGCGGCCGCGCCTGCTGGTGCTGGACGAGCCGTCGATGGGGCTCGCCCCGCTGATCGTCCAGGACATCTTCCAGACGCTGCGCAAACTCAACCGCGAGACAGGCCTCTCGATCCTGGTCGCCGAACAGAACTCGGCGGTTGCGCTTCGCTACGCCGACCATGCCACGGTGCTCGAAAACGGCGTCTCCGTGCTTTCCGGCACCGCCGCCGACCTTCGCCAGCGCGAGGATATACGGGCGCTCTACCTCGGCCAGCAGCCATCGCCCGCCGCCAAACCGACCCATCTCCATGCCGTTGCCTGAACCAAATCCGAAGGAGCAGTGAAATGACCGTCTCGACCGTCAAGACCGACCAGGCTTCCGCCGCAGTCCCGCCCGTCGCAAGGCCATCAGTGCCGGCGCACATCATCAAGAGCGACGCCGAGGCGATCGCCGTCGCCCATGCGCTGGCCGCCGAATTCGTCAAGGAGTCGTCGAAGCGCGACCGCGACAGGATCTGGCCGGTCGCCGAGCTCGACGCGTTCTCGCAAAGCGGCCTGTGGTCGATCAACGTGCCCAAGGCGTTCGGCGGCCCCGAACTGTCCTATGTGACGCTGGCCAAGGTGGTCGAGATCATCTCGGCGGCGGATTCCTCGATCGGGCAGGTGGCGCAGAACCATCTCGGCGTCGTCGCCGCCATCCGCACCGTGTCGGACATCGAGCAGCAGAAGCTCCTGTTTGCCGAAGCGCTGAAGGGCACGCGGTTCGGCAATGCCTTTTCCGAGTTCGGCTCCAAGCGCGCCGCCGATTTCGAAACCCGCTTCACCGACGCCAGCGACCATGTCGTTGTCAACGGCCGCAAATTCTATTCCTCCGGCGCGCTGCTTGCCCATCTGGTACCGATCGTGGCGCTCGATGACGAGGGCCGCGCCTGGTACGCCATCGCCGATCGCGGCGCGCCGGGCCTGACCGTCATTGACGACTGGTCGAGCTTCGGCCAGCGCACGACGCTCTCGGGCACGGTCATCATCGACAACGTCAAGGTGCCGAAGACGCACTTGGTGCCGGGCTACAAGGGCTACGACAAGCCGACCGCCGACGGCGCCATTTTCCAGATCATCCAGGTGGCCGTCGACACCGGCATCGCCCAGGCGGCGATCGACGAGACGGTCCACTTCGTCAGGACCAGGAGCCGCGCCTGGATCGACAGCGGCGTCGACAATGCCTGGGACGACCCCTACACCATCCAGGCGATCGGCGACCTGACACTGCGCCTGCACGCGGCGCAGGCGCTGCTCGAGAGGGCCGGCTACGCCATCGACAAGGCTGTGGCCGAGCCGACGGCGGAAACGGTCGCGCATGCGCAGATCGTTACCGCGGAAGCCAAGATATTGTCGACCGAGATTGCCATCGCCGCCACCAACAAACTGTTCGAACTGGCCGGCACCCGCTCGACGCTGGCCGAGCACAATCTCGACCGCCACTGGCGCAATGCGCGCACCCACACGCTGCACGACCCGGTACGCTGGAAATACTCGATCCTCGGCAAGTATTTCCTCAACGGCGAGAATCCGCCGCTACACGCCTGGAGCTGATTTTCCGATGGCGGGCGCGAGCCCGACACAACAATTTTTCGACCATCAAGAGGCCACCGCCATGTCAAACCCAACAGTCGTCGGCTTTTCCGGCAACATCACACGGCCGTCCAAGACGCGCGCCTTCGTCGACCTCGTCACCAGGGATATCGCCGTCCAGCACGGCCTGTCGGCAAGCACCTACGACATCGAGGATGTCGGCCCATCGCTCGGCACCGCACGATGGGCCCGCGATCTCGACGCGCGGGGTCAAGAAATCCTGTCGCGGGTTCTCGCCGCCGACGTCCTGGTGGTCGGCTCGCCCACCTACAAGGGCAGCTACACCGGCCTGTTCAAGCACTTCTTCGATCTGATCGATCCGGCCGCGCTGCGCGGCAAGCCGGTCCTTCTGACCGCGACCGGCGGCGGCGAGCGTCATGCCCTGATCGTCGAGCATCAGCTCAGGCCTTTGTTCGGCTTCTTCGAGGCCTTTGCCTTGCCGACCGCGGTCTACGCCACTGACAAGGATTTCACCGACGGCGCGCTTCGCTCCGAGGCGATCCTGAAGCGCGCCGCGCAGGCGGTGGACGAGGTCGGTTTCGTACTGGCCAACCGCGCGTCCGGCCGGATCGCCGCCGAGTAGTGCGCCGATCGAGATCCGCACGGCGCTTGCCGTGCTTACGTGCAATTTACGACCGCCCGATAAAACGGTTCCTGTCTGATTCGCACTGGACAGGAACATCATGAGCAAAGCCCTCTCGTCCTTCGCCCTGGTCGCGGTGTTCACCGCTCTGCTCATGGCGCTGAGCCTTGCCGTCGCCCGGCACGGCTATCCCTATGGCGTGATCGGTGCGCGGCGCCTCGACAACATTGCCGATGCCGCGACCTTCATCCCGCTGGCGGCAGTCTATTTCTTCAGCGCCATGCTGATGATGATCCTGCCGATCAGGGTGGCGAGCATCGTCCTCACCCATGCCGCCGATGCGATCTTCTGGGCGGTGATCGTGCTGTTTGCCACCATTTTCGGAGGCCTTGTCGCCAGATGGGCCTTCGGCCAGAGCGGCATGCTTTCGGCGCTGCTCAACTGGCGTTTCCTGTTCGCCGTGGCCATCGTCGGCTGCCACTTCGTCATGAACGAATTGCGCCGCAACGTGCTCCTGCGCAGCCTGTTCTTCGTGATTTTTGCCGCCGCAACGCTCGCCTGCCTGTTCTGGTCCTTCACGCTCTGAGCGTGCGGGCTACTTTCCGGCCGCGATGTGGCCGGCAGCCTGCTCCATCCACGTCCAGAGATAGGCCGCAAGACCACGATCGACATGGATGCGCAGGCTGCTTTCATGGCGATAGGCGATGGCGCTGATCCCGGCGAAGGACAGTGCCGCGCTGGCGCTTGGCTGCCTGGGGTCGAACGTCGTCCCGCGTGCGATGAAAGCATCGAGCCCCACGCCTCCGACTTCGAATACCTGCAACCCGGCGCTGATCCCGGTCACCGCAAAACCCTGGCTGAACCATCCCGTCGCCATGCCGATGGGCGTGGTGGACACGGCAAGCAGACGGTCGCGCGCCAGACGGACCGAATAGCGCATGCCTTCCGCCAGGCCGAATGCCCCGAGGGCCATTCCATCGAAACTGGATGCCTCGGCCCATGCCGCGAGGTCGCCGCTGACCAGGCGTTGGTGCAGCCCGGCAACCGCGCCTATCTTGAGCCCCGGCACCTCGATCGTGACGTTCCTCCAGTCCGGCGCGACAGACCATTTTTCCGCGAGATCACGCATTGAGCCGGTCTCCTGCCGGGTCGAAGGCGCAAGGCGGGGCGATCGTTGCCGTGCGGACCTTGCCGAGATGCTGGACTTCGATCGTCTCGCCGTGACGGGCAGCACCTCGCTCGATCAGGCCGAGCGCCACCGGCCGGCCGAGTGTCGGGCTCTGGTAGCTCGAGGTGACAAAGCCCTGGCTGTGCAGCCTGCCGCCCTCTCGCTTGATGCCATGTGCCCCAGTAGGCAACGGCATTTCGCCCTGCGGCACCCTCAGGCCGACAAGCTGCAGGCGGTTGTTTCGCGAGGCCTCCTCGGTGAACAGCGAGCGGCGGCCGACATAGTCGGTCTGCCGTTTGGCGCGAGGGCCTTCGCTGCCGAGATCATGCGGCAGCGTGGTGCCGTCCGTGTCCTTGCCGATGACGATGAAGCAGCGCTTCGAGGCCGATGATGACGGCATCGAGAGACTGGCCTGCCTCACGCAGACGTGCCCACAAAGGCTCGGCGCGATCGGCGCGGATGGAGACCTCGTAGCTCCTGTCGCCGGTGAAGCTGACGCGAGTGATGCGGACCTCGTCGCCGCCATAGGTACCATTGCCGATTGCCATATGCGGCAGAGCCGCCTCGTCGAGCGAGAGGCCCAGATTGACCGCTTCGAGCAGCTTCCTTGCGTTCGGTCCGGAGACAGTCAGCGTCGCCATGTCCGATGTGGCGTTGTGGATATAGACCGCGTCGCGGCCAAAACGGTCCTGGCGCCATTCCTCCAGCCGCGCGTGCACTGAGGCGACATGCGAGGACGAGCACGACACGACGAAACGATGCTCGTCCAGCCGCACCAGCACGCCGTCGTCAAAGACCACGCCGTTTTCCGACAGCATGAAGCCGTAGCGGCAGCGGCCGGGTTTCAGCGTCGACATGGTGTTGTAGTAGAGGAAATCGACGAATTCGGCGGCCTTCGGTCCGATCACCTCGATCTTCCCCAGCGTCGAACCATCGAACAGCGCGACCGACTGGCGGGCACCCCGCGCCTCATCCTGGACGGCGCGATCCGCGTCGGCGGCGCGACCGCCGTAATGGGCGGGCCGCAGCCAGCCGCCATATTCCTGGAAGACGGCGCCGCCGGCGCGGTGCACGTTTTCAAGCGGCAGCCGACGCACCGGCGCCATCAGTTCCCCAAGGCGCGCGCCGGCAAAGCTCGCCAGCGGAACCGGCGTAAAGGGCGGACGGTAGGTGGTGGTGCCGACCTCCGGCACGGTGCGGCCGGTAATCCCGGCCATCAGCGCCAGGCCGGGCAGGTTGGAGGTCTTGCCCTGGTCGGTCGCCATGCCGAGCGTGGTGTAGCGCTTGAGGTGCTCGACCGAGACGAAGTTCTCGCGCGCCGCCAGTTCGACGTCCTTCACCGTCACGTCGTTCTGGTAGTCGATCCAGATGCGGCCCTTCGATCCCGGTGTCGGCCAGGCCGCTGTCAGGCCGGCCGTCGCGTCCGAACCGGTGCTGCGCGGCACCGCTGCTTTCGTGTTGCCGAGCGATGCAACGGCTTTCTGCGCGCCTTCGAACACTTCCGACAGGGAGACCGCGCCGGCGGCGGCGCCGGCCACGGAAATGCCATCGACCGGATCGCCGGGCAGAAAGGCGGCGCGTGCCTCGCTCCAGGCGAGCTTGCCCTTGGCCTGGCCGAACAGATGAATGGTCGGCGTCCAGCCGCCCGAGACCAGCACGCAGTCGGCATCGAGCCTGGTCCCGTCGTCCAGCGTCACGCCTTCGACGCGAAGACTGCCCTTGGCGGCGGCAAGCGCCCGCCCGGTGATCGGCCGCGCTTTGGCCGGTGTGGCGGGCATGCCGTCGCGCCTGATGTCGACAAGCGTCACTTCGGCCCCGGCCTCCGCAAGCGCGCCCGCAACCTCGTAAGCGCTGTCATTGTTGGTGGCGACGACGACGCGCCGGCCGACCAGCACCGCATGGCGCCGGAGATAGGCGAGCGCCGCATCCGCCGACAGGATGCCCGGCAGGTCGTTGTTGGCGAAGGGCAGCGGCCGCTCGATGGCGCCGGTCGCCAGCACGATCTGGCGCGGCCGAACCCGCCACAGCGTGTCGCGCCGGCCATCGAAATGACGCTGGTTCAGCCCGACCAGATTGTGGTCGTAAATGCCGAAGGCGGTGGTCGAAGGCAGGATCAGGTGACCACCGGAGGCAAGCTCCGCAACCGTTTCTTCGATCCAGGTCGCTGCCGGCTTGTCGTCGATCTCGCATGCGCGATGACCGAGCGATCCGCCCAATCTCTGTTGCTCGTCGACCAACGTGACGGCGAGACCCGCACCGGCCGCTAGCCTGGCCGCCGCCAGTCCGGCCGGTCCGGCGCCGACCACCAACACGTCGCAGTGATGGTTGATCTGGTCCGCGATGCCCGGCGACGTCCAGTCCGTGTCGACCTTGCCTAGTCCGGCCATGGCGCGGATGCGCGGCTCGAACATATGCCAGTCCGGCCACATGAAGGTCTTGTAGTAGAATGCCGCCGGGATGAAGCGCGAGAAGCGGTCGAGGAAGGCATTGCGGTCGGCCAGCGCATTGGGCGTCGCGTTGACGCTTTTCGCCACCAGCCCGTCGCGCGCGGGCTCGGTCGTGGCGCGCGTGTTCGGTGTCGATTGGGGGCCGCCGACATCGACCAGTGCGTTCGGCTCCTCAACGCCGGCACCCCAGATGCCGCGCGGCCGGTGATATTTGAAACTGCGGCCGACAATCGCGACATCGTTGGCAAGCAGGGCGGAGGCGATGGTGTCGCCGACAAAACCGTTGACGGTTCTGCCATCGAAGCTGAACCGGATCGCAAGCGACCGGTCGATGGCGCTGCCGCCGGTGGCGAGACGCGAGGCGGTCACGCCGCGTGCTCCCCGCCAAGGGCGGTCGAGGACAGCACCTTGTGCGTGACGGTGTCGCGTTCCATGACAAAGAACTCGCCGCAGTTCATATGCACCCAGATCTCGCGCGCCGTGCCTTTCGGATTGCCGCGCAGGTAGAGATATCCGGCCCAGCGGTCGATCGGCACGTCGGCACCGTCGGGCCTGACATTGCCGGCATCGCCACCATAGTGGAATTCGGTTTCGTCGCGCGGGCCGCAGAACGGGCATGGGAAGAGCTGCATCAATAAACCTCAGTGCGCGATGCCGGAGCCGGCCGCTTCATCGATAAGCCGTCCGCTGGCGAAGCGGTCGAGATCGAAGGGACGGCTGACGTCGTTGTGCTTGCCGGTCGCCAGTAGGTTCGCCAGCAGCGTCCCGCCGGCGGGAATGGCCTTGAAGCCGCCTGTGCCCCAGCCGCAATTGAGGAAGAGATTGGGCAGCGGCGAGGGACCGATGATCGGCGAGGAGTCCGGCACGACGTCGACGATGCCCGCCCATTGCCGCATCAGCTTGAGCTGGCCGAAAATCGGGAACATCTCCAACACGCCGGCGATCACCGCCTCCAATGTCGGCAGATTGCCGCGCTGCGCATAGGAGGGGATGCGGTCGAGCCCGCCGCCGATGACGATCTCGCCCTTGTCCGACTGGCTGACATAGACGCCGCAGCCGGGCGACAGCACCACCGTGTCGAGGATCGGCTTGACCGGCTCGGAAACGCAGGCTTGCAACGCATAGGAATTGATCGGCAGCCGGAAGCCAGCCTTGGCCGCCAACACGGAAGAGTGCCCGGCCACCGCCATGCCGACGCGCTCGGCGCGGATGGGGCCGCGCGTCGTCTGCACGCCGCGGCATCGGCCGCCTTCGATGATGAAATCGGTGATCTCGCAATTCTGGATGATGTCGACGCCGAGCCGGCTCGCCGCCCGCGCATAGCCCCAGGCGACAGCATCGTGGCGGGCCGTTCCGGCGCGGCCTTGCCAGATGCCGCCGAACACCGGGAAGCGCGCATCCGGGGAGAAGTTGTAGATCGGCGCCACGCGGCGCACATCCTCGGGTGAAAACAGCTCCGCATCGATGCAGTTGATCTGCATGGCGTTGACGGTGCGCGCGCCGATCTCCATCTCGGCGGTCGAGTGACACAGATTGATCATGCCGCGCTGCGACAGCATGACATTGTAGTTCAAATCCTTTGACAGGCCCTCATAGAGACGGTGCGCCAACCCATAGAGCTCGACGCTTTCCGGATAATAATAGTTGGAGCGCACCACGGTCGTGTTGCGGCCGGTGTTGCCGCCGCCGATCCAGCCCTTCTCCAGCACGGCAACCCTGGAGATGTTGTGGTTCTTGGCCAGGTAGTAGGCCGTCGCCAGCCCGTGGCCGCCGCCGCCGATGACGATAGCGTCGTAGGATGGCTTCGGCTCGGGCGAGCGCCACGCCTGTTTCCAGCCGGTCTGGCCGGCCAGGCCTTCCTTGAACAGCGACAGAGCGGAATAGCGACGGGTCATGGCGTGGTTTTCTGCACGGATCGCTCGTTCGGTTAGGCCCGCATCGCCTTGCCCAGCGGATCGTAAGGCGAAGATGCGATGACGCGTGCACCTCTTTCGACGCCGACGATATGGGTTGTCAACTCGGTATCGACGCCGGCCGCTTCGCGATCGACGAGCGCCATGGCAAGGCTCTTGCCGACGGTGTGGCCATAGCCGCCGGAGGTGACGAAGCCGGCAAGTTTTCCTCGGCTCCAGACCGGTTCGTAGCCGCTGGCGTCGGCGTCGTCAGCGTCGATTTGGAGCGTTACCAGCGTGCGCCTCGATCCGGCCTTCTGCTCTTTCAGCGCCGCCTCGTGGCCGATGAAGTCGCTCTTTTCGAAGGCGGTCCAGCGGTCCATGCCGGTCTCGGCAGGCGTATAGTCCTGCGTGAACTCGCGCGACCATATGCCAAAACTCTTTTCGAGCCGCAGCGAATCGACCGCGCCGAAGCCATATTCGGCAATGCCGAGATCGCTGCCCGCCGCCAGCAGCGCGCGGCGCAGTCCAGCGTGCTCATTGGCCTGGCAATGGATTTCGTAACCGAGCTCGCCGATGACCGAGAGCCGGCCGACCTTGGCTCGCACCAGGCCGACATCCAGCGTTTTACAGGCAAGGAAGCCGAAGGCTTGGTGCGAGACATCCTGGTGCGTTAGCCGCTCGAGCAGACGCCGCGCATTTGGGCCGGCGAGCGAGAAGCCGACCACCGCGTCCGAAATGTCGCGCACGGCGGCGCCCTCGGCGAGATGCTGTTCGAACCAGCGCATATGCCATTGCCGCAGATAATAGGACCCCATGATCCACCAGCTCCCATCGCCCCAGTTGAAGACGGTGAGGTCGCCCTTGAGCTTGCCGTTCTCGCCCAGCATCGGCGCCAGCTTCGCACGGCCGGGCTTCGGCAGCGCGCATGCAAGCAACCGGTCGAGCCATGCCTCGGCCTGTGGCCCACTCACCTCGTAGCGCGAGAAGGCGGAGATATCGAGCAGGCCGACGCCGTCGCGCACCTTGCGGCATTCCCGGGCGACGATATCGAAGGCGTTGGAGCGCTTCAGCGTCGGTGTCTCGACGAAGCCTTGCGGGGCGAAATAGAGCGGCACTTCCATGCCCCAGGAATTGCCCCAGCGCGCGCCGGCCGCATCCATGGCGTCATGCGCGCCGGCCGTCTTCAACGGCCGTCCCGCCGGCAATTGCTCATTGGGATAGCTCATGACGAAGCGGCGCGAATAGAACTGCCCGGTCGTCTGCTTGATGTATTCGCGGTTGGAGGCGAAGTCGCCGTAGCGGGCAATGTCCATGCCGAAGACGTCGGCTTCCGGCTCGCCATGGATCATCCATTCGGCGAGCGACTTGCCGACGCCGCCGCCCTGCAGGAAGCCGGCCATGACGCCGCAAGCCACCCAGTAGTTGGGAACGCCGCGCACCGGGCCGACCAGCGGATTGCCGTCCGGCGAGAAGGTGAAGGCGCCGTTGACCCAGCGCTTGATGCCGGCGGTCTCCAGGCAGGGATAGCGGCTGAAGCCGAGCGACAGCTCGTTGGCGATGCGGTCGGTGTCTTCCTGGATCAGCTCGATGCCGTAGTCCCACGGCGCGCCGTCCATGTTCCAGTGCTTGTGGTTGATCTCGTATATGCCGAGCAGCAGGCCCTTCTGCTCCTGGCGCATGTAGGTGAAGCCTTCGAGGTCGACGATCAGCGGCAATTCCCTCTCGAGCGCCTGGATCTCCGGCAGCGCCTCGGTGACCAGGTAGTGATGCTCCATCGGCGACAGCGGCAGGTCGATGCCGGCCATGCGGCCGACCTGCTTGGCCCAGAGGCCGCCGGCGTTGACGACATGTTCGGCGATAACAGTGCCTTTCTCGGTGACCACGTCCCAGCTGCCGTCCACGCGGCGGTTGAGTTCCAGCACGCGGTTGTGCTCGATGATCTCGGCGCCGCGTTTCCTTGCCGCCTTGGCATAGGCGTGGACGACGCCCGACGGATCGATATGGCCCTCGCGCGCGGCATAGAGGCCGCCCAGCATGCCGTCGGTGTTGAGGATCGGGCAGCGCTGCCGGATTTCGTCGACGCCGACCAGATGGACGTCGTCGATGCCCATGGTCTGGAAGATGCGGTAGGAAGCCTTCAGCCATTCCCAGCGCTCGGGCGCCGACGCAACCGAGATGCCGCCGGTCATGTGCATGCCGATCTTCTGGCCGGATTCCTTCTCGACCTCCGACAAAAGGTCGATCGTGTAGGCCTGCAGCGCGGCGATGTTGGGATCGGCGTTGAGCGCATGGAAGCCGCCTGCCGCGTGCCAGCTAGACCCGGCGGTCAGCACCTCGCGTTCGATCAGCGCGACATCGCTCCAGCCGAATTTTGCCAGGTGATAGAGCACCGAGGCCCCGACCACACCGCCGCCAATCACGATCGCCCTGTATTGCGATTTCATCCTGTCGCACTCCGCCCGGTCACGGCTGCGCACCCTATCGGCATTGTACACATGTGTCTAGTGTGTTGCGAAGGCGACCCGGAGCAGGCTGGCTACGGGTTTAAGAAAAGCGGAAGGGTCGAGGCAGTGGATGGCTGAGCCTACCGTTTGCCGGAAAGAGTCTTCTCGACATAGCGCGCGAACTCCTCGACATCCTGCGCCGGAGGCTCCTGGCCGGTGAAGCTGCGCAGATAGGAGGCGACGTGCGTGAGGCGGGTGCTCATCGGTTCGTTGAGTTCGAGCGAATAATAGCCGATCTGCATGAAATAGAGCACGCGGGCGCGTACGAACGCATCTTCTTCCTCATAGCCATGGCGCATGAACATGTCGCGTATGGCATTGACGCGCTCTTCGTCGGCCTGGTCGAGCGCGCGCCTCGTGGCGGGGGAGCGGCGAGCCCAGGCCCTGATCGCGAAATCCAGCCGGGGATCGAACAGCTTCTCGTCCACCCAGCATTCGAAAATGCTCATCACTCCGCGGATGACGGTCGCTGAAGGCCGTGCGGCGCGCTCGACGATGAACCTGGTGTTGGTCTGCCGCCAATAGTCCAGCAACTGGTCGAGCAGATCCTGGCGGCTCTTGAAGTACCAGTAGAAGCTGGAGCGCGAGACGTCGAGCTGCTGTCCGAGTGTCAGCACGCGGACGCGTTCGACGCCATCCGAGATCAGTGTCTCAAGCGCCAGCTTCAGCCAGTCTTCACGCGTGGCCTTGATGTTGCCGGTGGCGCCGGCGCGCTGGATCGTCGTTTCGATTGCTGCCATCAGCACGACGCATGACACGCCGGATCAGGCAAATCAAGGCCATGGACATATATGTACAGCGCAATTCGCTCTCGCCTGGAGGGCGCCCCGCGGATATTGGCCGGGTTGTCATCGACGGGCGCTGGCGCTGCCAAACGACCGGCGCAAAGGCAAGCCCGGGGACTTTTGTCGCGGCTGTTCGGTCAGTGCGTGCTTTCCCGCAAGGCATTTGTCTGGCAAATACCAGTTCAGACAGATGCCGCCGCGCGGCCAACCAGCAGGAAAGACCAGATATGGCGCAGTTTCGAAAGAACCTCATCGATGGCGAATGGGTCGGTGATGCCGGCTCCCGCAACATCAACCCCTCGGACACTGGCGACGTCGTCGGTGAATATGCCTCCGCAGGTGTCGACCAGGCCAGGCAGGCCATCGCGGCAGCCAAGGCGGCGTTTCCGGCTTGGTCGCGTTCCGGTCCGCTGGCGCGCCACGCCGTGCTGAAAAAGGCGTCGGACGAGATCATGGCGCGCAAGGATGAGATCGGCCGCAATCTGGCGCGCGAGGAGGGCAAGACGCTGGCCGAAGGCATCGGCGAAACCATTCGCGCCGCTCAGATATTCGATTTCTTTGCCGGCGAAACATTGCGCCTGTCCGGAGAAGTCGTGCCGAGCGTACGCCCCGGCGTCGGCGTCGAGATCACCCGCGAGGCGGTCGGCGTGGTTGGCATCATCACGCCGTGGAATTTCCCCATCGCCATTCCCGCCTGGAAGATCGCCCCGGCGCTGGCCCACGGAAACACCATCGTCTTCAAGCCGGCCGAACTCGTCCCCGAAAGCGCCTGGTCGATCGTCGACATCCTGCATCGCGCCGGCCTGCCCAAGGGTGTGCTCAACCTCGTCATGGGCAAGGGCTCGGTGGTCGGCCAGGCGATGCTGGACAGCCCCGACGTCAATGCAATCTCCTTCACCGGCTCGGTCGGCACGGGAAAACGCGTCGCCGCGGCAAGCGTCGAGCACATGCGCAAGTTCCAGCTCGAAATGGGTGGCAAGAACCCGCTGGTCGTGCTTGACGACGCCGATCTCGCCGTCGCCGTCGATTGCGCGCTCAACGGCGCCTTCTTCTCGACCGGTCAGCGCTGCACGGCCTCGTCCAGGCTGATCGTGACCGACGCCATCCACGACCGGTTCGTCGACGCGCTCAAGGAGCGGATGGACAAGCTGGTGATCGGCGATGCGCTCGACGCGCAGACCCAGATCGGGCCGGTAGTCGACGCCACCCAACTGAAGCAGGACGAGGATTATATCGCCATCGGCGTCAGGGAAGGCGCCACGCTGGCCTTCGGCGGCGAGCGGCTCGACCGCAAGACGCCGGGCTTCTATCTCAAGCCGGCGCTGCTGACCGGGGCCACCAACGCCATGCGTAGTTCGCGCGAGGAAATATTTGGCCCGGTCGCCAGCGTCATCCGCGTCAAGGATTACGACGAGGCGCTTGCCGTCGCCAATGACACGCCGTTCGGGCTGACCTCGGGCATCTGCACGTCGAGCCTGAAGCACGCCACCCACTTCAAGCGCAATTCGGAGGCCGGCATGGTGATGGTCAACCTGCCGACGGCTGGCGTCGACTTCCATGTTCCCTTCGGCGGCCGCAAGGGCTCGAGCTACGGTCCGCGCGAGCAGGGCCGCTATGCGATGGAATTCTACACCACGGTGAAGACCGCCTACACGTTCGCAGGCTGATCGGCCGCCGGCTACAGAGCCGGCGAGCCCTCACGCATCTCGAGCAACCGGACCGGCGCAACGCGATGACAACGCAGGATCTGACCTGGCTCAATCCGCCGCCATACTACACGACAGACGGGAATGTCGTCCGTGTGCGCACCGGCAAGGAGACCGATTTCTGGCGCGAGACCTTCTATGGTTTCTGGCGGGACAACGGCCACTTCCTGCATCGACCGGTCGAGGGCGATTTCACCGCCGAAGTCACCGTCAAGGGCGACTACAAGGTCCTCTATGACCAGGCGGGGCTGATGGTCCGGCTGAGCGAGACGCACTGGATCAAGGCCGGTATCGAATACACGGATGGCCTTGCCTATTTTTCCGTCGTCGTCACCAACGACACGTCGGACTGGTCGCTGGTGGCCATTCATGCCGGTCCGAATGGCGTCGGCATCCGCCTGACCCGCCACGGCGAGGCGATCCGCGTCCAGTATCTCGATGCTGCGGACGGGCACTGGAAGCCGGTGCGTCTCGCCTATTTCCCGATTTCGAAGACGGTCGATGTCGGCATGATGTGCTGCTCGCCGCAGCGCGAGGGTTTCGAGGTCACGTTCTCCGGATTTTCCATTGGTCCGCCGATTTCGCGCGACCTGCACGGTTAGAACACAGATCAACCGTACTTTTGCAGCGGAAAAGACCGGCGTAGAACTGCGTTGTCAGAATCCTGGAGCGCCATGCGGTCGACCAGTCCCATCATCCTTTTCTACACGTCCTACTTTGGCAAGCCGGTGGACATCGCGGCCATCCCGGAATGCGGCTCGCCGGTCGAATGGACCAACGATCGCCGCCGCCTCTCCGAGGCCACGGCCGTGGTTTTCCACCTTCCTGATTTTCGTGAGATCGGAGACGCCCGCAAATATGGCGGCCAGGACTGGGTCGCCTGGTCGATGGAAAGCCGGCGCAACTACCCGCTTATGGCCGATCCGCGTTTCATGAGGCATTTCGACATCACCATGACCTATGAAACCGGGTCGGATGTCTGGGCCCCCTATCTTCCGCCGCACGCCTTTTGGCAGAAAGCGCGCGCCAATCCGGTCGCCCGCAAGACGGAGACTGCCTTGGCCGTGCATTTCCAGTCGTCGAAATTCGATGACAGCCGTCGGGGCGCATTGGTCGCCGAACTCTCCCATCATATCGGCGTCGATCGTTACGGCCGGCACCAGCCCAACCGGCACGTCGAAGGTCCCGACCTTGGTCGGCAGACCAAGCTCGAGATCATCAGCCGATACCCCTTCTGCCTTGCCTTGGAAAATTCGATCGCGCCGGACTACGTCACCGAAAAAATGTTCGATCCGCTGGCCGCCGGCACGGTGCCGGTCTATCTCGGCGCACCCAATGCCGCCCGGTTCGTCCCCGAAAAAAGCTACATAGACGCGGCGTCCTTCGGCAGTCCGGCCCAGCTTGCCGCCTATCTCAGGCATCTGGTCGAGACCCCGGCGGAGTATCAGGCCTATTTTGCCTGGCGGGATAGGCCTCTGCCCGAGCGCCTCGCCGACTGGATCACTCAGTCCGAGCTGGCGCCGACATGTCGCCTGGCGGCGCTGGTGCATCGGCGATTGGCAGAACGGCAGCCAGGGCTGTCGCGACGGTCCTCCTTACCGTTCGGCCCCTTGCCTTTCCTGCGCGCACGGCTGCGTCGCTGGCGCAAGGGCTAACCGCTTCGCGGACGGAACCCTGACGGCTGGCCGTCATTCGCCATCATGAGACAGGCCCAACCCGGCGCGGACCGCAGCGCTGATCGCGTGCGGGCCAAACCTCGCCCATACGGTTTCATGTGCGCGCATGCGCAGCCTTGTCCTGCGCTCGGCATCCCTGCAGAGCGCGATCGCCATGTCGGCAAGCCCTTCATCCGAAGCCGACAGCAAGATCTCGTCGTTCTCGACCAGATCGAGCCCCTCGGCCGCCAGTGGCGTGGCGATCACCGGCACGCCCCAGGCCATCGCTTCCAGGATCTTGATGCGCGTGCCCCCGCCTGTTTTGAGTGGAATGATGGTAATGTGAGCGGCCGAGAGAAGCGGCGCTAGGCTTTGCGGGTTTTCGACCAGCTGTACCCCACTCAGGCTGGCCAGTGCCCGCACCCGCTGTTTTGGGCTGCGCCCGGCCAGAACAAGCCTGGCGCCAGGCAATGCCTGCCGGATGCGCGGCAATATCGAGGCGGCAAGTCGTTCGGCTGCGTCGACATTGGGCGGGTAGCCGAGATGACCGACAAACAGGATCGTTGGAAAGCCGCTATCCGTTTGGGCCTCGGCAGGCAGCGTCTTGGGGATGTCGGCCGCATGCGGAATGCCGTTCGGCACGATGTCGATCGGCACCTTGTGGCGGGAAAGGCCGCTCAGCCTGTTGCGGTCCTGGTTCGAGCAAACCCAGACCTTGTCGACGATGCCCAACGCCTTTCTTTCAAGCCGAGCGAGGCCGGACGCAGCGAGCATTCCGGCTAAACTCGGTCGGACTCTATCGGCGTACTGGATCTGGGCAGCCAGGGCGGACTCGACATTGTGCATGTCGAGAATGAGCTGGTTCGCCATCGGCCGCAAATGTCGCAGCAGCTTGAAGAGGCCGATACCCTCGACGATGATGGTGTCCGGCTTGAAGGCTTGCACCAGGGTCCGCAGCCGCACGAATGCCGATCGCGGAATGCGCATCTCTCCGTCTATCCTGCGCCAGCCGAGCGAGGCTGTGCGCCGTTCCCCTTCGATGGTCAGCCCAACCGCATTCACGCAATCGCCGGACTGGTTTGACGCATGGACGAGCGGCCTGATCGAGGCTAGCCGGACCGGGCCGTAGCCCGCCGCCGTGTCTGCATTGCTGTAATTGCGCAGGTCCGCCCCCGAGACCGGCGGATAGGCCGGATCGTAGGACACGATCAGCGTGCGTCTTTGCCGGTCCTTGCCGGCGCTCGCCGGACGGTCAGGCTTTTCCAGCATGGCTCCGCCGCGAATGCGGAAGCGATATTGTAGGGCTTTCCAGCTTCGGCCGAGCGTCTTGTGGGCGCTCACGGCGCGCATCATGCGCCCGGCGTCTCTGTATCGCTTGTGCTTGATGAGCTGCCTTGCGATGCGCTGCGCGATCCACGCTTTTCGCCACTGCAGAAGCTCCCTTGGGATCCCAAAACCGGCGAGCTTGTTCAGTTCGAGTGCGATTGACAGAAAACTGGCCCGTGGCTTCCGCACGAACCGGCGCGCCATCCTCTGCTCGCCGTAATGATAGACAAACACCGTAGCGGGTATCATCGCGACGCGGGCGCGCGTCAGCAGTGCGGCCCAGTAGCATGTGTCTTCGTCGAAGCCGATGGCTTCAGGGAAGCGGATGGCGGCTGTTGCCGAAGCGACGACCAGCGCGCTGCCCATCGCGATCGGCCATAAGTCGTTGAAAAGGTAGCGCCGGACGTTCATGGCCCGGTCACTTGTGTATCCATGCGGAACCTTGAGCTTGTCCTCCCGGCCCTCTGTGCGGCGGATGCTGGCCCCGACCGAAAGGCCGGCCTCTGGATTGCGCAGCAGCGCATCGCGCAAAAGCCGCAGGCCGCCCGCCACCACCTCGTCGTCGGCGTCGAGGAAGAACAGGAACCTGCCGCTGGCACGCGCCATTCCGGCGTTGCGAGCAGCCCCGGCGCTTCCCAGGTCAACCGCCACAATCTGGAGCGGCAGCTGGTATCGTTGGGCGGCTTCGATCGAGACGGCCGAGGTCTGATCATCCGAGCGATCGTCGACCAGAATGATCTCGCCGATTAGATCCCGGTCGGACCCGAGGCTGCGCAAGGTCGTGTCGACCGTCGCGGCCGCGTTCCTGGCCGGGATGATGACGGTTATGTCCTGCCGGTCGGTGTCGGTCATGCTCATCGCGGCGCGAAGAAGCCGCGGCCCAGCAGGCGGTCATAGTGGAATTTGAACGGCGACACGGCGCGCAGCGAAAGGCTGGCGAGGCTCTCGATCGCCTGCGGATCGACGTCGAATGGCGACTGGCCCTCAACCCAGTTGTAGGAACTGCCGTCGCTTAGCACCGACGGGCTGCCGACGACATAGCCGCCAAGCGCCTTGACGTGGCCGACCCGCCGCATGCCGCAATAGAGGCTGGATGAAACCGCCGGCTCATGCGTCCTCAGATAGACGTGAAATCCTCTCGGCGATTTCGCAACCGGCGTGCCGCGCGAGAGGGGCAGGTGCAGATCGGCCCAGCCTCGGTAGCCGGCAACGTCGTCGAAATCCAGGATGAGCAGATTGGCGAAGCCGCCGATGATCCCGACATTGCCGGCGAACCGCCAGAACCAGCGCTCTATGTCGTCGCCGGTCGGTGGTTTCTGCGCCAATTGAAAGGCGATCGATCGGAACGCTAGTTCCTTCATGTCCTTGCGACGGCTCTGCAGGTGCAGGGGATGGTACTCCATCGTCTGAAGATCGAGATGCTTGCCCCCGGCCAGCAACGGCACGCAGATGTAACCCTTGCCCAGGAGCTGGATCGCATGGTCCGTTTCAATGACAGGCTGCATCCCCGAATGTTCCGCAGGTCGCAAGACGCGATGTCAATCTTCGTTAGCCTCACCGGGTTCCGTCAAGCTCGGCTTGTGAGATTGGGCAGGCTATTTGCAGGAATTTCATCGAATGTTGCTGTTCTTGTGCGGCCTTACCGCCTGGACCAAGCCAGCCAGCGCGCCGCCAGGCGCCGGCGCAAGGAGGTGAGCCGCGTACGTCTGTAGGCGTCGCCCGCCATCTTGATGCCTTGTGCCTGCGTCGGGAACGGATGGATGACATCGGCGAGCGCATGCAATCCCATGCCCGACCTGATGGCGAGCGTCACCGCATTGATCATCTCGCCGGCATGGCTGGCGACGACCGTCGCGCCAAGGATGCGGTCGGATCCCTCCCGGACATGGATCTTGACGAACCCTTCCTCCTCGCCGTCCATCACGGCGCGGGCGACATCGTGCATCAGTACCGTATAGGTCTTGACCGGAATGCCGTCCCGCCGCGCCTCGATCGGATAGAGCCCGACATGGGCGATCTCCGGATCGGTATAGGTACACCAGGGCACGACGAGTTCACTGAGCCTTTCGTGGCCGCGAAACAGAGCATTGCGCACAACGATGCGGGCTGTCGCCTCGGCGGTATGGGTAAACTTGTATTCCAGGCACACATCGCCCGCCGCGTAGATGTGCGTATTGGTGGTTCTCAGGTGATCGTCCACCTTGATGCCGTCGGCGTCATACGCCACCCCGGCCTCTTCCAGGCCGAGACCTCCGACGTTGGGCGAACGACCGACGCCGGTGATGATCTCGTCGACGGAAATCGTCGTCGTATCGCCCTCCCGCGTCAGGTCGGCGAGCTTCTTGCCCCCCTCCCTGCGCACCGCCACCACCTCGGTATTCAGCCGCACCTCGACCCCCTCGCGCGCCAGAGCATCTGAAAGGATCTGTGCGGCGTCGCGTTCCTCGCCGGGCAGGAACATCGGCTCATTCTGCGCCAGGATGACCTTCGCGCCGAGCAGGCAGAAGGCCTGCGCCGTCTCGCAGCCGAGCGGCCCACCGCCGATGACCAGCAGCCGTTCAGGGCATTGCGTAAGGTCGAACATGCTCTCATTGTCGAGATAGCCGGCCTCGGCAAGTCCCGGAATTGCCGGCGCGCTTGGATGCGCCCCCGTCGCCACCAGTGCCTTCCTGAAGTGCAGCGTCCTGCCGGCGACCTCAACCGTGTCAGCTCCGCCAAAGCGCGCTTCGCCGAAATAGAGGTCGATGCCTTCCGAAGCGATGGCAACGGCTGAATCGGCGCGGCTGAGCCGCTGCCGGATCTGCCGCATCCGCATCATGGCCCGCTCGAAGTCGGCGTGAAGACGCTCGGGCACGTCGCCGCCGAAATTCTCGGCATCGCGCATGTCGGCATAGAGCCTCGCCGTGCGGATGATCGACTTCGACGGGACGCCGCCGACATTGACGCAGGCCCCCCCGATCAGTCCGCGCTCCACCAGAGCCACCTTGGCGCCAAGGCTTGCGGCGTCACGCGCCGCGGTCAACCCGGCCGGCCCGGCACCGATGACGACGAGATTGTAGCGGCCATCGGGGGTAGGGTTCATCCAGTGTGGCGGATGCGCGGCCCGCATCAGGTCGACGTCGTTGCGGTCGACAGGGAAAGCGGCGGCCTTTGTCCGTTCACGCGACATCGCGGTCCCCTGATACCACAGGCCCTGCCGGCTGCGTCAGCCAGCCACCGGTGAAGCCCGCTCTGCCGAGGCCGCGGCGGATATGCTGGTTGGAGCGCATCAACTCCCAGATCAGGCCTGAGCGGTGGTTCTCGATCATCATCACCACGATACCCTGGTCCAGCCCGTATTGACCTTCCGACACCCAGCCGTCGCGACCGAATTTTCGCCGGTTGGCCAAGGTCGGATTGAAGCCGCTCGGCAGCCGGTAATTGTCGATCACCTGGGGATATCGATCCCCGAGATGGCGCAAGGCGGCTAGGCAAATGTCGGGCGCGAAAGGCAGCGACGCGGGATAGGACCATGGCGCGATGGTCCCGTCATCCGGCCCGAACGGCGCGCCGCGCGCGGCATAGCCGGAGAACCGGTGCCGCCGTCGCTCGACGCTGGCGCGGAACCCGCCCGGCCCATCTCCCGCCGAAAGCCCCCAAAGGTTCTCGCCATAGCCGTCGAAGCCATACGGATTGTGGCGGGCATAATCGCGGTGAAGGTAGGTCGAGCGGCGGCTGTTTTCGAAATAGTCAGAGTTCTTCTCGCGCATGAAGGCGTCGCGGATGCCGGCGAAGTCGATCCAGGCATGCGAGAACTGGTGCATGAACAGCGGCCCGCCATAGAGCACGTCATGGCCATAGATGTTTTCCCACTGGTAGGTCGCCGTCCAGGCCTCGTAGCTGTCGTCGGAGGTCGGGCTGTCGGGCGAGGCCATCGACAGCACGTAGAGGATGGTCGCCTCGTTGTAGCCTTCCCAGCCATAGTGCAGGAAGCCGCTCTTCGGTTTCCAGCCTTGCCGCAAGGTGGGGCTGCTGCCTTGCGCCCAGCGCCAGTCGATGCGCCGGTAGAGCGCTTCGGCAAGGTCCCGGATTTCGGCCTCCTTCTCGCCCGCGCCGGAGAAATAGGCGCCCGCCACCAGGACGCCGGCCATCAGCAACGCGGTGTCCACCATGGACACTTCGCAGCGCCAGACGCGCAGCCCTGTCCGCATGTCGAGGAAATGGTAGTAGAAACCCTTGTGGCCGGTGACGTCGTCGCCACCGCCTTGCGGGCTGGCCGAGAAGAAACGCAGCGCGGCGAGTGTCAGCTCGACTGCCGCCTCCCGCGTCATCCAGCCGCGCTCGACGCCGATCGGATAGCACGACAGGGCAAAGCCGACGACGGCGATGCTGGCCGGCGAGTTCGGCCGTGACGTATCTGCGACCAGCCCGTTGTCGGGGTTCACGGTCTCCAGGAAGTAGCCGAAGGCGGCGCGCTGGTAGCGGTCCAGAAGCTCCTCGTCGGACAGCGCGTCGTCAGGTTCTGTTTTAGGCAAACGGTGCAAACTCCAGCCTGATGGAAGCGACTCCCAACGGTGGAATGGTCACCTCGATTCCAAGGGTACGGTCGCGCCAGGTGACCGTTTGTTCCTGCTCCGGCATTGCCGAGGCCGCATGCAATCGCTCGACCATTGCCGGGTTCAGATACTCGGGGCTACCCATCCCGACCCATAGGGCCTTGGCGTTGGCATTTTCGGTGTCGACTCGCTGGATGCTTGCCGTGGCGGGCCGCGGCGCATTCTTGAGTTCGATATGGACCGTTTCGCTCGTGATCGGATGCCGGGGCAGGGCGAAATTGGAGATCAGCACAGTCAACACATTTCCGTGGCGGACGCACCAGCTATCGACGGTTGGGTGGTCGCCTTGCATGAACAGGATTTCGGTTCCAAGTCGGTGCAGCATTTCGAAGGCACGGTAAGCCGGTTTGGCAATGCCGTGAAGGTTCATCAGGCCGAAACCACCGTGAAAGGGTTCGGAAGGAAAATAGTTCTCCTCGAAGATATCCGAGAAGGTCCAGTAGCTGTAGCCCTGGACCAGTCCTCTCGCCTCCATAACCGTCTTGACGATGAAGGCGGCGGCATACGGCTCGTCATGCAAGGGATCACGCGGGTTCGAAGAGGTGCACCATTCGGTGTAGTAGAGGGGGCGGTCGCCGGCCTGCTGGCGTGCTGTGCGTGCCTCCTCGCGCAGCACACTTCTTGTGCTTTCCGAAAGCTGGGTTTCGGTGTCGTCGCCAGTTTTGCCGAAGGCATCTGTTGGATAGTGATGCGTGCTGATGAAATCCGCTGGAAGGCTGTTCCGGCTGCAATAGGCGATGAATTCCTCGATCCAGGCATTGGCGGCGGTGGCCGGCCCGCCGACTTTCAATTGCATGTCGACGGATTTGATCGCCTTTGCCGTAGCGGCATAGAGTTTGAAATAGTCCTCCTGCTTGCCGCTGCCAAACGCCTCGAGATTGGGTTCGTTCCAGACCTCAAAGAACCATTGACGCACCTCCTCCAGTCCGTAGCGGTCGACCCAATGACCGACGAGTTTCGAAATCAGGGTCGACCATTGGCCGGAATCCTTCGGCGCGCTGACATTGGCACGGTAGTGGAAAATGATCTGCCCATTGGATGAGAGCATGGTCGGCATGAAGCTCAGTTCGACAAAGGGCCGCATGCCTATCGACAGCAGGAAATCGAAAATCTGGTCGGCATTGAAGAACGAATAGAGCGGCTGGTTGTCCTGGTCGATGAGCGTGCCCATGTCGTCATCGAGCAGCCCATGAAAACGGACGTGGCGAAAGCCGAGCTCGTCATGCGCGCGGCGTATCTGCACCTGCCAGTCCGCGCGCAATGCCAGCGTTGCGTGGCCACTGCCGACTGTATGCTCCCAAAAGTGCGGGAATTCCTCGCCCCGGACGCCGAGATCGCAGCGAAAGGTCACGTCCATGGAACTGTTTGAAGGGATATTCGCCGGTCGTATGCTCTGCATCGCCGACTATACGCAGGCAGGCAGCATTCGTTGCCTGCTCACGCGGATTTGTAGTTGCCATCAATAGGTGGCGCGGCCGCCGGAAACGTCGAAGACGGCGGCGGTCGTGAACGAGCATTCCTCCGAAGCGATCCAGCAGATCAGTGCCGCCACTTCCTCGACCTCGCCGAAGCGCGCCATCGGTATCTTGGACAGCATGAAGTCGATGTGCTCCTGCTTCATCTGCTTGAAGATGGCGGTGCGCACAGCGGCCGGCGTCACGCAATTTACCGTCACCTTGGTCTTGGCCAGTTCCTTGCCGAGCGACTTGGTCAGGCCGATCACCGCCGCCTTCGAGGTGCTGTAGGCGGAAGCGTTGGGATTGCCTTCCTTGCCGGCGATCGAGGCGATGTTGACGATGCGGCCATAGTC
Organism: Mesorhizobium erdmanii USDA 3471; assembly: GCF_000472705.1. Lineage (GTDB taxonomy): Bacteria > Pseudomonadota > Alphaproteobacteria > Rhizobiales > Rhizobiaceae > Mesorhizobium > Mesorhizobium erdmanii. Next base: position 242,382 of record NZ_AXAE01000013.1, on the reverse strand, counting down.
GCGCTCGAGCATGTGCGGCACCAGCGCCCTGTTGCAGTAGAAGACGCCGTTGATGTTGATGTCGATGACCTTCTGCCAATCCTCGACCGAATAGGCCCAGGTCGTCATGTTCGGCCCGGTGATGGCGGCGCTGGTGACCAGGATATCGACGCCACCGAGTGCCTCGATCGTCGACCGGGCAGCGCTTTCGACAGTTGCTGCGTCGGCAACGTCCATCGTCACCCCATGCAGGCCGGGAACAACGGCTTTCGCCTGTTCGATCTGGCCCGGGTCGCGATCCCAGACGCTGACACGCCCGCCTTCCTCGACGATCCTTTGCGCAACCGCCAGGCCGATGCCCGAGGCGCCGCCCGTGATGACAGCCGACCGGCCGGCGAAGCGTCCCGCGAAGTTCATCGGCATGTGATTCTCCCCCTTGATGGCTGAAGGCGCCATTGGCGGAGACTGTGGGGTGGCGGTCGGCCGAGTTCAAGCCGGCATGCGAGCCGATCGTCTGGGCCAATGCCCGTGGCCGCCTACACCGAAATTCCCTCAAGCCGTCGCGCGGGCGGAACGGCACGCCGACCACATGGACGTAGCTGTGCCAGGCGCCAAACGAAGTGACCCGGGAGGCCCCTTGATACAGGCATTGAAGACCGGCTACCGATCCACCCGATGCTGGAAAAACTGCAGGAACAATTCCCGCTCGGTGGTGATGTCGAGCTTTTCGTAGATGCGCCGGCGATGGTTCTTGACGGTGCCGACGGTGATGCCGAGGCGCTCGGCGATGTTGGCCGTCGGGTGACCGGCGAGGATCAACTGCACCAGTTCGCGCTCGCGCAGCGACAGTTCCGGCCATAGGCTCGTCGGAATGGTCGGCTCCTGTCGCGGTGAGGCACCGGGTCCGGTCGGTGCCGACGTGCGGAAGAATTCGCGTCCGCGCGCCTTGATGTCGAGCGCATGCAGCGCTTCGAACACCGGCAACCGCTCATCGAGAAGGGCGATTTCGCTGTCCTTGAACGAACTGGTCGAGCGATCGAGGAAGATGCCGAGGCACCAGTCGCCGCCATCGGCGAGCATGATGCCGACCTCGTCGCAGATTTCCGACTGGGCCAGGAAGCCGGCTATGTACTGGCCGCGCTTGGCCTCCTCGTCGGCAAGCCGCTTCAGCGGCATGATGCCCAGCCGGCGCTCACGCCGCCACGATGCGTAGAACGGGTCGAAGACGTAGTAGCTGGCGAGATAGCGCTGCACCATCTCGTCGGAGAAGCGCCGGTGCTTGACGAATTCCGGGGTCTGCGTGGTCGAATAACGCGTCACAGTCACGAGGTCGTGGTCGATGTCGGCGCCGATCAGGTCGATCAGGCAGTCGACATGCCGGTCGGTGCCGGTGGCCGCGATCGCTTTGGCCAGCGGCGCCCAGATATTGCTCATGCGCATGTCCTCTTCTCGGCGAACCGCGCCTGCCCGTCATTGTGTCTTTAGGCATATGGCGCGATCCGGCCTTACGAATCTAGCCTGCGACCATTCTCGAAGAGGGAAGGCGACCCGTGGACCAGATCACTACCAATCCCATCGTCATCGGCATCGACGCCGGCGGCACCATGACCGACACGATCCTTGTCGATCAGGACGGCCACTTCAAGATCGGCAAGTCGGCGACGACTCCCAGGAACGAGGCCGAGGGCTTCCTCGCTTCGGCGGAGGATGCCGCTGACGCCTGGGGCATCTCGCTGGAAACGCTGTTTTCGGGCGTCAACGTCGTGCTCTATTCCGGCACCGGCATGCTCAACACGCTGTTGTCGCGCACCGGCCGCCGGCTCGGCCTGATCACCACCAAGGGCCTCGAGGACATGATCCTGATGGGCCGTGGCCTGCAGGCCTGGGCCGACTATTCCTATGCCGATCGCCTGCATGCGGTGACGCATGCCCACCCGGAGCCCCTCGTTCCGCGCAGGCGCACCCACGGCGTCACCGAGCGCATCGACCAGTTCGGCGACATCATCCTGCCGCTCTACGAGCATGAGGTCGCCGCCGCCGCCAGGAAGCTGATCGCCGACAAGGTCGAGGGCATCTGCATCATGACGATCTTCTCGCACGTCAACCCCGTGCACGAGAAGCGCATTGCCGAGATCTGCCGCGACGAGATCGCCAAGGCCGGCGTCGACATCCTCGTCTACACGAGTCACGAGGTCCGCCCGGTCATCCGCGAACAGTCGCGCCTGAACTCGGTGCTGATCGAGGCTTACGCCACCTCGCGTGGCCGCAAGCAGCTCAAAGGCATCGAGGACGTCTCGAAGAAGTACGGCTTCAAATACGGCGTTCAGACGCTGCTCTCCTTCGGCGGCCTGACCTCGATCAACCATCCGCGCCTGCATGAAACCATGATCTCCGGCCCGATCGGCGGCATCCTCGGCGCGGCCTATGTCGGCAAGCTGATCGGCAACGACTCGCTGATCTGCTCGGATATGGGCGGCACCTCCTTCGACATGGGCGTGATCACGCGCGGCCAGACACGGATCGAGAACGAGCCGCTGATGGACCGCTTCAAGCTCAACGTGCCGACGCTGCATCTCGATACGATCGGCGCTGGCGCCGGCATGATCCTCAAGGTCGATCCGCTGACCAGGAAGGTCTCGCTCGGACCGGAAAGCGCCGGCTCCGATCCCGGACCGATCTGCTTCGCCAAGGGCGGCACCGAGCCGACCATCGCCGATTGCGATGCCATCCTCGGCCGCCTCAACCCGCACTATTTCCTCGGCGGCAAGGTCGTGCTGCAGGTCGAGAAGGCCAGGGCGGCTTTCGAGGAGAAGTGCTCGCGCCTGCTCGGCGTCGGTGTCGAGGAGGCCGCCGAGGGCATGATCGATATGCTGGAGGCCGACGCCAACAACGCATTGCGTCGCGTCATTTCCGGCCAGGGCATCCATCCTTCGGAATTCACGCTGCTCTCCTATGGCGGCTCCGGCCCGCTGCACCTCGCCGGCTGCTCCCGGGGCATAGGCTTCAAGGATATCATCACCTTCCAGTTCGCGGCTGCTTTCTCGGCCTTCGGCTGCACCACCGCCGATTTCATGCGCCGCCATTCGGTGTCGACGCAGCACGACATCGGCGCTCGCGCCAGCGATGACGAACTGGCGGCTTTCGGCAACAAGGTCACCAATGTCTGGGACGACCTGACCAAGGCGGCGGTCGACGAGATGATCGAAGACGGCCATGCGCGCGAAAAGATCAAGACCGTGCCGTTCCTGATGATGCGCTACACCGGCCAGCTCGAGGACGTCGAGGTGATGGCGCCGCTATCGGCCATCCATTCGGCCGACGACATGCGAAGGGTTATCGATGAATTCGAGGCGGTCTATGCCAAGGTCAACCACCGCGTCTCGCGCTATGGCGAAGCCGGCTTCTCGATCACCGAGCTTGGCCTGATCGCCACCGCCGACAAGGTCAAGCCGGTGCTGCTCAAGCGCCCGCTCGGCAAATCCGATCCCGCGTCCGCCCACAAGGGCGTGCGCGAGGCCTATATCGGTGGCCGCTGGCACAAGGCCAATCTCTACGAGATGGACCTTCTTCAGCCCGGTCACGAGGTCATCGGCCCGGCCATCATCGAACATCCCGCCACCACGCTCGTCGTTCATCCGCAGGACCGTGTCCATGTCGATGAATGGACGTTGCTGCACTACACCCACGCTTGAGAAGGGCTGTTACCATGCTGGACAAACCCGCCTCCGCGCTGCGCATCCGTGAAAGGCTGATCGCATCCGAACGGCTGATGGAAGAGACCGGCTGCTATGACGGCATCACCGAACTCCAACTGCGCAACCAGGATCCGCTGAAATTCGAGACGCTGCACACAAAATTGCGCGCCTATTGCGTCTCGGCGCGCGAAATGGCCCGCCGCATCTCCGCCTCGCCCGGCGTGCGCGAGGTCGGCGAGATGGTCGTCGCCATCTACACGCCGGAGGGCGACGCGATCGCGCTCTCCAACGGCATCATGGTGCATGTGCACACGATGAGCCGTTTCATCAAATGGATGATCCGCAACGGCTACGAGGAGAACCCGCAAATCCTCGACGGCGATATCTTCGCGAACAACGACGCCTTCATCGGTACCGTGCAGGTACCCGATGTGATGGACGTGGTGCCGATCTTCCACTCGGGCAAGCTGGTCGGTTGGGCGGGCGCGGTGTGTCACGAACTCGAGGCTGGCGGCATCACCCCCGGCGGCGACGTCGCGCTGGCGCAGGAGCGCTTCACCGAGGGCCTGTTCGTCTGCGCCGAGAAGGTCGGCCAGAACGACGAGTTGCGTCGCGACTACGTCATCCGCTGCGAGCGCAATCTCAGGATGCCGATCTACTGGGTGCTGGACGAGAAGGCCAAGGTGGCGTCGTGCATCGACATGCGCGAAAGCGTCAAGGCGCTGATCGACGAGATCGGCCTCGACTACTGGATGCAGGTGTCGAAGGAGTTCATCGAGGAGGGCCGCCGCGCCCAGCTTGCCCGCACCCGCCAGCTGACCGTGCCTGGCATCTATCGCGGCCACACCTTCTACGGCCACGTCACCAAGGGCAAGCCTGGCTACCAGCCGCTCGGCGATCCAGACTGGCTCTACAACATGCCGATCGAAATGGAGATCACCACAGACGGCAAGATCATCATGGACTTCGAGGGCACGCAGCCCTGGGGCTACCATTCGATGAACTGCACGCCGGCCGGCATGGATGGCGGCATGTTCGTGACGCTGACCCAGCACATGAATTTCGAGGGCCTGGTCAATGACGGCGCCTGGATGGCGACCGAGCTGAAACTGCCGCACGGCACCTGGACCAATCCCGACAATGAGATGGTGGCGACCGCTACCTCATGGGCGCTGCTGCTGCCGGCCTATGGCGTCTTCCAGCGCCTGCTATCTCGCTCCTTCATCGGCCGCGGCTTTGTCGAGGAGGCCTTTGTCGGCCAGGTCAACAGCCCGATGATCGAGATGGGCGGCACCAGCCAGTACGGCAAGCTGTTCGGCATGGCGCATTTCGAATGCGCGGCCGCCGGTTCCGGTGCGCTGGCGATCAAGGATGGGCTGGACACTGCCTATGTCGGCTGGAACCCGGAATCCGACATGGGCAATATCGAGATCTGGGAACAGAACATGCCGATGATCTATATCGGCCGCTCCATCGTTCCCAATTCCGGCGGCGCGGGCAAATACCGCGGCGGCTGCGCCTTCCTGTCGACCTGGCTGGTCTCGAAGACCGATCACCTGAGGCTGGTCACCTCGGAGCATTCGTCCCGCGTGTTCGACAATGGCGGCATGTGCGGCGGCTATCCGGCGCCGACCTGCCAGAAGCATCGCGCGGTGCGCGATTCAAACATCTTCGAACTCGCCGAAAAGCGGGCGCCGCTGGCGCATCACACCGGCACCAACCCGCACCGCTCGGAACTCGAAGTCCGCCTGCAGGGCGAGCACGTGACCATGGAAGGTCCCTACATCACCGCGCCGCACAAGACCGGCGACGTCTTCACCCATTCCTACAATGGCGGCGGCGGCTACGGCGACGTGCTGGAGCGCGACCCGGTCAAGACGGCGTGGGATGTCGAGAACGGCTTCCTCACCAGGGAAGCAGCAGAGGGCATCTTCGGTATCATGCTGGATGAGGACGAGGACGGTTATCCCGTCGCCAACCTTGATGCCACCAAGCGTCACCGCTCGGAAATGCGGGCGGCCCGGCTGGCCAAGGCAAGGCCGGTTTCGGAGTGGATCGCAGCCGAACGCGGCCGTGTCGAAAAGGCCGACTTCGCCCCCGAAGTGAAGAAGATGTATGCCAGCGCGATCAAGCTTTCGTCGCGGTTTACCAGGGAATTCAGCGATTTCTGGAACGTCGACGCCAAATCGATCTTCATGCCGGGAGCAAAGCCATGACCTCGTACAGCAAGGAAGTCATCGCCGATCTGGTCGCGGGCACTTTGCCCTGGCCGCAGACGCGCCGCGTCATGAGCGCGTACAAGGATGACGACCGCTTTTTCAAATATGTCGCGGTGTTGCAGGACCGTGTCGGCTGGAAAGACCCAATCCTGCTGCCGGTCTCGGATCATCTCTTCATCTGCCAGAGCGGCGACGAGCGGGTGACGAAATGCGAGTGCGGCCATTCTTTCGGCGACTATCGCAAGAACTGGAAGCTGAAGGCCGCGATCATCGTACGCAACACCGAGGAATCGCTGCGCGAAATCTATCCCAACAGCGATATTCCCGATCCGCAATGGATGGAGATCCGTGAGTTCATCTGCCCGCAATGCGGCACCATGCACGAGGTCGAGGCCGCGGCCCCCGGCTATCCGATCGTGCATGACTTTCAGCCCGACCTCGAAGGCTTTTACCGTGAATGGCTGGGCAAACCGCTTTAGGCTCCGACGATCACGCGTCGCGAGTTGGCGTTCGTCAGGTTCGCCCATGGATGATCGACAAGTGCCGCCTGGGCTGGTTGTCTGTCGCGAATTGATTGGAGAATGCGAGCGATGACAGACCTTTCAGGCCGCAGCGCGATCGTCACTGGCGGGTTTTCCGGCATGGGCTTTGCCATCGCGACGGCGTTGGCTGAGGCCGGCGCCAATGTCGCCGTCGGCTCCTACATCGCGCCCGCCGGCGCCGCCAGATCCGACGCCGCCTATTATCCCGGCGCCGAAGAGATCGGGCGCGTTCGCTCGGCCCTGTCGGCCCATGGCACCAGGGTGCATGCCGCGCATCTCGATGTCCGCGACAGCGATATCGTCAACCGGTTTGCGGCTGACGCGCAAGCCGCCATCGGTCCCGTCGACATCCTGGTCAATGCCGCTGGCACCACGGCCGAGCAGCCGGTCGTTGGTCATTCCGACGCGCTGTGGGACAAGATCGTCGACACTAATCTCACCGGCGCCTTCCGCGCCACCCGCGCCGTGCTGCCCGGCATGATCGAGCGCGGCTGGGGCCGCATCGTCAACATCGGCTCGACCGCCGCGTCCGTTGGCTGGAAGGACAATCCGGCCTACTGCGCCTCCAAGGCGGGGCTGCTCGGGCTGACCCGTTGCGTGGCGCTCGAAGGTGCAGCGCATGGCGTCACCTGCGTCATGATCAGTCCGACCTGGGTCGAGACCGAACTGATGCGCCGCAACGTGGCGCAGGTCGTCGAGCGCGAGGGCAAAGGCCGCACGGTGGGGGAAGCGATTGCCGAGATCGCCAAAGGCAATCCGCAGCAGCGCATGCTGCAGCCGTCGGAGATCGCGGCCTTAGCCGTCTTCCTGTGCTCGGACCTCGCCAAGGGCATCACCATGGAGAACATACAGGTCACCGGCGGAGCGCTGTGGTAGCGTTGCCGCGGGCGGGCTAACGCCCAATCTCTCCCCGTTCGCTCCGGTGTAAGACAAGGTGACCGGATTGCCCGGATTTGCCATTGAGCATGCGGTGCGATAGGTTATATTGCACTGCACAATGGAGATGCCGTTTATTGCACGCCCCTGTTTGCGCATATGCCGGCCGGCTTGCGGTCAGCCCGGCTCGGGTCGCATCGACGGGACTCTGAGATGAAGATTCCAAAGTCCCTGCTGGTCGATCCCGAGAAGAATTCTGTCTATGGCGCCTTTGCCGTGGCCGTCTCGATTTGGGCGTTCTCCTATTCCGTCATTTTCGGCCAAGTGCTGATCCTGGCCTATTATGCCGTCTGGCTTCCGCTCATCATGGTCGACTACCGGCGCTTCCTGCGGCAATTGTCCAGCGCCTGGCTGCCGCTTTTGTTCGCGGCCTATGTCTGCTTCTCCATCTTCTGGTCGCAGGCGCCCGGCGTCACCGCCAGAACGGCAATCCAGTACCTTTCCCACATTGCCTGTGCCTATGTTGCGGCTCGCACCGTCAGCGTGCGGACCCTGACGCTCGGTGCCTTGGTCGGGATATTCTTCGTCCTCGTCTATTCGCTCAAGGTCGGGGCCTATTCCGAGGACGTGCTTGACGGCACCTACAATTTCGTTGGCGCCTTTGCCTCCAAGAACCAGATCGGCTTCATCGGCTCGCTCGGCATCTATTTCTCCGTGGTGTTTCTTGCTTTTCTGCGACGCGGCCGGCTGAGTTTCATCCTGACGGTGCCGGTCGTGCTGCTGTCGGCCTATGTATTGATCGTCTCGCATTCCGCCACCTCCATGGCCTCGATACCGGCGGTCCTGGCGCTGATCGCGCTTCTTGCCATGACCAAGCTTTTATCGCGGCGCTATCGCCGGGTAATCTTCCTGGTCGGCGCCGGCCTGGTCGTCGTGGTGGCCGTTGTTTCGCTCAATCTCGGGCTGATGGACTTCGTCCTCGGCATCTTCGGCAAGGATTCGACGCTCACCGGGCGGACCTATCTGTGGGAGCAGGGCTGGAACGCCGCGCAGCGCTCGCCGATCCTCGGCGTCGGCTATGCCGCCTATTGGGTGCAAGGTTTCGCCGAGGCCGAGCGGCTGTGGAACGAATTCTACATCACCACCCGCACCGGCTTCCATTTCCACAACACCTATGTCGAGGCGCTGGTCGAACTGGGCTTCACCGGGGCGGTGATGGTCGCGCTGATCATGCTGCGCACGCTCTACGGCCATGTCTCGACGGTGATTTTCAAGGCATGGCAGGCCGAATCGGTTGTGCTCTTCGGTGTGATGGTGCTGCTGCTCATCCGGTCCTTCGTCGAGGTCGAAATCCTCAACCCCTACATCATGGGCTCCTTCCTGATGTATTTCAGCTACTTCAAGCTGGCGCGGCTGCCTGTTACCCGTACGCGCTGGGCGCCGACGTTTGAACAGGCGGATGCGGCCAGGGGTGAGCCGGCCTGGCCCCGGCATCATGGTCGTCCGGCGGCTGCCGATCAGGCATGAGCCCACGCCTGTCGCCCGGAACGGCGCGGCGGTTACGGCGGTGCGCTCTATAATTTCGCGGCTGAAATTGCAAAAACCTCCGCCAGGCAGGGCTGACGGAGGTTGGAATTTTTACGCTATGGATCGAAAGCGCGGGATCGCCCCGTAAGCCAGACACTTACTGGCTGGCCAGTGGCGCCAGCTTGATCTTGATCACGTCGCCGGGCAGCACCAGCGTGTCTTCCTTGGCGGCGATCTCGCTGGTCTTGCCATCGACATTGCGCACCAGCGAATAGAGCAGGGTGGGCTGCTGGCCGTTGGTGATGGCGGCTGTCGTCGCGGGATCGCTGGCCTGGGCGATCAGGCCTTTCTGCATATTCACCTTCAGCGCCGCCTCGTTCAGGTCGGCTTCGGTCTGCTGCCGGTCGGCGGCGAGGCTCGAGCTCAAGGTGTTCTGGGCATCGATGGCGTCCTGCTTCGCCTTGCTGATCGCCTGCTTGGCTGTGAGGATGGCCGTCTCGTAATCGAGGATCTTGCCTTGCAGGTCGGTGACGGATTGCTGCGAATCCAGGAGCCGCGCATTGGCGACCAGACCCTTCTGCGCCAGCGGACCGATGCTGGCGAGCTGCTGCTGCGCCAGGTCGACCTGCTTCTGCTGATTGACGATCTTCTTCTGCAGCGATTCGATTTCCGCCTGCAAAACCCCCTTGAGATCGTCGAGCGCCTCGAGCTTCAGCTTCAGCGCCTTCTGGTCCGCCGTCAGGATCGTCATTTCGTCGGCGATGATGGTCGGCAGCCTTGGGTCGCCCTCGACCTCTTGCGGCGGCTCGAAGGTCGCCTTGCCGGCCAGGTCGGCGTCGATGCGGGCGCGCCTGACGAGCAGCCGGACACGCTGGTCGTCGGAGATATCGAAATTGCCTTTGGCCGTAACCAGGTCCTTACCGAGCTGCGGCCCGTAGTCCGAGTTGCGCCGGATGCCGCCGGCGACGCTGATCGCTTTCAGCACGGTCAGATCGGGCACGTAGGGGAACTGGCCGGGGTTCTGCACTTCGCCCGAAATATAGAAGGGCCGGAATTGCGCCATCTCGACCGAGGCCTCGGGCTTGTCCGACAGAGCGAGCTTGTGCTGCAGCGCCTCGCCAATGGCCGCCGCGACCTCCGCCGTGGTCTTGCCGGCGGCCGGCAACTCGCCGACGAAAGGCACCGACAGCGTTCCGCCCGGGCCTACCGTGTATTCGCCGTTCACCGCCGACCAGTCGCGGAACGTGCCTTCGACGGTCTGCCATTCGGCAATGCGGATAGTAAGCTTGTCCTGTGAGCCGAGATGGTATTCGTCGGCCGCGGCGATCTGGGGAAGAAAAGCGAGCGACGCCGCAAGGCATGTCGCCATGAGCCGAGAGCGGCCGGGAAAGCGGCCGCTGCCAAAGGCTTCGAACATGTCTGTTTTCAACTGAACGTTCCGATCCGTTTTAGCCCCATCGCCCGATGAGCTTGCCGCCCGGATGCCCGATAACTTGGAGCCTGCGGCCCGTCAGTAAGAACCGCGTGACATCCACACGGCCGGCACGGTCTTGATGATGATGCGAACGTCGCCGAACAACGACCAATTCTCGACATAATGGCGGTCGAAAGCGACACGGCTGTCATAGGAGACGTCGTTGCGGCCGCTGACCTGCCACAGGCCGGTCAGGCCGGGGCGGGACTTCAGGTAATACACAGCGGCGCTGCCGTAGATTTCCAACTCGTCGCGCACCACCGGGCGAGGCCCGACAAGGCTCATGTCGCCCTGCAGGATGTTGATGATTTGCGGCAGCTCATCGAGGCTGAGCTTCCGCAACACCGCGCCGACGCGGGTGACGCGCGGATCGTTCTTCAGCTTGCGGGTCGCGATCCATTCCGCGTTGGCTTCCGGATTGGTGGCGAGGTAGGCGGCCAGCACCTTGTCGCCGTCCGGAACCATGGTGCGGAATTTCAGGCACGGAAAAATCCGTCCGCCGCGACCGATTCGCCGGTGACCGTAGAAAATCGATCCACCATCGGAAAATTTGACCAGCAGCGCTATCATGACGAACAGCGGGCTGAGAGCGATCAGGCCAGCCAGTGAACCGACAATGTCGAAGCTGCGCTTGATGAGGCCGCCGATCGGCGGCGGAAAGTCGGTGTCAGCCTGCGAAAAGCCTGCCGTGGCCGACTTGGCGATATCCCTCATGCGAAAACTCCATGCGTGGAACGAATGGTTTACCGCAAGATATCAAAAAAATGTTGCAGCGCAACACACAATTTCCCAGCCCCTTGAAATAGTCACGTCATGAATTGACTAAATAATAAGCTCGTGGTGCACATTTTTCAGGATGCTTAGCAAATTTGTGACAACAAATGGGCAAGAGGAAAAAAATCGGGGCCTTTTTGGGGCGCTTTCCGGGCAAGGCGTTCTCTCAGGCCTGTGATGGGGCATATTAGAGCTTTAGGAAGGCGCTGTGTTCGCAACTATTAACATAAAATACTACATAATATTGTAGATTGTACTGAAGAAACCTGGTAGCCACGGGTTGTGTCCAATGCGGTTAGGTGCGTTGCAGCATGGCAGAGTCGATCGTGCTAGCTCAATCAAAAATATGTGCGGTTGCCCTTGCTGCCTTCTGCTCGCCTTAATAGAATTGCAAATTATACCTGTCAGAGTGGCGACAGGTTGAAAGGCCGGAAGCAACCGGTCGACAGCGGGTGGTTTAACAAGCCCGCATCACAAGGGACGGCGCTCGGGTGGGGCTATCGTTGGATATAACCCGAGCCGGTTTATGGGCTGTTGGGTATGTCGCTTCCAAAATTCATCGTTGGGATGGTTTTCGCACTGGCGATCGTGGTCGCCTGGTCCTGGCTTGGCGGGGCTTCGCTGGGCACGACGCTGTTGCGCGTCATCATCTGTGCCGTGGTCATCCAGGCCGGCTATTTCATCCTCGTCTATGCCATGATCGCCAGGAGCGCGCCTACTCCGGCCGACAGGCTGCGTGAAGCCGAGAGAAAGCTGAACTCGACCGACGTGGCCGAAGGCGAGAAGCTGGGCAACGCCCGGCGGAGCCTGCATTAGGTCCTTGTCCGAAGGAATCGGCCTCAAGCCACATTGGCGGGCTCGGTCTCCGACTGCTCTCCCGAAAGCATCCGGGATAGCCGGCTCGCCGGCTTCGCCTTCAGCCGCTGATATTGTCCGACTTCCACGACCCGGCCGTCCTCCATCGCCACCACCCAGTCGGCGAAGGCGATCATAGATGGCCGGTGGGCGATGGTCAGGATGGTCATCGCGCCGCGCAATGCGTCGATCGAACTGGCGATCAGCGACTGGTTCTGCCAGTCGAGCGCACTGGTGGCCTCATCGAGGATGAGCAGTGACGGCTTGCGCAGCAGCGCGCGCGCCAGTGCGATGCGCTGACGCTCGCCGCCGGAAAGCCGCACGCCGCGATCGCCGACGATCGTGTCGAGCCGCTGGTCGAGCCGTTCGACGAATTCGCCGGCATGCGCGGCGCGCAGCGCGGTCCAAAGCGCGTCGTCGCTGGCCTGCGGCGCGGCCAGACGCAGATTCGCCGCGATCGTGTCATGCAACAGGAACACGTCCTGCGGCACATAGGCCACCTGATCGCGCCAGCGCCGACGATTGCTGGCGTCGATCTCGACGCCGTCGACGAGGATTTTCCCATCGGTCGGCTCGAGCAGGCCGAGCAGCATGTCGGCGATCGTGCTCTTGCCCGATCCCGAGGGGCCGATCAGGGCAGTGACCTTGCCGGCCGGCAGTCCGAAGGTGATGTCGCTCACCACTGCCTTGCCTGTGCCGTCCTCGTAGCCGAAGGAGACGCCGCGAATGTTCAGCCCGGTATCGAGCGGCAGTTTTCCGGCATCCCCGGCTTCGGCATCCCCGGCTTCGGCATGGCCCGGCTCGCGCTCCGCGTCGAAACGGGCCTGCAGGCTGCGCATGGCCGTATAGGCGGGCAGGTTGATCAGCACCTGCTGGGCCTGCGTCTGCATGTCCATGAAACGCGGCGCGATGCGCATGAAAACCAGCAGCAGCACGACGATTTCCGCCAGCGACAGGTTGAAGCGGACCAACGCCACGTAGATGAACAGGCTGAGACCCACGACACTCGCCACCTGGAATACCGCGGTACCGATCGAACTGTTGCGCACATAGTCGATGTTGTCGGCCTTCATCTTTTCCAGCGTCGCCTGCAGCTGCGCGAAATAGCTGGCCTCGACATTCAGGCTCTTGGCCACCTTGATGCCGCCGAGGAATTCCGAAACCGTGCGGTATTGATCTTGCCGGTTGCCGGTCAGGACGCGCCCGAAGGCGGTGGCGCGCGCCCGAAACGGCTGCAGCGCTATGAACATCACGATGCCGATGACGATGGCAAACACCGTCATCACCGGCGAGATGAACATCGAAATCACGAGATACCCAACCAACAGCACGGCGATCTGCACCAGCATCAGCAGCGAGAAGGCGGCGCCCTGGACGCGATCGATGTCGCCGGTCAGGGCATGGTCGAGATCGGAACTGCGCATGCGCGAGAACACGCCCCAGCGCGCCTTGCCGATGCTCTCGAACAGGTTGATGCGCAAGCGGTTGATGAAATCGAAGAGAAGCCTGGCCATGTAGACCGACTTGAACCGGTTGAACGCGGCCTGCACGGCAACCAGCCCGACCAGCGCGCACAGCACCGTCGTCAGTTGCAGCGTTCCATCGGGCACCAGCCAGCGTATGAAATCATTGTTCGGCAACCGCACCGCGAAATCCTGGTCGGCGCGCCCGACCAGATGCAGCAGCGGCACCAGCAGCAGGATAGAGATGCCCTCCGTCAGGCTGCCGAGGATCAGGAACAGCAGCGCCGTCCAGGTCCGCCGTCCGCCGATCTGGGCGATGACGGCGCCGAATGCGGCGACATCGCGAAACAGCGACAGGCGAAGGATGGAGGACTTCGACATGATTGCGCTCACCGCTGCCGACGGCCAGTAGCCAGGTCCCCGGTCGCCAGGTTCCCGGTCGCCAGATCGGTCTCGATCAGCTCCACGGCCTCGCCAATCCTGTCCAGGCCGGTTGGAACTTCCAGTCGGAACACGCCGACATGGTTAGCGATTGCTGAACATTGGCGAAAATGCAGTGCCGCGAAATCGCCGGACAGCGCCGCGCGACCGAAACGCCTCACGTAGGAGAATTTGATGATCGCCGGCAGGGCGGCGATGCCGGGCAAGGCCGTGATCCCTGCCTTTTGACCACGTTGAAGGACGTAGATCCGGGTCGCCGGCACCATGCTGCCGGAGAAGTTGCCGTGCAGGCGATGCTGCATCTTCTCGATCGCCGGATGCACTTGCGGGCGCGCCTCGGCCCGGCCGAGCGAAATCGCCGCCGCGGCATCGGCGGCGAGCTTGATCTGCGGAAAGCCCGGAACTATCATCGGCGCGTCCGGGCTGGTCAGATCGAGCGCTACGACATCGTCGGTAAGCAGATCGTGACCGGCCCGGATCAGCGCGCTTGCCGTTGTCGATTTGCCAGCCCCCTTGTCGCCCATGAAGATGGCGCCGTTACCGGTCACCGCGATGGCGCTGGCATGCAGCACGAGCAGGCCACGCTGGTGCAGCAACAGCGCCATGACCGGTCCGAGCAGCGGGAAGGCGAGCAGCGCATCGTCGACCCCGGGCGCCGGCTCGATGTCGATGCGGCTGAAATCGCTGATCAGGAAGGCGCCGACGGCATGCCATGCGAGATATTGCCGGTCCGGCTCGAAGCGGAAGACGGTCGCGACCTCGGGCGAAGGCTTCGGCATGTCGATCGTGCCGATGGCGATCAAGATATCCGGGCAAGCCGGCTCCGTCGGTTCCAACTCCGGCAATGCCACGTCGGATGCGACGATCAGGCCATAAGCCCTGTAGTAACGCCGTTCGCGCATCATCCCGCCATGGCGATGCGGATCGTCAAGGTGCATTGCGAGCGGCTGGTTGCGAGGGATCATGCGTGGCTCCCGCTGTGCTGGACCTGCCGCAGCCACAGCGACAGCGAGGCAGAACGCCAGACATACTGGACATCGAGGGGCGCTGCCTGGTCGGGCTGGCGCAGCAGCCGCGCATAGGCGGCACTCACTTGCGGCAGGTTGACGTATGGCGCGATGCGGCCGGCATCCGAGACCAGCAATTGCTCCAGGAGGTCGCGGTGGTTGCGCACCATGCCGTTGACGAGATTGGCGGTGAAATCGATCTTGGTGCGCCGCCATTGCACCACCGCCGGCAGGATGCCCTCCATGGCGCGGCGCAGCACATAGCGGCCGAAGCCGTGGCTGAGTTTTTCCTCGCCCGGCAGCGCCAGGCAGAATTCGACCAGCGGCTTGTCCCAGAAGGGATAGCGCGGCTCGACACCGAAATTGGCGGCTGCCTTGTCGAGCACCTCGAAAGAGTGCGGCACATAGCCGTTGGTCAGGATCCAGCGATGGCTGAGCGCGTCGCTGGCCTGGATGCCGGGCGGCATGTAACCAGCCCGGTGGAAGCGGTCGAGGATTTCGGTCCGCCTGGCTAGGTCCGGATTGATCAGGTCGCGCCAGCCGCGCCCGCGCTGCATTTGCGTGGGCTTGCGTATCTTGTTCAGCGCTCGGTTCGCCAGCTGTCTCAGCCTGGCGATCCGCCAGGCCGGCCCGTAAAGGGTCAGGAACTGGAAATAAAGGCCGAGCGTGCTGTCGCCATAGGTGTTGGAGGCGCTGCGGACCTCGCGCCAAAGCTCCAGCCACCTGCCGCCATTGGCAAGCTCGTGCAAATGGCCATGTCCCTGTGAAACGACCTCGTCGCCGCCATGGCCGTCGAGCAGCACCTTGATGCCCTTGGCGCCGGCCGTCCGGTAGATGCCGCGGGTCAGCGTCAGTCCCGGCGCCAGGAAGGTCCCTTCCTGCTCCTCCAGCACCCGTTCGAATTCAGCAAAGGGCGCATAATTGCCTACAGGGATCAGCGTCGGATCGGTCTTCTGCTGATCGAGCACCGCATCGATGAACGGCCGCTCGTCCATCGATGAGCCCTTCTCGAAGATCAGCGAGAAGGTCGGCAGCCTGGGCTTCCGCTCGGCGGCGTTCTGCAGGCCGGCGACACAGGCGATCGAGGAAGAATCGAGGCCGCCGCTCAGCATCGCGCCGATCGACTGACTTCCGCGCATGCGGTTGCGCACCGATTGCGAAAACAGATGGGCGAATTCCTCAGCCGCATCCGACCGCAGCGGTCGCGCCGACGGCTCGATCTGCCAGTATCGGCGCAGCACCACCTGTTGCGCGCTGACCGTGAGGGTGTGACGCGCCGGCAGGCTGAAGATATCGCTGTAGGGCGTGGATTGCGGGTCGTCGGGAAGCCCGGCCAGGAATCCCGAAATGCGGCGCTCGCTGATGCGTGCTCCGACCCCATCGAGGCCAAGCATCGGCCCGATCTCGGAGGCAAAGGCAAAACGCCGGTCGGCGGCGTGGTAGTAGAATGGCTTGACCCCGAAATGGTCGCGCGCGCAAAACAACAGCTGCCGCTCGGCGTCCCAGATCGCAAAGGCGAAATCGCCTTGCAGATGCACAGGGCTGGCTTCGCCCCAGCGCAGATAGGCCCGCATCAGCAACGTCGCGTCCGCCGCCGTCCTGTCGCGTATGCCGAGCCGTGCCATCAGCTCGTCGCGATTGTCCAGCCGGCAATCGGCGGTGATGGCGAGCTTGCCGCCGGCCATGGTCAGCGGGCCGGGGCCGGCTTCATCCGTGGTGTTGAGCCAGGCGTGGCCAAGGGCTATGCCGGCATCCAGCCACCATGAACTTCCGTCGGGGCCGCGATGGCGCATGCGGGCCAGCATCTGCTGGATGTCTGCCGCCGCATCGGCAGGCGGGGGCCCTTGTCGTAGCAGGATTCCGGCCACGCCGCTCATCGGCTGCCGTGGTCGACCAGATGCGCGAACCCATCGACGGAGCCGCCAAGCACGACATGATTGTCGCTGACCAGCCAGGCATGCGCCTTCAACTGCTCGCCCGTGCCGCGTTCGATACCGATGCGGATCTTGGAGGCATTGCCCTGGCGCGCCAGAATGTATTGGCCCGAAAGCGCTTGGGTAAGACAGGTGGCGCGCGGCACCAACCGCGCAGCCGCGGCGACCCCCCAGGCGACGAGCCGTAGCTCGCCCATACTGGCGCACTGGCGGGCGTTGAGCCGGGTCACCATGCCACGAACGCGATTGTACGAGAACAATGTCAGTCCCAACCGGACAGTCGCGACCACCAGCAGGCACTGGCAGAGGAAAAGGGCTTCCGAGCCGCTCAGGGACAAAACCCTGGTCAAGCCCCGGCCAGGCCGGCGTTTCGCAGGCCCTTTTTTTTGGTCCGTCGCATGTTTCTGCTGGGAGATCATGGCCTTTTGCGGAGCCTGCCTAGACGAATGCCTCATGCTGCAGCCTTGCTAGTCCGTTTTCGGCCATGCCTTTCAGCAAGGCGTCGACGTCGGCCTTGCAGCGCTCGGCGTCGACATTGTAGCGCTCGAGCACGGCGCCTTGGATATCGCCGATCGTCTTCGGCTCCTGGATCAACTCCCAGATGAACGCACCGACGCCGTTGAGGCTGTAATAAATATTGGATTTCAGGTTGAGAAGCGCGAGGCCGTCACCGAATTGGCAAGCCACGGCGTCCTTGATGGCACTTACGGTATCGTGCTCGGATGGGTTCCAGTTCATGCCAAAACCTCTTGCAACACACGGTCTACGCATCGCCATTTCAAAAAGGGAAAGTCGGGGATTTTCATCCCCGGCTCCATTCACGGTCTTCAATCCTGGAGGCCCAACGTCACTCCCCCAGAACCAGGCTAGTCTCAGGAGAACGTCAGATCGCCAATCGGGGTATGCGCCGGAAAGGACGCGTCGATTGCCGTGCTGCCGCCACCGCCCTGGGTGATGGTCTCGATCGAACCATGTACCGTCAGGCTGGGCGTTTCGTACTCGTGCTTTTCAACATTCTGTTCCATTTTACTCTCCAATGAGGACTGGAAACGGCCTGTCGAGTGCCGTCAGCACTTTCATGCTGCGCTGCAATAGCTGCATGGCAACATTTATGAGTCAAGCCTGATTTACCTCTGGTTAATCAATTGTGGGTTGCGGACGTCACCATGCGTGTGCGGATTGCTCACAATTTCGCCTATTTCGGGCTGAAACCACGTACGGACGGGCCTTGCGTTGCTGATTCTTTAAACAATTGACTTTGCCTGCGTAAAAACTGCGTGGAGCTGATGCTTCTTTAGGCACTCCTAAGAAGACGGGTTTACTTTAGCCGACCCGTGGTGATGGACGGCCTAAACGTCTCAATAGGACTTGAAATCCAATTGTTTATTGCGCGATCGTCGGAAAGGTCGACAAACGCTCTGGCTGCAAAATCTCGCACTGCGAAAGGAAAGGCTTTACGGCGCCGAGGTTTTTGAGGATGCTTTGCTTCGCACTTGCAGCATACGCGTCGCGCAAACCGCATTTTGGAGACCATGCGCTCAATGGCCTTGCCGGAAAGTTCCTATGAACGACTGCGCGCGGCGGACTGCGCCGACGAGATTGCCTATGTTCAGGCCTGCCTGCGGTTGTATTTCGCGGGCCCAACCGCCTCGGCGGGCGACGTGTCGACGCCGAACCTTTCCGATGCCGTCGTCGCCGACATCGCCAGGCTGAACAAAGTCGCCATCTTCGTTCTGAAGGCGCTGTCGCGCGCCCCGGCGGGCGACAGGCCGGCAGAGCTTTTCCGCTGGCTCGACACCTATCGCCGGCGGACGGTTTCGATGAACGCCGCCTGCCTCATGGATTCGATGGCGATCCACCAGGCGCTGCGCGACAGGCAGATCGATTTCGTCTTTCTCAAAGGTCCCTTCCAGCAGCATCTGCTCTACGACGACCATTTCATGAAGCCTTCGGGGGATGTCGACATACTGGTTTCCCCGGCCGGCTTCTCGAGAGCCCGCGATGCGCTGCGTTCGATCGGCTATGAGGTTGCCGGCAAGTCGCGCTCGGTCTGGTGGGTCCGCTTCCTTGGAGAACAACACATGGTCCGTGGCAACGGGCTCTCGACGGTCGACCTTCACTATCGGCTCCAGCAGCCTGGCTCGCCCAGCCCGCGCGATGCCGACGGCTTCCTGCGGCGCAAGCGGCTGGTCGAGATCACAGGCACCGAAGTGCCGTTCACCTCGGTCGCCGATACGCTGATGCTGTCCTGCATCAGCGTTGCCAAGGCACTGTTCAACCGCGAACCTTGCGCTGGCTATGTCTGCGATATCAGGGCCAGCGCCAACCGTCTCGACGAGGCCGATCAGCAGCGTGTGCTCGATGCGGCGGTGAGCCAGGGGCTGGACGATACGCTGCTGCTCGGCCTGCGCGCCGCTGATGTGCTGCTGGGCGGCACCGGCACGCTGCTGTCGGAGCGGGCCAAGCCGATCCTGTCGCGCATCGGCAATGAGGACCTGCTCAACATGGTCATCGCGCCGTGGCTGTCATCCTTGCGGTGGCCGCAGCGGCGAACGGTGTTGTGGGAATTGTGCGGCCGGGCTCCCGTCCGCTATCTGGCCGAAGCTGGCTGGGCGGCGTCGGCGGACATCAGCCGCCGTATCTTCGAGCGGCCGGCCAGTCCGTGATGGCGGTGGCGTCGCAATACGTACAGGGCGAGGGCAGATCGGAACCTGTGCAAGAGGCTAACCCATGTCGATGACGAAATCAGAGGTCTGCGTGATTATCGCGGCCAAAAATGCGGCACCCACGATCGCGGTCGCTATCGCGTCCGCGTTGCGCGAGCCGGAAGTGACGGAGGTCGTCGTCGTCGACGACGGCTCCACCGACGACACGGCCGAGGTCGCCCGGTCTGCCGACGACGGCAGCGGCCGGCTCGCGGTCATGCGCCTCGGGGTCAATCGTGGCCCGTCCTTCGCCCGCAATGCCGCGATCGCCGGCTCGAAAGCGCCGTTCATCAGCATTCTGGACGCAGACGACTTCTTCCTCGAGGGCCGATTCCGCAACCTGTTTGCCGCCTCGGATTGGGATTTCGCGGCCGACAACATCATGCTCATCAGGGATGATGCCACAGGCGACGCAACCAAGATCGTCGCCCCCGATTTTGCCGCCGATCCGGAATTCCTCGACTTCGAGCGCTTCGTGGAAGGCAACATCTCCAGGCGCCGCGTGCAAAGGGGTGAGCTTGGCTTCCTGAAGCCGGTGATCAGCCGCGCCTTCCTCGACCGGCACCGACTGCGCTACGACGAGAGCCTGCGGCTGGGCGAGGATTATGAACTCTACGCCCGGGCAGTCGCCCATGGAGCGCGATTCAAGGTCATTCGCTCCTGCGGTTACGGCGCCATCGTGCGCGCTGATTCGCTCAGTGGCCGCCACAAGACGCAGGACCTCAAGCGGCTCGCCGATGCGGATCTGGCGCTGTTGGCGATCGACAGCCTGCCGGAAGGCTCCAAGGCGGTGCTGCGGCGGCACGAGAGGCATGTGCGCGACAAATACCGGCTGCGCAATTTCCTCGACGTGAAGGCCGAGCGCGGGCTGGCTTCGGCAGCGGCGTATGCTCTCGCCAGTCAATCCAATCTGGTCCCCATCGTCCAGGGCGTGGCGTCCGACAAGCTCGAGGCGCTGTTTCGGCGCGTTGGCCTCGTGTCCGGGCAAAAGCGCGTGCCGCCGCTGCGTTTCCTGATGGCCGGAACCAGCGCGGGCAAGGAACGGTAAGGCTCTGGCGATGCCCCGTTTCCCGCCAACGGCACGCGCCCCGCGCAAACCATTTCCACCGGATTTATGAGTTTACGAATTGGGTGGTTGCCTCACGGCTCCGACGATGGCAGTCTATGTTGCGGTGCAGCAAATAGAACGACCAGCCGAACTGGCCCCCGATCGGATTGGTCCCAAGTCTCTCCCGTCCGTGGAGTTGGACGATGCGGTACGCGTTTTTCAGCCCCGCTTGCGGGGATCGGCCAGCAGCCCGGACTTAAGCCGGCGATGACAGGAATTTAAGCCCATGGCCTCGATATTCGGCTTCAGATCCAGGGATCCGGCCCGCGACCGGCAGGTCGACATAGCGCGCCTCGACCGGCTGGCGAAGCTGTTCGAGCAGATCGCCGTCGAGATCGAGGCCGAGAAAACCGGCCTGGAGAGCCGCTATCGCAAGACGGCGACCAACGCCGCCTTTCTCGTCGAAGCCATGGAGAACGGCTCCGCTTCCGACAGGCGCTCATCCGAAGTCAGCGCGCTGACGGAATCGATCCTGAATAGCGAACGCCGCATCGCGGCGCTGTCGCGGCAGAACGGCATGATGAAGGAGCTCCGCCATTCGCTGGATTTGGTCTTCGACGAGGGTGCTGCGTCCGATTCGGCCGGGGTCGATTCCGCCAGGCCCGCGGGCGCCGGCCGCGCGTGACGATGAAGGTGTGGGACGCCTTCGAAGGTGTGATGCAAAGCAGGAGAGGGAATTCGGGAGAGGTCAAGCAAGAGGCCAAGGTTGGCCCGTTTGGAAGCGGTTCAAACGTCGACTTTGGGTCGGGGACGCACAGCACAAAGGTGAGTTGGTATGAGTTCGGATCCGATAACCACGTCCATGACGGCAATTGATGCATCGCCCTTTGCGCGGCTGACCGGGAAAGCCGGCCTGCGGCGATTGAGTTTGCTCGGTGCGCTGTTGCTGTCCGCTCTTGGCTGCCTCCCGGCGGTCCCTGCCCATGCACAGGATATCCTGTCCTCCCCCTCTTTCGTCGACGATTTCAAAAGCTTCGATCGTTCGCGCTGGTATGTGTCCGACGGCTGGAACAACGGCAGCCATCAGAATTGCACCTGGTCGAAGGGACTGGTCGCGCTTTCCGATGGCGTGCTGTCGCTCGGCTTCGAAAAGCAGAAGCTGAAGGATCGCGAGTTCGCCTGCGGCGAGATCCAGACCAAGCAGCGCTTCGGCTACGGCACCTACGAGGCGAGGATGAAGACCGACACAGGCTCCGGCCTCAATGCGGCGTTCTTCACCTATATCGGTCCGTCCGACAAACAACCCTGGGACGAGATCGATTTCGAGATCCTGACCAAGGATACCTCCAAGGTGCAGGTCAACGCCTATATCGCCGGCAAGGGCAAGAACGAGAAGCTGGTGGAGGTGCCGGGCGGCACCGACAAGGCCTTCAACGACTACGCCTTCGTCTGGGAGAAGGACAGTTTGCGCTGGTACGTCAACGGCCAGCTGGTGAACACCATCACCGACCCGGCAAAGCTGCCCAGCCATGCGCAGAAGATCTTCTTCAGCCTTTGGGGCAGCGACACCATGAAAGGCTGGATGGGCGCGTTCGAGGATCCGGGCCGCAAGCTTTCGCTGCAGGTCGAGCGCGTCGCCTTCACCGCGCTGGGTGAGCCCTGCCAGTTTCCCGAATCGCTCGTATGCAGCGTAAAAGAGCTGGGAAAGACCAATTGAACCGGCCGGACCGAAAACGGTTCGCGGCCATGGATGGGAATGAAACCGAATGAATTTGACGGTGTTTGGAATCGGCTATGTCGGCCTCGTGCAAGCGGCGGTGCTCGCCGAGGTTGGCCACCAGGTTGTTTGCGTCGATATCGACGCAAACAAGGTGGAGCGGCTCAACCAGGGCTTCGTCCCGATCTTCGAGCCGGGCCTCGAAAGCCTCGTCAGGGAAAACCATGCCGCCGGCCGCATCAAATTCACCACTGACGCCGCCGCCGCCGTCCGGCACGGCGAAATCCAGATGATCGCCGTCGGTACCCCGCCCGGCGAGGATGGATCGGCCGACCTGAAATATGTGCTGGCGGTCGCCGAGACCATCGGCCGCGAGATGGAAACCACCAAGATCGTCGTCGGCAAATCGACCGTGCCGGTCGGTACTTGTGAAAAGGTGAAGGCCAGGATCGCTGAAACGCTGAAAAAGAGAGGACGCGACGATCTGAGCTTCGATGTCGCCTCCAATCCCGAATTCCTCAAGGAAGGCTCGGCCGTCGCCGATTGCATGAAGCCGGACCGCATCATCGTCGGCACCTCCAGCGAGGCGACCGAGGCGGTCATGCGCGAGCTCTACGCGCCGTTCAACCGCAACCACGAGAAGATGATCGTGATGGACGTGCGCAGCGCCGAATTCACCAAATACGCCGCCAATTGCATGCTGGCGACCAAGATCAGCTTCATGAACGAGATGGCCAATCTGGCCGAGCAGCTCGGCGCCGACATCGAGGAGGTGCGCAAGGGCATCGGCAGCGATCCGCGCATCGGCTACCACTTCATCTACCCAGGTCTCGGCTATGGCGGCTCGTGTTTTCCCAAGGACGTTCGCGCCCTGATCAAGACCGCCGAGGGCGTCAAGTTCGACGCCAAGCTGCTGCGTGCCGTCGAGGAGCGCAACAACGACCAGAAGTCCGTGCTCTTCGACAAGGTGCACCGCTATTTCAAGGGCAGCCTCAAGGGCAAGACCTTTGCTTTGTGGGGTCTCGCCTTCAAGCCCAACACCGACGACATGCGCGAGGCGCCGGCGCGTGTGCTGATGGAGGCGCTGTGGAACGCCGGCGCGACGGTTCAGGCCTATGATCCCGAGGCGATGCAGGAATGCCAGGCCATCTACGGGCAGCGCGACGACCTGCTTTTGTGCGGCACCAAGGAAGCGGCGCTGCGCGGCGCCGATGCGCTGCTCATCGCCACCGAATGGAAGAGTTTCCGCGCCCCGTCCTTCGATGCCTTGAAGGATGCGCTGACCACGCCCGTCATCTTCGATGGCCGCAACCTCTACGACCCCAAGGTCGTGGCGCGCCATGGCATCGAGTATCACTCGATCGGCAGAATCGCGGCATGAGAGCGGACATGGACAGCGGGAACCCGAATCAGGCGGGCGCGCGCGGCGCGGAAAGGAATTGCAGCTGATGGTGCTGGACGTAAAGCCGGAGCAAATCACCAGGGATCATTTCGATGTTGTCGCGATCGGTTCCGGTTTCGGTTCGGCCTTCTTCCTGCACGAGTTCGCCAAGCGGCGTAAGGCACGCATCCTGGTGCTGGAATGGGGCCGGCACAACACGCATGAATGGCAGCTTGGCCAGGGCGCCAACACCGACATCGACGACGAGACGACCTACAAGACAGACAATGCCGACAAGCCGTGGAACTACACGATCGGGCTGGGTGGCGGGACCAACTGCTGGTTCGCGCAGACGCCGAGGTTCCATCCCAACGACTTCAGGCTCAAAAGCACCTACGGCATCGGTAATGACTGGCCGATCAGCTATGACGACGTCGAGCCGTTCTACTGCGACGCCGAAGAGATCATGTCGATCTCCGGCGATCGCGACATGGCGGCGATGCTGCCGCGCTCGAAACCGTTTCCGCAACCGCCGCATCGCATGTCGACGCCGGACAAGATGATGAAGGCGGCCCAGCCTGACCAGCACTTCGTCATGCCGACCGCCCGCGCCCGGGTGCCGACCTCACAGCGCACCTCGTGCTGTGCCAATCTGCGTTGCTGGCTGTGTCCGGTCGACGCGAAATTCACCGCCAACAATGGCCTGATGCATGTCTTCGAGCATCCCGACGTTTCGGTCTGCCTCGGCGCGGAAGTGAGGCGGCTCGATCATGCCGGCGGCACGGTCCGGGCCGTCAGCTTCGTTCATGACGGCAAGGAATATCAGGTCAGCGGCGACCTCTTCATTCTCGGCGCCAATGCCATCCAGAGCGCCGCGATCATGCTGCGTTCGGGCCTGGGAGACGAATTCGTCGGGCGCGGCCTGCATGAATCCTATGGTTGGAATTTCGAGGTCTATCTCGACGGCGTCGACAATTTCGACGGCAGCACCATCACCACCGGCCTGAATTTCGGCCTTTATGACGGCCCGCACCGGTCAGAGCACGCAGCGGCGCTGGTCTATTTCGAAAACCGCTGGCAGCACGGGATGCGGGCCGAGAAGGGCCGGGTGCGCCAGGCGCTGCCGCTTGTCGTGGTCACCGAAAACCTGCTCGATCACGAAAATTTCGTCACCCTCGACGAGAACGACAACGCCTTCGTAAGCTTCAAGGCACCGTCGGACTACGCGGTCAAGGGCATGGCCCGGGCGCTGGATAAATTGCCTGGACTGCTGGCCCCGCTGCCGGTCGAACGGCTCTTCGACCGCGGCATCCGGCCAACGGAATCGCATGTCCAGGGCACGCTCAGGATGGGCACCGGCCCAGCCGATTCAGTGATCGATAGCAACATGATCCATCACCGATTGAGAAACCTGGTTGTCGTCGGCACCAGCACCTATCCAAGCTGCTCTTGCGCCAACCCGAGCCTGACCGCGGCGGCCTTGTCCCTGCGGGCGGCGAGCCGGATCTCGTGAAAGGAGCGGGCCGATGATCGAAGTCACACGGCGCTCGGCACTGGCCATCCTGGCGGGAGGCGCCGCGTCGACGGGCGTTGCCTATGCGGCCGTCTCCTCGTTTTCGGACGAGGACCTGATTCGTGTCTCCCTCGAAAAATACCTCGGCAGGCTGAACATGCGCATCGAGCATCTGCAGCAGTTCGCGCTGGAGTTCCGCAACCGCAACCCGTGGATATTCCCCAGTGAAAAACTGAGCGATGCCATCACCCTGCTCGAAACGACCAAGCTCGGGCAGGCGCGCGAGTTGCTGCCGCGGCAGAAGCGGCGCGACCTCAGGCATTTCGATCGCTGGGTCGTCGCCGAGTTCCATATGCTGACGGACTACGCCTGGCGCAGTTCGCCTGACGATCCGATCCGGTTCACCGGATGGCACTCATGCACCAATCCGTTCGCGACGCTCGATCCGCCGCATAATGCTTGAGACGCAAGCAGCTTGCCGAACAGGCCGCCTTCGAGAAGACCCGCCAGAATACCAGGATGCGACAAGGAGCCGGTTTCATGAAAGTCCTGTTTGCCAGTGGCAACGGCTATCCGCCCGAGTTCGGTGGCGGTGTCCAGTCCAGCACACACCATCTGGCGCAGCAACTGATCGAACACGGGCATGAGGCGTCGGTGCTTGCCGCTCTCTTTGGCGACGGCATGTTCGGCCTTAAGGCGCGCGCCAAGATGAAGCTCTTGCGGCAACCGGCGGTCGTCGACAGCTTTCCCGGTTACCCGGTGATAAGGACATGGTTTCCCTGGGAAGCGGCAGGCTTTGCCGTCAAGAAACAGAAGCCCGATGTGACCGTGGTGCAGTGCCACAAATCGGTTCCGCTCGGCAAGGCGTTGCAGGCCGAGGGCGTGCCGCTGGTCATCTATCTTCGTAATGTCGAGTTCCATGAGCTGGGCGGTGATCTGCGCGAATTGCGTGGCGCACTCTACATCGCCAATTCCGAGTTCACCGCGCGGACCTACAGCAGGGAATTCGGCATCGAGGCGACAGTGATTCCACCGACCATCAATCCAACGCATTACAGCACGCCGACCACGGGCCAGTTTGTCACACTGATCAACCCCTATGAGGAAAAGGGCTTCGAGCTGGCGGTGCGCCTTGCCGGCGCCTGTCCTGAAATCCCGTTCCTGTTCGTCGAGAGCTGGAAGCTGGAGGACGACCATCGGGCGCGCATCGAGGAAACGATCGCACCGCTCGGCAATGTCACGCTGGAAAGCCGCACCAACGACATGAAGACGGTCTATGGCCGCACCAGGATCCTGCTTGCGCCGTCGAAGTGGGAAGAGGCCTGGGGCCGCGTCGCGTCGGAGGCCCATTGCAGCGGCATTCCTGTCGTAGGCTCGCGGCGCGGTGGCCTGCCCGAAGCGATCGGCCCCGGCGGCGCAGTGCTCGACTATGACGCTCCGCTCATCGACTGGGTCGCGGCCGTCAGGCTGCTGTGGAACGACAAAAAGGAGTATGAGCGGGTTTCCAGTCTGGCGCGCGGTTTCGCGGCGCGCCCGGAGCTCGATCCCGATCGCCAGTTCGTCACCTTCTCCTCGATATTGGACAGGGCGGTCCGGCAGCGTGCCCTGCAGGCTGCCTGAAAGGCACCCGCACAGCGCACGATCCGGATCAGGCCGGGCGCTTGACCCGGTTTTTCAGGCTCTCGTAGCCACGCGCGCCAAGCAAGGCGCGGGCTAGTGCCTTGGCTGCCCCCTTGCGGCCGTCCTGCGAGTTGATTTGCCGCAGCCTGGCCGGCAGGTTGCGCGCCGCATGGCCGAGCGCCGGCAGCGACAGCTTGTCGGGAAAGCTCACCATATGCGTTTCGACGCACAGCACCGGCTTGCCCGACAGTTCGGTGATCCTCAACGCCTGCGGATGTTCGCTTTCGATGAACAGGATGGCATCGGATTTGCGGTAGAAATCGGCCTTGAAACTGCCGTGCGCGCCAAGCCGCTGCCGCTCCGCCTTGCTCGGCAGGTCGAGCATGACCAGTTGATCGTACTGAATGCCGTTTCTGGCCAGCCAAGCCTCGGTCAGCGCGCGGTATTTCTCCAGCCGGCTGGTGACCAGCCAGCCGATCCTGTGGGTCGGCGCATGCAGCGGCCGTGCTTCGCTGAGGAATTTCTCGTAGGCCGGCCCGTCGTCGTTTTCCGCCTCGGTCGGATCCAGGCAGAGCACGCCGTCGATGTCGACGCAGCATTGCGCCAGGAATTTGTGATGCATGAAATTCCACTGGAACATGCGCGGATGCAAGACCACTTCGAAGACGAGGTCGGTTTCCGCGTGCCGCGGCTCCAGGCCGAACACGGCGGCGTAGGTGAAATCGCCCTCGATGCCGGCAGCCTCGATACGGGCACGGGCATCGCGCATGGCGTTGCCGCCGGCGATGCTGTCATCGATCACCAGCACCTTGCGCATGTCCGAGACCTTGCGGTCGAGCGCGGCGCGGCGCTTGGTGATGCCTGATGTGTAGACGCGGCCGTCCAAGAACGAGTCCAGGTCGGTCATCGGAATGTTCGCCGCAAGGCTGACCAGCGTCGCCGCCAGCACGCCACTTCTGGGAACGCCTACCACCAGGTCGATGTCGCGTGGCAGCCGGTGAAGGTTGCTGACGATCGTGTCGTTCATGTCGGAGATCGATCGGTAGTGCATGGATCAGGCCTGATGCTCGTGTGGATGTGGGTAGCTCAAAAAGGCGCCGAAATCATTGCGCCTCGCGCGGCGTTGCCGCCGGCTGTCTTGCCGGCAGCATTTTCAGGGCCTCGCGCAAGGCCTCGCGGCCGGATGCGAAGGCCAGCGCGACGGCGATGGTGATGAGGTAGGCAAGAATGGCTCCGCTGGCCAAGGCGATGACATGCTGCTGCGGCAGCAGCGGCTTGATCAGCCAGACCGCCGCCAGCGCCAGATGGGCGCCGAGCACGAATGGCGTTGCGGCGCGCAACACATGGCTGGCCCGCAGCGGTCCGCTCTTGCCGACATAAAGCCACAGGAACGGCGTGCGCAGATATTCGCTGACTGCGTAGGCGATCGCCACGCCGAGCGCGCCATAGGGCAAGCCGATCGCGAAGGCGAGCACCGATGTCACTGCCGTGATGATGCCCCAGCGCATGAAGTCGCCTGAGCGGCCCTGGCTGACGAAAAGCCAGCCCGCAGGGTTGTTCAACGGCTGCAGCAGGCCGGCAAAGCCGAGCGCCAGGAAGATCGCGGCGCTCGCGCGCCACTGCTCGCCGAGCACGAAGGGGATCAGCACGTCCGACATGGCGGTGGCGAAGGCGACGCCGGGCAGCGCCACCAGAAGGATCAGCGGCATGACGCGCAGATAGGCGCTGCGATAGCGATCCGGTTCGTCCTTCAGCCTGGACAGCGCCGGCACCATGACCTTCGACAGCGGATTGGTGATCTGGCTGAGCGGGAACAGAAGCAGCTTGTACGCGCGGTCGTAAAGGCCGAGCTGGGCCTCGCCCCAATATTTGCCGATCAGCACATTGTCGAGGTTGCGGGCGAAGAAATTGGCGAAATTGAAGCCGGTGATGCCGGCGCCGAAATTGATCAGCTCGCCGATGCCCGCGACCTTGCGCGGCATGCCGGGCCGCCAGCGCGAGCTTGCCCAGAAGCACAGCGTCGGCAGCACCGCACCGGTCAGCGTGCCGGCAAAAAGCGCCCAGTAGGAGCGGTCGATGAAGGTCCAGGCGATCGATACGGCGAGCCCGGCAACCGCGCTGGCGACATCGATGACCGCCAGACGTCCGAACTGCATGCGTCGCGTCAAAAGCGCCAGATGCTGGGCGCCAAGCCCATAAGCCATGATCTGCAGCCCGAACGCGGCCACCAGTCCGGCGACGCGCGGCTCGCCGTAGAAGGCGGCGACCAGCGGTGCCGCGGCCGCAAGCACGCAGGCCAGGATGGCGCTGACGGCGACATTGATCCAGAAGAGGTAGTTCACCTCCTCATGCCGGATGCCCGATTTCTGGATGGTCGCCTGGGTCAGGCCGAAATCCTGGAACAGCGCGATGAAGGCCAGCACCGGCGCGCACATCGCCACGACGCCGAAATCCTGCGGCGACAGGAGCCGCGACAGCACGATGACGGATATGATCTGTGTCGCGACCCGCACCGATTGCGACAGGGCGGTCACCACCGCGCCTCGGCCGACCGACTTACGCAGCGAGCCTTCTGGCGGATCGAATGGATTGGCTTCCAAATTCAGGATTCCTGATCTTTGCGCGGATTCCGAAAAATCGAAACCCACAACCGCCGCCAACCCCAAACTACGGCAATAATTTTGCAGTGCAACAGAAAATGTCCACGGCCGCGCCAAAAATGTTGCGATGCAGCAAGAGCTGTACTAGCATCCCTTTGGGTGGGTCAAACAGCGGTCGAGTTTTAATGCTGCATGTCTTGTACCTGGTGCACGATGTCTCCGATCCGGCGGTTCGCCGACGCCTCACAATGCTCAGGACAGGTGGCGCCCGGGTCACGCTGGTGGGCTTCCGTCGCGCCGCCACGCCGATTGCCGATATCGAAGGATTGCGCCCAGTCGACCTCGGCGTGACGCGCGACGGTCGATTCGCGCAGCGCCTGGCAGCGGTGGCGAAAGCTGCGATTTCAATCGGTTCAAAGCTCAAGGACACGCCCAGGCCCGATCTCATCATCGCGCGCAATCTGGAAATGCTGGCGCTTGCTCGCCGCGCCAGGTCGGTCTTCGGCGCCATGGTGCCGATCGTCTATGAATGCCTCGACATCCACCGCCTAGTGCTGCGCGACGATGTCCTTGGCAAGGCGCTGCGTGCCACCGAGCGCCATCTGGCGCGCGACGTGAAGCTGTTGGTGACCAGTTCGCCGGCCTTCATCGCCAATTATTTCAAGCCCTTCCGCCAGATTGCCGCACCCGTCGAACTGGTCGAGAACAAATATTTCGAGGCAGCGTCGATCTTGCCCGGCGAACCTGAGGCAATGGAAGGGCCTGCCGCCCCACCATGGCGGATCGGCTGGTTCGGTGCGCTGCGCTGCCGCCGCTCGCTCGAGCTCCTGGCCGATTTCACACGCCGCATGGATGGACGTTTCGAAGCCGTGCTGCGTGGCCGCCCGGCGCTCTCCGAATTTCCGGACTTTCATGCCTTCGTCGATGCCGAGCCCTATCTGTCGTTTCGCGGGCCCTACCGCAACCCGGAGGACATGGCGGCGATCTACCAGGACGTTCATTTCTCCTGGGCGATCGATTTCTTCGAAGAGGGGCAGAATTCGGAATGGCTGCTGCCCAACCGCCTCTATGAAGGCTGCCGCTTCGGCGCGGTGCCGATCTCGATGGGTCATACCGAAACTGGCCGATTCCTCAACCAGCAGGACATCGGCGTCCTGTTGCCCGAAGCTTCATCGGACGCACTCGAAACAGCCCTCGGCAAGATGGAGGAGCACCGCTTCGGCAGGCTGAAGGCGCGCGTGCTTGCGTGCAATCCGAGGACATGGAGCTACGATCGCAGCGACTGCCGGGCATTGGTCGAAAAACTGCGCCGCCTGACCACCGTGCGCGAACCGCTCGCCGCCGAAGCCCTGGCATAGGACCTACCCGATGACGCAAGCGCCTCCTTCCAGCCTGATCGTGATTCCCTGCCTGAACGAGGCGACCCATATCGGTACGCTGCTTGATCAGTTGCGGCCCTCCGCCGAAAGGCTTGGCGCCAGGATTGTCGTTGTCGATGGCGGCAGCACCGATGGCACGCTGGCCATCGTCGAGCAGATCGCCGCCGCCGATGCACGCGTCATCCTGCTGCACAACGAGCGGCGCATCCAGAGCGCGGCGATCAATCTCGCCGTCGGCACGTTTGGCGAAGGCGCGCAGTATCTGATCCGCATTGACGCCCATGGCGGCTATCCCGACGACTATTGCGACCGGCTGGTCGAGGAAGCACTGGCCACATCAGCGGATTCGGTCGTGGTTTCCATGCGGACCAGCGGCAGCGGCGCCCTGCAGAAATCGGTTGCGGCGGCGCAGAATTCAAAACTCGGCACCGGCGGCTCCAAGCACCGCCATCTCTCCGCCGGGGAATGGGTCGACCACGGCCATCACGCCCTGATGCGGATATCGGCATTCGGCGCTGTCGGCGGCTATGACGAGACGTTCAGCCACAATGAGGATGCCGAGCTCGACTACCGGCTGCGGCAGGCCGGCTACAAGATCTGGATGAGCGGCAAGACGCAGATGGTCTATTATCCGCGCGCCTCGCTCAAAGGCCTGTATCTCCAGTATCTCGGTTATGGCCGCGGCCGCGCCAAGAACGTGCTGAAGCACCGCGTCATCCCCAAGGTCCGGCAGATGGTGCCGCTGGCGGTCTTCCCGGTGGTCCTGCTGGCGGTCTTCTCGTTCGTGCACTGGATCGCGGCGGTGCCGCTGCTGGTCTGGGCTTCGGTGTGCCTGGGCTACGGCCTGGTGACGGCCATCCGCCAGCGCAATGCCGACATCGCGCTCGCTGGCGTCTCGGCCATGGTCATGCATTTCGGCTGGTCCGTCGGCTTCTGGCTGCAGCTTCTCGGCCTCGGCGCGCGACGAGGGGTGGCGTGATGGCGGTCCAGGCCAGGAACCGCAGCATCGACATCGGCGTGTGCACGTTCCGGCGGCCGGAGCTGGCCGATACGTTGCGCTCGCTTGCCGCCATGGGGATGCCCGAAGGCTTCGATGTCGGTGTCATCGTCGCCGACAATGACGACGCGCCGAGCGCCCAGGCCCTGGTGGCAGCGCTGTCGCGGGATTTGCAATTGCCGATCCGCTATCGGCATGCCCCGGCGCGCAACATCTCGGTCGCCCGCAACGCTTGCCTCGATGCCAGCGAGGCGGATTTCCTCGCCTTCATCGACGACGACGAGACTGCTTCCACCCGTTGGCTGTCCGAGCTGGTCGCGACGGCCGAGGATAGCGGTGCGACAGCTGTGCTCGGCCCGGTGCGGGCGCTCTACCGCCCGGATGCACCTGAATGGATGCAGCGCGGCGATTTCCATTCGACCTTGCCCGTCTGGGTGCGCGGCGAGATCCGCACCGGCTACACCTGCAACGTGCTGCTGCGCATGGGATCGGACAGCCTGCATGGCCGTCGCTTCAGCCTGGCGCGCGGCCAGACCGGCGGCGAAGACACCGAGTTCTTCGATCAGATGGTCAAGGCCGGCGGCCGCATTGCCTTCTCCAGGGAGGCCTGGGTGGACGAGGTGGTACCGCGCTCGAGGGCGGCGTTTGACTGGCTCGGCCGCCGCCGTTTTCGCGTCGGTCAGACGCATGGCCACCTTCTGGGCAGCAACGCGCGTGGCATGGGGCTGATCAAGCATGTCGGCCTCGCCTCGGCAAAGGCCATCTATTGCTTCGCCTCGGCGCTTGCCGTCGTCGCCAGCCCGGTGCGCAGGAACCGCAGCGTGCTGCGCGGCATCATGCATGTCGGCGTCGTCAGCGGCCTTGTCGGCGTCCGCGAAATCCGCCTCTACGGTCAATCCTCACCTGGGGAAGGAGGCAAGCGTGCAGCCTGACGTTTCCCCAACCTCCGATGTTTCAGTCCCCGATATTTCCTTCGTCATTGCCGCCTACAATGCCGAGGCAACGCTCGACCGGGCGATCGCCAGCGCCATCGCGCAGAAGGGCGTCAGCGTCGAGATCATCGTCGTCGACGACCAGTCACGCGACGCCACGCTCGATGTGGCTCGGTCCTATCCCCAAGACATTGTGCGCGTCGTCGCCCTGGCCAGGAATCGTGGTCCCGGCGGCGCCCGAAATGCCGGGCTCGACGTCGCCCGTGGCCGGTGGATCGCGGTTCTTGATTCCGACGATGCCGTCTTTCCCGGCCGTCTCGCCGCCATGATCGGCCGCGCCGAAAAGGCGGATGCCCAGATCGCCGTCGACAATCTCCAGGTCATCCGCGAGGACGGCGTGGTCGAGGATGCGATGTTCCCCAGGCAGTATCTGGAAGGCTTGCGTGAGATTTCGCTGGCCACCTACATCGCCGGCAACATCGTCTTTGAATCGAAGTTCAACCTCGGCTACCTCAAGCCGATCTTCCAGCGCCGGTTCCTGGACGAAAACCGGCTGCGCTACGATGAGCAACTGAGGATCGGCGAAGACTACATCCTGTTTGCCGAGGCGCTCGCCAAGGGCGGCAGATGCGTGGTCGAGCCCGACATCGGCTACGCCTATCATATTCGCAGCGGCTCCATCTCGCGTGTGCTCGAGCTTCACCATGTGGAAGCGATGCGCAAGGCGGATGCCGTATTCGCTCAAACCCATCGGATGGACGAGGCAGCCCAGGCGGCCTTTGCCCGGCGCGGCCGCAGCCTGCGCAAGGCGGCCTCCTTCCTGGCGATGGTCCAGCACATCAAGGCGCGGTCCCCGCTCAAGGCGATCCGGACGGCGCTCAGCGACCCGGCGGCGGTCAGGCACATGGGTATGCCGATCGCCGTGCGGTTGCGACGAGTAGCGGCACAGTTTGCCGTGGGGGTGGGGAGGTGAAGATGCAGGCACATGGAGGGATTTTTCGTGGCCTGTGAGTGGACTGAAGTCGATCTCCTCAGAAGGAATTTGCGATGAAGAAAATCAGGAAGGCCGTGATACCGGTGGCGGGGCTTGGAACGAGGTTCCTGCCGGCGACCAAGTCGATGCCGAAGGAAATGCTTCCCGTGGTCGACAGGCCTGTCGTGCAATATGCGGTGGACGAGGCCTTCGAAGCCGGCATCGAGCACATCGTCTTCGTGACCGGCCGCAACAAGGCGGTCATCGAGGACTATTTCGACCTGCATCCGGAATTGATCGGCACCCTGGAGCAGACCGGCAAGAAAACTCAGCTGGAGGCGCTCGAAAGCATGCTGCCGGTGGCCGGCGCCACCTCCTTCATCCGCCAGCAGTCGCCGCAGGGCCTCGGCCACGCCGTCTGGTGCGCCCGCGAGGTCATCGGCAACGAGCCCTTTGCCCTGCTTTTGCCCGACATGGTCTCCTTCGGCGGGCGCGGCTGCCTGGCCGAGACCGTCGACCTTTATGAGCGTACCGGCGGCAACGTCATCGCCGTGGAACGTTGCGATCCGAGCGAGACCAACAAATACGGCATTGTCGGCCGCGGCGCCGATATTGGCGGCGGTTTCGAGGTCTCCGCCATGGTCGAAAAACCGGCCCCGGCCAACGCGCCGTCGAACTTCTACATCAACGGCCGCTACATCCTGCAGCCCGAGATCTTTGCGCTGCTCGGCAATCAGCAACGTGGCGCCGGCAACGAGATCCAGCTGACCGATGCCATGGTCCGCCTGTCGAAGGACCAACCATTCTTCGCCCAGCCTTTCCTGGGCCGCATGTTCGATTGCGGCTCCAAGGAAGGCTTCATCCAGGCCAACATCGCCTTCGCGCTGGCGCGTGCCGACATGAAGGGCCCGGTCTTCGAGATGCTTCAGGAGTTCGTCCGGTCGCATGAACGTCAGGAAGAAGCCGCATAATGCCCATCTTTCGGGAGTATTGCCGGATGGCTGGCGGCGAGGGCCCGACAGGCCCCCGCCGTCTGGCATGAAGCTTGCGTTGCTTCGTGGCAATGCTCCCGACCGTTGAGGCGCCTGCAAGCCAAGGCACGATCCCGGAGATTTTCGGAAAAGATCATGCCCAAACAAAGAGATAGAGCCTCAGCCCAATGATCGGGAACGCAACAGGCTCTGGATTGGACCGACGATGAACTATGCCAATTTCCCTCTCGACAAGAGGATGCCATTGCCGAATTCGGACGCAGGAAACGGCGAAGACTTCATCGATATCGAGCGGCTGCTTGGCATGGCCGCGCGGCAAGCCAAGGTGGTTGCCGTGTGCGCCGCCATCGGTCTTTTCCTGGGCATGCTGTATCTGCAGACGACACCGCCCAAATATGTGTCGATCTCGAGCGTGCTGATCGACGAGGGCCTGAACAAGATCGTCGACGATATTTCGGCGGCGTCGACGACCATGCAGACCGATAGCGCCATTCTGAGCCAGATCGAGATCCTGACCTCGACGCGGCTTGCCGCGGTGGTCGTCGACAAGCTCAAGCTCGACCAAAGCGACGCGTTCATGAACCCGCCGCAGTCGGCGCTTGCCCAGGGCGTCGGCCTGATCCGCGGCCTGATCCAGTATGTTCGTCCGAGCCCTATCATCCCGGGCGTCGGCGACATCAGCAAGCTCGACCCGGCTGCCCGCGACGCGCTGATTGCCGCGTCGCGCCGTGACTACGCGATTCTCAAGCTGCAGAACGAGATTCGTGCCGATCGCGTCGGACGAAGCTACGTCATCGCGCTTGGCTATCAAGCGACGGATCCGGGCCTGGCGAAAGCGATCACCAAGGCCTATGCCGACGCCTATCTTGCCGATCAGCTCGACGCCAGCTTCGATGCCACCGAGCGCGCGGCGGTCTGGCTGCAAGGCCGGCTGACGGAACTGCGCGAAAGCTCGCAGCAGGCATCCCTGGCGGTCGAAAAATTCAGGGCCGCACACGGCCTGTCCGCCAACAGCGATGGCCAGTTGATGAGCGACAAGCAGCTTGCCGACCTCAACGCCCAGCTCATCGTGGCCCAGGCCGACACGGCGCGCGCCAGCGCCCGCTACCAGCAGTACAAATCGATCATCGACAGCGGCTCCGAAAACGCTTTCAGGGATGCCGCCATATCGGCCGACCAGCCGAGCAGCTCGGTCATCTCCACCCTCAAGACCCGCTATCTCGCGGTCGCCAAGCGGCAGCAGGACGTCGAGGCGAATTTCGGCCCCACTCATCCGCAGGCCGTGGCGCTCGCCAAGGAAAAGGCCGACATATCGGCGCAGATCTTCGGCGAGCTGAAGCAGCTCACCGAAAGCTATCGCAACGAGTATGAGGTGGCGTTGGCGCGCGAGACGGCGCTGCGGGCCAATGTCGCCACCGCACAGGGCAAGAGTTCGATCGACAACCAGTCGCAGGTTCAGTTGCGCGAGCTCGACCAGAAGGCGACGGCGCTCACCACGCTCTATCAGACCTTCCTCGGCCGCTATGAGGAAGCCGCGCAGCAGCAATCCTTCCCGGTCGGCAAGATCCGCATCATCTCGGACGCGTCGACGCCGCTCTCTGCCTCGAGCCCGCGCACCATCATCGTGCTCGGACTGTCCCTCGTGCTCGGCATGCTGATGGGCGCCGGCTTCGGCGGCCTCAACGAGTTCAACGAGCGGTTTTTCAGGACCGGCGAGGAGGTCCGTGACCGCGTTGGCCTCAAATTCCTCGGCTATTTGCCGACCATCGGCAGCAAACCGGCCAAGGAGGACAAGCAGGCCGAGGCTCAACCGGATCAGAAGGATGCCAGATCGCCGGCCGCCATCGAAAGGCGGGCACGCATGCGGGTCAGCATCGACGCTCCGGCATCGATGTTCTCCGAAACACTGCGCAGCGCCAAGATCGCCTTCGATGTCGTGATGGAAGGGCAAGGCAGCCGTGTCATCGGCGTCATCTCGGTGCTTCCCGGTGAAGGCAAATCGACGGTCGCGGCCAATCTCGCCGGGCTGCTTGCCGCCAACGGCGCCAAGACGCTGCTCATCGACGGCGACTTGCGCAATCCTGGCCTCAGCCGCAGCCTCGGCATGGAGGCCGAGCAGGGCCTGATGGAGGCCGTGGTCAACGGCCAGACCTGGCAATCCGTCGGCAAGATCGACCGGCAGACCAAGCTCGCCATCATCCCGGCCGTGCTGCGCGGCAACTTCTCGCACACCAGCGAGCTTCTGTCCTCGGCCGGAATGCGGCGTTTCATCGAGAATGCCAAGGAGACGTTCGAGTACATCGTCGTCGATCTGCCGCCGCTCGGACCGGTGGTTGACGCCAAGGCCTTCGCGCCGCTCGTCGACGGCTTCGTGCTGGTCACCGAATGGGGCCGCACACCGCGCGCCATGGTGCGGTCGATGCTGGAATCCGAACCCTATGTCGCCAACAAGATCGTCGGCGCGGTGCTGAACAAGGTCGACCTGAAGAAGCTCGCCAAATACGGATCGTTCGGCGCGTCGGAGAAATTCTTCGACAAATATTCGAGCTACTATCTCGACAAGTCGGAAGTGCGCAGCAGGGCGGCCTGAGCCTGGCCGTTGCCCTCGAGGCCCAGCCGCATTTGTCGCGGCTGGGAGATAGCTTGGCCATTCGCTATCTGGGGCAGGCGGTTGGTCACGCCGCCTTGAGGCGGTAGCGGAACACGGTGTGATCGAGCAACAGCCGGACGCGCGGTTCGGCTTCCGTCGCCACCAGCCAGCTTGCCGCGATCATGGTCGCGCCGATCACGGCCATGGAGACGAGATAAGGCACCCCGGCGCGGACCATCGCCCCAAGCATCGCCGCGCCGACGACATCGTGGATCAGATAGAGCGGATAGGTCATCAGGCCGATCCGGCGCCAGCCGCTCCAGCTGAGGTCGAGGCGCAGCGACCACGCCATCAAGGCGATGGCGACGAGGAAGATCAGGATCGGCGGCGCATGGGGCATCACGGCATTGACCTTGATGTTGTGGACGTCGACCGAACTGGCGATCTGCAGCACGCCGCCGCCAAGGAACAGCAGGCAGAAGCCAAGGCGCGGCACCGTCAGCGCCTTGAACCGCACCAGCCAGATGAGCACGCCGACGGCGAAGAAGCAGCCGTGGTGCACCAGGGTGAGCTGCAGCCACCGCGTTTCGGCGAAGTCGGCCCAGCCGAGCGGATAATAGAGGCACCAGAACAGAGTGCTGACCACGCCGATAACGATGGCGACCGCCTCCATCAGGTGGAAACGCCCGAGCCGCAGCAGCACCCAGACGATGGCGTAGAATGCGATCTCGATGCCGAGTGTCCAGTAGACGCTGTCCACCCAGGGACCATAGGGCGCGAACAGGCCGGTGCGGGCCAGCCTTACCACCGCATCGGTTGGCCAGCTCAGGCCGATGAGCAGCAACAGCACGGCGGTGACTGGCGCACAGATCCAGACCGCCGGCGCCAGCCGTTTCACCCGGGCCTCGAAGAAGCGCAGCGGCGTCGACTTTTCGGCGCTGAAGGCGATGACGAAACCGCTGATGACGAAGAATATCTCGACGCCGACCCAGCCTGATCCGACCCAGGCGCCTATACCACGTTGTGCCGGCACGCCGCCCGCGGCCCGCGCCGAGATGCCATCGGGATAGGCCCACACCCAGAAGCCGTGGTGGTAGACCATGACCATTACGGCGGCGAGGAACCGCAGGATGTCGACGCCGCCAAATGTAATTTTCTGCTGAGCCATACCGCACCGCCGGATGGCCCCCCACGAAAAGTGTAGGGTGGAATGTTGCGATGCACAATCAACGATTGCGAACCGCGGCGATCACAAACTTCGCCGCCCCGAAACATCCGGAAATGGCGGCGCGTCACATGTGCCGGTGGTATCAAATCCCGATTCCGCGCGCCTTCATCGCAACGGTGATCTCGTCCAGGATGACCGGGTCGTCGATGGTTGCCGGCATCGCCCACGCTTCCTTGTCGGCGATCTTCTGCATGGTGCCGCGCAGGATTTTTCCCGACCGCGTCTTGGGCAGGCGCTTGATCGTCACCACGGTCTTGAAGGCGGCGACCGGCCCGATGCGCTCACGCACCAGCGCGACCACCTCCGTCTCGATGGCGCCGCCGTCGCGCGTAACGCCGGCGTTCAGCACCACGAAACCGAGCGGAATTTGCCCCTTCATCGCATCGGCGATGCCGACGACTGCGCATTCGGCGACATCGGGATGGGCGGCCAGCACCTCTTCCATGGCGCCGGTCGACAGCCGGTGGCCGGCGACATTGATGATGTCGTCGGTGCGGGCCATCACATAGAGATAGCCGTCCGCGTCGATCATGCCGGCGTCGGCCGTCTTGTAGAAGCCGGGGAACTCGTCGAGATAGGCCTGGCGGAAGCGCTGGTCGGCGTTCCACAGCGTCGGCAGGCAGCCTGCCGGCAGCGGCAGCTTGACCACCACATTGCCGAGTGTGCCGCGCGGCACCTCGTGGCCGGCATCGTCGAGCACGCGGATGTCGTAGCCGGGCATAGGCACGCCGGGCGAGCCATATTTCACCGGCAGCAGGCCAAGCCCGGCTGGATTGATGGTCATCGGCGAACCGGTCTCGGTCTGCCACCAATGGTCGAGGACAGGCACATTCAGCTTCTGCTCCGCCCATTTGATGGTTTCGGGGTCGGCGCGTTCGCCGGCCAGGAACAGCGTACGGAATTTCGACAGGTCGTATCTGGGAACGAACTCGCCTTTGGGGTCCTGTCCCTTGATGGCGCGGAAGGCCGTCGGCGCGGTGAACAATGCGACGACGCCATGGTCGGAAATGACCCGCCAGTAGGTGCCGGCGTCCGGCGTGCCGATCGGCTTGCCTTCGAACAGGATGCTGGTGCAGCCGTGCAGCAGCGGGCCGTAGACGATGTAGGAATGTCCGACCACCCAGCCGACATCGGACGCCGCCCAGAACACTTCGCCGGGCTTGACGCCGAACTCGTTTTCCATCGTCCATTTCAGCGCGACCATATGGCCGCCATTGTCGCGCACGATGCCCTTGGGCTGGCCGGTCGTGCCTGAGGTGTAGATGATGTAGAGCGGGTCGGTGGCGAGCACCGGCACGCAGTCGACATTGGCGCCTGCTGCCCGCTCGCGCGCGACGGCATCGGCATAATCGATGTCGAAATGGTCTTTCAGGTCGCAGCGCAGCTGGTCGCGCTGCAGGATCAGGCAAGCGTCCGGCTTGTGGCGGGACATTTCGATCGCCTTGTCGAGCAGCGGCTTGTAGGCAACGACGCGGCCCGGCTCGAGGCCGCAGGAAGCCGAGATGATCAGCTTCGGTTTGGCGTCGTCGATACGAGTGGCCAATTCATGCGAGGCAAAGCCGCCGAAGACCACCGAATGCACAGCGCCGATGCGGGCGCAGGCGAGCATGGCCATGGCCGCCTCCGCCACCATCGGCATGTAGATGATGACGCGGTCGCCCTTGCCGACGCCACGGTTCTTCAGCACCGAGGTCAGCGCCACCACTTCGCGCTTCAATTCGGCATAGGTGAATTTCTTCACCGTACCGGAGATGGCGCTGTCGTAAATCAGAGCGATCTGGTCGGCGCGGCCGCCCGCGACATGGCGGTCGATGGCGTTGTAACAAGTGTTGCAGATCGCACCGGGAAACCAGCGGCCGTAGACGCCGGCATTGGCATCGAACACCTTGTCCCAGGGCGAATACCAGTCGATGGCGTCAGCCGCCTCCGCCCAGAATTTTTCCGGGTCGCGTTTCCAGCCGTCATAAACCTCGTGATAGCGTGAAGCCATCCGTAACCTCCCCAGGAACCATTTGCCGTCTTTCCTAGCAGCCTATGCTGTTTGTTCCGGCGCTGTCTTCCCTGATTTTAGTCTGAACCGGTCCCGGCTTGACCCTTGGCGCGCTCTGTCATGAAGTGAAGCCTTCTCGGGGGAGGATCCGACAATGCATCATCTCGTGTCGAACGGGGCAAAACCGGTGTTTGCGGTCGATCGGTGCGGTGCTCGCGCCCGCAACCGCAACTGCGCCGGCCGAAGACGCGTCCGCACGGTGATCTTGCAGGGCCAGGACGGCAAGCCGCTCGAGACACCCCATGAGGAGCGGCCGGCGCGTCCTTATCGTGACCGGACAGCCTCGCTAACGCAGGCCGGTAGCCGACTAACAAACAGTATTCATTGGATAAAATTCGACCGCGCTAGATCGGCAGAGCCACAAGCATGAGGCGGACGCCGCCGAAGATCAAAATAGCTGCCGCCAGGGTCTTCCGATGACGTTCGAAAGTCGTCGGAGCCCGCTCCCAGTTGTAACGCATACGCTATCTCCCCAAAACCCCGGGAGTCCTTACCTTACTTAGGGGAAGAAATGCAACGGTCCTGCCGGTCAGTTCACCTGCTTGTCATCTCGCGCGAACGACTATTTCTGGGGCGATTTCGGACACGAACAGGCACTTGAGTGCGATTTGTCGACAGGGAGGATCCTGCGAAGCTGCAAGACCGCACAAGCCGGGATGCTATCTCTCCCGGCCGGCCGATAGACAGCACTGCACCACCGCGCTATCTCATTTCAGGGATCTTGCGGGCTTGTTGGGGTTGGTGATGGAAATTGTCTCTGGAACGATATTGCGGCTGGCGGACGACGCCTCGGTTCAGCATGTCGGTGATGGTGCGGTCGTGCTTCTGGCGCGCAGCGGCCAGCTTTACACCTGCAACGGCACGACCGAAGCCTTTCTCGACAAGGTCGATGGTGCCCGCAGCTTCGATCAGATCGTCGGCCTGCTTTGCGAGGAGTTCGAGGCCGACAAGGATACACTCGACGA
Organism: Mesorhizobium erdmanii USDA 3471; assembly: GCF_000472705.1. GTDB lineage: Bacteria > Pseudomonadota > Alphaproteobacteria > Rhizobiales > Rhizobiaceae > Mesorhizobium > Mesorhizobium erdmanii. Next base: position 200,906 of record NZ_AXAE01000013.1, on the reverse strand, counting down.
GGACATGGCGGCATTGGCCGCCGATCTCGTCTCGGAAGGCATTCTCGCCACCCCGGGGTCTTGATGGCTGACGGTCCGCTTCTGCGCGCCCTATTTCGCTGCCATCTCTGGGCAAGCGCGCGGCTGCTTCCGGTCCTCATTGCCGGGCGCAGCTTCGAAGATATGCTGAAATGGGCGCCGCTTGCCTCATCGACACCCTATCGGGGCCTGTCCGCCGCCTACATCGTCGCCCACGTCAACCGCACCGTGCGCCATCCCTGGCTGATGCGCGACCGCAGATGCCTGCGCGAAGGCCTGCTCGGCCATCGCTTCCTGCGCCTCGCCGGCTTCGATCCGGAGTTGCGCTTCGGCGTCGATCCGAAGTCGCTGCAGACGCCACGCGTCTCGGCGCATTGCTGGGTCTGCCTCAACGGCAGGCCGGTGGTCAGTGATAGCCTTCCCGGCATGGTCGAGATTTACCGTCACCATGCCGATCCCTCGAAGGTGCGCCCCGCTTGAACAGGCCTTCAGCATGCTATGGCCTCAACGGCCAGGTCCTCGGCATTGCGGCCGACCGGCCTGAGCTGTGGCAGGATTTCGAAAGGATGCTGGGCATCCTGCGTATAGAAGATGCCGTCGAACCGGGCTTTCGCCTCGATATCGCCGAGATGGATGTCCTGGACGAGGACCCCGGCGGATCGCTCGTCTTCGACGGTGAGATACCCGAAGACGGGTACTGCCGGATGATCGTCCACGGTGCCACCGTCAATCTCATTTTTCCCGGACGACAGACCGTTGCCGTCAATGACGAGGAAGGGTGGGCGAAACTCCGGGTTCGTCCTGGCAGCAAAGCAGCCTGGACGCCATCTATGCTGGTGCTGGACGCCGCGCTCGACGCCGGCGGCCAGCATATGCTGCACACGGCCGGGCTGACGCTGCCAGGCAGTGACGCCGTCGTGCTGATCCATGCGCCGAGCGGCACCGGCAAGACCACGACGTCGCTGGCGCTAGCAACGCAAGGCTTTGGCCTGTGTTCCGACGATGCCATGATCCTGGATCCTGCCGCGGACAGTCCGGTGGCCTGGGGGTTGCCGCGCCATGTCAAGATCCACGAGAAGACCGCCGAAATGATCCCGCAGGTTGCGCCGTGCCTTGGCCGGTCATGGGACAGGAATGGCGAACAGGCCGTCTCGCTGGAGCGGTTGAGCGAGATCGTCCGCGTTGAAAGCCCGGTCGCTCGGCCGGTGGCGGCCCTGCTGCACCTGGCCCGCTCGCCCGACAGTCAAACCCGGCTCGTGCCCATGGCGCGGACCGACGCGATGGTGGCGCTGGCGATGGACAATGTCCGCACCGGCATGACCGGCCTGCTGCCGCTGCAGAAACGCCGGCTGGCGACGATCGGCAGGCTGGTTTCCTCGGTGCCGACCTTCACCCTGGAAGTGGGCGCACGCCCGGCCGACGCGGCGGCGCTGATAAGCGCCACGTTGACATCGCCGGGTTGACGGCAAGTTCAAGCGGCGTATGGCCTTGCCTTGGCCAGCCGCTGGATCCAGCGGAAAGCATCGCGGCGCAGGCGCGAACCGATCTTTTCCCGAGAATTGACCCGGAGCAGCGTGGTCGTCGTTATCAGCCGCTTGGCAAGCCTTATCGAGAGATCGGGCTTGATCCGCCCGGCGAGCTCAAGCGCGCGGGCCTCGCCGAACAACTGGCCGGTGACATTGAGCACGATCGCCAGTTCGAGCTCGATGCCGGTCATCCGGGCGGCGTCGAGCAGGCAGGTTTCCGATTCGGCTGACTGCAGAGCCCGCACCCCTTGCAGCACGTCGACGCAAAGCTGCAGGCGATGGAATTTGTGGCCACCGGCGGCGTGCACGATGGCGATCGTCAAAAGTGCGGCCGGCGTGTCCGTCGCGTCGCCGTCGATGACGCCCAGTTCGCGGAAACCCAGCGACAGGCGCCGCCGCATGCCGGTGTCATGCACGAGATCGCCATGCAGTTCGACCAGCAGGCTGGAGTTCTCCTTTTCCAGCCATTTGAATTCCTGCAGCTGGTAGGACTCGGCCTCATTGCTGCCGAGCTCGAAGCCGCATCCCGCGATCACCTGGTTTGCCCGGGCAAGGTTTGCTGGCTCGACGAGGATATCGATATCGGTAAACGGCCGGTCGGACACGTTGCGATAGAGCTTGCGCGCAAAGACCGGTCCCTTGACGATCCGTGCCGGGACGCCTGCTGTCGCCATCCCCTTCATGATGCGGTCGCCATGGTATTGCAGCAGCATCGACTGGCCGGTGGCGATCGTCGCCTTGTTGCGCAGATCGTCAAGCTTTTCCCGCAAGCTGGCGTCCTGTGGCAGCCGTGCGTCGCCCCCCTCTTGCAGTTTACGCAGCATGATCGGCAGGACCCCGTGGAATTCGGCATTGTCGAGCAGCGCCGACAGCACCTTTGCCGACAAATTGTCCTCGACCGCCGTGGCCTCCGGATCGGCGAAGCGCAACAGCAGTCTTTCTTCGATGGAGGTGAGGGGTGGCAGCATCAACCGGACAAATGTTGTGTAGATTAACCGGAATGGTTGCAGAAAAGCGTGGCTGTTGCCAGCTTTACATGCCCCAGCGCAAGGCTGCCGTGTGGACAGGCGCGTCCCACCAGCCGGTCATCTCGTCGTCGAGCATGGTGAGGGTGATCGAGCAGCCGGCCATGTCGAGCGAGGTGACAAAGCTGCCGACCAGCGAGCGAGCTATCGTCACGCCCCGCCTCTCGAAGATTTTTCGCGCGCTGTTGTACATCAGATAGAGCTCCATCAGCGGCGTGCCGCCGAAGCCATTGACGAACAGCAGCGCCGGACCTTTCGCCCTGTCTCCGAGATCGCCCAGGATCGCGGTGCAGATTTCCTCGGCGATCGCATCGGCGCTTTTCAAGCTGTCGCGGCGGCGGCCGGGCTCGCCATGGATGCCGACGCCGAATTCCATCTCGCCGTCGCCGATATCGAAGGTCGGCTTGCCGGCCGCCGGCACGGTGCCGCTGGTCAGCGCCACACCCATCGAGCGGGTTGCGGCGTTGACGCGTTCGCCCAGCGTCTTCAGCACGGGCAGTGCCAGGCCATGCTCGGCCGCCGCGCCGACGATCTTTTCCACCACCAGCGTGCCGGCGACGCCGCGCCGGCCGGTCGTGTAGGACGAATTCTCGACGGCGACGTCATCATTGGTCACCACCTGCAGGACGCCGTCGGACATTTCGGCCGCCATGTCGAAGTTCATCACATCGCCCTCGTAGTTCTTGACGATGAACAGGCAACCGGCGCCGGTGTCGACGGCTTGCGCCGCCGCCAGCATCTGGTCCGGTGTCGGCGAGGTGAAGACCTGGCCGGGGCAGGCGGCGTCCAGCATGCCATGGCCGACAAAGCCGCCATGCATAGGCTCATGCCCCGAGCCACCGCCGGAGATCAGCGCCACCTTGCCCGGCCGCAAGGTCCTGCGGTGGACGAATTTGTGCTCCTCGCCAAGCACCAGTATATCGGCATGCGCGGCGACGAAACCGTCGAGGCTCTCGGTCAGCACCGTGTCCACCGCGTTCATAAATTTCTTCATGGCGTCCTCCCAAACAGCCCGGCAAGAAACGGTCAGCTGCCACTCTTGCCGGCGATGCTGGTGATCTTCTGGATGAATTCGTTGATTGCCCGGTCGAGCGCCGCGTTCTGCTTGTCGTCGCCGAAATCCGGCACGACAAGCGACACATGCCGCGTCTTGCGCATGCCTGCGGCGACAGACATTTTTCCCGGATGCGCCTGATGGTAGGCGGCGAGGAACTGATCCCGCTCGGCCGGGCTGAAATGGCAGACGGAAAAGATCGAAGGCAGATGTTTTGAGGGAATCGGGATCGTATAGGCCGGGCTGGAAATCTGCGTTACGAAGCTGCGGTGTTTGCCGAGCGCGTCGGCGAGGCGCTGGCGCATGCCCGATGGGCGCTGGTCGATGACCTGCGATAGGATCGTCTTGTAGGCGCGGATCGCCTCTTCGGAACCGGGTTCGGGTTTGATGTCCGCCATGCCAGCCGCCTAGACCGAAACATCTGATATGGCCGCCTTGGCCATGGCGAGTTGCGCCGGCGCGACGGACAGATCGCGCAAGCCCGCTTCGAGCAGCGAAGGGATCGCGGCGGGATCGCCGCCGGCATCGCCGCACAGGCTGACGGGAATGCCGGTTTCCCGTCCGAAGGCCGTGACTGAGCCGATCAGCCGCAGCACCGCCGGATGGCGGACCGAATTGAGATGGGCGACCGCTGCATTGTCACGCGCCGCCGCCATCACATATTGCGTGAGGTCGTTGGAGCCGATCGAGAAGAAGGCGACACCGGCGAACGCCTCGGGCGCGATGGCCACCGACGGCACCTCGACCATGATGCCGAGCGGCGGCATCGCTTGAGCCACACCGCGCGCGGCAAGCGCCGCCTGCTCCTCTGCGAACAGAGCGGCTGCGCGTTCATACTCATCAGCCATGGCGATCATCGGAAACATGACCCTGAGATTGCCGTGTGGAGCGGCGCGCAGCAATGCCCTGATCTGCGCGCGGAAAATGTCGAGCCGCGCCAGCGACAGCCTGATACCGCGCAGCCCGAGGAACGGATTGCCTTCCTCGACGGTGAAGCCCGGCACCGGCTTGTCGCCGCCGGCGTCTACGGTGCGGATCGTCACCGGTTTGTCCCGGGCCCACTCCAGCACCTTGCGGTAGGCGCGGTACTGCGTCTCCTCGTCCGGCAGCGTTTTGCCGAACAGGAACTCGGTCCGCATCAGCCCGACACCGTCGCAGGTCGCGATATCGATGCCGTCGACATCCGACGGATCGGCGATGTTGACCTGCACGCGCACCGCCGTGCCGGCCTTGGTCACCGCCGGTCGGGCGAGAAAACGCCGTGCCGTGTCCTGGCGGGCCGCGAAGGAAGAGGACGAATGCCGGAACGAACCGATCTCATCAGGCGAGGGTGCGAGCACGATGCTGCCGTGCTCGGCGTCGAGCAGCGCGATGCCGGCAAGATTGGCAAGTGGTTCACGCAGCCCCACCACCATCGGCACGCCCCGCGAGCGCGCCAGCATGGCGACGTGGCTGGCGGTGCTGCCTGCCTTCAGCGCGATGCCGCCGCCATTGCTCCAGTCGGTCTCGAGAAAGCGCGTCGGGGCGATGTCCTCGCCGCAGAGGATGGCACCGGAAGGCGCAGCAGCGCCGCCGTCCGCTGTCAGGGCGCGCAGCACCTGGTCCCTGATATCGCGCAGATCCGTGGCGCGGGCGCGGAAATAGTCCTGGTCCGAGGCCTCATAGCCGGCGATCTCGGCATCGAGTGCCTGCCGCCATGCCGCGTCGGCGGTCTGTCCGGACGCGATCGATGCGAAGGCGGGTCCGCTCAGCGCGTCGTCCTCCAGCATGGCGATGTGGAATTCGAGTATGCCGGCGGCGTCGCTGTCGGCGGTTTCCACCATGGCGGCAAGCCGGCTCACCGCCTTGCCGATCGCTGCTTGCAGCGACGTCGTCTCTTCCGCTGATGTGGCTTTGCCTGTGTAGAAGGCCGGCGGCCGGTCGAGGTCGAACAGCGGCCCCTCGGCATAGCCGGCCGAGGCCGGAACGCCCTCAATCCGCATAGCCCATTTTCCTTGCGCGCCGGCGCAGATGCGAGCCGGCTTCAGGCCGAGCGGACATGGCCGGCATCCTCGTCGAAGTCGCGCCGCACCAGGTCGATCAGTGCGCGGACGGCGTCATCGGCACCGTTGCCGCTGGCCCTGATATGCAGCACCGTGCCCTTCGGCGCCTTGGCCGCCATCACCTTGACGATGCTTTTGGCGTCGAACCACGGTCCGTTGGCGGCAAGCGCTATTTCGACGTCGGCGGCAAATGTCTTGGCCAGCTTGGTGAACTTCACCGAAGGACGCGCATGGAGGCCCACATCGTGGGTGATCAGGACGGTCGCTTCGGCGGCTGTGGACATCTCAAAATTCCCGTTCACTCACGACGGCGACAATTCATGCGCCGTCGCCACCACTTCCTTCAGCGAGGCGCCGCCGGACGATTCGGTCGCCGCCATCACCGCGCCCTCGACGATCGGCGCGTTGCAGACGATGATCTTCTGCGCCCGCGGCTCGCCGATCATCTCCACCGCCATTTCCGAATTGGTCTCGGCGCCGCCGAGATCGACAAGGATGGCGACACCGGCTTCCGACCAGGCCTTGTCAATGGCGCCCATGATCGCCTCGACACTGGTGCCGAGCCCGCCATGGCCGTTTCCGCCGCACCATGCAAGCGGCACTTCGTCGCCCACCATCTGGCGTACCATGTCGGCCGTGCCCTCCGCGACCAGCGGCGAATGCGAGACGATCACGATCCCGACATTGCTCATGCGCTTTCCCCGATCGCCTGTCCTACCGTGCGCACCAGCAGCGCGGTCGAGCGCGCGCCGGCATCCATATGGCCGATCGAACGGTCGCCGAGGAACGAGGCGCGGCCGCGCAGCGCCCTCATCGGCACGGTCGCCTCGGCGGCGGCGTCGGCGATGTCGGCTATTTCTGCCGTCGTCTTTCCACCAGCCAGGGCCTCCTGCACCGGCTGCAGCACATCGAGCATGGTTTTTTGGCCGATCTGCGACTTGCCACGCGCGGCCACCGCCTCGATCGCCCTGCCGAAGGCAGCCGTCAAATCGGCACGGTCGGGGTCCGCCGAAATCTCCTTGCCCAGCGCCATGAACAATGTGCCGAAGAGCGGGCCGGAGGCGCCGCCTACCGTCATCACCAGCTTGGTGCCGATCGCCTTCAAGGCATCCGGCAGCGGCTTCGCGGCGAACGCGTCGGCCTCGGCTCGCACGGCTTCGAAGCCGCGCTTCATGTTCAGCCCGTGGTCGCCGTCGCCGATCGCCTGGTCGAGCGCCGTCAATTCCTCGGCGTGAGCGGCGATCGCGTCGGCGGCCGCCGCGATCAGCCCGGCAAGGTTCAACGCCGCCATGTCGTCAAGATCCCCGGTTTCCAGCTTGCCGGCAGTAGCGAAAGAACGGTCGTTCGACAACTGGTGCATGCGTCAGGCCGTGACGAGAAGTGTCGCGGCGGTCGCGAACACCTCGGCCACCGCGTGGGCGCCGGGGTCGATCACGCCTTGCAATTTGGTGCCGACATAGGCGGACCGTCCGGCCTTTGCCTTCTCCATGGCGGCCGTCGCCTCGGCGCCATGCCGGGCGGCCGCCGCTGCCGCCTCCAGCCCGTTGGCGTCGAGCGCTTTCAGGGCTGGCTCCAGCGCATCGACCATCGTGCGGTCGCCAAGCTTTGCACCGCCATAAAAAGTCATCCGTTCGAGCCCAGCAAACAGCGCCTTGGCCACGTCAGCGCCGCTGTCAACGGCCTGCGCGGCCGCAGTGAAGAAGATCGACAGCAGCACGCCGCTGGATCCGCCCATCGACGCGCTCAATATGTCGCCGATCGCGCCAAGGGTAGCCGCCGGGCTCGCCAGCGGCAACGTGTCGAGCTGTTCGACGATGCTGCGCGCGCCGGTCGCCACCGTCGAACCGGTATCGCCGTCGCCTGCCTTGGCGTCGAGCCCGTTCAAGATCGCTTCGAGCGAGATCAGTCTTCCGCAGACCGTCACGATCAGGCGCCTTGTAGCGGCATCCGGGCTGGCCTTGCGTGCTGCGGTTTGTCCGGCCGCTTTCGCCATCGGCACGATGGCTGGCGCCGCGACCGGTTTGGCCGGCATCCAGGCATGCGGGCCGACCGGCGCCAGCAAGGCGGCCTCGCGCGCTGCATCGAGCCGGATCAGCGACAGCGAGAAGCCGTTCATGTTGAGCGCCGTCATCAGCGGTCCCGGGCCGATCACCAATTTGATGGTTTTGGCCAGAGGCGAGGCCAGCACCGCATTGGCAATCAGCGACATCTCGAGCGGCGTGACGGAGCCCAGATTGTTGATCAGCAAGGCATGGCTTGCCTTCGGATCGTGCCGCACTGCCAGGCGCTCCGCCATGATCGCCACAAGCTTCTCGGCGCTCTGCACAGCGATGCGTTCGACCCCGGGCTCGCCATGGATGCCGAGGCCAAGCTCGCCGTCATCTTCGCCGAACCTGTCCTCGTGCGGCTGGCCGGGGATGGAGCAGGACGACAGCGACATGCCGAGCGAGACGATGTCCTTCGCCGCCGCGCGCGCGGCTGCCGCAATATCGGTCAGATCATAGCCGGCTTCCGACAGATGGCCTGAAATCTTGTGCACCAACAAAGTGCCGGCAACGCCGCGCGGCTGGGCAATATCGGGCAGCGCGATGTCGTCGGCGACGATCACCATCTCGACACGAAAGCCCTCGGCGCGCGCCTTCTCGGCCGCCAGACCGAAATTCAGGCGGTCGCCGGTGTAGTTCTTGACGATCAGCAGGCAGCCGGCCGGCCCGGTGACCGCGCGGATGGCCGCCAGCACCGCTTCGACGCTCGGCGAGGCGAAGATTTCGCCGGAGACAGCCGCCGTCAGCATGCCCTTGCCGACAAAGCCGGCATGCGAAGGCTCGTGTCCGGCGCCACCGCCGGAGACGACGCTGACCTTCGTCTTGTCCCAATCGGCGCGCAGCACGACCTTGATCTCGGGATAGCCGTCGAGGCGCGCAAGCTCGCCCGAGCCGATGGTCCGCAACAGGCCGTCCAATGCCTCGGTGACGATCGTTTCCCTGCGGTTGAAAAAGTGCTTCATCGAATTCGTCCCGTATTCGCGATCGTCAATCAGAAGCGGCGCGATGCGCCGGAATGGTTCACATCAGTCTTTGCCCGTCGGCGCCAAAATACAGCGGCGAGCGGTAGCGGATCATCACTCTGTCGCCTTGCGACAGATCGGTGTCCGGGTCGGTCAGCGTCACCAGCTTCTTCGGCCCCACCGTCACGTGCAGATGGTTCTGGTCGCCGAGATGCTCGACCCAATCGACGACGCCGTCGGCCTGGCCATTCATGGCCTTTTCGATCGCCAGGTGTTCGGTGCGCGCGCCGATCGTCCTGGTGCCGGCCGGCGCGCCGGCATCGGGCAGCAGGCCGGTCGGCAGAAGGTTGATCGCCGGCTGGCCGAGCCTCGCCGCGACATGCAGGTTCGCCGGCTCGGAATAGATGGTTCGCGGCGAGCCGATCTGCACCAGCACGCCATCGGCGAGGATGCCGATGCGGTCGGCCATGGTCATCGCCTCGATCTGGTCGTGGGTGACATAAAGCATGGTGGCGCCGACCTCGGACTGGATGCGCTTCAGTTCGAGCCGCAGATCCGCCCGCAGCTTGGCGTCGAGCGACGACAGCGGCTCGTCCATCAGATAGATCGCCGGCTTGCGCACCAGCGCCCGGCCGATGGCGACGCGCTGCATTTCGCCGCCCGACAATTTGGTCGAGCGGTTGGCAAGCTTGTGATGGATGCGCACCATCTTCGCCACCTCCTCGACCCGCCGGCGGATCTGGTCTTCCGGGATCTTGCGTGCCGGTGAGCGCAACGGGAAAGCGAGATTGTCGAAGACCGACAGATGCGGATAGAGCGAGTACTGCTGGAACACGAAAGCCGTGTCGCGCTCGGCCGGCGACAGTGTCGTCGCATTGTGGCCGCCGATTTCGATCGTGCCGGTATCTGGCCGTTCCAGACCGGCGATCAGCCGCAGCGTCGTCGTCTTCCCGGCTCCCGTTGGCCCGAGCAGCACGACGAACTCGCCGTCTTCTATATGCAGGTCGAGACCGTTGACGGCGACATGCTCGCCAAAACTCTTGGTCACGTTCTTGATGTGCACTTCAGCCATGCTGCGCTCTCCCCTGAGAGGCGGTATCGTGAACCGCGGTTCTCACCGCGCGGCCCGATCCCTTGTCGAACAGCGACAGCCGGGCGCTGTTCAGCGCCAGGCCGACATGGTCGCCGGCATTGAGCCGGATTTCGGCCGGCACACGCGCCTTGATGATGCCGTCCGCCGTTTCCACCGCGACGATCTGCGTGGTGCCGAGATATTCCGTTCCATAGATGGCGCCGCGCAGTTTCGAGGCGTCGTCGAAACGGATGTGTTCAGGCCGGATGCCGAGCGCCATGTCGGCTGGTGCGATGTCCTCGCGCACCTCCGGCACCGCGACCTTCGCGCCCTGGACGACGATCTCCTTGGCGCCCTTGGCGAGCCCGCCGCCGAAGCGGAGGAAATTCATCGGCGGCGAGCCGATGAAGTCGGCGACGAACATGGTCGCCGGGCGGTCGTAGATCTCGCGGGGCGTGCCGAACTGTTCGATGACGCCATGGTTCATGACAGCGATCTTGTCGGCCATCGACATCGCTTCCATCTGGTCATGCGTGACATAGACAGTGGTCGCATGAATACGGTTGTGCAGTTCGCGCAATTCATGGACCATCAGATCGCGGAATTCGGTATCGAGCGTGCCGAGCGGCTCGTCCATCAGGAAGCACTTCGGCCGTCGCACGATGGCGCGCCCGAGCGCCACCCGCTGGCGGTCGCCGCCGGCAAGGCCCGAGACGGATTTGTTGAGCAGGTGGTCGATGCGCAAAAGCTTCGCCGTCTCTTCGACCCGGCTGCGGATTTCGGCCGACGGCATGCCTTGCGCCAGGAGCGGAAAGCCGATGTTCTTGCGCACGTTCATGTGCGGATAGAGCGCGAACAGCTGGAACACGAAAGCGATGTCGCGCTCGCGTGCCCGCAGCATGGTGACGTCCTCGCCGCCGAGCAGGATCTCGCCGCCGGTCGGCAGTTCGAGCCCGGCGATCATGCGCAGCGTCGTCGTCTTGCCGCAGCCCGAAGGCCCGAGCATGACGAAGAATTCGCCATCCTCGACGACGAAGTTGGAATCCTGCACGGCGACGAAATCGCCGAAGGCCTTTCTCAAGTGTTGGACGCGGATTTCGGCCATGGTTATTCCGGGAATTTCGAGACGATGATGAACATCACGGTGCCGGCAAGCATGGTGATGAAGGAATAGGTGTAGAGCGACAGCGCGAAGGGCTGGAACAGCATCAGGAAGCCGATGGCGATCAGCGCCGTCGCGATGTTTTCCATTAGCCCGCGCCTTGCCCAACGGGGCCAGCGCGATCTGCGTTTGACTGATTTGGTCATGCTCATTTGCGCACCGCGCCGAAGGTGATGCCGCGCAGCAATTGCTTGCGAAGCAGGATGGTGAAAACCAGGATCGGCACCAGGAAGATCGTCGTGCCGGCCGCCACCGCCGGCCAGTCCTGGCCGCCTTCGCCGATGATGGTCGGAATGAAGGGCGGCGCGGTCTGCGCGGTGCCCGATGTCAGCAGCGCGGCGAAGGCATATTCGTTCCAGGCGAAGATCAGGCAGAAGATGGCGGTCGCCGCGATGCCGGTGGTCGCCTGCGGCAGCACCGTACGCCAGAAGGCCTGCAGCCGCGTATAGCCGTCGATCATGGCCGCTTCCTCATACTCGCGCGGGATCTCGTCGATGAAGCCTTTCAAGAGCCACACCGCCAGCGACACGTTGACCGCCGTGTAGAGCAGGATCATGCCGAGTGCCGTGTCCGACAGGCCAAGCTCGCGGTACATCAGGTAGATGGGGATCGCGACCGCGATCGGCGGCATGAAGCGCGTCGACAGGATGAAGAACAGCAGGTCGTCGGCCAGCGGCACCTTGAAGCGCGAGAAGCCATAGGCCGACAGCGTGCCGAGAAAGACGGCGCAGAAGGTCGAGCCGAAGGCGATGATCAGCGAGTTGACGAAGCGCGGCAGGAAGTTGGACGGGCCGGCGATCACCATGTTGCGCTTGCGTACCGTCTCGTCGCAGAAGCCGGTCGCCGGTCCGAGCGAGTTGATGTATTCCGGCGTCTGTCGCGTGCGCGTCGTGAACAGGTTGCAATAGCCTTCGATACTCGGCTGGAAGACGATTTTTGGCGGATAGGCGATCGAATCCGGCGGCGTCTTGAAGCTTGTGGCGAAGATCCATAGCAGCGGCACGATCGAGATCAGCGCATAGGCGATGATGATCGCTCCGGCGATGCGCTTCGAACCTGCCGAGGGGGCGACGACCGAATGGGCTGTGGTCAGGCTCATCTCTGCTTCACCTTGTTGAGCGCCTTGACGTAGATGTTGGCGAGACCGAACACCGCCACGAACAGGATGATGGCGAAGGCCGAGGAATAGCCGGTGCGCCAGCTCTCGAAGGCCTGCCGCTTCAGCGTGATCGAGGCGACCTCGGTGGTCGAGCCTGGCCCGCCGCCGGTGAGCAGGTTGACCATGTCGAACATCTTGAAGTTCTCGATGCCGCGAAACAGCACCGCCAGCATGATGAAGGGCAGCGCCATCGGCAGCGTGATCGACCAGAACTGCCGCCAGTTGGAGGCGCGGTCGACCTCGGCCGCCTCATAGATGTATTCGGGGATCGAGCGCAGGCCGGCGAGGCAGATCAGCATCACGTAGGGCGTCCACATCCAGGTATCGACGATGATGATCGACCACGGCGCCAGCGAGACGTTGGAGAGCATCTGGATGCTTGTCGGCGGAATGCCTGACACGAACGAGATGACATAGGAGAACAGACCGATTTGCGGCTCGTAGAGGAAGCGCCAGAAATTGCCGACCACCGCCGGCGACAGCATCATCGGCACCAGGATCAGCGTCGTCCAGAAGGCGTGGCCGCGGAACTTCCGGTCGATCAGCCAGGCCAGCGTGAAGCCGATCAGCGTCTGCAGAAGGATGGTCCAGAACACGAAATGCGCCGTCGTCTGCATGGCGATCCAAATGTCCTGGTCGCCGAGGATGCGCTGGTAGTTGGCAAAACCGAGGTTCTTCACCACCTCGTTCGGCCGGTTGGCCCGGTAATTGGTGAAAGAGAGGTAGATCGCCCAGAACAGCGGGAAGATGTTGATGGCCAGCAGCAACAGGATCGTCGGCGAGATGAACAGCCAGGCGAGGCCTTTGTCGCTGATGCCCCGGACCTTGCGGGCCAACGGTTCCGGGGTCGCCCGGGCAACGTTCTCCGCGGTCCGATTGAGCATGGTCAGTCCTGCTTCGGTCACTTGGCTCGTCTCTGTGATGGAATTTATCTGAACTGCGTCCCGTGCCAAGGGTGGCACGGGACCCAGAGCATGATGCCGAGAAGTGTCAAGCGGTTTTCGGACGACATCATGCTCTATCTCGGATTTTAGAGGCGGAGATTTCAGGTCGGCTCGACCTGAAATCTCCGGCTCGGGGTCGGGCTCGGGAGGAGCCTTACATCTTGCCGTCGTCCTGGAAGACCTGCGTCCAGTCCTTGACCAGGCCGTCAAGCGCATCCTTGGCGGAGCCCTGGCCGGCGACGACATAGTCGTGGAAGCGCTTCTGCGAGGCCTGCAGCAGCGGGGCGTAGCTCGGTTCGGCCCAGAAGTCCTTGACGATGGCCATCGAGTCGAGGAAGGCCTGCGCGTAGGGCTGGCTGGACGGGAACTTCGGATCGTTGACCACGGCGTTCAGGCAGGAATAGCCGCCGAGCGCCCACCACTTGGCCTGCACGTCCTTGTTGGCGAACCACTTGATGTATTTCAGCGCCGATTCCTGCTTGTCGGAGTAGGAAACCACCGAGATGCCCTGGCCGCCGAGCTGGGCGAACTGGTCGCCGTCGGGCCCCTTGGGATTGACGAAGTAGCCGATCTTGTCGCCGCCGACATTTTCGTCCTTCTGCAGGCCGGGCCAGGTGAAGGCGAAGTTCATGTGCATCGCCACCTGACCGGATTTGAAGGCATCGACGCCTTCGCCCATGTAGCTGTTGGAGGCGCCGGGCGGCGTGCAGCAATCATAGAGCGCCTTGTAGAATTCCAGTCCCTTCACCGACTTGTCGGAATTGACGAAGCCCTGCATCTCGTAGGGCTTCTTCGGGTTCTCGTACTGGAAGCCGTAGCTGTAGAGCACGTCCATGGCGCCCATGGTGATGCCTTCCGAGCCACGCTCGGTGTAGATCGAGGCGCCATAGACGGTCTTGCCGTCGATCTGCCGCTTCTGGAAGAATTCGGCGATCTGCTTCAACTGGTCGAAGGTCTTCGGCGGGCCGAGATCCCAGCCATACTTCTCCTTGAATTCCTTCTGCAGTTCCGGCTTGGAGAACCAGTCCTTGCGATAGGTCCAGCCGACGACGTCGCCCATGGCCGGCAGCGCCCAGTAGTTCGGCGTGTTCTTCGGCCATTCCGAATAGCCGACGACGGTTGCCGGCACGAAGTCGTCCATGCTGATCTTCTCCTTGTCGAAGAAGTCGTTCAGCTTGACGTAGTGGCCGTTCTCGGCCGCGCCGCCGATCCACTGGCTGTCGCCGATGATCAGGTCGCACAATTTGCCGTGCGAGTTCAGCTCGTTGAGGAAACGGTCGGCATAGTTGGTCCATGGCACGAATTCGAATTTCATGCCGATGCCGGTTTCCTTGGTAAAATCCTTGGACAGTTCGACCAGCGCGTTGGCCGGGTCCCAGGCGGCCCAGCAAAGCGTCAGGTCTTCAGCGTGCGCGGCGTTCGAGACGGCTGTCGACGCAACCATCGCCGAGGCCATTCCCAAAGCCATTTTCAAGCTCGATTTCATGCCTTCCTCCCATTTGCGAAACGCGCCCGGATGACGGTTTCAAGAGCCCTCAACCTCTCTCCTCAGAGGCCCAAACATGGCGGCGCCGAAGCGCGGCAGATGTTTAGTAATTTGTTTAGTGATGCAATTTTTACTAAACAAGGCAAGCGAATTCGTTGCTGCGCCGCAACATGTCGAAACGCAGGCTTGAAATCGTTAGGAAATCATCGCCGGATGGTTCTTCCGTCAACCCTTCAGCCGGCTTCTCCGACGATGTTCGTCGGTGGCGTCACCGGCCGGACGGGCGGCGCGGGCGGCAGCAAGCCGCGTATGTCGGCAAAGGGAAATGTCGGCTCGAAGCGAAAAGCCTCGGCCAGAGAACCGGGGACGGCGTTGCATTGACCGGCGCGAAATTCATTCTGGGTGCGCGCCCTGTCGACATATTGCTCCGGCCGCTGCGAGCGGTGCGCGCGGATCGCCTGCGTCTTGATATCCCGGTAGGCTGATATGTCGACATAGTGCGTCGGCGAGAAACCGGTGCCTCCCATCGTGTCGGCATGCAGCACCGGAACCGCGAACGAGGCCGCGATGCGCACGCCGTCCGACAGGGCGCGATGGTCGGCGTGATAGTCGTTGGGCGCGTGCGTGATGAAAAGGTCCGGCCCGGTTTCGCGTATAAGCGCCTTCAGCGTGCCGATCAGCGCGGCATCGGCCACCAGTTCGCCGTCGGGAAAGTCGAGAAAGCGCGGCGCCGCGCCAAGCAGTGCTGCCGCGGCCGTGGCTTCCTCGCGACGGACACTGGCGAGAACCTTGGCATCGCTCTTGCCGCCCCTGGCACCATCCGTGGCCACGGCAAAAGTGAGGTCTGCGCCTTGCGCCGCATAGGCGGCCAGCGTACCGAACATGAAGATCTCGATGTCGTCCGGATGCGCACCGAGCGCCAATATCTTCAAGCTACTCTCTCCCCGGAAATGGAAAAACGTGCCGAACGGAATCCTGCTCGCCCTGATCGCCTATGCAAGCTATTCGGGCAGTGATGCCGTTATCAAGAGCCTGGGCGGACAGTTCACCGTCTTCGAGATCGGTTTCTTCGGCACCTTGTTTGCCGGCATTTTCCTGTTCTTCACGCGTCCGTCGGGCGAGCGCTGGCGCGATTTCTGGCGCATGAAGCGGCCATGGGCCGTGCAGGCCCGCGCCTGGGCCGGCATCGCGTCCGGCGTGCTCAGCGTCTATGCCTTCACCCACATTCCACTGGCCGAAGTCTACGCCTTGATCTTCCTGGCGCCTTTGCTGGTCACCATCCTGTCCACCGTGATCCTGAAGGAAAAGGTCGGCCCCTGGCGGTGGTTGGCCGTGTTTGCGGGCTTTGCCGGGGTGATGCTGGTGGTGCGGCCGGGTTTTCGCGAATTGAACCTCGGCCATCTGGCTGCCTTCGTGAATGCTTTCCTCGCCGCGGCCAGCGTCATCCTGCTGCGATCGCTAGCGCAACAGGAGAAGCGCACATCGATGCTCGGCGTGCTGGTCGGTTATGGCCTGCTGTTCAACGGGGCCGGCGTTGCCGCTACCGCGTTCACCTTGCCGAATGCCATGCAGCTTGTCTGGCTGGCGCTGGCCGGCGCCTTCACCGCCGGCGGACAATTCATGCAACTGCTCGCAGCCAAATACGCTCCCGCCAACCGCATCGCGCCGACGCATTATTCGCAGATCGTCTGGGCGGTGATCCTCGGCGCGCTGTTCTTCCAGGAGTACCCCGACTGGCTGTCGCTGGTCGGCCTCGCGATCGTCGGCGCGGCAGGTCTGCTGACCATGGTGCGCGAGGAGGTGCGGCTCGGCACGGTGCGCTGGAACCCGTTTGCTCGCACAAGGCTTTGAACCCGTGCCGGTTGCACGGTGGCCGTGAGCGCTGATATGCGGGCGCGATGACGACAAAACCCTTGCCGGAGCTTCCGGTATCCGCCGTGCTGCCGGCGCTAAGCCAAGCGCTTGGCTCCGGCAACAGCGCGGTGCTGGTGGCACCTCCCGGCGCCGGCAAGACCACGCTGGTGCCGCTGGCATTGCTCGAAGCGCCCTGGCTGGGGGCCGGAAAGATCGTCCTGCTCGAGCCGCGCCGGCTCGCCGCCCGCGCCGCCGCGCGCCGCATGGCGCAATTGCTGGATGAGGAGCCGGGCGCCACTGTCGGCTACGCCATGCGCATGGAAAACCGCACTTCGGCAAAGACCCGGATATTGGTCGTCACCGAGGGCGTGTTGGCCCGCATGATCCTCGACGACCCCGAATTGCCCGGCGTCTCGGCAGTGATCTTCGATGAATTCCACGAGCGTTCGCTCGATGGCGATTTCGGTCTCGCTTTGGCGCTCGACGTGCAAGGCGCGCTGAGTCCGGACCTGCGACTGCTGGTGATGTCGGCGACACTCGATGGCGCGCGCGTCGCGAAGCTCCTGTCCGGCGCGCCGGTAATCGAAAGCGAAGGCCGCGCCTTTCCCGTCGACATAAGCTACGACGAGCGGCCGGCTGGTATCCCGATCGAGGATGCCATGGCCAAGGCGATCCGCGGTGCCCTTGCCGACGAGAGCGGCAGCGTGCTTGCCTTCCTGCCCGGCCAGCGCGAGATCGAGCGCACCGCCGAACGGCTGGCCGGCAAGGTCGGCACGGATACCGACATCGTCCCGCTCTATGGCCAGCTCGACGGCAAGGCGCAGGACGCCGCGATCAAGCCGCCGCCGCCGGGCCGCCGCAAGGTGGTGCTGGCGACCTCGATCGCCGAGACCTCCATCACCATCGACGGCGTCCGCGTCGTCATCGATTCCGGCCTTTCGCGCCTGCCGCGCTATGAGCCGGCCAGCGGCCTCACCCGGTTGGAAACCGTGCGCGTCAGCAAGGCTTCGGCAGACCAGCGCGCCGGCCGTGCCGGGCGCACGCAAGCCGGCGTCGCCATCCGGCTGTGGCGCGCCGAGCAGACATCGGCACTTCCCGCCTTCACGCCGCCGGAAATCCTGGAAGCGGACCTTTCCGGCCTGCTGCTCGACTGCGCCGCCTTCGGTGTCGCCGACCCGGCGGGTCTCGCCTTCCTCGACCCGCCGCCGGCCCCGGCGCTAAACGAGGCAAGGGTGCTGCTGCGCGCGCTCCATGCCATCGACGAGACCGGGCGTTTGACGGAAGCGGGTGCTTCGATGCGCAAGCTCGCTCTGCCCGTGCGGTTGGCGCACATGGTCGCCGAGGCAGCGAAGAGCGGCCATGCCTTCGACGCGGCCATGCTCGCCGTGCTGCTCACCGAACGCGGTCTTGGCGGCGGTGGCGCCGATCTCGAACGGCGGCTGATGCGCTTTCGCGGCGAAAAATCACCTCGCGCCGCCGCCGCGCGGCAACTGGCTGAACGGCTGGCGCGGCAGGTGGGCGGGGCGAAGAACAGCGAAACAGCTTCCGTGGGTTCCTTGCTGATCCACGCCTGGCCGGATCGCGTCGCCAAGGCGCGTGGCGAGCGTGGCCGCTTCGTGCTGGCCAATGGCTCCGGCGCCATGCTTGATGCCGCCGACCCGCTGGCGGGCGAACCGTTTCTGGTCGTCGCCGACCTGCAGGGCAAGGCCCAGAATGCCCGCATCGCGGCGGCGGCGGCAATCGGCGAGGACGACATCCGCGCCACGCTGGCCGACCGGATCGAAACGCGCCGGCAAGTAAGTTTCGACCGCGAGCGGCGCGCCGTGCGCGTGCGCGAAACCGTGCGTCTCGGCGTCATCACGCTCGCCGAGCGCATGCTGCCGGCGCCGTCAGGCGCCGATGCCGATCGGGCGATCCTGGACGCCTTGCGCGAGCACGGCCTGTCGCTGTTGAGCTGGAGCAAGGAGGCCGAGGCGCTGCGCCAGCGGCTGTCCTGGCTGCATCGCGGCCTCGGGTCGCCATGGCCCGACATGTCGGATGAAGCGCTGGTTGAGCACCTTGACGACTGGCTGCTGCCCTTCCTGTCGGGGGCCGCATCCTTCGCCGCAATCGGTCCGGGTATCATTTCGGCTGGCCTGGCCTCGCTCGTGCCGCATGACCAGCAGCGCCGGATCGAGACGTTGGCGCCGACCCATTTCGACGCGCCGTCCGGCAGCCACGTGCCGATCCGCTATGACGGCGAATGGCCCGTGCTTGCGGTTCGCGTGCAGGAGCTGTTCGGCCTCGACCGCCACCCCTCGATTGCCAATGGCACCGTGCCGCTGACGCTCGAACTGTTGTCGCCTGCGCACCGGCCGATCCAGACCACGCGCAACCTGCCCGGCTTCTGGCGCGGCTCCTGGGCCGATGTGCGGGCCGACATGCGCGGCCGCTACCCCAAGCATGTCTGGCCGGAAAACCCGCTGCTTGCCACGGCTACCGCCCGCGCGAAGCCGCGAGCATGATCCCAGAAAGTGGGAACCCGTTTTTGCAAAAAGATCATGCTCGAACAAGAAGTAGAGCTCCAATCCGGCTCCATCGAATTGGAGCGGACCTAGCCTTGGGCGCTTTGCGGCTGTAATCCATGGCGATGATCAATGTTTTGCGTTCGCCCGATTTTCAGCAGAGCCAGCGGCTGCGCCTCAACACGCTGATCCGGCTGCGCTGGCTGGCCATCGTCGGCCAAAGCGTGACGGTGCTTGTCGTCGCCTATGGGCTCAAATTCCCGCTGCCGGTCAGCCTGTGCTTCGCGCTGATCGCCTGTTCGGCCTGGATGAACCTGTTCCTGGCCTTCCGTTTTCCGGCCGCGCACCGGCTCACCCCGTTCGCCGCCTTCGGCATACTGATCTTCGACAGCCTGCAGCTCGCCGGTCTGCTCTACATGACCGGCGGCTTGACCAATCCGTTCTCGCTGCTGATGACCGTGCCCGTCGTCATCTCGGCGACATCGCTGCCCCTGCGCCTTACCGCCGTTCTCGGCGGGCTGGTGATGATTGCCGCGACCTTGCTGGTATTCGTCCATCTGCCGTTGCCCTGGTATGAAGGCGCGCCGCTCGCCATGCCGTTCATCTATGTCGCCGGCATGTGGATGGCGGTGCTGTCATCGATCGCCTTCACCGCCATGTACGCCTTCCGGGTGGCCGCCGAAGCGCGGCTTCTGGCCAATGCGCTTGCCGCCACCGAACTGGTGCTGCAGCGCGAACAGCATCTTTCGGCGCTCGACGGCCTAGCGGCTGCGGCGGCGCATGAGCTCGGCACGCCGCTCGCCACCATCACGCTCGTCGCCAAGGAGATGGAGAAGGCGCTCGGCAGCGACCCGAAATACGGCGATGACGTGAAGCTGCTGCGGTCGCAAAGCGAACGCTGCCGCGAAATTCTAAAACGCCTTACGAGCCTGTCGTCCGAGGGCGAGGCGCATCTTTCCCGCCTGCCGCTGACCTCGCTGGTCGAGGAAGTCACCGCGCCCCATCGCGACTTCGGTATCTCGATCAAGCTGCGTCCGGGCGAGCGCAGCGGCCCCGAGCCAGTCGGGCGCCGCAATCCGGGCGTCATCTACGGCCTTGGCAATCTGGTCGAGAACGCCGTCGATTTCGCCCGCAAGAGCGTCACCGTGCGCTGGAGCTGGGACGAGGACGCCGTGACCTTCTCGATCATTGACGACGGCCCCGGCTTCCCGCCCGAGATCATCGACCGCATCGGCGAGCCCTATATGTCGACGCGCCAGGGGACCGAGGCAGGCGGTGGCCTGGGGCTCGGCCTGTTCATTGCCAAGACGCTGCTCGAACGCTCCGGCGCCACGCTCGATTTCCGCAATTCGAGCGGCCTGGGCGAGGGGGCCGTGGTGCAGATTTCGTGGCCGAGAACGGTCTTCCTGAACCCCGAAACGGCCCCGGCCACCATGTTTGACACTGCGTAAATTGGACAATAGCGGCGCAAAACTATATCTGCGTAAAATTAAGGCAGCAGGAATTTTCAAGACGATGACAGGCGACGACAATATTGGCGCAATGGTTGAAGGCGAGGATACCTCGCTTCTGATCGTCGATGACGACAAGCCGTTCCTCACCCGTCTGGCCCGCGCCATGGAAACCAGGGGTTTCGTGGTCGAAACCGCCGAGAGCGTCGAGGAGGCTGTGGGCAAGGCGCGCGCCAAGCCGCCGGCCTATGCCGTGGTCGACATGCGGCTCGGCGATGGCAACGGCCTCGACGTCGTCGCCGCCATCCGCGAGAAGCGCGAGGATTCCCGCACCATCATCCTGACCGGCTACGGCAACATCGCCACTGCGGTGACGGCCGTGAAGCTCGGCGCCGTCGATTACCTGTCGAAGCCCGCCGACGCCGACGATATCTTCGCCGCGCTTACCCGTACCTCGGGCGAGCGCGCCGCGCCCCCGGAAAACCCGATGTCGGCCGACCGTGTGCGCTGGGAGCATATTCAGCGCGTCTACGAAATGTGCGAGCGCAACGTCTCCGAGACCGCGCGCCGGCTCAACATGCACCGCCGCACGCTGCAGCGCATACTGGCCAAGCGCGCGCCGCGTTAGATCGCTGGGCAGGCAGAGCAAGGGTAGCTCGCCGATTTCGAATTCGCGGTGGAGGCCATCGATCGCCGAAGTCAGCGCCGCCCCTCATTGCCCTGCCGGCAGGCAGGTGAGGGGCAGCGCAAACGCCTGTAAAAGGGCAATGCGGCAAAGTCGAAACGAGCTGCTTAAGGAGGCTACATGCAGGAGAGCAAACAGCGGCCGGTTTCCGTCTTCCGCGAATTTCTCGATGGCGAGGCGGCCGGCGGCATCATCCTGATGGTCGCGGCAGCCCTTGCGCTGATCGTCGCCAACTCTCCCCTGGCTGAGACCTATTTTTCCGTTCTCCACGCCTATCTCGGCCCGCTCAGCGTCTCGCATTGGGTCAATGACGGGCTGATGGCGGTGTTCTTCCTGCTCGTCGGGCTGGAGATCAAGCGCGAGATGCTGGACGGCCAGCTTTCGACCTGGCCGCGCCGGGTCCTGCCAGGCATCGCGGCGGCCGGCGGCATGCTGGTTCCGGCGCTGGTCTATGTCTTGATTAACCGCAACAATGGACCGGCGCTGTCCGGTTGGGCGATCCCGACCGCCACCGACATCGCCTTCGCGCTCGGCGTGCTGTCGCTGCTCGGTAGCCGCGTGCCGGCGTCGTTGAAGGTCTTCCTGACCGCGCTTGCCATCATCGATGACCTCGGCGCCGTCATCATCATCGCCATCTTCTATACGAGCGGCCTGTCGCTGGCCTATCTCGGCGCCGCTTTCGCCGTCATTGCCGTGCTTGTCGTACTCAACCGCATGCGGGTGATGACGCTGGTACCCTATCTCGTGCTTGGCGCCATCCTGTGGGTGCTGGTTCTCAAGTCGGGCGTCCATGCGACACTTGCCGGCGTCGCCCTGGCGCTGACCATTCCGCTCGAGCGCGCCGCCGGGATCGGCCATGATCTCGACCATTCGCCGCTGCACCGGCTCGAGCACGGCCTGCAGAGGATCGTGCCGTTTTTCGTCATTCCGATCTTCGGCTTTGCCAATGCCGGCGTTTCGCTCGCAGGCCTCAGTTTTGGCGCGCTGATCGAGCCGCTGACACTGGGCGTCGCCGCCGGCCTCGTCGTCGGCAAGCTGGTCGGCGTGCTTGGCTCCTCGGCACTTGCCATCAGGCTTGGCCTGGCCGACCTGCCCGCCCATGCCGGCTGGTCGCACATGGTCGGCATCTCGCTGCTTTGCGGCATCGGCTTCACCATGAGCCTGTTCATCGGCCTGCTCGCCTTTGCCGGCGATGTCGCCCTGCAGGACGCGGTCAAGGTCGGCATCCTCGCCGGCTCCTTCATCGCCGCCATCCTTGGCGCCGCGGTGCTGTTGATGGCACCGGCCGCGGGTGGAGCGGAGGAGACGGAGTAGGGCGCGGAGCGCGCTACTCGCTCTCCCCCTCCAGCGCCGGCACCGAGACGCCGGCGAGTTCCGCCGCCAGCAGCCGCGAAGCACCGGCGCGTGCGATCCGCAGCATTAGCGCCTTGCGCGTTGCCGCCGCCATGCGGTGTTCCGGCGCCTCGCGCAGGATCTCGGCGCCGTAGCCGTCCGAGAGGATGAAGCCGCACTCTTCCGGGAAGATTTCCGCCGGCACGCCGGGATGGGTGGCGAAGAAGAAGCGGTCGCAATGCAGCCGATAGTCGGGCCATTTGCGGTCGACGCGAAAATCCTCGATCGAGGATTTGATCTCGATGATCCAGATGTCGCCTTGCCGGGTCAGCGCCACGAGGTCGGCGCGGCGGCCGGTGGCCAGCGACAGTTCAGGCAGCACATGCGCGCCCATTTCCATGAGCAGCCGCTGCACGCCGCGCCGCACCAGCATGGCGCGTTCGGACTGGCGACCGTCAATGAGGGGATTGATCGCGATAGGGGAGATGATCGGCATGGCAGCCACCATGCCAGATTCTGTTCACGGTTTGAACCCTTTTGCGGGGGGCGATTCTATGGTTGACAAACCCAAAAGGAAATAGGAATATATTCAGGACAGGCCGGTACCTCTCAGGGTAACTGAGCAGCGATGGATCTAGGTTTTATTGAAAGACGCTAGCGCGATTCGGATGGCGGCGACTGCCAAGTTTAGGGCTAAAAAGAGGGCTAAGAGAATTGCGACCTGCCAATACCAGGCATAGGGGGCATGTATAGCGACAAACCCAGCTACGCTACCTATCGCCGTCTCAATCAACCATTTCATCCATTCTACCTTCCGTTCTCCGAGGATGCGGTCTTTGCCGGTCGGAGTCTAGACGGCGCTACCCAGCCGTAGGGGAATGGCTACAAGTCCTGTAGCGCGCACTTTTCCAGTGAGATCAATCCGGCGCCCGATTGCACCCGGTCCCCGTCCTCGTTAATAGACGAGAGTCTGGTGGAGGGGTTGATGGACCAAGAAAACGAAAAATTCGTGCGCCTCCTTGAGGAGGATAATACATGGTCGGCATTCGAGGCCGACTGGCGGGCGCAATGCGAGAAACTAGAAGAGGATTTTGACAGCTACGCGGAAGCGACTTTTTCTGTAATTCGGGATCTCATCGAAACCGAAAAAAAGAAAGCTGGTGTATTCGCGCTTCAGATGAATGGCGTCTACGTGGCTATGGTCCAGGTCAATAAAGCTGGCCTGCCAAAATATGACAGCCCCGTGCTGCGGGTGCGCTTCATGACCCTTTCGCCAGATTTTGACCTAACTGACAAGTCAATGAGCGAGTACGGAGACGTTCTGGTTTCGCTACTGGCGCAAGTGCTCAGCTTGGCATATCTAGATCCCGAGCTTTCGTGCATGCACGTGAAATTTCATCTCCGGAGTCAAACGGATCAGCAATTTTTCGCCATGCTCGGAAGGGGCCTTCAGGACCGCGACGTTTTTGAGTCTATTAAAACTCGTGGAGCATGGTTATATATAACGCGAAAGTAACGGAACCCTAACGGGTTGCGGAGCATTTTGGGGAGGAACGAGTCTGTGGAAAGGTCGATGACCATGAATACGGAAATCAGGAAAGCGCTTCACGAGGCGGTAACGCAGACGATCAAGGAGATCGGTTTGGAGCAATTCAAGAAGACTTCCTTTTTCATGAGCAACACCCGCATCGTGGAAGAGGTCAAGCTCGCCGCCTAGTTCGGCTTTAGAGACCGTCCAAACGACAAGCCCCGGAAAATCCGGGGCTTTTTGTTTTCTAGCGGTCGAGACGCTTCCGCCGCACCAGTTCCTTTATCTGCTCATTGGTCAGCTTCGGCGCATGGGCGATCTTCTGCACGACAGCCTCAAAGGCGGCATCGGACTGATCGGTTTTCAGTTCACGGGCCGCTTCGCGGAATTTGTCGATCTGCGGCTTATCCGCTGGTTTGGACATAGGAATATAGACTCCGATTCCGACGTATGATAAACGAAACGCACGAAAGCGCAGATGCTTTGGACGCACCTACGCTCTCGCTCTTACCCCTTGTGGAAGGGGGCAGGGTGAACCGCCATCAGGCGGCTACCGGTATTCTCCGGGTCATGAACCACATGACGCACTCTCCTTTCTCACGTTAGGGTTCTGTGTCGCGCTTTGCTGGCCAGCGCGCCGCGACACACTCGATACTTTAAGCAGCGGTCTCCTCATTGGAGCCGCTGTTTTCGTTTCCGCCAGAAGGCGGCTGATCCTTCACCGCGCTTCGCGCGGCTTCATATTCATCCAATTCGGCTTGCTTCGCCTCTTTGTGAATGGCGGAAGCGGCTACCCACCTGCCATTCTCGTTCTTTTCGATGGCGTGTTCTTTGTGCAGCGTCCACAGAGTTCCGCGCACCGAATTGTACTTAAATTTTGTGGCCCTCGCGATGTCCTTGGTAGATATGCCGTGATTGGCCTTTGCCACCACGGCAAGAATGGCGGGTTTAACAGTTCCGGGCGTTGCGCGTTCCGCGTCCCTTGTCTCTGCATTATCGTCCGAATTGCTAAACAAACTATTAATTTCCGTAGATGCCGATGGGGCAACGGGCAAATCCTCATCGAAAAATGACGCTAGCCGAGACTTGAAGCCCTGCGCCGCTTCGCGCTCTCCCGCCTTCTTGCCAGCTTCAAACCCGATCTTAAATGCCTCTTCTATCGCGGCATTGATCGAAGTTTGGGTTAGCAGCATCAGTTCTTTGATGTCAGTCATGGCCGTCGCTCTCTGATTCTGACGCTTGGTATAGCATCCAATGCAGCCGGAGTCTATCGCCTGATGATAGACACCGGTTATTCACGTTATGTTCAAAATGACATTCCGGTGCAACGTATGCCGCAACGGTGCCGCGCTATCGGCGGCGAGCATGCCGCCAAAGCGGCAACTCTAACTGCACAGGCTTGCGGAAATGCGTTCGCTTATCGTCAAGCAGGTCTGCGATAGGTGAGGCGCTTACCAGCGGCACCCTTCAACGCGATGAAAGCGCGGGTGCCGTCATCGACGCCAAGGGCGATGCGGTTCGAATAACGAAAGTCGAACTCTGCCAGATAGCGGTGCAGATGGTGTTCCGCGCAATGCTGGTAAACGCCCTTCATGCCGCGCTTGAAGATGCTGTAGAAGCCTTCGACGGTATTGGTGTGGACGGTCTTTGCGCCTTCGTAGCGGACATACTCGTCCTTGGAGTGCGTGACGACATCGTGCGAGGCGAATTCCTGGCCCACGCGGCGATACATGCCAGCCTCGTCCGTCATCAATGCGCTTTCCTTGGCGATGTTGGCGCGAACAATTGGCATCACGGTGCCAATGCGAGCGGTATCGACGTGGAAGGAACGGGCGCGGCCCCCACGCTCTACCAGCGTGACGACAGTGTTCTTGTGCGCGCCGCCGCCAGACTTAACCGGGGTACCCTTGAGGCGACCGATATACGTCTCGTCAACCTCGACGGTCTTGCCGTTGCCGCCCATCGGGGACAGATCGCCAGACGCCATTGCAAGGCGAATGCGGTGGCACAGGAACCAAGCGGCCTCGTAGGTGCATTCGAGTATGCGGTGCATCTGGTGAGCGCTGATACCCTTCTTGGAGGCGCACATGAGGTGGATAGCCTGTAGCCACTTGGTCAGGGGCAAATGGCTTTCCTCGAAAATGGATCCCATGCGGACCGTGAACTGCGAGCGGCAAGCGCTGCACTTGTACAGGCCGTGACGCTCGACACCGTGGGGGTTCTTCTTAGAGGGCTTGGTGCGAACGCCCTTCAGGGAATAGTGGCGATCGACAGAGCCGCACTTCGGGCAAACAGGACCGTTGGGCCACAGTATGGATTCGACATGCTCGAAAGCCTTGGCTTCGTCATGGAATTCGGGGCGGGACAGAACGGACATAGCGATAACTCCTTGGAATCGTTATCGCTCATTGGTTTGGGTTTGTCAACCAGATAATCACCTTGCGGGGTGACGCGCATCCCATAGGAAACCAGCAAGGACGAAACCGAGTTCAGCCCAGTGAAGCACCTCGGGAGCAGTGCTGCCAATAGCGCGGATCAGCGCGACTGTCCCTGACTAACTCTTTGTTTTTCGAGGAACCGCTTGGCGTGTTCCCCCCACTCCGCAGCCGTCGTTTTGTGCTCTTGAACGTAGGTTTCAAAAGCCTTGCGCAGAGCGTCAAGGTCCAAAGCCCAAAGCCGCTCGCCTTTGTCGTCGTTCAACATGACCTTACCCAAGCCCCTTGAACCGACGGTATGCTCCCCAGATCAAGTCTTCAAGAACCGGTCCTGACTTCTTTTGGGTGTATCGCGACCGTCAAATAGGATTACTTTGCGACAGAGGACCGAATGGAGGCCGCGGGGAGTTTACTGGTAGAAATGAAGTTGAGTTCGGAAAAGGACGGTACCTGTGCGGCCTCTGCAGCCAAATAGCTCATGGGCTGGGGACTTCAGTCTTAATTGAGCTATTGCTAATATTGTTATAGCTTAGGCAGTGCGGAGACGATCCCACAAGCCTGACCCGCAACGACCCGGCACGACCCCACGTCCCCCAGACTGCGAGCGTGCCGGGCCGTTCCTACGGGACGCCGCCCCGGCGCGATCGCTCGTGCAACGATGGGTCTCTCAAACAGACAATCGCCCTGCGCCGGGCGATTACACGTTTGGCAAACCTCGGCCTGGCTTGGGGAGTCTTCCGTGATCGCGCAATATCCGGCCGGGTGCAGTCTGGTATTGATCTTTGCCAAACGGCTCTATGTCGTGCCGGTTAACTTCCGTTCTTCACTAGAGAACGGCAGGACTAAAGTCTTGCGCGCTAATGCCCAAAGGTCTGAGGGGACCGTTTAAGTTCCGCTAATGTCCATTGAACGTTCCGTTACTTTAGACAAGCAGAATATAACAGAAGACGTTGGGGACCATAGCCGCGAAATGGCCGGCGCAGTTTGGCTTTGGGTTCTAGGGGGGCGCCGGCCATTGCGGGTGTGGGCTATTGGGTGTGTCGGTCCCCGCACGCTCAACGTATATGTATATTAGCACTCGCGCAAATAAGACTGAAGTCCCTTGTTCCGCCGGACCTGACCGGACCTCCTCATCGCTCTGACTTCCCCCGGACTAGCCTACCCTTGCTATGGCCTCGCTGAAACGGCCCTGTCGCCAGGCGACCCCGCCATGTCATCCAGGATCGGGCAGTCCGGCCTGTTGTCGCCATGACAGGCATGGATGAGCTTCTGCAGGGTCGAGCGCATGGATTGCAGCTCGCGCACCTTTTCCTCGATCGCCGTGACATGGGCGGCGGCGATCTCACGCACGTCGGCGCTGGCACGGCCGCGATCCTGGTAGAGCGCCATCAACTGGCGGCAATCGTCGATGGAAAAGCCGAGGTTGCGCGCACGGCGCAGGAAGGCCAGCCGGTGGATGTCGTCGCCGGAATAGTCGCGGTAGCCGTTGGTGGCGCGCGCCGGCGCGATCAGGCCGATCTCCTCATAGTAACGGATGGTCTTGGCCGGCAGGCCTGATCTTTGGGCTGCATCGCCGACATTCATGACTGATCCTCGATTCCACGTAACCGTTTGATGTCGCCCCCATTGAATTTACTTCACAATCCGGTGAGGGCTGTTGCCGAAATGCCATACTGATACGCTTACCAGCGGGTAAGGCCACGCATATAGGCATCGTGCGCTTGGCAAGCAAAGCAAATGCCAGCATGAATGATGGCGAGAAAGCGGCCGACTCGTGCCGCGCAGTTTAGCAGGGCACGGATCACCTCATGCGGATGAAGTCGCTTGCAATAATGGCCGCATTGGCGTTCTCCACCGCACTCGCCGGTTGCAGCACCATTGGCGGGCAGATCTTCTCCAACGACTATGGCGCGGTGACCGATGCTGGTTACCAGCTGCCGCGCATACCGATCGAAAAAGTGCCGAGGCAGTTCCACCGGCAGGAAGTGAACTACGACACCAAGGAAAAGCCGGGCACCATCATCGTCGATACGCAGAACAAGTTCCTCTACTTCGTCGAGGGCGACGGTCGCGCCATTCGCTACGGCATCGGCGTCGGTCGCGAAGGCTTCGAATGGCACGGAACCGCCCATATTGCGTTGAAGCGCGAATGGCCGACCTGGACGCCGCCGCGTGAAATGATCAAGCGCCAGCCGGAACTTACCAAGTTCGCGAATGGCATGGAGCCGGGCCTGAAGAACCCGCTTGGCGCGCGCGCCATGTATCTCTTCAACAAGGGCGGTGACATGGGTTACCGCCTGCACGGCAGCCCGGAATGGAATTCGATCGGCAAGGCGATGTCATCCGGCTGTATCCGGCTGATGAACCAGGACATCATCGATCTCTACGACCGCGCCTCGGTCGGCGCCAAGGTCATCGTGATGTAAGGACCACGATCCCTCGGGGATCATGGTCAAACGTGAAGACAAGTTTCGTACGCGGACCGTCTAGGCAACAACGGACGTCCCAAACAGAAAACCGGGCAATTCGGCCCGGTTTTTTGTTTTTTGGATGATGTCGGTACGGAGCGGTCAGGAAACCTGTTCGACCTGCTGCACTTCAGGCACGAAATGGCGAAGCAGGTTCTGGATGCCGTGCTTCAGTGTTGCCGTCGATGACGGGCAACCGGCGCAGGCGCCTTTCATGTGCAGGAACACCGTGCCGTTTTCGAATCCACGGAAGGTGATGTCGCCGCCATCCTGGGCCACCGCCGGGCGCACGCGAGTATCGAGCAGTTCCTTGATGGTGACGACGAGTTCCTCGTCCGCCTTGTCGTAGAATTCGCCGGTCTGGCTGGTCTCGGCGGCCGGGCCGGCCTTGGCCATGACAGGCGCGCCGGACATGAAATGCTCCATGATGGCGCCGAGGATCGCCGGCTTCAGGTGCTGCCAGTCGGGGCCGTCCTTGGTCACGGTGATGAAGTCGTAACCGAAGAAGACACCGGTGACGCCGGGAATTTCGAACAGCCGGCCGGCCAGCGGCGAAGCCGTTGCCGCGCTATCGGCATCGCGGAAATCGGCCGTGCCTTCGACAAGCACTTCCTTGCCAGGCAGGAATTTCAGCGTCGCCGGATTGGGCGTCGATTCGGTCTGGATGAACATGGCCGTCTCCGTGCCCGTTTCGGGCAGATAGTTTGGAATAGTTCTAAATAGGCTCTATCGGCTGGACATTCAAGCGAAAGGCATCGCCCGATCGGCTGGCTGGCGGAATGTTTTTGCTGGCTGGGGAACAGAATCCCGGGCGGGCTTCAGGCGAGGCTGTCGATCTCGTCGTCCGACAGATTCTGTGGCACCACGGTCACCGGAATGGGGAAGGCCGCGCCCTTGCCGGCCACGGCGCCGACCAGCGGTCCCGGCCCTTCCTTGCCGGCGCCGGCCGCCAGAACCAGGATGGCGATATCCTGGTCTTCCTCGATCAGCTTGTGGATCTCTTCCGTCGGCTTGCCTTCGCGCACCACCATCTCGGGCTCGATACCGAGCTTCTGGCGCACCTTGTTGGCATAGCCGTCCAGGGCCGCGCGCGCCGTGGCGTTGGCCTCCTCGCGCATGATCTTCTCGACGCCGAGCCAGTGCTGGAAATCGTCCGGCACGATGACATAGAGCAGCACCAGCGTGCCGCTGGTGCTCTGCGCCCGCTTCGAGGCGTAGGCGACGGCGCGCTCGCACTCGGGCGTATCGTCGATGATCGTCAGGAATTTCCTGCGATGACCGGCTTCGCGGCTGAGGCGTTTGGAGACCATGTCTATCTACTCGATGTCTATTCGGCGGCAATCTGCCACTACGGCAGACCGGCGGCAAGCCGCCGGTCTTTGAGCCGGTATGTCCCTTGGCCAGTATGCCCAGTGTTGGCGCGGTGGGCGGGTGCCGCGGTCAGCCCTGCAACAGGCCGATAATGTCGCGCACCGTCTTCATTGTCGTTTCGGCGAGCACGCCGGCGCGTTCGCCGCCGTCCTTGAGCACCGCGTCGACATAGGCGCGGTCGCCTTCGATGCGGCGCATCTCACCGGCGATCGGCGCCAGCTTCTCCACCGCAAGGTCGGCTAGCGCCGGCTTGAACACCGAAAACTGCTGGCCGCCGAATTCCTTCAGCACGTCCACCTTCGAGATTTCGGCGAGGCCGGCATAGATGCCGACCAGGTTTTCCGCCTCGGGCCGGCTTTCCAGTCCGTCGAGCTCGCTCGGCAAGGCCTCCGGATCGGTCTTGGCCTTGCGGATCTTCTTCGAGATGGTGTCGGCATCGTCGGTGAGATTGATGCGCGACAGGTCCGACGGGTCCGATTTCGACATCTTCTTCGACCCGTCGCGCAGGCTCATGATGCGAGCCGCCGGGCCGCCGATGACCGGTTCGGTGATCGGAAAGAAGCCGTTCACCGTCTCCTCGCCGACCTGCATTTCGACGCCGACGCCAAGCCTGGCGATGCGGTCCGAAAAATCATTGTTGAATTTCTGCGCGATGTCGCGGGTCAGCTCCAGATGCTGCTTCTGGTCCTCGCCCACCGGCACATGGGTGGCGCGGTAGAGCAGGATGTCGGCAGCCATCAGCGAGGGATAGGCGAGCAGGCCCAGCGAAGCGTTTTCGCGGTCCTTGCCGGCCTTGTCCTTGAACTGCGTCATCTTGTTCATCCAGCCGATGCGCGCCACGCAATTGAAGATCCAGGCAAGCTCGGCGTGCTGCATCACCCGCGATTGGTTGAAGACGATGTGCTTCTTCGGGTCGATGCCGGAAGCGAGGAACGCCGCGGTGATCGAACGTGTCTGGTCGGCAAGGTCGTCATAGACGAGCTGCGCGGTCAGCGAATGCAGGTCGACGACGCAATAGATGCAGTCGGAGGTGTCCTGCAGGGCGACGAATTTCTTGATGGCGCCGAGATAGTTGCCGAGATGCAGATTGCCGGTCGGCTGGACGCCGGAGAAGACGAGTGGCTTGAAGGCGGTCATGATGTCCTCATGGCTGGTGGAGGGCCGTATAAACGTGATTCCGAAGAGTTGCAGACTTTCCGGAGCCAATCACGCGGCTGGAAACCGCGCGCGGCGAAGTCTTTCGACGCGCGCTTATGGACGAAGGAGGCTGAGGGATCAAGACCGGCGAAGTCCGCTCGTTAGGCGATTTATTCGTCGAGTTCTGATTTTACCACGGGTGAAGCGGCGTTCGCCCCCTTGCGCCCGACATTGCGCCGGATCATGCCGAAATCGGCGCCTCCGGTCGCAAACGCGGTGACGAAATAGAGCAGCGCTCCGCCGACCACCAGCGCCAGTACCGTCGTCGCCTTGACGACCAGCGGCGAGCCGGGGCCGATCCTGGCGGCCAGCCAGTGTTCGGCGAAGTAGAGTGCGACGCCCATAACCGCCGCCGACAGCACCAGCCGGGGAATGCGCTTCAGCAGCGGCACGTCGCGGCCCCAATGGCCGCGCCGGATGAGCACGGCAAGCAGCATCAGCGCGTTGACCCAGCCGGCCACGGCCGAGGCGACCGCAATGCCGGGAGCACCCATCCTGGGAAACAGGGTCAGCGCGGTGGCGACGTTTACCGCCACCGAGATGGCGGCGAAGGTCATTGGAGTGCGTGTATCCTCGCGGGCGAAATAACCCGGGGTAAAGGCCTTGATCAGAACGAAGGCCGGCAAGCCCAGGCCGAAGATCGCCAGGATCGCCGCTACGGTCGGGGTCGAATGATTGGCGGCAAACGCGCCGCGCTCATAGACCAGCCGCACGATCGGCTCCGCCATCACCCAGAGCGCCGCCGCCGCCGGCAAAGTCATGAACAAGGTGAACTCGACCGAGCGGTTCTGCAGATTGGCGGCCTCGATGAGATTGCCCGATTTCAGCGCCCGCGACAGTTCGGGCAGCAGCACGATCGCGACCGCCACGCCGACGACCCCGAGCGGCAGCTGATAGACGCGGTCGGCATAGGCGAGCGAGGACACGGCACTGTCCTGCGCCGACGCGATCGCGGTACCGATCAGCTGGTTGATCTGGGTGATGCCGCCGGTGATCGCCGCGGGCAGCGCCAGGATCAGCAGCCGCTTCACGTTCGGCGTCATCCTCGGCCGGCGAAAGCCGATCGCGATGCCGGCGTTGCGCACCGCCACCCAGACGATGGCGAGTTGCACGAGGCCTGCCGCCAGCACGCCCCAGGACAGGCTGAAGCCGACAGCATGGGCATCCAGCCCATGATACCAGGCGTAGCCGAGCACGCTGATCAGGATGATGTTCAGGAAAGCCGGGGCGATCGCCGCCGCGAAATAGCGGCGCAGCGAATTCAGCATGCCGGCCATCATGGCGGCAAGCGACATGCAGATGAGATAGGGAAACATGATCGTCGCCAGTGCGACGGTCGTCTCGAATTTGCCCGGCGTGTCGGCAAAGCCCGGCGCCACCAGGTAGCGCACGATGAGCGGCATCGCCAGTTCCATGGCGATGGTCAGCGCCAGCAGCGCCGTGAACAGCACGCCGAACACTTCTTCGGAAAAGCGCTTGGCGCCGTCGGTGCCATGCGTCTCGATCTCCTTGGCAAACAGCGGCACGAAGGCGGCGTTGAACGCGCCTTCGGCGAACAGCCGGCGAAAGGTGTTAGGGAACTGGAAGGCGGCGTTGAAGGCGTCGGCCACCGGTCCGGTGCCGAGCGCTGCCGCCATCAGCATCTCGCGGCCAAAACCGAGCGCGCGGCTCATCAGCGTGCCGGAAGCGACAGTGGCGAATTTTTTGACGAGGCTCATGCGTTTGGGGACTGCCTGCACGATTGGGACGAAGGGGTGATGGATCTCACTCGGCGGCCGCCTTGCTCCTGCCGCCGCGTTCGGGCGCCGTGCCGTCGAGCGTTGCTGTCAGCCGGTTGCGGATGGTGGTGATGCGCGAAGGGCTGTCGATCTTCTGGCCGGTGAGATCGTTGACGTAGAAGGTGTCGATGACCTTTTCGCCGAAGGTGGTGATATGGGCGGAGGCGATGTCGAGCGACAGGTCGGACAGCGTCCCGGTGATCTCCGACAGCAGGCCGGGCCGGTCCAGCCCTTCGACCTCGATGACCGAAAACCGGTTCGACAGCGTGTTGCGGATTTCGGCGCGCGGCGGAATCTTGAACACCTTGGCGCCGCGCTTGGGCTTGGTGCGCTTCTCGATCATCTCCGGCAGCCAGCTCTTGCCCGACAGCACGTCCTCGATCAGCCGGCCGACGCGCTCGGCGCGCCTGCGCTCATCCTCGTCGCGGTCGAATTCCCGCGAGATCAGGATGGTGTCCAGGGCGCGGCCATCCGACGTGGTGAAGATCTGCGCGTCGACGATGTTGCCGCCGGCCCCGGCGCATGCCCCGGCAATGACCGAGAGAAGGCGGGGATGGTCCTGCGCCAGCACGGTGATCTCGGTAACGCCCTCGAACTGGTGTGTCTTGACCATCGTGGCGAGCCTGTTGCCGGCCGCGTCCGCCTCGCGGATGAACTCGGCGTGGCGAAGCTGGTCCGGCAGGTCGACGGTCAGCAAATAGTTCTCGTAATGCAGGCCGACATAGCGCTTGCGTGCCTTGTCGGGCCAGTCGGCGAGCGCTTCGGCCAGGCGTTCGCGTGCCGCCGCTGTGCGCTGGGCGCGTGACACTTCCGAAAAGCCGCCGGTCAAAAGCAGTTCGGTCTCGTAGTAGAGCGTGCGCAGCAGTTGGCCCTTCCAGCCATTCCACACACCCGGGCCGACGCCCCTGATGTCGCAGACGGTGAGGATCAAGAGCAGCTTCAGCCGCTCGACCGACTGCACGATCGCCGCGAAATCCTCGATCGTCTTGCGGTCGTTGAGATCGCGGGTCTGCGCCGTCATCGACATTACCAGGTGGTTCTCGACCAGCCAGGCGACCGTCTCGGTATCGGCCGGGGAAAGCCCCATATGCGGACAGATGCGGCGTGCGATCCGCGCGCCGGCCTCGGAGTGATCCTCCAGCCTGCCCTTGGCGATGTCGTGCAGCAGCACGGCGACATAGAGCGCCTCGCGGCTCTTCCTCAGGCCCGGCATCAGCGAATGCGACAGCGGATGCACTTTCTCGCCGTCGCCGCGTTCGATCTCGGCCAGCACTCCGATACAGCGGATCAGGTGCTCGTCCACCGTATAGTGGTGGTACATCGAGAACTGCATCATGGCGACGATCTTGCCGAAGTCGGGGATCAGTTTGCCCAGTAGCCCAGCCTCGTTCATGCGCCGCAGATTGAGCTCGGCATTGCGGTCCGAGGTCAGGATATCGAGAAACAGCCGGTTGGCTTCCTCGTCGCGCCGCAGCGACTTGTTGACCAGGCCGAGCGAGCGGGTGAGCAGCTTCAGCGCGTCCGGGTGGAATTCCAGCCCGTGCTTGTCGGCGAACCAGAACAGCCGGAGCAGATTGACCGGATCGCGTTCGAACACCTGGTCGTCGGCGATGTTGATGCGGTGATTGTCGACAATGAAATCGGACGTGCCGGCAAGCTTGCGCTTGCGGCGCTGGAAGGTGAGGAAGATGCGGTTGAAGCCCGGCACGTGCTTGGCCTGCTCCTCCTCCAGCGCGGCGCAGAAGATGCGGGTCAGGTCGCCGACATCCTTGGCGACGAGGAAGTAGTGCTTCATGAAGCGTTCGACGGCCGACAGGCCGGGATGGGTCGTGTAACCCAGCCGCTCGGCGATCTCGCGCTGGATGTCGAAATGCAGCCGCTCCTCGGCCTTGCCGGTGAGGAAATGCATGTGGCAGCGTACCGCCCACAGAAAATCCTCGGCCTTCTGGAATTCACGGTACTCGGCCTCGGTGAAGACGCCCTTCTCGACCAGTTCCTCGCCGGTGCGCACCCGGTAGAAGTACTTGCCGATCCAGAACAGGGTCTGCAGGTCGCGCAGGCCGCCCTTGCCGTCCTTGACGTTGGGTTCGACCAGATAGCGGCTTTCGCCGGCCTTGGCATGGCGCTCGTCGCGTTCGGCGAGCTTGGCCTGGACATATTCCGGGCCGGTTGTGCGCACCACCTCATGGTCGAAGCGCAACATCAGCTCGTCATAGAGCTTGCGTTCGCCCCACAGGAAGCGCGCTTCCAGGATCGAGGTGCGGATGGTGATGTCGGTGCGTGACAGCCGTAGGCACTCGTCGATGTTGCGGGTGGCGTGGCCGACCTTCAAGCCAAGATCCCACAGCATGTAGAGCATGTATTCGACGGTCTGCTCACCCCACGGCGTCTGCTTGTAGGGCAAGAGGAAGAGGAGGTCGATGTCGGAGCCCGGCGCCAGCGTGCCGCGGCCATAGCCGCCGACCGCGACAACGGCCATGCGTTCGGCCGACGAACGGTTCTTCACCTGGTAGACATGCGTCGCCGCGAAATCGTAAAGCGTCCGGATCAGCTCATCCATCAGATGTGACAGCCGCTCGGCACAGGCATTGCCGCCGCCATCTTGCCTCAGCATGGCCTCGGCGATCTTCCGGCCTTCGGCAAGCCGGCCCTTGAGAAGCTGCAGAACGCCGGCGCGGGCGGCCGGTCCGGAACCGTCGCCGGCGGTGGCCGTCGTC
Source organism: Mesorhizobium erdmanii USDA 3471 (assembly GCF_000472705.1). Lineage (GTDB taxonomy): Bacteria > Pseudomonadota > Alphaproteobacteria > Rhizobiales > Rhizobiaceae > Mesorhizobium > Mesorhizobium erdmanii. Next base: position 165,091 of record NZ_AXAE01000013.1, on the reverse strand, counting down.
AGCGCGGTCATCTCGCGGCGCAAGGCGTCGCCGTCGATCAGTTCATCGAGCTTCAGGGATATTTTCGCCATAGGTACCGGTTGGCCTTGCCATTTCGGCGGCGTCTATAGCGCGTTTTCGCGGCGCTGTGTATGGGGCCGGCCGACAGCCCGGCAAGCGGCCTGAAGCAATTCCAGGAAAGGTGTGAAAACGCCTTTCCCGGGAAAGGCGAGTTACGCTTTCCCTTGGAATTGCGTCAAGAGCAAGAGATCGGGCGGTTCGGCGACTCCTTGAAAGATGAACCGCTAGTCAGTTGCCTCGATCGGATCGAGAGGCACGACGATCTGTCGCCGGAATCTACAGAAGTCGGCGATCCACCGTATGGTTCGTCCGGCCTCTCTCGTGATTCTCACGGTTGTCGGCTTCCTGCGTCGTGTCATAAGCCCACTCGCGGTTCGCGCGGCATCCCGTTCCTGATCAAGCAGGCTTGGCAGCCTGTCGGCAACGAACTGGTCCTGCGCGCACAAGGCGGGAACAAGTTGGTAGACAGTCTTGCTGGCTGACATGATGGGGTCGAAGATGAGATCATCGACAGCTATGTTGATCTGCGCGGTCGCCTCCAGAAAGTCGCGTGCCGTTTGCCGCGAAAGGAGATAACCCCCGGCCCCCGGATGGCCCTTGCGGAGCCGGACCACGGAAAAACCGTTGCCGGCAGCGCTCCTCCTCCTCCTCTGGATTACGGTTCTGGAGAAGAACGTCTCGAGCTTCACGACATCCGCGTCTGCCGGCACCCAACTGGTATTGCCCAGCAAAGCCCCCGCCTTGCCGGAGAAGACCATATCGTCTTCGAATACAGCGCCGTACGGGGCATCGTCCTGGGCAATGATCGCCCAGCAGGCACGATGGCTGTGCAGGCAGGCGATCTCGCTGCCGGAAAGCGGTCGTATGGCGTGAATCGCGTGCTGTGGCTGCAGTGCCAGGTCGGGATATTGCTTTGAATCGATCCCCGCGACTCGCTGGAACCCGATGTTGATACGGGCAAACTCCGCTGTCATGTGGGCAAGCCGCTCGGGGGACCGATCGAGATTGATGACCAGACGCTTCATTGGTCGCTTGCCTCGATCGGGCTGAGGGGGACGACGATCTGTCGCCGGAACCTGCAGAAGTCGGCAATCCACCGCGCAGTCCGCCGGACCTCTCTCCTGACTCGCGCCGTGACCGGCTTCCTGCGCTTATTCGCAAGCCCGCTGGCAACCCACTCGGCGTCCCGTTCCTGCGCAAGCAAACTGGGCAACTTGGCGCCGACGAAGTGTTCCTGCGCGCACAGGGCTGGAACCAGCTGGTATATCGTCTTGTCGGTCGATGTTGCGAACGCGGGATCGAAAATGAGATTGTCCACTGCCACGTTGACCCCCTCGGTTGCCAGGAGAAGGTCGCGGGCAGCTTGCCTGGAGAGCAGGTAACCTCCGGCTCCTATATGGTTCTTGCGCAGCCTGAACATGGAAAACCCGTTGCCGATGCAAACCCTTTCCCTCTGGATTACTGTGGTGTGGAAGAATGTCTCGAGCTTGACGACGTCGGCATCGGCCGGGATCCAGTTGGTATCGGCAAGCAGCGCACCGGCTCTGGCCGAAAACACCATGTCGTCCTCGAAGACGGCGCCATAGGGTGCCTCGTCTTGCGCAATGATGGTCCAGCAGGCGCGATGGCTGTGCAGGCACGCGATCTCACTGCCGGACAGACGCTGTATGGCGTATAGTGGATGCTGGCGTTGCAGCATCAGGTCTGGATGCTGCCTTGCATCGATTGCCGCCACCCGATCGAAACCCGATGCCGATGCGGGCAAACTCCGCTGTCATGTGGGCAAGCCGCTCGGGGGACCGATCGAGATTGATGACCAGACGCTTCATTATTTAACAAATCACTATTTCACAAGGATAATGGCTGGGCTCTAGCACAGGTATAGGCAGCGTTTGCCGACTTTTTTTGGGGAGAATTTGTGCGGCAATGAAATGAGAAGAGCCAATACGAATTTTGACAATAAGTAAATCAGAATAAATTCAATTGTCTGGAAATGCAAAAGATTTCTATCTCTGCCTAATCAACCACAAAGGGAATGGTGAAGCAGAACCAAAATCTGTACTTATACTGGCGAAGTTTCCGGAGATTTTCTGCGGTGGGGGCTGGTTGGCCTTGCTTTCGGACGGCCTAAAACGCGTTCTCGCTGCCGGGGATGGCCCGGCGAGAAATCTATTCTTTCGCCGCGGGCGGATCGAGAGGGACGACTGTGTAGCGCCGCCCCCTGCCATAGTCGATGATCCATTCGACGACGCGTCTGGTCTCCCTCCTTATTTTCTCGGTGACGGGCCTTCTGCGTTTGATGGTCAGCCCGCTCGCGACCCATTCGGCGTTCCGTCCCTCGACAAGCAAACTTGGCAGTCTGCCGCCGACGAACTGATCCTGTGCGCAAAGCGCGGGAGCAAGCTGGTAGATCGTCTTTTCGCCTGACGTGGGGAACGCCGGATTGAAGACGAGATCATCGGCCGCCGCGCTGACCTGTGCCGTAACGTCGAGGAGGTCGCGCGCCATTTGCCTCGACAGGATATAGCCGGCAGTTCCGACGTGGTTCCCGCGCAGCCTGACCAAGGAAAAGCCGTGACCGACGGCGGTGCTTTTCCTCTGGGTCATGGTCTTAACGAAGAATGTTTCGAGCTTGACGGCATCCGCATCGGCCGGAATCCAGCTCACGTCGGCAAGCAGGGCACCGGCTTTCGCCGAGAACACGATGTCGTCCTCGAAGACGGCGCCATAAGCAGCGTCGTCCTGCGCGATGATCGACCAACAGGCGCGATGGCTGTGCATGCAGGCGATCTCGCTGTGGGACAGGCGCCGGATGGCGTACATCGCATGCTGCGGCTGCAGCATCAGGTCCGGATGTTGCCTTGCATCGACTGCCGCAACCCGCTCGAATCCGATGCCGATGCGGGCGAACTCCGCCGTTATATGAGCAAGGCGATCGGGAGATCGATCGAGATTGATAACCAGGCGCTTCATCGGCCAACGAAATCACTATTTTGTGGGGGTTTCAGCGTCCTCCGGCTAACGCGGGAGCTGGCACGTATTCTACAGTGCGACGCTTGGTAATGGAGCCGCCAGCGATCCGTCAAGCGGTCTGCTCGTTTGCCCGGTCGAATCGAAGGGGACGACAATATGTCGCCGGAATCTGCAGAAATCGACGATCCACCGCTGGATTCGCCCAGCCTCTTTCAAGATCCTCGCGGTGGCCGGCCTTTTGCGTTTTACCGCAAGCTCGTCCACGGCACATAGGGCATCCCGTTCCCGGCCGAGAAGGCTCGGCAAGCGGTTGCCGACGAACTGGTCCTGTACGCACAGCGCAGGGACGAGCTGGTAGATTTTTTTGCTCGATGAACTCCGCAATGCCGGGGTGAAAATCAGATCATCGGCGGTGACATTGATCTTTTCGGTCGCTTCGAGGAGATCAAGGGCTGCTTGTCTGGAGATGATGTAGCCTCCGGTTCCCGGATGGTTCTTATAGAGCCTGGACGTTGAAAACCCGTGGCCGGCGGAGATGCTTCTGCGGTGGATCAGTGTCCTTCTGAAGTAGGTTTCGAGCTTGATGATATCGGCATCGGCCGGGATCCAGCCATCATCGGCAAGCAACGGGCCGGCATTTGCTGAAAAAACCACGTCGTCCTCGAAGATGGCGCCATAGCGGGCCTCGTCGCAAGCCAGGATCGACCAGCAGGCCCGGTGGCTGTGCAGGCAAGCGATCTCGCTGCCCAGCAAACGCCGGACCCCATATATCGGATGCTGCGGTTGTTGTGCGAGTTCAGGGTGGCTGCGAGCGTCGACCGCCGCGATCCGTTCGAACGCGGTGCCGATACGGGCGAACTCGGCAATCATATGGACAAGCCGATCCGGAGAGCGATCGAGGTTTATGACCAGGCACTTCATTGTCGGACAGAGTCCAGCGGCAAGGAGATCAGAGTAATATTAGAGAGCTTAACATTAGTGCGGGCGCGCGAGCGTGTATAGTTGCAAATCGGGCAATCCGCTGGCTGCCGAAATGCGAAAAATCAAAACAGCTCTTGACCTTCCAGTTACTGGAAGCACTACCTCCGTCCGATACAGAGGCATAGAGGCAATTTTGGAATGACGCATTCAAACCATGATCACCACGGCGATCATCACACACACGGCGCACATGGCGGCTGTTGCGCGCCGAAAGGCGCGGCCGTTGACGCGGGTGCTGTTTTGCGCGATCCGGTCTGCGGCATGACGGTGGATTCGGCCGCTGCCAAGCCGACATCGGAGTATGGCGGGCGCCTCTTCCATTTCTGCAGTGAAGGTTGCCGCACGAAATTCCAGGCCGAGCCGCAACAATACGTGACCGCCACCGACCCCGTCTGCGGCATGAGTGTTGACCGCTCGACGGCGGAGCATTTTGTCCGCCATGAAGGCCAGGGCTTCTATTTCTGCTCAGCCGGCTGCAAGGCGAAGTTCGAGGCGGACCCGCTGAAATATCTGGGGGACCGGCCCGCGCCCCAGCCGATGCCCAAGGGAACCCAATACACCTGCCCGATGCACCCGGAGATCATCCGCGACAAGCCCGGCTCATGCCCGATCTGCGGCATGGCGCTGGAGCCGATGGGCGTACCATCCGGCGATGAAGGGCCAAATCCCGAGCTGGTCGACTTCACCAGGCGGTTCTGGGTCAGCGCGGCTTTGTCGATCCCGCTTCTGATCATCGCCATGGCGCCGATGGTCGGCCTGAGCTTCGAAAACCTGGTCAGCGATCGGACGAAAACCTGGGCGGAGTTGGCGTTGGCAAGCCCGGTGGTGCTCTGGGCCGCCTTTCCCTTCTTCCACCGCGGCTGGGACTCGGTCCTCAACCGCAGCCCCAACATGTGGACGCTGATTTCGCTGGGGGTTGGCGCTGCCTATCTCTACAGCATCGTCGCCACACTCTTCCCCGACATCTTCCCGCATCAGTTCCGCGGCCATGGCGGCGCGGTGCCGGTCTACTTCGAGGCTGCCGCCGTCATTGTCGCGCTGGTGTTCCTTGGCCAGGTGCTGGAACTACGCGCCCGGGAAAAGACCGGATCGGCGATCCGCGCCCTGCTCGATCTGGCGCCGAAGACCGCGCGGCGTATCGCCGAGGACGGTTCGGAAACCGATGTGCCGCTGGACAGCGTCAAGGCCGGGGATCGCCTGCGCATCCGGCCCGGCAATGCGGTGCCGGTTGACGGCACGGTGCTCGAAGGCCGCTCTTCCATCGACGAATCGATGATCACGGGTGAGCCGCTTCCGGTCGAAAAGGTCGAGGGCGACACCCTCACCGGCGGCACGCTCAACAAGAACGGCTCGCTGATCATGCGCGCCGAACGGATCGGCGCCGAGACCACGCTGGCGCGCATCGTCGAACTTGTCGCAAAGGCGCAGCGCTCGCGCGCACCGATTCAAGGTCTGGCCGATCGCGTTTCCTTCTACTTTGTTCCGGCCGTCGTCCTCGTCGCGATCGCGGCGTTCGTCGTCTGGGCGATTTTCGGCCCGGAGCCCAGCCTGATTTTCGCCATCGTCTCGGCGGTCTCGGTGCTGATCATCGCCTGTCCCTGCGCGCTCGGCCTCGCCACGCCGATGTCGATCATGACCGCCACCGGGCGCGGGGCGCATGCCGGCGTGCTGATCAAGGAAGCCGCCGCGCTCGAACGCTTCGCCTCGGTCGATACGTTGATCGTCGACAAGACCGGCACGCTGACCGAGGGCCGGCCGAAGCTGACGGATGTTATCGCGGCAAGCGGCTTTCCCGAAGACGAATTGCTGGGGCTCGCCGCGAGCCTGGAGAAGGGGTCGGAGCATCCGCTGGCCGAGGCCATCGTCAAGGGCGCTGCCGCGCGGGGTGTAGCCATCACCGATGCCAGCGGTTTCGAGGCGGTCACCGGCAAGGGCGTTTCCGGCACGGTTTCGGGCAAGACTGTCGCGCTCGGCAATGCCGCGATGATGCGCGATCTCGGCATCGACGTCTCCACCCTTTCGCCCAATGCGGAAACGCTGCAGGGCGATGGCAAGACGGCGATGTTCGTGGCTGCCGACGGCAAGCTGGCCGGCATCGTCGCCGTCGCCGATCCTGTCAAGGCGACCGCTGCCGAAGCGATCAAGGCGCTGCATGACAGCGGCCTGAGGATCATCATGGCGACCGGTGACAACGAGCGCACGGCGAACGCAATCGCCAAAAGCCTCGGCATCGACGAGGTTCGCGCCGGACTGTTGCCGGAACAGAAGGCAGCCCTTGTCGAGGAACTGCGCGCAAAACGCGCCGGGGTCGCCATGGCCGGAGACGGCGTCAACGATGCGCCGGCCCTGGCCAGCGCAGATGTCGGCATCGCCATGGGCACCGGCGCCGATGTGGCGGTCGAAAGCGCCGGCATCACCCTGGTCAAAGGCGATCTCAATGGCATCGTGAGGGCACGCACATTGGCCCGGGCGACGATAGGCAACATCCGCCAGAACCTGTTCTTCGCCTTCCTCTACAACATGCTCGGCGTGCCGGTCGCCGCCGGTGTGCTCTATCCGCTCACCGGCATGCTTCTGTCGCCGATGCTGGCGGCGGCGGCGATGAGCCTGTCCTCGGTCTCGGTCATCGCCAACGCATTGCGGCTGCGGACGTTGAAACTCTGATCCAAACCCCCAAATACGACACCCAAGCAACAGGAGACCATGAATGACCTTGGCCAAGAAACTCGTGCTGTTGCTGATGGCGGCCGGAATGCTGCTCGCCGTCTTCCTCGAAAGCGTTCCGGCGCAAAGCGAAGAGATGAAACACGACATGGCTGGCATGTCGATGGACGCGACCAGTCCTTCGACCGAAGGCTACAAGGCAGCGATGGACAAGATGCATGCCGACATGATGGCGTCGCAATACACCGGCAATGCCGATGTCGATTTCGTTCGCGGCATGATCCCGCACCATCAGGGCGCCATCGACATGGCCAAGGTCGAGCTTGCCAATGGCAAGGACCCGGAAATCCGCAAGCTCGCCGAAGGCGTCATCGCCGCCCAGGAAGCCGAGATCAAGCAGATGCAGGACTGGCTTGCCGCTCATCCGGTGAAGTGATCGCCACCGACGGCTTCGATCTGGATTTCTCCCGGCGATTGTGTTGCGATGCTTTTCGACCGCGCCGGGATTCTCTCATGCCATCAACGATAAGAACCACCAGACTGCCTTCTGGCGAAGCCGTCCAGGTGCTCGGCCAAGGCACCTGGAAGATGGGCGAGAATGTCAGTCGTCGTACCGATGAGGTCAACGCCCTGAAGCTCGGCCTCGACCTCGGCATCAAGCTGATCGATACCGCCGAAATGTATGCCAGCGGCGGCGCCGAGGAGGTGGTGGCGCAAGCCATTGCCGGGCGCCGCGCCGAGACCTTCCTGGTTTCGAAAGTGCTGCCGTCCAACGCGTCGCGCGCGGGCGTGCAGCGTGCCTGCGAAAACAGCCTGAAGCGCCTCGCCACCGACCGCATCGATCTTTACCTGCTGCATTGGCCGGGCAGCGTGCCGCTGTCGGAGACGGTCGAGGGCTTCGAGGCCTTGAAGAGGGCCGGCAAGATCCGCCATTGGGGCGTCAGCAATTTCGACACCGAGGAAATGGAAGGCCTGGCCGGCTTGCCCGATGGCGGCCACGTCCAGACCAACCAGGTGCTCTACAATCTGGTCCGGCGCGGCCTCGAATTCGATCTGGCGCCCTGGAGCCGGAAGCGCGGCATCCCCTTGATGGCCTATTCGCCGGTCGAGCAGGGCGCATTGGCGCGCAATGCCAGGCTCGATGCCGTCGCCGCCCGCCACAATGCCACGGCGGCACAAATCGCCCTGGCCTGGGTGATGCACCAGGAGGGCGTCATCGCCATCCCCAAGGCCAGCAGCCAGGAGCATGTCCGCCAGAATTTTGCCGCGCTGGACATAAAGCTTACGTCGCAGGATCTCGCCGAACTCGACCGTGCATTCCCGCCGCCCACGCGCAAACGCGGGCTGGAGATGATCTGACCCGCGGTGACGCTACCAATCTCCCCACGAGGCGAGGAGATTGGCGGTTCCGGCGCCGCCGCCCGGATTGCAAAGCTACTTCCCCGCCAGCCCTTTCAGCCGGTAAAGCGCCTCCAGCGCCTCGCGAGGCGTCATCTCGTCGGGGTTGATGTCGCCGAGCGCGGCACCAAGCGCGTCGTTCTTCACCGGCTTGGGCGCTTCGCGCTTCATCGCCACGGAAAACAGCGGCAGGTCATCGACCAGCCGGTTGGCCTTGCCGGAAACCTCACCTTCCTCCAACTGGTGCAGCACCTGCTTGGCGCGGTCGACCACCGCTTCCGGCAGGCCAGCCAGCCGCGCCACCTGGACGCCGTAGGAGCGGTCGGCGGCACCTTTGCCGACTTCGTGCAGGAAGACGACGTCGCCTTCCCATTCCTTGACCCGCATGGTGACGTTGGAGAGCCGCGCCAGCTTGCCGGCAAGCGAGGTCATCTCGTGGAAATGGGTGGCGAAGATCGCCCGGCAGCGATTCTTCTCATGTAGATATTCCACGGCCGCCCAGGCGATCGACAGACCGTCGAAAGTGGCGGTGCCGCGGCCGATCTCGTCGAGGATCACCAGTGCCCGCTCGCCGGCCTGGTTGAGAATGGCAGCCGTTTCGACCATCTCGACCATGAAGGTCGAGCGGCCGCGCGCCAGATCGTCCGAGGCACCGACGCGCGAAAACAGCCGGTCGACGACGCCGACATGGGCCGATGCGGCCGGCACGAAAGAGCCGGTCTGGGCAAGGATGGCAATAAGGGCGTTTTGCCTGAGGAAGGTAGATTTACCGCCCATGTTGGGGCCGGTCAGCAGCCAGATGGCGCCATTCTTGGCACTGCCCTCCGGCGAGAGGTCGCAATCATTGGCGACGAAGGGGCCTTCGCCCGAACGGCGCAACGCCTGTTCGACAACTGGATGGCGGCCGCCTGATATCTCGAAGGCAAGGCTTGAATCTACCAGCGGCCGGCACCAGGCTTCGCTTTCAGAGAGCAGGGCGAGCGCGGCCGACACATCGATTACCGCCAGCGCACCCGCGCCGGCGCGGATCGCGTCGGCCTCGCCGACCGCTTCCGCCGTCAGCGCATCGAAGGCCGCCAGTTCGATGCTCAGCGCCCGGTCGGCGGCATTGGCGATCTTGGTCTCGAGTTCGGCAAGCTCGGTCGTGGTGAAACGCATGGCATTGGCCATGGTCTGGCGGTGGATGAAGCGCGCCTTGGCGCCATCGCTGCCGGTCATCACCGCATGGTGGTTGGCGGTCACTTCGATGTAGTAACCCAGCACATTGTTGTGCCGGATTTTCAGCGAGCGTATGCCGGTCTCCTCGATCAGCGACCGCTCCAGCCCGGCGATCACTTTTCGCGACTCGTCACGCAACGCCCGCATCTCGTCGAGTTCGGGGTGGTAGCCGCCGCGCACGAAGCCGCCGTCGCGTTTGAGCAGCGGCAGTTCCTCGCCGAGCGCCTGCATCAGATGCCGGGCGAGCGCCTGGGGCAGCGCCTGGATAGCGGCCATTGCGCCAGCCAATTCCTGGGGCAGGGCGGTTGCTGCGAAGATTTCGGCGATGGCGCCGGCCGCTTCGAAGCCGGCGCGCAGCGCGCCGAGGTCGCGCGGGCCGCCGCGGTTGAGCGCCAGCCGCGACAAGGCGCGCGGCATGTCGGCGACGCTCTTGAGGCTCGTCCGCACCTCCTGGCAAAGCCGCGTCTCGGATCGGAAGAACGACACCGAGTCGAGACGCGCACCGATCGCCGCCGGATCGGTCAGCGGCGCCATCAGCCGGTCGGCGAGCAGCCTGGCGCCGCCGCCGGTGACCGTGCGGTCGATCGCCTTGAACAGTGAGCCCTCGCGGCTGCCAGACAGCGTGCGCAAGAGTTCGAGATTGCCGCGCGTCGCCGGATCGATGAACAGCGTCGAGCCCTGCTCCTCGCGTTCGGGCCGCGACAGCGGCGGCCGCTCGGCCTTCTGCGTCTTCTCGACATAGGCGATGGCGCCAGAGATCGCCGACAGCTCGGCTCGCGAAAACGTACCGAAGCTGTCCGGCGTCGCCACCTCGAAGAAGCGCGCGATGCGCCCCGTGGCCGATGCCGAATCGAAAAGCGACGGCGGCTGCGGATTGGCGACGCGGCCGAGCACGTCGAACACCGGCCTGAGCTCCGGATCGTGAAACACCGGCTCGGCGACGATCAGCTCGCGCGGATCGACGCGGAAAATGTCGGCGAGCAGCCGGTCGGCGGTGGTCTCCGCGACGCGGAAGGCGCCGGTCGAGATATCGATCCAGGCAATCGCGAAGCTGTGGTCGCTGCCGCCCTTGACCCGCCCCAGCGCCATCAGGAAGCTCGATTCCGACGGCGCCAGCAATTTGTCCTCGGTAATGGTGCCCGGTGTCACCAGCCGCACCACGTCACGGCGCACCACCGATTTGGAGCCGCGCTTCTTGGCCTCGGCCGGATCCTCGATCTGCTCGCAGACGGCGACGCGGAATCCCTGGCCGATCAGTTTCTGCAGATAGTCGTCGGCCGCATGCACCGGCACGCCGCACATCGGGATGTCGTGGCCCCGGTGCTTGCCGCGCTTGGTCAAGACGATGCCCAGCGCCCGGCTTGCTTTTTCGGCATCGTCGAAGAACAGCTCGTAGAAATCGCCCATGCGGTAGAACAGCAGCGAATCCGGGTTCGCCGCCTTGATCTCGATGAACTGCTCCATCATCGGCGTCACGGCGGCGCCGGGCTGTGGCGGCGTCATCACCTCGGGGGCGTCGGGCTCGTTCGGGCTGTGCATATTCATGCCGGCACGCTAGCAGATGTGACCATGGGGTTTAATGCCGGCGGCTCGAAAAGCAGGGGAAACAGCAAGCCAGAGCGATAGCTGTGAACCGCTGCATTGCCTCGGCTGCCGGGAGAGTGTCATTTGTCAATGTACCCGCCCCAATATATTAGCAATATCTTATGGATAGAGACGGTCAGGAAACTTTCGAGGAAATGGTCGGGCCGATCGACTCCGCGGTCGAGCGGCTCTGGCTGAAGGCGGCGCAGCAGACCGGCCAGAGGTTGGGCGCGCTGAGGCAATTGGCGGCCAAGCGGCTTCCTTTCGCGCTTCCTGCCACCGGTCCCTTGTCCGATCTCGACGGCGGCATGCAGGTTGCGATTTACGTGCTCAGCCACGATCCGCTTGTCCTCTACACGCCGATCGGCGGGCAGCGTCCCCTGAGCTCCGTCGCGGCAATCGGCCGGCGGCTTGCCAAGCGCCGCGCCACATTCCTGCTGATGCCGAGCTGGACGCTGGAGCGACCGCACATCGTCGCCAAGATTGGCCGGGACCTCGCCTGGTACCGCGCCCGCTTTCCGCTGCACGAGCTGGTCTTCCTCTGCAACACCGAGGAGGAGCGTCGCCTGATCGCGGCAGTCGGCGGCATGGCGATCTTCTCAAATCACAATCTGATGGTTTCCGAGGATATCTTCCGGCCTTTGCCGGATGTTCCGGTCGAATTCGACGCCGTCTACAATGGCCGCATGTCGCACACCAAGCGGCACTATCTCGCCTTTGGCATCGAGCGCCTGCTCCATGTCACCTTTTCGATCGGCGAATTGCCGCTGGCCGGGGATCGCGCCTTCATCCGTCGCCTGCAGGCGCAGTCGCCAAGGCATTCCATAGCCAATCCGCTCGATGAGGGCCAGCCTGGATGGCTGTCGCCGCCGGAGGTCAATCGGGCCTACGCTCGCGCGGCGGTAGGGCTCTGTCTGTCTCCAGCCGAAGGAGCGATGTGCTCCAGCATGGAGTACCTCATGGCCGGGTTGCCTGTCGTGAGCACGCCAAGTCTTGGCGGCCGCGACGTCTTTTTCGATCCGGATTACTGCATCATCGCCGAGCCCGATCCGGCGGCGATCCGGCGTGCGGTCGAAACGCTGCGCGACCGCGCGATTGCGCGCGAGGAAATCCGCAACCGCACGATGGCGAAGGTGTGGCCGCAGCGGCGCGCGCTCATGGACTTTCTGTCGGCGCTGTTCGAGCGCATGGGAAGCGACCAGCCACCGCTTTCGCAATGGCCCTTTCCCGGCACCCGCACCTTGCGGCGCTGGACCGCGCTGCGCGAGCATGCGCGCGAAATCGCGGCATTGAAGCCTACGCCGTATGGCTCCTGAACGGCCGTCTCCGCATTGAAGCAGCTTTGCCGCGCTTGGCGGTTTACATGCAGCGGCGCGTGGTCTTAATTCATCATCTAAAAGGCGCCCCCTTCAAGGAGGCGCGGCATTGGCGAGGAAATCAAAAGCATCATGGCCAGGAAAACCGAGAACAACGGTCCGTCCGTCAGCGCGCAGGAGGCACTGGAATTCCACGCGATGGGCCGGCCCGGCAAGCTGGAGATCGTCGCCACCAAGCCGATGACGACGCAGCGCGATCTGAGCCTCGCCTATTCGCCGGGTGTCGCCGTGCCGGTGCGCGCCATCGCCGAAGACCCCAGCCGCGCCTTCGACTATACGACGCGCGGCAACATGGTCGCCGTCATCTCCAACGGCACCGCCATCCTCGGCCTCGGCAATCTCGGCGCGCTTGCGTCGAAGCCGGTGATGGAAGGCAAGGCGGTGCTGTTCAAGCGCTTCGCCGATGTCGATTCCATCGACCTCGAGGTCGACACCGAGGATGCCGACGAGTTCATCAATTGCGTGCGCTTCCTCGGCCCCTCCTTCGGAGGCATCAACCTCGAGGACATCAAGGCGCCGGAGTGCTTCATCATCGAGCAGCGCCTGCGCGAACTGATGGATATCCCCGTCTTCCACGACGACCAGCACGGCACCGCCATCATCTCGGCCGCTGGGCTGATCAACGCGTTGGAAATCACCGGCCGCGACATGAAGACCACCAAGATGGTCTGCAACGGCGCCGGCGCCGCCGGCATCGCCTGCATCGAACTGATGAAGGCGATGGGTTTCGCGCCCGAAAACATCATCCTGTGCGACACCAAGGGCGTCGTCTTCCAGGGCCGCACCGAAGGCATGAACCAGTGGAAGTCGGCGCATGCGGTCAAGACCGACACGCGCAGCCTCGCCGAGGCGCTCGACGGCGCCGACGTCTTCCTCGGTCTCTCGGCCAAGGGCGCGCTGACCACCGCCATGGTGCAGTCGATGGCAAAGAACCCGATCATCTTCGCCATGGCCAATCCGGATCCCGAGATAACGCCGGAGGAAGTGGCCGAGATCCGCACCGACGCCATCATGGCCACGGGGCGTTCTGATTACGCCAATCAGGTCAACAACGTGCTCGGCTTCCCCTATATCTTTCGCGGCGCGCTGGATGTGCGGGCGACCACCATCAACGACGACATGAAGATCGCCGCGGCCCGCGCGCTCGCCGAACTGGCGCGCCAGGACGTGCCCGACGACGTCGCCGCCGCCTATCAGGGCAACCGGCCGAAATTCGGCCCCAACTACATCATCCCGGTGCCGTTCGACCCGCGCCTGATCTCGGCAATTCCTCTTGCCGTGGCAAAGGCGGCGATGGAGTCCGGCGTCGCCCGCAAGCCGATCCTCGATCTCGACCGCTACGCGCAGGAATTGTCCGCCCGCCGCGATCCGATCGCTTCGACGCTCCAGCGCATCTACGACCGCGTGCGCCGCCAGCCCAAGCGCATCGTCTTCGCCGAGGGCGAGGAGGAGCAGGTGATGCGCGCCGCAGTCTCGTATGTGAACCAGCGGCTCGGCACCGCCATCCTGCTCGGCCGCGACGACGTCATCAAGGAAAACGCTAAGCACGCCGGCATCGATCTCAACAAGCAAGGCATCGAGATCATCAATGCAAGGCTGTCACGCCGCAACGGCATCTACACCGACTATCTCTATGAGCGCATGCAGCGCAAAGGCTTCCTGTTTCGCGACTGCCAGCGCCTGATCAACAACGACCGAAACCACTTCGCCGCCTGCATGGTGGCGCTGGGCGACGCAGACGGCATCGTCACCGGCGTCACCCGCAACTATTCGACAGCGCTCGACGACATCAGGCGCGTCATCGATGCCAAGCCCGGCCACCGCGTCATCGGCGTCTCGATCGTGCTGGCGAGGGGCAAGACGGTGCTGGTCGCCGACACCGCGGTGCACGACATGCCGAATGCCGAACAGATCGCCGACATCGCCGAGGAGGCGGCCGGCTTCGCCCGCCGCATGGGCTACGAGCCGAGGCTCGCCATGCTTGCGTACTCCACGTTCGGCCATCCGCAGGGCGAACGCTCGGAGCGCGTCCAGGAGGCCGTGCGCATCCTCGACAAGCGGCGCGTCGATTTCGAATATGACGGCGAAATGGCGGCCGACGTCGCGCTCAACGCCCGCGCCATGGCGCAGTACCCGTTCATAAGGCTTACCGGCCCGGCCAATGTGCTGATCATGCCGGCCTTCCACTCGGCCTCGATCTCGACCAAGATGCTGCAGGAGCTCGGCGGCTCGACGGTGATCGGCCCGCTGCTGGTCGGCCTGAACAAGCCAGTGCAGATCGTCTCGCTGAACGCCAAGGATAGCGATATCGTCAACATGGCGGCAATCGCGGCCTATTCGGCGGGGACTTGAATAGATCCACACATGCCAGGTTCCGGACAAGCATGGCGCCGACCGGTTGATGTACATCGGCAAAGAAGAGCGGCCGCAACCGGCGGTCGCCGCCAGCGAAACGACGCCGCAACGGTCATCCTCCGGGCCTCGCCTTAGCAAGACAGCCCAACCATATTAGAGGTGGCACAACAGCCCTCAGGCCAGCCCCATCGCCTGCTTGTGGCCGGCAATCTCCAACAGTAGCCATTCCCGGAACCGCCTGATTCCGGCCGAGCCGCGATGGCCCGGCTTCTGCTGCAGGCAGTAGCTTTCCGCAATGGTGTGGCGCTCCGGGAATGGCGCCACCAGCTGACCGCTGACCAGCAGGTCCTGCGCCATGATGTTGTCGACCAGCGCCACGCCGCCGCCATTGACCGCCTCGCGCACGGCCAGCGCCGGGTCGTGGAAGATCGGACCGGATTTCGCGTCGACCCTGAGGCCTTCCAGTTCGAACCATTCCTCCCACCAGGCGGTGGTGTTTTCATGCAGCAGCCTCAGTCCGGCGAGATCGGCTGACGTTCTCGGCGCATGCGGGCCGGCAAGCAGGGCCGGCGCGCAGACGGGAAAGATCACCAGTGACACGAGTTGGATGGTGTCCGCATTGGCGGTCTCGGCGGTGAACAGCACGCGCAGATCGGCACTCGGATTGCCACCCCGGTTCTGATCGTCATGGATCGACACGTCGAGTTCGAAATCCGGGTTGGCCTGGCGAAAACGCGGCAGCCGGTCGGCGAGCCACAGGTTCATGAAAGTCGCGTTGATCGACAGCGAGGCGCGCCCGGCGGCAACGGGTCGGCCGTGGCTGCCCATCTCTTCGGTGGCGGCCTCGATCGACCTGAAGGCGGTTGAGAGCCGGCGGGCAAAGTGGCTGGCTTTCGGCACCAGTGTCACCTGGCGGATGCCGCGCTCGAACAGCTCCATGCCCAGCGCCTGTTCCAGCGAACGGATATGCCGGCTCACCGCCGAGGGCGTCAGCCGCAACTCGTCGGCGGCATCCTTGAAGCTGTGCAGGCGCGCCGCCGCTTCGAAAGCCCGGATCGCATTCAACGAAGGCAGCTTCATCGGCAGAGACAAAACTTGAGATGAGTTTTTGTCAAGTATGGCGAACAAAAATGCCGTTTGTCCGGCTGTGCGGAACGGGCAATTCTCGCGCGATCCGACCCCCTTGGGAGACCGCGCCATGCGCCATCTTGCCAGCCTTGCCGTATCGATGTTCGCCCTCAGCGCCTTGACGGGCGGTGCCTTGGCCGCCGAGGACAAGACCGTCAACATCTACTTCTGGTATGATTACGTGCCCGCTGACACGATCGCCGAGTTCGAGAAACAGACCGGCATCAAGGTCGTCTACGACACGTTCGATGCCGTCGAGATGCTGACGACCAAGGCGCTGACCGGGGGCTCCGGCTATGATTTGATCATGCCGGGCGCGTCGATCGTCGGCCAGTACATCAAGGCGGGCGCCATCCAGAAACTCGACAAGGCAGGGATTCCCAACGCCGGGGGTCTCAATCCCGACATCATGGCCTTCCTGGCCAGGCAGGATCCGGGCAACGCCTATGCGGTGCCCTATGCCTATGGCACCACAGGCATCATCTACAACAAGGCCAGGATTGCCGAGCGGATGAAGGACGCCCCGCTCAACAGCCTCGACATGATCTTCAAGCCGGAAGTGGCGAAAGAATTCCAGGATTGCGGCATCGCCATGGTCGATTCGCCCGAGGGCGTGATGTCGATCGCGCTCAACTATCTCGGCTTCGATCCGTTCTCCACTGATGAGAGCGAGATCAGGAAGGCGGCCGATCTGCTGACCGCGATCAAGCCCTATGTCAGGCATTTCAAATCGGGCTCGATCATGAGTGAGATGGCGGCCGGCGATCTCTGCCTGGCGCTTGGCTGGAGCGGCGATGCGATCGGCGCGGCGACCAAGGCGGTCGACGCCAAAAGCGGCGCCGATGTCGGTTATTCCATTCCCAAGGAAGGCACGGAAATCTTCTTCGACGTCATCACCATCCCGGTCGATGCGCCGCACCGCGAAAACGCCGAAGCGTTCCTTGATTTCCTGATGAAGCCGCAAATTGCCGCCCGCTTCACCAATGCGACGCTCTACCCGAACGCGGTCGAGGCGGCGGCGCCGATGATCGACGAGACCGTTCGCGACAATCCCGACATCTATCTCTCGCAAGAGACGATGAAGCATCTGTTCGCCGCGCAGCCGCGCGACCAGAAATCGCTGCGCCTGGTCACCCGGCTATGGACCGGCTTCACCACCGGAACCAACTGATTCCGGGCCTGCTTTGGCCCTGCACTTGTTTCCAGAAAATCCCGCACCTCTCTCCAGAAAAAAGATGTGATCGACATGCTCAATTCCCTGCGGCGTTCGCGCCAGACCGACGATGCCGTTTTCGGCAAGACCATCTATGGCGGCTCGCACGAGCCGGTCTATGGCGGCGTGCTGTCCTTCATGCGCCGCCGGCTGACCCGCAACCTCGACGGCGTCGATGTCGCCGTCTGGGGCATTCCGTTCGACGCCGCCGTGTCGAACCGGCCGGGCGCCCGCTTCGGCCCGCAAGGCGTGCGGCGCGCCTCGGCTATCCTGGAAGGCGACCCGCAATATCCCTTCCGCGCCGATCCGTTCGAAAGACTGGCGGTCATCGACTATGGCGATTGCGGCCTCGATTTCGGCCGGCATGACGAAACGCCCTGGCAGATCGAGGCGCAGGCCAGCCAGGTCGTCGATGCCGGCGTCACGCTGCTGTCGATCGGTGGCGACCATTACGTCACCTGGCCGCTGCTCAGGGCGCACGCGAAGAGATACGGGCCGCTGGCGCTGGTCCAGTTCGACGCCCACCAGGACACCTGGCTCGACGAGGAGAAGCGCATCGACCATGGCTCGTTCGTCGCCAGGGCGGTTGCCGAAGGCCTGATTGTGCCGGAGCGCTCGATCCAGGTCGGCATCCGCACCCACGCGCCGGACAACTGCGGCCTCGAGATCCTGCACGGCGAAGATGTCGCCGAACTCGGCGTGGTCGGCGTTGTCGAGCGCATCAAGGCGCGTGTCGGCGACGCCAGCACCTATCTGACCTTCGACATCGACTGCCTCGACCCGGCCTTCGCGCCCGGCACCGGCACACCTGTCGCCGGCGGCCTTTCGTCGCGCGAGGCGCTGATGATCCTGCGGCGGTTGGGCTCGCTCGATATCATCGGCGCCGATGTCGTCGAGGTGGCGCCGGCCTATGATCATGCCGACGTCACGTCGATCGCCGGCGCCGCCGTGCTGCAGCACTATTTTGGCCTGCTGGCCGAGAAGAAGGGCTAACCCCGCTCGGAGGCCGCGCCGGCTTCAGGCCGGCGCGAACACCCGCGCCGCTTCGATCACTTCATCGATCCGGTCCTGCCGCAACAGGTCGATCGGAATGCGGCCGTCGAGTTGCGCCGCCGGCCGCGTCAGCCACAGCCAGGCGAGCCTCGGATTGCCGATCAGGGACTGGACGTCGGCAATGCCTGCCACTGGCCTGCCGTCGACGAACTGTGCCAGCGGGAAGACGTGTTTGCGGCCGCCCTTGCGCAGGGCGATGACGTCACCCCGCTTTTGCCAGCGGTGCAGGGTCGAGCGGGCGATGCGTAGATTTTCTTCCAGATAGGTCGAGCCGGCGACACGGCCGGCCCAGTCCTCGATCAGCATCGATTCGAGGTCGTCGGACCGGGGCGGTGGGGGAAGCGCCTCATCGGCCTGCAAAGCCGTCGGCATATCCGTGGTGCCGGCTTCGCTGCGGCGCGCGGCTTCCGCCGCCAGCGCGCGCACGAATTTCGAGGCAAGGCCGGGAAGGTCGGCATGAATGGCGTCGATGGCGCGCTGGTGCTTTGGCGACAGCAAGGTGACGGCCGACGCTATGCTGCCGGCGATCTTGCCGACCGAGACCACGGTGGACTGGTTTATGGCCTCGTCATAGTGGGCAAGCGCGCGCTCGACATCCTCCGCGACCATCTCCGCGAAGTCGTCTTGTCCGAGACCTGTCTGAAATCTGCTCATGCACCTGTCTTCCGGCCGCGCACTTCCTCCCTCGGCGGCGGTCGATTACTGAATTGTTAGTGCTGTAAACGGAAATAGTGGCGGCGACGAACCGCGCCGCCCGACAGCTTGCTGTCTTGCATCTTCTCAACACCCCATCTGACCGAGGGCGTCCCGAAATGTCAGTCGCGGGACGCTCGCGATTTCGTGTAGGGGCGATGTGTGACAGGAACGCGACGGTGAGAAGCGGTCCGCGCAGCGGACGAAAAGCCAATTGCTTGGCTTTTCGAGCTTCGAACGCCCTGAGCCTGCGAAGGGCTGCGGCGCGGCCGGCTGTTAACAACAGAAGCGCCGGGCTTTCAGCTACAGCAATCCCGCCAGTTCAGCCTCTTTGCGCAGATTCTGTCTCGGCCTCGGGCCGATCTGCTGGATCACCAGGCCGGCCGCCAGCGAGCCAAGGTCGCCGCAGGTCTTGAGGTCGCGGCCTTGCGTGTAGCCATGCAGGAAGCCGGCGGCGTAGAGATCGCCGGCGCCAGTCGTGTCGACCAGTTCCCTGATGGCGGTCGCCTGGATGACCACCGTCTCGTCGCCGCGCACGATGACCGAGCCCTTTTCCGACCGCGTCACGGCGGCGATCCTGCAGTCCTTGCGGATCCTGGCCAGCGCCTCGTCGAAGGACGATGTCTGGTAGAGTGACTTGATCTCGTGGCTGTTGGCAAAGACGATGTCGACCGTGCCGGAGCGCATCAGGTCGAGGAACTCGTCGCGGTAGCGGTCGACGCAGAACGAGTCCGACAGCGTCATCGACACCTCGCGGCCTGCCGCGTGCGCCAGTTTCGCCGTCTGCCGGATCGCTTCCTTGGCGCGCGGCGGGTCCCACAGATAGCCCTCGAAATAGGTGACCTTGGCGCCGGACGCCTTGTCGGCCTCGACATCCTCCGGCCCGAGCTCGACGCAGGCGCCGAGATAGGTGTTCATCGAGCGTTCGCCGTCGGGGGTGACGAAGATCATCGAGCGCGCCGTCGGCGGCTCGCCGGTGAGCGGCCTGGTGTCGAAGGCGACGCCCTGGGCGTGGATGTCATGCGCATAGATTTCGCCCAGCGCATCGTTGGAAACCTTGCCGAAGAAGGCGGCGCGTCCGCCGAAGGAGGCGACGCCGGCGGCGGTGTTGCCGGCGCTGCCGCCGGAGGCCTCGATCGCCGGACCCATGCGGCTGTAGAGCAACTCGGCGCGCTGCGTGTCGATGAGGTTCATCGCGCCCTTGATGATGCCGTTGGTCTCGAGGAATTCCTCCTCGCACTGGGCGATGATGTCGACAATGGCATTGCCGATGCAAAGCACGTCATAATCCGGCATCAATGTCTCCACCAAAAACCTAGAGCAATTCCAGGAAAAGTGCTTAGCGGTTTTCCCACAGGAATTGCGTACAAAGAGAGAGCCGGCTTCTTGCCACGCCCGGGCGGGTCTACAGCAAGAGCCCGAAAATTGGCAACCGATTTTCTGTCGTTCCCGCGCGGCGGTGACAACCAGGCGCTACGATAATTCGACCGTGGACGAAGCATTTCTTCGCGGCGTTGCCTAGAACAAGCCCGATCATATGCGAGAGCGGCGAGCCCATGTCTGCAAAGAGCGATACAACCACCGACCTGGCATTGCTCGGCGTTCTGGCTGTGCTGTGGGGCGCTTCCTACACCTTCATTAAGATCGGCGTCGAAACGATCCCGCCGGTCACCTTCATCGCGGCCCGCACCATGATCGCCGGTGGCATCCTGTTCGCCATCATCCGTTGGCGCGGGCTGACCATGCCGGGCGACGCTGCAAGCTGGCGCCGCTTTGCCTTCCAGGCCTGCCTCAACAGCGTCATCCCGTTCACGCTGATCGCTGCGGCCGAGCGCTCGGTCGATGCCGGCCTTGCCACCATCCTCAATGCGACCTCGCCGATCTTCACCTTCGTTTTCACCGCGCTCATCACCCGCCATGAGCCGGTCACGGTGCGCAAACTGGTCGGTGTCGGCGCCGGCATAGCCGGTATCTGCCTCATCGTCGGCACCGAGGCGCTGGGTGGCCTCGGTCACGAATTGTGGGCGCAAATCGCCATCGTCGTGGCGACGGTCTGCTATGCCGGTGCCGCCATCTTCGGCCGTGGCTTCAAGGGTCTAGATCCGATGCTGCCGGCCGCCGGCTCGATGCTCTGCGGTGCCGTCATGCTGGTGCCGCTCAGCCTGGCGGTCGACCAGCCCTGGACGCTCGCACCGTCGATGGCCTCGATCCTGTCCCTGATCGGCCTGTCGGTCTTCTCGACGGCGCTCGCCTTCGTCATCTATTTCCGCCTCATCCACACGCTGGGTTCGGTCGGCACCACGTCGCAGGCCTATCTGCGCGTGCCGATCGGCGTCGGCATCGGCGCCGCCGTCCTCGGCGAAAGCCTCGGGCCGACCGTGTGGTTCGGCATGGCCTTTGTCATTGCCGGCGTCGCGGCCATGACCATCCCGGTCAGAAAGCCGGCGTTTGCTAGGTAGCGACCCGCGCTTGTGCTCGCGACCCGCGCTGCCTATCTCGTGAACGTTCCGCCTTTCGGCGGTGTCCGCTGACCTGGGGTTGATGCACGGTGATTTTCGACGCTGCCCGCGCTGCGGCCTTCGAGCTGCTCTCGCCGCCGTTTCGCGCAGTGTTCATCAAGACGCTGGGCCTGACCGTGCTGGCGCTGGTTGCCTTGTGGTTCGGCCTGACGAGCCTTGTCGAATGGCTGGCCCTGCCATGGCTCGAGACGCTGTTGCCCGGCATACCGTCCTGGGCCGGCTGGCTGGGCGGCATCATCGCGGCGATCGTGCTTGCCTTCGGCATGGCGCTGCTTGTCGCGCCGGTCACGGCGGTGATCGCCGGCCTCTTCCTCGACGATGTCGCCGAGGTGGTCGAGCGCACCGACTATTCCGCCGACCCGCCCGGCCGTGCCATGCCGGCGCTGCGTTCGCTGGTGCTGGCGGTTAAATTCTTCGGTGTCGTCATAGCAGGCAACATCGTCGCGCTCCTGCTTCTGCTTGTGCCGGGCATCAACATCGCCGCCTTCTTCATCGTCAACGGCTATCTGCTCGGCCGCGAATTCTTCGAATTCGCCGCCATGCGCTTTCGCGCCGAAGACGAGGCCAGGGCCTTGCGCAGGAACTACGCTGGCACGGTCTTCCTTGCCGGGCTGGTCATCGCGGCCTTTCTTGCGGTGCCGCTGCTCAATCTGCTGACACCCCTCTTTGCCGCCGCCATGATGGTGCATCTGCACAAGGCGATTTCGGCGCGAGAGAGCCGTCGCTAACCGTCAGCTACCGGCCCTTCTAGCCGAGGGATTTGCCGAACAGCTCCTGCAATTTGCCGAACGGCATGGCGGCGCGGGTGAAGCCGAACGTGCCGTCCTGCTGGATTTCGCGCGCCGCCGTCTCCAGCATGCCGTAGGCGAAGTTGGTCAGCCACGGCCCCAGCGAAATGCGTTTGACGCCGGCCATGGCAAGATCGGCGATGGTGAAGCCTGGCTTCGCCATGACGTTGACCGGCTTGCCGACCGCTGAGCAGAGGGTGCGCACCATCTCGACGTCGCCGATGCCCGGCGCGTAGAGCACGTCGGCACCGGCCTTCTCGAAGGCCTGCAGCCGCTTAATGGTGTCGTCGAGGTCGGACTTGCCCCAGAGAAAATTCTCGGCCCGCGCCGTGAAGACGAAATCGCGCTTGAGTGCCCGCGCCGCCTCGACCGCCGCCGCGACGCGTTCGACCGCATGCGCAAAATCATAGATCGGCTTGTCGGGATCGCCGGTGTGGTCCTCGATCGAGCAGCCGGCAAGGCCGGCCGCTTCCGCCGCGAAGATGGTTTCGGCGGCCTGCTCGGCGCTGTCTCCTTTGCCTTTCTCGAGATCCGCCGAGACCGGCAGGTCGGTCGCCGCCGTCACCTCGCGGCAATGGTGGATCATCTGTTCGAAGCTCACGGCGCCGTCTGGCAGGCCGCGCGAAAAGGCAAAGCCGGCGCTGGTCGTCGCCAGCGCCTTGAAACCGAAGGAGCCGAGTAGCTTGGTCGTGCCCGGATCCCAGGGATTGGGCATGACGAAGGTCGAGGCATGCAGGTCGCGAAAGATCTTGCCCTTGTCCATGAATGCTCCCCATCACGAGTGTCGGCGCGGATGCTATCGCGGTGTCCGCGGCTGGGCAAACGAATGCGCTTGGTTCAGAAGCGTTTCGCGTTCTCTGCTGACAACTTCTCGAACGCATCGGAATCCTTGACGTAGTGTGAAGTCTTCGTGTCCCAATGGTAGGTGACGGAAATGTCGTGCGACGCTACATCGGGCGCAGCCTCATCGCAACTTTCACCACTCGGCACCGTGGCGTCGGTCGCCGTCACCTTGATCGCCGCATAAGGCTTTCCGTCGTCCAGCGTCAGGAAGGCCAGATCCTGGGTGCGTTTGTAGGCGCAGACGTTCTCATCGAACGTGTTGATCGTGTCGACCAATTGAAGGCGGTCCTCGCGAGGCAGGATCAGCAGCGTACTCACATAGCCCTGGTTGGAATTGAAATGCGTGCTCATGGAGATGAGCACGTCGTCGCCAGCGCCGATCGAAAGCTTGTTCGGCTCGCGGAAATAGGTGCTGCGGTCGACCGCGACATTGGCCGCATCGAGCAGTTTCGGCTTGGCCGTCACGTCGTAGAGCGCCAGCACCGCATAGCCTTCGGCACTGTCGGGAGAATCGCCGAGATCGAACAGCATCGCCAGCCGATCCTTGCCGCCAGCCTTGATGGGAAGCACCGCCGCATTGGGCAGGTTCGTCGTCTCCGGCGGCGAGCCGCCGTCATCGCCACCGGCAATGTGGCGCATATCGATCGGCAATCCGCCCTTGTAGAAACCGTCCTTGTCGGCGCTAAGGTCTGGGATGACCATCTTGGCCAGGTCGAGATAAGTGACATCGCTGCGGCCGGGCAGCGGGTTGTCGAGTTCGGGAAAGCTCACGGCCTGCGCGCCGGCCGCCGTCCAAAAGAACGGCAGCAGCATCAACGCGAGCGTGAAGCGGAGCAGGTTCGTCGGCATGAGTTTCGCCCGAGATCAGGCCTCACGCTAGCACGGGTTCCAGCATCGTGCAGCCGTGTCGAAACGGGATCAGTGGATCGGCACCAGGCCGGCCAGCTCGCGCATGTCGTCGAACAGGATGCCGCCGGCCTGGATCAGGCCATCGCGGTCGGAATAGGGATCGCCATGATAGGAAAACACCCGCATGCCGGCGGCAATGCCGGCCTGCGTCCCGGCGACGCTGTCCTCGATGACGATGCAATCGGCGGGCGCGAAGCCCATGGTCCTGGCCGCGTGCAGGAACAGGTCCGGGAACGGCTTGCCGCGCGAAACCATGGTGGCGGAAAACAGCGCATGTTCGAACAGCGGCAACAGCCCGGTCTGGCCAAGCGTGATGTGCATTTTCGAGATTCTGGCCGAGGTGGCGACGCAATAGGGGATACAGGCCGCGCGGACCGCCTCGATGAATTCCCGGACGTAAGGGATCGCCTCGACGCCATGGGAAAACAGATCCGGCAGCCCTGCGTTCCAGCGATCAACAAAATCGGCGCCGAGGCGGAGCTCGGTCTCGGCTTCGATTTCCTTCTGCACCGAGGCCATGCTGCGGCCGGAGAAGTTCTTGCGGCAATATTCGAAATTTGTCGGGTAGCCGGCGGCACTCAGCCATTCGGCGAGGCGCCGATTGGCGAGATTTTCGGTGTCGACGAGTATCCCGTCGCAGTCGAAGATGACAAGCTTTGGTATCCTGGTCACGCTGTTCCGGTCGATCCGAACCCGCCCGAGCCTCGCGCCGTGCCGCCGGCCAGC
Organism: Mesorhizobium erdmanii USDA 3471; assembly: GCF_000472705.1. Taxonomy (GTDB): domain Bacteria; phylum Pseudomonadota; class Alphaproteobacteria; order Rhizobiales; family Rhizobiaceae; genus Mesorhizobium; species Mesorhizobium erdmanii. The sequence goes on along the minus strand of NZ_AXAE01000013.1, from coordinate 140,610 downwards.
GAACGCTCTTCCACCGCCACCTGCGTCACAGCGGCGAAAACGATCTGGGCAATGCGCATGCCGCGCGTCACCGCGAAATCCTCGTCACCATGGTTGATCAGCAGCACCTTCACCTCGCCACGGTAGTCGCTGTCGACCGTTCCCGGTGAATTGAGGACGGTGAGGCCATGCTTGAAAGCAAGGCCGGAGCGCGGCCGCACCTGGCCTTCCATGCCTTCGGGAATCTCCAGGATCAGCCCGGTCGGCACCAAAGCGCGTTTTCCCGGCAGGATCAGCAGGGGCCTGTCATCGGGCACCGCCGCACGCAGGTCCATGCCGGCGGCTCCGGCGCTTTCGTAAGCGGGGAGGGGAAGTCCTTCGGCGTGCGGCAATCTGACGAAGCCGACAGTCGGACCGATGACGGAGGAGTTTTGGAGGGCTGCGCGCATAAAATCGATCCTATCGGCGCGATTGCCGATTCGGTCAATTCGCCCGCACCGCTATCAACGGCTTTCTTTCGGGCATCACTGTGACCGAGCACACCTCAGCGCACTTCCATCGGTACGACCGTGGTCTCCTTGATCTCCTCCATGACGAAGGAAGCGGAGACATCTGACAACGCCACCTTGGCGATTAGCCGCTGGTAGAGCCGGTCATAGGCCTTCACGTCGGCAACGCGGGCGCGCAGGACATAGTCGAGGTCGCCGGACATGCGGTAGACCCCGGTGATCTCGGGAAAGCCCGTCACCGCCGCCCGGAATTTCTGCAGCCAGCCCGGATCGTGATTCGATGTCCGGACCAGGATGAACACCGACAGGCCAAGTCCGAGCTTTTCGGGGTCGACCAGCGCCACGCGGCCGGTGATCACGCCATCCTCCTCCAGCCGCTTGACGCGCCGCCAGCAGGCATTGCGCGACAGGGCCACCCGTTCCGACAGCTGGTCGACCGACAGCGTGCCGTCGCGTTGCAATTCGGCAAGCAGCTTTCGATCGATCTCGTCGATTTCCATCGGCATGTTGGGATATTTGTCCCAACGAATAGCGAAACACAAGGATATTTTGAGACCAATGAACCGACGAGGCGTGTCAGGATACCTACTATCTGAACTCAAGTGCTGAAGGGGACCCAGCATGTCGGTCGCAAGGATTTTCACCTCTCATCCGGCCAAGGTCGGTGAAACCTACTTTGGCCATATGGCCTTTGCGGCGTGGTTTTCCTCGCGCCTGCTGATGGCGGCCGGTGCCGCGCTCGTTCACGCTTTCTTGCCATTTCTCTTCGAGACTACCGCCAGCCGAATCGTCCGCGAGCTTTACGAGCGGACGCACAACAGAGGTTCGCACGCGATCAAGGAGCCGGTGGCTCTTGCGGATCGCGCCTAGAGGACGACAGAAGCAATGTGCCGGTGGGCGGCCTATCTCGGTGAAGCGGTCTTTCTCGAGGACATCCTCACGGCGCCCTGTCACTCGCTGATCGCCCAGAGTCATTGCGCCCAGGAAGCCAAGTCGCCGACCAATGGCGACGGTTTCGGCCTTGCCTGGTATGGCGACCGGCCGGGGCCCGGCCTCTATCGCGATATCCTGCCGGCCTGGTCCGATCCCAATCTGAAGAGCCTGTGCCGGCAGATCAAATCCGGCCTCTTCCTTGCCCATGTGCGGGCCTCGACCGGCGGCGCCACCAGCCGCATGAACTGCCATCCCTTCATCTCCGGCCCGTGGTCGTTCATGCACAACGGCCAGATCGGCGGCTTTGAAAAAATCCGCCGCGCGCTGGAGAATTCGCTGTCCGACGCCGTCTTCGACCAACGCGAAGGCACCACCGATTCCGAACTCTTCTTTCTCCTGATGATCGACGAAGGACTGGCTGGGGACCCGCAAGGCGCCGTCTCGCGCGCCACCTACCGGGTGCTCGAAGCTTCCCGCCGAGCCGGTCTCGAACCTGCCCTGAAACTCACCGCCGCCTTCGCGGACGGGCAGGCACTGCACGCGGTGCGTTACGCCACCGATGCCCACGCGCCGACGCTCTACACCTCCAGCTTTCGCAAGGGTGGCGGTCGATGCATCGTCTCCGAACCTTTCGATCGCGAGGGTGGCGACTGGCAAGCGATTCCGCCATCGTCCTTCGTCACCATGACGAAGGACGGCATCGACATCGGGCCCTTTGCTCCAGCCGCGGCCAAGCTGGCGCTGGCCGGGTAGCTGCCTGCGATCTGCTTACAGGCTACTGAGCGAACCGGCCCAACCCGTAGGGCGTCAGCAGCGGATCGCGCTCGCCGTCAAGAATTTCCCTCGCGGCGAACAGGCCTACGGCCGGCGCCAGCGTGATGCCGGAATGCATGACCGCGACGTAGAGCCCGTCCAAGCCCTCGGCGCGCCCAATGATCGGAAAGCCGTCGATCGGCGTCGGCCGGTAGCCGAGCGTATGGAAATCCAGTTCAAGCTCATCGCTGCCGTGTAGGCTGGCTTTCAGGACCGCAAACAGCTCCCGGGCGGTCGCTCCGGCATCCATGCCCGGATCGGCGCCGCCGAAATCCGAGCCGGCGATGATGCGGCCCTCGGCCGTCTGGCGCATGTGCAGCCGCTCGGCCAGCACCAGCCCATTGAGCAATTTCGGATAGGGCCGCGAATGGACGATCAGGCCGGGCGGGGTTTCGATCGGCAAGGTGACGCCGACATTCGCGGCAAGATCCGGCGAGCCGACACCGGCGGCGACCACCACCTCGTCGGCGCTCATCAGGCCATGCGAGGTGTCGACGCCGCTGATCCTGTCGCCGGTCTTGACCAGCGCGGTGACTGTGCTGGCGATGATCCTGGCGCCATGCCGTTCGGCATCGGCCAGCAGCGCCCTGGTTGCCGCAACCGGCTCGGCGACGCCCTCCTCGGCGACATAGAGGGCGAAGTTCGGCAGCTCGGCGAGATTGGGCTCGATGCGCGCCGCGCGGGCGCGGTCGATGTGCTCGATGCCATAACCCCAGGACGAATGCTCGGCGATGTAGGCTTCCATGTCGCTTGCCGACATGTCCCAACGCAGTCCGCCGCACCAGGCGAGCGGCAGCCCAGGGAGTTCGTTTGCCAGCCGCTTCCATTCGGCCATGGCGCGGCTGCGCAGCCGGAAATAGATCTCGGGATTGCCCCAGCTGGCGTTGATCCAGGCAAAGGAATTGGGTGTCGCGACGCCACCGGCACCGCTCTCGGAAACGACCGTCACCCGCGCGCCAGCCTTGGTCAGATGCCAGGCGATGGAGGCACCGATAATGCCGGCGCCGATGACAATGACCTGTTTTTCCGAAGCCATGCTTCCTCCTCTGTCTCATGATGCAAGGGATGTTCCCCAAGTGGCATTCCTGCGGCCGCTTGCCAATGTCGAAATGCACGCAGGCTTGAAGGATGGTGAGAGACGGCATCCGTAGTCCGCTTGCGTTGCCGGAGCGGTCGACAGCCCGGCACTGCGCTGCTAGAAGCCCGGCCTGTCACACGGATACTCCAAAGAATGCCCGAAACAATACCAGAGGAAGTAGCGCGCCGCCGCACTTTCGCGATCATCGCCCACCCCGACGCCGGCAAGACGACGCTCACTGAAAAGCTGCTGCTGTTTGGCGGCGCCATCCAGCTTGCCGGCGAGGTCAAGGCCAAGAAGGATCGTATCCAGACCCGGTCCGACTGGATGAAGATCGAGCGCGAGCGCGGCATTTCGGTCGTCACCTCGGTGATGACGTTCGAATATGAGGACAATGTCTTCAACCTGCTCGACACGCCCGGCCACGAGGACTTCGCCGACGACACCTACCGCACGCTGTCTGCGGTCGACTCGGCGGTCATGGTCATCGACGCCGCCAAGGGCATCGAGCCGCGCACGCTGAAACTGTTCGAGGTTTGCCGGCTGCGTGACATTCCGATCATCACCTTCGTCAACAAGATGGACCGCGAAAGCCGTGATCCGTTCGAAATTCTCGACGAGATCGAGCAGAAGCTGGCCTTGGATACGGCCCCCATCACCTGGCCGATCGGCCGTGGCAAGACGTTTTCCGGCACCTACCACCTGGCCTTGAACGCCGTGCGCAAGGGCGACGACGAGAAGGAGCGCACGCCGGTCAACGGTCCCGATTCCAACCGCGTCGCCGGCCTGCTGCCGGAAAACGAGCGCGAGGCCTTCATCGAGGAGCTGGAGCTCGCGCGAGAAGCGTGCAGGCCCCTTGATATAGAAGCCTTTCGCGAAGGCCATCTGACGCCGGTCTATTTCGGCTCGGCGCTGCGCAATTACGGCGTGCGCGACCTGATCGAGGCGCTTGGCGCCTTCGGCCCGCCGCCTCGCGCGCAGGAGGCCGACACCCGCAAGGTAGAGGCGACTGAGGACAAGATGACCTCCTTCGTCTTCAAGATCCAGGCCAACATGGACCCCAACCATCGGGACCGCATCGCTTTCGTGCGCGTCTGCTCGGGCAAGCTCGAGCGCGGCATGAAGGCCAAGCTGGTGCGCACCGGCAAACCGATGAGCCTGTCGGCGCCGCAATTCTTCTTCGCCCGCACCCGCGTCACGGCGGACGAAGCCTTTGCCGGCGATGTTGTCGGCATCCCCAACCACGGCACGCTGCGCATTGGCGACACGCTGACCGAGGGCGAGGAGATCCTGTTCCGGGGCGTACCGAATTTCGCCCCGGAAATCCTGCGCCGCGTCCGGCTTGGCGACGCGATGAAGGCGAAAAAACTTAAGGAAGCGCTGCACCAGATGGCCGAGGAAGGGGTCGTGCAGCTGTTCTCGCCCGAGGACGGCTCGCCGGCCATCGTCGGCGTCGTCGGCGCCCTGCAACTCGACGTGCTGAAGGAGCGGCTGAATTTCGAATACACGCTGCCGGTCGAATTCGAGATGTCGCGCTTTTCCGTCTGCCGCTGGATTTCGGCCGACGACAAGGCCGAAGTGCACCGCTTCATCGAAGCGCATCGCGGCGACATCGCCCGCGACCTCGACAACGATCCGGTATTCCTGGCCCAGCACGCTTTCTCGCTGAACTACGAAGCCGAGCGCTGGAAGGCGATCCGCTTCGCCACGATCAAGGACTACCAGGTCCGCGAAAAGGCCGCTTGACCTCTTCCTTCTCCCCGTTTCACGGGGAGAAGGTGCCCGAAGGGCGGATGAGGGGCAGCGCCGACGTAAAGGGGTCGCTTACCCCTTCGCAGCCGCCTCGAGTTTCCCGATGTCGATCTTGCCCATCTGCATCATCGCTCCCATGACGCGGCCGGCCTTGGCCTTGTCGGGGTCCTGAAGCAGGCGCGGCAACTGCTCCGGCACGACCTGCCAGGAAACGCCGAACTTGTCCTTCAGCCAACCGCAGGGGCCGGGTTCGCCACCGCCCTCGGTCAGTTTCGTCCAGAAATGATCGACCTCGGCCTGCGTCTTGCAGTCGATCGAGAGCGAGATCGCCTCGGTGAACTTGTATTGCGGACCGCCATTGAGCGCCTGGAACTGCACGCCGTCGAGCTCGAACGAGGCGACCAACACTTTGCCCTCGTCGGCGTGGCCCTTGGGCCAGCGCGTAACGCTCAGCACCTTCGAATTCTTGAAGATGGAGACGTAGTGGTTCATGGCGTCTTCGGCCTGGCCGTCGAACCACAGGAAGGTGGTGATCTTTTGCATGGTTTTCTCCTCGGGTTTCTTTGCGGGAAATCAGGCGGCGCCCTTGGCGGCGTCCTGTAGCGAAGTGAGATAGGCGTCGAGTTGGGCGTAGCTTTGCGCCATGCCGCTGGTCATGCCGGTGCCGAGCGCGCTGTCGCGCGCCGCTGACGAAGCGTAGAGCACCGTCTGCGTCAGCAGCGTCTTTCCGGTCTGTTCGGCAAAGATCACCGTTCCAACCGTCTCGCCGCCGGTCCAGTCCTCGTCGAACAGTTCGGTGGCGACGAGGCGGCTTGGGCGCACGATTTCGCGATAGGCGCCGCTCATGCCCATGCTGCGGCCATCACGGTGCTGCCAGACGTAGCGTGTGGCGCCGCCGACCCTGAGGTCGATCTCGCAGATCGCCAGACGCCAGCCGTCCGGGCCGTGCAGCCAACTCTTCAACAGTTCCGGCACCGTCCAGCAGTCGAACACCATCGGGCGGGGCGCGTCGAAGACCCGGGTGATCTGGACCTCGCGATCGCTGGGCGTGGTCACGGTCAATGTGGCGACGGTCGAGCCGGGCAAAGTTGTGGTGCTCATAATAATCCTCCTGCTGTTCGTCCAAGGACGTTTGGCCAACCGGCGATCCGACACGGCTTTTGATTTTTCCCTTTGGGATGAAGACGCCGGCTTCGGCTATTGTTCCGCGTCGCCGGCCGTCTTGTTGGCCTGCATGGCACCCAGCAAGGCGTCGAGGCGCTGGAAATTGCCTTCCCAGATCTTGCGGTAGCGCTCGAGCCAGTCATTGGCTTCGGCCAGCGGTTTTGCTTCCAGCCGGCACGGCCGGCGCTGCGCGTCGCGGCCGCGAGAGATAAGGCCGGCGCTTTCGAGTACCTTGAGATGCTTGGAAATCGAGGGCTGGCTCATGGCGAAGGGCTCGGCCAGTTCCATCACCGATGCCTCGCCTTCGATGAGCCGGGCAAGGATGGCGCGCCGCGTCGGATCGGCAAGCGCCGCGAAGGTGGCATCGAGCTGGTTCATGACGTATCCATAGCCAATAGGGTATATACCCAATTGGCTATATAATACGAGGCTTGGCTCGTCAACCGCCCAGTGGATTTCGTGGCGCATTGTAAAAATGTGGCCAGACCATACTTGCGAGTCTATAACGCCTGCGGTCCGAACTCAGCGCCGCCTCGCTCCGCATCGAGCGCAGCCAGCCAGCTAAGGAAAATTCATGCCTGCCTATCGCTCCCGCACCACCACTCATGGCCGCAACATGGCCGGCGCCCGCGGCCTTTGGCGTGCCACCGGCATGAAGGATAGTGATTTTGGCAAGCCGATCATCGCCGTGGTCAACTCCTTCACCCAGTTCGTGCCGGGTCACGTCCATCTGAAGGACCTTGGCCAGCTGGTCGCGCGCGAGATCGAGAAGGCCGGCGGCGTTGCCAAGGAATTCAACACCATCGCCGTCGATGACGGCATCGCCATGGGCCATGACGGGATGCTCTATTCGCTGCCGTCGCGCGAGCTGATCGCCGATTCCGTCGAATACATGGTCAATGCGCACTGCGCCGATGCCATGGTCTGCATCTCCAATTGCGACAAGATCACCCCCGGCATGCTGATGGCCTCGCTGCGCCTCAACATCCCGACCGTGTTCGTTTCCGGCGGGCCGATGGAGGCCGGCAAGGTGGTGCTCGCCGGCAAGACGCAAGCGCTCGACCTGGTCGACGCCATGGTCGCGGCCGCCGACGACAAGATCTCCGACGAGGACGTCAAGGTCATCGAGCGCTCCGCCTGCCCGACCTGCGGCTCCTGCTCGGGCATGTTCACCGCCAATTCGATGAACTGTCTGACCGAGGCGCTGGGCCTGTCGTTGCCGGGCAATGGCTCGACGCTGGCCACGCATGCCGACCGCAAGCGGCTGTTCGTCGAGGCCGGCCATCTCGTTGTCGATCTCGCCCAGCGCTATTACGAGCAGGACGATGAAAGCGCACTGCCACGCAGCATCGCGTCCAAGGGCGCTTTCGAAAACGCCATGACGCTCGACATCGCCATGGGCGGCTCGACCAACACGGTGCTGCACATCCTGGCCGCAGCCCACGAGGGTGAGGTCGACTTCACCATGGAGGACATCGACCGGCTGTCGCGGCGGGTGCCGGTGCTGTGCAAGGTGGCGCCGGCCAAATCGGACGTTCATATGGAAGACGTTCACCGCGCCGGCGGCATCATGGCCATCCTCGGCCAGCTCGACAATGCCGGGCTGATCAACCGCGATCTGCCGACCGTGCACACGGCAAGCCTTGGCGAAGCGCTCGACCATTGGGATATTTCCCGCACTTCCAGCCAGAATGTCCGCGACTTCTTCCTCGCCGCGCCCGGCGGCGTGCCGACACAGGTCGCCTTCAGCCAGGACCGCCGCTGGGATGATCTCGACCTTGACCGCGAGAAGGGCGTCATCCGTTCGGCGGAAACGCCATTCTCGAAGGACGGTGGCCTGGCCGTGCTGAAAGGCAATCTGGCGCTCGACGGCTGCATCGTTAAGACGGCCGGCGTCGATGAGTCGATCCTGAAGTTCACCGGCCCGGCGCGGGTGTTCGAAAGCCAGGACGCTTCGGTGAAAGCCATCCTGGCCAACGAGGTCAATGCCGGCGATGTCGTCGTCATCCGCTACGAGGGCCCGCGTGGCGGACCCGGCATGCAGGAGATGCTCTACCCCACCAGCTATCTGAAGTCGAAGGGCCTGGGCAAGGCCTGCGCGCTGGTCACCGATGGGCGCTTCTCCGGCGGCACGTCTGGCCTGTCGATCGGTCATGCCTCACCTGAAGCCGCCGAGGGCGGCACGATCGGGCTGGTCCAGGAGGGCGACACGATCGAGATCGACATCCCCAGCCGTACGATCCGTCTTGCCGTCAGCGATGCCGAGCTCGAAGCGCGCCGCGCCGCGATGGAGGCGAAGGGCGCCCTGGCCTGGAAGCCGGAGGAAAAGCGCAAGCGCAAGGTGACGACGGCGTTGCGCGCCTACGCCGCCTTCGCCACCAGCGCCGACAAGGGCGCGGTGCGGCACGTTCCGGAGTAAAGCTGGTTCTTCCTTCTCCCCTTGTGGGAGAAGGTGGATTGGCGCGTAGCGCCGAGACGGTTGAGGGGTGGGTGACGGAGTACCGTCGGTGCCAAGCTGGAGCCCCCTCATCCGGCCTCACGGCATCAACTGGTACTCATAGAGCTTCTGGTAAAGCCCGCCCTGGTTGAGCAGGGTCCGGTGCGGGCCGCTCTCCACCACCTTGCCGCCCTCCAGTACCAGGATCGTATCGGCCTGGTGTACCGTCGACAGGCGGTGAGCGATGACGATCGTCGTGCGTCCTTCGGTCAGCTGCTGCAGAGCGTCGCGAAACAGCGCTTCGGATTCGGCATCGAGCGCGCTGGTCGCCTCGTCGAGCAGCAGGATTTCGGCGTTGCGCAGCATGGCGCGCGCGATCGAGATGCGCTGGCGCTGGCCGCCGGACAAGAGGCCGCCATTCTCGCCGACATCGGTCTCGTAACCTTTCGCCTGCGCCATGATGAAGTCATGCGCGTTGGCGGCCTTGGCGGCGGCGATCACCTCCTGGTCGGTCGCGTCCTCCCGCCCAAGCCGGATGTTGTGCATGATCGTGCCGGCGAACAGGAACGTGTCCTGGCTGACATAGGCGATCTTTTCCCTGAGCGAGGCAAGCGTCGCCTGCGAAATGTCCTGGCTGTCGAGCAGCACCTTGCCGCTCTTCGGGTCGTACATGCGCATGATCAGGTTGAGGATCGTCGACTTGCCGCCGCCGGATGGCCCGACCAGCGCCGTCATCTTGCCCGGCGCGAAGGTCAGGTCGAACCCGTCGAGCACCGGCGGACCGTTCTGATAGGCAAAGCTGACGGCGTCCAACCGGATCTCGCCCGGTCCGGCCCGAAGCGGTTTCGCGTTGGGCTTCTCGGCCAGCGTCAGCGGCTCGTCGGCGAGCTGGAACATCATGCGCACGCCGACAATGCCGCTTTCGAGCGAGATGCGGACGCGCGCCAGGCGTTTGGCCGGTTCATAGGCAAGCAGTAGCGCGGCGATGAAGGCCATGATGTTGCCTGGCATCTGGCCGCCCTGCAGAACCAGGAGGCCGCTGATCATCACGGCGCCGGCGATCGCCAACCCGGCAAGCGTCTCCATCACCGGGCTGGTCACCGCTTCCAGCGCGGCGATGTTGTTGGCCCGGTCCTCGACGTCCGCCACCGCCTTGTACATGCGTTTGCGCATCAAGCCTTCGAGGTTGAAGGATTTGACGACGCGCACGCCGATCGCCGTTTCCTGCATCACCTGAATGATCTGGCCGACCGAGCGGAACTCCATCGCGGCGAACTTGCGCACACGCTTCAGGATGCGGTTGACGCCGTAGATGGCCAGGGGACCGACGGCGAAGCAGATCAGCGACAGCGCAGGCTGCTGCCAGACCATGACACCGATCAATGCAAGCAGCGTCACCAGATCGCGCACGTAGGATGTCACAATGAGATCGAGCACGTTGCGCGCCGCCTGCGCATTGTTGGTCATGCGGGTGATCAGGTCGGATGACGAGGTCGAGTGGTAAAATTCGATGCCTTGGGCCAGGATGCGGTCGTAGATCTTGCGCTGCCGGTCGGCAATGATGGCATTGCCCACCCGGCTCATGAAATAGGCCTGGACGAAATTGGCGAACCCCTTGAGGATGAAGATCCCGGCGACCGCCGCGCCAATCATGTTGACGCGTTCGATCCGCTTGTCGATCACGAATTCATTGGTGATTTCGCGCAGGATCCAGGCGCTCGCGGCCGTCATGCCGGCCACCACCAGCATCGACACGATGGCCGCGGCATATCCGAACATATGCTGCCGGAAAGACTCTTTGACCAGCCGCACGATAAGGCGTTGGTTCTCCGCCGAGCGTTCGTCGCGTTTCAGGAACGGCAAGTTCAAGTTCACACGGGAGTTCCATGGTTTGCGACTATGGCCTTGAGTTCGGAGCCGATCGCTGCGTAGACGAAAGGCGGCTTATAGAGCGAGTTACCTCCGGAGGGAACCTTTCGCGCTCGCTGAAAGAAACGGCTGCGGCAAGCTGTCTTTTGCGCCACCATGGCTCGCTGATTCTGAATGGGATGACGACAAATGGATTTCGACCTTATCGTTCGTGGCGGCACGCTGCCTGACGGCAGGATCGCCGATATCGGCATTGTCGGCGAGACGATCGCGGCGATCGAGCCTAAATTGCAGGGGGCCGCACGGATCGAGGTCGATGCGCGCGGCAACCTGGTCTCGCCGCCCTTCGTCGATCCGCATTTCCACATGGATGCGACGCTGTCCTATGGCATTCCGCGCATCAACGCCTCGGGCACGCTGCTCGAAGGCATTGCGCTATGGGGCGAATTGAAGCCGCTCTTGACGCATGAGGCGGTGCGCGACCGCGCGCTCGCCTATTGCGACTGGGCGGTGTCGATGGGCCTGCTAGCGATCCGCACCCATGTCGACGTTTGTGACGACCGCCTGCTGGCCGTCGAGGCCCTGCTCGACGTCAAGAAAACCATCGCCCCTTACATCGACCTGCAACTCGTGGCTTTCCCGCAGGACGGCTTCTACCGCTCGCCGACGGCGCGCCAGAACACCATTCGCGCACTGGACATGGGCGTCGACATCGTCGGCGGCATTCCGCATTTCGAGCGCACCATGGCCGACGGCACGCGCTCGGTCACCGAGCTTTGCGAGATCGCGGCTGAACGCGGCCTGATGGTCGACCTGCATTGCGACGAGACCGACGACCCGCTGTCGCGCCACATCGAGCAACTGGCCTATGAAACGCAGCGCCTCGGCCTGCAAGGCAAGGTGGCCGGCTCGCACCTCACCTCGATGCATTCGATGGACAATTACTATGTCTCGAAGCTTCTGCCGTTGATCGCCGAGGCCGGCGTTTCCGCCATCCCCAATCCGCTGATCAACATCATGCTGCAGGGCCGTCACGACAGCTTCCCGAAGCGGCGTGGCATGACCCGGGTCAAGGAGATGCAGGCGCTCGGCATCCGCGTCGGCTGGGGCCAGGATTGTGTGCTCGATCCCTGGTATTCGCTGGGCACCGCCGACATGCTCGACGTCGCTTTCATGGGCCTGCACGTCGCCCAGATGTCGAGTCCCGCCGACATGGCGCGCTGTTTCGACATGGTCACCAACGTCAATGCCGCCATCATGGGTCTCGACCATTTCGGCCTGGCGGTAGGCAAGCGTGCCAGCCTTGTGATCCTCGACGCCGGCAATCCGATCGAGGCCCTGCGCCTGCGCGCCGAGCGCATCTGCGTCATCGCCAAGGGCAAGGTGGTGGCGGAACGGACAAGGCAGGATACCAAGCTTTCGATCGATGGAAGGCCGGTTATGGTGAACCGTAGGCACAAAACCGCGTAGCGCCACCCGATTTCCGCTACTGGCCTTGCCGATTTTCGGGTTTTCTCCTCGTCAAAGCGGCTGCTTGCGTCTACGACGCAGCCTACGCGAGGGAGGAATCGGGATCGGCATGACGCAGCCCGTGGCGCAGAATTCCACAATCAGGAACGTGCTTGTGGCCGGCATTCTGCTGATGCTGGCCGGCGACTTCCTGTTTGCGCTGAACGATGCCATGGGCAAATGGCTGGTCGCCAGCTTCTCCGTCGGCCAGGTGGTGCTGATCCGCTCCATCGGCGCTTTCTTCGTGCTTGGCCCGATGATCGCCCATCAGGGCACCGCCAAGCTGTTTCGCATGGAACGGCCCGAACTGCAGATCCTGCGCGTGGTGGCGACCACGCTCGACACCGCGCTCTTCTATGCCGCGGTGGTCTATCTGCCGCTTGCCGATGTGATGAGTTTCTACATGGCGGGGCCGATCTATGTCGCGGCGCTGTCGCATTTGCTGCTTGGCGAAAAGGTCGGCTGGCGCCGTTGGGTGGCGATCCTGCTCGGCTTCTGCGGCGTGGTGATCATGCTGAAACCCTCCACGGCCGCATTCTCGCTGTCGTCGGGTTTCGCGCTCGTCGGCAGCTTTGCCTTTGCCTTCGCCATCATCCTCAGCCGAAGGCTGCGCGGCACCAGCGATACCAATCTGGTGACATGGCAGACCATCGGCACGCTGCTGGTCGGCGCCGTGCTGACCATTGGCGCATGGCGCACGCCCTCGGCGCTCGATTTCGGTGCGATGCTGCTGCTCGGTATCGTCTCCTGCGGCGCCCATCTCATGATCACCAGGGCGCTCAAGCTGGCGCCGGCCTCGACGCTGGCGCCACTGCACTACACGCTGCTCCTGTGGGCGGTGGTGTTCGGGCTGGTGTTCTTCGGCGACGTTCCCAGTCCGCGCATCCTGATCGGCTCGGGTATCGTCGTCCTCGCCGGCCTGTTCATTTTCCACCGTCAGAAGGTGGTCGACACCACGGTGCCGCCGGAGAATGTTCCAAAGGGCGTAAACTAACCCAGGCGTATGGCAGCCAGGTGCCTTGAAAACTCCGGCGTCTCCATCAATTCCTTGCAGCGCGCGAACCGCCCGTCGGCATAGGCGCGGAAATCGTCGACCGGATTGTTGTTGGCGAGTTGGATCAGTCCCCACAGCGTCCACAAAAGGTCGCACATCGCCTTGTAGATGACGACGCGTCCGCGCTCGGCCGGGCGCGCTTCGCCGCCGAAGTAGGCGCGCATCATCTCCTCGTCCTGCGCCGCGTCGAACTTGCCTTCGACGCTGAGGTCGCCGAGATCCCAGAGCGGGTCGTTCATCCCCGAATATTCCCAGTCGACGATCCACATCCGCTCGCCCGTGTCGAGGAAGTTCTCGCACAGCGGATCGCAATGGCAGGCGACGAGGGGCCGCGGATGGGCGGCCAGGGCCGACCGCACGCTGCCGGCCTCGCGCACCACGTCGTGATAGCCGGCGGGCAGCGTGACGTCCTTGGTCGACAGCACCTTGAGATAGTCGTCGACCATCGAAAACAGTTCGAAGCGGAAGGGAAACACCGCACCGGATTCGTGCAGCTTGCGAAAGGCCTCCCCGGCGCGGGCCGGGCTGCCCGCCCGTTCCCTGAATTTCTCCGGTGACATCGTTACCGCGCCGGTGATGAAGCGCGTCACCATCACCCCGGTGCCGGCGTCGGCATGCAGCACTTGCGGGCTGACGCCGGCCTTTGCCGCCTCGCGCGCGGCCACCGCTTCGTTGGCGCGGTTGATGTATTCCTCGGTGCCCTTGCCTGGAATGCGCAGGCAGAGATCGCCGGCCCTGAAGACGAGGTTGGTCAGGCCGCCAAGCCGTTCCAATGGGCCGCTATAGCCGGCCAGTACCGGAATGGCGTCAAGTTGCGCCCGCGCCTCTTCTGTCACCATGCCTGCGTCCCCACGCCGATATTTCTCACCGCAACGGTTCCACAATTTTCGTCGTTTGGCTATCATGCCGCAAAGACAATGGATTGGGGAACAGGTTGACGGACAGCAAACATCATGGCGCGCTGGGCGAGGCCTACGCAGCCAAGCGACCCGAAGAGGTGGCAGCCCTTTATGACCGCTGGTCGCAGACCTACGACGCCGATATGTCGGCCGCCGGCTATCGCCATCCGACGATCTGCCTTGCCTTGCTGACCCGTCATGTGCCGCGCGGCTCAGCCCCGCTGCTCGACGCCGGCGCCGGCACCGGGCTCATCGGCGAATGGCTTGATATTGCAGGCTATCCGCAAGTCGAGGCTCTCGACATCTCGCACGGCATGCTGGACCAGGCCGCCCGCAAGGGCGTCTATTCGGCGCTGCATTGCCTGGCGCTCGGCGGCACACTTCCCTTCGCCGACGATGCCTATGCCGGGATTGTTGCGGCCGGGGTCTTCACCTCAGGTCATGTCGGGGTCGAAGGGCTGGACGAGCTGATCCGCATCTGCCGGCCGGGTGGTGTCATCGTGCTGACGGTGAAGAACACGCTCTGGGAGCAGGGTTTTGCTTCGCGCATCGCCGAACTCGAAGCGCAAGGGCTCGTCACCCGCGTCGAGGAAACGCGCCCTTACGTCTCGATGCCGGGAGAAGCCGATACCGTACCGAGCCGCGGCCTCGCCTTGCGGGTGAATTAGGCTTTCACCCGCTCCGCCGCTGGATCATACATCGGCTCGAGATGGATTTTCGCCGGCGTTTGCTCCATCCCCACCACCAGCTCGTAGGCGCCCGAGGTGAGAAAATCGTCGCTCACCCCTTCGGCGTTGCGCACATAGCCATAGCCGATGTTTTTGCCCACTGTGTAGCCATAGCCGCCGCTGGTCAGGTAGCCGACCGACTCACCATCGCGCAGGATGGTCTCGCGGCCGAGCAGCACGATTTCGGGATTGTCCACCGTGAAGCCGGCAAAGCGTTTCTTCAAAGGAGCGCCGCCGATCTTCTCCAGCGCGCGCCGTCCGACGAAATCGGCGTTCTTGCGCAGCTTGACCGCCCAGCCGAGACCGGCCTCCTGCGGCGTGTCGTTGGGCGTGATATCGGAACCCCAGGCGCGGTAGCCCTTTTCCAGCCGCAGCGATTCCAGCGCCCGGTAGCCGACCGGCCGGATGCCGTATCTGCCGCCTGCCGCCATCAGCGCGTCGAAGACTTCGCCTGTCGCCGCAATCGGCACGTGCATCTCCCAACCAAGCTCGCCGACATAGGTGACGCGCAGCGCCCGAACTGTATGGCCGGCGATGGTGATTTCGCGCACGTGTCCGAACGGGAAGCCGGCGTTCGACACATCGGCATCGGTCACCGCTGAAAGCACATCGCGTGCACGCGGCCCCATCAGCGACAGCGTGCCGAAATCCTCGGTCACATCGGTCAGCCCGGCATTGAGGCCTTCGCCTATGTGGTCGCTGATCCATGAGGCATCATGTGTGCGGAAACCGGTGCCGGTGACGATGTAGAATTTCTCCTCGGCCAATCGCGCCACGGTGAGGTCGGCCTCGATGCCGCCGCGCGTGTTGAGAAGCTGCGTGTAGATCAACCTGCCGACCGGCTTGCTGACATCGTTGGCGCAGATCCAGTCCAGTGCCCTGGCCGCGTCGGGTCCGCTCAGCTCATATTTGGCGAAGGACGACTGGTCGAAGATGCCGACATGCTCGCGCACATGCCGGTGTTCGTCGCCAACCGCCGCGAACCAGTTCTGGCGTCCCATCGAATAGATGTCCCGCGGCTCCACACCCTCCGGCGCGAACCAGTTCGGCCGCTCCCAGCCGAGCTTCGAGCCGAACACGGCGCGCTGCTGCTTCAGCCTGTCGAAAAGCGGCGAGACGATGCTCGGCCGGCCTGAGGCATACTCCTCGTGCGGGAAGCCGATCGTGTAGTGCTTGCCATAGGCTTCCAGCGTGCGCTCGCACACCCACTGCCGGTCGCGGTGCAGGTTGGAAAAACGCCTGATGTCGACCACCCACAGGTCGAGCGGCGCTTCGCCGTCGACCACCCATTGCGCAAGCACCCAGCCGGCGCCGCCGCCCGAGGCGATGCCGAAAGCGTTGAAACCGGCGCCCACGAACATGTTGGCGCATTCGGGTGCCGTGCCGAGAATGAAATTGCCGTCCGGAGTAAAGCTCTCCGGACCGTTGATCATCTGCTTGACGCCGACCGTCTCCAGCGCCGGCACGCGCGCGATCGCCTGTGTCATGTGCTGTTCGAAATGGTCGTAGTCGTCGTCGAACAGCCGGAACTCCCAGTCATTGGGCACGTCCCCCCCGGAGAGACCAGTCGTCCACGCCTGCGGATTTGGCTCATAGCCGCCCATCACCAGCCCGCCGACCTCTTCCTTGAAATAGGTGCGCCGGTCTGGATCGCGCAGCGTCGGCGCATCGGTCGCCAGCCCCGCGATCTTCTCGGTGACGATGTACTGGTGCTTGACTGGCTGCAGCGGCACGTTGATCCCGGCCATGGCGCCGACCTGCCGCGCCCACTGGCCGGCACAGTTCACCACCTTGTCGCAGGCGATGTCGCCTTGATCGGTCTTCACCGCGGTGATGCGGCCATCCCTCATCTCGAAGCCGGTGACGCGGACATTCTCGAACAGCTTGGCGCCATGCATGCGCGCGCCCTTGGCCAGCGACTGGGTGATGTCGGAAGGGCTCGCCTGGCCGTCGGTAGGCAGCCACGAGGCGCCGACGAGATCGCCAGTTTCCATCAGCGGCCACATCGCCTTGACCTCGGCCGGAGACAGAAGATGCATGTCCATGCCGAAACTCTTCGCCGTCGTCGCCAGCCTTTTGTATTCGGTCCAGCGGTCGGCATTGGTGGCGAGCCGCAAGCAGCCGGTCATCTTCCAGCCCGTGGCAAGGCCCGTTTCGGCCTCCAGCCCCTTGTAGAGATCGACCGAGTATTTGAGCACGCGGGTGATCGAGGCCGAGGAGCGCAATTGCCCGACCAGGCCGGCCGCGTGCCAGGTCGAGCCCGAGGTCAGCTTGCCCTGTTCGATGAGCACGACGTCGGCCTTGTGGTCGCGGGCCAGATGATAGGCCGTCGAACAGCCGATGATGCCGCCGCCGATGACGACGATGGCGGCCTGGCTGGGTAAGGTCATGATTTCAGGATCCCGTATTTTGTCCGGTAGTTTTCCAGCGCCGCGTCGAGCCGCACCAGGTTTTCCTCGGTGTAGGCGACGTAGTCGATGCCGGGTGCGTCGAGATAGAGTTCCGACACCATGCTCCACATCGCCTCGCGCAGCAGCGAGGCGCATTGCATGGCGGCGTGCGAACGGCGGATCGCCTCGTCCGGCTCCTTCATGAAATACGCGGTCAGGAAGGCAAAGGATTCCGCATCGCTCATGCCGGCGTTCGAGGCGACGCCTGCAAGGTCGAACATCGCCGTGTTGAAGCCCGCATATTCAAAATCGATCAGCCACAGCCTGCTGCCGTCGTCGAGAATGTTGGCCGGCAAAAGATCGTTGTGGCCAAACACGATCGGCAGCAGTTTCTGTGCCCGCTCCAACTCGTCGGCCAGCGTCAGCAGGCGCGGCAAGTCGACGCGCTTGCGGCTGCCGCCTTCCTCGAGCGTGCGCGCATAGTCGCGGATGACGTGGAACACCCAGAACATGAAGCCGGCGCCGGAGATATGATTGGGCATTTCCCGGTGAAAGGCGCGCATCAGGGCGGCGACGCGGCCGAGATTGGCGCGAACGTCCTCCGCCAGATAGGTCTTGGCGCCAAGGAACGCTGTCACCAGGATTCCCGGTTCGGCATACCGCACCGCCGGCGCGAACCCGGCGGCATGGGCCGCCCGCGCGGTCATCACCTCGCGCTCGCGGAAGACATGGTGGAAAGGGTAGTCCTGGCCGAAGCGCACGACATGCCGTCCGGCAGCGTCACTGACGACATAATTGGCGTTGCTCAGGCCGCCGGGCAGCGGGGCGATCTCGATGGCGCCGGTCCAGCAGGGCAGGGCGCGGATGCGATCTTCGGCAATCACGGAATTATCCCTGTTTTGCTGGCCTGGTTTGCGGGCTTCGACAAGGCGCCGTGGACAGCGCGACGATGCTGGGGAGAAACGCAAATAATCTCGTCGGTGCGGGACGCCAGGATTGGTATCCCGCACCGCACCGACGAGCCCCTTGGCCAGGTTTGTGAACCCGGCATCCGCCCCCGCGGATCTGAGAATTCATTCCGCCAGACACGATCAAAACCGTCTGGTCGGTGAGTTGCGGCTCTGCCATCACCCTCCCGTTGCAGTTCCGAAACCCCTGTTTATGCCTGGATTTCACGCCAGGGTTGCCCGGTTGTCAACAAAAACATGTGACTTTTTTTGGGTGTTTTGCCCGAACCGAGTCGGATTCCCTTTAAAAGCACTCGAATTACCTTAAAACCGGTCAAGCATCTTAATCCGGGAAACCAAATGGTCCATTCCAAACGCCACGGCGAAATCCTGCGGGTGCTCCAGGAAGAAGGAACCGTGACCATCGCCAGCCTTGCCGACCGGCTGGGTGTTTCGCTCGAAACCGTGCGCCGGGATGTCAAGCCGCTCACCAGTGATGGCTCGGTAGTGAAGATGCATGGCGCCATCGGCCTGCCGTCGATGGTTGGCGAAGCGCCCTTCGAACGACGCATGCGCGAGAATGCCGATGCCAAGCGCATCATTGCCCGCATGGTCGCCGCCACCATCCGCGACGGCGAATCGGTCATGCTCGACACCGGCACCACGACTTCGTTCCTGGCCCGCGAACTGCTCGGCCATCGGCGCCTGACGGTCGTCACCAATTCGTCCGACATCGCCCGCACGCTGGCCACCATCAACGGCAACAAGGTCTATATGGCCGGAGGCGAATTGCGCAGCGATTCAGGCGCCGCGTTCGGCACTTCGGCCATCGAGTTCGTCAGCCGCTTCTCGGTCAGCCATGCCGTCATCTCCACCGGCGCAGTCGATGCCGTGACCGGTGTCATGGACTATGATCTGGAAGAGGCCGAATTCGCCCGCATGGTGCTGTCGCGTGGCCAGCGGTCGCTCGTGATTACCGACCACACCAAATTCGGCCGGCAGGGCCTGGTTCAGGTCTGCGGCTTCGACGGCTTCTCCGAACTCGCTACCGACCAACCGCCGCCACGCGATATCGCCGCCGCGCTGGCACAGGCCGGCGCACGGCTCAGCATTGCCGGCGGCGAAGCCGGATTCTAACCGAAACAAGCCACTGATGGGCGCGCGCACCGCACGCCTGCATGGGCCGATCGCTTGCGATGACGCTATGCGGGCAAGGCGCGAAAACTCATCCTGAAGCATGCACCGCTGGGCTTGCCGTCGAGGATCTCGATGCGGCCGCCATGCAGTCGCATGATTTCCTGCACGAGGTTGAGGCCGAGCCCGGCGCCGTGATCTTGCGGGCGCAACCTGTAGAACGGCTCGAAGATGCGCTCCCGCTCGCCCGGCGGCACCCCGTCGCCTTCGTCCCGCACCTCGATGACGGCCGGAGCCGCAACGCTGATGGTGATCTTGCCGGCGCGGCCGCCATGCTCGATGGCGTTCTGGACGATATTGGTCACGGCACGTTCGATCGCGGTGCGGTCGCCGCTGGCGAGGACCGTCTCCCGTTCCGGCTCGAACGACATCTCGTACCCGGCCGCGAATGCCATCGGCGCGAGATCGACGATGACGCCGCGCGCGATCGCCACCAGGTCGAGCTTCGCGAAGGATGTAGCTTGCCGGTCGAGGCGTTGCAGGTCGAGCAACTGGTCGGTCAGCGTTGAAAGTCGTGCCGCGTCCTGCAGCAGCCGTGCCCGCTCCGGCGTCGCCGGCAGCGAGGCAAGGCGCGTGTTGAGGATGGCGACCGGTGTCCTGAGTTCATGGGCGGCATCGGTCAGGAAGCGCTTGTGACGCTCGTAGCCTTTGTCGAGACGCGCAAGGGCAGCGTTCACCGCCTTCACCAGCGGCGTGACTTCCCTTGGTACGTCCTTCAGTGGCAGCTGCACGCCGCGCTGGTCGATGTCGATACGCTCGGCTTCGGCCGCCGCATGGCCAAGACCGGAGAGAGCACCGCGCACCACCCAAGGCGTGGCGACCAGCGTCGCCAGCGCCATCAACCCGGCGAGCGGCAAGATGCCTTGCAGGAAGAATTGCGGCGCCTGCCCGAGCAGGCGCGTTAGCGAAAGCCCGCCCTTGGTGCCGGTGAAAATCTGGACATTGCCGGCGGCAGTGTCGGTCCAGCGGATCTTTCCCTCCGGCGGCGCGGCCTCGCCGATTGCATGGTCGATACGGGCGTCGCTGATGGTGTCCAGCAGTCTGACAAAGGGCTGGAACACTGCCGGTACCGTGCCCTCCTGCAGCCGTTGCCCCTGCTTGTCACGGATGACGAACCAAAGGTCGGGAACGTTCGATCGCAGCATTGCCATGTCCGGCGTCGCGTTGACGACGAGCCTGCCGCCTGCATCGCGCGCCACCGCATCGGCCAGCACGTCCATCGTTCCGTCCTCGTAGTCGTGTGGGATGAGGCCGGTGGCAAGCATGCCGCCAATGATGCCGACGATGATCAGCGTCAGCATCGCGCATTGCAGCAAGGCGATGCGCAGCACCAGGCTCCATTTCAGCGAACGCGGGCGCTTGAGGCTCATCGCTTGGTGCTCATGGCGTTTCGCGCAGGAGATAGCCGACGCCGCGAATGCCGTTGATCGTCACGCCACTTGCCGCTTCCGCAAGCTTGCGGCGCAGGCGCGAGACATGGGTGTCGAGCGCGTTGGACTGGATCTCGTCGTCGAGGCCGAACACCGCCTCCATCAAGGCTTCGCGCTGCACCATGCGGCCGGTGCGCCGCATCAGCGCCTCCAGCACCAGCAGCTCGCGCCGCGGCAGGCTGAGCGGCTCGCCGCGGATCGCGGCCTCGCGATGTCCGACATCAAGCACCAGATCGCCGGCGCGGATGAACTGCGACTGCAACGGTGCCGGGCGCCTGAGCAGCGCGCGCAAGCGGGCCAGCAATTCCTCGAAAGCGAACGGCTTTGCCAGATAGTCGTCCGCGCCCATGTCCAGCCCGTCGACCTTGTCCAACGTGTCGCCCTTCGCCGTCAGCATCAGCACCGGCGTGGTGTTCTTCGCCGAACGCAATTGCGGCACCAGTGACAGCCCGTCGCCATCCGGCAACTGGCGGTCAAGCAGGATGGCGTCGTAGCTGTCGGCGGCAACGAAGCCTTCTGCCTCGACGATCGAGCCGGCGTGATCGACCACCATGTCGTGGCGCTTGAGCGCGGCACGCAGCGCCGAGACCATCTCGGGCTCGTCTTCGATCAGCAAGATACGCATCGACAATCCCCGGGCAAAGAACACTCATCGGGCGCTACCGCGCCAACATTGCGTAAACATGGCAAGCCGAACAACCCGAGGACGACAGACGCTTTCTTTGCATCCGCTATATTGCGCAATGTCTATGCAATCCAGTCGCGGCAAACAGCGCCGGTCGGCACGAATCGCCATGCCGGCGTCAAGGCGTCGGGCCCGGATACGCAACAGCTTCGGGTCCGACGCTGAAACGAAATCAGGTGGCCGCGCCAACTGGTGGCGTGTTCTTGTCCGGGATCGAGGATATTATGTCTGCAAATGATGCTCTGTCTTTTCTGATGGCGTGGACCGTTGCGCCGTTCAAGATTGGCTCGGTCACGCCGTCCAGTTCGAGCCTCGCGGCATTGATGACGCGCGATATCGGTTCCGAGACAGGCCCTGTTCTGGAACTCGGTCCAGGCACCGGCCCTTTCACACGCGCGCTGCTGTCGCGCGGAGTGCGGGAGGAGGATTTGACGCTGATCGAGTCCGATCCGGATTTTGCGGCTCTGCTCATGCGGCGCTTTCCCTCCGCCCGGATCTTTGAAATGGATGCAGCCGGTCTGCGCCATCTGTCGCTGTTTCCCGGGCCCGTGGTCGGTGCCGCCGTCAGCGGGCTGCCCTTCCGGCTGATTTCGCCACGCAAGACGCTTGCCATTCTTGAAGGCGTTTTCGCGAACCTTCGGCCGGGCGGAGCGCTCTATCAGTTCACGCTCGGCCGGCGCTGCCCGTTCGACCAGTCGCTGCTCGATCGGCTCGATCTTGATGCCACCCGGGTCGGCCATACCTTTCGCAACTTACCACCTGCCACGGTCTATCGCATCGCCAGGATCAAGACGTCAGGGACCTATGACTGGCGCATCGCATGACCGGTCCGTTGTCGGCCATTCTCGGCTTTGGTCTGTTCGGCGTTTTCTGCCTCGCTTTCACCGAGAAGATCCTTCCGGTTCCGCCCTCGCATGTGCTGCTGCTGTTTCTCGGCATGACGGCGGCGCCGGACGGTTTCACGCTGGCGATCCTGCTGGTGGTGACGACGCTTGCCTCTTTCTCCGGCTGCCTTGTCTGGTACGGGGTTGGCCGTCGGATCGGATTTGACCGAGCCGACAGGCTGATCGAACGTGCCGGCAGATATGTCTTCCTGCGTCCCGCCACCTATCGCAAACTTGGTCAGGCCTATCGCCGCAAGCATGTGCGGGTGTCCCTGCTGGCGCAGTTCATCCCGACCGTGCGCAATTACCTGCCGATCGCGGCAGGCGCGCTTTGTCTGCCGGCTCTGCCCTTCGCGATCGCGACGCTGCTCGGTGCGACCATCTGGAATGCGGGCTTTCTCCTGACCGGCTATCTCTTGCATGGCAGCGGCCAGGATTCCTTCACCGTGGGCTTGCGCATCATCATCATCGTCGTGGCACTGGAGACGACCTTCATGCTGGCGTTGCGCTATGGCCCCGCATGGCGGCGCCGCATCAGGCTGGAGCGCGGCTGAGTGCGGCAACAGTCGCCAGTCATGGGATAAGCTCCTCCGCTGGCTTTCCTTCGCTTGGCCGCCGGTGTTTAGTCCGGCCATGGCTTTCACCATCCGCCAGTTGCAGTTCTTCATCGCCGTTGCCGAGCAAGGCACGGTGTCGGGCGCGGCGCAGAACCTCTCCATCTCGCAATCGTCGGTCACCGAAGCGATCAAGGAGCTCGAAAGTGATCTCGGCGTCGAACTGTTCGAGCGGCATCCGCGTGGCCTCAACATCACCCATAAGGGCCACCAGTTCCTGCGCCACGCGACGAAGATCCTCGCCGACGTCTCCGACGCCCGCCGCTCTTTTTCCGGCGAACAGGCCGTGGCGGGTGGCCGGCTGCAACTCGGCGTCACCTCGCTGGTCGCCGGCTATGTGCTGTCGGATCTTCTGTCCCGCTATCGCCGTGCCTATCCGGGCGTCGAGGTCTCGGCCATCGAGGACAATGGCGACTACCTCGAACATCTCCTGATCGGCGGCAAGCTCGACATTGCCGTCATGGTCACCTCCAATTTACGCGACCGCACGGCGCTGCAATCGGAAATCCTCGAAGTCTCGGCCTATCGCCTGTGGTTGCCGCTCGGCCATTCGCTCGCCGGCGCCGACATCATCGGCATTGGCGACATTGCCGGCGAGCCGCTGATCATGCTGACTGTCGACGAGATCGAGGAGAATACCGGAAAACTGCTGACGGCGATCGGCGCCAAGCCGCATGTCGCCTTTCGCACCCGCTCCGTGGAAGCGGTGCGCAGCCTGGTCGCCACCGGCGCTGGCGTGGCGTTGCTGCCCGACCTCGTCTACCGGCCGTGGTCGCTGGAAGGCGACCGCATCGAATCGCGCGATGTCTCCGGTTCCTTGCCGGTGGTTCAGGTCGGCGTGGTCTGGCGGCGGGGCTCCGGCCTGCCGCAGGCGGCGCGCGATTTCATCGGCCTTGCCCAGTCGCAGCGGACCGTCCGCCAGCGTCCCTGATTGAAGAGTGCAAATCTATCGGAAAAACCGATATCGACTTTCTGATAAATGAATTTGCGAAACCGGATTTTTCCACGCACCTTCCGTTCCAAGGACCAAACTCGCCATCAGAGCGGTATCAAGTCCATAGGACGAACTGACAGCTTTTCAGTCCGCGCGTGACCTCAAGCGAAAACCGGAACCGGCTTTCGGGGGCTAGGCGCCAAAATGGGAGATCGACGATGAATTCATTCCTGAAGTCATGCACTGCGCTAACGGTCGCGCTGACCTTCTCTGGTCAGGCCATCGCCCAGGTCAAGGAGCTGGGCAAGGGCGAAGGCCAGGTCAACATCGTTGCCTGGCCCGGCTATATCGAGCGCGGCGAGACCGACAAGGGCTATGACTGGGTCACGGCCTTCGAGAAGGAGAGCGGCTGCAAGGTCAACGTCAAGACCGCCAACACGTCCGACGAGATGGTCTCGCTGATGAACGAGGGCGGCTTCGACCTCGTCACGGCTTCGGGCGACGCCTCGCTGCGCCTGGTCGCGGGCAAGCGGGTGCAGCCGATCAACACCGATCTCATCCCGAGCTGGAAGACGGTCGACGACCGGCTCAAGGACGCGCCCTGGTTCACCGTCGACAAGGTGCATTACGGCGTTCCCTACCAGTGGGGGCCTAACATCCTGATGTACAACACCGAGGTGTTCAAGGAAGCGCCCAAGAGCTGGAACGTCGTCTTCGAGGAGATGAAGCTGCCCGACGGTAAGTCCAACAAGGGCCGCGTCCAGGCCTATGACGGCCCGATCCACATTGCCGACGCTGCCAACTACCTGATGTTCCACAAGCCGGAACTCGGCATCAAGGACCCCTACGAGCTCAACGAGGCCCAGTACAAGGCCGCGCTCGACCTGCTGCGCGTCCAGCGCACGCTGGTCGGTCGCTACTGGCATGACGCCGCTATCCAGGTCGACGATTTCCAGAATGAAGGCGTCGTCGCGTCGGGTTCGTGGCCGTATCAGGTCAACACACTGGTTGCCGCCAAAAAGCCGGTCGCCTCGACGGTGCCCGAAGAAGGCGTCACCGGCTGGGCCGACACCACCATGATGGAAGCCGACGCCGCCAACCCGAACTGCGCCTATATGTGGCTTGAACATTCGCTGTCGCCGAAGGTGCAGGGCGATGTCTCGGCCTGGTTCGGATCGCTCCCCGTGGTGCCCGCAGCCTGCAAGGGCAACGAGCTCTTGACCGACGAAGGCTGTAAGACCAACGGTTACGACAATTTCGACAAGATCAAGTTCTGGAAGACGCCGGTGACCAAATGCGCCAGCCAGAACAACCAGTGCGTGCCCTATTACCGCTGGGTGTCGGACTATATCGGCGTCATCGGCGGACGCTAAACTCCAAAGGTTGGCGCTGCCGCTCACCCTTACCCTCTCCCCGTGAAAAACGGGGAGAGGGGGATCGCCAGCGTCGGTGCGCTTCCCTTCTCCCCGTCACTATGCGGAAAGAAGGTGCCGGCAGGCGGATGAGGGGCAGCACTTGCGCCTGAATTTTTGAAGAGCCTGACAGATCAGGACAACCCCATGACATCAGCCGTTTCCTTCAAACAAGTCTCGCGCCATTTCGGCAGCGTTCGCGCTGTCGACGCGGTCGATCTCGACATTGCGCCGGGCGAGTTCTTCGCCATGCTCGGGCCGTCGGGTTCTGGCAAGACGACGTGTCTTAGGTTGATTGCCGGCTTCGAGCAGCCGACGGCCGGCTCGATCTCGATCTTCGGCGAGCGCGCCGAGGGCGTGCCGCCCTATCGCCGCAACGTCAACACCGTCTTCCAGGACTACGCGCTGTTCCCGCACCTCAATGTGTTGGACAACGTCGCCTACGGGCTGATGGTCAAAGGGGTCGGCAAGGCCGAACGGCACAAGGCGGCCGAGGAGGCGCTGTCGCTGGTGCGGCTGCCCGGCTATGGCGCCCGCCGCCCCGGCCAGCTCTCCGGCGGCCAGCGCCAGCGCGTCGCACTCGCCCGTGCGCTGGTCAACCAGCCCAAGGTGCTGCTGCTCGACGAGCCGCTCGGCGCCCTCGACCTCAAGCTGCGCGAGAACATGCAGGAAGAGCTGAAATCGCTGCAGAAAGCGCTCGGCATCACCTTCGTCTTCGTTACCCACGACCAGGGTGAGGCGCTGTCGATGGCGGATCGCGTCGCCGTCTTCAACGACGGCAGGATCATGCAGATCGGCACGCCCGAGGACATCTATCAGCGACCGAAGACGCGCTTCGTCGCCGATTTCGTCGGCTCCTCCAACGTGCTGCCGCCGGACTTCGTCCAGCGCTATTCCGGCCAGCACCGCTGGGGGAGTCTCAGGCCGGAATCAATTCGCGTCGGCCGCGCCACAAGTGGCGAAGGCGTCGCCGCGCGCCTCGTCTCGACGAATTATCTCGGCGCTACCACCAGGCTGGCGCTCGATGCCGACGGATTGAAGCTGCATGCCGTTGTGCCGGCCGGCACGGCTTTGCCGGTCGAAGGCGAGGCGGTCGTGCTCACCTTCAACCGCGAGCATCTGCATCTGATGGACGAGCCGGCATGAGCGTCGACGCCACCATGCCGCGAGCCACGGCGCCCGCCATCCTGCCCGGCAGCGGCGGCATGCGGGGTGCGCTGTCAGACCTGTTCTGGCGTCGACCGCAACTCCTGCTCCTGCTGATGCTTTTGCCGCCGGTTCTGTGGCTCGGCATCGTCTATATCGGCTCGCTCTTCGCGCTCCTGGCGCAGAGCTTTTTCTCCATCGACGAGTTCTCCGGCCTCATCAACCGTGAGCTCACGCTGAAGACCTATGGCGACCTGTTGCAGGCCGCCAATCTCGACATCATCCTGCGCACGGTGACGATGGCGGCGCTGGTCACGCTGGCCTCGGCCGTCGTCGCCTTCCCGATCGCCTACTATGCCGCGCGTTATGCGCGCGGTCGCTGGAAGGCGTTGTTCTATCTCGGCGTCATGCTGCCGCTGTGGTCGAGCTACCTGGTCAAGATCTATGCCTGGAAGCTGATCCTCGCCAAGGAAGGCATCCTCACCTGGCTGTTCGGCAAGCTGTATCTGCAATGGCTGCTCGACGCCTGGCTGTCGCTGCCGGTTGTCGGCGGCAATTCGCTGTCGGTGTCGTTCACCGGCACCTTCATCGTCTTCGTCTATGTCTGGCTGCCCTTCATGATCCTGCCGGTCCAGGCAGCACTCGAGCGAGTGCCCGGCAATCTGGTGGAAGCTTCGTCCGACCTTGGCGCGTCGCCCGGCCAGACGTTCCGCAACGTGCTGTTCCCGCTGGCACTGCCCGGCATTGTCGCCGGCTCGATCTTCACTTTCTCGCTGACATTGGGCGACTACATCATCCCGCAGATCATCGGCACCTCGCGGCTGTTCATCGGCCAGGCCGTCTATTCGCAGCAGGGCACCGCCGGCAATATCCCGCTCGCAGCCGCCTTCACCGTGGTGCCCATCGTCATTATGGGCTTCTACCTCTGGGGCGCCAAGCGCATGGGGGCCTTCGATGCGCTCTGACCGTGGTCAATCGGCTCCGCTCGGCCTGAAGATTGCCGCCGCCTGCGGCTTGCTGTTCTTGCATCTGCCGATCCTGCTGATCTTCGTCTACGCCTTCACCACCGAGGAAAAGAGCTTCGTCTGGCCGCCGCCCGGGCTGACCACGCAATGGTTCGCCGTCACCTGGAACCGGCCGGATGTCTGGGAAGCGCTGTCGCTGTCGGTGCGCGTCGCCGCCATCTCGACCGCGATTGCGCTGGTACTCGGCACGCTGTGCGCCGCTGCTGTTTCACGGACAAAATTCTTTGGCCGAGAGACGATTTCGCTGCTGGTCATCCTGCCGATCGCGCTGCCCGGCATCATCACCGGCATCGCGCTCCGCTCGGCCTTTGCGCTCGCCGACATCCCCTTCTCGTTCTGGACGATCGTGCTTGGCCACGCCACCTTCTGCGTGGTCGTCGTCTATAACAACGCGGTCGCCCGTTTTCGCCGCACCTCCGGCTCGATGATCGAGGCCTCGATGGATCTCGGCGCCGACGGCTTCCAGACCTTCAGGCATATCGTGCTGCCCAACATCGCCACCGCACTGCTTGCCGGCGGCATGCTGGCTTTCGCCCTTTCGTTCGATGAGGTCATCGTCACCACCTTCACCGCCGGCCAGCAGCAGACCGTGCCGATCTGGATGCTGGAGGAACTGATCCGCCCGCGCCAGCGTCCGGTCACCAATGTCGTGGCCATGGTCGTCGTGCTGGTGACGCTGTTGCCCATCCTGTTTGCCTATTACCTGACCCGCGACGGTGACCAGATCGCTGGTTCGGGTAAATGAAGAACAGCGAATAGGGAGTAGCCAATAGCGAACAAGGGAGACGCAGCCCCATTCGCTATCAGCTAATTCGCTACTCGCTCCTGACCAAGGAGAGACGCCCATGGACACCCAGATGCTGATCGGCTCGAAATTCGAGAAGGGCACGGAAACCGAGGAGCCGATCCTCAATCCGAAGACAGGGGCGACGATTCTCAACCTGCCAGAGGCGAGCCAGGCGCAGATCGAGGCGGCTGTCGGTGCAGCCGAACAAGCGTTCGTCTTGTGGTCGCGCACCACGCCGGCGCAGCGCTCCGGCTACCTGCTCAAGATCGCCGACCGCATCGAGGCCGAAGCGAAAGAGTTCGCCGCTCTCGAAGCACTGAACTGCGGCAAGCCGATCAATGCCGTGCTCAATGACGAGATCCCGGCCATCGTCGACTGCTACCGCTTCTTCGCAGGGGCGGTGCGTTCGATGCCGGGCGTGGTCGCCGGCGAATACCTGCCCGGCCACACCTCGATGGTGCGACGTGACCCGATCGGCATCGTCGCTTCGATCGCGCCCTGGAACTATCCGCTGATGATGATGGCCTGGAAGCTGGCACCGGCAATCGCCGGCGGCAACACGGTCATCTTCAAGCCGTCGGAACAGACGCCGCTGACGGCGCTGAAGCTGGCGACGATCCTGGCCGATGTCCTGCCCGAAGGTGTCGTGAATGTCGTGCTTGGCCGCGGCGACAGCGTCGGCAACACGCTGATCAACCATCCGAAGGTCAATATGATCTCGATCACCGGTGACGTCGCCACCGGCAAGAAGGTGTTGCAGGCCGCCGCCAAGTCGGTCAAGCGCACGCATCTCGAACTCGGCGGCAAGGCGCCGGTCATCGTCTTCGACGACGCCGATCTGGGTGCGGTGGTCAACGGCCTGCGCGCCTTCGGCTATTACAATGCCGGCCAGGATTGCACCGCGGCCTGCCGCATCTATGCCGGCAAGAAGATCTACGACAAGCTCGTCGCCGATCTGTCCTCGGCCGTCTCGACCATCAAGTACGATCTATCGGACGACACCGAGAACGAGATCGGCCCGCTGATCTCGCGCCGCCAGCGTGATCGCGTGTCGAGCTTCGTCGAGCGCGCCTCGGAGTTGAAGCATATCGAGATCACCACCGGCGGCAAGCCGGGCGAAGGCACCGGCTTCTACTATCAGCCGACCGTCGTTGCCGGCGCCTTGCAGGAGGACGAGATCGTGCGCCGCGAAGTGTTCGGGCCGGTTGTCTCCATCACCCGCTTTGCCGAAGCCGACGAAGCGGTAAGCTGGGCCAATGACAGCGACTACGGCCTGGCGTCATCGGTGTGGACCAAGGATGTTTCGCGCGCCATGGCGACCGCGGCCCGCCTGCAATATGGCTGTACCTGGATCAACACCCATTTCATGCTGACCAACGAGATGCCGCATGGCGGGCTGAAGCAGTCCGGTTACGGCAAGGATATGTCGCTCTACGCGCTCGAGGATTATACCGCCGTGCGCCATGTGATGGTGGCGCACGCTTAAAGCGCGTCGCGTCGAAACGGATTCATGCGACGCGCTTTAGGTCCTTGTTTTTATGCATGTCGTTCTCCCAGAACCGAGGTCACTTCTGGGCGACATGCATTAGTTTTCCCTTCTCCCCGTTCACGGGGAAAAGGTGGCCCGAAGGGCCGGATGAGGGGCGGCGCAAGCCTTACAGAAGCTGGCTCTGCCCCTCATCTGCCTGCTATTCCACAATGCGATAGATGTTCCACAGGCTGGTGCCTGACACGACATAGGGCTCCATCTCCTTTCCCCATTTGGCGTGCGCGTCGATCTTGCCGATCTTGGCGAAGAACTGTTCCAGCTGGGCCAGGCTCTCGACCTGGTGATGCGACTCGACGGTCGCCTCCCGCGCGCCGATCGATCCGGTCATGATCTGGAACTTGAGGTCGGCGAGGCCGACCTGCGAGCCGATCTCGCGTTCCCATTTCTTCAACAGTTCGAGCACGGCCTGCTTGTGCCCGAACTTGGCGTCGATCTGCCATCTGGCGCTGAACATGTCGGTTCTCCTCTTGAGCAATTCCAGGAAAAGTGCCCGGCGGTTTTCCGTCAGGGATTGCGTGAAACAAGTACTGTTTCGCGGTTGATCTATTCGTCCCAGGCCTGCACGACCGTCTGCCGCGCGATCCGGCCGTTCTTCAGCTCCAGCATCGCCGCGGCGAACACTTTCGTGCCGTCGGGATAGGCGCAGGCCTGGGTGAAGGCGAGGCTGTCGCCGTCGGCGATCGTCGTGTCGACCTTGTGGGTCATCGCCCGGCTGCAGATGTCGTCCCAGAAGGTGGCGATCGCCGCGCGGCCGCGAACTTCGCGCGGCTTGCTCGGCGGGTTGTTGCGGTCGATCACGCGCACCAGCGCGTCGTCGGTATAGAAGCTCGACAGCATCTTTCCGTCGCGGGTTTCGATCGCCTTCTTGATCGCCGCGCCATCTACGACTTGTGTCTTGGTCAGCATTTCATCCTCCATGTGCCCGTCTTCACGATCGGGCGGTTCTATGTTCAGTAGGCGTCGCCCGGCGCTCACCGCCGGACAGGGATTTTCACTGCGATTTCGCCTTCACCGCGGCGAAGACGTCGTCTGTCTGCTTCTTGAAGGTCGCGAGATCGACCTGGCTGCCGTTGAGGATTGTCGACCAGTGGCGCACGATCGCCGCCATCGCGATCGTTTCCTTGATCTCCTCGTCACTGGCGCCGTTGAGCTTGGCCGCCTCGGTATGGAAGTAGATGCAATATTGGCAGGGGATCTGCGAGGCGACCGCAAGGCCCATCAGTTCCTTGGTCTTGCCATCAAGCGCGGTTTTCGGATTCAGCTGGACGCCCTTGATTTCGGCCCAGGCGCCGGCGATCGCCACATCAGGCAATGTCTTGAACATGTCCGGCACCGAGCCGAGCGTTGCCTGGATGTCCTTGTAGGCGGCCGTTGCCGACGCATCCTCGGCCTTTGCGGGAGTGATCGTGATCAGCGCCCCGATACTTGCGGCGATCACGAATGATCCGACATTCAGTTTCGGTTTGAGCATTTCATCCTCCGTTCGCAGCGCCCCAACGGCGATATCCGCCTTGGCCTGCATGGGGGAATTGATAGCGCTTACATTGGTGTGCCCGCTTCGCCCGAAAGCGCCATGGCTCTCATGGCCCGTCCGGGCCAGTGTGCCTGACCGAGAATGCCGCTGCTGCCGCCCGCGACGGCAAATCCAGCTTGAGCAATATGTTGGCGACGTGGCGCTTGACCGTGTGCTCGCTCAGCCTGAGTTCGGCGGCGATCGCGGCATTGCTCTTGCCGTCGGCAACCAGGCTCACCACCTCGCTCTCCCTCACCGTCAGCACGGCCGGTTCGGCCGTTTTGGTCCTGGCACGACAGTCGGGCTCCAGGTGCTGTTCGGTCATTGCCCGTACCAGCGCCATCGGTTCGTCCAGATCGTCCAGCGCGATCCGGCCGGCATCCTCGAAATGCAGGCCTGAGCCGGTTGCGAGTTCCGCGACCAGCCGCGAAGCGATGATGTCGCCTCGGCTGGCGTGCGCGGCAAGCTGCATCGTTACACGGGCCGTCAACCCCACAGGCGGCCCCCGCAGTTCGATCTCACCGACATGGGCGCCCTGCGCGCTGGCCACGCCGATGCCTTGCGCCGCTTCGCGCAGTGCCGCCGCACAGCGTATGGCGCGCGCCGGCCCCTCGAAGCGCGAAATCATCATTTCGCCCTGCGTCCCCAGCGCGCGGCCGCCATGGCGCCCAACCAGCGACCGCCAGGTTTCCTGGAACCGCTCGCTGCGTTCGCTCCACATTCGGTCGCCCATCCGCGTCGTATCGTAGATGCGCGTCACCAGAAGTGCCGCCAGCACGCGATCCACCTCGGCCACCGCAGGCTCACCAGTCAGGAACTCCTCGATCAGGTCGGCGACCCGGTCGACGTCGCCGGTCCAGATCGGATGGTCGCGCCCGGGAATCTCGACCAGCCGCGCATTCGGGATTTTCTTGGCCAGGAAGCGGCTGGCGTCGGGATCGACGCGTGCATCGTTGCGGCGATGGATCAGCAGCGTTGGCGCGCCGATCGCCGCCAGCACACCGCGCACGTCGATTTCCGCGTTCATCCGCGCCAGCGCCGCTGCTGCTGTCGGGCTCGCCGACAGCCGCTCGAAACGCGCCCACCACTGGGTGAAATGCGCGTCATCAACCCGGCCCGGCGCGAAATTGGGCAAGGTGGCTCCGGTTCCCCAGGCGGTGTCGGCGTTGGCGATGAAGGCGTTGAGGCGTTCGGGCGGCATCACCCATTTGTGGAAATGCGCATAGCCGCCATAGAGCGCCAGCGCCCGCGTCCGCTCCGGATAGGTGGCGGCGAACAGCATTGCCATCGGTGCGCCCTCGGAAGCGCCGAGCAAGGCGGCCCGGCTGCTGCCGGCCGCATCCATCACCGCGCGCACATCGTCCACGCGGGTCTCCAGGCTGGGCAGGTTATGGACATCGACACGGTCGGAAAGACCGGTGCCGCGCTTGTCGAACAGGATCAGCCGTGAGAATGCCGAAAGCCGCCTCAAGAGCCTGGTATAGCCCTCGTCTTCCCAATGCAGGTCGAGATTGGAAATGAAGCCCGGGACGAAGACGAGATCAAACGAGCCCTGGCCGACCACCTGATAGGCGATCCGCACCTCGCCACTGAGGGCATATCGGGTCTCGATCGGCCTCACGAGTTTCTTGCGCCCGGCCTGACGATTTCTGATCGCCAACCATAGCAGAGCCGCGTCGATAGCGGCAGCTTAAACTTTAGCAGGAAGAAATATAAGCCAGCGCCGCCTGCGGCTATTTCTGCGCGCCAGCAAGGTCGCCCGGAGGGACCTTGATTCCAAGTTTCAAATCAGCCTCGGCTGGCGTGATCGGCCGTTTGATCCTGGCGGAGGCGACCACGACGAGTTCGTCGAAGCCGTCGGTGCCATTGTCCAGCATCTCGAAAAACTGCCGACGCATCCTGGGTTCCCAGAACTTGTTGATGTGCTCGGCGACGCCGGCAACGCCCTCCTCGCGCGGCCGGGAGTGGAAAAAGGCGGCGATCTGATTGGCCATGCGCACCAGTTTTTCGCTGGTGCTCGTGATGTGGTCTTCGTCATGCGACATGCTTGGCAACTCCCAAGACCACCCGGTCGGGGTGGGTGAAAACATCGAAATCATCACCGCGCACCAGCGCCACCAGCGTCATGCCGGCTTCATCAGCGGTGCGGATGGCAAGCGCGGTCGGCGCCGAGACGGCGATAATGAAGGCCGAGCCTATCGCCGCCGTCTTCTGCACCATTTCGACCGAGACGCGCGACGTCACCACGACAGCCCCCGATGCGCCGTCGATGCCGGCCTTGGCCAAAGCGCCGGCCAGCTTGTCCAGCGCATTGTGGCGGCCAACGTCCTCGCGCGCCATGACGACGCCCTTGCCGGGGATATAGAAACCCGCGGCATGCACCGCGCCGGTTTCCTGATGCAGCGGCTGCACCTTCGACAACAGCTTCACCGAACGGGTGATATCTTCGGCATCAAGCGTAAGTTTTGACGCACCAACGGCATCGACGGAGCGCATCGCTTCCTCGATGGACTCGATGCCGCACAGCCCGCAGCCGACAGGTCCGGCAAGCCTGCGCCGCCGCGCCTCGAAGCGCGTATTGGCGAGATCCTTCAGCCGGATCTGGATATCGATGCCGGCACCGTGATCCTCGACCTCGATCGCCTCGATTTCCTGGCTGTCGGCGATGATGCCTTCGGTCAAAGAGAAACCGAGCGCGAAATCCTCAAAATCGGCCGGGCTCGCCATCATCACCGCATGCGTCGTGCCGGCGAAGGAAAACGCCACCGGCGTCTCCTCGGGCACCATGCGGTTGCCCGCAGCCGTGCCGCTGGCGCGGTGCGCCAGCCGCGATGTCTCAGTCGTTGCTTTGCGGCGCGCTGCCAAGACTACTCCGCCGCCTGCAGCGGGGCGATGCGCCGGCTGTGCTCGGCCTGCTCGTTGTAATCGCGCTGCCAGTCCGACGGGCCGTTCGAGGCGCCGACCTGTACCGCCGTCACCTTGTACTCCGGACAGTTGGTTGCCCAGTCGGAGAAGTCGGTGGTGATGACGTTGGCCTGCGTGTCCGGATGGTGGAAGGTTGTGTAGACCACGCCAGGCGACACACGGTCGGTGATCAGCGCCCGCAACGTCGTCTCGCCGGAGCGGCTGGTCAGCCGGACCCAGTCGCCATCCCTGAGCCCGCGGTTTTCGGCGTCATGTGGATGGATCTCAAGCCTGTCTTCCGAATGCCACATGACATTGTCGGTGCGCCGCGTCTGCGCGCCGACATTGTACTGGCTGAGGATACGGCCGGTGGTCAAAAGCAGTGGGAAGCGTGGCCCGGTCTTCTCGTCGGTCGCCACATATTCGGTGCGGATGAACTTGCCTTTGCCGCGCACGAAACCGTCAATATGCATGATCGGCGTGCCGAGCGGCGCCTTTTCGTTGCAGGGCCATTGCACCGATCCGACACGGTCGAGCAGATCGAAGGAGACGCTGGCGAAGCTTGGCGTCGTCTTGGCGATCTCGTCCATGATCTCGGAAGGATGCTGGTAGTTCCAGTCCAGCCCGATCGCACGGGCAAGCTCCTGCGTCGCTTCCCAGTCGGCATAGCGCGCCTTTGGCTCCAGCACCTTGCGCACCATGTTGATGCGGCGCTCGGCATTGGTGAAGGTGCCGTCCTTCTCGAGGAAGGTCGAGCCCGGCAGGAAGACATGCGCGTAGTTCGCCGTCTCGTTGAGGAAGAGGTCGTGCACGACGACGCATTCCATGGCGGCGAGGCCGGCGGCGACATGCTTGGTGTCGGGGTCGGATTGCAATATGTCCTCGCCCTGGATGTAGATGCCCTTGAACGAGCCGTCGACAGCGGCATCCAGCATGTTGGGGATGCGCAGGCCGGGCTCATCGTCCAGCTTCACGCCCCACAGGCTTTCATAGATGTCGCGCACTGCCTCGCCCGAGATGTGGCGATAGCCGGGCAGTTCGTGCGGAAAGGAGCCCATGTCGCACGAGCCCTGCACGTTGTTCTGGCCGCGCAGCGGATTCACGCCGACACCAGGCCGGCCGATATTGCCGGTAGCCATGGCGAGGTTGGCGATCGCCATCACCGTGGTTGAGCCCTGGCTGTGCTCGGTGACGCCGAGGCCGTAATAGATCGCGCCGTTGCCGCCCTTGGCATAGAGCCGCGCAGCACCCCGGATCAGCTCCGGGTCAACGCCGGAAAGCTTGCCTACGGTTTCCGGGCTGTTCTCCGGCAAGGCGACGAAGGAAGCCCAATCCTGGAACTCCGTCCAGTCGCAGCGTTCGCGGATGAAGGCTTCGTCGAACAGCCCTTCGGTGACGATGACATGCGCCAGCGACGTCAGCACCGCCACGTTGGTGCCGGGCTTCAGCGGCAGGTGATAGTCGGCCTCGATATGCGCCGACTTGACCATCTCGGTGCGGCGCGGATCGAGCACGATCAGCTTGGCGCCCTGACGCAGCCGCTTCTTGAGCCGCGAGGCGAACACTGGATGGGCGGATGCGGGATTGGCGCCGATGATGACGGCGACGTCGGTGAACTCGACGGAGTCGAAATCCTGGGTGCCGGCAGAGGTGCCATAAGTCTGGCCGAGGCCGTAGCCGGTCGGCGAGTGGCAGACGCGGGCGCAGGTATCGACATTGTTGTTGCGGAAACCCTGCCGCACCAGCTTCTGGACGAGATAGGTTTCCTCGTTGGTGCAGCGCGAGGAGGTGATGCCGCCGATCGAGGTGCGGCCGTATTGATACTGGATCCGGCGGAATTCCTTGGCCGTGTGGGCGATCGCCTCTTCCCAGCTCACTTCCCGCCAGGGGTCGCTGACCTTCTCGCGGATCATCGGCGACAAGATGCGGTCCTTGTGGGTGGCGTAGCCATAGGCGAAGCGGCCCTTCACGCAGGAATGGCCGTGGTTCGCCATGCCGTCCTTGTAGGGCATCATGCGAATGACCTCGTCGCCCTTCACTTCGGCCTTGAACGAGCAGCCAACGCCGCAATAGGCGCAGGTGGTCACGGCCGAGCGCTCCGGCATGCCCTTTTCGAGCACGGTCTTTTCGCGCAGCGCATCGGTCGGGCAGGCCTGCACGCAGGCGCCGCAGGAGACGCATTCCGAGGCGATGAAATCCTCATGCATGCCGGCAACCATGCGCGATTCGAAACCGCGGCCCTCGATGGTCAGCGCGAACGTGCCCTGCACTTCCTCGCAGGCCCGCACGCAGCGCGAGCAGACGATGCATTGCGCCGGATCATAAGTGAAATAGGGGTTGGTTTCATCGCGGGCGATGTAGTCCACCGCCAGCGAACCATGGCCCGGCGCGACGCCGTTCTCTTCCTTGACGTGGTTGCGGCCTTCGACACCGTAGCGGTTCTCGGAGAGGCCGACCGACTTCGCCACCGCGTCGAACTCGCTCGCGCCGGTCCCGGCCTTTTCGTTCCAGCCGGTCGGATGGTCGGAAACGTAAAGTTCCATGACGCCGCGGCGGATGGCGTCGAGCCGGTCCGACTGCGTGCGAACCACCATGCCTTCGCCGACCGGCGTCGTGCAGGAGGCCGGCGTGCCGCCGCGCCCTTCGATCTCGACCAGGCAGACACGGCAGGAGCCGAACGAATCCAGCATGTCGGTGGCGCAAAGCTTGGGGATCTCGACCCCACCTTCCATCGCCGCGCGCATGATCGACGTGCCTTCCGGCACGCTGATGCTGCGGCCGTCGACGATCAGCGTGATCTGCTTTTGCGCCTTCGATTCCGGGGTTCCGTAGTCGAGTTCTTCGACGAGTGTCGGGAAGTCGGCCTTGATGTTCATCTGCCAGCTCCTATTCAGCAGCCACACGCGCTGGCGCGGGCTTGAAATCCTCGGGGAAATGCGTGATCGAACTCATCACCGGGTAGGGGGTGAAGCCGCCCAGCGCGCACAGCGACCCGAACTTCATCGTGTTGCAGAGGTCGGTGACCAGCGCGAGGTTTTTTTCCGGTTCGATACCAGCGGCGAGCCTGTCGATGGTCTCGACCCCGCGCGTCGAGCCGATGCGGCAGGGTGTGCACTTGCCACAGCTCTCGATGGCGCAGAATTCCATGGCAAAGCGCGCCTGCTTCAACATGTCGGCGGTGTCGTCGAACACGGTGATGCCGGCATGGCCGATCAGCCCGTCACGCTTGGCGAACTCCTCGTAGTCGAACGGCGTGTCGAACAGCGCGCGCGGGAAATAGGCGCCAAGTGGCCCGCCGACCTGCACCGCCTTGACCGCCCGGCCCGTTGCCGTGCCGCCGCCGATATCGTCGACAATCTCGCCCAGCGTCAGACCGAAAGCCGTTTCGAACAGGCCGCCTTGCTTGACGTTGCCGGCGATCTGGATCGGGATCGTGCCGCGCGAGCGACCCATGCCGAAATCCTTGTAGAAGGTGGCACCCTTGTCCATGATGATCGGAACGGACGCGAGCGAGATGACGTTGTTGATCACCGTCGGCTTGCCGAACAGCCCCTGGATGGCCGGCAGCGGCGGCTTGGCACGAACCACGCCCCGCTTGCCTTCCAGGCTGTTCAACAGCGAGGTCTCCTCACCACAGACATAGGCCCCGGCGCCGACGCGGATTTCCATGTCGAAGGCATTGGGCGAACCCAGCACGTTGACGCCGAGCACGCCAGCC
Source organism: Mesorhizobium erdmanii USDA 3471 (assembly GCF_000472705.1). Classification (GTDB taxonomy): domain Bacteria; phylum Pseudomonadota; class Alphaproteobacteria; order Rhizobiales; family Rhizobiaceae; genus Mesorhizobium; species Mesorhizobium erdmanii. Next base: position 102,754 of record NZ_AXAE01000013.1, on the reverse strand, counting down.
TTGCGGGCGATTTCGACGGCCTTGTTCATGACGGCCACCGCATGCGGATATTCCGAGCGGATGTAGACGAAACCCTTGGTCGCGCCGGTGGCGACGCCGGCGATCGCCATGCCTTCGATCAGCACGAAGGGGTCGCCTTCCATGATCATGCGGTCGGCGAAGGTGGCGCTGTCGCCCTCGTCGGCGTTGCAGACGATGTATTTGCGCTCGGACGTCGTATCCAGCACCGTCTTCCATTTGATGCCGGTCGGGAAACCCGCGCCACCACGACCGCGCAGGCCGGACTCGGTCACCTGCTTGACGATCTCGGCCGGCGCCATGGCCACCGCGTTCTGCAGGCCCTTGAGGCCGCCGAGCGATTTGTACGCGTCGAGCGACAACGGGTCGTTGATGCCGCAGCGCGCGAAAGTCAGCCGCGTCTGCTTGGCCAGGAACGGGATCTTGTCGGGCGCGCCCAGCCAGCGCTTGTGATGGCCGCCGGTGAGGAAGCCGCTGTCGAACAGGCTCTTGACGTCCGACGGCTTGACCGGCCCGTAGGCGACGCGGCCGTTGGCGGTCGCCACCTCGACCATCGGTTCGAGGAAATAGGCGCCGCGCGAGCCATTACGGACGATCTTGGCCTCGATGCCACGCTCGGCGAGCTCGGCGCGAACAGCCTTGGCGACCTTTTCCGCACCCAGCGCCAGCGCGCCGGAATCGCCGGGAATGTAGATGCGCGGGATCATGAGCGTACCTCCGCGACGATCTCATCGATCTTTTCGTCATCGAGCCGCCCGATCACCTCGCCATCGAGCATTGCCGACGGCGAACAGGCGCAGAGCCCCAGGCAATAGACCGGCTCGAGTGTAACCGATCCGTCGCGGGTGGTCTCGTGAAAATCGATGCCGAGCAATTGCTTGACCTTGGCGGCGACCGCATCCGAACCCATCGACTGGCAGGCCTCCGCCTGGCAGAGCTTGAGCACATGGCGGCCGGCCGGGCGAGCCCGGAAATCATGGTAGAAGGTGACGACACCGTGCACCTCGGCCCTGGACAGGTTCAGCCCATCGGCGATGACGGGCACGGCGTCCTGTGGTACGTGGCCGAATTCTTCCTGGATGCCGTGCAGGATCGGCAATAGCGGGCCTTCAAGGCCCTTCATCTCTTGAACAATCGCGGCGGTGCGCGATGCGATTTCGGTACTTGCGGCCTGCATCGTCATGCAGTGCCCTCCCTGGGTCGTTGCGTCTGGCGCTAAGTGCTTAAGAAATCAGAGGAAACCTCTGAAATCAATAAAGCTGTTCCGTTGCTTGATAGGAATCTTCTATCAAGCGCCGTCAGCTACCCTGTGTAGCGCTAGCGGTGGGTACGGAAATCGTCTGCCAGCGCCATTGCCTCGTCCAGCAGCGCCTGCACCAGCGGCGTATGCGGCTCGCGTGGCGCCGCGACCAGGCCGACCGTGTGGCTGGCGTCGGGCTCGACGATCGGGATGGCCCGGATTGGCTCGGAAAAGCCGAATGTTTCCGCAAGGTTAAGCGGCATGATCGATGACCATTTGCCGGTCCGGATATGCGAGAACAGCACGATCATCGAGTTGGATTCGAGCGTCGGCCGCACTTGCACGCCAGCCTCCGCCAGGTGCTGGTCGATGATGCGGCGGTTCTGCATGTCCGGCGTCAAAAGGCAAAGCGGCAACTGGCTGATCTCGGCCCATGTCACTTTGTCGCGGTCGGAATAGGGGTTTCCGATGGCGGTGATCAATTGATAGCGCTCATCATAGAGCGGCACGCTGGTCACGCGCCCGAGCGGTTCGTTGTCGAGATAGGTAATGCCGGCGTCGACATCGAAATTACCGAGCAGCGACAGCACCTCGATCGAGGTCCGCGACAGGATCGAGAAGGTGACGCCCGGATGCTTGTCGCGAAACGGCGTCGTCAGCCGCGCCACCATGGCCAGTGCCGTCGGAATGGCGGCAATGCGGATGCGGCCGGACAGGCCGTGGCGCGCCGCGCGCATTTCCTCGCGCATGGTCCTCGAATCGCCGACGATGCGGCGCGCCCACTCCAGCACCTGCTTGCCTTCCGGCGTCAGCCCCTGGAAACGCGATCCGCGGTTGACCAGCATGACGCCGAGCTGGCCCTCCAACTGCTTGATGCCGGCAGACAAGGTCGGCTGGGTGACGCCGCACACTTCCGCCGCACGGCCGAAATGCTCCTCCTTGGCCAGCGCAATGAAGAATTCGAGTTTGTCGATCATGCCATCCATCCGGTCGTCACGTACAGGCTCGGGGAATTTGTCCTTTGCCGCAAGCGGCATACGCAATTGCTCCGCATCCACATCTTTCAGCCGGCTTACTGTTTCCCACTGCATCACGCGGCGCTATGTCAATGAAACGGTCGTGAACTAGGCACGATGGGAGACTGACATGCTGGGCTGGTTCCGCAAGCTATTGCCGCGCGAAGATCGTTTCTTCGATCTGTTCGAGCGCCATTCCCGCACCGTGGTCGGCGGCGCGGAGGCGCTGCAACAGCTTCTCCAGGGCAACGATATCGAGCGCTGGTGCCAGAAAATCGTCGATCTTGAGGACGAGGCCGATCATATCACGGCGGAAGTCCTGCTTGCGGTGCGGCGCTCGTTCATAACGCCTTTCGATCGCGGCGATATCAAGGATCTGATCCAGTCGATGGATGATGCCATCGACATGATGCACAAGACCGTCAAGACGGTAAGGCTGTTCGAGAAGCGTGAGTTCGACCCGCTAATGCAGGAAATGGGCGCCGTCATCGTCGACGCCGCCCGACTGGTCGCGGAGGCGATCCCGCTGCTTGCCAAGGTCGGCGCCAACAGCGCACGTCTCAATGCCCTCGCCGAGGAGGTGATGCGTGCCGAAGGCCGCGCCGACGATCTGCATGAGCAGGGCTTGAAGGATCTGTTCAGGCGGCATGGGCGCGGTGACGCGATGGCCTATCTGATCGGTTCGGAGATCTATGGTCAGCTGGAGAAGGTGGTCGACCGCTTCGAGGACGTCGCCAACGAGATCAGCGGCATCGTCATCGAGAACGTTTAGGCAATGGAAGCCACCATCGCCTTTCCCGTGCTGGCCAGCCTCGTTGTCGTCGCGCTGTTCTTCGATTTTCTGAACGGCCTGCATGATGCGGCAAATTCCATTGCCACCATCGTCTCAACGCGCGTGCTGAGGCCGCAATATGCGGTTTTATGGGCGGCATTCTTCAATTTCATCGCCTTCATGTTCTTTGGTCTTCATGTTGCCGAGACCGTGGGAAAGGGCATTGTCGACGTCACTATTGTCACGCCGGCAGTGATCTTTTCAGCTCTCGTCGGCGCCATCGTCTGGAACATCGTCACCTGGATTGCCGGGATTCCCTCGAGCAGTTCGCACGCACTGATCGGCGGACTGGTCGGCGCCGGCATCGCAAAGGCGGGCATCGGCGCAATCGTCTGGTCGGGACTTGGCAAGACGGTTGCCGCGATCGTGCTGTCGCCGGCGACCGGCTTTGTCCTGGCGCTCGTCCTGATCCTGGTGGTTTCGTGGCTGTTCGTGCGCCAGACGCCGTTCGCTGTCGACAGCGCCTTTCGCGTGCTGCAGTTCTTTTCCGCTTCGCTCTACTCGCTCGGTCATGGCGGCAACGATGCGCAGAAGACCATGGGCATCATCGCCGTGCTGCTGTATTCGCAAGGCATGCTCGGCACCACCTTCTACGTGCCGCTCTGGGTCGTCCTGACCTGCCAGTCGGCGCTGGCGCTTGGTACGCTGTTCGGCGGCTGGCGGATCGTCCATACAATGGGTTCGAAGATCACCCGCCTCAATCCGATGCAGGGCTTTTGCGCCGAAACCGGCGGCGCCATCACGTTGTTCGCCGCCACCTGGCTTGGCGTTCCCGTATCGACCACCCATACGATCACCGGCGCCATCATCGGCGTCGGCGCCGCCCGCCGCGTCTCGGCGGTGCGCTGGGGCATCGCCGGCAACATCGTCATCGCCTGGATCGTGACCTTGCCCACGACGGCGGCGATTTCGGCTCTCACCTACCTAGCCGTCAACCTCGCGGGGTGAGGTGGGCGGCACCCGGCGCGCCGGCAATCGCGATATGGCCTATCCGTTGACAAGATTGAGGATGTTGCCGTCCGGGTCCTTGAACCATGCGACCTTCATGCCCTGGCCGACATGGACATCGCCCTCGATTTTCAGTCCGGGCATTGCGTAATGCTCAAAGGCGACGCCTTTCGATTTCAACGATTTGACGACAGTCTCGATCTGGTCGCCGACCGTCCATGTGACCGCCGTCGCCTTGTTGGTCCCGGCAAACTCGGAATGATAGACATTGATGAAGGTGTCGCCGCTTTTGTAGACGATCAACTCGCCACCTATATCGTCTACCTGCTTGAGGCCCAGCGTCCCTTCATAAAACGCCTTTGCTCTCGCCAGGTCTTTCACCGCCACATTGGCCGTTGCGTTGCTGTTCGCGAGCATGACCGTATCCTTCCTTGATTGTCTTCCCTCATGCTGCCCACTGAAATAGGTCGCGTGCCGTGTTTGGCGACGGCTATCCAACGAGGTTCTCGCTCGCGGAACCAAGGGTGCGTCGAGTCGGCTGCTTGGTTCTCTCCCAGAACTGCATTATCTGAAGTGCCGAACGCTGAGGAAAAGATCATGTCCGTCACCAAAGAAATCGTCACCGAGCGTCTGAAGACGGTCAACGGGCCGGACTTCACCGGCAATATCGTCGACCTCGGCATGGTTTCCGAGATTTTCATCGCCGATTCGAAGGTCTTCTTCTCGATCACCGTCCCCGCCGCCCGTGCGCAGGAGATGGAGCCGCTGCGCGCCGCCGCCGAGCGTGTCGTCAAGGCTATCCCCGGTGTTGCCGGTGCGGTTGTCGCGCTCACGGCGGAAAAGAAGGGCGGCGGCATGGAGGCCCCGGTTCCGGCGCGTCCGGCACCCAGGCCGGCTCCGCCCGCCGCGCCGCGACCGGCGCCGCATGCCCCGGCGTCGCACAGTCAAGGCAAGCGTGGCGTGCCCGGCATCGAGGCGATCATCGCGGTTGCTTCCGGCAAGGGCGGAGTCGGCAAGTCGACCACCGCCGTCAACCTCGCGCTTGGCCTTGCCGCCAACGGCTTGCGGGTCGGCGTGCTTGATGCCGACATTTATGGCCCGTCAATGCCGAAGCTGCTCGACATCCACGGCCGGCCGCAGACGGTCGACGGCAAGATCCTGAAGCCGATGGAGAATTACGGCCTCAAGGTGATGTCGATGGGCTTCCTCGTCGATGAGGAGACGCCGATGATCTGGCGCGGGCCGATGGTGATGTCGGCGCTGACGCAGATGCTGCGCGAGGTCGAATGGGGCCGGCTCGACGTGCTGGTCGTCGACATGCCGCCCGGCACCGGCGACGCGCAGCTGACCATGGCGCAGCAGGTGCCGCTGGCCGGCGCCGTCATCGTCTCGACGCCGCAGGACCTGGCGTTGATCGACGCCCGCAAGGGGCTCAACATGTTCAAGAAAGTCGACGTGCCGCTGCTCGGCATCGTCGAGAACATGAGCTACTTCATCGCGCCTGATACCGGCAAGCGTTACGACATTTTCGGCCATGGCGGTGCGCGCCGCGAGGCAGAGCGCCTCGGCGTCACCTTCCTTGGCGAAGTGCCGCTCGAAATGGGCATCCGCGAAAGCTCGGATGAAGGCGCGCCGGTGGTGGCCTCGAAGCCCGACAGCGCCGAGGCGAAAATCTATCGCGACATCGCCGCCAAGGTCTGGGACAGGGTCAATGAAGAGCGCGGCGCGGCGGAAGCGGCGGTGCCAAGCATCGTCTTCGAGTGACCGTGAGCGTCAGCCGCCGACCTTCTCGCCAAATTTGGAAAAGAACTGCCCCGCCAGTTTCTTCGACGTCGACTCGATCAGCCGGCTGCCAAGCTGGGCGATCTTGCCGCCAACTTCGGCCTTGGCGGCATATTTGAGCACCGTGGCGTCCGGTCCATCCGCCGTCAGCGTCACGTCGGCGCCGCCTTTGGCGAAGCCGGCGATGCCGCCCTTGCCTTCGCCCTGGATGGTGTAGGAATGCGGCGGCTTGAGGTTCTTCAGCGTCACTTCGCCGTTGAAGGTCGCCTTGATCGGCCCGATCTTCAGCACGACCGTCGCCGCCATCTCAGTCGGCGACTTCATCTCCAGGCTCTGGCAGCCGGGAATGGCGTCTTTCAGGATGACCGGGTCGTTCAGCGCTTCCCAGACTTTTTGCAGGGGTGCGGCAATGCGTTCCTCGCCTTCGATCACCAAAGCCATCAAGAACCTCCCAGAAACAATGGTTCGAAGCCCTAGCGCAGGGCCGCTGTTGTGTCTATCGCACCAAAGTGCGGGTTAGGAACGCGCGTGCCCCTTGCTTGCATTGACGCGTTGTCATATCGATTTGTCATACAAATACGGAGACCGTGATGGCCGGCGCCCCCACCAAGAAGAAAAAATTCCGCTCGCAGGAGTGGTTCGACAACCCCGACAATCCGGGAATGACGGCGCTCTATCTGGAGCGCTACCTGAATTACGGGCTGACGCGCGCCGAACTGATGTCGGGCAAGCCGCTGATCGGCATCGCCCAGACCGGCTCGGACCTGTCGCCTTGCAACCGGCACCACATCGAGCTCGCCAAGCGCGTGCGCGAGGGCATCGTCTCGATGGGCGGCATCCCCTTCGAATTCCCTTGTCATCCGATCCAGGAGACCGGCAAGCGCCCGACCGCAGCACTCGACCGCAACCTTGCCTATCTCAGCCTGGTCGAGGTGCTCTACGGCTATCCGCTCGACGGCGTCGTGCTGACCATCGGCTGCGACAAGACCACGCCGGCGCTGCTGATGGCGGCGGCGACCGTCAACATTCCGGCTATCGCGCTGTCGGTCGGTCCAATGCTGAACGGCTGGCACAAGGGCAAGCGTACAGGGTCCGGCACCATCGTCTGGGAATCGCGCCAGCGTCTCTCGGCCGGCGAGATCGACTATGACGAGTTCATGGATATCGTCGCATCCTCGGCGCCCTCCACCGGCTACTGCAATACCATGGGCACCGCCACCACGATGAATTCGCTGGCCGAGGCGCTCGGCATGCAGTTGCCCGGTTCGGCCGCCATCCCAGCGCCATACCGCGAGCGCGGCCAGATCGCCTACGAGACCGGCAAGCGCATCGTCGACATGGTGCATGAGGATCTGAAGCCCTCCGACATCATGACGCGCAAGGCCTTCGAGAACGCCATCGTCGTCAATTCGGCGATCGGCGGCTCCACCAACGCGCCGATCCATCTCAATGCCATTGCCCGCCATCTCGGCGTGCCGCTCGACAATGACGACTGGCAGGAGATCGGCCTCAAAGTGCCGCTGATCGTCAATCTGCAGCCGACCGGCGAGTATCTCGGCGAGGATTACCATCATGCCGGCGGCGTGCCGGCGGTGGTGGCCGAACTGATGAAGGGCGGGCTGCTGCCGCATCCCGATGCCCTGACGGTCAACGGCAAGGCGATTGGCGACAATTGCAAGGCGGCGGTCGTCGAAAACGCCGACGTCATCCGCAGTGTCGACAAGCCGCTGAAGGCCAATGCCGGCTTCATCAACTTCAAGGGCAACCTTTTCGATTCGGCGATCATGAAGATGAGCGGCATCTCGCCGGAATTCCGCGAGCGCTATCTCTCCAACCCGAAGGACCCGGAAGCATTCGAAGGCAACGCCATGGTCTTCGACGGTCCCGAGGATTACCACGCCCGCATCGACGATCCGGCGCAAGGCATCGACGAGCATACGATCCTGTTCATGCGCGGCGCCGGCCCGGTCGGCTATCCCGGCGGTGCCGAGGTCGTCAACATGCAGCCGCCGGCTTACCTCATCAAGAAGGGCATCCATTCGCTGGCCTGCATCGGCGACGGCCGCCAATCGGGCACGTCGGGCTCGCCTTCGATCCTGAACGCCTCGCCGGAAGCCGCCGTTGGCGGCGGACTGGCGCTGCTCAAGACTGGCGACCGCGTTCGCATCGACCTGAACAAGGGCACCGCCAACATCCTGGTCAGCGACGACGAGATCGCCAAGCGGCGTGCGGCGCTGCAGGGCAATGGCGGCTACCACTATCCGCAGCACCAGACGCCATGGCAGGAAATCCAGCGCGGCATGGTCGATCAGTTCGACCAGGGAATGGTGCTGAAGCCGGCGGTGAAATACCAGGATGTCGCTCACACCAGGGGCGTCCCCAGGGACAATCACTGATTGCTCCGGGGACAATCATTGATTGCTCAGGGGACAACCGCTGAGCGCCTGCTTGCGAGGTGTCGACATCAACGACAGACGGCGGCTTAACCCGAATCAAGTCGCCGCTCGCGATCCTTGACAAGCGCGGCCAACAAATTCACCATCGCGACCAAGGGGTGCATCGCGACGACCCCGTGAGGCGTCAGCCTAACGTTCGCGTCCAAGCTTCTCTGTCAGGAGGTGGACGCCATGCCGTCAACAACCGCTATCACCGTATCGCAACTGTCCCGTCTGGTCGGTTTGCCGGGTGCCCCGGTAATCATCGATGTTCGCATCGATGAGGATTTCGATGCCGATCCGCGTCTGCTGCCGACCTCGAGCCGGCGTGATTTCAAAACCGTTTCGAGCTGGGCCGCCGAATTTGCCGGCAGTCACGTTTCGGTCGTCTGCCAGCGAGGGCAGAAACTGTCGCAAGGTGTCGCCGCCTGGCTGCGGCACGACGGCATTCCCGCCGAATCCCTCGAAGGCGGCTTCGAGGCCTGGCGCGGCGCGGGGGGGATTCTGGTCCGCACCGACAATTTGCCGACGCGCGATGAAAAGGGCCGCACCGTATGGGTGACGCGATCCCGCCCGAAAGTCGACCGCATCGCCTGCCCTTGGTTGATCCGGCGTTTCGTCGATCCTCACGCGGTCTTCCTGTTTGTCGAACCCGGTGAAGTGTCGGCCGTAGCCGACCGTTTTCAGGCCGTGCCGTTCGACATCGACAATGTGTTCTGGAGCCATCGTGGCGATCGCTGCACCTTCGACACGATGATCGAGGAGTTCGGGCTGGAATCCGCGGCGCTCGATCGCCTTGCCGGGATTGTGCGCGCGGCCGACACCGCAAACCTCGACCTGGTGCCCCAGGCCGCCGGCTTTCTGGCTGCCTCGCTTGGCCTGTCGCGGATGTTTCGCGATGATCTGGAGCAGTTGGAAGCGGGCATGCTGCTCTACGATGCTTTCTTCCGCTGGTGCCGCGATGCCACCGAAGAGACGCACAACTGGCCGAGCGCAGGTAAACCATCATGAGCGCCGTTGCGCCTGCACATAGGTCGGGGAACGTCGAGGCTCCAGTTGCGCCGAGCTTTGGCGAAGCCTTGAAGCTGTGGGCGAAAATCGGACTGCTCAGCTTCGGCGGGCCGGCCGGGCAGATTGCCCTGATGCACAGGGAATTGGTCGAGGAGCGGCGCTGGATCGGGGAACAGCGTTTCCTCCATGCGCTGAATTACTGCATGCTGCTGCCGGGCCCGGAAGCCCAGCAACTCGCCATCTACATCGGCTGGCTGCTGCACAGGACGCTCGGCGGCCTTGTCGCCGGCATCCTGTTCGTCGTGCCGGGCGCGCTGGTCATGCTGGTCTTGAGCAGCCTCTACGTACTCTATGGTGACGTACCGCTCGTCGAGGCGCTGTTTTTCGGGGTGAAGGCGGCGGTGCTTGCCATCGTCGTCGAGGCGGTGATCCGCATCGGACGGCGCGCCCTGAAAAACCGGGCCATGGTGTGGATCGCGGTCGCGGCCTTCATCGCCATCTATGCGTTGAATGTGCCGTTCCCGCTCATCATCCTGCTCGCTGGCCTGACGGGATGGCTGGGAGACCGCGTTGCGCCGGGCTTGTTTTCCAGCTCCGCGCATGGCAGTGGCGACACTGCCGACAGCAAGGGTGCGGTCGACCTGATGTTCGAGCGCGGCGAACTGACCCATGTCGAACCGACCAGATGGCATGCGCCGCGCACGATCGCGATCTGGCTGCCGATCTGGCTCGGGCCCGTTCTGCTCATCTGGTGGTTCACAGGGTCCGCCAGTGTGTGGACGGAGATAGGCCGGTTCTTCAGTCTGATGGCGGTCGTCACCTTCGGCGGCGCCTATGCCGTGCTTGCCTATGTCGCACAGGCCGCTGTGCAGTCCTTCGGCTGGCTTGCGCCTGGTGAAATGGTCGACGGCCTCGGGCTTGCCGAAACCACGCCGGGTCCGCTCATCCTGGTGTTGCAGTTTGTCGGCTTCATCGCCGCGTTCCGCCACTCCGGATCACTGAACCCGTTGCTTGGCGGATCGCTCGGCGCGCTGCTGACCTTGTGGGTGACGTTCACGCCGTGCTTCTTCTGGATATTCCTCGGCGCGCCCTACATCGAGGCCCTGCGCGGCAACAAGGCATTGTCAGCCGCGCTCGGTGCTGTCACCGCCGCGATTGTCGGCGTGATCATGAACCTCGCTCTGTGGTTTGCCTTGCACGTCGTTTTCCGCCACGTGCACGCAATGAGCTTCGGTATGACCCTGCCGGTGATTTCGTCGATCGACTGGCGGGCGGCGCTGCTTTCCTGTGTCGCGATGGTCGCCATTCTGAGGCTGAAGATCGGCGTGCTGCCGACGCTCGCCGGATCAGCCCTTGCCGGTGTCTTGCTGTTGGCAGCGAGGGGATAGAGACTCGCCTGCCTTTGTATTCCGCTCGCCGACCACCTAAGTGGTCGAAAACGGATCGGAACATCATGGCGCAACGACGCTCTTCCCTCGGCTTCCTCGGCATGTTCGGCCGCTCGGGCGACCTGCGGCAGCTCGACATCGCTTTGCGTGGCGCCGACCTGCACCCCGCGCTCGTGCCGGAGGGCGTTAAACTCACCATCGTCAATCTGATGAAGGATCGATGGCCCGACGAGCCGCCGCCACAGGCCTATACCGCCGTGGCGCAATTGGTCGGCTACTGCATCGCCGGGTCGGACATTTTCGAGCGCTCGCATGGCCCGCAGCAGCGGCAGGAGATGGAGCGCCGTATCGAGGACGCTGTCGAAGCGAGCGACAGCTTCGATGCGCAAATCGTGCTGATGACGCTGCATGCCAAGCTGATCAACCCCGAGGTCGTCGAGCGTTACGGACTGAGCGCGGGTTGACGGGAAGCGAACCTACCCACCCATATTGGCGCGCGGCAGTTTGATCATATCACCAAAGCGGGTGCGCAGTTTGTCGTCGAGCAGTTTCGGCACGTGGCGCGGGAAACGCTCGGCAAGCACGCGCTTCTTCTCGATGATTGCCCGCTGCAATATGTCGGGCCGTCCCTTCTCGTTCCATTCCTTCGGCGAAAACCGGTCGCCGACGGCCGGATAGAAATATTCGGTCTGCATCAGCCGCAGCGTCTGCTCGTTGCCGAGATAGTGGCCCGGCCCCTTCAGGCAGACATCGGCGATGGTGTCGATCGACAGCGCTTCGTCGGTCACCTCGATGCCGCGCACGCAGCGCAGGCAGTGGCCGAGCATGTCATTGTCGATGATCAGGCTCTCCAGGCAGAAGCCGAGCAGGGAGGCATGCATGCCGGCCGATTCATAGACGAGATTGAGCCCGGCAAGGCCGGCCATCACGTCGGTGATGCCCTTTTCGTAGCCGGACTGGATGTCGGGAAGTTTCGAATCCGTCATGCCGGCGGCCGAACCGCCCGGCAGATCGTAGAATTGCGCCATCTGCGCGCAGGCCGCGGTCAACACCGCCTGCTCGGCCGAGCCGCCAGACATGGCGCCGGTCCTGAGGTCCGACACGAACGGCCAGGTGCCGAAAATCGCCGGATGTCCCGGCTTGATGGCGTTGACATAGACAAGGCCAGCCAGCACTTCGGCCACCGCCTGCACCACCGCACCGGCAATCGCCGCCGGTGCGGTCGCGCCGGCCTGTCCGGCCGACAACAGCAGGATCGGGATGCCGCCCTCGACGCAGGCTTCGAGCACGCCGCAGGCATCCTCGGCGAATTTCATTGGCGGTACGACGAAGCAGTTGGAGTTCGATACGAACGGCCTGGCGCGGAAATTCTCCTCGCCGCCGGCAATGGCATAGAGCATTTCGAGCGCCGGCTGCACGTTCTCACGCACCGTGAACGAGGTTCCGACATGCTTGGACGTACCCATTACGCAGGCGTAGAGCGTGTTGAAGTCCATCTCGAGCGGATCGGGAATGTCGCGCGGCACCATCGGCCGCTGGAAGAAATGGATGTTGTCGAGCCCATCGACGATGCGGGCGGCATCGTAGATGTCCTGCAGCAGTGATTCGCGATATTCGCGCTTCTCGACATCGACCAGATGCACGGCGGCTCCGGCCGTGCCGTAATGCACGCGCTTGCCCTGGATCACCATGTCGTGTTTCGGGTCCTGGCCGTGCAAGGTGAAATTGCGCGCCGCTTTTCTGATGGTGTCGAGCACCAGCGCGCGCGGAAAACGGATGCGGCCGTCATCGCCATGGGTTGCGCCGGCCTTGGTCAGCGCCTCGATGCAGGAGGGGATGGCATTGGCGAAGCCGACCGTCTCCAGCAGCGTCAGAACCGCCTCGTGGATGCGTTCCTGGTCGTTGCCGCGCAACGGTCCGTAGCTGCCGCCCTCGAGGCCGGCGCGCACCGGCCTGATGTCGTCGGCCAAGGGCGCTGCCCGCATCGCACGGCGCGCTTCGCGTCCACCGGAGCGGCGCGAGCGTTGATCCGTCGCCGTATCCTGCTTTTCAAGAACCACTGACATGGAGACACTCCACTTTCTCTCGGAAACAGGGCGGCGGTTGGTCCACCATCGGCTGCTTCTTCCCCTTTATGCTCCGACTATGCTGCCGGCATTGGTGCAGCCTATGAGCCAGGCGATCCGGTTGCATATGCCAGAGCTAAAGGAGTCGGAGCCGCACATGGGCGGCTCCGGTCAGGAGTGGAGTGAGTGGATCAGGCGGCCGCCGGTCGGCGGCCTGCCGCGGTGGCGAGTTCGCGGATGCCGGGCTCGATATGCTGCAGCGCGATCGAGGAGATGCCCAACCGCATGAAACGCGAAGGCTTTTCGGTGCGGTCGAAGAAGCGGTCTCCCGGCTCGATGATGACGCTGCGCGAGGCCGCGGCCTCGGCCAAGCTGCGGGAATCGGTGCCACGCGGCCCTTCCAGCCACAGCGAGGTGCCGCCGGCCGAATCGGTCGAGCGCCATTCCGGCAGGAAAGCGGAAATCGCATGGACCAGGCGCTTGCGCCGTTCGTCGAAGGCACTCGACAGCCGCCGTACCAGGGCCTCGTGATGGCCGAGCGACAGGAACAGTGCCACGGCGCGCTGATTGTTCGCCGGCGGATGGCGCAACATGAAACGGCGTAGCGCCCTGAGCTCGGAGATTAGTCCAGCAGAGGCCACGATGTAGCCAAGCCGCAGGCCGGGAGCCAGCGTCTTCGACATCGAGCCGACATAGATGACGCGGCCGGAGCGATCGAGACTCTTCAGCGACTGCTGCGGCGCCTCGTCGAGAAGCTGGCTGTCATAGCCGTCTTCGATGATGATCTGATTGTGCCGGTTGGCGCGTGCAAGCAGATCCTGCCGCCGCTCGGCCGACAACGGCACCATGGTCGGGCAATGATGGCTGGGCGTGACGAAGACGAAGCCGGAATCATTGGGGATAGAAGAGGTTACGATGCCCGACTGGTCGACCGGCACCGGCTGGATGTCTGCGCCGGCAAGGCGAAAGATCGAGCGTGCATCGGGGTAGCCGGGGTCTTCCATCGCCACCTTCGAGCCCTTGGTCATCAACAGTGATGCCAGCATGTAAAGCGCGTTCTGTGCGCCCAGCGTGACGATGATCTCGTCGGGATTGGCGAAGATGCCGCGCCGCGGCAACAGCCGCGCCTGGATCTGCTCGATCAACAGCGGATCGTCACGGTCGACCATGTCGGACGCCCAGTTGCGGATTTCGAGCACGGCCAGCGCCATGCGGTTGCACTCGCGCCACTCGGCGGTCGGGAACAGCGCCGGGTCGAACTGGCCGTAGACGAAGGGGTAGGACGACTTGATCCAGTTCTCGTGCTTGGCCGGCGGCGGCATGTCGCTGGCGGCGATCTGCCGGCGCGCCTTCCAGTCGATCTCGTTGGCCTGGTCGGGCGCCTTCTGGTGCGGCTTGGCCGGTGTCGCCAGCACGTCGGGATTGACGAAATGGCCACGCCGCTCGCGCGCTACCAGGAAACCCTGGTCGACGAGCTGCTGGAACGCCAGCACCACGGTGCCGCGCGCCACGCCGAGTTTTTCGGCCAGGATCCGGCAGGAGGGAAGCGGCATCGAAGCGGCAATCTGGCGGTCGAGGATGGCGGCCACGATGGCTTGGCGGATCTGCGCCTGCAGGGTCTGGCCGGATTCAGCCGAAATCCGGAACAGGCCGGACCATATCGCCGTGTCGTTTCTCTGTGGCATGGGAGATGTTCCTCGATGGCCAGCTTTTTTCGCTTGGCTGGACCAGTCGAATGTAACGGTGGCACAAGGGGTTGCGCCAATCAATTTTTCTGATCTTTGGGATTTATGCCAGTGATCCTTCCGACGAAATCAGTCGGTTCCCGCCTTGCCGTGGGATGTATTGTGTCATGGCATCGTGATGCGATGCGGCATCACCGCGTATTGACCGCACGGAATTCGGCTCAATAGGTTTGTCGCGACGACACGCGACGGAAACATCCGGTCTGATAAAGTACGTCGAAAAAGCCAGGAGTCCCGCCAGTGGATAAATCAGCCTTCCAGAAACAGCTCGCCGCCTTGCGCGATCATCGCGCCGCGGCACCTGCCAGCATGCGCCAGGCCTTTGCCGCCGATCCACAGCGATTCCAGACATTCTCCGCCACCGACGGCGACCTGTTGCTCGACTGGTCGAAATGCGCGGTCGATGCCATCACCATGGACTTGCTGCAAGAGCTGGCCAGCGCCGCCGATCTCGAAGGCCGCCGTGCCGCGATGTTCGCCGGCAAGAAGATCAACATCACCGAGGACCGCGCCGTACTGCACACGGCGCTTCGCAATCTGAGCGGCAAGGGCGTCATCGTCGATGGCCAGGACGTCAAGGCCGATGTCCTTTCCGTGCTCGACGCGATGGGCGCTTTCGCCGATGCCATCCGCTCCGGCAAGGCGGTGGGCGCCACCGGCAAGAAGATCACCGACATCGTCAACATCGGCATTGGCGGCTCCGACCTCGGCCCGGCCATGGCGACGCTGGCGCTCGCCCCCTATCATGACGGGCCGCGCGCGCATTATGTCTCCAACATTGACGGCGCCCATATCCATGACACGCTCAAGGGCCTCTCAGCCGAAACCACGCTGTTCATCATCGCTTCCAAGACCTTCACCACCGTCGAGACGATGACCAATGCGCAGACCGCGCGCGACTGGGTGCAGAAGGCTCTCGGCAAGCAGGCGGTCGGCAAGCATTTCGCCGCGGTATCGACGGCGCTCGACCTAGTCGCCAAGTTCGGCATCGAGCAGGATCGCGTCTTCGGCTTCTGGGACTGGGTCGGGGGTCGCTATTCGGTCTGGGGCGCGATTGGCCTTCCCGTCATGATCGCAGTCGGCCCGAGGAACTTTCGCGCCTTCCTCGATGGCGCCCACGAAATGGACGAGCATTGCCGCACGGCCCCGCTGGAGAAGAACCTGCCAGCGCTGCTGGGGCTTGTCGGCTGGTGGCATCGTGTCATCTGCCAATATCCGGCGCGCGCGGTCATCCCCTATGACCAGCGCCTGTCCCGGCTGCCGGCCTATCTGCAGCAGCTCGATATGGAATCGAACGGCAAGGGCGTCACTCTCGACGGCACCCCCGTGACGACACCGACCGGGCCGCTGGTCTGGGGCGAGCCGGGCACCAATGGCCAGCATGCCTTCTTCCAGCTCTTGCACCAGGGCACGGACTTCATCCCGGTCGAATTCCTTGCCGCGGCCGTCGGCCACGAGCCCGATCTCAAGCACCAGCATGATCTGCTGCTCGCCAATTGCCTGGCGCAATCGGAGGCGCTGATGAAGGGCCGTACGCTGGACGAGGCGCGCGGGCAGATGCTGGCCAAGGGCATGAAGCCGGCCGATGTCGACAAGATTGCACCGCACCGCGTTTTCTCCGGCAACCGGCCTTCGCTGACAATCCTCTACCGCAAACTCGACCCGCGCACCTTCGGCCGGCTGATCGCGCTCTACGAGCACCGCGTCTTCGTCGAGGGCACGCTGTTCAACATCAATTCCTTCGACCAGTGGGGTGTCGAGCTCGGCAAGGAACTGGCGACCGGCCTGCTGCCTGTCGTGGAAGGCAAGGAAAGCGCCGCAAATCGGGACGCCTCGACCAGGGGCCTTGTGGAACGCATCCATGAATTGCGTGGTTCGGAGTAAAAAGTTTGACAGACATCAAGGGGATATTGTTCGACAAGGACGGGACGCTTGTCGACTTCAACGCGACCTGGCTCGGCGTTGCTGATTTCATGGCCATGGATGCCGCCGATGGCGATCGCTGGAAGGCCGACCGGCTGCTCGCCGCGGCCGGCTTCGATTTCGCCAACCGGCGCTTCAAGCCCGACTCCATCTTTGCCTCCGGCACCAATCTTGACGTTGTCGAACTGTGGTTTCCGCGCCTGTCGAACGAAGATCAGATGCTGGCCGTCGCCCGCTTCAACGAGATCACCTCGGTGCAGGGCTCGGCAATGGCGGTGGCGCTGCCTGATATCGTCGACACCTTGGGGGTGCTGCACAAGAGGTCCTACCGGCTTGGCGTCGCCACGAACGATTCCACCAGCGGCGCGGAAAAGACCCTGGTCACGCTCGGCGTCGCGCAACTGTTCGACGCCGCTTACGGATATGACGCTGTCGCCAATCCCAAACCCGCGCCGGACACCATCCAAGCCTTTTGCGACCTCACCGGCCTGAAGCCGTCGGAGATCGCCATGGTTGGCGACAACCGCCATGATCTCGAAATGGCGCGCGCCGGTGGCTGTGGGCTGGCGGTGGGCGTGCTTTCCGGCACCGGTACGCGTGAATCTCTGGCCGAGATTGCCGACGTCATCCTGGATTCGGTTGCCGACCTGCCGGATTTCCTCTCGGCGCGGGTCAAGGAGACAGTCTAGCCGCCTGGTTCGGTTTCGAGACGAAAGACGCCGCTTGGCCTTGCGGCTGCGTCTTTCGCGTCGCCGAAATCCGGCACATCATATTCGGCAAGCAGGCGCAACCGCGACCGGGGCAGATGGACCCTGCCCGGATCGCCAACCAGGATCTCGATGCCGGCGGCGAAGCAGCGGTCGAGGAAAGGCATGACGCGCTCGGCAACGTCTTGCCCGTAGAACACGTCACCGGCGAGTACGAGATCGACCGAGGGCGGCGAACCCTTGGTGATATCGTCATTTACCACGGCGATCGCGACGCCGTTGGCCGCCGCATTGAGGCCGATCGCGACAACGCCGTTGCGGTCGATCTCGGCGGCGATCACCTGGCGCGCGCCGGCCTTCGCGGCGGCGATGCCGACAATGCCTGAACCCGCCCCGAGGTCGAGCACGCGGCGGCCCGCCACGGTCATCGGATGGTCGAGGATGTAACGCGCCAGCACCGCGCCCCCGGCCCAGGCATAGGCCCAGTAGGGCGGCTGCGGTTCCGCAGCCGCCTCGTCGGCATCGTCTTCCGGATCGATGAGCCGACTCAACCCACTGCCAGGATGGGCGGTGTAGAACCGGATTTCGGCAAGCGCGGGCACCGGGACAAGGCGCATGTTCGCCTTGATGAATTCCGCCGAGTCGATGCGCCGCTGCCGATCCGGCATAACGTTGCCCGGCAAGTCATTGCATGGCGCGTTGTCGCCGGCGCAATCCTCTGCCACTAGGCGCGCAGCGC
This sequence comes from Mesorhizobium erdmanii USDA 3471, assembly GCF_000472705.1. Taxonomy (GTDB): domain Bacteria; phylum Pseudomonadota; class Alphaproteobacteria; order Rhizobiales; family Rhizobiaceae; genus Mesorhizobium; species Mesorhizobium erdmanii. The sequence goes on along the minus strand of NZ_AXAE01000013.1, from coordinate 84,904 downwards.
CCGCCGCAGGATCTTGCCGACCGGCGTCTTCGGCAACTCGGTCCTGAACTCGATGTATTTGGGCCGCTTGTAGCCGGTCAGGTTATCGCGGCAAAAAGCGGTGATGGCCTCGGCGGTCAGCGCCGGATCCTTCTTGACGATGAACAGCTTCGGCACTTCGCCGGAATGCTCGTCAGGCACGCCGATCGCCGCCACTTCGAGCACACCGGGATGCATGGCCACGACCTCTTCGAGTTCGGTCGGATAGACGTTGAAACCGGAGACCAGGATCATGTCCTTCTTGCGGTCGACGATCTTAGTGTAGCCGCGCTCGTCCATGAAGCCCATGTCGCCCGACTTGAAGAAGCCGTCCTTGGTCATCACCTTGGCGGTCTCGTCCGGCCGGTTCCAGTAGCCGGCCATCACCTGCGGCCCCCGGATGCAGATTTCGCCGACCTCGCCCAGCGGCAAATTGTTGCCGTCATCGTCGCGGATGGCGATTTCGGTCGACGGCAGCGGCAGGCCGATCGTGCCGGTGAAGTCGCCGGAAGTAAACTTGTTGGCGGTCGCCACCGGCGAGGTCTCCGACAGGCCATAGCCTTCCGAGACCGGGCAGCCGGTCAGCGCCTTCCAGCGCTCGGCAACGCCCTTCTGCACCGCCATGCCGCCGCCCAGCGTCAGGATCAGCGGCTTGAAGTCGAGCTTGCGGAAATCCTCGTTGTTGAGCAGCGCATTGAACAGCGTGTTGAGACCGGGAAAGATGTGGACCGGATATTTCGCGAGCTCCTTGGCGAAGCCTGGAATGTCGCGCGGGTTGGGAATGAGGATATTCTGGGCGCCTTGCTGCATGCCCATCAGCGCGTTCACCGTCAGTGCGAAAATATGGTAGAGCGGCAGCGCGCAGACGAAGTTGAGATGCGCGGGCTTCGGCTTGACCGTGTAGGCATCCTCGACCCACAGCGAGTTCTGCGCGACATTGGCCAGCACATTGCTGTGCAACAGGGTCGCTCCCTTCGAAATTCCCGTCGTGCCGCCGGTATATTGCAGGAAGGCGACATCATTGGCGGCCACCGTGGCCGGCTTGAAATTCATGCCGCTGCCGGCCTTCAGCGCCGCGTTGAACTTGACATGGCCAGGCAATGACCAGGCCGGCACCATCTTCTTGACGCGCCGCACGACCAGATTGACGATCGTGCCTTTCAGTCGGCCGAGCATGTCGCCCATGGCGGCGACCACCACATGCTTGACCGAAGTCCTGGCGATCACGGCTTGCAGTGTGCCGGCGAAATTTTCGAGGATGACGATGGCCTGCGCGCCGGAATCCTTGAGCTGATGTTCCAGTTCGCGCGGCGTGTAGAGCGGATTGATATTGACCACCGTATAGCCGGCGCGGGCCACCGCCATCATGGCCACCGGGTACTGCAGCACATTCGGCATCATCAGCGCGACGCGCGCGCCCTTCTGCAGTCCCGTCGATTGCAGATAGGCGCCGAAAGCCGCCGAGAGCCGCTCGAGCTCCGCATAGGTGATCGACTTGCCCATGCAGGTGAAGGCCGGCTGACCGGCAAACTGCTTGCAGGCGGCGACGAGGAAGTCGCCGATGGAACTGTAGGGAAGGGGCCCGATCTCGGCCGGCATGTTCTTCGGATAGCTTTTCAGCCATGGTTTTTGCGGCAGGCCGGCGGCGAGTTCGGTGAGCGCCTTTGGCAGCCGCTGGCCTGTCGACGGTGCCGGTTTTGGTGCCGCCGTTGCCTTCGTTGGTGATGCAGCCTTGGCAGTCGCGGCCTTGTTTGCGCCAGCCTTTGCCGGAGGCGCCTTTGCCGGCGAAGTCCTGGTTGGCGAGGTCTTTGCCGGGGCGGCCTTCGCGGCCGGTTTCGTGACAGCCTTGGGGGTGGCCACAGGCTTTGTCGCGGGTGCCTTGCTGGCAGGCTTGGCGTCTGCCTTGGCGGTCAGGGCCTTGGCGGCAGCCTTGCGTTGCCCGCCGGCGGCGGCTGGTTTCGAGACTGCCTTTGCCGGCTCCTTCACCGGCGTCTTCGATGCTTTTGCCACCCGTTCCTCCCTAGCAATTCTTGTTCGCCCATTTCTGGTCGCCCATTTCTGGTCGCCCATTTCTGGTCGCTTGTGCCGCGACCGCCTCCAGATGACAGAGACGTCCTCCGCTGCCGCCAGCATATCCATCTATGTATTGCCTCTATCGGCGGCGGTGCAAGTCTTGCCCTTGCGGCAAGGCGCCGAAAGATTTGCCGTCGAGAATCTTCCCCGTCGGCGGCACTTCCAACCGGTATCTTTTCGCATCCGTGGCCCGATGAGGGCACGACGCGGCATCGCTGTCGCCAGATGCCGGATCAATAAAAAAATGAGGTCGTTAACAATCTCGTGAATGGAAAAAACTGCTAATTTTTTCTGCCATTTAGCAAAATTGCGGATTTTTTTCCTGCTTCCCGAGGGGTAAGCAAACGGGGTGTTCCAAAGCCAGAAAAACGGTGCTTATATGCGCGCTTCGCGAGCCTGATAGAGGGGCTTGGAAGAACATCAGGGAGTGCTCAATGAAAAAGAAACTCGCTTTTGCGGCCGCGTTGTTGGCTGCAAGCGTCCTGGGCGGCGTGGCCAACGCCAAGACGCTTGTCTATTGCTCGGAAGCGTCGCCGGCCAATTTCGACCCGGGTACGACGACCGGTGGCAACGATTTCGATGCCTCGTCGCGCACCGTCTATTCGCGTCTGGTCGAGTTCAAGCATGGTGGCACCGAGGTTGAGCCCGGCCTCGCCGACAAGTGGGAAATCTCCGACGACGGCCTGGTCTATACGTTCCACCTGCATCCGGGCGTGAAGTTCCAGACCACGGACTATTTCAAGCCGACGCGTGATCTCAATGCGGACGACGTCGTATTCTCCTTCGATCGCCAGTTCAACAAGCAAAACCCCTGGAACGGCGACAAGTATCTGCCGAACCTGACCTGGGACTATTACACCGGCATGGACATGCCGAAATACGTCGCCAAGTGGGAAAAGGTCGATGATCTGACGGTCAAGCTGACGCTGACCGAGCCGAACGCGCCGATGCTGGCCAATCTCGGCATGGACTTCGCGTCGATCGTCTCGAAGGAATATGCCGACCAGTTGGCGAAGGACGGCAAGATGGCCGATTTCTCGACCAAGCCGATCGGCACCGGCCCGTTCCAGTTCGTCGACTACCAGCTGGATTCGGTCATCCGTTATGCGGCCAACCCGGACTATTTCAAGGGCAAGGAAAAGATCGACGATCTCGTCTTCGCCATCACGCCTGACGCCACCGCCCGCATCCAGAAGGTGCTTGCCGGCGAATGCGACATCGCGCCCTATCCGAACCCGGCCGACATCGGCACGATCAAGGCCAACAAGGACGTGACCCTGATGGATCAGGCCGGCCTGAACATCGGCTATATGAGCTACAACACCACCATCCCGCCGCTCGACAAGCCTGAGGTGCGCCACGCGCTCAACCAGGCGATCGACCGGGAAGCTCTGATCAAGTCGCTGTTCCAGGATGCCGGCGCCACGCCTGCCGAAAACCTGATCCCGCCGACCATGTGGTCGTGGAACAAGGACGTGAAAACCGACGCCTACGATCCGGATGCGGCCAAGAAAGTTCTGTCCGCTGCCGGGCTGACCGAAATCCAGCTCTGGGCTTCCGACCGTGTTCGCCCGTACAACCCGAACTTCCAGCGCGCCGCCGAACTGATCCAGGCCGACTGGGCCAAGGTCGGCGTCAAGGCAGAGATCGTCAACTACGAGTGGACCAAGTATCGCTCGGAGGGCAAGAAGAAGGACCGCCCAGGCGCCTTCCAGATTGGCTGGACCGGCGACAATGGCGATCCGGACAACTTCTTCGCCACCCTGTTCGCCTGCTCCGCCATCGGCGTCTCGAACTACTCCAGCTGGTGCGACAAGGACTTCGAAGACCTGATCCAGAAGGCCAAGAAGACCAGCGACCAGGCCGAGCGCGCCAAGCTCTATGGGGAGGCGCAGGTCGTCTTCCAGAAGCAGGCTCCGGCCTTCCTGCTGGCGCATAGCCAAGTCTACGCGGTCGTGCGCAAGAATGTCAGCGGTTTCATGATGGACCCGCTCGGCATTCACCGCTTCGACGGCGTTGACAAGGCCGAATAAGACTATAGAGCGGGGCGGCGCAATGAAGCGCCGCCCCCCTACATCATGCTAAAATATATCCTCCACCGAATTGCACTTTTGATCCCGACGCTTGTCGGCATCACGATCTGCGCCTTTGCGTTCGTCAGGTTGCTGCCCGGCGATCCGATCCTTGCCATGGCCGGCGAACACGGCGTGGCGCCGGCGCGTTACGAAGAGCTCAAGGAGCAGTTCGGCTACAATCTGCCGATCTGGCAGCAATATACGCGCTATGTCGGCGAGGTCGTGACCGGCGATTTCGGCGTTTCGATTTCGTCCAAGCGCCCGGTGCTTGAAGAGTTCAAGACGCTCTTCCCGGCGACGCTGGAGCTGTCATTCTTCGCCATGATCTTCGCCATGGTGCTCGGCATTCCGGCCGGCATCTTCGCGGCCATCAAGCGCGGCTCCTGGTTCGACCAGTCGCTGATGGGCACGGCGCTCGTCGGCTACTCCATGCCGATCTTCTGGTGGGGCCTGCTGCTGATCATCTTTTTCTCCGGCTATCTCGGCTGGACACCGGTCAACGGGCGTATCGACCTGCAGTACTTCTTCAAGCCGATCACCGGCTTCATGACCATCGACACCTTGCTCTACGGCAAATTCGATGCATTTCGTTCGGTATTGCGCCATCTGGTGCTGCCGACAATTGTGCTCGGTACCATTCCGCTGGCTGTGATAGCGCGCCAGACGCGCTCCGCGATGCTTGAGGTGCTGGGCGAGGACTACGTGCGGACGGCCCGAGCCAAGGGGCTTTCGTCGGCCCGAGTCATCGGCGTGCACGCTCTGCGCAACGCACTCATCCCGGTGGTCACCACCATCGGCCTGCAGGTTAGTACGCTGCTCGCCGGTGCCATCCTTACCGAAACGATCTTCTCCTGGCCTGGCATCGGCAGGTGGATGGTCGAATCCATATCCAAGCGCGACTATGTCGTCGTGCAGTCGGGCCTGCTCTTGATCGCCCTTATCGTCATGGCCGTGAACCTGATCGTCGATGTACTCTATGCCGTTATCAACCCGCGCATAAGGGCGGCGTGATGAGCCAGTCGACCGAAATCGCCCCGATGGCCGCCGGCAACCCGGATCGCCTCACTGGTCTCAGGACCTTCTGGTATTATTTCTCGGTGAACCGCGGCGCCGTCATCGGCCTGTTCGTATTCATCCTGCTCGTGCTGGCGGCGCTGTTTGCGCCGCTGCTGGCTCCCTATGCACCCGACGTCCAGGACAAGACCGCGTTCCTGCGGCCTCCGGCCTGGCAGGACGGAGGCTCGACACAATATCTGCTCGGCACCGATCCGGTCGGGCGCGACATCCTCTCGCGCCTTCTCTATGGCGCGCGCTTCTCGCTGCTCATTGGCGCGGTCGTGGTCTCGCTTGCGCTCACCGGCGGCATCACGCTCGGCCTGCTGGCCGGCTATTTTCGCGGCTGGGTCGACGTGGCGATCATGCGCGTCATGGACCTCATCCTGGCTTTCCCGTCGCTTCTTCTGGCACTGGTGATGGTCACCATCCTCGGCCCCGGCCTGTTCAATGCGATGCTGGCCATCGCGCTCGTCCTGCAGCCGCATTTTGCCCGGCTGGTGCGCGCGGCCGTCATGGCGGAGAAGAGCCGCGAATATGTCGTGGCCGCAAAGGTCGCGGGCGCGGGCCATACCAGACTGATGCTTCGCACGATATTGCCCAATTGCCTGGCACCGCTCATCGTCCAGGCGACCTTGTCGTTCTCCAATGCCATCCTCGAAGCGGCAGCCCTTGGCTTCCTCGGCCTCGGCGCGCAGCCGCCGACACCCGAATGGGGTACCATGCTCGCCACGGCGCGTGAATTCATCCTGCGCGCCTGGTGGGTGGTGACTTTCCCCGGCCTTGCCATCCTGATCACCGTGCTCGCCATCAACCTTGTCGGCGACGGCCTGCGCGACGCGCTCGATCCCAAGCTCAGGAGGTCGTGATGGCGTTGCTCGACATCCAGAACCTCGTCGTGGAATTCCAGACCGCATCCGGTTCCTTCCGCGCCGTCGATGGCGTTTCGCTGCATGTCGACGAACGCGAAGTGCTCGCCATCGTCGGCGAATCCGGCTCCGGCAAGTCGGTATCGATGCTGGCCGTGATGGGCCTGTTGCCGTGGACGGCCAAGGTCACCGCCGACAGGATGAGCTTTGGCGGCCGCGATCTTCTGAAACTGGGCCCTGCCGAGCGGCGCAAGATCGTCGGCAAGGACATGTCGATGATCTTCCAGGAGCCGATGGCCAGCCTCAATCCGTGCTTCACGGTTGGCTTCCAGATCGAGGAAGTGCTGCGCTTCCATATGGGCATGGACAAGACCCAGCGCCGGGCGCGCGCCATCGAATTGTTGAAGCAGGTCGGCATTCCGGAACCGGCGGAACGGCTGAACTCGTTCCCGCACCAGATGTCGGGCGGCCAGTGCCAGCGCGTGATGATCGCCATCGCTATTGCCTGCAATCCGAAGCTCTTGATCGCCGACGAGCCGACGACGGCATTGGACGTCACCATCCAGAAGCAGATCCTTGATCTTCTGGTCTCGCTGCAGGCCAAATACGGCATGGGCCTGATCATGATCACCCACAATATGGGCGTGGTGGCGGAAACCGCCGACCGCGTCATCGTCCAGTACAAGGGCCGCAAGATGGAAGAGGCCGACGTGCTGTCGCTGTTCGAAAGCCCGAAGAGCAACTATACGCGCGCGCTGCTCTCGGCGCTACCCGACAACGCGGTGGGCAACCGCCTGCCGACCGTCTCCGACATGCTGTTCGAGCCGGCGCCCCAGGACGTTAGTACGACTGGAGCCAGCGCATGACCAAGGTCGTCGAAGGCAAGGACATCAAGCGCGACTACCATGTCGGTGGCGGGCTGTTTCGCGGCGCGCGCACCGTGCATGCCGTGAAGGGCGTTTCCTTCAGCGTCGAGAAGGGCAAGACGCTGGCCATCGTCGGCGAATCGGGCTGCGGCAAGTCGACGCTCGCCCGCATCATCACGCTGATCGATCCAGCGACTTCGGGCGAACTGTTCATCGACGGCAACAAGGTCGACATCGCCAGGGGCGGCTTGACCAGGGAGATGCGCCGCAAGGTGCAGATCGTCTTCCAGAATCCATACGGGTCGCTCAATCCGCGCCAGAAGATCGGCGACGTACTTGGCGAACCGCTGCTCATCAACACCGACAAGCCGGCCGAGGAACGGCGCGACCTCGCCATGAAGATGCTGAAGAAGGTCGGCCTCGGACCCGAGCACTACAACCGCTACCCGCACATGTTCTCGGGCGGCCAGCGCCAGCGCATCGCCATCGCCCGCGCGCTGATGCTGAACCCGAGCCTGTTGGTGCTCGACGAACCGGTGTCCGCGCTCGACCTGTCGGTGCAGGCGCAGGTGCTCAACCTGCTCGCCGACCTGCAGGACGAATTCCAGCTGACCTATGTCTTCATCAGCCACGATCTGTCCGTGGTGCGCTACATCGCCGACGATGTGATGGTGATGTATTTCGGCGAGGCGGTCGAATATGGCTCGCGCGACGAGGTCTTCTCAAACCCCAAGCACAGCTACACCAAGACGCTGTTCGCCGCGACGCCGCGCGCCGACGGCGCTTCGATCAAAGCGCGGTTGGCGAAGAAGGCGGCCGCCTGAGGCTGCAAGCGGCAACCGTCAGGCACCCTTCGTCCATCAGGACAGCTTGGCGATGATCGCGCGCAGCGCTTCTCCGAATTTGTGGATTTCCTCGACCGTGTTGTAGTGCACGAGCGAGGCGCGGATGGCGCCGCTGTCCATCGACAGGTTCAGGCGTTTCATCAGCCGTGGCGCGTACATGTGGCCGTCGCGGATGCCGATCTGCATCTCGGCCATTTCCTCGACGATGCGTTGCGGCGACAGTTTGCCGATGTTGAAGCAGAAAGTCGGCACGCGCTCGTTGAGGCGGGCCTCGTCGGCGACGCCGTAGATCGTCGCACCGCAATCCTTCAGCACCTTCATCATCTCGCGTGCTAAAAGCAGCTCGTAGTCGCGAATGGCGCCCATGCCGGCCACGATGTTTTCGCGACGCGAGCGGTTGTTGGAGGGCGCCAGATTGCGGCCGATCAGCTCCAGGTACTGCACAGCGGCGTCCATGCCGGAGACATTCTCGTAGATGAAGGTGCCGGCCTCGACCTTGTAGGGCGGCTCGTCGGGGATGAAATCCTCTCGAAAAGTCGGCAGCCGCTTCAGCGTGTCGAAGCGGCCCCACAGGAAGCCCATATGCGGCGAGAAGTTCTTGTAGCCGGAACAGACGAGGTAGTCGCAATCCCAGGCCTGGACGTCGATCAGCCCGTGCGGCCCAAAGTGCACGCAATCGAGGAACACTTCCGCGCCGGCCGCGTGCGCGATCTCAGCCACCGAAGCGACATCGACGATCGAGCCGATCGAATGCGCGGTCACTGTGCAGGCGACGAGACGGGTGCGATCGGAGACAAGCGGGCGCAAATCGTCGACATGCAGGTTGCCGTCCTCGCGCATGCGCCACCATTTGAATTTCGCCCCGGCCGATTCCAGCGCCAGCCAGGTAGCGATGTTGGCGTCATGGTCCATGTCGGTGATGATGATCTCGTCGCGTTCTCCCTCTGAATCCCTGGCGAGCATCTGGCCAATGCCGAGGCTGACGAGGCGGATGAAAGAGGTGGCGTTCATGCCGAAGCAGATTTCGGCCGGGCTATAGGCATTGATCAGCAGTGCTACGCTTGTCCGCGCATCGGCGACCGACTGGTCGACGGTGACGCTGCGGCCATAGCGGCCGCCGCGCTGCACATTGTGCGAGACAAGGTGGTTGGTCACCGCGTCGAGCACGCTCTGCGGGATCTGCGCGCCGGCGGCATTGTCCATGAAAATGAAGTCGCCGGCCCGCTGCAGGGCGGGAAACATGTCGCGGATGGTGTCGACGGGGAACGCTGCGGCGTTCGCATTGCCGGTTTGATGCTTGTTCACGGATACGCTCCTGCGAAGAATTTGGCGGGTGGATCGGTTGGGAATGTCAGCGCGTCTTCTCGGTCTTGAAGCGGTCTTCAAGCAGGCTGACGAGGCGCACCATCGGCCAGAGGAAGATGAGATAGACCAGCGCCGCGCCGATCAGCGGCGACGGGTTGGCGTAGAGCGACTGCGCGTTGGTCGCTTCCTTCAAGAGTTCCGGCAGCGCCACGGTGGAGGCCAGCGAGGTGTCCTTGAACATCGACACGCAATTGCTGGTCATCGGCGGAATGACCACGCGGATCGCCTGCGGCAGCACCACCTTGCGCAACGTCAAAAGGAACGGCAGGCCCAGCGCCTGCGACGCCTCGAACTGGCCGCGCGGAATGCTTTCGATGCCGGAGCGGAACACTTCCGCCGAATAGGCCGACATGATGAAGGCGAACGCCGTCACAGCGGACGCCCAGGACGACAGGCGTATGCCGAGGAAGGGCAGCGCGTAGTAGATCAGGATCAGCACCACCAGCACCGGCAGCGCGCGAAAAATATCGGTGTAGCCGACCGCCAGCCAGCGTACCGGCTTCGGCGCATAGAGCCGCAGCAGGCTGATCACCAGACCGATGGGAATGCCGATGCTGATGCTCAGGATGCCGAGCAGCAGCGTGTTCAGGAAACCGCGCAGCAGCGCCGGCAGGCTGGACATGATAACATCGGGATTGAAGAAAGTGTCGATCAGCGACATGGGAGCGTTCCCGAACCGTTTTGCGTCCCGTGACGCTGGAGCAGGGCCCGGAAACACCGAAAGCGGTTTTGCCGCGCTGACCTGTGGTTCCGGGGAAGGATCATCAGTGAAAACGAGGCGTGCCGGCCTTTGAGCCGGCACGCCCCTGTTCTCAGTTGCCGCTCAGGCCTTCGGCAGCGGCATTTCCTTGACCGTCGAGGAATCGGCCGGAGCGTCGCTGCCGAACCACTTCTTGTGGATCGCGGCCAGTGTGCCGTCCTTCTTCATCGCGGTCAGCGCGTCGTTGAGCTTGCCAAGCAGCGGATGGTCCTTGGTCATCATCAGGCCGTACTGCTCGCCCGTCTTGATGCGCTGCTTGACCTTCAGGTCCTTCATCTTGGTGAAGGAGTATTCCATGCCCGGAATGTCGCTGACGGCGGCGTCGACGCGGCCGGCGCTGAGGTCGAGCAGCAGGTTCTGCTGGGTATCATAGCCCTTCACGTCGCTGAAGCCGTCGGCTTCCTGATGCGCCTTGACCCAGGTCTCGCCGGTCGAGCCGGACAACACGCCTACGATCTTGCCCTTGAGGTCGGCCTCGGCGTTGATAGCGCTGTCGGTCTTGGTGGCGATGCCCATGTCGGAATCATAGTAGGGCTGGGTAAAGGACTGCGACTTCAGGCGCTCCGGGGTGATGGTGATCGAGGAGATGGCGACGTCGATACGCTTCGAGGTGGTAGCCGCGAACAGCGCCTGGAAGCCGAGGTCGGCGATGTCGGTGGTCATGCTGATGCGCTTGGCCGCCTCATTGACGATGTCGACTTCAAAGCCCTCGAAGGTGCCGCTCTCGTTCTTGTATTCGAAGGGCGGATTGGTCGGATAGGCGCCGACATTAAGCACATCGGCGGCGTGAGACGTGGCCGGGCCGGCGGCGATGCCGATGGCGGCGGCGAAAAGGATGAGGTTGCGACGGTTGAGCTTCATTTGGTGTTCCCTCTGGGGTGTTCCCTCTGGTTGTTGATCGGACGGGGCTGTCCCCGCACGGTTTCTTGCCGCCCCACCTCCCAGCGGGGCGTCAATTCATGGCAGCGACCATCCGCGCTTGGCGAAGGTCCCTGTATGCAGGTCATGGATTTGGCCGCGCACGCCATCGAGAGCAGGGCGCACGCTGGACGACGACTGGGGCAGCATGAACGACAAGGACTGAACCCCTCCCACCCGAAGCACTACGATGGACTGCACGGCAAGCCCCGCCGGCACGGCAGTCACTATCGTTTTTGAATGCTTATCCAAAGTGGGACGCTTTTCAAGGCGAAAGTTTTAAGCTTAAAAAGATTGGCGGGTCTGTTGCTCCGGCGATACGTCTTTTTTGCCAGGCCGCGCCCGTCTATGCCAATTCGTCGCGTGCGGCTGCAGCGTTGGCCGCGGCGCCGGCGCCCAGAAACATCGTGTCGCTGGCCAGCACGAAGAAACTGGCGCCGATGGCTGCCCAGCGGCTGACGGTCTGTGGGCTGGCGCAAAATATGCCGGCGGCTTTGCCATGCGCGACCGTCGCGCCGATGATCGTCCTGATCGCCGCGTTCAGCCTGTCGACGCCTTGCGGTCCGATCGCGTCGATCGACACCGAAAGGTCGCCGGGGCCGACGAAGATCACGTCGACGCCATCGACGGCCGCGATCGCGTCAATGTTGGCGAGCCCCTCGGCTGTCTCGACCTGGACCGCGACGACGGTTCTGTCATTGGCGCCGGCAAGATACTCGGGAATGCGATAGCCATAGCCGGCGGCCCGGCCAGGCCCGACGCCGCGCTCGCCCAGTGGCGGATAACGCGAGGCTTTGACGGCCGTCGCGGCTTGCGCGGCGGTTGACACGCGCGGCACCAGCACGCCTTGCGCTCCGCTGTCGAGTGCCGCCTGGATGGCTTCCGCCGCATGGCCGGGAACGCGCACCATCGCCGGCACGCGATGGACGTCCGCCGCGCGCACCATGGTCTCGATCATGTCGCGCGAGATCTGGGCATGCTCCCAGTCGATGCAGAGGAAGTCGAGGCCGGCCAGCGCCATCACTTCGACCGCGACGGGATGGGGAATGGCGGCAAAGGAGCCGACGAGGTTTGCCTTGCCGATGCATTTCTGGCGGAATTCGTTCATGCCGGTCCCTTTTCGTCTGGCCCAAAGTCATATCCGCAAACGACACCCAGGCGAAGCTATTTCAGGCTTGAAATATTCTGGCGCGGGCCTAGCGTGTGGCCTCCCGCCGCGAGTTCCCGAGATGATCAAAGCGCATCCCCTGCACGGCCCGAACAAACTGAAGCTCGGCGTCTTCTCGAGCAATGCCGATGGCGGCCTTGCCATCACCGATGTGCCGGAGCGCTGGACGGCGAGCTGGCAGGACAATCTGACGGCGGCGCAAATAGCCGACCGCGCCGGGCTGGAGTTCATGCTGCCGATCGCGCGCTGGCGCGGTTTTGGCGGCCGCAACAAGGTTCGCGAATGGTCGTTCGAGACCTTCACCTGGGCAGCGGCGCTTGGCGTCGCCACTGACCGGATCGGGCTGTTCATGACCGTGCACGTGCCGCTGGTGCATCCGCTCTACGCCGCCAAGGCGCTGGCGACGGTCGATCACATCAGTAAGGGCCGCGCCGGCCTCAACATCGTCTGTGGCTGGAACCCGAAGGAATTCGGTATGTTCGGCACGCCGCTGGTCGAGAAGGGATATGAGCAGGCCGCGGAATGGATCGAGATTCTCGAGAAGCTTTACGCGTCGACGGAGCCTCTGGACTACGAAGGCACCTATTATCGCCTCAAGGAAGCCGTCAGCCGGCCGGCGAGCCTGCAGCTTCCACGCCCGGTGACCATGAACGCCGCTTTCGGCGGCCCGGGCCGCGATTTCGCCGCCGCCAAATGCGATTACCTGTTCACGACCTTTTCCGAACTGAACGATGCCGGCAAGCATGTCGCCGACATCCGCGAACGGGCCGACAAGGTCGGCCGCGACGTCGGTGTCTATACGGTGGCGCACGTTGTCTGCCGCCCGACGATGGAAGAGGCGCAGGCCTATTACAACAGGTATGCCGTCGAAATGGCCGACCACGAGGCGGTCGACGCCCATATGGCTGGCAAGAAGGAATTCTCGCAGTCGCACGACCCGCACGCCTATGACCGTTACCGCCAGCGCTTCGCCGGCGGCGCCGGCACCTATCCGTTAATTGGCACACCGGAAACGATCGCTGCCGACATGGCCGCCATATCGGGGCATGGCTACCAGGGCATCGCGCTCTCCTTCGTCAACTACACCAGGGAATTGCCCTATTTCTGCGATCAAGTGTTGCCGCTGCTGAGGCAGGCAGGCCTTCGCGGGTAATGACGACAGATCAATCCGGAATGACGGCCGTCGCCTGAATCTCCACCTTGGCGCGGTCCTCGACCAGCGCCACCACCTGCATGGCGGCCATCGCAGGAAAATGCCGGCCGATCACCTCACGATAGGCTTCGCCGATGCCCCTGAGGTTGGCGAGATATTCGGTTTTGTCGGTGAAATACCAGGTCATCGAGGTGATGTGCTTCGGCTCGGCGCCGGCCTCGGTCAGCACCGCGACGATGTTTTGCAGCGTCTGCCGCACCTGGCCGACAAACTCGTCGGTCTCGAACTGGCATTGCCCGTTCCAGCCGACCTGTCCGCCGACGAAGATGAGCTGCCCACGCGCCGCGACGCCATTGGCGTAGCCGACCGGCTTGACCCAGCCTTCCGGCTGCAGAATCTCGTGCATGTCTAGCCTCCCGGTATTCCTGAAAACCAACTCTCGAAATCGTAATGCTCGTCAATGTCTAGCCGTCAGGCCGCGCCCATCATTTGCCGCGCGATGACCACTTTCTGCACGTCGGAAGCGCCCTCGTAGATGCGCAGCGCGCGGATCTCGCGATAGAGGCTTTCGACGATATGGCCCTTGCGCACACCGTCGCCGCCGTGCAGTTGCACCGCCTTGTCGATCACCTCCTGCGCCTTGTCCGTGGCAAACAGTTTGGCCATCGCCGCTTCGCGTGTTACCCGGGCGGCACCCATGTCCTTGGTCCATGCCGCGCGATAGACCAAAAGGGCGGCGGCGTCGACGTCGAGCGCCATGTCGGCGATATGGCCCTGGACCATCTGCAACTCGCCCATCGGCGCGCCGAACAGGTTTCGCTCGGCCACCCTTTTGAGGCTTTCGTCCAGGGCGCGGCGGGCAAAGCCAAGCGCCGCCGCCCCGACGGTCGAGCGGAACACGTCGAGCACCGACATGGCTATGCGGAAGCCGTCGCCCGGCTTGCCTATCAAGGCGGCAGCCGGAACGCGGACATTGTCGAAGGACAGCCGCGCCAGTGGGTGCGGCGCGATCACCTCAAGCCGTTCCGCGATGCCGAGGCCCTTCGTCTCGGCCGGCACGATGAAGGCGGAAAGGCCCTTGGCGCCTGGCGCCGCGCCGGTGCGGGCAAAGACGATGTAGAGATCGGCAATGCCACCATTGGAGATCCAGGTCTTCTCGCCGGAAAGCACATAGCTATCGCCGTCGCGGGTCGCCGTCATTTCCATATTGGCGACGTCCGAACCCGAACGAGGTTCGGAGAGCGCAAAGGCGGAAATCGTCTCGCCGGCCCGCGTCCTAGCCAGCCAGTGTTGCTGTTCCGGCGTGCCGAATAGCGAGATGGCCCCCGTGCCCAGCCCTTGCATGGCGAAGGCGAAATCGGCGAGCCCGTCATGCCGCGCCAGCGTCTCGCGGGTGATGCACAGAGTGCGCACATCGAGCGGGCCGGGATTGTCGGTATCCACCGCTGTCGGCTTCAGCCAACCGTCCCGGCCGAGTTTTTGCACGAGCGCGCGGCAGGCGGAATCGACGTCATGGTGATCGACGGGGAGATTTGTCGCGCACCATGCCTCCAGCCGCTCGGCCAGTTCGCGATGACGGTCCTCTAAGAACGGCCAGGAGAGGAAGGAACGGTCAGGCATGCTTGTCTCCGCAGTGCTTCGGAGGCAGCGCTCTACGACGCCCCCCTCTGTCCTGCCGGACATCTCCCCCACGAGGGGGGAGATCGGATGTCGTCGGCGCCTTCGCCGATCGCCACCGTCTCAGGAGGGGCGCCGGCGTCCAAGCTGCCAATCTCCCCCCTAGTGGGGGAGATGTCCGGCAGGACAGAGGGGGGCGCTGTCCCGCCGACATGTCTGTTTTCATCGAAGAAAACATCCTCAATTTCCCTCGAACACTGGCTTTTCCTTGGCCACGAACGCCTTGTAGGCACGCTCGAAATCGCGCGTCTGCATGCAGATCGCTTGCGCCTGCGCTTCGGCCTCGATGGCCTGGTCGAGGCCCATCGACCATTCCTGGTTGAGCTGCGTCTTGGTGATGCCGTGGGCGAAGGTCGGGCCGGAGACGATGCGAGCCGCCATGTCGAGCGCGTCGGCTTCGAGCGAAGCAGCATCGACCAGCCTGTTGTAGAACCCCCAGCGCTCGCCCTCGGCGGCCGTCATGGTGCGGCCGGTATAGAGCAGTTCGGCGGCGCGGCCCTGGCCGATGATGCGCGGCAGGATCGCGCAGGCACCCATGTCGCAGCCGGCGAGGCCGACGCGGGTGAACAGGAAGGCGGTCTTGGCTTCCGGCGTGGCGATGCGGATGTCCGAGCTCATGGCGATGATGGCGCCGGCGCCGACCGCGACACCGTCGACGGCTGCAATGATCGGCTTGCCGCAGTTCAGCATCGCCTTGACGAAATCGCCGGTCATGCGGGTGAAAGCCAGGAGCTCTTTCATGTCCATCTTGACCAGCGGGCCGATAATGTCGTGGACATCGCCGCCCGAGCAGAAATTGCCGCCATTGGAGAGGAACACCACCGCGTCGACATCATCGGCATAGACGAGGTCGCGGAAAGTGTCGCGCAGTTCCGCGTAGCTGTCGAAGGTCAGCGGGTTCTTGCGCTCCGGCCGGTCGAGCCGGACCTTGGCGATCCTGCCCTCTACCTCCCAGAGGAAATGCTTCGGCTTGCGGCCGGCCATCCCGGTCATTCCCGTCCCTCCCAGTTGCTGCGGAATGAGGTCAGCATGCCGGTCAGCCGGCGCGCGTCCTCCTCGCTGACCTTGCCCAGCAATTCGCCGATCCAGCCCTCATGCGCGGCGGCGATGGTGGCAAAGGATTTGCTACCTTCGTCGGTGAGCCGCACCATTGACGTGCGGCGGTCGCCATTGCGGCGCGCACGCGCCACCAGCCCTTCCGAAACCAGCCGGTCGACAATTCCGGTGACATTGCCGTTGGAGACCAAAAGGAAGCGCGACAGGTCGCTCATCAGCATGCCTTCCGGCGCGCGGTAGAGCGCCGCCATCACGTCGAAGCGCGGCAGCGTCGTATCGAATTCCTTCTTCAAGCGCTCGCGCAACTCGGCCTCGATCGTGCGCGAGGCCCGCAGCAGCCTGATCCACAGGCGCAGCCGGTCCTTGCCGGGTCCCGACGGCACGGGCAGGGGGCCGGCTACCATGTCTCGCCTCCTGAGATGGAAATTGCCTGTCCGGTGATCGATGCCGCCGCATCGCCGCACAGCCACAGCACGGCGGCGGCGACCTCCTGTGGCTGGATGAAGCGGCCTTGCGGATTGGTCGAGGCAAGGCTCGCCCGCGCCTCGTCGGCCGAACGCCCGGTCTTCTCGACAATGCGCTGGATGGACTCTTCCAGCATGTCGGTTTCTACAAACCCCGGACACACCGCATTGACGGTCACCCCGGACTTCGCCGTCTCCGCCGCCAGTGCCCGCATCAACCCGACGACGCCATGCTTGGCCGCCACGTAAGGCGCGACATAGGCGTAGCCTTTCAACCCGGCTGTGGAGGCGATGAAGACAATCCGCCCTGATTTCCGCGCAGCCATGCCGGCCAGCGCCGGCTTCACCGTCAGGAAGGCGCCGGTCAGGTTGACGTCGAGCGTCTCCTGCCAATCGGCCAGCGCGGTCTTGTGCGCCGGCGAGCTGCCGGCCTTGCCGGCATTGGCGACGACGATGTCGAAGGCTCCGCGCGCTTTCTCTGCTGTTTCGTAAAGTGACGCCATCGCCGCCTCATCGGTGACGTCGGCGGCGATGCCATGGATGCGGTCACTTTCGCTGGTCACCTTGGCAAGTCCCGCTTCGCGTCGGCCGCAGATGGTCACATTGACGCCAGCGCCAGCCAGCGCCAGCGCGATGGCCCGGCCGACACCGGAGCCGCCGCCGGTGACCAGCGCATGCTTGCCGGAGATCGCCGTTGCGGCCGTCATACTTTCAGCCCCGCGGCGGCATCACGCTCGGCAAGCCTGTAGAGCTGGTCGCGTCCGGGCAGGTAGGGATCCGGCCATTTGACGCCGCGGTCGCCAAGTGTCACCGCCGCATGCAACGTCCAGTACGGGTCGGCGAGATGCGGCCGCGCCAGCGCCACCAGGTCGGCGCGGCCGGCCATCAGGATCGAATTGACATGGTCCGGCTCGTAGATGTTGCCGACCGCCATTGTCGCCATGCCGACCTCGTTGCGGATGCGGTCGGAAAACGGCGTCTGGAACATTCGGCCATAGACCGGCTTTGCCAATGTCGAAGTCTGGCCGGCCGAGACGTCGCATATATCGACTCCCGCCTCATGCAGCAGCCGCGCGATCTCAACCGCGTCGGCGGGCGTCACGCCTTCGATGCCGACCCAGTCATTGGCCGAAATGCGCACCGAGATCGGTTTGTGCGCCGGCCAGGCCGCACGCACCGCGTGGAAGATTTCAAGGGGATAGCGCATGCGATTCTCAAGCGAACCGCCATAGTCGTCCGTGCGCTGGTTGGTGACCGGGGTGATGAAGGACGACAGCAGATAGCCGTGTGCCGCGTGGATTTCCAGCATGTCGAAGCCGCAGCGATCGGCCATCTCGGCCGAAGCGACAAACTGGTCGCGTACCCGATCCATATCGGCGCGGTCCATCGCCTTCGGCACCTGATTCTGCGGTGACCATGCGACGGCCGATGCCGCCATGACAGGCCAGTTGCCCGAGGCAAGCGGCACGTCGGTGCCTTCCCAGCCGAGCCGGGTCGAGCCCTTGGCGCCGGAATGGCCGATCTGCGCGCAGATCTTGGCCTCGGTCTCGGCGTGGACGAAGCCGACCAGTCGCTTCCACGCCACCTCGTGCTCGGGCGCGTAGAAGCCGGGACAGCCAGGCGTGATTCGCCCTTCGGGACTGACGCAGGTCATCTCGATATAGACGAGGCCGGCGCCGCCCTTGGCCCGCTCGGCGTAGTGGGTGAAGTGCCAGTCGGTCGGACAGCCGTCGACGGCCTTGTACTGCGCCATCGGTGAGACGACGACGCGATTGTTGAGCCTGAGGTCGCGCAACTTGAACGGCGCGAACATCGGCGCCCGGCGCAGCCTGTTGCCGCCGGCGCCGGCCTGGCGCTGAAACCATTCTTCTGCGCTTTCAAGCCATTGGGCGTCGCGCAGCCGCAGATTCTCGTGGCTGATGCGCTGCGAGCGAGTCAGCAGCGAATAGTTGAACTGCACCGGATCGAGGCCGAGATAGCGCTCGACCTCCTCGAACCATTCCAGCGAATTGCGCGCCGCCGATTGCAGCTTCAACACCTCGGTGCGGCGCGCATCCTCATATTTGCGGAAGGCGGCATCGAGGTCCGGCTCGGTTTCGACGTACTCGGCCAGCGCGACGGCACTTTCCAGGGCGAGTTTGGTGCCTGAGCCGATCGAGAAATGCGCCGATGCCGCCGCGTCGCCCATCAGCGCCAGGTTCTTGTACGACCAGCGCTCGCACAGCACGCGCGGAAAATTGATCCAGGCCGAGCCGCGGATGTGGTTGGCATTGGTCATCAGCGCGTGGCCGCCAAGATGCTTGGCGAAGATGCGCTCGCAGGTGGCGATCGATTCCTGCTGCGACATCGAGCCGAAGCCGAAAGCCTGCCATGTCCGCTCGCTGCACTCGACGATAAACGTCGCGGTCTCGCTGTCGAACTGGTAGGCGTGCGCCCACACCCAGCCATGCTCGGTCTTCTCGAAGATGAAGGTGAAGGCGTCGTCGAATTTCTGGTTGGTGCCGAGCCAGACGAACTTGCATTTGCGCGTGTCGATGTCGGGCTTGAAGATATCGACGAAGGTGTTGCGCGCCCGCGAATTCAGCCCGTCGGCGGCAACCACCAGATCATGCGTCTCCATATAAGGCTTGGGATCGGCGATGTCGGTCTCGAACATCAGCTTGACGCCGAGTTCGCGGGCGCGGCGCTGCAGCAGGATCAGCAAACGCTTGCGGCCGATGCCGCAGAAACCATGCCCTGAAGAAACCGTGCGCACGCCGTCATGGATGACGGCGATGTCATCCCAATAGGCAAAATGCTTCTTGATCCATACGGCGCTGACCGGATCGTTTTTCGCGAGGTTATCGAGCGTTTCGGCCGAAAGCACCACGCCCCAGCCGAACGTATCGTCGGCGCGGTTGCGTTCGAACACCGTCACATCGTGCGCGGCGTCCCTCAGCTTCATCGAAATGGCAAAGTAGAGGCCGGCTGGTCCGCCGCCGAGAACCGCAACCTTCATCCGTGCGATCTCCTCTTCGCTTGCTGTTTTGTGAGTATCGCGCCGGCGGCAAGATATTTCAAGCTTAAAGTTTTATATCGAAATCATTGTGCGGACACTGGAGTGGCGCGCTTGCGTGCCGACGCGCAAGCGCGCGCTAGAGCAATTCCAGGAAAAGTGTGAACGGTTTTCCCGGGAGAAACGCATGGCGCTTCCCCTTGGGAATTGCGTCATAACAAAGAGCTAGAGCAGTCCGCCGTTTCCGTGAAATGGCGGACTGCTATAGTCATTTGTCCGGGTTCTTCGGGCTCCACAGGACGGTCTCGGCTCCCTTCTCATAGGCCATGCCGTCGGGGTAGCTGATCGCTTCCAGTTGCAGTCCCCAGGGCGCCTGGAAATAGAGAATGGTCTGGCCCGCGGCAGGCCCTTCCTTGACCGGTAGCGGCCCCATCCTCGTCTTGACGCCCTTGCCGTCGAGATAGGCTTTCGCCGCGGCGACATCGTCGACATAGAAGGCAATGTGAAAACCGCCAATGTCGCTGTTCTTCGGCGTCAGGTCCTTCTGGTCGGGCGCGGTGTATTTGAACAGCTCGATGTTCGATCCATAGCCGCAACGCACCATGGTGATCTGCTCGATGACAGCCTTGGGATCAACGCCCAGGAGATCCTGCATGAAGGTGCCCTTGTCGTCGGCGAACGGCCCGAACGACATCGCCCTCTTGCAGCCGACCACCTCGGTGAAGAAGTCGACCGCCTGCTTCATGTCGGGGACAGTTATGCCGGTATGATCATGGCCGCGCATGCCGGGGATCGAATCCGCCGAGGCCAATCCGGCGCTGCCAAGGACAGCGGCGGCGAGCGCTGCAGTTCGAAGTATGGTCTTCATGTCAGTCCTCTCCATTGGCGGGACCTGGGTCTTGTCCGTCACACGTCCGAGGTCCGCTTGTCGGCGTGCGTATGTATTTCATGTCGGCGCCTTGGCGGCGGCAGGAACATCCAGCCAGCCGGCATCGATCTCGGGCAGCGGAATGGCTACGATGAGATCGCGCGTGTAAGCCTCTGCGGGATTTTCGAACAAAGCGTCGGTGGCGCTGGCTTCGACGATCCTGCCCTCGCGCATGACGATCACTTGCTTGCACAGCCGTCGGATGACCGAAAGATCGTGGCTGATGAAGGCGACGGTCAGGCCCATCTCCGCGGCGAGCTTCTCCAGCAGGGTCAGGATCTGCGCCTGCGTCGACACGTCGAGACCCGAAACGATCTCGTCGGCCAGCACGAATTTCGGCGACAGGGCCAGCGCGCGCGCAATGCCAACGCGCTGACGCTGGCCGCCCGACAATTCGTGGCGGTAGCGGCTGGCGAAGCTCTGCGGCAGGCCGACCCGCTGCAGCGCTTCGGCGATGCGTTCCTTGAGCCTGTCGCCAAGCCCGTTCTGCTTAAGCGGCGCGGCGATGATGCTGCCAATGGTGCGGCGCGGGTTGAGCGACGACATCGGATCCTGGAAGATCATCTGCAGATCGCGGCGCAGTGGCCGCAGTCCCGCCTCCGGCAGATGGGTAATATCTCGGCCGTCGAAGGCGATGCTGCCGGCGCTGGGCTCCAGCAGCCGCACCAAGGCTCGGCCCAGCGTCGATTTACCGGACCCGGATTCGCCGACGATGCCAGTCACCGAACCCCTGGGCAGATCGAAATCCAGGCCTTTCAAAATCTCGGCCAGCGGCGCCCGGCCGATCAGCGGCTTGCGCGTCATGTCGGGCAACGCCACCTTCAGCCCGCGCACGGAAAACAGCGGCTCAACCATGCGGCCGCCTCCAGGCCTGATCGGCTGCGGCGATTTCGGCGGCAAGTCCTGCCAGCACAGCCTCGTCCACCGGCTTCAGCGAGGCGAACGGATCGGTGTAGCGCGGCGTCGCCGCCATCAGCGCCCGTGTGTAGGGGTGTTGTGGCGCGGCGAAGAGAGCAACTGTGTCGGCCTCCTCCACCACTTTGCCGGCATAAAGCACCGACACCTTCTGGCTGATCTTGGCGACGACGCCGAGATCGTGGGTGACGAACAGGATCGCCGTACCGTGCTCGCGCTGCAACGCGGCGATGAGGCGTAGGATCTGCTTCTGAACGGTGACGTCGAGCGCCGTGGTCGGCTCGTCGGCGACGATCAGGCGTGGCTCGGCGGCGAAGGCGGCGGCGATCAGCACGCGCTGGCGCATGCCGCCGGAGAGTTCATGCGGATAGCTTTTCAGCACACGGTCCGGATCGCGGATCTGCACCTCGTCCAGCAATTGCCGGATGCGGGTGTCGGCCTTCTCGCCGCCCCAGCCGAGAATACGCACAAGCCGGTCGGTCATTTGCGGACCGATGCGGCGTGACGGATTGAGCGCGGTCAGCGGGTCTTGCGGGATGAGCGCCGTACGCGCACCGATCAGCGTGCGCCGTGCCTTCGGCTGCAGCTTGCCGAGGTCTTCGCCCTCGAGCTTCATATCGCCTTCGACGATGCGCACGCTCGACGGCAGCACGCCGAGCACCGCCTTGCCGATCATCGTCTTGCCGGCGCCGCTCTCGCCGACCAGCGCGCGGACCTCGCCGGGCTGGACGGAAAGCGAGACCGAGCGCAGCACGCGCTGGCCGTTCGGCAGCACGGCGCTAAGATTGTTTATTTCGAGACAGGCGTTCATCGCAGCACCGGATCGAAACGCGTCTTCAGCGCTTCGCCGAACTGGCTGAACGACAGCACGGTGAGGATCAGCGTGATGAGCGGGAACACCAGCACCCACCAGGCCTGATGGATCGAAAGCCTTCCTTCGGCGATGAGGCCGCCCCAGGTCGGATCGTCGGTCGAGATCGACAGATTGACGAAGGACAGGATCGCCTCGACGATGACGGCAATGCCCATCTCCAGCGACAGCAGCGCCACGATCGATGGCACCACGTTGGGCAATACTTCACGCAGCATGATGCCGATGCGGCCATAGCCGGCGATGCGCGCATTCTCGACATAGTCCATGCGCGACTGACCCATCGCTTCCGCGCGGATCACCCGGCAGAAGCGCGTCCAGTCGATGATGGCGATCGCAAGGATGACGGAACTGAGCCCCGTGCCGAGTACGGCCACCAGCAGGATGGCGAACAGCACCGGCGGAAACGCCATCCAGATGTCGACGATGCGCGAGATGATGCGGTCGGCCCAACCGCCGAAATAGCCCGCGATAAGCCCGAGCGTCGAGCCGACAAGACAGGCGGCGATGGCTGCCGCAAAGGCGACCATGAAGGCGATGCGGCCGCCGAAGATCAGCCGCGAGAGCAGGTCGCGGCCGAGACTGTCGGTGCCCAGCCAATAACCGGGCTCGGCGCCGTTGAGCCAGAAGGGCGGCAGCCGCTCCAGCATCAGATCCTGCGCCAGCGGATCCTGAGGCGCGACCAGCGGCGCGAAGATCGCCGCCAGCAGCGCCAGCAGCAGCCAGCCGCCGGCGAGCCACAACCTTGGGCTCAGCCCACGCCTCGAGGCCTTATCCATGGCGCAGCCTCGGATTGAGCAGCGCATACATCATGTCGACGGCAAGGTTGATCAGCACGAACAGCAGCGCGAAGACCAGCACGATGCCCTGGATAAGCGGCAGGTCGCGGTTGATGACCGCATCGATCGCCATGTTGCCGAGGCCTTCATAGGAAAACAGCCGCTCGACGATGACGGTGCCGCCGATGAGGAAGGTGAATTGCACGCCGACCAGCGTCAGTGTCGGCAAGGCGGCGTTCTTCAGCGCTTCGCGCAGGATGACCTGCGTCTCCGAAAAACCCTTCACCCGCGCCAGCACGACATAGTCGAGGTCGAGCACTTCCTTGAGCGACTGTTTCAACAGTTGCGCGATGATCGCCGCCAGGGGCAGCGCCAGCGCCACGGCCGGCATCAGCATGTGCTTCAGCAGGTCCCAGGTCAGGTCGAAGCGCAGCCGAAGCAGGCTTTCGAAGAAATAGAACTGGGTGACGAAGGGCAAATCGAGCTGCGGCGACACCCGGCCGGAAATGTCGAAGATCGGCACCAGCACGCCGAACAGCAGGATCAGGACCAAGCCCCACAGGAAGTCGGGAATGGACAGCGCCGCACCGCTGGCGATATCGATGCCGGCCTCGACCGCCGTGCCGCGCTCGCGCGCGCCGAGGATCGCCGTCGTGCCGCCGAGCAGAACCGCCATGATGAGGGCCACGATGGCCAGTTCCAGCGTCGCCGGCAGCCGGTTGAAGACGAGGCCGAGCACGTCCTGCCTGAGCGAGATCGAGGTACCGAAATCGCCCCTGACAACGCCGGACAGCCAGATGAAGAATTGCTGCACGATGGTCTTGTCTAGCCCGTAGAGCGCGCGCAGGCGGGCGATGTCGTCATCCGTGGCGCCCGGCGGCAGCATCATGGCGATCGGATCGCCGGGCGCGACGCGGATCACGACGAAGACGACGACGGCCACGCCGAACAGCGTGATCAGCATCGTCAGCAGACGGATCAGGAATCGTTGCAGGAGCATGTAAATCTTTGCGGGAGCCCGGGGGCTCGTATGCCCGATGGAAAATGCGCGCCGTCATTGGCTACGGCGCGCGGCAATTCCAGGCCGATATCAGGCCGGGGTCATCAGGGCCGGCAGCAGCGCGCCGGAAATGTGCTGCACCACGTTGACGCCCTTGGCATGCACGATCGGTTGCGCGAACTGCAGCAGCGGCAGCACATAGGCCTGCTCGGCAATGTACTTGTCGACCGCTTTCCAGCCGGCGATGCGCTTGGCCTCGTCCTTCTCGCCCCACAGCGGACCGATCTTCGCATCGAGGTCGTCGGTCTTCCACGACGAGTGCGGCGACGGGCCGAACATGGCGAAACCGGTCGAGGTGGTCGGATCGCCGATGGCGTTGCCCCAGTTGTAGAACGCCGCGGGCGCCAGCTTGTGGGCGGCGCGCAGTTCATAGTGCTTGGCGATCTCGTAGACCTCGATCGTCGCCTCGATGCCGACCTTGCGCCACATGCCGACGATCGCCTGCACCATCTCATAGTCCTTGGGCTTGAAGCCCTTGGTGGTCTGGATGGTGATCTTGGCCGGCTTCTCCGGCGAATAGCCGGAGGCCTTGAGCAACTCCTTGGCCTTCTCCGGATTGTGCTCGACCTTGATCGATGGATCGAAGGCCGCGTATTCCGGCGTCTCCAGCGTGTCGATCGGCTGGCCGTAGCCGCGCAGCAGCCGCTTGACCAGAAGCGCCTTGTCGACCGACATGACGGCTGCCTGGCGGACATTCTTGTCCAGCATGGCGTCCTTGTTGTTGAAGAAGATCATGCCGATGTCGGAGACGTTCTTGCACGAGCCGGCCAGTCCGTCCTTGGCGATCAGCCGGTCATACTCCTCGTACGGAATTTCCAGCGTCACCTGCGAAGAACCGGACTCGATTTCGGCAACGCGGCTGGCGGCATCGGTGACGAACTTGATCGTCACATTCTCGAAGGCCGGCTTGCCGCCCCAATAGTTCGGGTTGGCCTTCAGCCGCAGGAAGGCATTGCGCTCGAATTTTTCCACCATGTACGGACCGGTGCCGATCGGCGCCTTCTCGAAGCCTTCGGCGCCGACTTTCTCGTAATAGGCCTTGGGCAGGATGTAGCCGGTCAGGAAAGACATCCATTTGAAATAGACCGGGTCGAACTGCACCACGTCGCCGGTGATCTTGTTGCCGTCGATCTTGAAGTTGTTGACGTTCTTCCACACGAACTGGATCGGGTTGCCGGTCTTTTCGTCGCCGGCCCGCTGCAGCGACCAGACGACGTCCTCGGGCGTGAAGGGCGAGCCGTCGTGCCATTTCACGCCCTCGCGCACCGTCATCATCACTTTGGTGCGGTCGTCGTTCCAGCCCCATTCCGTGAGCAGGCCCGGTGCGAAGGACAGGTCCGGCTTCTGCGGTATGAACTGGTCGAAGACGGATTGATAGAGACCCTGGATCGTCGGGTTGACGGCGGAAGGTCCCGTGGTCGGATCCCAGGACGGCAGGTTGACATTGTAGGCGATGGTCAGTTCGCCGGCGGCGGCCTTGGCTATATCAGGCAGGCCAACGGCCGCCACGCCGAGTGCCGCGGCACTGTATCCGAGCAATTCGCGTCTGTTGATTGTCATGGTCGTTCCCCTTGTTGGTTATTGTCTTCGCGCTTCGTCAGGTCTTTGGTCCGGGCTTCGTGGGCAGCAGCGCCTTGCCTCTCGTCGCCCTGTCAAATCTTCGGCTCCTACCTCCCGCCAAGCTGTTGCGCGAGCATGAAGCCCGAGGCCGCCCCGGTGCCGGCGCCCGGCCATGTCGCGGCGCCCGTCAGATGCAAATTGGCGACCGGCGTGTTCCAGCCGGCATAGCCTCGTGCCGGACGGAACAAGAAGTTCTGCGCCAGATGATGGCTGCCGCAGACCTGGTCGCCGCCGACCAGGTTCGGGTTCTCGCGCTCGAGATCGTGGGGCGAGAACACCGCCCGGCCAAGGATCTTCGCGCGCAACCCGGGGGCATAGGTCTCGATGATGTCGAGCACGCGCTCGGCGTAGGCCTCCTTGACCTGATCCCAATGCGCGGGCGTGATCTTGCCTGCGGCATCCCCCAGGATTTCGGCCGGCAGCATGCGGACCTGCACCCACAGCACATGCTTGCCCTGCGGCGCGCGCGACGGATCGACCGCGGTCGGCTGGCCGACGACCAGCACCGGCTCGTCCGGAAGCAGACCTGCCATGGCCTGCTGATAGGTACGCGACATGGCGTCGAGCGAGGGCGACAGATGCACATAGGCGAACTGCCGCAACTCGGCCCCGGCCCGCCAGTCCGGCAGGTCGTCGAGCGCCAGGTGGATCATCATCGTGCCCGGTGCATGGCGGAATTTCCGCATCGCCGTGTCGAAGTCGGCGTTGCCGGAACCACTGGGCAGCAGCTTGCCGGCCAGCGCGCTCGGCGCAACGCCGGCGATGACGGCCTTGCTGGCGACGTGGAAGTCCCCGGAAGCAAGCCGCACGCCGGTTGCCCGGCCGCCTGACACCGTGATTTCGGCCACTTCGGCCCCGGTGGCGATCTTGCCTCCTGCTGATGTGACCATGCCAGCCAGCGCGCTGATGATGGTGTCGGCGCCGCCCTTGCCCAGCACCATGCCGAAGCTCTGGTTGGCCATCGATTCCAGATAGGGGAACACGGCACCGCCCGCGATGTCAGGCGCGAAATCGAGATGCATGCCCCACGTGGCGAGCGTCGCCCGGACATGCGCGGACTCGAAAGTCTCCTCCAGCCAGGCGCGAGGCGATGACAGCAACAGCCGGCCGGTGTCGAGCGCGCCGGACATGCCCTTCCTGCGCCACAGGTTCCATGCGGTGCCGGCAAGCGCGCGGGCACTCATCGGCGAGCCCAGCAGGCGGAACAGATGCTCGGCTTCAGCTGGAAAGGCGGCAACCAGCCGGCGCCATGTCGCGGCATCGGCGGGGGAGAAGGCGGCCATGCGGCTCGCCGTCTTTTCCAGGTCGTTGCTGACCCCGAACCAGCGTCCGTCCGGGAAGGCGCTGGCAAAACAGTCGGCCACCGGCGCGAACTCCAGCCCCTGTGCTTTCAATTCATTTGCATATTTCCGGTGGAAGGCCGAGCCGGCAAACAGGCTCAGATTCATCGCGCCGAAATCGTGACGGAAGCCTGGGAGGGTGAATTCGCGGGTCTGCACCGCGCCGCCGATTGTTGCATTGCGCTCGAAAATGCCGGTTTTCCAGCCTTTGAGCGCCAGATGCGCGGCGCATGCCAGACTGTTGTGGCCCGCCCCGACAAAGATGGCGTCGAACTCGCTCACGCCCCGTTCCCATTTCCTTTATGCTTAAAGATAATTGCAGATGCATATGTTTTCGTCTAGTAGGATATTAAGGGCCGAGACGAGCCTTGATCATCACTAGAAAGAGGGAACTTCAGACCATGGACACCCAAAAACTCCTCGGCGAGGTCGCCGGCCAGCTGCTCTCGGGCGCCATCAAGGTGGTCGATCTGTCGGCTCCGCTTGGGCCCGACACACCGCTGATCAAGCTGCCGCCGGAACTCGCCGTCGACACGCCGAAGGTCGAGATTCATAAC
The DNA here is from genome assembly GCF_000472705.1 of Mesorhizobium erdmanii USDA 3471. GTDB lineage: Bacteria > Pseudomonadota > Alphaproteobacteria > Rhizobiales > Rhizobiaceae > Mesorhizobium > Mesorhizobium erdmanii. The sequence continues at coordinate 57,479 of NZ_AXAE01000013.1, read as the reverse complement.
ATCTCCCGTTACGACAAGAACGGTCCCTGGTGGGCGTGGAACTGGCTGAAGCTTGGCGAGCATTCGGGCACGCATTTCGATGCGCCTCAGCACTGGATCAGCGGCAAGGACTATCCGGACGGCGCCACCGACACCATTCCGGCACAGAACTTCGTCGGCCCGGTCAACGTTATCGACTGCTCCAAGGAAGCCGCAGCAGATCCCGACTTCCTGCTTACCGTCGACCACATCAAGGCGTGGGAAGCCAAGCATGGCGCTATTAATGCCGGCGAATGGGTGGTGATGCGCACCGACTGGTACAAGCGCAATGGTTCGGAAGCCGAATTCCTCAACGCCAACGAGACCGGCCCGCACACGCCTGGCCCAACGGCCGAAGCCATCCAGTTCCTGATCAGCAAGGACATCAAGGGCTGGGGTTCGGAGACGATCGGCACGGATGCCGGCAAAGCAGGAGGGATGGAGCCGCCATTCCCGGCGCACACGCTGATGCACAAGGCCAACCGCTACGGTCTCGCCAGCCTCTGCAATCTCGACCAACTGCCGCCGAAGGGCGCGATCCTGATCGCCGCACCGCTCAAGATCGAGCACGGCACCGGCAGCCCGATCCGCGCGCTGGCGCTGGTGGTGGGCAAGTAAGGATCTTCGGGAGAAGATCATGCGCGCAGATGAGGCGGTTGGAAGGCAGGTTGGCAGCGCTGGCGCTCTACGGCGCCCCCCTCGGCCCTGCAGGGCATCTCCCTCACTTGGGGGGAGATCGGCAGCTTCAGCGACGGCTCCTTTCTTGCAGCGTAGAAAATTGGCGAAAGCCGAGATGACAGCCAATCTCCCCCCTTGGGGGGGAGATGTCCGGCAGGACAGAGGGGGGCGCCGTAGGGCCCTGACTTCGCAAGCCTACCCGCTGCCCACAGGAAGCCCACAATGAAAGCCCCCGATCACATCATTGTCGGCAGCGGCATCAACGCGCTGGTCTGCGCGGCGATGCTTGGCGGCAAAGGGGCGCGGGTGCTCGTTCTCGAGCGCAACGACCGCATCGGCGGCTGCATGCGCACCGAGGAGATCACCGCGCCCGGCTTCATCCACGATGTGATGGCGACGACCTTCGTGCTGTTCATCACCTCGCCGGCCTTTGCCGCGCTGGGCGGCGACCTTGCCCGGCACGGGCTGGAGTTTTGCCATACGGCAACGCCGACCGGTGTGCTGCGGCCGGACGGCAGCCATGCCACGCTAAGCACCGACCGCGCAGCCAACATCGCCGCGCTCAACAGGATAGCGGCGGGTGACGGCGATCGGCACGCGGACGATGTCGGCGGCATCGAGCGCAATGCAGGCCTGCTGTTCGGCCTGCTCGGTGGCGCGCTGTGGTCTTATCCGACGGCCAAGCTTTTGGCCGGCGACGCGTGGCGGCGCGGTTCGCGCGGACTCGCCGCCTTTCTCGGCGACGCCCTGGTGCCGGCGCGTGGCTGGCTGGAAAGCACCTACCAGTCCGAAACCATCCGCGCGCTCTGGGCGCCCTGGGTGCTGCATGCCGGGCTTGGACCGGAGGATGCATTTTCCGGCCAGATCGCCAAGGTTATCGCCTTCGCGCTCGAAGCAGCAGGCGCCCCGATCGTCAAGGGCGGGGCCAAGAACCTGCTGTCGGCTTTCGAGGCCTTGATCACCGAGCGCGGCGGCGTCATTTCCACGGGAGCGGACGTTGCTTCCATCATCGTGGCTGGAGGCCGCGCCACCGGCGTGCGGCTGGCCTCGGGCGAAACGGTTCATGCGAAGAAGAGCGTCATCTGTTCGGTCACGCCAACGCAGCTTTATGGCCGCTTGCTTGGCGCGGATGCGCCCAAAGACGATGTCGAGGCGACGCGGAAATATCGGTACGGCAAGGGCAATTTCCAGATACACTATGCGCTGAACAAGTCGCCGGCATGGCGCGGCGAGGGGCTGGACAAGGTCGCGCTGTTGCATCTGACCCCGGGCGTCGACGGCGTCTCGAAGGCCTGCAACGAGGCGGCGCGCTGCATGCTGCCGGAAGTGCCGACCATCTGCGTCGGCCAGCCGCATGCGCTCGACCCGTCTCGCTGTCCGGAAGGCAAGGCGATCCTCTGGCTGCAACTGCCCGAGGCGCCGCGCCACATCAACGGCGACGCCGCCGGCAAGCTTGAGGCGCCCACTGACGGGCAATGGACGGAAGCGCTGCGCGAGGCCTATGCCGATCGTGCCGAAGCCATCCTCGCCAGCCACATCGACAGCTTCAAGGACAGCGTCATCGCGCGCCGCGCCTATTGCCCGGCCGATCTCGAGGCGATGAACATCAATCTGGTCGGCGGCGACCCCTATGGCGGCTCATCCACGATCGATCAATCGTTCCTGTGGCGGCCGTTCAAGACCAGCCGCAACCATCAGACCGGTATCAAGAACCTCTACCATATCGGCGCCTCGACCCATCCGGGCGCCGGCCTCGGTGGCGGCTCCGGCTTCCTCCTGGCGGGGAGGCTGTGATGGAGCAGAAAGTCGCGGAAAAGCGCCAGCGAATTTCGACCCTCGGCCAGATCGGCCTGCAACAATTCGCGCCCTATCTGATGAACCGCATCATGGGCCGCTACAACGCCACCTTGCGCGACGATTTCCGCAAACAGGGGCTGACCATTTCACAGGTGCGCACACTGGCCGTGCTGTCGGTCACCGATGGCGTCACCGTCAACGACCTCTCGGTCTACACAGTCATCGAACAGTCGACCTTGAGCCGCACCCTCGACACGCTGGAGGGGCAAGGCTTCGTGCGGCGCGAGCAGGGCGTCACCGACAGCCGCATCCGCCACGTGTTCCTGACCGACGAGGGCCGCGCCGAATTCACTCGCGCCTGGCCGGCCATGCACGACGCGTTCGAGGCGATGTTCGACGATATCGACGACGCCGAATATGCAGCGCTCATCGCCACGCTTTTGAAGATGCTGAAGAACATTCGCAAGCATGACATCTAATGCAGGTCGCCCAAAGGTGGACCCGGTTTTGGGGAAACGACATGCATAAACAAGGACTCTAGAATCTACGCGCCGCCGGCTGTCGGCGGTAACGGAAGGAGGCAGAGATGGCCGAACGGTCTTTTGCCAAGGAAGTCGAAAAACTCAGGCTCGGTGCCGGCGAGGAATTCGCGGGCGAGGGCATTCTCGCCATCACCAAGGCGCTGCTGCAATGTGGCGTCGGTTATGTCGGCGGCTATCAGGGTGCGCCGATCAGCCATCTGATGGATGTGCTGGCCGACGCGCAGGACATTCTGAGCGAGCTCGGCGTGCATTTCGAGGCGAGCGCCTCGGAAGCCACCGCCACCGCCATGCTCGCCGCCTCGGTGCATTATCCGATCCGGGGTGCCGCGACCTTCAAGTCGACCGTCGGCACCAATGTCGCCTCCGATGCGCTGGCCAACCTGGCGTCCGGCGGCGTCACCGGCGGCGCGCTGATCATCGTCGGCGAGGACTACGGCGAGGGCTCGTCGATCATGCAGGAGCGCAGCCATGCCTTCGCCATGAAGAGCCAGGTCTGGCTGCTCGACCCGCGCCCCAATCTGCCGTCGATCGTCAAGGCGGTGGAGGATGGCTTCGAGTTGTCGGAGATTTCCAACACGCCTGTCATGCTGCAGGTGCGCATCCGTTGTTGCCATGTCCACGGCCATTTCATCGCCAAGGACAACAAGCGCCCGCCAATGACGGTCGCCGATGCGCTGGAAGCCCCGCGCCGCGACACCGGCCGCATCGTGTTGCCGCCCGCCTCCTTCCTGCACGAGAAGGAGAAGGTGGCGAAGCGCTGGCCGGCTGCGGTGGACTTCATCCGCAAGAATAGGATCAACGAGTTCTTCGGCTCGGACCACGGCTCGGTCGGCATCGTCATGCAGGGCGGCATGTACAATTCGGTCATCCGTGCCTTGCAGCGTCTCGGCCTCGCCGACACCTATGGCGACACCGATGTGCCGCTCTATGTGCTCAACGCCGTCTATCCCCTGATCGACGACGAGTTTCTCGCCTTTTGCGAGGGCAAGCAGGCCGTGCTCATCGTCGAGGAAGGCCAGCCCAACTACATCGAACAGGCCTTTGCTGCGATGCTGCACAAGGCCGGGCGCGGCACCAGGCTTGTCGGCAAGGAATATCTGCCGATGGCCGGCGAATACACCGGGCAGGTCATGCTCGATGGCCTCGGCGCTTTCCTGCGCGCCGAGGCGCCGCATCTCTTGCCGGGCGAAGTGCGCGCGCCCAACAAGGTCGGCGACGGCGTCGACACGGCGGACCTGATCAATGTCGTGCCGGGCCGCCCGCCGGGCTTCTGCATCGGCTGTCCGGAACGGCCGATCTTTGCCGCGACAAAACTGGTCGAGCAGGAACTCGGCAAGCACCACATCGCTTCCGACATCGGCTGCCATCTGTTCTCGATCATGCCGCCTTTCGAACTGGGCGCCACCACGATGGGCTATGGTCTCGGCCCGGCCTCGGCCTCGGCGTTCAATTCGCCCGACGCCAAGCGCCGCTCGATCTCCTTCGTCGGCGACGGCGGCTTCTGGCACAACGGCCTGACGTCCTCGATCGGTAATGCCGTGTTCAACAAGAATGACGGCGTCATCGTCATCGTCGACAATTTCTACTCGGCGGCGACAGGAGGCCAGGACATTCTCTCATCCCGCGCGGGCAACAAGACCAAGTCGACAAAGCATCCGATCACCGAGGCGGTGAAAGGCATGGGCGTCAAATGGCTGCGCCATGTCGACCGCACCTACGATGTCGGCAAGATGCAGGACACGCTGCGTGAGGCGTTAACGACGGAAGAGAAGGGCCCGAAGGTGATCGTCGCCTCGTCGGAATGCATGCTCAACCGACAGCGTCGTGAAAAGCCGCTGGTCGACAAGGCGATCAAGGGCGGCGAGCGGGTGATCAAACCGAAGTTCGGCGTTGACGAGGACATCTGCACCGGCGACCACGCCTGCATGCGGCTGTCGGGCTGCCCGTCACTGTCGGTGAAGTCGCTCGAGGATCCCTTGCGCGACGATCCGGTGGCGTCCATCGACCAGAACTGTGTCGGCTGCGGCAATTGCGGCGAGGTGGCGGACGCCGCTCTGCTCTGCCCGTCATTCTATCGTGCCGACGTCGTCCACAATCCGAGCCGCTGGGACCGCTTCCTCGAATCTGCGCGCCGCGCCGTCATCAGCATGCTGCAGCGTCGCCGCGAAAGCCGGCGCCTGACCTTTGCCGATGCTTGACGCCGTCCCGCCATTCCGCGCCAAGGCTGGCGCCCAGGACGACGAGCGTGTGATAAAACTCGCCGTGCTGGCGGTCGGCGGCCAGGGCGGTGGCGTGCTCGCCGACTGGATCACCGACGTTGCCGAGCGCAATGGCTACGTCGCGCAATCGACCTCGGTCGCCGGTGTCGCCCAGCGCACCGGCGCCACCATCTATTATATCGAGATGGCCCGCGACACGGGCCGCTTGCCGGTCTTCGCGCTGTCGCCGTCACAGGGCGATGTCGACATCCTGATCGCCGCCGAACTGATGGAAGCCGGCCGCGCCATCATCCGTGGCTTCGTCACGCCCGAGCGCACCACGCTGATCGCCTCCTCGCACCGCATCGCCGCCGTGTCGGAAAAGATCGAGCCGGGCGATGGCCGGGCCTCGTCGCCCAAGGTGCATGCGACGGCGGAAGCGGCATCCAAACGCTTCATCGCTTTCGACATGGAAAAGATCGCCGCCGACAATGGCTCGATGATCTCGGCCAGCCTGCTTGGCGCGCTGGCAGGATCCGGCGCGCTGCCGTTCAACCGCGAAAGCTATGAGCAGTCGATCGGTGCCGGCGGTCGCGGTGTCAAGGCCAGCCTTGCCGCGTTCGGCGCCGCGTTCGACCGCGCGCGCGGCACGGCCGCGCCGGCGTCAAAGCCGGCTGAGGCGGTAATTGTCGGATCCGGCCTGGGTGCAGGGCGCGTAACCGGCCCGCAAAACCTGCTGCAAGGCTGGCAGGCGCTCGCCACCCGCGTCGACCTGATGCCGGTGGCGGTGCGCGACATGGCGCTGCGCGGCCTGAAAAAGGTCGTCGACTATCAGGACATCGCCTATGGGCGCGACTATCTCGACCGGCTGGACAAGGCTGTCGCGCTGGACAGCGCCGACCATGCCCATGCGCTGTCCATTGCCGCCGCCAAGCATCTCGCCAACGCGCTCTGCTATGACGACATGATCCGCGTCGCCGACCTGAAAACGCGCTCGACGCGCGACAGGCGTGTGCGCAAGGAGGTCGGCGTCAAGGATGGCTCGATCCTGCAGGTGACGGAGTATTTCCATCCGCGCATCGAGGAATTCTGCGGCACGTTGCCGGCGGGACTCGGCCGTTACATCGAGAGCCGGCCGAAACTCGCCGCCTTCCTCGACCGTCGCATCAACCATGGCCGCCGCATCCGTACCGACAGCTTTGCCGGCTTCGCCGCGCTCTGGTTCATCGGCGGCCTGCGTCGCTGGCGTCGCAGCCTGCTGCGCCACAAGGTCGAGATGACCCATCTCGATCGCTGGTACGCGCTGGCGCTCGGCCATGTGCCTGCAGACTACGCGCTCGCCGTCGAAATCCTCAACTGCCGCCGGCTGATCAAGGGCTACAGCGACACCCATGTCCGCGCCCAGTCGAAATTCGACCGCGTGCTGTCAGCGCTCGACCTGCTCAAGGGCCGCGACGATGCCGCCGACTGGATCCGCCGCCTGCGCGAGGCCGCGTTGAAGGACGAGAAGGGCGACATGCTCGACGGAGCTCTGAAGACCGTGGCGACGCTCGGACCAGCTCCCGCAACCGGATCCTCCTGACACGGACAGAGGTCAATCGTCACCTGCCTCGTTGGCAGGCTCTGTGAACGCTGTTCATTTTTCTCTTGAACAATGTTCAAAATGTAGTACAGTGCGCTTGTGAACGATGTTCATCTCCGATAGGCGGCCGCTAGGCGGAAAGCCAGGGATGATCATCAAGCACAGTAAGGAAGTTTAACCAGCTCAAGACTATCACTGAGACTGAAACAGCGCCTGCAACCTGCGGGCCCTACCGGCACGGTCGTAGGGTCCCGCCAAATGGAAATCGCCATGAACACGCATCTGATGTTGTCCCGGCGCTTTGCGCCTCTGTTCTGGACGCAGTTCCTGTCCGCTTTCAACGACAATTTCCTCAAGAACACATTGGTGTTCCTGATCCTCTTCACGCTGGCCGCCGATCAGGCCGCTTCGCTGGTCACCCTCGCCGGTGCCGTCTTCATGGCCCCCTTCCTGCTGTTGTCCGCGCTTGGCGGCGAGATCGCCGACCGTTTCGACAAGGCCTTGATCGCCCGGCGGCTGAAATTCGCCGAAATCACCGCAGCGGGGGTCTCCGTCGTCGGCATCGCGCTGTCGTCGATCCCGGTGCTGATGACGGCGCTGCTGATGTTCGGCATCATCTCGGCACTGTTCGGCCCGATCAAATACGGCATCCTGCCGGATCACCTCGAGCGCAAGGAACTGCCCAAGGCCAACGCCTGGATCGAGTCGGCGACCTTCGCCGCCATTCTCGGCGGCACCATTGCCGGCGGCGTCGTCTCGGCCGATGGCATCGGCGTCATGGTGTTCGGACCGATCATGATGGCCTTGGCCGTCGGCTGCTGGTTCGTCAGCCGCTATATTCCGCCCACCGGTTCGGCGGCGCCCGACCTCGTCATCGACAAGAACGTCTTTCGCTCGACTTGGCGCCAGGTCAGCGAATTGCGCACCGACACGCGTATCTGGCGCGCCGGCCTGATGACGTCGTGGTTCTGGCTGATCGGCGCCATCGTTCTTTCGATCCTGCCGACGCTGATCAAGGATTCGCTCGGCGGCAACGAGATCGCCGTCACCGTCTATCTCGCCGTCTTTGCCGTCTCGATCGCTATCGGCTCGGCGATTGCCGCATGGATGTCGCAGGGGCGCATCGTGCTTCTGCCCGCGCCGGTCGGCACGGCGCTGCTGGCGCTGTTCGGCCTGCATCTGGCCTGGACCATCTGGAGCATGCAGCCTTCGCCAAAGGCGGAAACCCTCGGCCTGTTCTTCGCCGGGCCGAATACGATCCGTGTCGCGATCGACCTCGCCGCCATGGCCATCGCCAGCGCCTTCCTCGTGGTGCCGACCTTTGCCGCCGTACAGGCATGGTCGCCTGAAGCGCGCCGCGCCCGCGTCGTCGCCGCCGTCAGCATCGTCAATGCCGGCTTCATGACGGTCGGCGGTATTGTTGTCGCCGTGATCCAGACCAAAGTCTCCACTGGCGGCATCCTGTTCGGCCTCGCCGCGGCGAACGCCGTCGCCGCCTGGCTGATGCTGAAATTCCTGCCGACCAATGCGTTCCGCGACTTCGTCTCCATCCTGTTCCGCGCCTTCCTGCGCCTGGAGGTCGAGGGCATGGACAACCTCAAGGCGGCCGGCAAGGCGCCGATCCTGGCGCTCAACCATGTCAGCTTCCTCGACGGTCCGCTGGCGCTGACGCTGACCGATGAGGAGCCGGTTTTCGCCATCGACTACACCATCGCACAGGCCTGGTGGATGAGGCCGTTCATGAAGCTCGCGCGCGCTCTGCCGCTCAACCCGGCCAAGCCGATGTCGACCCGCACGCTGATCAAGGTCGTGCAGGGCGGCGATCCGCTGGTCATCTTCCCCGAGGGCCGCATCACTGTCACCGGCGGGCTGATGAAGGTCTATGACGGCGCTGCCATGGTGGCGGACAAGACCGGCTCGATGGTGGTGCCGATCCGCATCGACGGGCTGGAGAAAAGCCCGTTCTCCCGGCTGACGTCGCAGCATGTGCGCCGCCGCCTGTTCCCGAAGGTCAAGGTCACCATTCTGGAGCCGGTCAAGCTGCAAGTGTCGCCTGAACTGAAAGGCCGCCAGCGTCGCTCCGCGGCGGGTGCTGCCCTCTACCAGGTCATGTCGGATCTCGTCTTCCGCACCCAGGACATCGACAAGACGGTGCTGGAAAAGATCATCCTGACGGCGAATGAGCGCGGCATGAAACGGCTAGCCGTGCAGGATCCGGTCACCGGGTCGCTCAGCTATGGCAAGCTGCTGACGGCGGCCGCCGTACTCGGTGAAAAATTCCAGAACCTTTATGCCGATCGGCAGACGCTTGGCATCATGCTGCCCAACGCCAATGGCTCATGCGCCACGCTGCTCGGCGTGATGTCGGCGGGCAAGGTGCCGGCCATGATCAACTTCACCGCCGGCGCCGCCAACATCCTGTCCGCCTGCAAGGCGGCCGAGGTAAAGACCGTGCTCACCTCGCGTGCCTTTGTCGAACAGGCCAAGCTTGGCCCGGTGGTCGAGGAGATCGGCCGCTCGGTCGAGATTGTCTGGCTCGACGATCTGCGCAAGACCATTGGTCTCAAGGACAAGCTGCTCGGCTTGCTGCGCAAGTCGGCGCCGCGTGCGCCGCGCAAGCCCGACGATCCGGCGGTGATCCTGTTCACCTCGGGTTCCGAAGGCACGCCGAAGGGCGTGGTGCTCACTCACCGCAACATCCTGGCCAATGCCGCGCAGGCGGCCTCGCGCATCGACTTCCATTCGGGCGACAAGGTGTTCAACGTATTGCCGATCTTCCATTCATTCGGCATGACGGCCGGCACGGTGCTGCCGCTGATCTCGGGCGTGGCGGTTTATTTCTATCCGTCGCCGCTGCACTACCGCATCGTGCCGGAACTGATCTACGCATCCAACGCGACGATCATCTTCGGCACCGACACGTTCCTATCGGGCTATGCGCGCACCGCGCACCCCTACGACTTCCGCTCGATACGTTATTGCTTTGCCGGCGCGGAACCGGTCAAGGCGTCGACGCGCATGACCTATATGGAAAAGTTCGGCGTGCGCATCCTGGAAGGCTATGGCGTCACCGAGACCGCGCCGGTGATCTCCATCAACACGCCGATGTATAACCGCTCGGGCAGCGTCGGCAAAATCATGCCCGGCATGGAATATCGCCTTGATCCGGTGCCTGGTGTCGATGAGGGCGGGCGCCTGCATGTCCGCGGGCCTAACGTGATGGCTGGCTATCTGCGCGCCGAGAAGCCCGGCGTGCTGGAACCACTGCATGATGGCTGGCATGACACTGGCGATGTCGTGTCGGTCGACCAGGGGGGATTCATCACCATTCGCGGCCGCGCCAAGCGTTTCGCAAAGATCGGTGGCGAGATGATTTCGCTCGCCGCCGTCGAGGCCCTGGCGGGTGAATTGTGGAAAGGCTCGCTGTCGGCCGTTGCCTCCGTGCCGGATGCACGCAAGGGTGAGAAGCTCATTCTCATCACCGAGGCTCCCGGCGCGACACGCGCGGATTTCCTGGCCTTCGCCAAGGCCAATGGCGCCATGGACCTGATGGTGCCCGCCGAAGTGCGTGTCGTCCAGAAAGTGCCGGTGCTCGGCTCCGGCAAGCTCGACTTCGCCGGCGTGACCAAGCTGGTGCGTGGAGAGGACGCGCCGGCCACCAAGGTCGAGGCCGCCTGATCAAGCGTCACGAGAAGGCGCCGCCGCGAAGGCCGTGGCGCTGCTTGGCGAGCGCCTTGCCCGCTGACGAGTATGTGATCGGACCCCTCACGCGGCTTTGGCCGGCTGAGTGCCATGCTGTTCTGGTGAATGTGGAACCATGGAGGACACGATGATGCTGACCAGATACATTCTGCCTATCGCGGTCGCTGCAGGTACGTTGGTGCTATCGAGCGTTGGTTCGCAGGCCTTGCCCGTGGCAAAGCCCACCGCCAGTCCGTTGCAAATCGAACGCGTCGGCTGGAGATGCGGCCCTCGCTGGCACATGAACCGGTGGGGACGTTGCGTGCCCAACCGGCACCACCACCGCTGGCATCGCCACTGGTGATCACCGAGCGGACCGACACGGCCTCCGCTGCGAAGCGGTGTCGGCGTTTTGCTAAAGTTGGCATCCCTGTGACGCCATCAGACTTCGTCAGGCGACAAGATCGCGCATTGGCTTCACGGCGGCGGATTCCGGAAACACCTTGTCGCCGAGCACGGCGGCCGAGAGTCCGAACTGGTCGGCGAGCAGGCCTTTCAGCACCGCCCTGACATCGCTGGTCGGCGCCAGGTCGCGCTGTTGGTAAAGCTGGGCGGGCTTCAGGCCCGGCCAGTCGGCGATGACGCGGCCGCCCTTGATCGCGCCGCCGGCGAGCAGCACCACCGTGCCGGTGCCGTGATCGGTGCCGACCGTGCCGTTGATTTGTGCCGTGCGTCCGAACTCGGTAATGGCGACGACCGCCGTGTCCTTCCAGCGCTCGCCAAGGCCCGTCTCGAATTCCTCGAAGGCGCCGTCTAGGCCACCGAGCAGCGTGGCGAGCCGGCCGGTCGCGCCACCTTCGTTGACATGCGTGTCCCAGCCGTCGAAAGCGAGTGCCGCAACGCGTGGCCCGTCATCGGCCGCGATCAGCCTGGCGGCGCCTTGCGCGGCCTGCCGCATGCCGGCGGCGCTGTCGAGACCGCCCTTCGGCTTCATTGCCCCGCCGTTAGGCTTCATCGCCCCGCCTTTAGGCTTCATCGCATTGGCGCCCATCTGGTCGTCGAGGGCCATGCGATCGGCGTCGAGGCCCTTTTGCAGGGCTACCGCCAGCACCGGGTCGCGATGCTGGTAGAGGTCGAGCACCCGGGCTGCGAGGTCGCCTTGCGGCTCCGGGAGCGATTGCGGCGCCCAGCCGAGCACCGGGGCGGCGCCGCGAATCACCAGCGGCGTCGACGGGCCGACGGCGAGACCGCCAAGCGTCGCCACACGATCGCCCGCCGGCAAGCTTTCCAGTGCCCGGTTGAGCCATCCGGTGGCGACATGGCCGGGGCCGGCGAAGCCGCTCTCGAGGACATCCTGGCCATCGAAATGGGAGCGTTCGCGATAGCCTGTCGCTGCGGCATGGACCACTGCCGCCTGGTTCGCCTTGAACAGTCTGGCGAAGACCGGCATCGCCGGATTGACCGCGAAGAAACCATCGAGCGGCAACGCCGCGTGCGGCCCGGCGAGTGAAAGCGCGATGTCGCCATGCAGGCCGGCATAGTCGGGATCGCCGACCGGGCCAACCGCCGACAGGCCGTCGAGCGCGCCGCGCAGGACGATGACGATCAGGCGTGGGTCGCGATTGTCGGCGGCGCGGGCGAAACGTGGCAGATAGGCCCAGGCAAACAGCGCGCCGCCGGTCACCAGAATGGCGCGACGGGAGGGATGAGGGATCTCACACAGCAGGTTCATGACGTGGTCTCCATGGGAGTTGATGGCGCTGGACCTGTCGCCCGAACTATCGTCGCTGGAATTCCGGCGCCATCAGCAGCAGGGACAGGCCTTGCTGCTTGGATTCGGCTCGGGCGACCGCTTGCCGCGTCTCCGGCGAGGCGGAAGGACCGATGACGGCGTTGAGCATGTCGTTGGGGTTGCCGATGTCCTTGACCTGGCGGGCCGCCTGCCATGCTATGTCGAGGCGGATCTTCATGCCTTCCGCCGAGGCCCAGGCGTCCGCCTGGTCGGAAAAGCCGTTCGGCCCCGGCGGCTGCCAGAGCGGCTCGCCCAGCGCGTTGAGCCAGTTGAGCGACTGGCCGGCATCGTTCGCCGGACCCGGCCCGGCTGCCCGGCGGATGGCGGCGATGTAGTCGAAGGGCGAGCGCATCTTGGCCAAGGGCGTCGACCAGGCCTCCGGCATGTCGATAAGGGTCGAAGCCATGGCCCGGAGATTGCCGTCGCTCTTGGCGAACACCTTGGCCAGGCGCGCGACCGCTGCCGGTGGCGGATCGTCGGCTATGAAATGACGGACGAGCTGCGTGGCGATGTGCTGCGCCGTCGCCGGATGTCTGGCGATGTCGTTGAGCGCCGCCTCGGCTTGGCCCATGCCGCCGGCCGGATAGGTCTTTCCCAGCAGCACCGCGTCGCCCGGTTCATGCGCATTGGCGTTGAACACGAAACTGCCGGGTTCGCCCAGCCGACCTTCCCGTCCGGCCATCGTCCAGCCCGTCAGAATGCGCGCGAAACTGGTGACATCGGCCTGAGTATAGCCGCTGCCGACGCCCAGCGTATGCAACTCCATGATCTCGCGGGCAAGGTTCTCGTTGAGGCCGCGCTGGCGGTTCTTGCCGGCGCGGGAGTCCGGGCCGATCGACTGCTGGTTGTCGAGATAGAACAGCATCGCCGGATGCCGCTCCACCGCCAACAGCATGTCGGCGAAACGCCCGAGCACGAAGGGCCGGATGGCTTCCCGTTCGAAGGCGCCGGCGCTTGCCCGCACGAAATTGTCCTTCGCCACCGAAACGCAGAAATGGTTCGACCAGAAATAGACGAGGCGTTCGACGAAGCCGGCCTCGGCCCGCACCGCCTTGTCGAAGCGCGCCTGGGCTTCGGCCCGGAACAGCGTGGCTTCGACCGGTGGCGTCGCGGGCGGTGGCTTGGCGGGCGCTGCCGGCGGCGGTGCGGCGGGCGCGTTCGCCTCCATCGGAGCGTTCGGCATCGCGGGCGCATTCGCCATGGCCGGAGCGTTCGGCATCGCTGCCTGCGCGGCGGCCTTCGCCACGCCTCTGTCGAGCTTTCGCTGAAAGCGTGCCGCCATGCTGGCCTGGATGGCCGGCGTGCTGCCCAAGAGGTCGGCATAGTCCGGGTCGTCATAAGTGATCATGGCGATATCCGGCTGTCGAAGTTCCGCCTTGAGATAGCCGCGTGGATCGCCGGCCAGCCTGTCGCGGTCGCCGGGCCGGGCGCCAAGTCCGAAGCGGTTGAATGCGACCAGCACGGGATCTGGCGCCGTAGGCCCTTTGACCGGGACAGCCATGTCAGCGCTCCATGATTGGGTGGTCCGATCAGGCTGTTTCCTGAACGCTCAAACTCGCGACGAGGGCCGGGCTGGCAACGCGCCGCCCGGCCCGTGCACGCCTACCAGCGATGCCAGCGGTGCCAGTGGTGGTGCGGATGCCAGGCGTAGTAAGCCGGGCCGTGCCAATAATAGTAACGGGGGTAGACCACCACACGGTTGGGGACGCAGCGGCCCCAATGGTTGGGATGCCAGCCCGGCCCGCAACCCCAGGCGACGTGCTCTACCAGCGCCGGGGCGGCAAGCGGCGCCAGCGGCATCGCCGAGGATGCAGCAACGGTCGCAGCCGTTCCGGTCACCGCGAGAGCGGCGGTGACTGCGTATTTTGCGAGATAGTTCATGACCAAACTCCGAAGTTGTCCGAGGTTGAAACCTGTCGGCACCGGTTGGTCCGGCAGATCCTGCCCTTCATCTCGTTAAACGGGCGCTGTCGGCATTTTCCGTCGGTGGTCACGGCGATTTTTTTGGCGCGGTGGATGATTGCTGCCCGCTGCGTCTTGCGAGGCCCTCCGCCAGCACGCTGCGATCCTCGGCGGACCCCGTCGCGGCGAACTCGACGATGCGCTGCTCCAGCCGCGTGCGCACGGTGACGTCGGCATTGCGGGCCCGCTCGAGCGCGGCCGAAAGGGCCGCCGTGTCGAGGACAGGCTGCCGCAGCAGATCCGCCGCCTCGCGCCTCGCCTGCTGGCCGGCGAGGATGATGTCATGCGATTCGCGGCGAACCTCGCGCAACGCCTTGCGGAACAGCATGCGCTGCTGGTCGGGAAGCCGGACCCCGGCCGCTTCCAGCGAATAGCCCTGGGCCGGCTTGCCGCTTCTTATCCAGACTGCCCCGCCAGCAAGCGCACCGGCCAGGAAGACGTTCGCCACCACCGATGCGATGAGGAGGTTGCGGCTCGTGCTCATAGGTCTTCCTCGATCGTGTCGGGTCCGGCATCGCCGAACGACGTCGCATTGGCATCGAGCACGTAATGGTCTGGCTGAACCTCTGGTGTAACGACGGTCACCAGAGCCAATCCGGCGACGGCGCCGGCGAGCCCGATGCCGGCAAGCCCCAGCCCCAGCCACCAGAACCGCTGGCGCCGGCGCCGGACCATGTGCCGGTTGGCGGTGCGCAGGATCGTGTCGTGCAGCGCCTTGCCGGGGTGCCGGATGCCGTAACCGTCAAGCATGGCGTCGAGCGTGCCGGCGTGCCGCAAAATGGCCTGGCCCGTCTCGCTTGAAGCAAAGCTCGAGGCTGCCGCACGCTCCGCTTGCGGCCAGCGCCGCAAATCGCCGCCATAGGCCTCGGCGAGCGCCGCGAAACGTCTGGCATCCATTGCCGGACCGTCCTCGATGTCTTCAGCCATGTGTTTTCCCCTTGCCCCTTGGTGCCGCGTGCCCACGCCGGTTGCAAACCAGGCAGCCCCGCCTGACGCCCGCTAGGCGCGGTGAATGTGCGCCATTCATGATCGACCTTTTCTCAGTCATGGACCCCATCCCTGACCAGTATCATCTGCAAGGCCCGCCGGCCGCGCGCCAGCAGGCTCTCCAGCGCATCGACGCTGATCTCCAGGGTCGCGGCCGCCTCTATGTTGGACATCTCCTGATAGTAGACCAGGATGATCGCCTCGCGCTGGCGTGGCGCGATCGACTGCAGGGCCTGCTCGATCCCCCGCGGCTCTTCGCTGGCATCGGGAAGCGGCGCGGGGTCGACCATTTCCGGCAGATCGTCGGTCACCAACTCCCGACGCCGGCGCAGCCGGTCGTAGCACAGGTTGAGCGTCACCCGGTGGATCCAGCTGTCGAAGCGTGCGTTGCCGCGCCGCCAGCTCGAGGCGTGACGCCAGATGCGCACGAAGGTTTCCTGCGCGACGTCCTCGGCCTCCGCCGCGTCGCCCAGCATACGCGCGGCAAGCGAAAGGATGCGCGGCAATTTGCGCGCGACGAGCGTCTGCACTGCCGCCGGGTCGCCGGCACCGACCCGACGAACCAGCTCCTCGTCCGGATCGGCGCTCATCGGCTGGCGCACTCCCGATATCCATCACGCTTCATGGCCTCTTGGTCACTGCTCCGGCTTGGGAGCGGATTTATGGCTTGGCATCTCGTCGGCGCTGAGCACGCCGTCGCCATTCTTGTCCAGCCTGGCAAAGCGCTTGGCGAAGAACGCATCGAGCTCGGCGCGATCGATGAAGCCGTCATGGTTGGAATCGATGCGGGCGAAGGATTTGGCGGGGTCGCCCTTGGCGTTGCGCTTGGCCTGGAAGGCCTCCCACTCCAGCAGGCTGATCTTGCCGTCGCCATCCGTATCGGCGGCCATGATCGCTTTCTCCCGCCGCTTCTGGAATTTGGCCAGCGTGATATCCGACTTGGCCCCTTGCGGGGCGGGAGCGGCGGTCGGCGGCGTGGCGGCGGGGGGCTGCGTCGTCGTCTGGGCGACAGCCGCGACAGTTAACAGGCTCAAGGCAGCGGCAAGGATCGAACGGCTTATCATGCTTCCACGTCTCCGGTTGGCGCGTCGGCCACGGCTCATGCCCTGGTCACGCTTCAACCGTTAAACGCCGCGACGACGGAAATCCGTCGGTCGCCTGTGCAGATCCTTGCGATTTGTCGGCGATGCCGACCCGGTATCCGTCCCGCGGGCGACCGCGTGACGCATCACCCGGCACCACCAACCCTGGCGAACGGGCCAGGCGCTACGCCGATGGGTCGGCGGCCACCAGCTGGTCCGGCTTGAAGCCCGCATGCTGCGGGATCCAGACATCGCCCTCGCGGTTGAACCAGTGGCAGAGATACATGCCGGAAGCGGCACCGTCGCTGACCGTCATCTTCGGTCCTCCGGACTTCAGCTTGACGACGTCTCCGGTCTTGAAAGTGTTGGGCATTTTGGACCTCCCATGCTGAGGCCCGCGAGTTTCCCACCAAAGCTGAGTCTCGACAATGGCGGATATGGCTCGGCGGCGTAGCGATCCACCGCGCAGGTGCCGTCGCCAGGTGGGTTGACCTCCATCTGGTCGCACTGGCCGAAGCCATTCCGTTCCTCATCGGAACTCGAAACCGAGATTGCTCGCAAGCCGGAGCAGGTTGAACAGTGCTTTGCCGCCGGCAATATGATCCGGCCCGCGTATGAACGGTGGATGCATGGACCGAACGACGAGGGAGGCAAAGGCGTGGCCTCGCTGCGGGAGCAGGAAGCCGTTATCGAGGCAAGCGGATACCAGACAGCGTATGATCTACGGCGGAATGGGGCGGCACGCCCGAAACCGGGCTGGCCATAGCGCACGATGAAGCGGCCTTCGCGGGGCGTATCGAACTCCACGCCCGCCAGCAGGCGACGCGAAAGGCAAACCGGAAGGCGGTGCGGCCGTGAATTCGCATACGCGTCTTTCTGACCCGGCGGTCCGCCGTTCAATCGAGGACAAAATTGAAGGGTTGTCTCGCTGCTGGATCTGCTGGAGCCGGACGCAGACTTAGAGCCGTGGTTGGCCGGGGGCATAGAAGTGGCTGGGACCGATGACAGGGAAGGGGACAGCAGCGAGTTTGATGCATACGATTGCGATTCGGAAGAAAGTGGCGACCGTGAGCTTTCCCTTGGCTGGCCCGAGGCATGCAGCCAAGGACGGGACGGATGGGCGCGCAACGGCTTTCAGTTCATGCCGGGCAGCGACCGCGACGCGCATTGAAGGAGTACCCGCCGGCTCACGCGGGCTTCCATTTGCCGCCACCTAGATTTCAGCCCCCTGGGGCATGGCGGGTGGTTTGCGCTTCAAAAAGCCCGTCCCAGGGCGGTCTGGGACGGGTCATGGACATTGCGCCCGAGAGCGCTTGCCAGTTGAAATGCTATTTGCAATCGGCCAGAAGCTTCAAGGCTTTGTCGGCATCGCCCTTCGTGGCGTAGGTTTTCTTACCGGCATCCATCAACTTCGTGCCGTCCGGCTTTTTCGTCACGACCTCACACTTCTTCGTGGTGGCATCTTTTGCCACCCAATACTCCGTGGCAGCAAATGCGGGCATGCTGAAAACAGCTACGAGTGCAGTGGCAATGGCTAATTTGCGAAACATTTTCATTCCTCCATTCGGCGACCTTGTCCCTACACTCTCCAAGTTCGTGAACGACTTGGGCGCCAGCATGGCGGTATGCTTACAAAACCGTATGGAACTGGACAGACTAAGCGAACCGGTTGGCCTACTAACTTCCTCTCGTGAACAACTTCTTCAGAGCCTCAGGGTGGATCGCGCCTCCGTCGAATTAGCGTTGCGGCTCCCACTTCGCTTTCAACCTAGAGGCCATGAAACACAGCACATTCAGCGTGCGCAAGCATTTCCTGTACACTTTGCGCTCGGCCTAGACTGGCGGAAGCAGATGACCTGTCCTGACTTGCGTTGGCTATCGCGGCCCCGGCACGTTCTTCGCGGCAGGCTTGGCCTTCGCCACGTCGCAAGGAACTGAAGCCGATCCGGCAACTCTCCATGCTTTCGTGAACGTCGCGAAATTGCTGCCGGGGCGCCCGGGGAGTGCCCCGATGACCAAATCGTCCGCCAACGTGGCGGGTTAGAAAACTAACATACTGTATTCATGAGGGAAATTTGGTGCCGCTTAGGTGACTCGAACACCTGACCCCATCATTACGAATGATGTGCTCTACCAACTGAGCTAAAGCGGCCCGGGAGGTCAAGACCTCCAAGATGGGCTGGGTGATAGACTCAACCGGCCGCGAATTCAAGATGCGACTTGGCAAATCATGCATGAGCGCCCGGCACGGTCGAAACCAGGGTTCGCGCCGCCCTGCGCGCCAAAATCGCGGACACAGTCCGATTTTGTTCGCCGGAATATCGCCAAGATGGACTTTGGACTGCCCGTCGAGGCAGAATGCGACCGCCCGCCCGTTGATTGATTGGTCGCCTACGGCTAACCATCAGTCAAGATTGGGGCAGTTTGTAGAGGGATCTCGTTGGACGCGATCGAAAAAGCGATCCGGAACGCCTTGGAAAAGGGCAATGCCGAGGACCGCGCGTTCCGCGAGAGGGTCTATCGGTCAGCCTTTGCCGCGCTCGACCGTGCGCTCCAGGCCAATCCCGGCGTGACCGTGGAAGTCGCCATCAAGCGCCGCAAGGCGATCCAGGAGAAGATCACCGAAATCGAATCCGAGTTCCTGCCGGCGGTGCCGGACGGTGGCCCACAGGTCGACGCCCCGGCGGCCGCGGCCGGCGCGGCGCCTGCGATCGAGATCGGCGACAAGACGCCATCGCCAGCCGTTGCCGTCGCCGTCGACGGCCCCGCATCCGACGAACCGCGCTCGCGCGTGCTGCCGGTCGTTCCCGACATCATGCCGGACGCGACCCTTCCCGGTGCACCGGCCATCGACATGTCCGCTCCGGCCATGTCTGGTGCCGCGGCGGAAGTGGCGCCCGATCGCGATGAGCGGCGCATTCGCGGACGCCGCCTGCCGCTGACCGCCATTTTCTTCACCGTGACCCTGCTTGCGGCGATCGGCATCGGCGCGTTCTTCGCCATCCAGACCGGCGTGTTCAAGACGGCGGCACAGCTCGATACGGCGCCGCCCGAGGCGCCACCAACCGTCGAGGACGACGATTTCACCCCGGCCGATGGCGCCAACGCGCCGGCAAAGCCCGGGAGCGCGGACCAGTCGCGCAACTGGATCAATGTGTTCTCGCCGACCGACCCGACGCATGTCGCCGCCCCGTCGGACGCCAAGGCGGAGGCGATGAAGGATGACAGCGGGCCGTTCCTGCGCATCCAGTCCGGGCCCTCCGGCTCGGCGGTCGCCTTCGATGTCGGACAGGGCGTGCTGGAGAAGCTCGCCGGCAAGCACGCCGTCTTCGACATCATCGCCCGCGCCGAGGACGGCAAGGACACCCAGATCTCCGTCGACTGCAATTTCGGCGAACTCGGCGACTGCGGCCGCAAGCGCTACGCGGTCGGCCAGCAGCGCAACGAATATCTGTTCGACGTGCAGTTCCCCGACAAGCGTCCGGGCTCGGCCGGAACCATCGCCGTCAATTCCGATTTCGACAAGCAGGGCAAGGCGGTCAACATCTACGAAATCCGCGTCTCGATCGAGCCGTAAGTCAAACCCTGGCGGAACACCGGATGGCGCGCCCTTACGGACTTACATCACTGGCTTTGGGCTGCGTAGATCACCCCAGCCGGGAGCAGATTCCAGTGCGGTGAAGTCGCCTGTCGCAATATCCTGGCAGATGGACATCAGCGCTCCGCCGGCCGCGCGGGCAAGCGATCCGCCAACACTGATCCGTCGCACGCCCGCTTGCGCAATCTGGTCAAGGGTCAATCCGGCGACACCTTGGCCGATCACATGATTTACAGGAGCACTGACCGAGCGGCACAGCCTCTGGAGGGATGCCAGATCCGGCACTCCGGGCGCATAAACGACCTCAGCGCCGAGCGTCTCGAAGGCCTTGAGGCAGCGAATGGCCTCTTCGAGATCATATGTCCCCTTGCCGAGGCCATCGGCGCGCGCGGTAAGTACGATGTTGTGCTTTCGCGCGGCATCAGTCGCGGTGGCTACACGCGCGACTGCGTCATCGAAATCGCGTATCGGCAAATTCGATCTCGGCTGCCGGTCGTCGATGGACAGCCCCGCCAATCCAGCCTTCGCCGCGAGCAGAACGGTCTCGGCAATGCCTTCGGGAGTATCCGCGTACCCGTCCTCCAAATCAGCAGTGACCGGAACATCGGTCGAAGCTGCTATCTCGGCGGCATACGTCAGGCTCTCGTCGCGGCTGACTTCCAGCGCTCCGTCTCTCCTGCCCTTTGAGAACGCATAGCCCGACGATGTCGTTGCCAAAGCCCTAAAACCCAAGCCCACCATCATCCGAGCGCCAGCTATGTCCCAAGGATTGGGGACCACGAAGCAGCCGGATTTGTGAAGAGCGCGAAAACATTCAACCTTGTCGGATCGGGAAACCATGTGCGCTCCTGCCTGGAATGGAACTTTCGGGTCGGGATTTCGGTCTAGCCATCGAGCAGCGCCTGCAGCGTCTCGATGCGGTCGGCCTCGTTGGCCGGCTTGTCCCAGCGCAGCCGTGAAATGCGGGGAAAGCGCATGGCCACACCCGACTTGTGCCGGGTCGAACGATTGAGCCCCTCGAAGGCGACTTCCAGCACCAGGCCATTGTCACGGTCCGCCCGCACCGAACGCACCGGCCCGAAGCGTTCGACGGTGTTATCCCGGACATATTTGTCGATCTGCTTCAGCTCTTCGTCGGTGAAGCCGAAATAAGCCTTGCCGACCGGCACCAGTTCCTCCTCGCCCTCAGCTCCAGACCAGACTCCGAACGTGTAGTCGGAGTAGAAACTCGAGCGCTTGCCATGGCCGCGCTGGGCATACATCAGCACCGCATCCACCGTGTGCGGATCGCGCTTCCACTTGAACCACGGACCTTTCGGTCGGCCGGCGACATAGGGCGTATCCCAGCGCTTCAGCATCACGCCTTCGATGATCGGGTGCGGCGGCGCGCGGCGCAGGTTCTCCAGTGCCTGCCAGTCCGCGAAGGCGACGAAGGGCGACAGGTCGAAACGGCCGGGGTCGAGCGTCTTCACGAAGGCCTCGAGGCGGCCACGCCGTTCCCGGAATGGCAATGCGCGAAGGTCTTCGTCGCCGAGCTGGAGCAGGTCGTAGCAGCGCATGAAGGCCGGGTATTGCTGCTGCATCTTCGGCGTCACCGTCTTGCGGTTCAGCCGCTGCTGCAGGTCCGAGAAGGTCCCGGTCGCTTGTCGCGGGTCGCCGACCAGCAGTTCGCCATCGAGGGCGGCGGAAAAGTGCATGGCATCCGCGAGATCGGGAAAGGCGCCGGACACATCGTCGCCGGTGCGCGAATAGAGCCGGCGGACGCCGCCTTCGGCCACCGCCTGGACGCGAATGCCGTCCCATTTCCATTCGGCCGCGTAATCCGCCGGATCGAGTTTTTCGAGGTCGCCATCGCCGACCGGGTTCGACAGCATCACCGGGCGGAACAAGGCCATCGCCGTGTTGCGGGGTTTGTCGGCCTTGCCCTCGAGCCAGGCGAACAGGCCCATGTAGGGTGGCGACAGGCCGTGCCAAAGCTCCTCGATCTCGGCGACGTCGACCTTGCCGAAATCCGCCAGCGCCTGTTTGGCGAGCCGCGCCGAGACGCCGATGCGCAGGCCGCCGGTGACCAGCTTGATGATGGCGAAGCGCGCCGAGATGCCTGCGTTGTCGAGCAAGCCAGCCAGCACCTTGGGTCCGTCGGAGCGGCTTGCCGCCTGCAGTTTTGCCACGACTTCGCCGAGCGTCGGCTCGCGGTTGGGGATGTTTCCCGGCGTTTGCGGCCAGACCAGCGACACCGTCTCGGCGAGGTCGCCGACATAGTCGTAGGAATAGCCGAACAGCACGGGATCCATGCGTTCGGTGACCAGCATGCGCAGCATCGCCGGCTTCACCGCCGCGATATTCAGATCGCCGGTGATGGCGGCCAGCGCCAGACCGCGATCCGGATCCTCGACACTGCGGAAATAGTCGACCAGCAGCGTGAGCTTGCCATTGCGTGACGGCGTCAGCACCAGGCGGTCGAGAAGTTCGGCGAAGCGGTTCATTCCCTCAATCGCCCTCGTCCTCATAGCCCACCAGATGCAGCGGCCGAGCGGCAATGCCTTCCAGCTCGCACCACCGCACCAGCGCTTCCTCGCGGCCATGCGTCACCCAGACCTCCTCGGCGCCGGTCTCCTTGATGGTGGCGGTCAGTTCGTCCCAGTCGGCATGGTCCGAGATGATCAATGGCAGTTCGACGCCGCCTTGCTTGGCGCGCTGGCGGATGCGCATCCAGCCCGACGCAAAGCACGAGATCGGGTCGGGAAAGCGCCGTGCCCAGCGGTCGGCGAAGGCCGATGGCGGGCCGACGACGATGGCGCCGGCGAAATCCTGCTTGCCGCCCTCGACCGTCGCCGGCTCAAGTATCCCCAGATCGACGCCCTGGCTCTGATAGTACTCGCTGAGCCTGGCCAGCGCGCCATGGATATAGAGCGGCCTGTCATAGCCGGCGTCGCGCAACAGCCGCATCACCCGCTGTGCTTTCCCCAGCGCGTAGGCGCCGACCAAATGCGAGCGCTCGGGAAACTGTGCTGCCGACTTCAAGAGGCGGGCGATCTCTTCCGTGTCGGGTGGATGGCGAAACACCGGCAGGCCGAAGGTCGCCTCGGTGATGAACACGTCACACTGTATCGGCTCGAATGGCGCGCAGGTCGCATCCTTTCGCCTTTTGTAGTCGCCGGAGGCGACGATGCGCATGCCCTGATGTTCGACGGATATCTGGGCCGAGCCCAGCACATGGCCGGCCGGATGGAAGCTGACGCTGACACCATTGATGACGATCGTCTCGCCGAGCCGTGCTGGCTGCGTGGCGCCAGCAAAATCCTCGCCATAGCGCAGACCCATGATGTCGAGCGTCTGCGGCGTCGCCAGCACCGAGCGGTGGCCGGAACGCGCATGGTCGGAATGGCCGTGGGTGATCAGCGCCCGGTTCACCGGCCGCACCGGGTCGATGAAGAAATCGCCCGGCGGGCAATAGAGGCCTTCGGGCCGGGGATGAAGCAGGTCGCTGGCGCGCATGGTCCCCAAGATAGGATATAATTCCGCCGCGGGAAGCCTGTCGTCACAGACTGCTGACTCCCCGCAACGGACGCTCAATTCGGTTCAGCTTTCGCATCCTTTGCTTTACAGAGATGGCGGCCCGGCTGCCTTCGCCGGCGGAACCATCACCATGAAGCCGCTCCAGACCTCATCGGGCGATCTGAACGCCGATCGCCGTGCCGACTATGCCGAGATGCTGTTTGCCTCCGGCGACCATGCTGCCGCGGCCGAGTTGCTGCTTGGCGCGCTGGAATTGGCGCCGCAATGGGCGATGGGCTGGTTTCGCCTTGGCGAGATGCAGGAGGCATCAGGCAGGCTCGACCTGGCGGCGCGGGCCTGGGCCATGTCGCTGAAACTCGATCCGGCCGATCGCCAGGGCGCGGCCCTCAAATTACAGCTGATCGGCAAGGGTCCGGCTGCCGCGGCGCCGCCCAGCGCCTTTGTCGAAACGCTGTTCGACCACTATGCCGAGACGTTCGAGGAGATGCTCGTCGGCAAGCTCGACTACCGGTTGCCGCAATTCCTCGACCAGATGATTCGCAAGGCAAAGCCGGGTCGCTTCCGCCTGGCGCTCGACCTGGGTTGCGGCACAGGCCTGATGGGCGAGAGGCTGAGGCCGATCGTCGAGCGGCTGGAAGGCGTCGATATCTCGGCCAGGATGCTGAAGAAGGCGCGGGCGAAAGGCATCTATGACGCGCTCACAAAAGCCGATCTGCAGGGCTTTTCCCATCCAGGCGAAAAGCCCGATCTGGTGACGTCGGCCGATGTGCTGATCTATGTCGGCG
Organism: Mesorhizobium erdmanii USDA 3471; assembly: GCF_000472705.1. Classification (GTDB taxonomy): domain Bacteria; phylum Pseudomonadota; class Alphaproteobacteria; order Rhizobiales; family Rhizobiaceae; genus Mesorhizobium; species Mesorhizobium erdmanii. Next base: position 33,258 of record NZ_AXAE01000013.1, on the reverse strand, counting down.
CGCTGGAAGGCCTGTTCGGGACGGTGGCCGGCCTGCTCGTCGATGGCGGCCTGTTTGCCTTCTCCGTCGAGAGCCTGGCAAGCGGCGACTTCGCGCTGCAACCTTCCCGACGCTACGCCCATTCGGAGCCCTATGTCAGGCGGATCCTCGAGGCCAACGGGCTTTCGATTCGGGCGCTGGAGCCGACGACAATCCGGCAGGATCGCCGCGAGCCTGTCAAAGGGCTGGCCATTGTGGCACGCAAGGCTCACGCCGCTTGAAGTGGCCGGATCATCGTGCGGTGGTGCTTCCACGGCTCAGCGCTGCTGCGAAAAAGTCCGATTTGCGTGCGCGACTGATATTTGCGATCTGGTCGTATCAGGGCGGGATATCAGGAGGAGCATATCGGATGCGCTGGAACATGGTGATCTTGGCCTCTTGCCTGGCGACGGCCGGCTGCGTCGGCAATTCGATGTCCGAGCGGCAGGACGCCAACATAGAGTCGTCCCTGCAATACGACACCGTGCCATGCGATCAACTGTTGGCGCAGCGCAATGGCCTGGCGCAGCAGAACAACCTTCCGGTGACAGCAAAGCCGACCTTCTCCAATCCCGCGATGGGGTTCGGCCCGTTCACGCCCGACATCCGCTCCAAGGCGCAGCGCGACAGCGACAAGGCGTCAGGCGAGATCGATGCCATGAACCGCTCCATCGAACGCCGCGACTGCGGGAAGCCGGACAATCAGAAGAAGAAGTTTGCTCTGCCGAGTTAAAGGTTCGGCACGGCTACCGGTCGAGAAATCGCAGGTGCCAGGCTATTTCGTCGCGAGGGTACTATCGGATGAAACTCTCGGACCTTGGCGACCGCATCTGCATCCTGGGACCCTCCAACAGCGGCAAGTCGACCCTGGCCGACGCGATTGCCCGCAAGCGTGGCCTGCAGCCCGTTCACCTCGATCTGCTTTTTCATCTGCCCAACACCGACTGGGAGCCGCGTCCAAAGGACGAGTTCATTGCCTTGCACGACGCCGCAATCGCCGGCGAGCGCTGGGTGATGGATGGAAATTACTCGATCGGCATGCCGCAACGCTTTCGGCGGGCGACGGGATTGATCCTGCTCGATATCTCCACGCCGGCAAGTCTGCTGCGCTATTTCAGGCGTACCCTGTTCGAGACGGAGAGGCGCGGTGCCCTGGAAGGCGGGCGCGACAGCGTCAAATGGGACATGATCCACCACATTGCCGTGACCACGCCGAAGAACCGCAAGCGCTACCAGGCGATGTTCGAGCAGATTGATCTGCCAAAGCTGCGGCTGTCCTCACCGCGGGCGATCAAGAAGTGCTTTCGGGACTGGGACCTGGCCAGGTAGTTCCACGCTGTCCTGGGTGCTCTAATATCCCGCCTTGCGGTCCACCAGATTGTCGAGCTTTTCGCCGCGCTCGAAAGCATCCATCTGGCGCAGCATGCCCGGCGCCAGATGCATCGGATCGGAGGTCGCCGCAGCGTGCGGTGTCACGAACACCTTTGGATGGTTCCACAGCGGGCTGGTCTTCGGTAGCGGCTCGACCTCGAACACGTCGAGGCTGGCTTCCTTCAGCGTGCCGTCGTCCAGCGCCCGTATTATATCGGCGTCCTTCTGCAGGCGGCCGCGTCCGGCGTTGATCAGCACCGAGCCGCCCAGGCCATTGCGCTTGCGCAGCTCCTTCAGCACGCCATAGTTGATGATGCCTTTCGTGTCCGGCGTCAGCGGCAACAGCACGACCAGTATATCGGTGGCCTTGAGGAAGGGGATCAACCCGGCTTCGCCGGCATAGGTCGCGACGCCGTCCATCGGTCGTTCGCTGCGTGACCAGCCGTTGACCGCAAAGCCGAGTGACAGCAGCACCGAGGCCGCGGCGCGGCCGAGAGTGCCGAGCCCCATGATGCCGACGGAAATGTCGCCGGCCGGTCTCTGCTGCGGCTCGTGCCAGATCTTCTTCGGCTGTTGCTGTCGATAGAGCAGGCCCTGGCGATGATGGTCGAGCACCCGCCAGACGACATATTCGGTCATGTACTGGGTGAGGTTGTCAGCAACCACCTTGACGATCGGCACATCGGGCAAGCCGGGGTCGGCGAAGATGTGGTCGACGCCGGCGCCGATCGAAAAGATGGCGCGCAGATTGGGCAGCGACGACAACAAGTTAGGCTTCTGCTTCCACACCACCGCATAGGTGATCGACGGATCCTTGGCGCCGTCCGGCTCAAGCACCACCTCGCGCTCGGCCGACAGCAGCTCGCGCCAGCGCTGCGGATGAAAGCCGGTGACGGCAAGCAGGATGCGGCCTTTTTCCATCGCGGTTCGTCTAGTCCCTGTTTAATCACTGGCTGACAATGCCGACCGGCGCCGTCTCTATCTTGAAGGCGGCCGAGATCAGTGCCCGAGTATAGTCCGTTTGCGGGTTTTCAAAAATCTGCTGGGACGGACCGGCTTCGACAATCTGGCCATTGCGCATGACGATGACGTCATTGGCCAGCGCACGGATGACCCTGAGGTCATGGCTGATGAAGAGATAGGCGAGGTCGTGCTTGGCCTGCAGATTGCGCAGGAGGTCGACGACCTGCGCCTGCACGCTCATGTCGAGCGCCGATGTCGGCTCGTCCAGCATGACGAAGTGCGGGTTGAGCACCATGGCGCGCGCGATGGCGACGCGCTGGCGCTGGCCGCCGGAAAACTCGTGCGGATAACGGTTGCGTGTCGCCGGATCGAGGCCAACCTCGTTCAGCACGGCGACTACCTTGTCGTCGCGCTCGTCGGGAGACAGCTGCGGCTCGTGAATCCTTAGCCCTTCCTCGATGATCTCGGCGATCGACATGCGCGGGCTGAGCGAACCGAACGGATCCTGGAAGACGATCTGCAATTCGCGCCTGAGCGGCCGCATGGCGTTGAAGGTGAGTTGGTTGATGTCGCGGCCGTTGAACTGGATGGCTCCGGTCGACGAGATCATGCGCGCCAGCGCCAGGCCGAGCGTCGTCTTGCCGGAGCCCGATTCGCCGACCACGCCAAGCGTCTGGCCGGCGCGCACGGTGACATCGATGCCGTCGACCGCCTTCACATAATCGACCGTGCGCCGGAAGAAGCCCTGCTTGATCGGAAACCAGACCTTGATGTCCTTGCCGGTCATCACCGGCTTGGCATCGGCATTGGCGGCCGGCGGCTTGCCTTTCGGCTCGGCCGCCAGGAGGTGCCGCGTATAGGGATGCTGCGGGTTGGCGAAGATGTCCTTGGTTGGCCCGGTCTCGACGATTTCGCCCTTGGTCATCACGCAGACCCGGTCGGCGATCTTGCGCACGATGCCGAGATCATGGGTGATGAACAGCATCGACATGCCCTTGCGGCTCTTCAGCCCGGCGAGCAGTTCGAGGATTTGCGCCTGCACGGTGACGTCGAGCGCCGTCGTCGGCTCGTCGGCGATCAGCAGTTCCGGTTCATTGGCCAGCGCCATGGCGATCATGACGCGCTGGCGCTGGCCGCCGGACAGCTGGTGCGGATAGGCATCGAGGCGCTTCTGCGGGTCGCGGATGCCGACCTCGTTGAGCATGGCCAGGGTGCGCGCCTTGGCCGCGCGGTCGGTCATGCCCTGGTGCAGTTTCAGGATCTCGACGATCTGATGCTCGATCGTGTGCAGCGGATTGAGCGATGTCATCGGTTCCTGGAAGATCATGGTGATCTTGTTGCCGCGCACCTGTCGCAGCTGCTTCTCGCTCATGGACAGCAGATCGGCGCCCTGGAACAGGATCTTCCCCGACGGGTGGCTGGCGCTGGGGTAGGGCAGCAGCTTCAGCACCGACAGCGCCGAGACCGATTTGCCGGAGCCGGACTCGCCGACAAGCGCCACGGTCTCGCCCTTGGCGATGTCGAAGGAGATGTGGTCGACGGCTGTCGACTGGCCGCCGCCCTGGCTGAAGGCGACGCTGAGGTCCTGTACGCTGAGCAAAGGCGCTTCGCTCATTTGAACGTCTTGCGCGGATCGAAGGCGTCGCGCGTTGCCTCGCCGACAAAGACGAGCAGCGACAGCATCAGCGAGATGACGACGAAGCCGGAAATGCCCAGCCACGGCGCATTGAGGTTGCGCTGCGCCTGCTTGAGCAACTCGCCCAGCGAGGCGGACCCCGGCGGCAGGCCGAAGCCGAGATAGTCGAGCGAGGTCAGCGTCGAGATCGAGCCCGAAAGCAGGAAGGGCAGGAAGGTCAGCGTCGCCACCATCGCGTTGGGCAGCAGATGCCGGAACATGATGGTGCGGTTGGGCACGCCGAGAGCGCGGGCGGCGTTGACATATTCGAAATTGCGGGCGCGCAGGAACTCCGCCCGCACCACACCGACCAGCGCCACCCAGGAGAACAGCAGCATCAGGCCGAGCAGGATGAAGAAGCCGGGCGGCAGGATGGCGGCGACGATGAGCAGGAGATAGAGCACCGGGATCGCCGACCAGATTTCGATGAAGCGCTGGAACAAAAGATCCGTCCAGCCGCCGAAATAGCCCTGCAAGGCGCCAGCACCGACACCGATAAGAGCCGAGCCGAAGGTCAGGATCAGCCCGAACAGCACCGAAATGCGAAAGCCGTAGATGACGCGGGCCAGCACGTCGCGCGCCTGGTCGTCGGTGCCCAGCCAGTTCCAGTTGCCGACGATGCAGGCCGGGTCGGCGGCCCCTTGCGGATACTGGTTGCAGCGCATCTTGGCGTCATATTCCCACGACGGCTTGGCGGGTGCCGCTTCCGGAATGGCGTTGTTGACGGTCTGGTAGGAGTAGCGGATCGGCGGCCAGATCATCCAGCCATTGGCGTTGATCTCATCCTGGATCACCGGGTCGCGATAGTCGGTGACGGCGTAGAACCCACCGAACTTTTCCTCGGGATAGGCAACCAGCACCGGAAACAGAATCTCGCCCTTGTAGGAAACGATGATCGGCTTGTCGTTGGCGATCAATTCGGCAAACAGCGACAGCACGAACAGGACGAGGAAAATCCACAGCGACCAGTAGCCGCGTCGGTTGGCCTTGAAATTCTGCAGGCGGCGCTTGTTGAGCGGCGACAGGAATGGCCGTGGCATCCGCTCCGGCACAACGCCGGCTGTAACGCTTGCCTCCGACATCAGATGTCTCTCCGCTCGAAATCGATGCGCGGATCGACCCAGGTGTACATCAGATCGGACAGCAACCCGACGAACAGCCCAAGCAGCGAGAAGATGTAGAGATTGGCGAACACCACGGGATAGTCGCGCTCGACCACCGACCGGAAGCCGAGCAGGCCGAGGCCATCGAGCGAGAAGATGTTCTCGATCAGCAGCGAACCGGTGAAGAAGGCCGAGATGAAAGCGCCGGGGAAGCCGGCGATGACGATCAGCATGGCATTGCGGAAGACGTGGCCGTAAAGCACCTGCCGTTCGGACAGGCCCTTGGCGCGCGCCGTCACCACATATTGCTTGCGAATCTCCTCCAGGAAGGAGTTCTTGGTCAGCAACGTGGTGGTGGCGAAGGCCGACAGCACCAGCGCCGTCAGCGGCAAGGTCATGTGCCAGATATAGTCGGCGATCTTGGCCGGCCAGGACAACTGGTCCCAATTGTCCGAGACGATGCCGCGCAATGGGAACCAGTCCCAGAACGAGCCGCCGGCGAACAGCACCATCAGCATGATGCCGAACAGGAAGCCGGGAATGGCATAGCCGACGATGACGACCCCGCTGGTCCAGACGTCGAAAGGCGAGCCATCCTTCACCGCCTTGCGGATGCCGAGCGGGATGGAAATCAGATAGGACAGCAGCGTGATCCAAAGACCGATCGAGATCGACACCGGCATCTTTTCCAGGATCAGGTCGAGCACCGAGATGTCGCGGAAGTAGCTGTTGCCGAAATCGAACCTTGCATAGTTCCACAGCATCATGCCGAAGCGTTCGAGCGGCGGCTTGTCGAAGCCGAATTGCTTTTCCAGCTTCTTGATGAATTCCGGATCGAGGCCCTGCGCGCCGCGATATTTCGAGCTGACATCACCGGCGACGTCGAAGTTGGAGCCGCCCGCGTCGCCGCCGCCACCGCCGAGGCGATCGCTGCCGCCCTGATTGGTCAGCTTGGCGATGACCTGCTCGACCGGGCCGCCCGGCGCGAACTGGATGACGGCGAAGGAGATCGCCATGATGCCGAGCAGGGTCGGGATCATCAAAAGGATGCGGCGCAGTATATAGGCGCCCATCAGGCTTCCCGCCCTCTGCGGACCGATATCTCAGCCTTTGCCAATTTTTGCCGCCTTGCCCTTATCGAACCACCACAGCGCCTCGACCGGAAAGCCGAAATCGGGCTTTTGCTCGGGAAAGCCGAACATGTCCCAATAGGCGCTTCGGTGATTCGCCAGGAACCAACTAGGAATCCAATCGCACCGCGCGCGCAAGACCCGGTCGAGCGCTCGCATCGCGACCGTCAGGCTTTCACGATCTTTTGCCGCGCCCACCATGTCGATCAGCGCATCGATCGCGGGGTCTGCCACGCCCGGCAAATTGCGCGAGCCGGAGAGGTTGGCCGTCCTGGAATGGAAGAAGCCTTCGAGATCGTCACGCGTCGGTGTCGCGCTGAACGAGAAAGCAGCTGACAGCAGATCGAAATCGAAGGTCGCCTGCCTGGCCTGGTATTGTGCCGAATCCACCAGCCGGATCGTGGCATCGATGCCGATCGCCTTCATGTTGGCGACCCAGGGCGAATAGACCTGCACGAAAGTGTCGTCGTCGACCATGAATTCGGCCGAAAGCCGGCCGCCCTTGCCGCTGACAACGAAATCGCCCGACCGTTTCCAGCCGGCTGCGGCCAGAAGCTTTGCCGCCTGGCCAAGCAGCTTGCGGTCGCGACCGGAACCGTCGGATGCCGGCTGGGCCACAGCCTGGCCGAAGACCTCAGCCGGCACCTGGCTTCGCAACGGCTCGAGCAGCGCCAGCTCTTGTGTTGATGGCACACCTTCGGCGCGAAAATCCGATTTCTCGAAGCAGGATTGCGAGCGCTCGTAGGAGCCGTAGAAGAAGTTGCGCCGCGTCCATTCGAAATCGAAGCAGAGCGCGATCGCCTGGCGCACGCGAGCGTCGCGAAACTGTTCGCGCCGCTGGTTGACCGCCGTTCCCTGCATCGTCGGCCGCTTCTCGGCCGGGAATTCGTGCTTGACCACCTTGCCGGCGGTCAGCGTGGGGAAGTCGTAGGCGGTCGCCCAGACGCGCGAGGTGAATTCCTCGCGGTACGTGATTTCGCCCTTCTTGAAGGCTTCGAAGCCGGCGTTGCGATTCTGATAGAATTCAATGCGGATGCGGTCGAAATTGTTCTGGCCGCGATTGACCGGCAGATCTCGGCCCCAATAGTCCGCCACGCGGTCGTATTCGATCCATGCACCCGCCGAGAAGCGGTCGACCTTGTAGGCACCGGAGCCGAGCGGGGGATTCAACTGTGAAGAGTCGAATCGATTGGCAGTGTAAAAAGCCTTCGACAGGATCGGGAATTCCACGACGTTGAGCACGGTGCGGGCGGATTGTTTGCCGGAAAAAGTAAGCCGAAGCGTTCGGTCGTCGACGGCAACCGCCTCGGTCATATGTGTCAGTGACAGCGACAGGTCCGGGTGCCCCTTTTCCTTGTAAAGCTGGAAAGTGAAGGCGGCGTCCTGCGCCGTCAGCGGCGACCCGTCATGGAACCGGGCTTCAGGGCGGAGCGAGAAGGTGAAGCTGTTGCGATCGTCCGACAGCGTCACGCTGTCGGCAATCTGGCCATACACGGCGTCGGGCTCGTCGAGAGCGCGCACCATCAGTCCGTCGAAGCACATCTCCATGCGCGGCGGCGCGTCGCCCTTGTCGACGAAAGAGTTCAGCGTGTTGAAAGTCTGCGTGTCTTGATTGTAGCCCCAGTTCGGTGGCGAGAAATTGAAGATCCCGCCGGGTGGCGCATTGACGTTCACATAGTCGAAATGGGTGAAATCCGGTCTATATTTGAGGTCGCCGAAGGCGGAGAGCCCATGCAATTTCACACCGGTCGCAATGTCGGCAAAGGCCTTGCCGGGCAGCAAGGCGACGGCAGCGGCGGCACCGCCCAATGCCAGGAAATCGCGGCGGGGTAGGGCAGCCATCAATTGCTGCCCTTGTATTTCGCCGCCAGCGCCTTCTCTTTGTCGAGGTCGATCCACCAGGAATCGATATCGGTGCCGACATAGGCAGGCTGCTTGTCGGGGAATTTGAACTTGTCCCAATAGGCCAGCCAGACCGCCGACCGGTGATATTGTGGCACGACGTAGAAGTTCCACAGCAGCACCCGGTCGAGCGCATGGGTGGCGGCGACGAGATCCTCGCGGTCCGTGGCGAAGATGATGCGGTCGACCAGCGCATCGACGGTCGGATCCTTGATGCCCATCAGATTGCGCGAACCATGTGCGTCGGCGGCCTTCGAACTCCAGAAATCGCGCTGCTCGTTGCCGGGCGATTCCGACTGGCCGAACAGGCCCGTGACAACATCGAAATCGAAGTTGTTGACGCGGTTGATGTACTGCGTCTGGTCGATGATGCGCAGCGAGGCGTCGACGCCGATCTTGCGAAGATTGGCGATGTAGGGGCTGGCGATCACCTGGTCGGTGTCGTTCCAGCCGAGGATTTCGAACTTGAACGGCACGCCGGTCTTGGCATTGACCATCTTGCCGCCCTTGATCACCCAGCCGGCCTTGGCGAAGAGATCGACCGCCTGTTTCAGGTACTTTCGCTCAGCTTGCGGCGTGTCATAGACCGGCAGCTTGAATTCCTGGGTGAAGAGTTCGGGCGGCAGCTTGTCGCGGTATTTTTCCAGGATTTCCAGCTCCTTGCCTTGCGGCAACCCGCTCGACGCCAGTTCGGTGCCCTGGAAATAGCTCGATGTGCGGGTGTTGAAGCCGAAAAACAGGGTTCGGTTCATACTCTCGAAATCGAACGGTATGGTCAGTGCCTCGCGGACCAGCCGGTCCTGGAATAACGGCCGCCGCTGGTTGAGGACGAAGCCCTGCATCGGCTGCGGCGACTGCGTCTGGAACTCCTTCTTGATGACATCGCCGGCCTGGATAGCCGGGAAATTGTAGGCGGTCGCCCACTTGCGCGAGCTGTATTCGCGGTTGATGTCTTCCAGTCCACCCTTGGTGAAGGCCAGCCACGCGGCATTGTCGTCGAGGATGTAGGTGTATCGGCGCGTGTCGAAATTCTCGCGGCCGATCTTCACCGGCAGCTTGGCCGCCCAATAGTCCGGCACGCGTTGCCAGACGACTTCCGAGCCTGGCTTGAAGCTGGCGATCTTGTAGGCCGCCGAGCCCAGCGGAATTTCCAGCGTCCCCTTGGTGATGTCGCGCTTCCGGCCCTTGGCATCGGTGCCTTCCCACCAGTGTTTTGGCAGCACGGCGAGGTCGCCGAGGATCTTCGGCAGTTCCCGGTTGCCCTTCTGGTTGAAATGGAACTCGACCTCGCGGTCGGAGATCGCCACCGCATCGGTGACATTCTCGAAATAGCGGCTGTATTGCGGGCTGTTCGCCTTGAGCACCTGGAACGACCAGATCACGTCGTCGACGGTGATCGGCTGGCCGTCATGCCATTTCGCGCGCGGATCGAGCCGATAGGTCGCCGAGGAGTAGTCGGCGGGGTATTTGTAGGCATCGGCGATCAGCGGGTGGCTGGTGCTGCCTTCGTCGGTCGCCTGTTCCATCAGAGTGTCGTAGAGGAGACCGCCGCCGAAGCCGACAAAACCCGCGGCTGGCGATCCCTGTACGATATAGGGGTTGAAACTGTCATAGGTGCCGAGCAGCACCGAATTCAACGTGCCGCCCTTGGGCGCATTGGGGTTGACGTAGTCGTAGTGCTGAAAATTATCGCCGTATTTGGATTGGCCGATTAGCGATGAGGTGGTGCGCCACTCGTCGGCCCGGCTCGTCTGCAGCCCCGCCGCCAGCAGGGCCGCCGCCAGCAGCGACTTGAGAAGCGTTCGGCCAACCGTCATGCACTATCCTCTTCGTGAAGCTTGCCAGATCATCCGGGACGCAATCCTAGATGATTTAGCGCTCGTGAAAACCGCCATGCGCGGCTTTGTCGCCGCAGCGTGCATTTTCCCAACAAAAAAGCCGGGCTGAACCCGGCTTTTCTATGAACGCGTCGATGACAATTCGGTTATTTGGCTGGCGCGGCCGGTGCAGGTGCCGCTGGCGCGGCTGGCTTGGCAGGTGCCGCGCCGTCAGCTGGCTTGGCGGGCGCCGAGGCGGCGGCGCCTGGCGTAGGCAGCGGCTTCGGGTTGTCCGACAGCGTGCGCAGATAGGCGATGACGTTGGCGCGGTCCTCGTCCTTGGGCAGGCCGGCGAAGCCCATGGCCGTGCCCTTCACGAACTTCTTCGGCGAAGTGATGAAGTGGTTGATGTTGTCGTAGGTCCACTTCTCGGTGCCGCCCTTGGAGAATTCCTTCATGCCGGCCGAATAGGCGAAGCCTTCATGTGCGGCGACGGGACGGTCGACGAGATCCCACAGATCCGGGCCGACCTTGTTGGGGCCGCCCTTTTCGCCGGAATGGCAGGCCTGGCACTTCTTGAACACGGCGGCGCCCGCCTCGGCATTGGCGGTCTGCAAGAGATCGGCGATCGGCTTGGCTTCCGCGGCGGGTGCCGCCGGGCCGCCTTCGGCGGGCTCGGTGGCTTCGATGGCGAAGCCGGGCTTTTCAGGAGCCGGCGAGGCAAACAGCGCGTCCGACACCAGGCCGACCGAGAAGACGACGAAAACGGTTCCGAGCAATCCGGCGAGCAGTTTGTTGACTTCGTTGGAATCCATACGCCCCTTGCTCCCTTTTCCGGCGGACCGAACCGTCCACTCCGTCCGTCGGTATCGAGACCTGCCCTCCAGAGCCGGTCAAATCGGGCGGAAACTAGGTCTTTTGCTCGGGCGTTGCAACACCTATAAGGGCGCTGCCAGTGAGACCTTTTGCCACTTTCCTTGTCCTCTTTTCGAACGCCTTGCCATAGCGATGTCCACCTTGATCCTGATCCCGGCCCGCATGGCCTCGACCCGGCTGCCGGGCAAGCCGCTGGCCGACATATCCGGCGTGCCGATGATCGTCCATGTCGCCCGCCGTGCGGCAGAAGCCGGCCTCGGCCGGGTGGTGGTGGCTACCGACACCCAAAGCGTGGCCGAAGCGGTGCATGCGCATGGGTTCGAGGCGGTGATGACGCGCATCGATCACGAGTCGGGTTCCGATCGCATTCACGAGGCATTGGTCGCGCTCGACCCGCAGCGCAAGGTCGAAACGATCGTCAATGTGCAAGGCGACCTGCCGACCATCGATCCCGGCATCATCGCCGCTTCGCTGAGACCGCTCGAGGACAGGGCCGTGGATATCGCCACGCTTGGGGTCGAGATCGTCCGGGAGGAAGAAAAGACCAATTCCAACGTCGTCAAGATCATCGGTTCGCCACTGTCTGCTGCGCGGCTTCGGGCGCTCTATTTCACCCGCGCCACGGCACCTTGGGGCGAGGGGCCTCTCTATCACCATGTCGGCCTTTATGCTTACCGGCGCGCGGCGCTCGAGCGCTTCGTCGCGCTGAAGCCGTCGCCGCTGGAGCGCCGCGAGCGGCTGGAGCAGCTGCGCGCGCTGGAAGCCGGCATGCGCATCGACGCCGAGATCGTCCAGTCGCTGCCGCTTGGCGTCGACACGCCGGAAGACCTCGAGCGCGCCAGAACCATCCTTTCAAATTGAGAAATTCGAACCGAGACACTGTGAATCGAGACTTGGCCCATGCCTGAGAAAACCAACAGAATATCCTTCCAGGGCGAACCGGGCGCCAATTCCGACACCGCCTGCCGCAACGTCTATCCCGATATGGAGCCGTTGCCGTGCCCGACCTTCGAGGATGCCTTCAACGCGGTCGAGACCGGCAAGGCCGATCTCGCCATGATTCCCATCGAGAACACCATCGCCGGACGCGTCGCCGACATCCACCATCTGCTGCCCGAATCGCGGATGCACATCATCGGCGAGTATTTCCTGCCGATCCATTTCCAGCTGATGGTGCTGCCGGGCGTCAGGCGCGACGAGATCAAGACCGTGCACACGCACATCCACGCGCTTGGCCAGTGCCGCAAATACATCCGCAAGAATGGCTGGAAGGGCGTGGTTGCCGGCGATACGGCGGGTGCCGCCAGGATGGTCTCCGAGGTCAAGGATCGCACCATGGCGGCGCTGTCGCCGGCGCTGGCCGCGACGCTTTATGGGCTCGATATCATCGAGGAGAACGTCGAGGATACCGATTCCAACGTCACCCGTTTCGTCGTCCTGACCAAGAGCAAGCAGTGGGCGGAACGTCCGTCAACGGGCGTCAAGATGATGACCACCTTCATCTTCCGCGTCCGCAACGTGCCGGCCGCGCTCTACAAGGCCATGGGCGGCTTTGCCACCAACGGCATCAACATGACCAAACTGGAGAGCTACCAGCTTGGGGCTTTCACGGCGACGCTGTTCTACGCCGACATCGAGGGCCACCCCGACGATCCGCTGGTCAAGCTGGCGCTGGACGAGCTTCGCTTTTTCTCGCGCGAAGTGCGGATTCTGGGCGTCTACCCGGCCAGCGAGTCGCGGGAGCAGTGGAATGTGGCGGATTAGATCACCGCGCCCAGCGGCACATAGTCGATCTCGAGAAATTTCTCGACCTCCGGCACCCAGCGGTCGCGCACGAAGGCGACGTGGTCGGGATGGTCGTTGTATCTGGTGTAGGCGGCCTGGTCGGCGAACTCCATCGAGAAGCCGAACTGATAGTCGTTCTTGGGGCTGATCTGCCGCAGCTGTTCGAAATGAGTGACGCCCTTGATCGCGGTGAGTATCTTCTTGGCGTCGACGAGAAACCGCTTTTCCTCGATCGAATGCGGCGGGTGCTTCAGCGTGAAGACGACGGTGTGACGGATCATTTGTCTCTCCTGCAATGACTTTCAGTATCGGCTATTCGCTGTCGACCCAGGCACGGATGAGGTGATGCGCGATCGCCCCTTTCGGCGGCGTGACCAGATTGCCGGGATGCTCCCGCGCCAGCATCAGGCGCACCTCGTCGCGTAAGAACCAGCGGCAGTCTTCCAGTTCGTTGAGGTCGGCCTGGATGTCTTCGTTGAGCGGCTCGCCGAAGCAGCCGATCATCAGCGAATAGGGAAACGGCCAGGGCTGGCTGGCATGATAGACGACGCGGCCGAGCCGGATGCCAGCCTCCTCCAGCGTTTCGCGGCGCACCGCCGCCTCGATCGTCTCGCCCGGCTCGATGAAGCCGGCAAGTGCGGAATACATGCCCGGCGCGAAATGCCGCCCGCGCCCGAGCAGGCATTTCTCGCGCGTCGCCGTCAGCATGATCGCCACCGGATCGGTGCGCGGGAAATGCTCGGTGCCGCAATTCGGGCAGTGCCGCTTGTAGCCGCCGGCCCGCATTTGTGACTCGGTGCCGCATTTGCTGCAGAAACGATGGCTGGCATGCCAGGCGAGCAGGGCAGCACCTTGCGCCATCGCGCCGGCGGCCGCCTCGTCGATCAGCCCTTGCATATAGACCGACCGGTAGTCGATCGCCTTGACGGTCTCGGGCAACTCTTCGGCGTCGATCTGGACGGGCATCGCCAACACCGGCCCCTGTTCGGAAAAACCGAGCAGGACGCCCTCGGCGAAGGAAGGCTTGAACGGCTCGCTCTCGGCGGCGCCGAACCAGGGATAGAGAGTGCCGCTCGTCCCAAGCGTCAGGTGGAGCCGGCCGCCATTCATCAACAGCAGCCGCGTCGTCGGATCGGCCAGCGCCTTGTCGACCGAATCGTCGGCTCGATTCTCGGATTGCCGGTCGATCATGTTGCCGGCGAAGCCGACGAATTGGCTCGGCTCGCGCAAAGGCGCGTCAAACAGGCGGAAACTCATGCGGACCCTGGTGTTTTGGGATTGACCCGTTCTGGGATGAACATGTTTGGGACGGACATGTTTTGGGGCGGACACAGGGGAAGGCTTATAGCGCCGCCCGTATCGTTTCGGCAAACCGGCGCAAATCGGAGCGCTGATAGGGTTCGCGCAGGCCGTGCCCCCATACCGGCCCCGGCCAGCCGGGGTCGCCTTCGGACCGTGCGATGATATGGATATGCAATTGGCGCACGATGTTGCCGAGCGCGCCGGTGTTGATCTTGGTGCAACCGCTGACTTTCTTCAGCGCTTGCGCCACCATATTGGTCTCGAAGGTCAGCATGGCCTGGTCAAGCGGCGTCATGTCGTGGATTTCTTCCGCGCCAGGCCTCTGCGGCACCAAAAGCAGCCACGGCCAGCGGCGATCGTTCATCACCCGCAATTCGCACAGCCCAAGCCACATCAACTGCTCGCTGTCCGCCTCCAGCCGGGCATCCAGCGTGAATCCGGCCTTCAGGCCCGGCAGCATCGGCGTTTCCCTTGCTTTTGTTGGTTTCCTCAAACTCATGAACGCTAGAGCGGTGGCCCGGGGGCTGCAAGCGAATCATTGTTCCTCACACGGTTTGGCGCGCCAAATCGCCTGCGCACTTGCATTTCGTCGCGCAATTGCCGATATGGACGGCGGGAGGTTGGTGGTGGACGATCCACTCGCCAACCGGGTCAGGTCCGGAAGGAAGCAGCCCTAACGAGCCCGGAACGGGTCATTGTTCCAGCCTCCCACCTCATCGGCCCTCCTCGCGACATTGACGACGCATTGCAGCGCGGGCGAGATTATGCGCAGGAATCGGCGCCTCTGGTGGCGGCCTTTTGGAGCTTAACGGGCGAATGAGCGAAGCCGGAAATTCAGGGCCAAAAAGCCTGGACGATGGAAAGGCCGCAGCCTACCGCGTGCTGGCGCGCAAATACCGTCCGTCGAATTTTTCCGAACTGGTCGGCCAGGAGCCGATGGTGCGCACTCTCACCAACGCCTTCGCCACCGGCCGCATTGCCCAGGCGTGGATGCTGACCGGCGTGCGCGGTGTCGGCAAGACCACCACCGCGCGCATCCTGGCGCGGGCGCTAAACTACAAGACATCGACCGTGGACCAGCCTTCGGTCGACCTTGCCGTGCTCGGCGAGCATTGCCAGGCGATCATGGAAGGCCGCCATGTCGACGTCATCGAGATGGACGCCGCCTCCCACACCGGCATCGACGACATCAGGGACATCATCGAACGCGTGCGCTACGCACCGGTCTCGGCGCGCTACAAGGTCTACATCATCGACGAAGTGCACATGCTGTCGACGCAGGCCTTCAACGGCCTGCTGAAAACATTGGAGGAACCACCTCCGCATGTGAAATTCATCTTCGCCACCACCGAAATCCGCAAGGTTCCGATCACCGTCCTGTCGCGCTGCCAGCGTTTTGACTTGAGGCGCATCGATGCCGGCGCGCTGGTCGCGCATCTTTCCTCGATCGCCGCCAAGGAGGGCATTTCGGTCGACGACGACGCGCTGGCGATGATCGCGCGCGCGGCCGAAGGCTCGGCCCGCGATTCGCTCTCCATCCTCGACCAGGCGATTGCGCATGGCGCCGGCTCCGTCGGCGCCGAGGCGGTGCGCGCCATGCTGGGCCTAGCCGACCGCGCTCGCATCGTCGATCTGTTCGAACATGTGATGAAGGGCGATGTGGCCGCGGCCTTGGGCGAATTCCGCGCCCAGTACGACACCGGTGCCGATCCGGCCGCCGTGCTCACCGATCTTGCCGAGTTCAACCATCTCGTCACCCGGCTGCGTTTCGTGCCAAGCGCCATGGACGACGCTTCGCTGTCGCAGGACGAGCGTGAGCGCGGCGCCGATTTCGCCAGGGCGCTGTCGGTCCGTGTGCTGTCGCGGACCTGGCAGATGCTGCTCAAGGGCATTCCCGAGGTGCAGTCCTCCAACCGGCCGGTGAGCGCCGCCGAAATGGTGCTGATCCGGCTGGCGCATGCCGCCGACCTGCCGACGCTGGACGAGGCGCTGCGGTCGCTCGACGGCACGACATCGGCGCAAAATGGTGCATCGCGCCCAAATGGCGTGCCCGCGGGCTTCGACAACGGCAATGGCGGTGGGGCCAGCGCGGTGGCGCAGACACGCATGCCCTCGGGGGCCGGGGGCGCGCAGACCATGCGGCTGGTCGAGGCCAGGCCCGCGCCGGCCGCCTTCGTTGCGCCGCCCGCGCCGGTGTCGGAGCCGCAGCAAGTGCCGGTCAGATCGCTTGCCGACATTGTCGCTCTTGCCGATGCGCAGCGCGACATCGCCTTCAAGGTGCTGGTCAAGCGCTGCATCCGTCCCGTGCGCTTCGAGCCCGGCCGCATCGACGTCAGCCTGACCGACGATGCGCCGAAGCTGCTGCTCAATGATCTGACGACGAAACTGCGCGCCTGGACCGGCCGCAGCTGGCTGGTGTCGCTGTCCAAGGAAGAGGGCGGCCAGACGCTCGCCGAAATGGAATCGACCAAGCGCGAGAACGCCTTCCTCGATGCCAGGAGCGATCCGACGGTTGCCGCCATCCTGGCGCGCTTTCCTGGCGCCAAGATCATCGACGTACGCATCCCCGATGCGCCGGAGGCGGACACGACCGAGGCCGATATGCCGGTCGAGCCGCCGGCGGACGACGACGAGACCTGATAAACCAAGACAAGGATCGGACCATGAAAGATCTTCTCGGCCTGATGGGCAAGGCGAAGGAAATGCAGGCCAAGTTCCAGGCCATGCAGGACGAGATCGCCACTCTGGACGCATCCGGCCAGGCCGGCGGCGGTCTGGTCAACGTGACGCTGACCGGAAAATTCGAGATGAAGTCCCTGAAGATCGACCCGTCTCTGTTCAAGGAGGACGATGTCGAGATCCTCGAGGATCTCATTCTCGCCGCCCACAATGACGCCAAGACCAAGGTCGAGCAGATCATGCAGGAGAAGACCAAGGCGCTCACCGCCGGCCTGCCGATCCCGCCGGGAATGAAACTGCCGTTCTGATGCATGTCGCCCAAAAGTGTGCAGCGGTTTTGGGGCAACGACATGCATGAACGTTAACAAGGCGGCGGTGCGCCCATGGCCGACGAACCTTCGGAAAGACTGATCGAGCAGCGTATCCGCAACAGGCTCTATGAGATCCTGGAAATCCTGGCCGATTGCGATGCCGGCGTCGATATTGTCGGCATCAAGGGCTACTTCAATCTGTTCGAGGACTTCGTGCATCGCCCGTCGATCGAGGCCGGCTCGTCGGCGCTGTCGAAGGAGGAGCGCGCGATCGTGCTCGAAATCGCCGAATTCCTCGAGGCGGCCGCAGAGACGAATCCGGATTTCACCAAGGCCGAGTTCATCGACAGCGACTGGCCGGGGAAGATCGCTCCGACGGCCAGGGCCGCGCGGGCGGTTTTCCTCCGGCGCGGGCTGTTCTCCGAGAAAATCGAAGAGAGCGAGCCCGGTCAGCCGGTCGCGATCGTGGCCGGGCGGTAGCGTTGTTTCAGAGAACCAGCCGCCCGGTCGCCGCAATTGCGGCGAAACAAAGAGAGGGCCATCATCGCGTTTGTGAGACGATGGCGCGATCTATCTGGAAAGTCACGATTTGTGTCTATTCGGTAACAGTTCATCACTAATAACGTTTTAGCCATCATTTTGCCCGAAAGTGTCTCATTCTTGCCGCAGCCTGGGGCGGGAATGAAGTGAGAGGGTAGCCTGTTGATCGTAACGCGATGGAAGACGCCGCTGTTGCTCGGCGTCATGACGTCTCCCTTGTTTCTGGCTGCCTGCAGCCAGACCACCTCGCATGGCATGTCGGTTTCCAGCCTGACCGACGCCATCACGCCGAGCTTTCTCACCTCGCGCGCCACGAGCCATACGCCGAAGGATCGGGAATGCCTGGAACGGGCAATGTTCTTCGAATCGAACCGGTCGAGCCGCGACGGGATGATTGCCGTCGGCACCGTGGTGATGAACCGCTTGCGTTCAGGCAACCATGGCAGCACCATCTGTGACGTGGTGGGTGAACCCGGGCAGTTCGCGCCGGGCGTCATGACCAGGCCGATGAATTCGCGCGCAATGCCCGATGTCGAGGAAGCGGCCGACGCGGTGCTCAAGGGCGAGCGCAAGGCCAAGCTGAAGAATACGATGTATTTCCACACGGCCGGCCTGCATTTCCCCTACAAGAACATGCACTACACCATGGTTGCCGGCGGCAACGCCTTTTACGAGAAGCGCGGCCGCAACTGGCAGCCGCTGCCCGATGAGCCGATGGTTGCTTCGGTCGCGACGGAAGTGGTGAAGCCGGCGGCACCCGTGACGATGGTTGCCTCGGCCGAGTCGGTGCGCCCCGCCAAGACCGCTGTCCGCAATGCCCCGGCACAGCAGGTGTTCATGACCGCCTCGGTGGAACCGGAACGCCCGACCAAGGCGACGAAAGTTCGAGTTACCCCTGCCGAGCAGACCTATGTGACAGCATCCGCGGCGCCGGCGGCAAAGTCGGCGCGCGTCCAGGCCAAGCAGACGATGGTTGCGATGCAGGAGCCGATGGAAGAACCGGATGCCGCCCGTTTCGGCGGAACCTTGAACACCCGGGTCATCTCCTCGATTCAGGGTGGTGCGCCGCAGGAAGCGGCGATGGGATTCCAGTCGACGCCTGAGAACACGGACGCCATTGGCGCGATGATCGTCAGCCAGGGCCGCCCGCTCGAGGTGAACTGATCCAGGCCTCGCCATGGCAGCATGGCGATCATGCTGCCGCAGACTGTTCCAAACCGCTCGGAAAAATCCTAGATCAAGGCGATGTCGAAACGAATCGCCGGTCCCGAGATCGAACGCCTGATCCAGCTCCTGGCCAAGGTGCCGGGGCTTGGCCCCCGTTCGGCCAGGCGCGCCGCCCTCCATCTGATCAAGAAGAAGGAGCAGTTGCTGTCGCCGCTGGCCGCCGCCATGGGCGAGGCTGCCGACAAGGTGCGCATCTGTTCCACTTGTGGCAATGTCGACACGTCGGACCCCTGCATGATCTGCACCGATCCACGGCGGGACGCCGCCACCCTGATTGTCGTCGAGGACGTCTCGGATCTCTGGGCCTTGGAGCGGGCGGCGGCGATGAACGTGCGTTACCATGTGCTCGGCGGCACGCTGTCGCCGCTCGACGGCATCGGCCCTGAACAGCTCAACATCCGCTCATTGGTCGACCGGGTCGCCGGCGGCGAGGTCAAGGAAATCATCCTCGCCGTCAATGCGACGGTCGAGGGGCAGACCACCGCGCATTACCTCACCGACCAGCTGTCCGGCTTCGACATCAAGGTGACAAGGCTGGCGCATGGCGTGCCGGTCGGCGGCGAACTCGACTATCTCGACGAAGGTACGCTCGCCGCGGCGTTGCGCTCGCGGACGGCGTTTTGACAAGATTGGCGGGGATCTTTGCCGGGATGAACGCGTTCCTTCGCACAATTACCTTCGCCTTTGTCGCGACGGCTCTCGGCGTCCTTCTCGTCACCCCCGCTTCGTCCGCGAAGATCGACGACCAGTTCCGTGCCTGGCTGCAGAGCGATCTCTGGCCGCAAGCCAAGGCCAACGGTATCTCCAAGCAGACTTTTGACGCCGCCTTCGACGGCATAAAACCCAATCTGAAGCTGCCCGACCTGGTCATGCCCGGCGAAAAGCCCAAGACGCCGCAGAAGCAGCACCAGGCCGAGTTCGGCTCGCCCGGCGCCTATTTCGCCGAGAAGACCGTTCGTGCGGTGACGTCGGGCGGCCGCACGCGCGAAGCCGCCAATGCCAGGACGCTGGCCGCGATCGAAAAGCGCTATGGGGTGCCCGGCGAAATCCTTCTGGCGATCTGGGGCCGTGAAACCGGTTTCGGCGCGGCGAAGATGCCTTACGACGCCTTCGAGGTGCTGGGCACCAAGGCGTTCATGTCGACGAAGAAGGATTTCTTCCGCACCGAACTTCTGGCCGCGCTGGAAATCGTCCAACGTGGGTTGGCGCCGGTCGGCGCCATGAAATCGTCATGGGCCGGTGCGCTCGGCCAGCCGCAATTCATGCCGACCTCTTTCCTGAAGCATGCGGTCGCCTTCGACGGTGGTGGGCGGCCCGACATCTGGAACTCGACACCCGACGTGCTCGCCTCGATCGCCAACTATCTCGTCCATTATGGCTGGGTGCGGGGGCGCGGCTGGGGGTTCGAGGTGACCGTGCCCGAGAGCGTCTCCTGCTCCCTGGAAGGCCCTGACCAAGGAAAGAAGATATCGCAATGGGCCGACATGGGCATCAAGCGTGTCGGCGGAAAGCCGTTTCCGGCGAGTGAGCTGAAGGCGGAAGGCTTCCTGCTGATGCCCGCAGGCCGCAGCGGGCCGGCGTTCATCGCCACGCCCAATTTCTACGTGCTGAAGGAATACAACACGAGCGACCTCTACGCGCTGTTCATCGGCCATGGCGCCGACCGCATCGCGCATGGCGATCAGAGCTTTTCCGGCAGCTGGGGCGCGGTCGGCGATCTCCACCGCTCCGACATCGCCGCGCTGCAGCGGGCCCTGGAAGCCAAGGGCTATGATGTCGGCAGTGCCGACGGCCTGCCCGGCTTCAAGACCCGCCGCTCGATCGGCAAGTGGCAGACGAAGAACGGCCAGGCCGCAACCTGTTTTCCAGACGCCGGCCTGGTTGCCGCGCTGAAATAGCGCGAGAATTAGCAGATTTTTCTCGATCGGCCGCCTCGATTGGCCGGTATATGCGTCGACGCGCCTGCCACCTTTCTGCTCCAATGAGCCGTCGTATAAATGCTCGTTGCCGGCCACGAGGTCGCCGGATATGGTGTTGACCAACTGGACAAAAACCGCAACGGTAAGAGGTCGTGGGGCCGTCTTCAGGCCTTGAAAGAATGCCGCAATCCTGAGCCGGGAACTCAGGTCAACAAACAACAAAACAGGGAACAATCACCATGATGATGGAAAAGCTTGCTCTACGATCCCGCATCCTGCTTGCGGGCGCCGCCATGTCGGCACTGCTTCTGGCTGGAGCGCCTGCCGGCGCCGTCACCCCCGCCGACACGCTGGTCGAGGGCTTCGCGATCGACGACATCATCTCAATGGATCCGGGCGAGGCGTTCGAATTGTCGACCGCCGAAGTCACCGGCAACACCTATGACCTGCTAGTCCGTCTCGACCTCAGCGACACCTCCAAGGTCAAGCCTGATCTTGCCGAAAGCTGGACCGTCTCCGACGATGGCCTGACCTACACCTTCAAGCTCAAGCCCGGCCTCAAATTCGCCTCGGGCAACCCGATCACCGCGGCCGACGTCGCCTATTCCTTTGAACGCGCCGTCAAGCTGGACAAGAGCCCGGCCTTCATCATCGACCAGTTCGGCATCAGCGGCGACAACGTCACCGAAAAGGCCAAGGCCGTCGACGACACCACCTTCCAGTTCACCGTCGACAAGGCCTATGCGCCGAGCTTCGTGCTGAACTGCCTGTCGGCGACCGTCGCTTCGGTGGTCGATGCCAAGCTGGTCAAGGAGCATGTCGCGGCCGTCACGCCGAGCGCCGACTACAAATGGGATAACGACTTCGGCAATGCCTGGCTGAAGACCGGCTATGCTGGTTCCGGTGCCTACAAGCTGCGCGAATGGCGCGCCAACGAAGCCGTCGTCATGGAGCGCAACGACAATTATCACGGTGACAAGGCCAAGCTTGCCCGCGTCATCTACCGCAACATGAAGGAAAGCTCGGCCCAGCGCCTGGCGCTCGAAGCCGGCGACATCGACGTCGCCCGCAACCTCGAGCCTAACGACCTCGACGCCATCGCCAAGAACGCCGACCTCACCTCGACCAGCGCGCCGAAGGGCACGGTCTATTACATCAGCCTGAACCAGAAGAACCCGAATCTCGCCAAGCCGGAAGTGCGCCAGGCATTCAAATATCTGGTCGACTACGATGCTTTGAGCACGACCATCCTCAAGGGCATTGGCGAGATCCACCAGTCTTTCCTGCCCAAGGGTGACCTTGGCGCCGTGGACGACAACCCCTTCAAGCTCGATGTGGCCAAGGCCAAGGAACTGTTGGCCAAGGCCGGCCTGCCGGACGGCTTCAGCGTGACCATGGATGTGCGCACGGGCCAGCCGACCACCGGCATGGCGGAGTCGATCCAGCAGACGCTGGGCCAGGCCGGCATCAAGCTTGAGATCATCCCCGGCGACGGCAAGCAGACGCTGACCAAGTACCGCGCCCGCAACCACGACATCTATATCGGCAATTGGGGCCAGGACTATTTCGATCCGAACTCAAACGCCCAGACTTTTGCCTCCAATCCGGACAATTCGGATGCCGGTAAATCCCACACGCTCGCCTGGCGCAATGCCTGGGACATTCCGGACCTGACCAAGGAGACGGAATCAGCGTTGCTGGAGAAGGACGCCGGCAAGCGCGCGGATATGTACAAGGATCTCGAGAAGAAGATTCTCGACACCAGTCCCTTCGTCATCATCCATCAGCAGTTGGAAGTCGCCGGCCTGCGCAAGAACCTCAAGGGCTTCGCGCTCGGTCCGAGCTTCGACACCAACTTCGTCGGGCCGGTCTCGAAAGAATAGCGCCCGCGGACACGCCGCATGAGCGCGGTTGAAAACGAAAGCGGGCGCGGCAGCGCCCGCGCAGTTGCCCTTGCATCATCGCTCGGCCGTTTCCTGGTCATCGCGATAACGACCTATCTTGGTCTTCTCGCGGTCACCTTCTTCATCGGCCGTGTCATCCCGATCGATCCGGTTCTCGCCGTTCTGGGCGACCGGGCGCCGGCTAATGTCGTCGAGCGCACGCGCCGCGAGATGGGCCTCGACCTGCCGTTGGTCGAGCAGTTCTACATCTATGTGAAAAATGCCCTGAGCGGTGATTTCGGCACTTCGGTGCTGACCACCAACCCGGTTATGACCGACATCCGTCGCGCGCTTCCCGCAACCACGGAACTGGCGACGCTGGGAACGCTGATCGGCGCGCTGTTCGGCGTGCCACTCGGCGTGCTGGCCGCCGTCAGGCGCGGCAGCATCATCGACCAGGTCGTGCGCGTCATTGGCCTGATCGGCTATTCCGTGCCGATCTTCTGGCTCGGCCTGCTGGGCTTGGTCCTGTTCTACGCCAAGCTGCAATGGGTGGCTTTCCCAGCCCGGCTCGACGTCGTCTACGAGTACACTTTCACGCCGATCACCGGGTTCTATCTTCTCGATGCGGCCATGCAGGGTCAGTGGGATGTCTTCTGGGACGCCTTCCGGCACATCATCCTGCCGGCCTCGCTGCTCGGCTATTTCTCGCTCGCCTATATCAGCCGCATGACGCGCTCGTTCATGCTCAACGAACTGGCGCAGGAATACATCGTCGCCGCGCGCGCCAAGGGCCTGTCGGAGACCCGCATCATCTGGGGCCACGCGTTGCGCAACGCTGCCGTGCCGATGGTCACGGTGATCGCGCTCTCCTATGCCGGGCTGCTCGAAGGCTCGGTGCTGACGGAGACCGTCTTCTCCTGGCCTGGCATCGGCCTCTACATTACCAACTCGTTGCAGAACGCCGACATGAACGCCGTGCTCGGCGGCACCATCGTCATCGGCTCGGTGTTCATCGGCATCAATCTTCTGTCCGACTTGCTCTACCGTGTGCTCGATCCGAGGACGAAATCCGCATGAGCGCCGAAGCGATCCAGAGCCGGCGCGACTGGCTGCTCAGCGAGCGGCCGGCCTCGCGCATGCAGGCCAGGCTCGGCCGCGCCTATGTCGCGTGGCGGCGCTTTTCCGCCAACAGGCTGGCTTTGGTTGGCCTGCTCATCATCATCGCGCTGCTGGTCATCGCCGCCCTTGCCGGCGTGCTGGCGCCGTATTCGCCGACCTTCGGCGACCTGAAGAACGCGCGGCTGCTGGCGCCGAGCGCCGAGCACTGGTTCGGCACCGACGACCTTGGCCGCGACATCTATTCGCGCATCCTCTACGGCTCGCGCTGGACTCTCTATGTCGTCATCCTGGTCGCCATCATCGCGGCCCCGATCGGCTTGCTGGTCGGCACCGTTGCCGGCTACGCCGGCGGCTGGACCGATGCCATCCTGATGCGCGTCACCGACATCTTCCTTGCCTTCCCCAAGCTGGTCCTGGCGCTGGCTTTCGTCGCGGCGCTCGGGCCCGGCATCGAAAACGCGGTGCTGGCGATAGCCATCACCTCCTGGCCGCCTTACGCTCGAATTGCCCGCGCCGAAACGTTGACGGTGCGCAATTCCGATTACATCAAGGCCGTGCAATTGATGGGCGCTTCGCCCGCCCGCATCGTGCTGCGCCACATCATGCCGCTCTGCATCTCCTCGCTGATTGTCCGCGTGACGCTCGACATGGCAGGCATCATCCTGACCGCCGCCGGCCTCGGTTTCCTCGGCCTCGGCGCACAGCCGCCGCTGCCCGAATGGGGCACCATGATAGCATCGGGCCGCCGCTTCATCCTCGACCAATGGTGGGTGGCCGGCGCCCCGGGCTTCGCCATCCTTATCGTCAGCCTCGGTTTCAACCTGCTCGGCGACGGCCTGCGCGACGCCCTCGATCCCCGCAGTGGTGACCAATGAGCGCGCTTCTCGACGTCGAGGATCTGCGTGTCACCTTCCCGACCCGCACCGGGCTGATCGAGGCGGTGCGCGGTGTCTCCTTCTCACTTGGGCGCGAACGGCTCGGCATCGTCGGCGAATCCGGCTCGGGTAAGTCGCAGACCGGCCGCGCCATCATGGGGCTGACGCCCCCGCAGGCCCGGATATCGGCCCGGAAATTGGCCTTCGATGGTATCGACCTGCTCGGCATCTCGCCGCGTGAACGCCGGTCGCTGCGGGGCAATCGCATCGCCATGATCCTGCAGGATCCGAAATACTCGCTCGACCCGGTGATGAGCATCGGCCGGCAGATCGTCGAAACGCTGCGCACGCATGAGAAGGTCTCCAAGGCCGAGGCGCGCGAGCGCGCGCTGGCCATGCTGGAAGCGGTGCAGATACGTGATCCCAAACGCGTCTTCGACCTGCATCCGCATGAAGTCTCAGGCGGCATGGGCCAGCGCGCCATGATCGCCATGATGCTGATCGCCGGACCGGAGATGATGATCGCCGACGAGCCGACCTCGGCGCTCGACGTCACCGTGCAACTCGACGTGCTCGGCATTCTCGACCGGCTCGTCAGCGAGCGCGGCATGGGGCTGATCTTCATCTCGCACGATCTGCGCCTGGTCTCATCCTTCTGCGACCGCGTCATCGTCATGTATGCCGGCAAGGTGGTCGAGCAACTCAAGGCCTCCGAACTCGGCCAGGCACAGCATCCCTATACGCGCGGCTTGCTCAACTGCATGCCCAGAATCGGCTTCGAGCGCCATCCGTTGCCGGTGCTCGACCGCAAGCCGGAGTGGGCGGCATGACTTCTGCGATCACCGTCGACGGGCTGGAAGTGATCTTCGACCGGTTTCGGGCGCTGAAAGGCGTCAGCCTCGAAGTCAGGTCAGGCGAATCCTTCGGCCTGGTCGGCGAATCCGGTTCTGGCAAATCGACGCTTCTCAGGGCGATCGCCGGCCTTGCGTCCGTCGCCTCGGGCAGCATCACCGTCAATGGCAAGACGCTCGGCGCGCGCCGCGACAAGGCTTTCTACCGCGAAGTGCAGATGGTCTTCCAGGACCCGTATGGCTCGCTGCATCCGCGCCAGACTGTCGACCGCCTGCTGCAGGAGCCGCTCGCCATCCATGGCTTCGCCGATGGCGAAAAGCGCATCGAACGCGCGCTGGACGAGGTCGGCCTCGGCAATGGCTTCCGCTTCCGCTACGCGCACCAATTGTCGGGCGGCCAGCGCCAGCGCGTGGCGATCGCGCGTGCGCTCATCCTCGAACCGTCGATCCTGCTGCTCGACGAGCCAACCTCGGCGCTCGATGCCTCGGTGCAGGCGGAAGTGCTCAACCTCCTGGAAGAGGTCCGCCGGCGGCGCAAGCTGACCTTCCTGATGGTCAGCCACGACCTCGCCATCGTCACCCATATGTGCGAGCGGCTGATGGTGATGCAGGGCGGCGAGGCGGTGGAAAATCTGACGGCGGCCCAACTTGTCGCGCACCGCGTGACAGAGGATTATACGCGCAATCTGCTCAGGGCGAGCGAAGGATTTGTGCGGGTGTAGAAGGCTGCCAGCGTCGAGTTCCCTGGCGCCCCCCTCTGTCCCGCCAGCCTTTCCGATCTCAATAGGCTCAGGCTGTACTGGCTTCCGCCACCGCTTCGCTGTCTGCGGCCTCGCCATTCCCACCCGGCTCCTTGATCCTGAACCACGTGACATACAGCGCCGGCAGGAACAGCAGCGTGATCGCGGTGCCCGCGATGATACCGCCCATCATCGCATAGGCCATTGGGCCCCAGAACACTTCGCGGGCGATCGGGATCAGTGCCAGGCTGGCTGCGGCCGCGGTCAGCGCTATCGGCCGCATGCGGTGCTCGGTCGCCTCGATGACCGCCGCCCAGCGGTCCTTGCCCTCCCGGACGAGATCCTCGATCTGCACGATCAGGATGACCGAGTTGCGGATCAGGATGCCGATCAGCGCCAGCACGCCGAGGATGGCGACGAAACCGAGCGGCGCGCCGCTCGGCACCAGGGCCGCCACCACGCCGATCAGCCCGAGCGGCGCCACCGCCACGACCAGGAACAGGCGCTGGAAGCTCTGCAACTGGATCATCAGGATGGTCGCCATGACGAACAGCATCAACGGCACCACGGCGGCGATCGGCCCCTGGCTCTTGGCACTTTCCTCCACCGAGCCGGCGGTCTCGACCGAATAGCCCGGCGGCAGCTTGGCGATGAAGGCTTCGACCGACGGCTTCAGTTCGTTGACGACCGTGGCTGGCAGTACGTCGCCGACCAAGCCGGCGCGCACGGTGATCGTCGGAATGCGGTCACGCCGCCACACTGTCGGCTGCTCGAGCTCGTAGCGGAAGTTGGCCACGGCCGCGAGCGGGATCGCTTCGCCGGTGCTGGTCGGCAGCTGCATGTTCTGCAGCGTCCCGATCGAGCCGCGTTCGGCATCGCGTGAGCGCGCCACGACATCGATCAGATAGGTGGCGTCGCGCACCTGCGTGATCGTGGCGCCGCCGACCGTGCTGTTCAGCGCGCTGGCGATATCGGAGGAGGTGATGCCGAGTTGGCGCGCCTTGTCCTGCAGCACGTCGACCCTCAGCACGCGCTGCGGCTCGTTCCAGTCGAAGGTGGGTGCTGCCAACCTTGGGTTGGCCGAGATCACGCCGGCGAATTGCTGGGCCAACTCGCGTACCATCTGGATGTCGGGTCCGCCGACTCGGTACTGCACCGGGCGGCCGACCGGCGGCCCGAGTTCCAGCGGCTTGACGAAAGCGTCGGTGCCGACGAACTCCGCGCGCAGCAGCTTTTCCAAAGCCGGCTTTACCCGGTTCCGGGCCTCGATGCTCTTGGTGACGATGACCGTCTGGCCGAAATAGGGGTTGGCCGGCTGCACGTCATAGGCCAGCACGAAGCGCACGGCGCCCTGGCCGATATAGGACGAGAAATGGTCGATGTCGGGATTGCCGACCAGCGCCCGCTGCTCGAAGCGCTGCATCTGGTCGCGCGTGTCGGCGATCGAGGAATTTTGCGGCAGGTTCCAGTCGACAATCAGCTCCGGCCGGTCGGACGGGGGGAAGAACTGCTGCTGCACCAGGCCGAAGCCGGCGATCGAGCCGGCGAACAGCAGCACCGTGACGATGATGGTCAGCCAGTGATGGCGCACCGAGCCGACAAGCACGCGCCGGAACAGCGCTGTGAAGCGTCCCGGCTGGTCGTGATGCTTGGCCTTCATCGTCGCCGGCAGGATGGTGACGCCGAGCAGCGGCGCGAACAGCACCGCCACGATCCATGACACCAGCAGCGACACGGCGATGACGACGAACAGGGTGAAGGTGTATTCGCCGGCCGCACTCGAATTGAGGCCGATCGGGATGAAGCCGGCGACGGTCACCAGCGTGCCGGTCAGCATCGGAAAGGCGGTCGATGTGTAGACATAGGTCGCTGCCTTGCGCAGATTGTCGCCGACCTCCAGCCGCGCCACCATCATCTCGACGGCGATCATGGCGTCGTCGACCAGCAGCCCGAGCGCGATGATCAGTGCGCCGAGCGAAATGCGCTGCAGCGAAATGCCGAGATATTCCATGACCGTGAAGGTGATGGCCAGCACCAGCGGGATCGACAGCGCCACGACGAAACCGGCGCGCATGCCAAGGCTGATGAACGACACGGCGAGCACGATGGCCACCGCCTCGAACAGCGCGCGCGTGAAGCCCGAGACGGCCTCCTCGACGATGACCGGCTGGTCGGCGACCAGATGCACGCCGACGCCGACCGGCAGGTCGGCCAGCACCTTGTTCATCTCCACGTGCAGCGCCTTGCCGAATTCGAGCAGGTTGGCGTTGGGCTTCATGCCGATGGCAAGCCCGATGGCGTCCTGGCCATTGAAGCGGAACAGCGCCGTCGGCGGATCGACATAGCCGCGCGTGATCGTCGCCACGTCGCTCAGCCGGAAGAAGCGATCGTTGACACGCAGATTGATGGCGCGCAGGCTGTCCTCGGAGGTGAACTGGCCGCCGACGCGCACGCTGATGCGCTCCGGCCCGGACTGGATGACGCCTGACGGCGTGATCGCGTTCTGCGCCTGCAGGCTAGCCACGATCGCCTGCTGGTTGAGGCCAAGGGCGGCGATCTGGCGGGTCGAGAATTCGAGATAGATGGCTTCGTCCTGCGCGCCGACCAGATCGACCTTGCCGGCATTGGGCACAGTCAGGATCTTGGTGCGGACATCCTCGACATAATCGCGCAATTGGCGCGGCGTCAGCCCGTCCGATGTGAAGGCGTAGATGTTGCCGTAGACATCGCCGAAGCGGTCGTTGAAGAACGGTCCCTGAACGCCTTGCGGAAACTGCGCCTTGATGTCGTTGACCATGTTGCGCACCTGAATCCAGTTCGGCACGACATCGCGCGCCTTGGTGGTGTCCTTCAGGTTGACGAAGATGACGGTCTGGCCGGCGGTGGTGACGGATTTGGTGTAGTCGAGACTGTCGAGCTCCTCGAGCTTCTTCTCGATGCGGTCGGTCACCTGCTGCACGGTCTCCTTGACAGACGCGCCCGGCCAGTTGGCCTGGATGATCATCGTCTTGATGGTGAAATTGGGGTCTTCCTCACGGCCGAGATTGAGGTAGGAGAAGATGCCTGCCACCACGAAGACCAGCATGAAATACCAGACCATGGAGCGGTGGCTGAGCGCCCAGTCGGAGAGGTTGAAGCCCTTCATCAGACGCCGCCCTCCGGCACTTTGACCTTCTGGCCTTCGCTCAGGCTGTGGACGCCCGCCGTGACCACGCGCATGCCGGCTTCGAGCCCTTCGGCGACGGTGAAGGTGGCGGCACCCTTGGCGGCCACCTTTATCTCTTTCGCGCTCACGCTCGAGGTCCGCGGATCGACGATCCACACCTCATCGGCACCGTTCTTTTCGAGCAGCGCCGAGAGGGGCAGTTCGATCGTCGGCGCTACCTTGGTCATGCGGGTCGCCGTCACCGTCGAGCCGAGCCGGAAGGCCTGCGGCGGATCGGTAAGCGTCAGCTTGACGCGCCGGGTGCGTGTCGAGCCCTCGGCCTGTGGCGCGATCTCGCGCAGTTTGGCCTCGGTCTGGATGGTGGGCAGCGATTGCAGGATAACCTGGAACGGTGTGCCGGCCGTGAGATCGCCGGTCAACTGATCGGGAATATCGACCACCGCCTCGCGCAGATCCGAGCGCGCCACAGTGACGACAGTCTGGCCGGCCGAGACGGTCTGGCCGACCTCGGCACCGACCGCGGTGACGACGCCGTCGAAATCCGAGAACAGCCTGGCATAGCCAAGCTGCTCCTGCGATTTGGCAAGCGACGCCCGGGCCCGCTCGACATTGGCCTCGGCCGCCTTCCTTGCCTGCTGCGCGGCATCGAAGACGGCCTGCGAGGCGTTGGCCGAGGCGAGCAGCTGGCGCTGCCGCTCCTCGCTGGCGGCGGCGTTGGCGAACTGTGCCTCGGCATTGGAGAGTTCCGCCTTGGCGGCCTGCGCGGCCAGCTCCAGCGCGGTCGGGTCGAGCGCGGCAATCGTCGTGCCCTTGCTGACGATGTCGCCGACCTTGACGTCGCGTGAAACGACCCGGCCGAGCAGGCGGAAGGCGAGGTCGGCGCTGACCTGCGGCTCGACCGAGCCGGCAAAACCATAGGTTTGCGTGGTGCGCGGCTCGATGACCACCGACAGTACGGGCCGGATGATCTCCGGTGGCTTTTCCTCGGATTTCGAGCAAGCGGCGAGCGCGCCGAGTACGAACAGGCCAGGAATGAGGTACGGCAGGCGTCTCATTGGCCCGCTCCCGATATCTCGACCGTCTGCCCGGGACTGAGCAACTGTCCGCCCGCGGTCACGACGCTTTGGCCTTCGGTCAATCCGCTGGCGATGACGACCGTACCCGAACTGAAGGCCAGGACCTCGACCGGCGCCGCCGCCACCGCCTTGGTCGAGGGGTCGACGATCCAGACCGCCGGTTTGCCGGCGCTGGACGTCAGCGCCTGCCAGGGCAGCAGGACCGCCTTTTCCGGCTTGGCGCTGACCGAGCCGATGACGGCTGCCCCCAGCGGCATGCCGGCGGGCGTGTCGGGAATGCCGATCTTGACCCGGATCGAACCGGAGGCCTGGTCGACCGCCGGCGAGATTTCTCGCACCTTGCCTGTCGCCCGGACCTGCGGATCGGACAACAGCGTGATCGTCACCGCCGGCGATGGCGGCGTCTTGGCGACCAAGGTCTCCTGCACGTTGAAGACGGCATCGCGGTCGCCGTCCTCGGCGACCGTGAATATGGTTTGCGCCGCCTGCACCACCTGGCCGGCTTCGACCTGGCGGGCGGTGATGACGCCGGGGGCGCCCGCCTTGAGTTCGGTGAAGGACAGGTTTTGCCGGGCGTTGGCGAACGCGCTCTGCGCGGCATCGACGCTGCCTTGCGCCACCTTCAGCGCCTGGTCGGCGGCATCATAGTCGCGCCTGGTGGTGAAGCCCTGGGAAAGCAGCGTCTTCTGTCGCTCGAAGGCAGCGGCGGACTGGGTCAGCTGCGCTTGTGCCGCGTCGAGATCGGCCTGTGCCGAGCGCAGGTCGGATTCCTGCTCCTGCGGATCGATGCGGGCAAGCACCGCGCCCTGGTCGACATGCTGGCCGATATCGACAAGCCGTTCGGCGACGCGGCCGCCGACCCGGAACGACAGATTGTTCAGCGTGCGCGCCGCGATCACCCCGGTCAGTGAGGTTCGCGGCGCATAGTCGGCCATCGCCACCGTTTCGGTGCGCACCATGACCGGCAGTTTCTTGTCCGCGGCCTCCTGCTTCTGGCAGCCGGTCAGCAGGATCGCGGCCATGAACACTGACATTGCCGAGGCGATTGGAAAAGACAAAAGGCTGGAGGTTTTGACGGATGGCGGCGAGACGGACGATGTCGCGTTCCTGCTCATGGGCTCCCTCAGCCGCCGGTCGCGATGCCTCGCGGATGCCAGGAGGATAATCAATCCCCGGAAAAAGGAAACCGGTCTCGTACGCGTATCGCATGATTGGTTAAGGGGGACCCCGATATTCAGGCCCAATCGCCAGCCGGTGGTGCCGACTTGAGGAAAACGTGAAATAAGGTCAGAAGACATCTGATCAACGAGAACGGGCGCCGGCCCGATGAGGGATATCATGAAGAATTCAGCCATTTCCGAACGCAAGAACCAGTCGATCTCGCGCGGCGTCGGCATGACCACGCAGATCTATGCCGACCGGGCTGAGAATTCGGAGATCTGGGATGTCGAGGGCCGCCGCTACATCGACTTCTCCTCGGGCATCGCCGTCGTCAACACCGGCCATCGCCATCCCAGGGTGATCGAGGCGGTCAAGGCGCAGCTCGACCGCTTCACCCACACCTGCCACCAGGTTGTGCCCTATGAGAGCTATGTGCGGCTGGCTGAACGGTTGAACGCCATGCTGCCCGGCAAGTTCGAGAAGAAGACCATCTTCGTCACCACCGGGGCCGAGGCGGTCGAAAACGCCATCAAGATCGCGCGCAACGCCACCGGCCGCCAGGCCGTCATCGCCTTTGCCGGCGGCTTCCACGGCCGCACCTTCATGGGCATGGCGCTGACCGGTAAGGTCGTGCCCTACAAGGTCGGCTTCGGCGCCATGCCGGGCGACGTCTATCACGCACCGTTCCCGGTGCCGCTGCACGGCGTGTCGGTTGCCGATTCGCTGGCCGCGCTCGACCGACTGTTCAAGGCCGATGTCGATCCGGCCCGCGTCGCCGCCATCATCGTCGAGCCGGTTCAGGGCGAGGGCGGTTTCTACGAGGCGCCGCGCGAATTCCTGACGGCGCTGCGCAAGCTCTGCGACCAGCACGGCATGCTTTTGATCGCCGACGAGGTGCAGACCGGCTTTGCCCGCACCGGCAAGATGTTCGCGATGGACCACCATGAGGTCGCCGCCGACATCACCACGATGGCCAAGAGTCTCGCCGGCGGCTTCCCGCTCTCGGCGGTGACCGGCCGTGCCGAGATCATGGATGCGCCCGGCCCCGGCGGCCTCGGCGGCACCTATGGCGGCAGCCCCATCGGCGTTGCCGCGGCACACGCCGTGCTCGACGTGATAGACGACGAAAAGCTCTGCGACCGCGCCAACACGCTGGGCGCGCGGCTGAAGCAGCGCCTGCAGTCGATCCGCGACGACGTGCCCGAGATCGTCGACATAAGGGGCCTCGGCTTCATGAATGCGGTCGAGTTCAACGACGTCAAGAAGGGCCTGCCCTCGGCCGAGATCGCCAATGCCATCCGGCTGAAGGCGCTCGACAAGGGCCTGATCCTTTTGACCTGCGGCGTCTACGGCAACGTCATCCGCTTCCTGGCACCGATCACCATCCAGGACGAGGTGATGAACGAGGCGCTCGACATACTGGAAAGCTCGATCCGCGAAGTTTGCGCCGCCTGAGCAGTGCTTGCCTTCTCCCCGTCACTATTGTTTGGACCGGAGACATCGCGAACAGGTGTTCGGAGACATCGCGAACAGTTTTTGATGTTATCGCTTGAGAGCATTGAGGTCGATTGTTTCTATTTTCTGGTGTCGGAAGAAAGCATCGAAGACGCCGTCTGTTGCGGTTGGCCGGAAGGCGACGACCTTCCTGGCAAATGCCTTGCCAAGCTTGAAGGCGCATCCGAGGAGGCTGACAACCCCGGTCTGCTGGACGCGGCGGACAAGATCGTCCGTTGCATAGTCGAACGGCTCGATGGCTTCGCGATATT
>NZ_AXAE01000012.1 GCF_000472705.1 Mesorhizobium erdmanii USDA 3471 | reverse complement strand
AGGCGATCGACCTCACCAGAGCGCATTGGCAGATCGAAAACGCACTGCACTGGATGCTTGACGTTCACCTGCGCGAGGACCTCAGCCGTGCCCGCAAGGACAACGCCCCTGCCAACATCGCGCTCCTAAACCGCATCGCCAGAAATATCCTTCAGGCCGCCGACATCGACAAAGTCCCCATCAGCCACCGCATCAAAAAATGCGCCTGGAATGATGACTATCTCATCCAGGCCATCGTTCATATGCGATAGCCCTGCCCCGAGGGGGGAGATCAGCTACGGCTCGGCGTCGAACACCGGCGTGAACGCCCGGATCGTGCAGGGCGTCGGGTTGACATGGCGGATCCGCACCCGGCCCTGCCCTTCCCAGCTGTCGTCGATCGGCACCTCGACATTGCCGGTGAACAGCGTCGCCCGACCGTCGGGCGCGACGATCGAGGGCATGCGCACCGGTTCCCAGCGGCCGCGCATGAAGGACTGCACCGCAAGCCCCGTAGTGTCGGTCTCGAGCAGCGACAGGATCGCTTTCGCCACCTTCTTGCGGCGGCCGATGATGGAGCCGTCGCGGCCGCCGACATCGAGCTCCAGCGTGTCGGCGCCCGCCGCATAGGGCAGGCCGAGCTGCCATTTGGCGGCGGTCGAGCCGCCAGGCAGCGTAACCGTGCCGCCGCCGCTGACGATGAGGCCGCGATAGACCTTGCCGTCGGCCAGCACATCGACGGGCTGGCCGGCGAGATGTGCCGCGCCGCCTACCGTGGCCACCGCGGCGCCCGTGTAAGTCAGCCCGCAATCGACCTCGAACGCGTCGGCGATGGCGCCGTATTCGAACGGAACGGTCTTGATCTCGATATAGCGCTTCGTCACGCCGCCGATCGTGCGCTTGACGATCAGCCAGAGGTCGTCATTGCCATCCTGGCCCGGGGTCACCGCGGCACTCTCGACCTCGGCCCAATCGGACCCGCTGAAAGTACCCCCCAGGCGATGGCGGTGCATACCGCGCACTTCCTGGCTTGGCTGATGCGTGTAACCACCAAGCTCGCCATTATCGAGCGGAAACCAGAGCAACGGGTCGGGATCGGTCTGGAAGGCCAGCTCGACCACGCCTTGCTTGGGGATATGCTCGGAAATCTGGCCGATGTCGTCGGAGGTGAAGCGGCTCTGCGCGGTCTGCGTCAGCTCGGCGATCGATTTGCGCGAGCGCGTCACATAGAGGAACGACTGGCCGGCATCGACCGGGCGGATGCGAGCGCAGCCGAAGGTGCGCGAGCGCCGGTTCTTGAATGAGGACGGCGTCAGCGCCTCGTCGATGCCCGAGCCCGACAGCGCCCTGATGCCGCCGCTGGTGCCGATCAGAAGCGCTCCGTCGGAATCGGCGATCCAGACGATGTCGTTGGCCTGGCCGCCGCCGGCCTGGACGAATTCCAGCGCGTCGTCGTCCTTCTCGCCCAGCGCGAAATTGTCGAAGTCGCCGGTGGCTGAGGCATAGACCGAGAACTTGCGGCTGAAGGCCAGGCGCTCCTCATAAAGCGAGCCGCTCTCGACATATTTTCCCGGCACGAAAGTGCCGAGCCGCCAGCGCGTGATCGGGGAGAGGTCGGGCAGCGCATGGCCATACAGCCTGACCTTGACCACAGTGGTGCTGGTTCGGCTGGCGATCTTGGCCCAGCGCCAGACATTGTCGGAACCAAGCAGGCGGATCGATCGGCCGACATCGCTTGCCTGGAACCCAATGCCGCCATTGATGCCGGCCACGGCCGATGCGATCAGATCGAACGGCGTCATCAGGTCGCCGCTTTCGGTCAGCGCGACTTCCGATATTGAAGTGTTGTTGGCGTCGTCGCCACCACCACCGGAAAAGTCGAATTTGTAGTATTCATAGGTCGTCTGGTTCTGGAAATCGTAGAAGCGCACTTCCGAGCCGGACCAGCCGCGCTCCGACGCCCTGCCGTCCAGCGAGACGTAATTCACGCCATCGTTGGAACCTGACAGTTTCCATTGCGTCGGCGTGTCGCCCCATTTGGCGGCATCCTCCGACGCCGAGATCCAGTAGGCATTGACTGCCTTTCCTTGACCAGCGGGGAACTGGTACTGCAGAAACCCGCTGCTTCCCGTCGACACGGTGACAGAGCCGTTTATGGCCCGGTCAAACGCCCTCCAGCTCGTTGTGCCCGTGCCATTGTCGGTGACGGTGCCACTCGGGGTCGTGGCAGAGGTCATCTTTGGCGTGGCATGGCCCGTGCTCGCCGGCGTCAACGTGGTCGCCGTGGTGTTGATCTCATCATAGGGACCGTCGAGAAACGCGAAGTCCGTCAGGGTCCATGCCGTTTGCGCGGTGCGCGTCAGCACCTTGGGCGGATAGTCCTTGTGGCTGATCCACATCTGGTCCGCCGACTGGACATAGGTGAGTTCGAACAGGTCCGCTTCGAGATAGGGCGAGGCGATCTCCACCGTGCCGACGCGCGTACCATAAGCATAGACGCGGATGTAGAGGTCGCCGAATTCAAGCGCGTAGGCCTGGTCGGCCGAGAAGATGAACGGGATCAGCCGTGTTTTCTTGGCCGAGATCTTCACCTCGCCGGCGAAATAGGTGCCGCCGCGCTTGCGGATGCCGCCATGCGGCAAGGTGACGAAGTTTTCGCATCTGGCGAGCGCCGCCCGATAGAAATCGAGCGAGGCACGAGCATGCAGGCGCGGCGAGATCTCGCCACGGGTGAAGACATCCTGGACGGGATAGAGCGTCGTCATCAGCGCGCAATCCTGTTGTCGCCGCGCTGGCTGGACCACGAGGCAGTGTAGAACCGGCCGCCGCGCTGGATGGCGTTGGCGTTGAGCGCGGCATCCAGCGCCCGGTCATAGGCCGAGCGGGCAATGTCGATCATGCCCGATTTGTGGGTCAGCGGATGCGCGACCTTGATGGCGAGTGCGGCCACGAGCACCTCGGTGAACGGCGCGTCCCAGTCGTTCGGATCGGTAAGGTTGGCGACATAGCGAATGGTCAGCGGGCCGGACTGGTCGCTGTAGATCAGGTCCGCCTCCTGGCGCCACGAGATCGGCACGCCATCCGGCTCGCCATTATGGGTCAAGGGCAGCGGCCGCAGGCAGTCGGCGGGCAGCTCGTAAGCGAAGTTCAGCGTGCAATCGCCGCTGCCGGTATCCGACCCCGCAAGCGTGGCGCGCAGGATCGCGAACACCCATGCACATTTGGTGAGCTCCGCTTCCCGTGCGAGGTCGAAATGCAGGTTCAACAGGCGCGCCGCCTTGACGTCCTGGTCGAGACTGTCGATCGGCGCCTCGTCAAGCACGGCCAGCGCCATGTTGGCGATATCGAGCGGGGTGATGGCCATGGCTCAGCGCCTCGTCCATGCGGGTCGAGCAAGGATCATGATTTGTCTCCAGGCATGAAAAAAGCCGCTGCGAAGCGGCTTGGGGAATTTTCGGGTGAATGATTTGGTCCGCCAACAGAGCGGCCAATCTCCCCGCCCCCGGGGAGGATCGGCAGCTTCAACGCCTCTTCATTCCTTCATTGCGAAGTGGGGTCAGAGCCACCGTCACTACTTCGGAATGACAATGCCCTTCATCAGATCCAACCACGTCTTTCTGGCGATCTCGTATTCATCCTCGCTGCTATTGCAGGTCAGCGTGACCACCCCGAACGATGCCTCTTCGACCATCATCCACTTCCGCGCATGCGAGCCCAAAAGCTTGAGACGGACAGAAGAGATAGAGACTTCCTTTCCGGCGACCGTGACGGTGGCCGGTTTGTCGACGACAACCGGATCCAGACCGGACTCGGACGCCTTGACGATAGTATTCTTGTTTATCTCGTTTCGGAATCGATCGAAGAATTCGTGCGAGGTCAGACCTGTGGGAGTCATCGTCAGGACCACATCGCAATCGCCGCCACAAGTCTCACCCATGCAGGACAGGACGATGTCCTTGTCGTCGAGCGTCGCCGACCACAAATTGCTGTTGTAGGACAGTGTTACGCCCTTGGCAGGTTCGGAAATCTTGCCGGCAACGGCAGGCGCCGAAATGGAGAGCAGAAACAGAATTGTGGCTGTAAGTCGCATGGAGATGGACTGCTGCTTTTGAGCTTGGTTGGCTGATTGACGGTCAGTCTGCCCCAAACAAGTCGATTGCGCCACGCGGAATCGACAGTCTGAGGACCAGCCCTCCATCCCTGTCGGAAATCTCGCAAGGCGATGACAAATGGACAGCCGCGACCTTCCTAAAAGGGACGGGAGCGCGAACGCTCCCGCCCTCTCGCCTCTTGGCCCGATCAGGCCTCGGTGGTCTTCAGCGCGATGAACGTCATGTTCTTGACGCTCGACGCGGTGCGGTCCCAGTTGGCCGCCAGTGCGAGCTCGGCATCGGTGGCGAATTCACCGGCCGAGGAGGCGTCGAGGAAGCGGGTGCCGGGCACATGCGGCACGAAATGCCGGCGGCCGACCATTTCGGTGACACCGCCGCCATGGCCCTGGCGCGGCTTGCGGTCGAACTCGAGCGGCCCGCCTTCGGTGTTGACCGGCAACTCGTTCCACAGGATCGCCTTGTCCTTGAACATGAAGGCGGTATAGACGCCCGCCGTCACCGGAATGTCGTCGTCGACGACCGCCCGCAGGCCCATATAGTAAGGGATCAGCGGACCGCCCTGCTCGGACGACGGCACATAGTCGATGAGGTCGGCGAGCTTGAGCGCCTTCATCTGCTTGGAGTGCATCCAGATCGTCTTGAACTTGTCGGCGCGGTCGCCCATCAGGTAGGCGGCCTCGATGATGTCGGTGTCGACGATGGAAGCGCCGGTGGTGCGCACCAAGTCGCCTCCATCATTGGCGATGTTGTCGGCGACGACGCCCTTCAGGATACCGAGCAGGGTCAGCTTGTTGGCGCGCTGCCAGTACTCGGTCTGCCGCTTGACGATCAGCTTCTGCGGATCATCGCCCGCCAGGATCGAGGTCAGGTCCGGTACGCCCCAGGCCTGGGCGCGGACGTTGCGGGCGGCGACCTCGCGGCGCGAGCCGATCTTCTTCATCTCGATGGAATCGGCCGGATCGTCATTGACCGGCTCGGAAGGGTCGTTGCCGAGATCCTTCCAGCCGGGCATGTCGACGGAGCGGCCGCCCATCGACAGTTTCGAGGAGATGGCCGGGTCGGAAAACAGGATTCCGGCCTGGTAGATTTCGAGCGACTGGACATGTTCCTCGAACGCATATTGCGCATAGACGGACGGAACGATCGCGTCCGCGATACGGGTGTAGGCATCTGCCATTTTTGTCTTCCTTCAGGTTGGGTGGTGGTGGCCGCTCGTCAGAGCGGGTTGTTGGGCATCCAGCGGTCCGGGTTCTCTCCCGCCTCGCGGGCCAGCCGCCGGGCGCGGGCGGGGTCGCTTTTGACGAGGGCTGAAATGGCCGTCAGGTTGCGTTCGCCGGCGACGTTGCGCTTGAACGGATTGCCTCCGCTAAAGGTCGCGCCGCCGTCGATCGTGTCTTCCCGGAACATCGCCTCGCCAATGGCGTGGAAGGCCTTGGCGATCTGCGGATCGGTCAGCGCCCCATCAGGCAGAAGGATGCCCTTCGCCTTGTAGGCATTGACCAGGCCAAGCTTCTTCATCGCCCGGTTGGCGACCTCGAGCTTCTGGCGAAAGCCGTCGCTGTCGGTCGGTCCCCAGTCCCGGACAAGGTCGTCATGGGTGGCTTCCACCGAACGGGCGAGCGCGATCTCCTGAGCTTTCGCCTGCTCGGCCATGTAGCCGACGAACTTGTCGTGATAGGCCTGCGCGGTTCTTGGCGAAGCACCCGCTTCGACCGCCCAGGCCTTGGACGCATTGGCGAGTTCGTCCGAATAGGCGAAGTTTTCCGGCAGCCCTTCCGGCCGGCGGTATTCGACCGTCTCCGACGAGGTGACCGGGCGCATGGTCTCGGGCAGCCGGGCATGAAAACGCTCCCAGTCTTCCCGCGACGCGTCCGGGCCGGGAACGCGCAGGCTCTCACCCTGCTGTCGCTCCAGCTCCGCATAGGATGTAAAAACCCTGTCGAGGCTTTCAGGCTTGGTCCAGCCCTTGGTTTCAGCGAGCTTGCGGTTGCCTTCGGAAAGACCGTCAAACCAACTTTTGCCAGCCACAGGGGCGGACCCGTTGTCCCCGCTGGCCGGTGGCCGTACTGGGTTGCCCGCCGGCTGCGCACGCGCCGCCACGGACCCGGCGTCTGCCAGATCTGTCATGTGATTTTTCCTTGTGATTGTTGGGAAAAGCGACGCGTGCAATGCTGCACGATCTGTTTGCGGCTACAGGAAAAGACAATGGCCAAGGGTCT
Source organism: Mesorhizobium erdmanii USDA 3471 (assembly GCF_000472705.1). Lineage (GTDB taxonomy): Bacteria > Pseudomonadota > Alphaproteobacteria > Rhizobiales > Rhizobiaceae > Mesorhizobium > Mesorhizobium erdmanii. The sequence continues at coordinate 322,771 of NZ_AXAE01000012.1, read as the reverse complement.
GTATCGCCATAGCGAGACCGTCGTGATGGTCCTCTATGAGAAGAATTCCATGCTCCTGCCAAAGAGCGAATACGAACAGCGAGGCTACCAGCCGATACTCGCAGAACTCCCGACGCATGCCGAATGGGTGGAGTGGCATCGCGTGCACGGACACGAGATGATGACCCAGTCGGATTGGGAGGCTTGGCTCAAAGGCCGCACTTAGCGGCTATCATGCCTCCCCCAGGCCTCACGCATTATCCCCCCAGTTTTCCCACAGCAGCGTCACCATGCCGGTTATCGCCAGTGTGCCGTCCGCATCGATGTCGGTGCCGGTGGCGAACGCCAGATTGAGATAGAGATCGACCGGTGTGGCGGTGCCATCCAGCGTCGCGGCCGCTGCGATATCGGCGGTGGAGGCCGTGGAGAGCGCGGCACCGGCGCCGTCCAGCGTGCGCGCCGTCGAGGCCAGCACATTGACCATGGTGCCGGCCAGCGTGGCGCTCGACGCCGCCACTGAACCGAGCGACCAGTTCAGCGCCGCACCGTCGTTGATGGTCGACGCGCGGGGCGTCAGCACGGCGACCTGCAGCCGCGCCGTGCCGCCCTTGATGCGCACCTTGCCATCGGTGAAGTCGAAAAGCTTTTGGGCGGCATAGGCGAGCGCGTCCGTCACCGGCACCTGCATGCCGGCGAAGGTGAAGACGGTGCGGAAAGCACCGCCCTGCCCGGTGGTGACGGCCTTGAGGCCGAGTTTGGGCGGGGCAAGGCCGGCCTCGCGGGCGGCGGCACGGACAAGCGTCCGGGGAAGACCTCGGGTCATGACATTTCTCCATTGTTCAGTGAGACGAGCAGAGGCGCACAGCGCGCGGCAAGGACCAGGCCCGGCTTCAGCCGAGCCGCCACCGGCTGAATCATTCTGACAAGGACTTGAGCTAGCGCCTTGTTCGAAAGAGATGTTTTGGCCTCCCGGTCCATCAACGCCCGAGAAACCATGTCTTATATCGTGAGTGACGGTGCCCCCGTTCCGCCGCAATGCGGCGGCACGGGACGATCGATAGGGATTTCAGACCTTTAAGGGAGACCTCGCATGACCTTTCACAAAGCCATGGCCGCTGTGCTGATGACCGCGGCACTTGCCGGCTGCCAGTCGCAGACCGAAGGCCAGCAGCGGGCCACGACCGGTGCCCTGATTGGCGGCGCCGGCGGCGCTCTCGTCGGCCAGGCGATCGGCGGCAACACCAAGAGCACGGTCATCGGCGCTGCCAGCGGCGCCCTGCTCGGCGCCGTCGTCGGCTCGGCCACCACCCCGCAGCGCCGCGAAGACCAGCTCTGCCGCTACCAGGACCGGTACGGCCGCATCTACACCGCGCCCTGCGACGACCGCTACTACAACGGCAATTATTGATCGCCAGCTCCCTTCTCCCCGTTCACGGGGAGAAGGTCCCGGCAGGGGGATGAGGGGCAGCGCCAAGGTCTGAAAAAGCTGGTGCTGCCGAACGATCACGCCGCGAAATTGTTGTCCACGAACATCTCGGCAAATTGCTGGGGCGTGAGCGTCACATTGTTGTCGCGGGCGATTTTGAGATTCCTTGCCCACATATCCCGGATTGCTGCCGGCATTCCCTCAGGCATGTGCATAGACTGGGCTATTGCGTCATACCATTGTCCATCTCCGCCATAGATAGATTGCAGTTTGGGGGCCATCTTTTTCAAGCCATCCTCCGACTCTTGAGAAAGTTCTCCGATGGCCCAGAGCACATAAAGCTCCAGCAGCCTGAGCAGCGGCTTTCCTTCGTGACGTGGGTCGGTCGACATTTTCCCTCACGCATCGTTGATAGCGTATTCAATGAGCCTTTGGCAGATGGCCGACAGACTGGGTTTTTCTTCCAGCGAAGCAACCCAGGCCTCGGTAAACTCGATCGCAATGAATATTTCGATGAAATATGTCAGCCCTGCTTTGGCGGCCGCCTTCGGAGGCGCCGTGCTATCGTCGGGCGCGGTCGCGACCATTGCATTGGAATCCTCGGTCCAAGGCTCGGCCACATAGATCGTGTCATCCTCGTCAAAATCCGAAAGTCTTCCAACGATATCCAACAACTTTATTATTTTCCCCACAAAGAAAATCCTCCTCGACGATTCGGGTGCAGTGCTTTCTGGAAGATAGTCCCAGGATCGTGCTGGGATCTAGGGACAAGTTGCATGACGCTGGGTTCTGGCGCGCGGCGCCCCCACACCAGCAACATCGGGTTTTATGTAAAAATAGTTCATCACTTACCTAATGAGGATCGAGCGCCGCCTTACGCTGAATTTCGATAGTCCGATTCCAGAAACGCACTACTTCAAAATGCTCTTGTCTGGTCAACCAGATCTTGTTTTCCAAACTGACTGGATCGCCGCCGACTGCAATCGGTTTGACCTCGAACAGTTCCATGCCCTTAGACCGCGAAGCTGTACCTTGGACGCTCATTCCGAGTCCTCCAGCGTAGCAAATAGACCGGCGAGGTCTCGCGCTATCGTCTCGGCGGATTGCCGTTCCACAAATATAAAGGGGATGCGCACGATTGGCATTTCCACATCGTGGGTGTCGAAGCCATAGGCTTCCCCTCCTCCGTTTGATGCGAACAAGAGGATGCCTGGTGCGTATTTTGCAACCTCATATTCTCGATTGAAGTCTATCAACTCTTCGGCTTTGAAAAAAATTAAATAGCTGTCGCCAATGCAGCCTTCACCTCCATTATGCTCCTTAAGGAAATTGACGTAATCTTTGGGCAGCGTTACTCCCAGGTTTGCGGATAGGCCATCGACAACCGCAGCTTCAGCCGGTGGATCGAGATCTCCCTCCGTTAAATTATATCACACTTATATTCTCCTATGTCTTTCAGCAATTTGTTCCACCAGGGCGCAATCTGCTGCAGAACAACCTTGTTGGACACATCGATCGGACTCCCGCCAAACTTCACTGGAGAGGCCGGTCAGCGTTGCGTCGCCGCGACGAAAAAAAGCGCGATCCCGTTACTGTTCGTAAGGCTCGACCACAGCAAACGGAATCCCCAAAGACTCCAGCAAATCAAGAATGCGTTTCGAGATGACGAGGCGATAGTTTGCTGCGATCCCGAAGTCGTCGCGGCCGGCCTTGCCATTCACTTTCAACCAGACAAAAGGTGGAAGTTCCTGCCCAGGTTGATATTCATGAAACTCCTCAGATGTCGTCACCTCGGCTTCAGCGAACGTCGCACCTGAAAATCCTATCTGCTGCAATGCGCGCTGGGTTTCTTCGGTGACGAGGTAACACGGGAACGTCGTAACGAGCACATCACCGGTCCAGCCCTCCATCACGTAGTGGAGCTTGGTCACAATCGGGGGATGGACACTGGGGTCCAAAACGGTGTTTCTGCCAAGCCCACCAGCCACATCCGGTCTGATATAGAAGTACTGCATTATCCACCTATTGGGGGGTTGAACAGATGTCCGTATTTTTTGTCGATATACTCAACGTAGTCCAGCACTTGCTGACGAGTGGGCTGAGGATGCGACGCATAAAATTCGTCCCACTCGAATCGAAAAATTTTGTTGTGCAAAAGATTGTCCAAACTCTTAGGAATTCCACGCAGATTCTGAAGCGAGTGCATCTCCTCTTCGGTCACGAGTCCGAGATATCTGTGCAAGATTTGCTGCTCAGCCGCGTGGTGGACCACAACTTCACCCTCCAGTTTCGGGTTCGCGTCGAGAAACGTTTTGCGGTAGTTTTTTGAAAGAGCCTTGCCAAACGATGCTCCCTCATACTTTATCTTTGACGGGTCCCTCGCGATTGACTTTATTATTTCAAGAAGTTCAGCCTTGTCGGGCTTGGCACCTGTGCTCAGGCGGTAAGCGGCCTCATTTGCTGCATTTACTGCACGAGACTCCGCATCGACAGTCTGGCGCGCCACCGTCCCTTCTGCGGAGACGTCCGATGCTGCGCGCGAACCGTTGGCAGCGAGCTTCTCTAAGGGCTTGGCAAACTTGCCCGTCCCGCCGCGGACTATGGCCAAGCCTTTTGCTACGGCTTCGCCGACTGCCTCTACTGCTAAGCGCCCTTCAGCAACCGCCCCAGAGCCGGGGGTAACCGGCAGTTGTTCTAGGAAGCCCCAAGGGGAATCGCGCAGATCCTGGATACCAAGCCCAATGTCATGCGGGATGCGGCCTAGGGCCTCGAAACCCTCGCTTAGATAATCGCCGAAGTCCTCCGCTGTTCGTTGGAATCTAGACCAGGCTTCGCTAGGCGGCGCTGACGGAGGCCGTCCTGTCGCAGTAGTGACGACCGGGTCGACTTGAGCCGGCCCAGAAAGGCCAGCTTGATCCAATTGCTGAGACAGGGCATCGCGAACAACCGGATCGCGCGCTGCGGCCAGAAGGTCATGCAGGATGCTCCCCTTTTCAGCCTGCGGCACATCTTTGTTGCCAAGCGTGTCGACCAGGCTTTGGACAACGGTGCTTGGCAGGGGTTGGGGATTTTCAACGCCCAGTTGCCTTTGGGCCGCAACGGAGACGGCGATGGCCCATTTGTACGCATCGCCATTCTCCGGCATGCTGTCCGGACTCGTTGCCGCACTCCATGCGGCGTCGACATTGGGAAAGACCTCGCGAACATAGCCAGCAGGGTCTGCCCGCCTCATGCCTAGTATTTTGAGGGCAGCAGCAGCGGTAGTCCTAAACCGTGCCCGGTCCTCCTCGGAACTGCCCGGCCCAGGCTCGGCATCGCGTAGCGTTGCGTGGATCGCCTGATTGGGCACGGTCCGCATGCCAAAGGCCTGGCGGCCGACATCAATTTGTCGGCTGAAATCCTGGAAGCGCTTCCCGCCCTCTTCAGTGCCATAAACGGCGGCGAAGTCCGCAGGGTCAGGCATCTTGCCGGCATAGATACCCGTGTTGGCGATTGCGTCTGGGGCGTTCTGCGAAGCGAGAGCGATGTTGGTGCGCGCCTCGATCAGTTGGGCGGTATTCGCGGCGTGTGCCCGGTCGATCAGCCGCCGGACATCATCTGGAGATAGGTCCGCGAGAGGGCCGGTTGCGGGCTTGAGAGCTATCGGATCGCCCGCCGGAACACTGTCCGCGAACGCCTGCGCCACTCGCTCATCTGGCTTGCCAACGCGATCACTTTTCGCGGCAGTTGCTTCCGAGCCACCCGAAGCACGCATCCAGCTAACCGACTGAATACCGGAGGCATCGCTCTCCGAAGACTCTCCCGGCGCGCCCACCCCAAACATCTCCAGCGCCCGCTTCGGGTCCTTGGCAATCAGCGCCTCGAACCGCGCCTTGGCGGCGGTCCCGAACCAGTCCTTCACCTTCTGCTGCCTGATACCGGGGTCGACACCCATCTTGTCGATCAGGTCGAGCCCCTCCTGGCGGGCCGCGTCGAAGCTGGCGTGATCGTCGGGATCGGCTTTGCCGATGGCGATGGCGCTGGTCTTCAGCGCCGTGTCGCCCTCGGTCTGCTCATAGTCCCGACGCCGCTCAAGCTGCCGCTGCGCCAAGCGCCGCGCGCCAACCGCGCGCATCGCCTCCTTCTGCCCGGCGAAATTGGCGCGTTGGCTCTCGGGCATACCTGGTAAAGCAGCGTCGAACAGCGTGTCGAACAGCCCGGTCTTGACCACCCGGCCGTTGCGTGGGTCGACCTCGCCGTACATCGTCTCATGCAGCCCGGCACCGTCCGGCGGCGCGTTCGCCGCCACCTCGTCCTCAGCCTGCGCGATCTGCCCGATGAACTGGCGACGCTTAAGCTCGGCGTCGAACGCCTCCTGCTGATCCCTGATCTGCTGGTAGCGCTCGGCGACAGCGGAAAACTGGTCGCCCAGGCCTTGCATGGCGCCGCCGATCGGCGATCCCTGCGGGTATTGCGGCGCATTGCCGGTATCGAGCCGGCGTTGGCCGACGGAGAGAGGAATGATGCTGACCATTGGCTGTCTCCTGCCGGCTGGCTTCGAGAGCGCGCGCAGCGGCGAACCGCCGGGAATGGCGGCGGGTGCGGCAGTGCGGATCGTGGGTTCGGCCGGAGCCTGGATGTCGGAGGGGTCGAGATGACCGCGGTGACTGGCCTTCTCCCCGTTCACGGGGAGAAGGTGCCCGAAGGGCGGATGAGGGGCGGCACCGAGTTATGAGAAGCTGGCGCCGGCCCTCGCCTGCTTGCCGGCGTTCGTCGTTCGAAAAGCCAAGCCGTTGGCTTTTCCGTCCGCTGTGCGGACCACTCCTCAACTCCCCGTAAACGAGGCGAGGGACGCGGCTTCAGCGCCTCACCTCTCCTCAGCCCGTGCCGCCTTCTCCAGCGCCGCCAGCTGCGCGTCATCCAGAGTCAAAAACCCCATGATGTGCTGCACCACCTCGGCCCGCGCATTGCTGAGCGCGCTGTGCAGTTCGAAGCCTTCGGGCGTTCTGGTCCGCGCCATCCACTCGCCATAGGACGGCCGGCGGTAGTAGCCGACGGTCGCCGCCAGATCGGCCAGCACCATCTCGCCGTCCTCGCCGGAAAAGACGCGCAGATACGCCTTGGTCAGCGCGTCCCGCGCCTTGGCCGGGCCGCCGGCCTGGCTGGAGCGGGCGAAGCGTTTGCCGCTCATGCGCCGCCACCCGCCGGGCCCTGGCCAGCGGGCACGCCTTGCCCGGTCTGAGCGCCCTCCCCACCCTGACCACCCGCGCCCTGGAGCATCGCCTGCAACCCATCGAGCAGGCCGCTGTCGCGTGCCTGCACAGCCGCCGGCACCGCGTCCTTGGCCGCCTTGCCGGCGGTGGCGATCGCCGCCATGCCGGCTTGCGCCTGCTGGGATTTGGCACGCGCATCGCGCAGGCCGTCGACCTCTTCCTTGCGCCGGAAAATGCGCTGCGGGCTGCGGCCGGCGCTCTGCACGATCTTGATCGCCTCGTCGCTGTCGATATTGTCCATGACACCGGGATCGAACTGCGCCATCTGCATGGCCGTCGTCACCACCTGAATGGTGTCGCGCGCCTCGGCCGAGCGGCGCAGCACGTCGAGCGGGCCGGTGAAGGTGGGCCGCACCGCCTTGCCGGCCAGGCTCTCCGGCGGCAGGAAGCGGCTGTCCTCGTCATAGAGGCCCTTGTCCTCGAGAATGCCGAGCTCGCGGTCGAGATTGGTGGCGAAGCCCGCCTGGATGATCGAGCCGGAAGGCCCGAGCAGCGCGCCCTTCTCCTCCTGGCGGATCAGCGCTTCGGTGGCCGTCATCTGTGGGTTCTGCACCAGCGTCTGGAACAGGTTGACGAACATCATGTCGCGGATCTCGTCGGCGCGGCTTTGCGCATAGTTGAAGGCATAGGTCGGGTTCTGCCCGGTGGTGATCGGTTGGATCAGCGGCCGGCCATTGTCGTCGATCAGGCCGGGATAGTTTTCGCCCGGGTTGAGCACCGGCACATAGTCGAGCCGGGCCTTCGAGGCGGTCGCCGGGTCGGTGATCTGCTGCAGCGCGCGCAGCCCGGAGCGGCGCACCGCATTCTCTTCGCGCACCGTGGTCAGCGCCTCGATGGTCGGCGAGATGCCGTAGGGATCGCCCTCGTAGCGGCGCCAGTTGAAGGTCGACACCGGAAAGGTGCGAAAGCCGCTTTCCCGCACGATCTCATCCTCGTCCTCGATGACGTGGTAGGAGGCGAACGCCGTGTCGAGGTACTGGGTGTGGTCGCCGAGCCGATACATCTTGCGCTCGTCGCGCGGCTGGATGCACTGGATCAGCGAGATCTTTTCCTCGCATTTGGCCGGGTCGTCGACCAGCACCTTGATGCGCGCCGGCAGCCTGTCGTAGCCGAGCAGCTGCGCCGCCTGCCGCGCCGTGCGCTCGTAGCGGCGATGGAAAGTGTCGACCTGGCCCCAGCGATTGCGACTGAGATAGCCCTCGACCACGGGGATCGAGGCATAGCGGATCAGCGTCGAGCCGAACCCTTCCTCGGCATAGAGATAGGCCGGGCCATAGCGCACGACATTGCGCAGGCAGGCTTGCGTGGCCGGCACGAAATTCGAATTGGCGGAGTAGCGCAGCGAGAACAGGAAGTCGCGCAAGGCTTCCGCCCATTCCTTTTCCTCGTCGGTCTCCTCGTCGTTCATTTCCGCCGTCGACAGCCCGTGCCATTTTTCCGATTGCGGAATGATCAGGCTTTCGAGCCCGGCGGCGAGCCGGTTGGCGGCCGAGTTGATGGTGTTGGCGTAGACGCGGGCGCCGCGCCGCTCCTGCCGCTCGGCCTGGGAATCCGGGCCGCCGGTCCGGCGCCCGTTCCAGATATCGGGCGCATCGGGGTCGCAGAACTCCGCCACCTGCTCCCACACGGCCTCATACTGGCTGCGCTCGCTCTCGAGCTCGGACTGGCGGGACAGGATATCGCGGGCGCGGGAATCGGTCATGTCTAAGCTCGCTTGTTTGGCGCCGAGGCAGGAACTGTCGATCTCCCCCCTCGTGGGGGAGATGGCCGGCAGGCCAGAGGGGGCGCTGTCCCGCCAGCCTCATATTCATGTTGCCCGTCACGGGTGTTCGATTGGAAATGACCGAGGTTGGCGTTCCTTCACGCCCCCCTCTGCCCTGCCGGGCATCTCACCCACGAGGGGGGAGATTGGCTGTCCTGTCATCTTTTGCCCACCTGGCGGTGTTAGGGGCTCCTGCGCGGCGGGCTTTGAAGGAGGTCGATCCTATGACGACAAGCCTTGCCGGCGCCCTGAAAAACCGCGGCAAACAGGCGGCCAAACGTCTGCTTGGCTATGATTCCCGCAATTGGCTGCGCATCCGCCAGATCGAGGCGTTCACGCTGTTCCTCGAAGCCGGAAACCGCAAGGCCTCCGATGTCATCGAGATCTCGCCCGGCTGGAACCGCTACTGGCGGGCAATGTGCCCCAACTATAGGTCGGTCGATTTCCCCGCCTTCGACATCTGCAAGGACCGCACCGACGAGCAATATTCGATCGTCATCGCCGACCAGGTGCTGGAGCATGTCCAGCGGCCGCTGGCGGCGGTGGCAAATATCCATTCCATGACAAGGCCAGGCGGCTGGGCGATGGTGGCGACGCCCTTCCTGTTCCGGGTCCATGCCAGGCCGCACGACTACAACAGATGGACGCCAGCCGGCCTGAAGCAGCTGATGGTCGAGGGTGGTTTTGCCGAGGCCAACGTCAAGGTGCATGGCTGGGGCAACAAGGCATGCGCCCGCGCCCATATTGGCGGCCCCGTGCGCGCCTACGGCCTGTGGCGCGACTTGAGCAATGATGAAGAATACCCGCTGATGGTCTGGGCGTTCGCGAAGAAAGCGTGAACGGCGGAGCCTTCCCTTCTCCCTGGGGAGAAGGATGCCCCTCACCCCCGCTTCTTCACCAGCCGTGCATGCCGGCGCCAGTACCACCAGTCCAGCACGCGGCGGCGAAAACTGCGCTTCATCGCGGTCATGGTCAAAGCCCCAAGAGCACGCGGCGCTGGCCGGTGAGGCTCGACGGCGCAAGGTCGGTCTTGATCGTGCTCGCCGTGCCCTGGCGCTGTTCGAGCTCAGCCCGCAGCGCCGCTTCGCGCGCCTGCACATCCTTGTCCTGCACGGTCGGCACCGGCGGCAGCGGCTTCAGTTCCGGTGGTTTTTGAAACAGACACATGGTTCCAGCCTTCTCTTGTCCAGTCGTAGAGGAAGAAATCTTCGCCGTTCTTGCCATAGCCCGGCAGCCGGCAGCGTTGCGTGGCGCCGAGCCGGCCGAGCCAGCGCAGCGCCAGATGATTGGCAGCCAAAGCGCGGGCTTCGACCCGCCAGGCGCCGCGCGCCGCCACCTCAGGCCCAAGCACGATGTGAAAGAATTCCGTTATTCCGGGCACGCAGCGCTTCATGCGGCGCGTACCCCAGCTCCAGGCGATCCACAGCCCGCTCCGCTGCTCGGCCGCGCCAAACCCGGCCTCCGGATTGCCGTCGAGCTCGGCGGCATAGGCAAACCCCTGCAGCGCCGCCATCGCCAGCAGCGCCGGCGACCAATGGTCGAGCTGGCAGTCGATCTCGGCGCGATCCTCGGGGCGCAGGTTCGCGGCGATGTAGGAAAGATCGCGCAGCGTGGCGGGGATGATGCGGAACGTCATGGATGGACTTTCGTCAGTCGGAAGCCATCGTCGGCGAAGGAAGCGCCGATGCGCCATCTGCTTCGTCATCCTATGGCGGAGGAAGCGCGGCGCAGACCTGGAGCTGCTCCGCAACCCAAGGGATCTCATCCCGTGACCTGCGGGCGCCGCGACGAGGCGCTACGTTCCGTCGCGATCGTCGCGGCATCTATCCGAACCGACCATCGCCCCAAAACAAAACCCGCCTCGTCGGCGGGCCGTTGGCGCAAATCAGCACCATGGATAAAAATGTACCATTGGTGCCCTCACGCCGTCAATGGCACGTAAGAAAAAATTCCTAATTTATGCTTCCGGGCCAGCATGTAACTCCCTATCGTTCTCATTCCATCTTCATTGAGAAGCACGGCCATCGCAAAGCCATGTCGCGCAGCGTTCGGGATAACCTCACAACGCCTGCTGAAAATGCTGTTGCGGCCCATGTAATTCTTGTCACAACCTGATCGGCGTAGTACGATAACGGCACAACCATAGGAGGCATTTCTACGATGGCGATGCTGGGAGAGGAAATGTCATGAGAGCAATCGTCTTTGCACTTGGCTTATTGATGCTGGCGCAACCGCTGGCCGTTGCCAAGGAGCCTATCAAATGGACCACCTCCATCAGCGGTGGAAGCACAATCGAAATCCCCGTTTTCTTTGTTGAGGGCGATGGTCGATTGCTTGGTGGCTTCGCCGACAACCACGGCCAAACGTTCGATCCAATCGGGTATCCCGATGCCGAGCTCCGTCAGTACCGGGCCGATAACAACAAAATGAGCCCGTTCGAGTATCTCAAGCAGGCGGTCGTCGGCGATGCCCACAAAGTGACATATAAACTTGACAAGCCATCGCTCGCCGCGGTTTCCGGCACCTCAGCGGACGGCACGGCAATTTTCTACGGCATGTGCCAGAAACACCGTATCATCACCTGTTTCGATATGGTCTGGAACAAGAAGGATCAGGCGACGTTTAGGCCGATTGCCGAGCGTATCGCCCGGTCATTCCGCAACAATCGGTAACGCGTGGAGCTCCTCTTCAAGGTCCAAAGCCGCCTCACCGTAAATCGTTCAGATAAGGCCGAAGCTTCTTGGCGTAGTTTGAATCGGTCGCATACGCCCCGAATTTGCCATGCTGAAGTTCGGCAAGGGCACTTGTCGGATCGAAGATTTTTCGAGCGATCGGCGCGTGTTTCGGCGGAGGCGCCCCGTCTCCTACCGAAACGCGCCCAGCGGATCGCTTTGCCCCGCCTGCCTTCGCGCCGCCCTGAACTCGGCCGGATCGACCACCGCCTCGCGCAGCATCATCACGCCGTAGCGCGTCGCCGCCATCAGGTCGTCCCGCAACTTCACCACCTGGCCGTCCTTGCGATGGAAAAGCCTGAACTCCTCGAACCAGTCGCCAAGCGTCGAAAACACCTTGAAGCGGCCGCTCTGCATGCGGTCGAGCATCTCCATCAGCCCGGCCTCGACAGACACCGAACCATCGGGGAATTGCGCGTGGCGCGACAGCATGTTCAGCCCGTGTGCCTGATATTGCCGGGCGAGCGCCACGCCGGCGCCCTCCAGCGTCTCGCGGCGGCCATCGCGCGGCCAGGCGAAGGGCAGCCATTCGCCCCAGGGTTTGAGCGTCAGCGTCTGCATGGCCGGCGTCTGCTGCGAGGCTCGCGCCGCCTTGGTGACATAGACGACATCGGCCTCGGTATCCCAGGCGAGCTCTATCGCCGCGGAAGGATGGTCCCAGCCGAAATCCAGCGCGCCGATGCGCGGCCAGTAGCGCGGCAGCCGGAACGGCTCGCAGGCAATCAGCGCCTCGGCCACCGGAAAGATGCGCCCCGACCCCAGCACCGGAATGCCGCGAGCCCGCGCCTCGCGCTCATGCTCGGGATAGGCGCCAACGATCGCCGCCCGCTCCTCGGGCGAATAGTGCGCGGCATCATCGATGGTCATGAAAGTAACGTGTCGGGACATATCATCTTGCCATAATATTCCGCAGAGCCAAACAATCGCCATTGCTTATACTGTTGATCCGGTGCATGGTTGCTTGGGGATTTGGGGACCATACATGATCCGGATAGCAATTGTCGTGGCCATTGCCGCCAGCACGTCCGCGTGCCAATCGAACGTGCCTTATGATACAAGCAAGCAGACCTGCAAGATCATCGACTATGCCGGGGAAAAGCACAACGTTTGTGCCCCGGACACGCCGTACAAAGTGTGCAATGTTTGGTCCAATCAGAAGGGCGACACAAGGATATGGTGCCAACCGCTGACGCGGAAAGCCACCGATCCCAAGGCCCGCGCGAGGCAGCTTGCGGGCAGCCAGTATCCATAGGCTAGCCCTTCACCATCCTCTCCACCTCTCCCGCCGACAGGAACAACAGCACCACATCGCTCATGCCGAGCAGCGGCGTGAAGGTGACGATCGTTATCCCGCCCGTCGCGTTGGTGCGGGTCAGGCCTTCGGAATAGATGTCGAGCGGCGGTTCCTCGTCGAACCAGACGCCGTGCAGCGTCTCGCCCTGCCATTTCTCGCGGCCTTTTTCGAAGCTCTTGAACGACAGCACGCTCTCGCCGGCCTGCAAATCGCCGCCGCCGCCATGGCGCACCACGACGCTGTCGAGCGCGCCCGGCGCGCCACGGCCCATGATGGTCTGCAAGATGGCATCGGCCGGGATCATGCCGGTGCCCCAGGCCGCCTGCTGCTGCGGCGGGCCGACCAGCACGCGTTGCGGATTGTCGCGCGTGCCTTCGCCGGTGACGCCGGCGGCCCAGAGCCGCACCGCGCTGTCGAAAACCTTACCTTGCCACCACGCGGGATAACGCCCGGTCAGGTGCATCGCCCATTCGGCGCCGCCGGCCCTGGTCTTGCCGAGCTGGTTGCCGGCCATGAACAGCCGTTCGCGGTTGACCGCGCCTGCGGCGTGAAATTCGGCCTGGCGCTGATATGGCGAGTAGGCCGCCACCAGATTTGTGCGCCGCCGGCGGTCAAGCTCCGCCAGCAGCGCCAGATATTCCGTCCGCGCCGCCGTCAGCGGGCTCTTCGAGGAACGGCTTGAGCACGGCTTCGAGGCCACGGATACGGCTGCGGATTTCCTCATCGCTCAGCCCGTCCAGTTGGTTGATGGTGCCGAGCACAGGGAAATCCTTGGGCAGCACCGAAAGCACGATCTTCAGATATTGGTCCGGCTTGTCGGCGCGCACCTCGGCGATGACGCCGGCGCCATGCACGCGGAAATCGGCCCGCACGGCGGCGAGGAAATCGTCGCCCAGCGTTTTCTTCACCCGCTTCGGCCGGGGCGCGGAAGCCGGCGCGGCGGATGGCTTGCGCCCGGCCGGCCTTGTCTTGCGGCGCGCCGGCCCGTCAGTCATGGACCTGCCCCGAAGCGTCGACATCGCCGGCGGACGCTGGCGCCTTCGCCGATCGGGCCGGCTTCTTCGCGCGAGCGGTCCTTTTCTTCGCCTTGCCCCTGCGCTTCGGCCTTGCCCGCGACTGCGTCGCATCGGCAGGTTTGCCGGGCTTTGCCGCTACGGTCCGCGCCCGCAGCCTCGCCACGACAAGACCGGCGGCGCGGCCAGCGATGCCTGCCTGCGGGAAACCGAAGCCGCCCGCCGCATCCCGCACCATGCCGATCAGCACGCCGGGCGCGACCTGTTCGATCCGGCCAAGCCGCGCCCGCGGCGCTGCGCCCTCGAATTCGCCAATGGCGCTGACGACCTCGTGGCCGTCATCGTCGGTGTTGATCGTGGCGTAGCGTTGGGTCATTGGATTCTCGCGGAATGAATCGTCAGATGAAAGGCAGCACTCTACGACGCCCCCCTCTGTCCTGCCGGACATCTCCCCCACTAGGGGGGAGATTGGCCGTTGTCTCGGCTTTCGCCAATCACCAACGTCGCAAGGAAAGGCGGGGCGCCTAAGCTGCCCATCTCCCCCCAAGTGGGGGAGATGGCCGGCAGGCCAGAGGGGGGCGCTGTCCCGCCGTCATCTCAGTGTCGGCACAAAGCCACTTCGCGTAATGAGATCGCCAGAAACACAAAACCCGCCTCGGCGGCGGGTCATCGGCGCAAATCAGCACCATGGACAAATATGTAGCATGGCTGCCCTCACCCGGTCAATCGCTTCTAAGAAAAAATTCCTAATTATATACTTGACAAAAGTAGCCCTTTGGACGATAACAAATCCAAGGAGTTACCCAAATGACCGACCTTCAGAACCCAATCTTTCACGATGAAGACAAGGCCCGCGAAGCCCTTGAAGCCGTCCGTTGGCCGAATGGTCCCTATTGCCCACATTGCGGCAACGCGAACCCCGACAAGATTGCGCTGATCGAAGGCAAGAAGCAGTCGCACCGTCCGGGCTTGCGCTATTGCAACGAGTGCAAGGGTCAGTTCACCGTCACTGTCGGTACCGTATTCGAGCGCTCCAAGATCAAGCTGTCCAAGTGGTGGCTGGCAACGCATCTGCTCGGCGCATCCAAGAAAGGCATGTCCGCTCACCAGCTGCACCGTATGCTTGGCGTCACCTACAAAACCGCATGGTTCATGGCGCACCGCATCCGCGAGGCGATGAAGGAAGACGTTGCATCGTCCGGTCCTTTGGGCGGCGAAGGCAAGACCGTGGAAGCGGACGAAACCTATATCGGCAAGCGCGAGACGCCCCGCATTTCTGCGCAGCGCAAGGGCCGTCCCTTCACCAAGAAGGGCAAGGGCGGCGGTCGCGAGAAGCGCATTGTCGTTGGCTTGGTCGAGCGCGGCGGCAAAGCCCGCATGTTCCATTTGAACGACGCTACTAGGCTCACCGTGCGTGACGTGCTGGTCCGCAACGTTGACCGCGCTTCACACCTCAATACCGACGAGTCGAACCTCTACACCCGCACTGGCGAAGAGTTCGCCTCGCATCGCACCGTCAAGCATTCGGCCAACGAATATGCCCGCCGCGAAGGCGAGTACGTGGTTCATTCGAACACGATTGAAAACGTGTTTTCAGTCTTCAAGCGCGGCATGGTTGGCGTCTATCAGCACTGTGGCGAGGCTCACTTGCATCGCTACCTTGCCGAGTTCGATTTCCGCTACAATCGCCGCACCAAGCTTGGCTTCACCGACAAGATGCGCGTTGATGCCATCATGGAAGGCATCGAAGGCAAGCGACTGACATATCGAAGCGCTCACTAGGGCAAAGACGTTGCGCCAGAAGGCCTTGAAGCTGGCACGTATGCGCCGAAAGAAGGCGTGACGCCGATTACCTTGCGCATAATCCAAACCGACTGCGGCTCCCCCGAAATAGACAAACAGTACAGCCATACTATCGCAGAAAACAGGATGGTGATTAATATAGCCATCCTGAAGCAGGACATATCGATTACCTCATGGGGGAGTGTGGAAATGACTAAAGATGGCGAGGGCGTACCGGTAGGACCGACAAAGACCGATTACATTGTGAGCGCGCTAAAAGGTCTGGCCGGCGCCGTGCCGGTTGCGGGAACGATAATTGGAGAGATTATCGGCCAAGTAATCCCAAATCAGCGCGTTGATCGCTTAGAGGCGTTTGTAAAATCGCTTCATGATCGTCTTGAAGAACTAGGACAACCCATCAAAGTTAGCCAGTTTGATAGCCCTGACAAGGTCGATTTATTCGAAGATGGTGTTTTGAAATCTTCCCGCGCTCTGTCGCAAGATCGCATCGACTACATTAGTCGCATTGTGGCACTTGGCCTTACTGGGGAAGAAAAGGACCGCATTCAGGCGAAGCGACTTTTGAACATCTTGGACGAAATAGATGATGACCAGATCATCATCCTATCCGGCTACCTTCGAAAGAACCATGACGATAAAGAGTTTGCCAAGAAACACGCTGCTATCCTGCGGCCGGTCCCTGTTCACCTCGGATCTGACCAATCAGAAGTCGACGAAGGAACATTGCACCAACTGGCACGCACCCAATTGCGCACGCTGGGCCTTCTTGCGTCTCGATACGCCAAGATAAAGAAGGGCGAGATTCCAGAATTTGACGAAAAGACGGGAATGATGACGGCCGGTTCTACACATCTAACGTCGCTTGGCCGTTTTCTCCTTCGGCAAATCGGGCTGGCTGATGTCCGGGACCACTGACCCTTTGCCCGCGCTCTTGGTCTTTGTAGTCTCGTGAATCTTGGGCGGCGTCTTCACCAAGCGCTCCATGATGCGCTTTGTTTCATCCAGGTCTTTGTCTTTGTCGGTGTCAGCCATGCCGGAAATCCCAAAAGAGTTAGTTTTTCGCCCAACCCGCGATGAAACCTACATCGCATTTGCCACCGCCGTCGACGCTTGGTCGAATGTCGAATGGCAAATGAT
Source organism: Mesorhizobium erdmanii USDA 3471 (assembly GCF_000472705.1). GTDB lineage: Bacteria > Pseudomonadota > Alphaproteobacteria > Rhizobiales > Rhizobiaceae > Mesorhizobium > Mesorhizobium erdmanii. Next base: position 306,373 of record NZ_AXAE01000012.1, on the reverse strand, counting down.
GTTTCTCTTCAATTCCGTCAGCACTCCCACCGACCTCAACAAGTCTGGCTCGATCCTCCTATCAATCATCGGCATTCAAGCGCAGCTTCGCGTCATTGAAGCAGCGGCGCGGTCCCATCTTCGCAAAGATCCCGATCTTCTGAAGGACGTAGAACGCACAACCGAAAAAATCGGCAAGAAGGCGACAATCAGGAACCGCATAATTCACGGGCGATGGAACGAAACCCATTACTTTAATGGCGAGGAATATCAGCACACTGAATTGATCCGCACCTTTTCCGCTGAGCAGATATTTGGCCCCACCTACAGCACGGAACAAGAGCGAAAGGCTTTGCTAGGAAAATTCCTTTTCGACAAATCAGAGCTCGATAAGGCCGCTGAGATGTTCGAGCATTTATCGAACACCATATTCAATCTTCAGTTCAGGATCGTGAGCGGATTCGCGCCAATAGTGGGCTAGACATTAGCTCTTCCGCTACGGTCTCGAATTTCGATTGAGGGTCGTTCGCGTCCAATCCCAGACCGATTGCTTCGCGTAAGACGTTCGCAAAAGCGGTCACCATTTCTGGCGTCAATTCCTGATTCGTTGGCGGGTTTCCGCCTTTTGCCGGCCTGTCGCCTTCCAGCTTATGTGATTTGGTTACTTTTGTCATGTATATAATTAGGAAAAAATTCCTAAACTCGCACGGTGCACCACGTGCACTATTGAAACCGAGTTCTCACTCCACAACCGCGGCATGATTGGCGTCTATCAGCATTGCGGCGAGGCTCATCTGTACCGCTGCTTGGCCGAGTTCGATTTCCGCTACAACCTCCGCACTGTCCCGAAAGTCTCGGATGCAGGCTGCGCCGAAGATTTGCTTTGCATGGCCCGCGACAAGCGCCTTACTTGTCGGCGGATTGGTGAAGCGGTCACGCCTAACCAAAAGGCGCGAAAAGTTCTTTGTGTATAAGAGAAAGCTAAGATTCGACCCGAAATCGTGAATCTGCCACCTTGAGAAAAGGTGAGTCCTCCGGATCCAACATCAATGGACAACCGCAGGCCCATCTAGGCCCATGTCGGGGCCTGTGTCACCGCCAGACAGCGGGGGCTATGGCAACATACGTGCGGACAGTGTCCGCCCTTGGATGAGGTGTATGTTGCCGATCGATGGTGCCGTTTCTAGGGCGGCAACGTCTAGCGCCAGCAAGGGCGCGATACAAATACTCCGCCAGCTATCCCCTCAAGGGTAGTCCGGACTGCCCGATAGGAGCATCCCAATGCGGAAGCACATATCGGTTACTTGGGAAGTGAAAGTGAACGTTGCGCTCTGCCTATTTGGCATCGCCGCCATTCTCAGGATCTTCTTTTAATGCAGGGAGCGTTCGGAGCGATCCGGACGCTCTTCCTTTTGGTGGGGGATTGGCGGCGTATTCAAAAGGCGGCGCAACACCTCGTCGCCCTTTACCTGGTCTTTGTCTTTGGGGGATTTCGCCATGAAACTGTTCGAAGTTATGAAAAACCCTAGGCTAAAGGTCAAAAGAGCCGAAAGCCATATCAATGCACTTATACGGGATTCGTCTCCCTTGAGCCGCGATCTCTATGAAATCCGCAATGGGGCGCATCGGAGCCACGTTCTATTGGCTAATCCTGATTGTTTTGCACTGACCTACCGGCCCAAAGAGCCAATCAACGAGCACTTTGGCGCGATCTTGGGCGACGCCGTCAACAATCTCAGGGAGGCGCTCGATTACTGGATGAATAACGCTGTCCGATGCGTTGGGCCTGCCCGAAAGGTCCATTTCCCCTTTGCGGAAGAACGGAAAGACCTTGAAACCTCCCGCACCTATCCTGCGGTCGAGAAGGCCTTCCCCGACGCGGCGAAATTTATCGCGAAAGAAATAGAACCTTGCAGGGACACGAACCTCGATCTGTGGGCCGTCACCAGCCTCTGCAACGACAACAAACACAATGACTTTCTGCCTACCGTCATGGTCATGAAGATCGATAACATTAACCTCAGATCCGGCGGAATGATCATGGAGAATTGCGGCGCTGGATGGCAGGCGGACGGCCCAGTTACAGTCATCCAATCCGGCGTCCCAATTTCCATGGATGACAATTTCAGCACGTCCGTCGAAATACGCTTCCCACAGGGAGCAGTTTTCGAGAACCAGCCTGTTATCCCAACGCTGGCGAATATGTCCAAAGTCGTCTCGCAGACGCTCGACGTTCTGGAAAAATTCATCGCCCCCTACTGCAAATGATTGCGGGGCAACTGCCGGCCTGCCGGCGCGAATCATAGGATTTTATTCCCTGATACGTCAAGGATATAACAAGGAAAACGTCCTACTCCATCTCGGCGCCCTACCAAAACGCAGCCAGCATCGCCCGCGGGAAGTCGAAAAAACAAAACCCGCCTCGGCGGCGGGTCGGCGGCGCAAATCAGCACCGTGGATGAAATCATAGCACAACTGCCCTCACCGGACAATCGAAGCGGTGCCGGCATGCCGGAAAACCGCGCAATCGCTAGCCGGCTTTTCACAACCCCGCAGTTGTGGGATCATTAGTCGAAGCGCATGGAATGATTCCCGTCACGGCCTTTGTGGGAGAGGACGATGGACAGACCAGCCATGGCATCCGTTTACAGGATGCGGCATGCTCCAGCCACGGTCTCCGGTGTGCGCAGCACCGGCCAGGGCCAGGCCGATCCGGTCATCCGCGTGAACTCGCTGGGCGAAGCGATCCGCTTCCTCGCCAACGCCTTTCCCAACTACGACATCAGCACCGCCGCCGTGGATTGCGGCGACCCGTCGATCCCGCGCCTCGACAGCCTGGACGTCAAGGCGGTGTGGCGCGAATATGGCGAGCAGCTGACGCGGGAATAAGCCGTTTGCCCTTGGGCCCGCACCCGGCCCGGCGCCTCCCTCCGGATCGGAACCACGGCTCGCGCGTTTGAACCTGGATGAACTTGGATCAATCGAGGGAGCAATCTTCATGAACGTCGCCAACCTGCAACTCGAAGGCCTGCTGATGGCCGTCGCATCGATCAATCACGTCCTGGTCCGCAAGGGCGTGCTGACATCGCAAGAGATCGACATCGCCTTGCGCAAGGCCGAGGCCGGCGAGACCGGCGAGGAGCGATCCGGCGGCATGTCGGCGTCGAGCCGTGACGCCGTCAATTTTCCGATCCGGCTGCTGGAACTCGCCAATCAATGCCAGCCGGAGGCCGACATGCCGTCCTTCTCGAAACTGGCCCGCATGGTCGGCCAGATGAAGGAGCCTTATAACGACCAGTTGTGAGGTTCACGCCCTGCCCGGCCAGCCCGGGTTCAGCGCCAGCACCCGTCCCGGCCCGTGCACGGCGGCGAAGAGCAGGCCCGCGGCGAACGGGAAATGCGACATGAAGGCGCCGAACTCGGCCTGGTTCGCGGCCCAGTGCGAGGGGCCATGGAAGGCAAAGCCGAGAAACGTGACATAGACCGCTCCGACGAGGGCGGCCGGGGTCAGGAAGGCGCCGGTCAGGCAGGCTAGTACCAGCAGCGTCTCGAGGATCGCGGCGCACCAGGCCAGAAACAGTGGAAACGGGAAGCCGGCGGCGGCGATGTAGCCGGCGGTGGCGCCCATATCCATGAACTTGAAGGCCACACCCATGAGGAAGACGGCGGCGAAGATCAGGCGGGCGATGAGAAGGGCCGCGGTCTGCCACGGCGATTGAGTGATATCCGGCATGCTGTCTCTCCAGGGTTTGGAATGGCTTCGACCCAAGGACGCACCGGCGGTGCCGTTTCCGACACGCATCCTCGATTTTTTTCGCCGCGGCCCGCGCGGCAGGCGCCCGGCGCCCCCATTCACCAGCGATTAATGATCCTGAAACTTGTCCGTAACCAGCACCGTGATATTCTTAGCTGGGGCTAATGCACGGGGTCTGTCCTGTGCAGCGAATTGGGTGGGTTGAGTTTGGGCGCGAGCGTAAAGTTCGGGACGCAGTCCTATCTGGTCCGGTCACCGGTCCTTGAGTGCAACGGCTGCGGCGGCACCGGGCAGGTTTTCCAATGCCCGCGCTGGACAAGTTCCAACGGCCTTTGCTGTCCCGCCGGCACCCATCAGCGCGGCTGTCCCGGCGCCAGCGCGCCCTGCGCCGAATGCGCCGAGACCGGGCAGCACGGCGCCAATCCAGCCGATCCAACCGCCTGACCGGCGTTTTGCGGTTGGCGTCGGGCGGCCACATCCGCTGCCAGCCATGGAACCGCCAGCGCCGATCGCTGTTATGTAGGACCGCGGTATCCTATATACTGGTGTCCGCGTGATCATGCGGCTGACAGAAAGCGAGGCCCGGCATGCCCGACGACAAATCGAAGATCAAGCAGGACCGCAAGCTGGTTTCGAGCGAGGAGACCTATGAGGTCGCCGCGTTCGCGCGCAAATACGGCATCCCGCAGAGCGAAGCGCAGACCATCATCAAGCGCTACGGGCCGTCGCGCAAGAAACTCGACAACCACATGGCCGCGCGCGGCTAGGCGGCGGCCACGAGAGGCCAGACTGGCGACAATGGAGGGCCGCGACCATGTCCGACACCCCACGCAGGACCGGCAGCTGCCTGTGCGGCGGCGTCCATTTCGTCGTCACCGGCCAGCCCACGCGGGTCGGCCTTTGCCACTGCAAGGACTGCCGCAAGGCGGGCGGTTCTGTCTATTCGGCCTTCGCCATCTTTCCCCGCGACGCCTACGAGGCATCGGGTGAGGTCGCCTCTTACGGCACGCGCAGCTTCTGCCCGACTTGCGGCAGCCGCGTCGCCTGGGTCGACGACACCGAGGTCGAGGTGATGCTCGGCAGCCTCGACGTCGCGCCGACCGACCTTGTCCCCGCCTATGAATTGTGGATCGGCCGCCGCGAAACCTGGCTGCATGCCTTGCCCGGCACCGAGCAGTTCGAGCATGACCGGCCGAGATCGGAAGACGCTGATCCACCCGCGCCAAGACCTTTGTCGGACGCCGTCGCGCACGATTGAAAATTCATACTTGGGGCCCGGAACCCTCCCCTGACGGCGACGTTATCCGGCGGCCCTTCAGCGCGCTGTTTTGACGAACAGCCAGTTCGCTCAGGGCCGACATGCCACGGAGACGAGCGTTGAACGACAAGATGTTTCCCCGACCTATCCGCCTGAAATTCGCCCCCGAGCGCGAGCGCCTGGTGCGCAGCGCCTGGGAGGGCTTGGAATGCCTCGGCGACTGGCCCGCCGTCCACGGCCGGCGATACCGGGCGGCACTGCGCTGCTGCCGCGACGCGCTGGATGGCTGGACGCCGCCGGCAAAGGCGATGCGGGCGATGATCGACGCCGCGCGCGAAGCCCACATCCTCCAATAGCGGGAACCAACAATGACCGACATCAGGCTGTCGTCACCGATTCGTATCAGGCCGCATGGCTCGGACACGATCCGCGAGGTGGCGACGCTTCAGGACGCCAGTGAAATCCTGATCGACTGGCCGCATGCCCGCCGCGGCCCCTTCTACCAGGCCGCTCGCGAAAAGATCGAGGCGGCGCTGCAAGACAAGGCCGGCGCGGCACAGGCGCAGGAGGCGTTCACCGCGCTGTGCGACCACGCCGGCCTTCTGGTTCGGTAGATTCAGCCCGGAGACTGAACGAACTTCCAACAAAAAAGCAGGCGATGGCGTCGCCTGCTTTTTTGTTGGAACCGGGGTCTGATTATTCCGCGGGCAAATCGCCATGCACGATCGGATGGGAAGCATCAAATCCGAATCCCTTCGGCGCCATCAGCATCAGGACGATGGCGATGGCGATCGAGGCAATAAACGTGGCGGTGCCGGCAATATCTCTCACGATCATCTCCCAAATTAGAAGTCATTAAAGAAACGTTTCACCTGAAGCTGAGTTCCGGCACGGCACGAGATTAACTTGCCAGGCGGCGTCAATTCGCCGGGGGCTGGGCCGGCACCTGGCCGGGTTTGATCACCGGCGTCTTGCCTTCGTCGGGCGCAGGCGCGGCCATGCCCTGGTCGCCGGTCGCCGGCGGCTTCAGCACGCCGCCGCAATCGTTGAGCTTTTCGGTCAGATTGCCGTTGCCGGTGTGCTGTTTGCCGGCTTGATCGGTTTCGACGCGGCATCTGTCGGCCTGGGCCGGGTTCTGCTGCTGATTTGTCTGTGCCGCCGCAGGCACGGCCAGGGCCAGCACCAGCGACGCGATGGCGAGAGGTTTCATCTCGGGCCTCCTTGTCTTGCACGACCGCCCGCTGCGGCCTCGCAGGGACAACGCTCGCCGTCCAAAAAGGTTGGCACCAATTCCGGCGGACGGATTCTAGCCGCGCGGACGTTTGGCGGATGCCGATGCGGGTTCCTTCTCGTCCTGGTCTTCCACAAGGCCGGCACGCGGTTGGAGCCGATGCAGAAGCCCCGCGACGATCAAAACGATAAGCGTCGCGAACCCGGCCACCTGCCACAAGCCCAAGCCGCAGGCGACACCGATCGCGCCGGCGAGCCACATGCCGGCCCCGGTGGTCAGCCCATGGACTTCCCCGCGCGAAAACAGGATCGAGCCGGCGGCGAGAAAGGCGACGCCGGCGGTTACCGCCTCGACCACGCGGATCGGGTCGACCTTCACCGCCTCCTGCGCGAACATTGGCGCATGGACGATCTCGACCGTCAGGATGCCGAAAGTGGCAGCGGCGACGCAGACGAGAATATGCGTGCGCAGCCCGGCGGGGCGATTGCGCCATTCGCGCTCGAAGCCGATGACGGCCCCGTAAAGCGTCGCCAGCAGCAGCCGCGCCGCGATGACCGGAAACGAGGTGTAGGTGGGATGGCCGAATTCCTCGACGAGCTGTTCCATGATTTCCCCTGGGTTGACGGCCACAACGTGGGCGAAGCACCACGGTTCCGTCGGCGGCATCGAGGTCGGGCTGGCATTCCTGCAGCTGGCACTTTCCCGGCCCCTTCCTAGCGCGGTGGCGGCAGCCCGGCTTCCTCGTCGTCGGGCCATGCGGCAGGCGGATCGCTCCTTTGCGGGCAGTCGTCATAACGGTGGTCGCGGCCGCCGCAGAAGGAGCAGCACATGGCTTCCGTGCCTTCGCTTCCGGGCCACCATCGCGGCGTTTCGTATGGCTTCCTGCTGTCCATTCGCAGCAATGCGCGACGCGCGATTTGGTTGCGCTGGCGCCCCCGCGCCGCGCTACGGGCGGCTGTGGTGGAACCTGCGGACAGGTAGCGGGTTTTCTGGAACAATGCATCCCGCATCAGACCGCAGAGAATCGTCATGTCCGCTCGCCTTCCAGTCCTGCTGATGACCCTGGGCGCCCTCCTTGCGGCGACCACCCTGGCCGAGGCCCGGCCGGACAGCCGCGCCATGAGCTGTGCCGCGATCCAGGCCATGATCCAGAGCCATCGCGCCGTGGTGCTGACCACCGGCCCGAACACCTATGACCGTTATGTCAGGCAGTTCGGAAATGAGTGCGACTGGCCTGATGTGCCGATGTCGGCCTATATCCCGGCGCGCGACGGGCACTGCCCGGTCTACCGCTGCGAGGAACCGGTCGACAACTTCCCGAATTGACGGGCCGCCGCCGCGGCTCCATAACCATCCGAGCTTCTCCCGCTTCGTCTAATGGTAGGACAGCGCCCTTTGAAGGCGTGAATCGTGGTTCGAGCCCATGAGCGGGAACCAGCCAAAATCAGTTTGTCGAATGCTTTGATGACAAATGGGCCCGAAGAGCGGAGCAGCCGCCGGGCCTTTGGGCTTGGCTATCAGCAGCCATTGTTGGCATAGGCCTGCTCCTGGCACATCGGATACCGGCAATTGGCGCAGACGGTTTGAACCCTCCGATTGACGGACAGGTGACGTTGCGTTAACTTTTTATTATGCATAGCTAAAATAGGGGCAACTAATGAAAATCGCTATCGTTTGCGCGGCGCTCGTCCTTGCCGCATCAAGTGCTGCCGTGGCGCACGAAAAGAAGAAAGCCACGGTCACGGCCAACGCATGTGCAGGTCTGTCGATCAAGGCCGCCGTGGCAGCAAAACTGGACTGTAGTGCAACTGGCACGCTGGCCACGCCGCACACTGACACCAAAGCCAATCCCGAGCCCCGCCTCGGGTATGATATGAACCCTTTTCCGCAGTCTTTCGGGCTTTAGGGACCGACCTGCGGCGAGCCCCGGTCCCGGCTTCCGCGATCACACCATAGGCTAACGCGGTCATCGGGTTCACAGTACGGCCACAAGCGGTCGATTCCTTCGGGATGTAGCCACTCCGAAAGCCCGCCGCGGGTCGCTCCTGTGGCGGGCTATTCCCATCGGGACCAAGGTCCTACCGTCCTCCGACAAAGGTCCGACGTAACCGCGTTGGTTCCGGTATCGTGCATTGGACGTTCCGTTACTTTATCCAATTGCAATATGGTGTGATCACCTTGGTGAGAGACCCGCCGCCCCATTCACGGCGGCGGCGGGCGCCCCTAGGGATCGCGGGACTTGCCGGAGCGTTGGAACCCCTGCCGCAAAACCAACTCGCGGCGCCGCCTGATGTTCCCTGCTCATCCGTGGCTGGCGTCTTCGACGCCTCAAGGCTTCGGTATGATCTCGTCCACCCGCACCTTGTCGCCGATCTCTTTCGCGAGCGCCAAGGCCTTGGTTTTGTCCGTCGTGGTCAGGACCGTACGCCATCTGGATTTTTCAAAGACGCTCACCACGTAGGTTGTGGCCGGCTTTTCAGTCATTGATGGCCGTTATCTCCCTCGTTTGCATGCTTCTATATATTAGCAAATATGCATGTGATTGTCAGCCGGCTCTCGACCCCGGCTGGTCAAGCCCCGGCGCGCTGATTTCCAGACCAGCGGGGCCGCAGCCCTTTGCCCCTTTGCGCCGCGCCAGTGAACCGGTCATCCTGAAACCATTTCATCGACCCTGCGTTGAACTCCGGGCATGGCCAGCACAGGAGACTTCTCATGACCGTCAACTGCCGCATATCCATCGACAACCGGCCGGACGCCACCGACGCTGTTTTCCAGGCGGTGCCGCGGATCGGGGAAAGCGTTTCGCTTTCGGTAGACGGAAGTCCGCAGGATCTGCGGGTGTCGCGCGTGGTGCATGTCCCGGACGGCACATTGGACGGCGCCGCCATCATCGTCGAGGTGACGACCAACATCCTCTGAGGCAATCACAGAAAAGCGTGAGACGGTTTTCCCGGGACCTGACGAAACGCTAGATGCCGAAGCCCAGCGCGGCGGCGTCCTCGGCTTCGGCGCTGGCTTGCGGCACGATGATCGCTGCCAGCGGCGCGCTGAGCCGCCAGCTGAGATAGCCGGGCGAGCGTTCCAGCTCGGCGGAGCCGCCGAGCGACTGCGGCGCCACCCGCTGCAGGACAACGGTGCCGAAGCCCTTGCGCGTATCGTCGGGGCGCGAAATCTCATCGCCCCTGTCGCCTTGGGGAGGCGTCGATATCTCCTTCCAGAGCAACTGGAATTCGCGCTCGGCCGAAGCAGCAGCGCCCCGGGCGCTGGAGGAGACTTGAGTGCCCGCGCCTATGGTCCAGGTGATCTCGACTCGTCCGCCTTCGCTGCCCAGCGCGCCATATTTGGACGAATTGGTGCCGAGTTCGTGGAACGCCATGCCGAGGGCCTGCACCGCGTTCGACTGCAATGTCAGCACCGGGCCGGACAGCAGGATCTGCCCCTCTCGGCCAAACGGCTTCAAATGTTCCTGGATCAGGTCGAACAAGCTCGCTCCCGCCCACTCCGAGGTGACGAGCAGATCGTGCGAGCGCGACAGCGCCATGATGCGGGCGCGGATCAGTTCCTCGAATTCGCGCGGGTCGCTGGAGCGCTTGCTCGTCTCCCTGACCATCGACAGGATGACCGCGAACTGGTTCTTGACCCGATGGTTGACCTCCCGCATCAAGAGCCTGATCCTGCGCTCGCTCTCCTTGATGGCGGAAATGTCGCGGGCGATCTTCGAGGCGCCGACGATGTCGCCATCGGCGTTCTTGATCGGTGACACCGTCAGCGAGACGGCAATCAGCACGCCGTCCTTGCGCCTTCGTGTTGTCTCGTAGCTCGCCACGCGATCGCCGCTGCGGACGCGGCTGATGATTTCCACCTCCTCGCCCTTGAGGTGGTCGGGAATGAGCATGAGAATAGATTGGCCGATGGCTTCCTCGGCGCTGTAGCCAAACATGCGCTCGGCCGCCTGGTTCCAGCTCTTGATGATGCTGTTCAGATCCTTGCTGATAATGGCATCGAAGGAGGAATCGACTATCGCCGCGAGCCGCGCATCGACGGTTGCATCCTGCCTGGTGTCGTTCCCCTCGTCAGCCATCGGCGCCCGCAATTCCTTCATCGTCATTCAGATAGCGCGAAGGCGGATCGAGGCAAGGCGAAAGCCCCGGGTTCAGGCATCCGGCAGGCAACACCTCAATCCGATGTATCGTCGGCAGAACCGCGGTTCTCGCTGACGCCATTGATGACGCCGAAACTCTGCGATTTGAGGCCTTGTTCGGCCGTCAGGAAGCCTTCCGCGGCAAGGCCGCGCCGAAGCAATTCCCGCACGGCCGCCGACCGGCTGGGCATGCGCTTGTCATAGCGCCAGTTCTCCAGCGCCATCAGTTCCTCCGTCGTCAGCATGATCTGCAGGCGTTGCGGACGCTCCAGTTCGGCCATGTTTCCTCGCAATCGGGCCAAAACGCATCGAGTTAGACTATGTCTAACTCGACTAATAATGAGGCAGAGCCCCAGAACGCGTCAAGTGTGGTCGACGTGTAACCCGCGCATTACGCCCATGATGCGCATAAAGCGCCGATAGCACGTTTGCATGTCTATGCTAACTTATTGATTTATTTTGATTTTTTCTAATTATGCGCTTGCCATGACCGACCATTGGGCGCATGGTGCAAACTCAACGAAAAATCGGACCTTTTGGGAGGTTTTCATGCGGTACCAATTTTCCGAGCAATTGCGCAATGACGTGTCATCAGCGGTTCACACGGCCTTCGAGACGGTAGGTATAGTCAACATCACCGCGATAGCCGAACAGGTCAGAGTCTCCAATCTGGCCGAGAATGTCGCTCTGGAAGACGTCGAACATCTGGTTCTGAACGCTGCCCAAGCGCTTGGCGCGGCGATCGAATTCGACGGCCTGGGCGGATCGTGCCTGCTGGAAAGCGGGCTCGCCGCCGATTCCGGCCCAGACTTTCGTAACCGGCCTCACTCCTGATTCCAGGTAAAGCGTGCAGCGGTTTTCCCTGCAAAAGCGCGTGGCGCTCTCGCTTGGAACCGGGATAAGATAACCAACCGGTGCGGTTTCGCCTTCATGGCGTGGAACGAGTCCGGTCTTCGGAAATTGCTGCATCGTCTTGACAGAGGAGGATGTCGTGAAAAACCTGCGTGGTCTCCTGGCGGACCTGTCCGCCAACTGGCTCAAGCGCCGCAAGGCGCAACCACCGGCCACTGTGAAACCGATCAGGACGGCGCCCCACGTCGCTCACCAGACGGCAAGACAGCTGCCGGCGCATAAACCCAAGCCAGTCGCGGCGCGCGACATCACCTCGCATATGTGAGCCTGGTTCCAAAGATCACCAATTTGTCAGCTATCGGTCGTGGGAATCGAGCAGGCGGGCGCTATATTCCCTGCAGTCCGCCGCCGGAGAACCTCATCCATGACCCTGAAAACACGCAAGCTCGGCAGCCAGGGACTGCGAGTCTCGGCCATCGGCCTCGGCTGCATGGGCATGAGCCAGTCCTACGGTCCCGCCGACGAGTCCGAATCCATCGCCACGCTGCACCGCGCCGTCGAGCTTGGCTGCACCTTCTTCGACACCGCCGAGGTCTACGGCCCGCACACCAACGAGGCATTGCTGGGCCGGGCGCTGAAGGGCAAGCGCGGCGAGATAACGATCGCCACCAAATTCGGCTTCCGCATCGAAAACGGCAAGCAGACCGGGGTCGACAGCCGGCCGCAACACATCCGCGAGGTTGTGGAAGCCTCGCTCCGCCGGCTCGCCACCGACCATATCGACCTGCTTTACCAGCACCGTGTCGACCCTGATGTGCCGATGGAGGATGTCGCCGGCGCCGTCGGCAGGCTGGTCGCCGAGGGCAAGGTGCGCTTCTTCGGCCTGTCGGAGGCAGGCGCCGCCAACATCCGCCGGGCGCACGCCGCCTTTCCGGTCTCGGCGGTGCAAAGCGAATATTCGCTGTGGGAGCGCAATCTGGAACCCGAGATCATCCCACTGCTCAAGGAACTCGGCATCGGCCTGGTGCCGTTCTCGCCGCTCGGTCGCGGTTTCCTGACCGGCGACGTCAAGCGTGCCGAGGATTATCCCAAGAGCGACTACCGCCGCAACGACCCACGCTACCAGGGCCAAAACTACGACGCCAATGCCGAGGCCGCAGCCAAGGTGCGCGACATCGCGGCGGCGCGAGGCGTCAAGCCAGGCCAGGTCGCACTTGCCTGGCTGCTGCAAAAGGGCACCGGTTTTGACGTCGACATCGTGCCGATCCCCGGCACCAAGCGCAGACAATATCTGGAAGAGAATGTCGCCGCCGCCTCGCTGAAACTCGACGCGGCCGAAATGGCGGCACTCGACGAGGCGCTGGCTCCAGGAAAGATCTCCGGGCCGCGCTATAATGAGCGCGGCATGGCGATGGTGGATCGCTAGCGCACTCCGTCGAAAGCAATCTTTGTTGGCGGATGGCTCAAAGCCTACGGGTCTTGCATCGCGTTGTTCGCCAACAGTGACGATCCGATGTTCACGTCGAGCGCAAAACGCTCGCAGCGCTCGCCGTCGAACTCATCGATGAAGCTCTCGACATGTTTGAAGCCGAGCTTCGCCAGTATCCGCAGCGAAGCGAGATTGCGCGCCGCCGCCTCGGCCTTGACCTGTTCAAGCGCCAGAGTCTCAAAAGCGTAGCAGAGGACTTCGCGCGCCGCCTCGCTGCCCAGCCCGTGCCCCCAATGCGCACGCGCCAGGACAAATCCCAATGCGGCCGTCCTGGCGCCGGTTGCACCAAACGACAGGGTTATCGTCCCGATCGCGTCAGATACCCCTACCCGGTCTATCGACCATTGGATCGCCCTGCCGTCGGCGAAACGCTGACGCGAACGGGCGAGCCATCGCTCGCCAGCGCTTATGTCGTCGGGAACGGGATCGCCGGCAAGGGACGCGGATTCGACATCCGTTGCGCGCGCCAACCATGCCGGGATATCACGCTCGCTCGGCGCCCGAAGCACAAGCCTTTGTGTCGTGAGCTTGGGAACTGCCTCCATGGAAACACTATCGACCTGAGGCTGCGCCAGTGCAACGTGTCTGGCGCGCGTCACATACAAATTCGGGATGGGGCGGTAACCTCTCGAACTGACTAGTGCATGTCGGCCCGAAGCATGGATTCCCCCGCCTCGGGCCTGATGGAAGAGCGCCGCAGCAATCGTCGCTATGATTGATTGAGCTGCGATCAAACCCGCGCCGAGCCTCAAAGTGAAAGTCCTAAAAGCATCGAGCCCGCCGACTAAAGCCGGCGGGCTCGATATTATATTTCCTTGGGCGACGATCAGGTTTAGTTGTTCGTCGGCGACATAGGGACGAGCTGCGCCGTGATTGACGGGAGTCTCTGACGCTTGGTCAGGACCGGCTTTTCATAAGTCTTCTTCATATTGTCCTCGCTTTTTCCCTCGACCGGAATGTGTTGAAGCTGCCGTTTCTTGTCAACCCAGCGATATCGCTAGTTGCCGGCAGTCTCCACGCCGCCGAAATGGTCGCTCTGGACGAATCGCTCGCGACGGAAAAAATCTCAGGGTCCCGCTATGGAGAAGGGGACATGGCGATGGTGGATGGGTAGGCGACGAGAGCGGCTCTGCCCGGCGAGTCCCAGGATCAAGCAGGGACGTAGGTCAACCTGATCACATCCCCGTCAATCCGATCATGAGACATGAGGCGGAGCGGCGGCCGCGGTCCGGCGAAATACGGCTTGCCGCGACCAAGCACGACGGGATGCAGGTAGATCCTATACTCATCGATCAGACCAAGGTCCGTGAGGCTTCGCGCCAGGCCGGGGCCAGCAACTTCGATATCCCCATCGCGCTCGGCCTTGAGCGCGCGGATCGCGCTCTCCAGATCACCTTGGACAAGCCGCGCGTTGGGGCCGACCGATTTCAACGTGCGCGAAACGACCCATTTCGGCTGCTTGCGCCACGCCGCCGCGAAGGCGTGCTCATCTGCCTTCCATTCAGCATGATCGTCATCCCAGTAACGCATGATCTCATAGATTTGGCGACCGTACACACTGCCCGCCTGCCGCTCCGCCTCCTCGATGAAGTGGCGAAACAGCACAGGGCCTGGCGCAAAGCCGGTATGGTCGACATAGCCGTCCAGCGACTGGTTCATTCCGAAGACAAGCCTGGCCATACTGATTCCTCTTCCCTTGAGCCGTATCCAAGCGAAATCCGATTGCATTATGCAATCAGTTTCAAGGTAAATCGACTGATTTGATATTGCAATCGGGTTTTTGGAGTGTGCGGCAACGGCCGGTCAGCCATGGCGATTGGCTCTTAGGAAAATGGGACCGAACGCAGCATGCCTCCCAGCCAACTCACTTCAATTCGCCTGGCTTTGCCGGCTCCTCATAAGGTCAAGGTCGGCGAGGTCCCAGCAGAAAGGCCGTAATCGTCGCGCTTGCGCACGCCGTCGCGACAACCGCCAAAACACCACCGGCACCCTTCTTTCGTGTTGTGCGAGATGCCAGCTGGTCTTCGGTGACAGCATCTTCTGGGGCGTCAGGGACCAAGCGACCCAGATCGGACCTGCTGCCATGTCGAATCGAAAATGCGCGAGTGAACTCGGCTCCGAGCAGAAAAATCTCGCACGAGTAATATACCCACAGCAGGATCACCAGGAGCCCGCCGGCGGCGCCATACGAGGAGGCGACCGCGCTTGTGCCGAGATACCAGCCGATCAGCGACTTTCCGATCGTGAACAGGGCAGCGGTCACTGCGGCACCGATAGCGACATCCCGCCATTCAAGCGTTCTATCCGGCAAGACTTTGTAGATGGCGGCAAACATCGCGGAGATCAGGACAAACGACACGGCGGTGTTGACTATGCTCAGCACGAACGTGCCGAACGGCAACTGAGCGTTGATGAACTGGCTGAGTCCGGAGATCGCCGCGCTTGCCGCCAGGGATACGAGCAGCATGAAACCGAGTGCGGCCACGAGTCCGAGGCTTGCTGCCCGGGCGCGCAAGAGGCGCGACAGCGAGCTTCCCTTCGGTTCAACCTTCCATATTCGGTTGAGCGACTGCTGCATTTCACCAAACACGCCGGAGGCGGTCACGAACAGGGTAGCCATGCCGACGATCGCCGCCACGGTTCCGGATGACTTGGCGGATGCCCCTTCCAGCGCGGTTTGCAGAAGACCGGCGCTTTCCGCTCCCATTAGACCCGAAATCTGGGCGGACAGCGCCAGTTGCGCGGCCTCGTGACCGAACGCCAGACCAGCGATTGCGACGACGATCAGCAGGACCGGCGCCAGCGACGTGGCGGCGTAGAAGGCCATCGCGGCGCCGTGACTAAGGGCGTCATCGTCGACAAAGCCGATCACGGCTTCTCGGACGAGGTCCCATAGCTCCTTCAATGAGAGTCGCATTTTAAGCCGCAAGTTGGAAACGAGTTGGCGGTTCCAGTGACGTCCAGTAGCAATGCTCCAGAACTTCCGATGTTCCGTCTGCATTGCAGGACAACTGCGAACGATCGCCCCTATCCGGTCGAACGTTGTCGCTCCAAAGTGAACGAGCTTGCTCCCTACCCCGCCGCCGCCACCTTCTTCGCCCCCAGCCGTGGCCGGCGCCGCTTGGCGACCAGCTTCAGCGCCACCGCCTGCTCCTTCGACAGCGCGCCCGTCACCGCATCGACCATGCCATGCGCCACGAAATCCGCGTTGATGTCATGGGCGAGGCTGGCGGCCGCTTGGCTGTCGTCGTTGCCGGCTTCGGACCAGAATACGATGCCCACCCGCAGCCCCGCTTTCGCGCGCTTCAGCCGGCGAACCAGGAAGCGGGCGTGCTTGACTGAATCCCGGTTGAGGAAGCCGACCACCACGGTGTCGATCGCCCCGAGGTCGAGGCGGCGGATGCTCGACGGCTCCATCTCGGCAAAGCCAGCCGTGGACGCGGCCGCGCCCTGGACTTCCAGCACCTGCGCCAGCATCGCGGCGGCGGCGTCGTCGAGTTCCCCTCGCCCGCCAGCGCACAGCACCGACAGGCCGGTGCCGTCGGGCAGATCGGCCGCCTCCTCGTCGCCGGCCTCGCCGTTCTCGTCCGCCTCCCCGCTCACTTCAGGCGCATCCTCCTCGACCGCTTCCTCCTTCGCATCCTCATCGAGATTGGCCACCAGCGTCAGCGCGCTGGCCGCCACTTGCCGTCTCTGCATATCGCCCATGACGCCGCGCATGCGGTCCCGCTCGCCCAAAAGAAGCGCCGGAATGGCCACCTTGTCGTAGAAGTCGACCAGATATTTTTCCTCGAGCATCTCCTCGGCATGATCGGTGGCTTCGTCCGGGTCGCCGGCCAGGAGCCGCTGGTAGAGACGTGCGTGAGGTTCCAGCACCGGCTCATTGCCGAACAGCACGTCGAGGAACTCGAACTGCGGCACGTGCCTGCCCAGCACCACCAGGCAGACGGTGAGCGGCGTCGACAGCACAAGCCCGAGCGGCCCCCACAGCCACGTCCAGAAGATCGCCGCGACGATGATCGCCAGCGGCGACAGCCCGGTTCGCGACCCGTAAAGCCAGGGTTCGACGACGTTGCCGGTGATGAGCTCCATCACCACGAACAAAGCGGCCGTCCACGCGACGAGCGCCCAGCCGGGCGCCACGGCCAGCGCCAGGAACAGCGGCAGAAGCATGCCGATGGCCGGGCCGATATAGGGAACGAAGCGCAGCGCCAGCGCCAGCATCCCCCACAGCAGGGCATTGGGAATGCCGAGCACCCACAGCCCGATGGCGATCGGTATGGCGTAGACGATGTTGACCACCAATTGCATGAGCAGATAGAGGCCGACCCTTTTTCCCGCGTCGCGAAGCGCCTCGGTGGTGCGGTGAAGGTCGCCATAGCCGACAAGCCGGATGAAGCGGTCGCGCAGATCCTCCCGTTCGAGCAGCATGAAGATGACGACGACGATGATCAGGCCGGCCGACCCGAGCGGGCTGATCAGCGGACCGACGATGTTCTGCAGGACCTCGAGCGGCTTTTCACGCGAGACGATCTCGACCGGCACCGGCTCGCGCGGCGGCTTGTCCGGCGTGGCGGCCGGCAACGTGGCGTCCTGCCTGTCGATCTCCTGGCCGACGCGCTCGACCACGCGACTCAATCTCGAAATGATCCCGCCGCCAACGCCGGTTTCCTTGAGCGAGCGGATCTTGGCCAGGATGTTGGTCTGGTAGACCGGAATGTTCTGCGCCAGTTCGCTGACCTGGGTCGCGACGATGAAGCTGAACAAGGCCAGAGCAGCAAAGGCGGCCAACACACTGGCGATAACGGCGGCGATCCGGGGAATGCCGACCCGTCTGAGCGCCGAGACGAGCGGCGCCAGCGCGAAGGTCAAAAGCAGCGCGATGGCGATCGGCAGGAACACTTCGCGCCCGAAATACAGCGCCGCCACCGTGGTTACGGTGGTCGCCACATTGGGCAAGGCGGTTCGCGGATGAGGCGCGGCGGGCGAAAGAATATCGTCCAGCCCCTGAGGCGTCGACGCAGCGCCGTTTCGACGATTGGCCACCATTGATGCCTCCCCTGCCGATTAGCATCGTCTGATATATTGAGCCGGCGCGCAACTTTGGCGGCAATGGGATGTCTCGCGGGACTTGGTCGGTGTCATGCGGACGGGCGCGGCCCGATTGCCAGGACCCACTCAGCGCTTCCTGGCGAAGAGCACAATACCGGCGGCGTTGGCGACCTTCAGCACTTTGCCCAGTTCGAGTGTCGGCTTGCCGTTCTCCAGCTCAGATAGAAAACGCCGGCCGACCCCGGCGAGATCGGCGAACTTTTGTTGCGAGAAATTCCCTCGTTTGCGGGCTTCGCGCACCAGCCGGCCGATATCCGCCGATGACGTTATGGTACTCGTCTGCTGGCGCCCTGTGGAAACCTGCGGGGTGGATTGCCCTGCGGTGTCGCCGCCATCGCTCATGGCCGAAGGGAGCCGGCGCCGCGGCGATACCGCGACAGGCTTTGCATCATTCAGGGTCAGCGTGTCTTCCAGGTCCTCATTGTGCTCGTTTGAGACGCCGTGAGCCGGAGCAATCGGTGTCAGCGGCCCGAACAAGTCACCCTGTTCGGTGACATGGGCAATTCGAGGAACGGACCCTGCGACGCGGCGGGCGATTTCGATCGCGCTCGGCGGCGCGGCGGTCGGAACAGGCGTGGTCGTCTTCGGCATAGGCTTGATCCCGGACGGGAACATAGCAAGCTTGGGATCGAGATTCAAGCTGGACTGCCCCCGATCGGGATCAGGATTTGCAGGCCAGACACCGTACGGGAGCAAATTTCAAGTCAAGTCTTTGCAGGATGCTCTGTTCCCGAACAGGAGCAGAGCGCGAGAGACGTGGAGCCCGCTCAGCGTGCCGCATGCCTGGCCAGCGCGTGCTCGATCAGCGCGTCGATCACCTCGCCATAGCCGATGCCGATCGCCGCCAGTGCCTTGGCGTACATGGAAATGTCGGTGAAGCCGGGCAGCGTGTTGACCTCGTTGACCAGCAGCGAACCGTCGGCGCGCAGGAAGAAGTCAACGCGCGCCATGGCCTCGCAGCCGAGCGCCCGGAAAGCCCGCGCTGCCATCTCCTTCGCTCTGTCGGCGACACCGGCCGGGACATCGGCGGGCACCTTGACCAGCGCGCCGTCGGCATCGAGATATTTGGCCTCATAGGTGTAGAACCCATGCTTGCCTGCCGGGATGATCTCGCCGGGCAGCGAAACCGTCAGCGAACCATCGGCCCGCTCCAGCACTGAACACTCGATTTCGCGGCCGTCGACGAATTCCTCGATCAGCGCCTTGCTGTCGTAGCGCAAGGCCGTTTCGACGGCCTCGTCGAAGCCATCCCTGTCGTTCACCTTGCTCACCCCGAAGGACGAACCCTGGCGCGCCGGCTTGGCGAAGAAAGGCAGCCCCAGCGCCCCGGCGACCTCCTGGAAGGAACCGACATCGCCTCTAAGCACGGTGACGGAGCGCGCGACCGAAAGGCCGGCCTCGCGCAGCAGCCGCTTGGCGACATCCTTGTCCATGGCGGCTGCCGAAGCCAGGATGCCGCAGCCGACATAGGCGACATCGGCAATTTCGGCATAGCCTTGCACCGAACCGTCCTCGCCGAACGGCCCGTGCAGCACGGGAAAGACGACATCGACCGGCGGCAGGTCAGTGTGCGCACCGTCATGCGGCGCGGCCACCAGCCTTCCCTTGCCGCCAGGCAACAGGGCAACCTCGATGCCATCCTCGGATACCGGAGCCCCTGCTCCGTCGCCGCCAGCCCCGGACGATTTTTGCAGCCGCCATCTGCCATCCCTGGAAATGGCGATCGGCACCACCTCGTAGCGCGTCCGGTCGATCGCCTTCAGCACATTGGCGGCCGAAAGGCGCGACACGTCATGCTCGGCCGAGCGCCCGCCATAGAGGATGGCTACTCTTGTCTTCCCGGTCATTGAAACCCCTCAAGAAAATCAAATGGTGACGGCAATGCCGCGATTGGCAAAGAAGCGGTCGAAATCGGCAGGCGCCAACACTGCGTTTGTCTGTGTGGCGCTGGTATGGCCGGATGGGTTGTGAAAGCGAAAACCGTCATCGGACGCCGCCGTCAACAGCACCAGATGCCCACCCTTCGACGGCGGCTCGCGCTCGGGCCAGCGGATCGAACTGCTGACCGAAGCGATGAAGAAGGATGACCGGCCAAGAATCGCCGGAATGTCCGCCGTCGCGACATTGGTCATCACCTGCGCCTGCAGGCCGAATTCCGCCTGCACGAAGCTGACGAAAGGCGCGTAGATCAGCCCCTTGATCGACCCGTCGTTGACGACATAGCCGCCATATGCGCTGCAGCGCCTCGCCAGTTCGATCGTCGGCACGATCTCGCCGCGCGTCGCCAGGATCATTTTCAGGCACGCCATGCCGCAGATGTTGGCGGCCCAGACCGCGTATTCGTCCAGCGTTTCCGCGCCTGAGCCGCGCCACAGCGGATCGCGCCTGAGCGCGGCCTCCGCGCCATCCGCGAGCACCGCCAGCGTCATGTCGGGCGTTTCCCACTGGCTGAAAAACGGCACGGCTTCAGGCAACGGACTCATTCGGCTCCTCGAGGCAGCTCAATCCAATCTCGTATACGAGGATACGAGAAATGAAAAGCCACTTGGAAGGGTGATCTCCCCTGAAGCCGCGTTCCGGCTAGCCGGTCCTTGTGGACGGCGTCGACAGAGATCAAGCTCCGGGACTGTGTCCGCCGCGCTCGCCCCTTACTTCGTGTTGATCACCGAAGCGGCCCCGTGGGTGTCCATTGTCGCGCCGTTGCGGTCTTCGTCGAACAGCGTCTCGCTGCCGAAGCTGGCGCGCAGCCCGATGACGAACTTATTGGCCTTGATGCCTTCGGTGGACGTTTCGAACTTCCTCTGTTCGAATTCGTAGCGTCCGAACACCGCCCATGGCGTTTCGTCGAACCGGTACATCGCCTGGACGGCGGCACCGACCACGTGCTCGCTGGTGCCGTTGTAGTCTGTTTGGTTGAAGTCGAGCTCCGCATCGAGCCGAAGGTTCTTCTGGACGAAATAGCGCGCCACGCCGCGCACGCCCCACTGGTCGCCATGAAAGTCGTTGATGGTGAGCTGGCCGACGCTGGCCTGGCCGTAAAGGGTAAGATTGCCGAGATAGAGCTGGGCTTCCGGGCCGATTGCATAGTTGTTTACGGTCACGCCGGTTTGGCCAATCGATGCGTAGGAGACGAAAAGGCCGGCGGCGAACGTGTCGGGATCGCGATAGTAGCCATGGATCGCGCCGCGCGTGTCGTCCAGGGGGTCATAGTGACCCCATATGCGGTTGTAGGTCAGGTCGCCCTGCAGGTTCCAGCGCTGGGCAAAGGCAATGTTGACGCGGGCGGCGCCGCCACCGGCCCGGGTCGTGTAGTCGTCGCCGACAAAGCGGAGGCCGCCGAGATACAGTTCGCCGTAACCCGAAATATGCGGCGTCGTCATCGCCCCGCCGGCGAGCGGCGGCAAGGCGTCAGCGGCGAAAGCGGAGGTCGTGGCGGCCAGCGACGCGACGACGAGTGAAAAGCGATGCATTGAAGCCCCCGAAGATGAATCCCGGATCCCACGTCCGGTCGAAGATGACGGTTAAACCGGCCCGCCGCCACGGCCGGCCCTTCCCAACCCTGGGTGTTGCATTGTTCGCCGTCCCGCGTCTTGGGCTGGACCGCATGCGAATTGTCCTGGAATGCGCTGCCGCGCTTGGCGCGCCGCTGTGGCCGTTCGGCATCGGTCGACCCCCCGGCCGGCGGGACAGTCCCGGTCACAATTTGTAGGCGATGCCGAGCCGGATATCATGCGTCCGCAATTCGATCGCATCGGGCTTTATGGGGGGCCCATCGAAGGTCGAGTGGCGTATGGAGACATGGCGGCCGAAATCGGCAAAGCGATATTCGCCCCGGACCACCCAATTGTCGGTGACGGCATATTCGGCGCCGGCGCCCAGCGCATAGCCCGCGATGGTGTCCTCGACATCGGCATAGACATCTTCGCTCGGAAGGAAGGCAGTGCTGTGCTTGTAGTGCGTCACCGCCACGCCGGCGGTGACGAAGGGAAGCCACCGATCCATCGCGTAGCCCGCCCTCAGCCGAGCGGATCCGATCGCGTTCAGTTCCAGCACACCGCCGAAGCCGGGATCATCGACCCCCAGCGCCTGATAGACGGTCGTATCCTTGCGATTTGCAAAGTTGTAGTCGCCCTCGATGCCCAGGACCAGGCCGCCGTCCAACTGCTTCATATAGCCGGCATAAAGGCCGCCGAAGCCGCCCGACAGGCTGCCGTAGTCCCAGCCGTAGCCGTCAAAACTGTCAGGCGCGAAAGTCTGGCCAACCCTTGCTTCGCCCCATCCGTATCCGGCCTGTGCCCCTATATAGGCGCCGGACCAGTTGTAGGCGGCGGCAGGCAAGGTCGCGCCGTCGTCAGCGGCTGAAGCCATGCCGGCGGATGCAAGCAGGAAGGCGGCGGCGAGAAGAAACGTTTTCATTGCTTGTCCGAGGTCCCCGACATGATCGCCGCCGCGGAGAGCGTCCACAGCGATACGTCGTGGTGTTGCACTGTTCGCTGCCCGGCGTCTTGGGCTGGACCGCACCGGACTTGTCTCCGGGCGCGCCGTGATGCTTTCCCGTCTGGTGTGGCCGTTGCGCACACCGGACGAGGCAGACCCTTGGATGCTCTATCTGGCGCCGCTCGGCGTCGAGCCGAAGCGGCGACGGAAGCAGCGGTTGAAATAGGAAACGTCGGAGAAGCCGCTCAGCAGCGCGATCTCGCTGATCCGCATCCGGTCGTTGCGCCTGTCGCTGAGCATCCGGTGGGCCCTTTGCAGGCGCAGTTCGAGAATGCGTTCGGCGAAGCTGGCACCGCTTTCCTGCAGCAGATCATGGACATAACGCACGGAGAGCCGCAACTGCTGGGCGACTTGCTGGGCAGAGATGGCAGGATCGGCGAAGTTGTCGCGGATCTTGTCCAGTATGGCCTGCAGCCGTGCCGCGCGCAGGCCGCGCATGCCCGCAAGTTCGGCTGGATCGCCCTTGGCGCCGATCGCCAGGCCGATCAGGTCGACGATCGTTTCGGTGGCATGGGTGATGAGTTCAGGTGAAACCAGGACCGGACCTGCTTCCAGGAAGCTGCAATAGCGCCGGAGCATGGCCAGCGCCTCATTGTCGGCAGCCACGGTCAACGCCAGCCGGTCGTCGGCATGGGCGAAAGCATTCTCCAGTATCTCGCGCGGGACGACGATGTTGGCCCAGACATTGCTGTCGCCGCCACTCATTTCCAGCGCTTCGGAGGCCGAGACCAGTGCGGCCTCCCCCTTGCCCACGCTGTAGTCGCGGCCGACCTGGGCGCCGCTCAGCCTGGTGTCGCCATTGTTGATCAACAGGAGGTAGCCGTCACGGCCATCGTCGGCGATGTTGCGAGTCTTGCGGCTGGCATGCTGGATCGTTCCGGCCATCTGCCCGAGCACCAGCGGCCCGACCGGCATGGCCTCGATGGCCGCGGCGAAGGACCGGTTGGCCGAGATGGCGTATTCGACCGACCAGATCTCGGCGACATGGATATCCTGCCAGAGCGCGAACCGCGCGCGATCGTCCAGATATGACGGCAGATCGACTGAGGAGAAGACGTTCTTTTTCAGTGTAACCGCACCTTCCCGCACCTTCCAGAGACCACACCCTATGGAACTTGCTTATGTCTTGTCCAGAGTCGGTAATATCTGTGCTTTGCAAGACAATTTCATTGCCGTCCCGGTCAAGGATGTGCCGAAAATCGGCGTTCGAGATTTCAGAAATGCTCGGAAATATCCAAGAGCACGGGAATCATCTGGGTTGTCGAACCGCCAGCTAGGCGCGATGCTTGACCGAGCCCGTCCGTGCGGATCGGCGGCTATTCGTCTAGGTTAAATCTGCGCCTGCGGCACGGCTTCTGGCAGCGCGTTCATAGGGTTCTCGGACAGCTCGCATCAAAAATGCAAGACACGTTAGGCCCTGTCTCGAAATGCGCTTCCAACACCCGCTTCGTCATCCTATGGCGGAGCAAGGAGCGAAGCGACGCCGCGCAGACCATAGGATCCATGCCGCGACTTTCGAGAGCTACAGCGGTGCGGAATTCTGCTCAGCTGCGCCCTTCGTTCGAGGTCGCGGCATGGATCCCAGGGTCTCCGCGACGGAGCTGCGCTCCTGCTTCGCCCAGGGATGACGAACGTAGCGAGCTACGCCAACCCTGAATGAACGCTACCGGCGCATCGCGCGCGGCCTACTCGACCTTCGTCCAGCCGAAGACCAGCCAGGCGTATTTCGACTTTTCATCGGGTTCGGCGGTATAGGTCATCTGGATATCGCCGTCCTTGGCGTAGATATCGAGCCGGGGCGCCGTGTCCAGCTTGAGCCACAGCGAACTCTTGCTGAAGGACCAGGTTCCGCACCAGACGCAAGGCGCCGAGGTCGGATCGCCGGGCTGATGAAAATTGTAGCGGCCGTCCGCCGTGATCTCGAGATAGTCGAAGGCTGTGTAGAAATTGGTCACCGTCTGCTGGAACTCATTGGCCGCCGCTTCCTGTTCCGGCGTCGGTGCGTCCGTCATGTCGCGCGGCGGCCGGATGGCCCCACCGGCGAGCTTCCATTTGCCGACGAAGTCCTTCTGCGTCGGAAGATATTCCTCCTGGGCCTGGACGGTTAATGTATAAGTAATAGATAATATATTTGCCAGAGCCGTGGTTCCAATCACAAGGAACAGCGTGGCGGCACAGATCGCCCTGGTTGATTTTTGCATGAAATATATTTCTCCACGATGGGATAATGATGTTTCTGTCAGGCATTTTATTGAGAAATTGGCGACGTTCCTTGCTTAGGCGCCGATTCCTGCCGCCATTCGCACGGTTAGCATTGGCGCCGTCAATCTGGCAACGCAAAGGACGGCAACGTGCACGCCGTTGGATCGGGGCGCACGTCGCCGGCTGGCTGCCAGACCAAGCTTCCGGGCAGTCTCCTAGCCAGGCAGTGTCCTAAAAGGTGATCTTGACCGACGCGGCACTGCGCCGGTGCGGACCGTGATGGACGGCCTCGATGTTGTTGCCGTCCGGATCGAGCAGGAAGGCGGCGTAGTAGCCGGGATGATAGGGCCGCTCGCCCGGCGCGCCATTGTCCTTGCCGCCGGCCGCCAGCCCTGCCTTGTGGAAGGCATCGACCATGGCGTGATCCCTGGCCTGGAAAGCCAGATGGTGACGGCCGGTGAGCTCTCCCTGTGCGGCTCGACTGTCGGCGCTGGCGATGAACAGCTCATCGCACCAGAAATAATCCTCGCCGGTGCCGCCGATCGGCACGTCGAGAGCCTGGAATACGGCCTCGTAGAAACGCCGGCTGGCGGCGAGGTCCCTCACCACGAGCTGGATGTGATCGATAAGCCGGCCGCGATGCAGTTCCTGCGTTTCCATGAAAGTTCCTCCTCGCAAGGGGCGAATTTAGGCCCCGACTGAACACCGTCAATGTGGAGGACCCGGTGCGGAGCCGCCGGCACATCGATCTGCTGACAACCGCCGACAATTCTCAGGCCTTGAGGGAACCTTCTGCCCAAAGTGAAGTTTGGTGGCGCGGCGGGAGGAAAAGCGCTTGGACAGTTTTCAGAGACTCGAGGCGCTCGTCGACAGCGCCGGTGTCGGTGACGTCGAGGAGGCAACCGCCCTGCTGCGGCGGTTCAAGGGCAAGTCGCAGACGCTCACCACCGCCATCGACGAGTTCATGCTCGACTTCATGACATTGGTCTTCGTCGTCGAAACCCGCGAGGACAAGTTCGAAAAGCCGATCCGCAAGCTGGCGCGCGCCAGACTTGCGAAGCTCAGGCAGCTGGTCAACGTGACAGCTTAGGGGTGCCGCCTTTCGACGAGGGTTTCAGCCCTTGAGCAGTGCCGCCAGTCGCGGAATGCCCTCGGCCACCGCGCGGCGGTCGGCCAGCGTGAAGGAGAGCCGCAGCGTGTTGCGCCCGCTGCCGTCGGCGTAGAAGGCGTTGCCGGGGACGAAGGCGACGCGCGCCTCCTTCACCGATCGTGCCAACAGCGCGGTGGCGTCGGCCCCTTCCGGCAGCGTCACCCAGACGAACATGCCGCCTTCCGGGCGGCTCCAGGTCACGCCATCCGGCATGTTGGCCTCTAGCGCGCCAAGCAGGTTGTCGCGGCGCTCGCGATAGGCGCCGATCAGCTTGTCGACCTGGCGATCGAACACGGATTCGGCGACGCGGTGCATGACCATCTGGTTGATCGACGGGCTGTGCAGATCGGAGGCCTGCTTCATCAGCACCAGTTTCTCCACCACGTGGCGCGGCCCGCACACCCAGCCGACCCTCATGCCCGGCGACAGGATTTTCGAGAACGAGCCGCAATAGAGCGTGCGCGCTTTGTCGATGCCGCCGGATCTCGCGCAGTCGAGCGCCAGGATCGGCGGCACGCCCTCGCCGTCATAGCGCAGCGCCCGATACGCGGCGTCCTCGATGACGGCGATGTCGAGTTCGCCGGCAAGGTCGAGCACCGCTTCGCGCTGCTTTCTGTCCAGCGTGTTGCCGGTCGGGTTGGCGAAGTCCGGCACCAGATAGGCGAATTTGACCTTGCCGCCATTCGCGGCGGCAGCGGCGTGATAGGCCGCCGGCGTCATGTTGCCGCCTTCGGGCCGCAGCCGGTCGTAGCGCGGCTCATAGGCATTGAACGCCTGCAGCGCGCCGAGATAGGTCGGCCATGTCACCAGCGCGGTGTCGCCGGGCGACAGGAACAGCTTGCCGAGATAATCCAGCGCCTGCTGCGAGCCGGAGGTGATGAAGATGTTGGCCTCGTCACAGGCGACGCCGAGCTTGCCCATCTGCCCGGCGATCCAGCGCCGTAGCGGCAGATAGCCTTCCGAGACCTGGTACTGCAGCGCCGCGCCGGCTTCGGCGCCGCCGAGCACCTCGGCATAGGCGTCGCGGATGGCGTCGGCCGGAAACAGCGAAGGGTCGGGAATGCCGCCGGCGAACGAAATGATATCAGGCTGGTCGAGCAGCTTCAAAAGCTCGCGGATTTCGGAGGCTTTCATGCGCGAAGAGCGCGAAGCCAGGAGGTTCAAAAGGGTCAAGTCACGCCTCCCCAGACGATTTTCATATAGGTCAACCTAGCTGACCTATATCCGCTTTGCCGGCCAATTTGAATAGGGCCTGAAGGCCTAGCGGTATACGCCAGTCGCCGCTAGGGCGGAACGCCTACAAGGTCTTCTTGTAGCCGATATGGCTGCCGGTGAAGCCGAGGCTGTCATAAAAGCGGTGCGCATCCGCCCGCCCCTTGTCGGTGGTCAGCTGGACGACACTACAGCCACGCGCCCGGCATTGATCGATCGCCCATTCGAACATTTTCTTGCCAATACCGCCCGAACGCCTGCCGCTGGC
Organism: Mesorhizobium erdmanii USDA 3471; assembly: GCF_000472705.1. GTDB lineage: Bacteria > Pseudomonadota > Alphaproteobacteria > Rhizobiales > Rhizobiaceae > Mesorhizobium > Mesorhizobium erdmanii. The sequence continues at coordinate 279,228 of NZ_AXAE01000012.1, read as the reverse complement.
GACACGGACCGCCTCGATCTGCCCGCGCCAGGCGCCTTTTCGCGAAAGCCCGGCCAGGAAGGTGATCTGCAACGTACCGATCACCTCACCGCCATCCACGGCCACCGCGAGCAGCTGGTTGAGGTCGGCATCGATGGCGTCGAAGGCATCGACATAACCCTGCGCCAACGGCAACGAAGCATCCTCGCGGCCAGCCCCCAGCGGGTCGTCGGCCAGCATGGCGACGATGGCAGGCAGGTCGGAGGCTTTCGCCTTGCGGAAGGTGATCATGGTGACGGGATAGCGCGAGGCGGTGGTGGCGGCAAGCTCGCGCTCTTTCTTCTCCCTCAAGGGAGGAGGAAGAGCGCTGATTAGCCATCGCCCTCATAAGCAGCCTGCGCCTGCATCAGCGCCCGGTCCAGCCGCTCGCCCTCCGCATACCCAGCCAGGTTCCCCGGCCGCTCGATACCGGGCAGCAGCCTGGGGCACGGCTCGGCCGCGCCGATCACCATGCGCACCGGGATGACGCCGGCCCAGACCGGATGGCCATAATCCTCCTCGTCGTCGGCGACACCCTTGGCGCGCACCTTCGCCGATGCTTCCTCGATGCGCATGCCGATCACCATCGTCGCCTTGGCTTCCTGCGCCGAGATCGGCCGCAAGGTCTCGCTGCGGCCGGGATAGAAACGATCGACGACGCCGGCCAGCGCCTTCATCTTCTCCTCCGGCTCGTCGATGATCCCAGCGGTGCCGAAGCACATCGCCGAGCGGTAGTTGGCGGAATGGTTGAAGCCGGTGCGCGCCAGCACCAGCCCGTCGAGATGCGACACGGTGAGGCAGGCCGGCGTACCGCCGCGCAGCTGGCGCAGCATGCGGCTGGCGGATGAACCGTGCCAATAGAGCATGTCGCCCTCGCGCCAGTGGATCGTCGGCGTGCAGTAGGGCTGGCCGTCGAAATTGTAGGCGACATGGCACATCAGCCCGGCATCCAGCACCGCGAAGACCGCCGCATGGTCGTAGCTGCCCCGCTCGTGCAGGCGCTTGACCCGGTTGCGGCTGGTGGTCGGAAAACTGGCGGCGACGTCGTTCACAGCTTGCATCCTCAACTATTGTCTGCCAACCATGCGCCATGCCATTGGTCGAAAAAAGAACCAATCAAGAGAATAAAATTCAGACCAATCCGCCGGATTGGTCGGCACTGATTCCGGTCCTGCCGGGCGACGGCCCGCGCAGCCGCGAGCTCTATGCGGCGCTCCGGCGGCTGATCGAGACCGGCGCCTTGGCCGCCGGCGCCAAATTGCCGACCACCCGCGATCTGGCGGGGCGCTTCGGCCTGTCGCGCTCGGCGGCGGTCGCCTGTTTCGAAATGCTCATCTCTGAAGGCTTTGCGGTCGCCAAGGTCGGCGCCGGCACCTTCGTCGCGCGCGACGTACCGTATCTGCCGACGACACTGGCCAAGGCGCGCCCGCCGGAGATCGACGTCGCCGCCTCGCTGCCTTGCGGCCTTGGCGTGGCGGTGTCCGACCCGCGCACGCTCGACCTGTTCCGCATCCTGCTGTCGCGCCACCTCGCCCGCCCCGGTCCAGAGCATTTCCGCTATGGCGACCCGCGCGGCGGCATCGCGCTGCGCACCGCGATTGCCAAGTATCTCAGGACCGCTCGCGGCGTACGCTGCGATGCCGGCCAGATCGTGCTAACCTCGGGCACGCAACAGGGGCTCGACCTCCTGGTACGAGCCGCGATCCGCCCAGGTGACGCCGTGTGGATCGAAAACCCCTGTTACCCCATGGCCCATGCCGCGCTGGCTGGCAGCGGCGCCAGGGTCGCCGCCGTGCCAGTGGACAGCGAGGGGCTTGATCCCGAGATCGGCGCGCGCCTGTATCCGAAGGCACGCGCGGCCTATGTCACGCCCTCGCACCAATATCCGCTCGGCGTGACGATGACGATGCGCCGCCGCCTCGCCTTGCTCGACTGGGCGCGGCGCAACGACGCCTGGATCTTCGAGGACGATTACGACAGCGAGTTCCGTTATGCCGGGCCACCGCTGACCTCGCTGCAAGGCATGGATGGCGCGGACCGCGTCGCATATCTCGGCACGTTTTCGAAAGTGCTCTTCCCCGGACTGCGCATCGGCTATGTCGTGGTGCCGGAGCCGCTGCTCGATGCCGTGATGGCGGTGCGGGCGCGCGCCGACCGCTACCCCTCGACACTCGCCGAAGGCGCGCTGACCGATCTCTTGAACGAAGGCCACTTCGCCGCGCATCTCAGGCGCGTGCGCCGCCGCGTGCAAGCCGCGCGCGACGCGCTGGTCGCCGGCCTCGAGGCGCATTGCGGCGATATGCTTGACGTCACGGTGCCCGAACAGGGGCTGCATCTGATGGCGATGCTGAAGGGCGGCCCGGACACCGCGATCGTCGAGGCGGCGAAGGCCGTGGGCGTCGGCGCCCGGGCACTGTCCTCGATGTTCATCGACGGGGTGCCGAGGCACGGGCTGGTGCTGGGGTTTTCGGGGTTCTCGGACGAGGAATTGAGGGCGGCGACGGCAAGGTTAGGTGGGGTGATGCGATAGCATCCCCTGCCTTCGTCATCCTAGGGCGAAGCAGGAGCGCAGCTCCGTCGCGGAGACCCTGGGATCCATGTCGCGACACCTGTGAGAAGTCAAAGCGGATCAGGATAAAGCACTACCACCCGTGCTGCAGAGCAAGAGTAATGCATGACGAAGGCGCGGGTACCGCCCTCAATCCGCATCACCCGCGGGCTTGGCCTTGCCGCACTGCGCCAGCACCTTGCCTATGGCGCCGCTCGATCCCTTCAACGGAAAGCTGATCGAACCATACTTGGCCGCGCTGACCGAAATATCGCCCTTCCCGCGCAACAGGTCGAGCAGCGGGTCGGCCTTCGCCAAGTCGACCACGAAATAATTGTACATGGCCTCAAGCTGCAGCGTCTTGGTCACCGTCTTGCCGTCGGCCTTGAAGTCGAACGAGCCGCTTATGCCAGGCTCCAGCTGCTGGCCGCTGGCGCCCAGATCGTAGCTCAGCACCGGATTGTCGAAACAGTTCAGCATCAGATACGCGTCGCCCTTCGGCCCGCCGCAGACCGAGGCGGTCAGCACCTTGCCGCCCTCGTCTTCCTCCATCTTGGCGGTCCAGCCGCTGCACGACGCGGCAAAAGCCGGCGGCGCGGTCTGCAGCGCAAGCACGGCACCGGCGACGACGAGAACTCCCGCTTTCATGATTTCCCCCTGACAATTGCGGCACCCGCCGCCAGCATATAGGAAAAGCGATCCCGTGGCATTGCCTGTTCGGCAAGATCGGGTGGTTCGCTTGGAGAGCGTCGTGTCGAGAGTTCGCCTGTGTCTTCTGCTGGCCGCCCTGGTGGCCTTGCCGCCTGCCGCCCGTGCCGAATGGAAGCCGGTCGAGAAAGTCGAGACCTACGCCATTTCAGGCCAGTCCGGGCCGGAGCTCTACCGGTCGATCGGCGAGAACGGGCCGAATGTCGGCGCTGCCCGCGCCATCGCCCATACCAATTTCAAGCTGACCTGGACGAGGGACTATCAGGCACGGGCCGGCGCCTGCGTGCTGGTTTCGGCCAAGCCGAAGCTCATCATCACCTACACCTTGCCCAGCCCCTCCGCGCCGCTGCCGCCAGCCATCCAGAAGAACTGGGAGGTCTTCCTCGCCGGCGTCAGCGCCCATGAAAAGGTGCATGGCGCCACCATTGTCGACATGGTGCGCAAGATCGAGGCGGCGACCGTTGGCCTGACGGTCGCCGATGACCCCAAATGCAGCAAGATCCGCACCGAGATGACCAAGCGCCTGTCCGCGCTCTCGCAGGCTCAACGACAGGCCAGCCGCGATTTCGACCGTGTCGAACTCGGCCAGGGCGGCAATCTGCAGAAGCTGATCCTCGCTTTGGTGAATGGCGGCTGACGGGGCCATCGCACCGCCGTGGCCTGTCCGCCGCCCCCCTACCGGCTCAAATCCAGCGCGGCACTCAAATCCCCCATCGGCGGCTCGCCATTGCCGGTCAGCGCCTTGTCGCGGGCGACGATGCCTGAAAGCACCGGCAGGTCGTAGCGCGCGGTGATGAAGCGCAGGATCGACGTCGTGTCGTATTGCGTGTGGTCGACCGTACCCATCTTCGCATAGGGCGAGATGATGAAGGCCGGGACGCGGTTGCCCGGACCCCAGCGATCCGCCCTGGGCGGCGCGACATGGTCCCAGAAGCCGCCATTCTCGTCATAGGTGACGACGACCAGCATGTGGCTCCATTGCGGGCTTTTCTCCAGATGCGAAACCAGGTCGGCCAGATGCTGGTCGCCCGATGTCACGTCGGTATAGCCGCCATGCTCGTTGAGATTGCCCTGCGGCTTGTAGAAGCTGACAGAAGGCAGTTTGCCGTCGTCGATCGCCTTGATGAACTCGGTGCCGTCCAGGCCGCCATCCCTGAGATGTTCGCTGCGCGCGGCGGTGCCGGGTGCATAGGCGGCGAAATAGTTGAACGGCTGGTGGTGGAACTGGAAGTTCGGCACCGGCGTCGCGTTCTTGCCGTCGAGCGTCGCCTGCCAGGCGCCGGCATACCAGGCCCAGTCGACCCCTTTCAGCGACAGGAGGTCGCCGATGGTGATGTCGTGCTGCGGCGGCAGCGTGGTGGGCTGCGCCGGATCGGCCAGTGCCTTGTCGCCGCCCTCGACCGGCTTGTTGGCGCTCGGCTGATAGGGCGGCTGCATGGTGTTGACGGCATGGAAATCCGGCGTGATGGCGCCGTCATTGACGAATTTCGGTACGCCGCCAAGTGCCGAGGCCGGCGAATTGTCGGCGACCTTCAGCGTCTTGCCATCGGCCTCGACGACGGCGATCTGCCCTTTCACCGGGCTGGTGTCGGCATGCGGATAGACCGGCGCGCAGGCGCAGGCGAGCATGATATGATTGAGGAAGGAGCCGCCAAAGGCGCCCTGGAAGAAGTTGTCGGCCAGCACGTACTTTTTCGCCACCGCCCACATCGGCAGGCCGGAGCCGTCATAATGGCCCATGACGAGACCGCCGGAATCGGCCCAGGCGGCGAACTTGTCGTTCTTGCCGCCGTCGATCTGCATCTGCTCCTGGTAGAAGCGGTGCCAGAGATCGCGGGTGACCACGGATGTCTTCTCGTTGAAGCCGCTGGCGTCGTCGATGGCGAAGGTGGCATTGGCCAGATGCGCCGACTGCGCCTCGGTCACGACAGGCGTCACCCCCTTGCCGGTCAGCCCGCCCCAGGCCGGCGGCAGTTCCGAAAGCGGCTTGCCGTCGCGGTCGAGCTGGCGTGCCTGGTCGGCCGAGACATTGGCCAGCCCATTGGCGCCGGGAAAGCCGCCATAGAGATTATCGAAGCTGCGGTTCTCGGCGTAGATGACGACGACGGTGTCGATCTTGTCGTAGCCGGGTGGAGCGGCGTGGGCCGTGAAAGGAACCAGGGCCGAACCGGCCAGACAGAAGGACGTGAGGAGCTTGAGCCTCGTCATGGAAAAACCTCGTGGCTTGACTGTGGCTGGAGGACGCGGGAACGACGAACCATGGAGATGCAACTAACGTCGACGCCTTGTCACCTTTGTGACACTTCCTGTCGCTGCGAACACGGTTTCGTGAGCGCCTGGAGCGGTCATCAATCCGTTGCACTCCCTTCTTATTTCCGGGCCAAAGCGGACCATGCCCTTTATAGCGACACGACAGCGACATGACAGCGACACGATGGAACAGCCGGACGGTCGCTATTGCCGCGATAGCGGCAGTCGGCTTTGCCGCGCCCGCCAACACGGCGGGCCCTGATGGCGTTCACCCCGGTCCGCTATCGCGCGCCGAGGCTTTCGCGCGCGCCGAAGCGCTGACCGCGCTTGGTAAAAAGATGTTCTTCGACCCGGGACTGTCGGCGTCGGGAAAGCAGGCATGCTCGTCCTGCCATGACCCGCGCCATGCCTTCGGCCCGGCTTCGGCGACGCCGGTCGAGATGGGCGGGCCGAACCTCGACCAGCCGGGCCTGCGCGCCGTTCCCTCGCTGCGCTATCTGCAGGCCTCGCCCGCCTTCACCGAGCATTTCTACGATTCCGAGGACGAGGGCGACGAGAGCGTCGACAACGGACCGACTGGCGGCCTGACCTGGGACGGACGAGCCGACCATGGCAAGGACCAGGCAAAAATCCCCCTGCTCTCGCCCTTCGAGATGGCCAACAAGGACGCCGCCGCCGTCACGTCAGCACTGAGCAAGGCGGCCTATGCAGGCGACTTCAAGGCGGCCTTCGGTGCCGACGTGTTCGATCATCCGGGTGACGCCTTCGACGCCGCCGCCGAGGCGCTTGGCACGTTCGAGCAGAGCGCTGCCGACTTCTATCCCTATTCCAGCCGTTACGATGCCTTCCTCGCCGGCAAGGCGACCCTTTCAATGCAGGAAATGCGCGGCCGCGCGCTGTTCGAGGACGAAGCGAAAGGCAATTGCGCCAGTTGCCACCTTAGCGAACCGGCCAATGACGGCGAGCCACCGCAATTCACCGATTTCGGCCTGATCGCCATCGCCGTGCCGCGCAACGCGGCAATTCCCGCCAATGCCGATCCCGCCTATGCCGATCTCGGCCTGTGCGGCCCGCTACGCACCGACCTCAAGGGACGGAGCGAGTATTGCGGCCTGTTCAAGACGCCGACGCTGCGCAACGTCGCGCTACGCAAAAGCTTCTTCCACAATGGCGCCTTCCACACACTGCGCGACGCGGTCGCCTTCTACGCCAGCCGCGATACCGACCCCGGCCATTGGTACCCCAAAAACGCCGACGGCTCGGTCAGGCAATATGACGATCTGCCAAAGGCTTACTGGGGAAACTTGAATCAAGACCCGCCCTTTGACGGCAAGAGGCCGGGCGATAAGCCGGCGCTGAACGATGCGGAGATCGACGATATCGTCGCGTTTCTCGGCACGCTCACCGACGCCGACCAGCAGGCGGCGCCAGCGAACTGAACCGCCTCGCCCGGCCTGGTCTGCCCGCCCGCGAAAAATTGGGTTCTCGATCTCCAGGATTTGATGCGCGGCAACAATGGCTAATCGTAAAGAAGGACCTATCCCATTAGCGCTTCCTAAACCGCCATACGGTATCCCTTGCCACTCGAGGATGGGATGTCGATGAACGCATTCAGGCGAGCGGCCGGATTTGTGGTGATCCTGTTGACCGGCGCGGTGATGCTGGTGGCGCTGCGCATCGACAGCCAGCGCGACTACGCGCTGGCCAGGCAACGCTATGTCGAAAACTCCCAGGCGGCGGCCAAGGCGACAGCCAAAACGGTGGAAGACGCCTTGCGGGCCGTCTACGAGAATGTGCGCACGCTGAGCTACCTGCCAAGCGTCCGCAACCTCGACCGGCATGGCACGAACCTTGGCGACGAAGGCCGCGCGACGATCCAGCAGATCTACAACAACCTCGCCAACAACGTGTCGATTTCCGAGGTCTACTTCCTGCCGCTGGATTTCGACCCGGACCGGTTCGATGCCGAAACAGGCAAGCTCGAGGAGCCGATCCTCCAGTTCGACCAGCTGATCGTGAATGCCAAAGCGAGATCCGACGCCGTCGGCGGCGCCAAGCACGCGAAGCTCGACGACAAAGCGCTGACCCGCCCCGCGGAAGAGGTCGAAACCTATGAATACCATGAACTGGCCAAGCAGCTTGCCTGGCTGAAGGCGAACTATCCGAATTCAAGCGCCATCGACGGGCTCAACTTGCCGATCATCGGCACCAAGGAGCTCATCACCTGCGACAACACGGATTTCATACATACCGGCAATGATGCGGATCGCTCCGGCTTCATCCTCTCGGTCCCGGTGTTCGGCCAGGACGGCAGCCTGCGCGGCTCGGTCTCGGCGATCATGCTCACCTCGGCGCTGCGCAAACTCTTGCCGAGCACCGACTACGTCATCGTCAATTCGGGCTACGGCTTCGAATCCGACCAGCACAAGATGTCGACTTCGCTCGCGGCCGATTCCCGTGCCTTCACGGCCGCCGACCCCAACCTGATCTATTCCGAAGTCATCCCGCTCTCGCTCAACGATCCCAGAAGCGCATGGCGTCTTTGGGCTGGTTTTCCCAACAGCCGCTTCGACGCCAATATGGACGCCCAGTCCGTGCGGGAATTCGAGCTGGCCGGCTATGCGGCGGTCGCCGTGGTCACGCTGCTGGCGCTGGCCTGCTGGTATGCGATCGGACGCGCAATGATGATGCAGGCGAATGCCGCCTCGACGTTGGAACTGCGGGTCGAGGAGCGCACCGCCGAGATCCAGCACCTTGCCACGCATGACATTCTCACCGGCCTGCCCAACCGGGGCCTCTTGGCGGACACCATGGACGAGGCGTTGAGAAGCCTCAGGCACGGCGAGAAGCTGGCCGTTCATTGCGTCGACCTCGACCGTTTCAAGCCGGTCAATGACACGCTTGGCCATCCGGTCGGCGACGAGCTTCTCGGGGCGGTGGCGAAGCGGTTGAAGCAGCATGCCGGCGAAACCGCCATGGTGGCGCGAATAGGCGGGGACGAGTTCGTCATCCTTCAGCTCCTGCTAGACGGCAACGACGAGGCCGGCGTGCTGGCAAGCCGTGTCATTCATGCCCTGTCAGACGAATTCTCCATCCAGGGCCACAAGATCAACATCGGCGGCAGCATCGGTATCGCCGTCTTCCCCGACGACGGGCAACGTTCGGAAACCCTTATCCGCAATGCCGACCTTGCTCTGTACAAGGCCAAGATGGAGGGGCGTGGCACCTGCAGGTCGTTCGAGCCGGGAATGGATGCAAGACTGCAGGAGCGGCGCCTGCTGGAATCCGAACTGACTCTTGGCGTGACAAAAGAGCAATTCGTTCTGCACTATCAACCGCTGCACGATGCAAAGACCTCGAAGCTCACCGGCTTCGAAGCGCTGGTGCGATGGAACCATCCGCGCCTCGGTCTCCTGGCGCCTTCGGAGTTCATCCAGTTGGCCGAGGAAACGGCTGTCATCGATGCGCTTGGCGAGTGGATCATGCGGCGGGCCTGCGCCGACGCCGCGAAATGGCCCGTGCCCGTCAAGGTCGCGGTCAATCTCTCGCCGGCCCAGTTCAAGCAGCAGGGGCTATCGCTTCAGGTTGCCTCGGCGCTCGCGGCTTCGGGCCTGCTGCCGTCGCGGCTCGAACTGGAGATCACCGAGTCGGTGCTGCTGGCGAACAACGAAAACACGGTGAGAACGCTGCACAGCCTGCGCGACCTCGGCATCTCCATAGCCATGGACGATTTCGGCACCGGCTATTCCTCGCTGAGCTATCTCAGGTCGTTCCCGTTCAACCGCATCAAGATCGACCGCAGCTTCGTCAGCCTGATGTGCGAGAGCAGCGAAAGCCGGGCGATCGTCAAGGCCGTCGCCGAACTCGGCACCACGCTCGGCATGACGACGACCGCCGAAGGCGTCGAGACCGAAGACCAGTATCGCCTGGTCAGGGAGAACGGCTGCACGGATGTGCAGGGCTGGTTGTTTGGACGCCCAATGCCGGTCTCCGAGCTTCATGCGCTTTTCGAACAGCCAGTGCTTTTGACGGCTTAAGCCCGGCCCTCGCCAGCCTCACAGCGCCCGTATAACGCCCCCATCCACGCGGATGTTCTGCCCGGTGATGTAGCCGGCGCCTTCCGACGCCAGGAACGCAATCGTCGCGGCGATCTCCTCGCTCGTCCCATAGCGCTGCATCGGCACGTTGTCGCGGCGCTCCTCGGTGGCCGGCAGGCTGTCGATCCAGCCGGGCAGCACGTTGTTCATGCGGACATTGTCGGCGGCGTAAGTGTTGGCGAAGATCTTGGTGTAGGCGGCAAGGCCCGCGCGAAAGACCGCCGATGTCGGGAACATCGCGTTCGGCTCGGCCACCCAGGCCGTCGAGATGTTGATGATGGCGCCGCCCTTCTGCTTGACCATCTGCGGCGCCACGATGCGCACCGGCCTGACGACGTTGAGCAGGTAGACATCCATGCCGGTGTGCCACTGCTCGTCCGTGATCTCGAGGATCGGCGCGCGCGGCCCGTGGCCGCCGCTGTTGACCAGCACGTCGATGCGGCCAAACCGCTCTAGCGTCAGGTCGGCGAGGCGCTGCAGATCGTCGTTCGACTGGTTGGAGCCGGTGACGCCCAGCCCGCCCAATTCCTTGGCCAGCGCCTCGCCCTTGCCGGAGGAAGAGAGGATGGCGACCTTGAAGCCGTCCGCCGCCAGGCGCTTCGCCGCCGCTGCCCCCATGCCACTGCCACCGGCCACCACGACAGCCACTTTTTCTACACTCATTGGGTTCTCCTTTCAGCGGGCACCGCGAGCGGTGTTTTCGGGATTTGAACGGTGCTATAGCTGGTTTCTCCGCCCGGTTCGAACCAGAATGGCTGAAATCAACCTGTAGAAAAACTCCTGCATGCCCGAAGCCTTCCTCAGCCTGCCGCCATTGAATGCGCTGCGCGCCTTCGAGGCTTCGGCGCGCCATCTCAACTTCCGCATCGCCGCCGAGGAGTTGAACGTCACGCAAGGGGCGGTCGCCCAGCACATTCGCGGCCTGGAGACCCATCTCGGCACCAAACTGTTCGAGCGTCTGCCGCGCGGCCTGGCGCTGACCGACGGAGGCCGCGCCTATGTCCCCAACATCCGCCGCGCCTTCGACCTGATCTCGGAGGCGACGCTTTTGCTGCGCCCCGAGCCGGCGCGGCTGACGATCAGCGTGACGCCGAGTTTTGCCACCAAATGGCTGATCCCCAGGCTGCAGCATTTCATGGCCGGCAATCCGCTGGTCGACCTGCGCGTGCTGGCCAGCGAAAGCCTGTCGAGCTTCCAGGCCGACGGCGTCGACATCGCGGTCAGACAAGGTCGGCCGCCCTTCGGCGCCGGCCTCATCGTCGACCTGTTGTTTCCCCAGCAGATCATCGCGATCTGCAGCCCAGCCCTGCTGCCCGCCGGCACGACCGAAATCGCCGCGGCCGACATCCAGCATCACGTCCTGCTCCACGACGCGCACAATCTGTGGCCGGAATTCATGGAAAAGGCCGTCGGCCTGAAGATGACGGTCGAGCTCAAACGCATGCGCTTCAACCAGACCGGGCTCGCCATAGACGCGGCCCTCGCCGGCCAGGGCATCGCACTGGCCAGCCGCTTTCTGGTCGAGACCGATCTTGCCGCCGGGCGGTTGGTCCAGCCGGTCCGTGGCGAGATGCGCGGCACCCAGGATTTCCATGTCGTGATGCCGAGAAAACAGCGCCACCCCGAGCCGACGCAGGCCGTGCGGCAATGGCTGCTGGATGCGGGGGAAGCGCTGCCAGCCCAAAGCCCGTCGCCCTGAAACGGATCCCTGCGACGCGCATCATGAGGCAGTTCGGCGAGGATTGGGGCGGACCATGGCATTGTAGGCGGCTGCCGATTGGGAAAGACCGCGCGGTTTGACTGGATGCGAAATCATTTTTACGAGTAACGGATGCAGTCGAACTCCTCCCCAAAAATCGTCATCATCGGCGGCGGCATTGCCGGCCTGTCGGTGGCCGCCGCCTTGCGCGACTGGGCAGCGGTCACCGTCATCGAGCGCGAGCCGCATCTGGGCTACCACGCCAGCGGCCGCTCCGCCGCTTTGTTCACCGAGACCTACGGAAACCGGCTGGTGCGCGGCCTGACGCTGGCCAGCCGGCAGGCCATCGTCGAGGGCGGCTTCGCCACCCATCGGCGCGGCGCGTTGCATGTCGGCTGGCGCGGCGACGATGCGGCGATCGACAAGCTGGCCGGCGAATTGCACGCGCTGGTGCCCAGCGTATGCCGCCTGTCGGCGGCCGAACTTCACGCGCTGGTTCCGGTCATCGCCACAGAAGCCACCTGCGGCGGCGTCTATGAGCCGGACGCGATGGATGTCGACACGGCCAGGATGCTGGCGTCCTGCGCTTCTGCGGTGAAATCCAGCGGCGGCCTGATCCGCACCGGCGAGGAGGTTCGCGCCATATCACTCGACGGGAGCGCTTATCGGGTTGAAACGAGCGCCGGCATCTACTCAGCCGACATCGTCGTCAACGCCGCCGGCGCCTGGGTCGATGTCGTTGCCGGCCTGGCGGGGCTCGCGGGCCTCGGCTTCCGGCCGAAACGGCGCACCGCCTTCCTGTTCGATCCGCCCGCCGGCATGGACATCGCCGGCTGGCCGCTGGTGGTCGACCTGCACGAACAGTTCTATTTCAAACCCGATGCCGGCCGGCTGATCGGCTCGCTCGCCGACGAAACGGACTCCGAGCCTTGTGACGCCTGGCCGGAAGATATCGACGTCGCCATCGCCGTCGACCGCATCGAACAGGCGACGTCGATGCGCATTGGCCGGCCTTCGACGCCATGGGCGGGCCTGCGGACCTTTTCGCCCGACCGCACACCGGTCGCCGGCTTCGATCCGCGCCTGCCCGGCTTCTTCTGGCTCGGCGGCCAGGGCGGCTACGGTTTCCAGGTATCGCTGACGCTGGCGAGGCTGAGCTCGGCGCTGATGCGCGGCCTGCCCTTGCCGCGGGACGTTACCGCACTGGGCGTCACCGCCGCGGCGCTGGCGCCCGACCGTTTCCTGGTCCCGGCGTGATCCCGCGTCGGACCTCGCAATGAGCAGCAGTCGGCTCCGGCAACCGCCTGTGCTTCCAGGCCAGCGGCCTGCACCCGGTGGTGATCAGGCGATCCCGTTTCTACCGGGATGGTGACCCACGAGACAGCATGGCAAACAAGGAGCGACGCGACCGACGGCATCAGTCGCGTCCACGTCGTTCGAAGAGATGGAGATACTGTTCGAACACGAAAAGCCTGTTGCGCCTTTGGCCTGTTACTTCGACCAGAACGCCATGATTGATTAAGTCGGCAATCAGCGAGGTGGCCGTATTGGTCGTCGTGTCCAGCAAAGTGGTGACGCCCTTCACGTCGACAAGCGGTTTCCTGTAGAGATGCCTTACAAGCTGCTGCGCGTTGCCTTGACGACGATAGCTGAAACGCGGCAGCGTTTCACGTTCTATATGTTCCTTCAGCACCAGAATCTTCCGGAACACGTCGGCAGAAGCGCGCGCGGTCTCCTCTACTCCGTGGAGGAAGAAGATCAGCCACTCACGCATATGGTTGCCTTCACGAACGGCCATCAGGTGATCGATATAGGCGGTTTTGTTGCGTTCGAAATAATCGGACAGGTAAAGCGCCGGTTTGACGAGGAGCCCCTGCGAAGCCAGGTAGAGCGAGATCATGAGGCGGCCCAGCCGTCCGTTGCCATCCAGGAATGGGTGGATGGTTTCAAATTGATAGTGAGCGATCGCGATGCGGATAAGCGGCGGCAAGCGCAGGCTGTCGTCATGGATGAATTTCTCCATGTCACTCATGAGCTCGGGCACATGCTCGTGATGCGGCGGTACGAACACCGCGTTTCTCAGGCTCACGCCGATCCAGTTCTGGCTGGTTCGAAATTCCCCAGGCTGCTTGGTTTCGCCGCGCACGCCCTGCATGAGGATGGCATGCGTTTCCTTCAGCAGCCTGTTTGAGAAAGGCAGGCGCTGCAGGCTGTCAATGGCGCTGTTGATCGCCTGGATGTAGTTCTGCACCTCCCCCCAATCGTCACGAGCGTCGGGAGACAAGTCCTCGATCTGCTTGAAGGCGTCCTCGATATTGGTCTGGGTGCCTTCGATCCGGCTGGACTGGGTGGCTTCCTTCGCGACGTACATGCTAATGAAAAAATCGATGTCGGGAACGAGTTGCGCGAATGCGTTCAATTCACCCAGTGCGCGATCGGCGCGGCTAAGCACGTCTATGACGTACGGGTCGGAGACTATCCAGGGATGATTGATCGAGGCTGGCGCGAAACTGCGATATTCCAATCGCTTTTCGTACTTTCCCGCCTTGTAAGCCGATAGATCCATATTTCAGAAAAAGCCGTGATTTCTGCAATAAGATAATCCTTATGTCAGATTCCGCCAGCTTCCAATAGCTATTTCATTTTCCGATGAGGTTTCTGAAATAAGAGCCTGACTGTTTCAGAAACTTTCGGCATTGCGATTTTCGCCTGGCAAGCAGCCTGAACCCGGTCGTCGATCAGGCGATCCGCATCGTTCTCGATTGACCACGCTCAGCCGCCCTGCCCGGACGATGGGTCGGGCAGGCCCGGTACCATCTGGCTCAGCACGCGATCACGTAAGAAGACATGATGGAAGATGGCCGCGGCCGCATGCAGGCCGGCGAGCCACATGATGATATCGCCGAGCGTGCCATGGATTTCCGCCAGCGGCGCACCCCAGGCGCCTGAAAACGGACCGATCGCTCCAAGGCCGTAGATCGTCACCGGGTGCCCGCCGAACAAGGCGCCGATCATGGCCGTCGCAGGGACCGCGAACAGCAGAGCGTAAAGCGCCCAATGCGTTGCTTTCGAAGCAAGCTCCATCCAGCCAGGCATCGCTGGAGCGTCGGGAATGCGGTCGAAAAGGCGCCAGACCAAGCGAATGACCAACAAACAGAGAACCGAGAAGCCAAGCGACTCGTGCAGCAGCAATGTCGATGCCCTCGCCGTGGAATAGACGCGTTCGGGCGGCCCGCCAGCGGACACCAGGAATGCGGCGAGCACCAGCAGAGCAGTCAGCCAATGGAGAGCCTGGGCAAGGCGCCCAAAACGGGTTGTCGAGCCGGAAAGCGACATGCGAAGACTCCTGTCGAGGTGAGAAAACCCTGGCGAGGGTGAACGTGCGGCTATTTTCCTGGTTCCTCAAGTAACATGAGTTTTACGGCGCATATCGGTTGGGTTCGCTGGCGGCGCTTCCTGCGGCACGAACCCCTACCCTTCCTCCGTCCAGATCAGGCGCAGCAGGCGCAGCAGCGTCGCCCGCTCCTTTTCCGTCAGTCGATTCAGGAACCGGTCCTCGTGCCGGCGCACCTGTCGCCGCCACCCGGGCATGGCCTCGCTTGCGGCCCGCGTCAGCGTCAGCACCCGCACTCGCTTGTCCTGCGCATGGTCGTCGCGTTCGACCAGCCCGCGCTCTTCAAGCTCGGCCAGCAGCGGCGCCATGTTGGCGCTCTTCATGCCGAGCAGACGGCCGAGCTCGGCCGCGCTGATGCCGGGCCGCTCGTCGATCAGCGCCAGCATGCCGTAGGTGACCGGGCGCAGCGCCGCATCGGCCAGCTCGACCGCGAAATCGTTGAGCGCGAAGGTCGAGGCGCGCCTCAGATTGTAGCCGATCTGTGCGTCGAGCGCGTCCTCGGCCATCGCACCTCGCGCGGCGGTACCGGCGTGAACCTTTGCATCATCCATGCTGCAACCGATCGCCGCGATGCCCCCTCTTGTCAAGCGAAAAACACTATGCAACATAGCAACCATTATAGCTATGCTCCATAGCAAATTTCACCAACGCCAATAAGGAGCGGGAGGATACCGACCATGACCGAAGAGACCGTTGCCTTCGACGTCGAGAACGGCATCGCCTGGGTGCGCTTCAACCGGCCGGACAAGCGCAACTGCATGAACCCGGCACTCAACCGGCGCATGATGGAGGTTCTCGACGCGCTCGAGTTCCGCGACGATGTCGGCGTGCTGGTGCTGTCTGGCGAAGGCAGCGCCTGGTCGGCGGGCATGGACCTCAAGGAGTATTTTCGCGAGACCGAGGCCAAGGGTCTTGGCGCCATCCGCAAGGCGCAAGCGGAAGCCTATGGCTGGTGGCGACGCCTGCGCTGGTACGGCAAGCCGACCATCGCCATGGTCAATGGATGGTGCTTTGGCGGCGGCTATGGCCCGCTCTTCGCCTGCGACCTCGCCTTTGCCGCCGACGAGGCGCAATTCGCTCTGTCCGAGATCAACTGGGGCATCCTGCCCGGCGGCGGCGCTACCAAGGTGGTGGTAGACCTCCTGTCGATGCGTGACGCCATGTACCACGCACTGACCGGCGAGCTCATCGACGGCAGGAAGGCCGCCGCCTGGAGGCTGGTCAATGAAAGCCTGCCGCTGGCCGACCTCAAGGCGCGCGTCACCGAGGTCGCGAACATTTTGCTGAAGAAGAACCCGATTGCGCTCAAGGCAACCAAGGACGCCATCCGCCGCGTTGCCGAAATGACCTACGACAATGCCGAGGACTATCTGGTGCGGGCACAGGAGGCGGCAAACTCATTCGACAATCAGGGCCGCAAGGAAGGCATCCGCCAGTTCATCGACGAAAAGAGCTACAAGCCCGGCCTCGGCGCCTACGACAAGGCCAGATGACGCCCCGGAAGACGCCATAGACCACCACCGACGCAATCTGGGAGGAGATGCGAATGCCGGCCTTCACGACATCGGATCCGGTGGCCCTTCATGCAGGCCTGCAGCCGGATCGCTTTGCCTGCGTCGACCTGGCATCCGGCAGGCGCTGGAGCTACGCCGCATTCGACGAGGCCATCCAGCGCGCCGTCGGGGTGCTTGAAACCGGCTACGGCATCGAACCGGGGCAGCGGATCGCCACGCTTGCCCGCAACAGCGCCGATCTCCTGATCCTGCAGCAGGCCGCAATGCGGCTCGGCGCCATTTTCGTGCCAGTCAACTGGCGGCTCGCAAGCGCGGAGCAGCAGGTGATCCTTGCCGATTGCGATCCTGCGCTGCTGGTGCACGACACCGCCCTTGAGACGGTGCTGCCCAAGGACTGCAAAGCAATCGAAGTCCCCTCCTTCGCTAAAGCGGTCGCGGCGCGGGCGCCGGCGCCGCGCCGTCCCTTGCCGGCCAGCGATGCGCCGTCGATCATCCTCTATACGTCCGGCACATCGGGCCGGCCAAAAGGCGTCATCGTCACTGAACGCAATGCATTGGCCACGGCGGTCAATTTCGGCGTGCTCGGACGGGTCGGCAATGCCAGCGTCTTCCTCTGCGACGCGCCGATGTTCCATGTCATCGGCCTCATCACCAATCTGCGTCCGCCGCTGCTCCAGGGCGGTACGGTGCTGATCTCGCCCGGCTTCGATGCCGGCGCCACCAATCGTCGCCTCGCCGATCCGGCACTTGGCGTCACCCACTATTTCTGCGTGCCGCAAATGGCCAGGATGCTTCGCGACCACCCGGATTTCGCGCCGGCGCGCTGGGCCTCGCTCACCGCCATCTTCACTGGCGGCGCGCCCAACCCGGCCGCCGATGTCAAATGGTGGCTGGCGCAAGGCATCCGCATGGTCGACGGTTTCGGCATGACGGAGGCAGGCACGGTGCTCGGCATGCCGGTCGAGGCCGACCGGATCGCCGGCAAGGCGGGTTCCGCCGGCCTTGCCGCGCCGACGATCGGCCTGCGCATCGTCGACGACGATGGCGGCGACGTCGCCGCCGGCGAGCCGGGGGAAATATGGCTGTCCGGCCCCTCGATCACCTCAGGCTACTGGAACCGGCCGGAAGAAACCGAGCATGCCTTCACTACCGATGGCTGGTTCCGCACCGGCGACATCGCGCGGCAGGACGAAGACGGCTTCGTCACCCTCGTCGATCGCCGCAAGGACATGTTCATCTCCGGCGGAGAGAATGTTTTTCCGGTCGAGATCGAAATGGTGCTGCTCGATCATCCCGACATCGCCGAAGCAGCCGTGATCGGCGTCGCCGACGCGCGCTGGGGCGAAGTTGGGCGCGCTTTTGTCGTGATGAAGACTGGCCGCATTCTCGATCAGGCCGGTCTGGCAAGCCACTGCGGTGCCCGTATCGCCCGCTACAAGGTGCCGAAGGAGTTCGTGTCCGCCGATGCGCTGCCGCGCACCGGCTCCGGCAAGATCCAGAAACACATCCTTCGCGGCTGGACAGGCGGCGGTCGGGACTGAACCATCCAGCTAATGCATGTCGCCCAGACGTGACCTCTGTTCTGGGAGAACGACATGCATAAAAACAAAGGCCTAAAGCGCGTCGAATGAATCCGTTTCGACGCGGCGCGCTTTAGCCGGCGGCGATCGAAAGATCGCCACGGCCGCCGCGACGATCTCCGCATTGTCCTTGGCCACGGTTCCATCGGCCAGCGTCTTGCCGTCTTCCAGCCCGACGCGCGTCGACCAGCGTCTTTGGCGCGCAAGTTCCACGAATGGCCAGACGGTGGCGTCGACGCCGTGCAGCAGGATCGGCCGCCGCGCTTCGGCTCGCTCGAGCACGGCGGCGATGCCGTGTGCCTCGTCGAGCGCGGCTGACAAATCCTGGATGTCGATCTCGATCAGGATGCGCAGCACCTGGCCATGATCGGCAAGGCCGACGAAGCGCTCGGCATCTTGCGTCGTCGCAAGTCCGGCTTCGATGCCGACGCCGCGCCGGCGCAACAGCTCCATCACGGCGGGCGCGTCGGCCTCCGACAGATTGACCGATGCGTAGTCGGGCAGCTCGCGCCAGCCGGTGATCGCCGCGCGGGTTCGGGTCACATCGTTCTCGATCCAGGCGCCCGTCGACACGCCGACCAATTTGCCCGGGCAGATCAGGCGCACGGCAAGCACCGTCGCGTCGACGGCGGCCAGGCTTTCGCGCCCGTCAGCGCCGCGCGGATGGATGTGCAGTTCGGCCGCACCGGCGGCAACGCAGGCCGCGGCGTCGCCGGCCATGGCCTGTGCCGTCAGCGGCAGCTTCGGGTGGAAATCACGTGGACGCGCGCCGTTGATGCAGGCCTGGACAATCATGGATGTCACCTCGGACAAGGGAGGTGGCAGTCTAGCCGCGCCGCAATACGTGGCAAAGGCTTGGAGACGTCACTCCTGACAGCGTCCCGGTCGCGCACCCCTTCCCTGCACAGTACCCGGCATTTAAATAAAAACCGCCTGTGGATATTTACCCGGCATTCCGCCCGGCGGGGCAAAAGACATTAGGGCGGGATCATGGAGGGTACCATTGACCAGCGATTTTTCAGCAGCCCGCATCCATCTCGAACGCGCCTACGACTATCTGCGCGGCAATGACGAGACGAGCCGCTCGACATGCGAGGCCCTCGACCTCTTGATCGAGATGGTGGCGGAAGCACAGCACAGGCGGCCCGAGGCCGGCGTCGTGGATTTTCCGCACCAGACGATGCGGCAAGTCTATTGAGATCTGTAGAGTTTCGGGTGAGGTCCGCCTCACCCGAAACTCTATCGATCACGATGCCTTGCGGGCCGTCGCCACCTCGCCCGCACGCGCGACAATCCGCTCCAGCGGCTCGGGCCGGTGCAGCAGAAAACCCTGGCCGAAGGCGACCCCCATATCGTCGAGCATGGCCAAAATGTCCTGCCGCTCGATCTTCTCGCCCACCACGTCGCAGCCAAGACTGCGGGCGATACTGGTGATGGCCAGCACGATCTCCCGGTCGAAGCGGCTCTCGGCGATGTGCTCGATGAAGGAGCCGTCGATCTTGATGGCATCGACCGGAAAACGCCTGAGATATTCGAACGAGCTCATGCCGGCGCCGAAATCGTCGAGGCTGACTTTGCAGCGCCGCTCGCGCGCCTTGCGCACGAACGTCTCGGCGGCGTCGAAATTGGTGACGGCGGCGGTTTCGGTGATCTCGAAGCCGATGCCGGAATGCGGCACCCCTGTTTGCTCGATGATGCTGTCGACGAAATCCCACAGCCCCGGATCGCTCAGCGTCTGCGCCGACAGGTTGAAGCCGAGCGTGATCGCGCCCGACTTCATCGCCGCGCCATGCAGCGAGAGCGCCGTGCGGATGATCCAGCGGTCGAGCCTGGCGGCAATGCCGAAGCGTTCCGCCGCAGGGATGAATTCGCTGGGCGGGATGAGCTTGCCGCTGCGTCCGGCAAGCCGCGCCAACACCTCGACATGGCGGCTTTCCTGCCAGGGCTTGCCCAGCCTGTGGATCTCCTGGCCGAACAGCTTCAGCCGGCCGTCCTCCATGGCGTCGACCGTGTCGGCGGCGAGCCGCGCCGCGTTGAGGCCGCCGGAATTTGCCTCGGCCGAAAACACCGCGAAACGGTCGCGCCCGGCGGCCTTGGCCGCGTAGCAGGCGTCGTCGGCACAGGCCAGCGCGTCGGCCACCGTGGTTGTCCGGTCGCTGACGATGGCGATGCCGATGCTCGCCGCGAGCCGCCGAGAGGTCGCGGCAACACCGAGATCGGCGCCGCGCACGGCCGCCAGTATGACGCCGGCCAGCCGTTCGGCCTGCGCCTCGTCGCAATGGGGCACCAGCAAGGCAAACTCGTCGCCGCCGAGCCGCGCCGCATGCGCCGATGGCGGCAGACAGCGGCCGATGCCCACCGCCACGCTCTTCAGCGCCAGATCGCCCGCGGCGTGGCCGGCGAAGTCGTTGAGCGCCTTGAAGTAGTCGAGATCGACATAGAACACCGCCAGCGGCACGCCGGTGGCGATATGGTCGGCCAGCAGCCTGTCAAAGGCGGCGCGGTTCCACAGGCCGGTCAGCGCGTCGTGGCGGGCGGCGAAGGCAAGCTCCTGTTCGCGCAGCTTGTCCTCGGTGATGTCGCGCACCGTGCCAAGGACCTGGCCGGCGGCGCCGGCGGCGGCGACGAAGCGCACCAGCGATTCGACATGGCGTATCTCGCCGTCGCGCTTGATGATGCGGTATTGCCAGGCGGTAACCGCATCCGAGCCGGGTGACGGCCGGTGGGCGCGCTCGGTGGCTTCCTTGTCGTCGGGATGCAGAAAGCTGTGCCAGAGGTCGCCCGGCACCTCGTCGGTATCCGCGACGAGGCCGAACATGTCCCTGGTGCGGGCGTCCCAATAGCTTTTGTTGGTGGCGATGTCGTAATGCCAGATGCCGGTGCCGCTCGCCGCCAACGCCAGGCGGAAGCGCACATTGACCTGTTCGAGCGCGGCTTCGGCGGCCTTCTGCTTCGAGATGTCGGTCTGCACGCCCATCAGCCGCAGCGGCTGTCCGTCAGCGCCGCGCTCGACGATGCCGCCGCGGTCGAGCACCCACACCCAGTGACCCTCTTTGTGCTTCAGCCGCAGTTCTGTCTCGATGGTATCGGTCAGCCCGGCAATGTGCCGGTCGCCACTGGCCAGTGCCCGCTCTCGGTCGTCGGGATGGGTGAGTCGCAGCCACAGATCGCTGGTGTTGGCGAGCTCATCTTCTTCGTAGCCCAGCATTCGCGCCCAGGTCGCCGAATAGAAGCAGTCGCCTGTGCGAAGATCCCAGTCCCAGACACCAAGATGGGCTCGCTCCAGGGCCTTGGCCCAGAACGCTCCATTGCGACTTTTCTTGCCCTGACGCGCCATAGTCTGTTTTCGCCTGCTCCACCCACCGGGCAATCTGCGGCAAAACCAGAGAAGAAACAGTTACCGGAACGCGTCAAAGGTTGCATCCCTGCCTTCTTCCCCGCAGCCGCCGTCTTTCGATTGGCCGGCAAGAACCGGAGTTTTGCGCGGCGCCGATCGTCCTAGTGCTGGCCCGGGTCACACCGATGACCAGCCAAGCACAAAGGACCCTGCCAATGAACAAACAGCAAGACAACAAGGCCGTCGTCGTCAGATGGTTCACCGACTTCTGGGGTGAAACCTGCGACCTGTCCGTCGTCGACGCCATCGCCGCGCCCGACATGCTGCTCAAATATTCCCTGCACGAGCCGCGCCGGGGCCACGACGACATCAAGGCCTTCATGACCGATTTCCGTGCCGCCTTCCCGGACCTCAACTTCTGGGCCACCGCCGATCTCATCGCCGAGGGCGACTATGTCGTCGGCCAGTGGGAGGGCGGCGGCACACATACCGGCCCGGCTTTCGGCGATTTCCTCGCCGGTTCGCTGCCCGCCGCCACCGGCCGCGCCATGCGCTTCACCGGCACCACGGTGCTCAAGGTGATCGACGGCAGGATCGTCGAGGAGATCGGTCTCGACGACGGCATCGCGGCGCTGACACAGCTCGGACTGATCAAGGCTGCCTGATTTTACAGGGCCATCGCCGGCCCGGCGATGGCCCTGCTTCGACCACGGCCGAAGCTCGGCAACTTTTCGGGATGTTCGCAAACGGCTCCGCGCTCATGAATACTCATGCATTTGACGCAGACATCTTCGTCAACAAATCCTTGATGGAAAAGGAAGAATTATAGATGTATAATATTTGCAGTCATGGTCATTTCCAAAGCGGAACTGAATATTAATACTTAACGAGCCAAAATGCCCTTGGTAAGGCATTGGGCTTTTTGGCGGGTTTTTTCAATGCGTGCGTACACCGGTCAGCGCGACGGCGAACGCCGTTCGCTTGCCATTTTTGACCTGGACATCGCCGCGACGAGGAGCGGCTGGCTGCTGACCGCCCTGTGCCTGGCCTATGCCCTGGCCGCGCTTTACCTGCAGCCAAGCCGCTATCTGCACCTGGCGCAATCCTACGCCCAGCCATTCGCCTTCTTCCTGCCCGCGCTTCTTGCCGCCGGCCTCGGCCTAATGGCATTGACATTCGCCAGACATAGCCCGACGCGATTCATGCTCGACATGCTCAGGCAGCGCTGGTTGGGCGCCGCACCGGTGATCCTCCTGTTCTTTCTCGGCATCACCGCCTTCACCACATTCAAGATCACCATACCGGAGGTCGTCCCATACTATGCCGACCGCATGCTGGCGGAGCTTGATCTTAGGCTGCATGGCTCCGATCCCTGGACATGGGCGCACAGCATCGTGCCCGAACCCATCTCGGCCGTCATCTTCATCGGCTACGGATATGGCTGGCACGTGCAATGGTTCGGCACTTTGCTGTTCGTCGCCTTCTGGAACAACCCGGCAGGGCGTTTGCGTTATCTGTGGGCGATCACATTGACCACGATCCTCTGCGGTAGCGTTCTGGCGATGGCGCTGTCCTCCACGGGGCCGCTATTTTATGACCAGTTCTACGGCGGCGACCGGTTTGCCGCATTGCAGACCGCGCTCACGCGGAACGGCTATGCCGCGCCGGTCCATACCTATGCCAGCTATCTGCTCACGGTCTACGCAAGCGGCCGCCCGGAACTCGGTGGCGGCATCTCGGCCATGCCAAGCATGCATGTCGCCTTCGTCACGCTCAACGCGTTCTTCCTGAGCGGTTTCGGGCGCCGCTGGGCCGTCGCCGGCTGGTCCTTCGCGGCACTTATCCTGTTCGGCTCGGTCTACACCGGCTGGCACTATGCGGTGGATGGCTACCTGTCGATCCTGGTCGTATCCGTGCTCTGGTACCTGACCGGGCGTTTCGGCCTGCCGCAAGCGAGCCGGGACACCGCCGGGATCGGACTGCCGTTGCCCGAGCCGGCAACGCGATGATCGCTTCCGGCTGAGGCCCGGCAAACCACCCCACTGCCTTTCGGCCAGGCGGCATTGGCGCCACCTGGCCTTGGCCGCTACTGACTCGGCGCCATCGCATGCTCGCACGACACTTTCGGGTTCATGTCGGCGAAAGTGCCGGCCGGGTTGCCCTTCCAGGCCCAGACGTGGAGTTCGTAGAATTCGCCCAGGCCATAGCGATTGGGCGCGCTGTTGAAGTTGAACAGCTGTCCGTCGAGCGATGCCGGTCCCTTCGAGGTGATGTATTCGACCGCCACGAGCTGCAGCTTGCCGTCGGCCATCGGCTCGTACATCACCGCTTCGGGACGGGCGATGTCGATCTTGTCATCCTTGAGATACTGGCTGTTGACGTAGTGGATGCCCATGGCACCGCCGGTGATGCCGCTGGCGCAGGGAATCGGCGCATAGCCCTCGGCTACCGCCGCCTTGGCGTCCAGGAACCGGCTGTTTGCGGCCCGCACCTTGTCGGCCAGCGGACTGGAGCCGGACGCGGCTTCAGCCGCTTGCTGATGCGCCTGTGCAAAGGGGGCGCAGACGGCCAGCACGGCCGCCGCCATGAGTAGCCTGTTGCGAAAGATTGATGTCATCGTCATTCCATTCTTCTTGAAAAGGCACAGCTGGCCGGCCGCCGAAAATACGGAGGCCTGGCAGGCAAGCGCTGTGACCGTTGTTGCTTGGAGATCCCGAAATCGATGTGACGACTGCCGGGAAGGATCATCCTTTCGGCAGATACGAGATCGTTCCGGCCAGATCCGTGTCGTCGATCAGCTGGAAGCGGCTGTCGCTGCCATCCTGACGCGCCGAAACAAAAGGCGCATAGGCCGGATCGTTGGTGAAGGCGCGCGCCGCCGCTTCCGACGGGAACGCCATCAGGGCGATCAGCGTGGTATCGAGCGGCTTGCCCTCGAGCGTCTTCACATTGCCGCTGCGCGACAGATATTTGCCGCCATGCTTGTGAACGATGTCGTGCACCGAGGCGGCGTATTCCGGCACCCATTTCGGGTCCTTCATCTTGATGTCGGCAATTAGGTAAGCAGTCATGGTCGTCTCCTGGTTGCGGCGCACAGGGGCATCCCGTGCAACCGGCCAAAGGGCTCGCATGGCAGGACCCTCGCCAACCAGTCCGCGATCTGTACCAGTGCATGTCGCCCAGAAGTGTGCAGCGGTTCTGGGACAGCGACATGCATCAAAACAAAGACTTAAAAGCGCGTCGCCTGAATCCGTTCCAGAGCGACGCGCGTTAGGCGGTACAGTTTCCGTACTGGCCGCTTCATTCATGAGGGCCTAATGTTCGGCCCGGTTTCGAGGGAGGAACATCAGAGATGACCCAGCATGGATACAAGCAGTTCTGCCCGCTATCGATGGCCGCCGAGGTTCTGTGCACCCGCTGGACGATGGTGCTGATGCGCGAACTGGTGGCGGGTTCGACCCGTTTCAACGACCTGCGCCGCGGCGTGCCCAAAATGTCGCCGACGCTTCTGTCGCAAAGGCTCAAGGAACTCGAGCTCGCCGGTATCGTCGAACGCAAGGAGGTCCAGGGCGAGAAGGGGATTTTCGAATATCGGCTGACCGAAGCCGGCCGCGATTTACGCCCGGTGGTCGAGGCGATGGGCTTCTGGGGACAGAAATGGGTCGAGTCCCGGCTTTCGCTGAAGAACCTCGATCCGTCGCTTCTGATGTGGGACATGCGGCGCAATCTGAACCCCTCGCCGCTGCCGGAGGGACGCACCGTGATCCAATTTCTGTATCAGGACCTGCCGGCATCCAAACGGTCGTGGTGGCTGATCGTCGAGAAGCATGGCGAGGTCGATCTGTGCTGGTACGATCCGGGCTTCGATGTCGACCTCTACGTCTCGACCGACCTGCACACGATGACGGCGATCTGGATGGGAGTGCTCACGGTCGAAAAGGCCGGTGCGAAAGTTGCCCTGACCGGCGACCAGGCCATCGGCAAGAAGATGCAGACCTGGCTCGGCCTCAGCCCGTTCGCGGTGGAACCCAAGCGCGCGGCGTAGGAGGGTCTGGCGGCGGCTTAGGCGCGCTTGCGGCCCCTGTCATTTGCGAGGTGATAGGGTTGCAAGAGGACTTCGGCAGGAATGTTCCATTCCTTGTTCAGTTTGAAGACCATATCCAGGGTGAGAGCCCGCTTTCTGTTCAGCACCTCAGTCGCCCGAGGTGATGATCCGATCACGTCGGCCAGAGCCTTTCGCGACAGGCTGAACAGTTGCATGTGCGACCGAATGGCTTCAACGGGATCGGGCGCTTCGATCGGGTAGCGCTTATCCTCATAAGCCTCGATTAGCGTTGCGAGGACATCGAAGCGGTCACCATCAAGAGAGCCGGGCTCCGGCTCATTCTCGAAATATTTGGTGATTTCGGCAATTGCCCAATCATAATCGGCTTCGGTCTTAATGGGTCGAATATTCTCCATCACACCTTCTCCGGATCAACCTTGTCATACTCTCGATGCGTCCCGACGAATTTGATCAGAACGCGGTGAAACTTGTAGGCGACGTGGACAATCAGGCGGTACTTGTTGCCGCCAACATCGAAAATGACTCGATTGTCGCCCACGAAATCGACTGTCGCTCCAAATGCGTTTTTGATGTCTGTCGGAGTCTTCCAGTCAGCATTGCTGACAGCCACATACCAAGCTGTGAAAGGAGCTTCGGCCTGATTGTGTTTGGCCCAAAAATCCTTCAGCGCTTTCTTAGCGATGATCTGCATGTCTCGATATAGCAATTTCCCAAATTGGGAACAAGAGGAACCTTCCCAATCTGGGAAGGACCGGGGCATCCTGACATTTTGCAGGAAACGGGTGGCGGGCCTGGCTCCCGTCGATTTCAATGCGGCCATGTTCATCACCCTGGCCAGAGATCTGAAATCCACGCCGCTGCCTGTCGCCGACGACCCGCGCTGGGCGCGCATCCTCGCGCGCGACAAATCGGCGGACGGGCAATTCTGGTATTCGGTGGCGACGACCGGCGTCTACTGCCGGCCCTCCTGCCCGTCGCGGCGCGCCAACCCGGCCAATGTCCAGTTGCACGACACGCTGGTGCAGGCGAAAGCCACCGGCTTTCGCGCCTGCCGGCGCTGCAACCCGGACGGCCCCTCGCTCGATGCCGGCAATGCCGCGATGGTGGCGAATGCCTGCCGCAGGATCGAACAGAGCGAGCAAGAGCCCTCGCTCATCGAACTGGCGCACGCCGCCGGCCGCAGTCCCGGCTATTTCCACCGCGTCTTCAAGGCGATCACCGGGCTGACACCGAAGGATTATGCCGCCGCGCACCGTTCCGCCCGGGTTCGCCGGGGTCTTGAAGACGGCGCCAGCGTGACCGCGGCCATCTACGACGCGGGCTTCAATTCGAGTGGGCGTTTCTACGAGAAATCGACCGGCATGCTCGGCATGACGCCGACGCGCTACCGCGCCGGCGGCGCCAACGAGGACATACGCTTCGCCGTCGGCCAGTCCTCGCTTGGCGCCATCCTGGTCGCGTCGAGCAGAAAGGGCGTCGCCTCGATCCTGCTCGGCGACGATCCGGACGCGCTTGTGCGCGACCTCCAGGACCGTTTCCCCAAGGCACGGCTGATCGGCGGCGACCGCGACTACGAGGCGCTGGTCGCCCGCGTCGTCGGCTTCGTCGAGGCCCCGCGGCTCGGTCTCGACCTGCCGCTCGACGTGCGCGGTACCGCATTCCAGCAGCGCGTCTGGCAGGCCTTGCGGGATATCCCGGTTGGCGGCACGGTTTCCTATGCCGAGATCGCGCGGCGCATCGGCGCGCCGAAGGCAACCCGCGCCATCGCCGCCGCCTGCGCCGCCAACAGCCATGCCGTGGCCATTCCCTGCCATCGCGTGATCCGCAAGGATGGCGCGCTCTCCGGCTATGCCTGGGGCGCCGAGCGCAAGCGCGCGCTGCTCGACCGCGAGGCGGGCGGGCCGGCGAAGGCCGCCGACAGGACCGACCTGTCCGCGCGGGCCTGACGAGGACCCGCGATGCGCGCGATGGCCAGGTCTTCCGCCGCCGGTGCCAACATCGAGATCGCCACCGGTGTCGCCGTCGACCGGGCGGACGCCAGATCGCTGGTGTTGGCCGCCATCGGCGAACTGGTCGACGCCGGCAACGCCGAATGGAGCCGCAGCGGGACGGGTGAGATCGAGCTGCGGCTGTTGTCAGGCGAAGTGTTCGTGCTGGGCGAGGTGTCCGTCACGCGTGTCGCATAGGTGCGCTCAACGCTCTACGCCACAAAAACTCGGCGATGAAGTGGATGCTCCCGACTTGCGAGTTTGAATTTGAAAGCAAGCATCGGAGTGAGCGCTAACCGGCACCTGGCTAGGGTTCAGCCACAGACAAAGGAGTGAAGGCAATGAACCTCATGCAAACTCAAATGACCGTATCTACGGCGCACAACGCCCTCGACACCATCGCCTATGCCATCGGCGAATCCGCCATCGGCACCATCTTGGCGGCGCGCAGCCGGATCGGCGTCTGCGCAATCCTGATCGGCTCCGACGCCGAAGCCTTGGCGCAGGACCTCGCCGGCCGTTTTCCCGGCAACATGCTGGTCGAAGACGAGGCCTCCTTGCGCGATGATCTCGCCGCGATCGCGCGCTTCGTCGAAACGCCCGGCATCGGTCTCGACCTGCCGCTCGACATGCGCCACGGCACGCCGTTCCAGCAGCGTGTGTGGGGCGTGCTGCGCACCATCCCTTGCGGCGCCACCCTCACCTACACCGCGCTTGCCCGGCGTCTCGGCCAGCCGAATGGCGCCCGCGCCGTGGCGACGGCCTGCGCCGCCAACGCGATCGCGCTCGGCATTCCCTGCCACCGCGTTGTCCACGCCGACGGTACGCCGTCGGGCTATCGCTGGGGTATCGAACGCAAGCGCGTCTTGCTCGACCGGGAGGCACGGATATGAACGCCCACGCCAGGGTTGCCGCATCGGCGGTGGAGGCCGCCGAGACACGCATCGCCGCTTACGACTGGCCGGCATTGGCCACCGAACTCGACGGCTTCGGCTGCGCGGTGATGGAAAAGCTGCTGTCGCCACAGGAATGCCGGCAGATCGCCGGCCTCTACACGGATGAAAGCCATTTTCGCAGTCACATCCACATGGCCAGGCACGGTTTCGGCAAGGGCGAATACCGCTATTTCCGCTATCCCTTGCCCGATCTCCTCGGCGGGTTGCGCAGCGCGCTCTATCCCAACCTGGCCGGGGTCGCCAACCGCTGGAACGAGCGCATGGGCATCGCCCTGCGCTACCCCGCGACGCATGCCGAATTCCTCGAACAATGCCATGCCGCCGGCCAGGTCAGGCCAACGCCGCTTCTGCTGCAATATGTGCCGGGAGACTTCAACTGCCTGCACCAGGACCTCTATGGCGACCTCGCCTTCCCGCTGCAGGTGGCCATCCTGCTGTCCGCGCCGGGCGAGGACTTCACCGGCGGCGAATTCGCGCTGACCGAGCAGCGGCCGCGCATGCAGAGCCGGGTCGAAGTTGTGCCGCTGCGCCAGGGCGATGCGGTGGCCTTCGCCGTCCACAACCGGCCGGTGCAGGGAACGAAAGGCAATTACCGCGTCAATCTGCGCCACGGCGTCAGCCGCCTGCGCTCAGGCACGCGCCACACCGTCGGCATCATTTTTCACGATGCCAAGTGAGCGCCGCTCAAGCCTTCCAATAGGGCGGATCGCCAAAGGCATCGCGTAGCCATGTGGTGAGCGCGCGCAGTTTGGCGGATCCACGCCTATCCTCGGGATAGGCGATATAGATGGTGGCTCCTTCAGGCTCCGCCCCGACATCGATCACCGTCAATCGCTTGTCGGCGATCTCGGTCCGGATGAAATAGGCGGGGAGCAGCGCCAGGCCGAGGCCGGCAAGCGCGGCGTCGCGCATCAAGATCCCGTTGTTGACGCGCAGCGCGGTTTGCGGGCGGATCGTCACCAGCCGCCGCGAAATCTTGAACCGCCAGTCAGCGGCGCCCCGGATGGAATAGATGATGCCCTTGTGGCGTTTCAGCTCGTCGGTGGTCGCGGGTCGTCCGAACCGCTCGATATAGTCCGGCGAAGCCACCAGGAAGCGCTCGCTGGAAGCCAGCTTCTTGACGATGACAGGCCCGTCATCGACGATCGGCCCGTGACGCACGATGGCGTCGTAGCCATCGGCCACTATGCTGACGAAACGATCGTCGAGATCGAGCGTCAGCTCAACCCCCGGGTACCTGGCGAGGAAGCCATACAGCGCCGGGCCGAGATGGAGGATGCCGAAACTTGTCGGCGCCGATATCCTGAGCGGCCCGGCGAGTTCGCCGCGCTGTTCGGCGATTTCGGCTTTGGCCTCGACCACCTCCTGCATGATGCGCTTGGCGCGCTCGTAAAAGCCCCGCCCCGCTTCGGTGATCGAGAGTTTGCGCGTGGTGCGGTCCAGCAGCCTTGCGCCGAGGCTGCGCTCAAGCTCCGACAGCCGCTCGCTGATGACGGAGTTGGACAGGCTCATGCGCCTGGCAGCCTCGGTGATCGAACCGGATTCCGCCACGGCGACGAAGGCGGCGGCGGATTCGAGCTTCAGCATTGTTCGGCTTTCCCGAATTCACAATCAGGCGACCGTCGCCTAACGAAATCAATGGCATGGTGTCATAATTCACAAAACCGCGATACTGCGGTGATAGAGCAATTCCAGGAAAAGTGCGTAGCGGTTTTCCGTCCGGAAATTGCGCGGAACAAAAATTCTAAAACAAAATCTCCAGGAGTGCTTTCATGTTTCGTCCTTTGGTCATCGTGCTCGGGTTGTTGGCGATGAGTGTTTCAGCTTCGGCCCGCGTGGTCGCCTTTCCTGCAAGTTTCAAGACGCAGACAATCAAGACCAACGGCACCAGCCTGCACGTCCGCGTCGGCGGAAAAGGTCCGGCGGTCGTGCTGCTGCATGGCTTCGGCGATACCGGCGACATGTGGGCGCCGGCCGCGATAGCCCTGATGAAGGATCACACGGTGATCGTGCCGGACCTGCGCGGCATGGGCCTTTCGGCGCATCCCGACGACGGCTACACCAAAAAGAACCAGGCGGTCGACATCGCCGGCGTGATGGATGCGCTGAAGATCGACAAGGCCGACCTGGTGACGCACGACATCGGCAACATGGTCGGCTATGCGCTGGCCGCGCAATATCCGAAGCGCATCACCAAATGGGTTGTCATCGACGCGCCGCTGCCAGGCATCGGCGACTGGGACAAGATCAAGCAAAGCCCGCTGCTGTGGCACTTCAACTTCCGCGGCCCCGATATGGAGCGGCTGGTCGCGGGCCGCGAGCGCATCTACCTCGACCGCTTCTACAATGAACTGTCGGCCGACCCGAAGAAGATCGACGAGGCGACGCGCGCCCACTATGCAAAACTCTATGCGCGGCCGCATGCCATGCATGACGCCTTCGAACAG
Source organism: Mesorhizobium erdmanii USDA 3471 (assembly GCF_000472705.1). Lineage (GTDB taxonomy): Bacteria > Pseudomonadota > Alphaproteobacteria > Rhizobiales > Rhizobiaceae > Mesorhizobium > Mesorhizobium erdmanii. The sequence goes on along the minus strand of NZ_AXAE01000012.1, from coordinate 248,626 downwards.
TTCAAGGCTTTCGACCAGGACGCCATCGACAACCAGGCGATGCTTTCCACCGGCGGCAAACTGCCCATGCCGGTGCTGGCGGCCGGCGCGGAGAAATCGGCAGGCACGAGCCAGGCCGATATCCTGCGCTTTGTCGCTTCGAACGTGACAGGCGCCATCGTGCCAGCATCCGGCCATTGGATCATGGAGGAAAACCCGGATGCCACGGTCAAGCTCATCACCGATTTCCTGGCCAAGTAGCAGCCTGGAACCGTCGTTCCGGGCTTCGCCGAGATCGATCTTGTAGAGAAAGCCCAACGGGTCCGCGCCTCGGAAGCGGTGCGGCCCGCGGCGAGAAGGGAGACATCAGATGTCACTGTCGCATGTCCTGGCTCTCGGAGCCGCCGTCCTGATGACTGTCACGGCACCGGCATGGGCCGCCGATGCACCGAAGAAAACGGTGGTGCTTGTGCATGGCGCCTTTGCCGACGGTTCGAGCTGGAGCAAGGTCATTCCCTTGCTGGAGGCCAAGGGGCTCAATGTGGTGGCGGTGCAAAATCCGCTGAGCTCGCTTGCCGCCGATGTCGACGCAACCAAGCGCGTCATCGATGCCCAGCAGGGGCCGGTCATCCTGGTCGGCCATTCCTGGGGCGGTGTCGTCATCAGCCAGGCGGGCGTGGACGACAAGGTCAAGGCACTGGTCTACGTCGCCGCCTTCGCGCCGCCAAAGGGCATGTCGGTGAACGATCTTGGCAAGGGGCAGCCGGCGCCGCCCTGGGCAAGCGCCCTGCAAGCCGACAGCGGCGGCTATGTCAGGCTAAGCCCCGAAGGCGTCGCCAAACATTTCGCGCAGGACCTGCCGCCGCGGGAAATCAGCCTGATCGCGGCCACGCAAGGTCCGCCCTTTGCCGGCGTTTTCGACGAGAAGCTCACGGCTGCCGCCTACGAAACCAAGCCGAGCTTCTACATCGTCGCCAGCCACGACGGCATGATACCGCCGGCGGCTGAAGCCGCGATGGCCAAGGCGATCGGCGCTAAGGTGACCGAGCTTGCGACCAGCCACGTCCCCATGCTCTCCAAGCCGCGCGAGGTGGCCGATGTCATTCTGGCCGCCGCCGACTCGGTGAGATAGGACGCGGGCCGGATGGGTCCGTCACCCGTCCGCGAAGACCATCTCCAGGATCCACGGACAGGCATAATAGTCGGCGATGCGGTCGATGACCCCGCCGGTCGCTTGAACGCGCACCGGATAGGCCGGCTGCCAGTCCTCGCCGCGCAGCCTGTCGACGACCAGCACGGCCTCCCCTTCGACCACGTCAGGCCGCATGCGCCAGGGCTCGCCGCGCTCATATTCGACGAAATAGGGCGAGCGGGAGAGCAGGCCATTGTAGCAGTCCGAAACCCTGAGCCGCGCATCGGCGCTGGTCAGCGCCCGCACACCGTCCCAGTCCCTGGCATTGAAGAGTTCGACATAGCGGCCGAGCAGCCGCTCGAGCCCCAGGTCATGCACGGGCACTGCGACCGGTTGCGCCGGCAGAGCGGCGAGCTTGGCCCGGCCGCGATTGAGCGCCGACTTGACGCCGCCCGATGTCGAGCCGACCAGCTCGGCGATCTCGTCCAGCGAATGGTCGAAGACATCCTTCAGCAGCACGCAGGCACGCTCCTTCGGCGGCAGGTGCACCACCAGCCGCTCGATGGCGCGGCCGGCACCCGGGCCAGCGGGCTCCACCGGCAGCACGATCTCGTCGCTGGCATAGCCGGCCTCGGCCCGCTGCCGCGCCTGGCGGTTGCGGATGAAGTCGATGCACCTGTTATGGGCGATGCGGAACAGCCACGGCCGCAACGCTTGCGCATCGTCGAGCAGCCCGATCTTGCGATAGGCCTCGAACAGCGCCTCCTGCATGATGTCCTCGCCGTCGAGAGCCGAGCCGGTCATTCGCGCGCAATAGCGGTGGAGGCGGACCCGCATGTGCGAGACCGTCTCCAGGAATGCCCGGTAGCGGATGTCGTACAGGCCTTCCGGGTCAAGGCGCGGCTCGATGCCCTGCCTCGTTTCACGAAATTTGCGGATCTGCTGGTTCATCGCGGCACGTCGGTCAGCACCGGCACATCATCACCCAAGCCTGGCACTTCCACAAGCGCAATGCCCGGCACGCTCGGCCGGCGCATGGTCACGCCGCCCTCTCCTCTTTGACGGCGCCCGGCAAGCCAAGCTTCGGCCGCACCCAGGCGGCGAAGCGGCGAACCGCGTCGTCGGCTTCCGGCGCCCTGCCGGCCATCATCTGGAACGAGTGCAGCATGCCGTCGAAGACGTCGAGGCGCGTCTCGACGCCGGCTTGGCCAGCGCGCTCGGCGAACATGCGGCTTTCGTCGACCAGCGTCTCGTCGGCGCCGGCCTGCAGGAAGACAGGCGGAAAGCCGGAAAGATCGGCATAGAGCGCGCTGACCTCCGGATCGAGCCGGTCGCGCTCGCCGATGAAGTTGGTCACCAGCCAGTCGACGGACTCCCTGGCGAAGGCCGGGTCCTTCTCGCGGTTGGTCTCGTAGCTGGCGCCGGTCAGCGCCATGTCGAACCAGCCGGAGATGATCAGCGTGGCGGCCGGCAGCGGCCGCTTTTGCGAGCGCAGCCGCTGCAGCACGCCATAGGTCAGCACCGCGCCGCAGGAATCGCCGGCAATCGCGATGTGCTTGGTGTCGAAACCCTGGTCGATCAGCCAGTTCCAGGCCGCCATCGCCGCCTCGAGCTGGGCCGGATGCTTGGCCTGGTGCGCCAGCGGATAGTCGTAGGACAGGGCCCGGCAGCCGACGGCCTTGGCCAGATGGCCGACCAGCTTGCGGTGCGTGTAGATCGAGCCGCCGAGAAAGCCGCCGCCATGGGCGTAGAACAACACGCGCCGCTCGTCGGCGCCCTTCGGCACGATCCACAGCGCCGGCACGCCGCCGGCATCCACCTCGATATAATCGACGCCGCCGGGTTCGCCGGTTAGCGCCGTCCAGCTGGTGTCGTTGAAATCATTCATCGCCCGCGGGCTGGTGAACTTGCCGGCATTGGCGACGATCGCCGCGTAATGGTTCCTGTTCGCTTCGCTCTCGATGCTGGCCATGATGGTCTCCCGGAGTTGTGGATCGCGGTCCTCGCGACCTTTCGAGAAGCAGAGACGAATGGGCCGATGAAAAGGATACGTCGCGCCGCCTGCTTTTTTTCGCCGCCACAGCGGCGACCGCACCTTGAAGACGAACAGACGAGGGCAAAGGATTCTGTCCCAACGGTTTTTTGACAGCGACCTTTGGCCGTACCCCGATCACCCGGCCGGGGCGTAACGGTTGACCACCATGCCGCAGGCATAGGCCTTCGAGCCGAGCACCCGCAACGCGGCAAAGCCGCCCTGGTCGAAGATGCGGCGCCCGGCGCCCAGCACGGCCGGATTGATGAACAGCTGGAACTCGTCGACCAGCCCGGCGGCGATCAGCGCGGAGGCGAAGCCGGCGCCGCCGAAGACGGCGATGTCGCCGCCCTCGCCCGTCTTCAACGCGTTGACCTCGCGCGGCAGGTCGCCGCTCACCACGGTCGTCCGCTCCCACCGCGAGGCCGCGAGCCTGTCACTCGCCACCACTTTCCTCGCCTCGACGATGCGCTGGGCGAAGGCATAGAACGGATCGCGTGGAAACCTCTTCGCGGCGTTGCCCCAATGACTGAGATAGCCCTCCTCCGCCATCTTGCGGCTGAGCAGGATGGTGTCGATGCCGGCGAAGACGGCGTTGAAATCGCGCTTCAGTTCCTCGTCCCAGCCGATGTCGTCGCCCCATTCCCACAGCTGCCACGGCAGATCCGCGTTGGCGCCGACAAAACCGTCGACCGACATCTGCATCTGCAGGATGAGCTTTTTCATCGTCGTCTCCCTGTCCAGGCTCAGAGGTAATTGATTTACTTTTGAAACCATTGACGCCAGGAAGAAATGATGTCAATAGTAAAGTGATTTAAAAATGGAACCTTAGCAATGTCGACCCGCGAAAAATCCGGCTGCCCGATCAACCTGTCGCTGGAACTGCTCGGCGACCGCTGGACGCTGCTCATCATCCGCGACCTGGTCTTCGCCGGAAAAAAGCATTTTCGCGAATTCCTGCAGTCGGATGAAGGCATCTCCTCGCGCACCCTGGCCGAACGGCTGCAGACGCTGCAGGACGAAGGCATCCTCACCCGCAGCGACGACCCGAGCCATGGGCTGAAGGCGATCTACCGGCTGACCGAGGCAGGCATCGACCTGTTGCCGGTGCTGGCCACGCTTGGCGCCTGGGGCAGCAAGCACCGCAAGGCGGACGATCATCTCGCCCGCATCGCCGAAGGACTGGCCGCCGGCGGCGAGCCGGCGCTGGACCGGATCAAGGCGGCACTGCGGGCCGAGCATGTTGGATAGGCGGTGGCTTTGAGGTTCGGCCGATGCGGTACCGCCTCGTCCTGCAACGTTGGCGCCGCCCCTCATTGCCCTGCCGGGCATTTCTCCCCGTAAACGGGGCGAAAGAAGCTGGCCGCAACGCCGACGCCATCTTCGCAGCGTTGGTGATTGGCGAAATCATCGATGAGGGCGGCCCTCGCCCCGTTTACGGGGAGAGGATGCCGGCAGGCAGGTGAGGGGCAGCGCTGGCGGTGGATATGGAGCGACGCACTCAAACCGCGATTGTCTCACACGTCCGTCCCCCGCTTGACATTGATCCCCATTTGTTCTCTATTTGTTCGTATCTATCAGCAACTGCGGATGAGCGGTCGGGATGGAAACGACAGCCACCATCCTGCATGCCGACCTCGATGCCTTCTATGCCTCGGTCGAGCAGTTGCTCGACCCGTCGTTGCGCGGCAAGCCGATCGCGGTCGGCGGCGGCGTGGTGCTGGCCGCGTCCTACGAAGCCCGCGCCTTCGGCGTGCGCGGCGGCATGCCCGGGCGCAAGGCGCGCGAGCTTTGCCCGCGGTTGATCTTCGTCGGCGGCAATTTCAGCCACTATCAGCGGCTGGGCGACGCGGCGATCAAGGTGCTCGACGATTTCACCCCGGTGGTGGAGCGCATTTCCATCGACGAGGCCTTTGCCGATGTCGCTGGCTGCACACATCTCTTCGGCTCGCCTCGAGATATCGCCATGGCGATCCGCCGTCGCGTACGGGCTGAACTCAGCCTGCCGATTTCGATCGGCGTCGCCCGCACCAAACACCTGGCCAAGATCGCCTCGCAGGTCGCCAAGCCCGACGGGCTGGTGGTGGTCGAGCCCGGCACCGAGCTGGCCTTCCTGCACGATTTGCCGGTCGGGCTGATGTGGGGCGTCGGCCCGGCGACCAAAGCGCGGCTGGCCGAAATCGGCGTCGAGACCATCGGCCAGTTGGCGAGGACGCATAGCGGCGCGCTGACCCGGCTGCTCGGGCCTGCCGCCGGCGAAAAGCTCGCTGCTTTGTCGTGGAACCGCGACCCGAGGAAACTGGAAACCAGGCGCCGCGCGCATTCGGCCGGCGCCCAGTCGGCGCTAGGCCGCAAGCCCGCCGTGGCTGATGTCATCGTGCCCACCTTGCTCCATCTGGCCGACCGTGTCGCCAGCCGGCTGCGCGCCAAGGCGCGGCCCGGCCGCACGGTGACGGTGCGGGTACGCTTTGCCGATCTCAGCGCCGTCACGCGCTCGATCACGCTCGACCAGCCGATCTCGGCGACCACCATGCTGGCCGAGGTCGCCGGCGACCTGGTGCGCGGCGTGCTCGCCGACCATCCCAGGGAGAAAATCATCTCGCTGCTGGCGATTTCAGTCTCGCACCTCTGGGAAAGCGCGGAACTGCAACTCGACCTGCCACTCGGTCTCGCCGACGAAGAGCGTCGACCCGGCAGCCAGAAAGGCCTCGCCCGCTTCGGCGCCGACCGCGCCATCGACAAGATCCGCGAGCGCTTCGGCAAGCAGGCCGTCGGCTACGGCACGGTGGCGCTGGAAGCGGCCCGCTCGGTGCCCGACGAATTCAGGGAATTGGCGGAAAAGGAATTGTGAGAACTACCTGCCGGTGCGCCAGTAGCGATGCACCTTGACGCCGCTGGCGCTTTCCCCATGCCAAGCCTCGCAGGCGATACCGTCCTTGTCGGCATCATGCGTAGGCCAGTAGCCGGGTTGCCCCTTGCGCGCGGGAGCAAGCCCAACGGCGCGAGCGGCTGCACAATTCGGGAACGCAGCAAAATGCCTGAGGGCGGTGAGCGGCGAGTCGATCCGGATGCCGATAAAGCCATAGGCAATGTAACCAGACAAAAGGATGAACGGCGCGAAAAGAGCTACCAATTTCAGCCAACTATGGCGACGATGCGCATGCCAATGGAACGATGACAGAAGCATTCGCGGTACGCCCCCGGTTCCAATACCCCAACAGAATCTATCTTGAGCCGGCTGCCGTGGCAACGACTTCGGCTTTGCACCGGTTTCCGGACGACTTGCAGGGAAACTGATGGAAAAGTAGCTCTGAGCGCGGGAGTGTCAGCCCCCTTCGCTCACGCTTTCCGGATCAACGCCCGGAAGCAGCAGGCGCCGCGGTCACGGCGGACAGCAGTTCGCGCTTCACCAGCACCGGCTTCCGATAGGTCTTCTTCACGGCAAATCCCCCACGCCCAAGCGGCTGTGCATCCCAACCATGCATCATACCCGCACTCTCTGCAAATGAGATCCGAGCGCCTATGGCAGCGAGCGACGTCCCTCCACCGACAACCGTATGGGCGCCCGATGGGTTCAAAGCCGCGCCGTGCCGAAAATCCGGTCCCAGAATATCGACGTCACGCCGAAATTGGCATTGTCGTCGACATGGTGATGCACGGCGTGGCGGCGCTTGAGCGTGTAGAGATAGCTGGGATGGCTGGGATGCCAGTGATGGATCATGTGGTGGACGCTGATGTACCAGAGATAGCCCAGCATCAGCCCGCAGCCGACCGCGCTTCCCGTGGCGAAATCCGTGATCAGCCAGACGGACAGCGCGATCGCGGCATGCACGCCGAGACTGAGCCAGGTCGGCGTGCCCACCGGGCTGCGCTCCTCGACATGGTGGCGGTCATGCAGATCCCTGACCCAGGGCACGTGATGCAGGACGAAGCGGTGCAGGACGTATTCGATCAACGTCCACAGGCCGAGACAGACCAACGCCATGGCGATCCAGTCCGGCGCGCCCTCTTCTCCAGCCTCGATCAGCCCGGCCACCCCCAACAGGGCGATCACCAGCGGATAGACCACGAAGTCGCTGTAGTAACCGATCAGACCCAGTTGCATGCCGGACGCCTCACCTGATTTTCGACGCCGCCCCAGAAACGATGTTATCAGATTGCCGAACTCTCGGGTGAGGTGCAATGCAGATGAATCTGACATAGCGTCGCAATTTCCCGATACAAGATCGGCACTCGTGGTCCACACGGAATCGGCCGACTTCGCACCAGCGCCGCAAACGGACATGCAAAAATGGCAAAACGTAGTGCGGGCCTGCTGATTTATCGTCGAAGCGACGGGACTATCCGGGTGCTTCTGGTTCATCCCGGCGGCCCGTTCTGGGCGAAGAAGGACGATGGCGCCTGGTCGATCCCCAAAGGCCTCGTCGAGGAGAATGAGGACGAACTGGCGGCCGCACGACGCGAGACCGGGGAAGAGCTCGGCATCACCGTCGAAGGCCCCTTCGCCCGCCTCGGCGACTACAAGCAGCCGGGCGGCAAGATGGTCATTGCCTGGTCTGTCGAGGCGCGGGCCGAAATCAACGTCGCCACTATCGAGAGCAACAGCTTCACCATGGAATGGCCGCCGCGCTCCGGGTCGATGAAAGAATTTCCGGAGGTCGACAGAGCCGGCTGGTTCACTTTGCCCGAGGCCGAAATCAAGATCCTCGTCGGGCAGCGCCCGATGCTGGCTGACCTGGCGAAGCAACTGGGGGCTGGGTAGCCGCCGGCGGCTAAAGCTGCCGATCTCCCCGCTCGTGAGGGAGATCAGCTATCACTCACAAACCGCGCCGCTGTCCACGCACCACCAGCCGCGTTCGATTCCACGGCGGCGGCGACAAACTTCACCCCGCGCGCACCGTCGACCACGTCTGGCACTTGCGCGGCCCTTGCCGCATCCACCACCCCGCCAGACCGATGGGCGCGAATGATGTCGGCGGCGTCGCGGTAGAAATTGGCGAAGGCCTCGATATAGCCTTCCGGGTGCGCCGCCGGCATGCGCGACACGCGCTGGCTTTCGGCGGTCGAGCCGTGGCCGCCGCGCACCAGCGTGCGGGTTTCCTCGCCATAGACTGAAAAGCGCAGTTCTTCCGGCCGTCCGCCCGACCATTCGAGGCCGGCTTTGTCGCCATAGATGCGCACGGAGAGATCATTGTAGTGGCCGGGCGATGTCTGGCTGGCCAGGATTGTGCCGCGCGCGCCATCCGTCCAGCGCACCATCACATGCGCATTGTCGTCGAGCCGGCGTCCCGGCACGGCGGTGAACAGGTCCGCCGCGACCGCCTCGGCCTCGCTGCCCGAAATATAGCTTGCCAGGTTGAAGGCATGCACACCGATATCGGCCAGCACCGCCGACTGCCCTGCCCGCGCCGGATCGGTGCGCCACTCCGCCTGCTTCTGGCCGTCGGCGTCGATCGGCTTGGTCAGCCAGTCCTGGATATAGGCGCCATGCACCGACACGATCCGCCCAAGCTCGCCAGCCATCACCATCTCGCGCGCCTGCCGCACCATGGCGTAGCCGGTGTTGTTGAGCGTGACGACGAAGCGGCGTTTCCTTGCGCGCGCCAGCGCCACCAGCGCCTCGGCGTCGCTGAGCGTCGTCGACAGCGGCTTGTCGCAGATCACGTCGATGCCGGCCTCGAGAAAGGCGGTGGCGATCGGCGCGTGCAGATGGTTCGGCGTGACGATGACGACCGCCTCGATACCATCGGGCCGCGCCGCTTCGGACTTTGCCATGGCGTGGTAATCGGCATAGCTGCGCTCCGGCGCGATGCCGATCTCGGCGGCCGAGGCGGCGGCGTTCTCCGGGTCGGACGACAGCGCGCCGGCAACCAGGACGATCTGGTCGTCGAGGCGCATGGCCAGCCGATGCACCGCGCCGATGAAGGCGTTGCGGCCGCCGCCGACCATGCCGACCCTCAGCCGCCTGCCCGCCGACCCATCCGATGTTGCGTAGACCATGTTTTCTCCTCCGGGCAGATCGTTGGCGACGCGCCCCGCCGCAAGGTCGGCTACCACTTTCGAACAGGATTTCCAATTTTCTTATTGTAATACAATCGTGCCACGCTAGCCTGAAATCATGAGCGGGGCGAAAAAATCATCCGGACGATCCAGTGCCGACGAGGCGGCGACGCGCAAGCGCGGGCGCTCTCTTGCCGCGTTGGGCTATATCCAGCCGCAGACCTATGAGGAACTGCGCGCGGTGCTGTCCTCCGGTACGGTGCATTTCCCCAAGCGCCTGCGTCAGGTGGCGATCTTCCTGTGGCAGCATCCAAGCGACGTCGCGCTCGGCACCATCGCGCAGGTGGCGGCGCAGGCGGGCGTACAGCCTTCGACCCTGGTGCGCTTCGCCCAGATCTTCGGCTATTCCGGCTTTTCCGATTTCCAGGGCCTGTTCAAGGAGCACGTCAAGGGTTCGTGGCCGGAAGGACGCGGCGAGCCGCGCGCCGACGCCGAACCCAACGCCGCCACGCACTTCCTGCACGGCATGGTCGGCGCTTCGCAGGCCTCGCTTGGCCGCATCGAGGCCGGCTTCGACGTCGAAAGCTTCGAGAAGATGGTGGCCACGCTGGCCGCCGCCGACCTGATCTACGTCATCGGCTCCAAGCGCGCCTTCCCGGTCACCGCCTATCTGTCGCTGACCTTGTCGCAGCAAGGCGTGCGCAACGTGCTGGTCGACAATGTCGGCTCGTCGGCGCTCGACCAGGTCGGCTGCATCGGCGGCAGCGACGCCGTTCTGGCGGTCTCCTTCAGCCCCTACAATTCGATCACGCCCGACCTCGTCGCGGTGGCGCATGAGCGCAAGGCCCGCATCGTCACCATCACCGACAGCACTTTCAGCCCGCTCATCCGGTTGTCGGACAGCTGGCTGGAGGTGGTGGAATCAGACTTCGCCGGCTTCCGCTCGCTGGCGGCGTCTCTGGCTGTCGGCATGGCGCTGGTCCAAGGCGTCGCGGCAAAGCGCGGCACATGAGGTGTTGCTGGCACAATTGACTATCGGGAATTATCGTTCCATATTTTAAAAAATAGAAACTTTGTTCCGGGAGGAGGAATGGAGCTTCATCTCAACGGCAAGGTCGTGCTGGTCACCGGCGCGACGCAAGGCATCGGCCGCGCCATTGCCGAGACGCTGGCGCGTTCCGGTGTCGAGGGATTGGTGATTACCGGTCGCGACAAGGCGCGCGGCGACGCCGTGGCGGCGGAGCTGTCGGCGCTGGGCACGCCAACGCTCTTCGTCGCCGCCGACCTCGCCGATGAAGCCACGCCTGCCCTGTTGGCTCAGGCCTGCATCGAGCGCTTCGGCCGCATCGATGGCTTGGTCAACGCCGCCGGCCTGACCGACCGCGCCTCCTTCATCGACGCCAGCCCCGAAGACTGGGCGTCGCTGTTCGCGGTCAATGCGCGCGCGCCATTCTTCCTGATGCAGGCGGCGATTGCCGACATGCGGAAGCGCAAGGCGCCCGGAGCCATCGTCAACATCCTGTCGATCAACGCGCATTGCGGCTCGCCCGAGCTTGCCGTCTATTCCGCCACCAAGGGCGCGCTGTCGACGCTGACCAAGAACGCCGCCAACGCCCACCGCTTCGACCGCATCCGCGTCAACGGCATCAATGTCGGCTGGACCGACACGCCGGCCGAGCGCCTGATGCAAGCTGAGACGCTCGGCCATGGCCCGGGCTGGCTCGACGCCGCCAACGCCGCCCAGCCTTTCGGCAGGCTGCTGGCGCCACACGACATCGCCAACCTTGCCGTCTTCCTGCTGTCCGACGCCGCCGGGCCGATGACCGGCGCCGTCATCGACCAGGAACAGTCTGTGATCGGGTCGAACCGATGAATGCCGCCGAGACCCTTAGCCGTGATCTGCTGGAGAGGCTTCCCGCCTCTGTCCAGACACCGTCCTACGACCGGGCGACCCTTGCGCCCGGCATGGCGCATCTCGGCGTCGGCGCCTTCCATCGCTGCCACCAGGCCGAATACACCGATGACCTCTTGTCGCTGCGGTTCGATCGTTGGGGCATTGTCGGCATCAACATCCGGCCGCCGACTCTGGCCGATACGCTCGGCCGGCAGAGCGGGCTCTATACGAGGCTGATCCGCGAGAACAGCCACATCGAAGCGCGCGTCATCGGCAGCATCGTCAAGGTGGTCGACAGCCAGGACAGTGCTGCGCCGGCGCTCGCGGTACTGTCCCCGCCGGACATCGAGCTGGTAACGATGACGGTCACGGAAAAAGGCTACTGCCACATCCCGTCTAGCGGCGCGCTCGACCTTAGCCATCCCGACATCGTCCATGACCTTGCCAATCCCGAAAGGCCGCGCAGCGTGCCCGGCATCCTGACGCGAGCGCTGGAGTTGCGCCGCGCCACGCATGGCCGGCCGTTGACGCTGCTCTCCTGCGACAACATCCCGACCAACGGCGTCATCCTCGAAAATGTCGTGCGGACGTTCGCCGAACTCCGCGGCGATGGCCTGGCCGAATGGATCGCGGCCAATGCCGCCTTCCCCTCCGCCATGGTCGACCGCATCGCACCGGCGGTGACGCAGGCGGACCTCGAAAGCGTCGAGCAATGGTTCGGCTACCGCGACGCCGCCGTTGCCGTCTGCGAGCCGTTCCGGCAATGGGTGATCGAGCAGAAATTCGCCGGCCGCATGCCGCGCTGGGATCTCGCCGGCGCGACCTTCGTCGACGATGTGACGCCGTTCGAATATCTCAAGATGCGGGTGCTGAATGGCGCCCAGACGACGCTCGCAACGCTCGGCGTGCTGGCCGGGCTTGAACACACGTTCGATGCCATAGCCGACCCGCTGCTGTCGGTCTTCGTCAGGCGCATGCTGGTCGAGGAAACGTTGCCGACGCTGATGCCGGTGCCCGGCATGGAGCCATCAGCCTATGTTGAGCAAAGCCTCGCACGGCTGAAGAACACCGCGATCCGTCACCGCAACCACCAGATCGCCACCGATGGCTCACAGAAGATCGTCCAGCGCCTGCTCAACCCGATCCGCGACCGGCTGAGCCAGGGCGCCAGCATCGGCCTGCTGTCGGTGCCGGTCGCCGCCTGGATGGCCTACCTCATCCAGGCGTCGACAAGGTTCGGCAAGCGCTGGTCGGTCTCCGATCCCTATGCCGGAAAGGTCGCAGGGATCGCCGACGCGACCGGCCGCGATGCACCGGCGCTGGCCTCCGCCATCCTTGCCATCGACACGATTTTCGACCCCGGCCTCGCCGCGAACCAGACGTTTCGCGCGGCCATCATTTCGGCGCTCAGCGAACTGCTTTCGGACGATCCGATGGCGGTCGTGCGGCACAGTCTCGAACAAGATGAGATCGCAAGGTTGAAGCGATCCAAACAATCGGCATTATAGGTATCGGCCGTGAAGACACGGCCAGGGGAGGCACTATGAAACTTGGACTGCTCACCGCGCCGTTCGCGGAGACCCCGCTTGCCGAAGTTGCCGGCTGGGCTGAAACTGTCGGCTTCGAGGCGCTGGAAATTGCCTGCTGGCCGAAATCATCCGGCGCGACCCGCCGCTATGCCGGCACCAGCCATATCGATGCGGATGGCACCTCGCCCGCGCAGGCCAAGCAAATCGTCGCCGCGCTGGCGGAAAAGAACATTTCCGTCTCCGGCCTCGGCTACTATCCCAACCCGCTGCATCCCGATGCCGCGCATCGCGAGGCGGTCATCGGCCACCTGAAGAAGGTGATCTTGCTGGCCGCCAATATGGGCGTGCCGGTGGTCAACACCTTCTGCGGCGGCGATGCCTCGAAGACCGTCGACGTCAACTGGCAGGACGCGCTGAAAGTCTGGCCCGAGATCGTCGCTTTTGCACGCGGCCATGGCGTCAAGCTCGCGTTCGAGAACTGCCCGATGATCTTCAGCTATGACGAATGGCCGGGCGGACACAACATCGCCTATTCGCCGCTTGTCTGGCGCCGCATCCTGGAAACCTGGGGCGGCGATGTCGGCATGAATTTCGACCCCTCGCACCTGGTCTGGCAGATGATCGATCAGGCCCGCTTCATCAGGGAGTTCGGCCCCTACATGCTGCACGTCCACGCCAAGGACCTGATGATTGATCATGATGGTTTGTACGAGCGCGGAATTCTGTCAGCCGGGATAGGCTGGCAGGTACCGCGCATGCCGGGGCTGGGCGATGTCGACTGGAGCGGCTTCTTCTCCGGCCTCTACCGCGCCGGCTATGACGGATCCGTCATCATCGAACACGAGGACAGGCGATTTGAAGGCAGCGACGATCAGGTGAAGCGTGGTTTCCTGCTTGCCCGCGACGTGCTGAGTCCCCTGGTCAAGTGAATTAGGGCCCGCCGCTGACTCAGTCTGTCAGCGGCGCGCTTTAACGGGTTGGAACTGAAACTGAAAAACAATGTGGAGGAGTACTGAAATGAAGAAGATCCTGACAATGGTCCCGCTGCTTGCGGGTGCTGCCTTGCTGGCCTCGGTGGGCGTCTCTGCCGCCGCCGGCAAATACACGATCGGCATTTCCAACACCGTGCAGGGCAATGGCTGGCGCGAGGAAATGGTCTGCGCCATGAAGGCTCAGGCGCTCGCCTCCGGCGAGGTGGCAAAGCTCAACATCGCCCACCGCAACACCGATGCCGCCGGCCAGTTGGAAGACATCCGCAATTTGATCAGCGCCAAGGTCGATGCCATCGTCGTCAACCCGGCCGACCCCGCCGGCATCAAGGCGGGCCTGGAAGAAGCCACCAAGGCCGGCATCGTCGTCGTCGCCGTCGACCAGGCGGTCACCGAGCCTTCGGCCTACATCATCTCCAACAACCAGGAGGAATACGCCTATCTGGGCGCCAAATGGCTGTTCCAGCAGATGGGCGGCAAGGGCGAGGTGTTCTACATGCGCGGCGCCGCCGGCGCTTCGGCCGATAGCGATCGCGACAAGGGCTTCAAGAAGGCGCTGGCCGAATTCCCCAACGTGAAGGTGGCGCAGGAAGTCTTCACCGGCTGGCAGCAGGACCAGGCCAAGCAGCAGATGCTGTCGTTCCTGGCAACCGGCACGCCGTTCAACGGCGTCTGGACATCGGGCATCGACAACGTCATCGTCGACGCGCTGGTCGAATCGCAGGCGCCGCTGGTGCCGGTGGTCGGCGCCGACAATGCCGGCTTCGTCGGCCAGCTGAGCTCGGTCAAGGGCCTGGTCGGCGCCGCCGTCACCAACCCCGGCTCGATCGGCGGCGCCGGCGTGACGCTCGCGCTGCGGATCCTCGACGGCAAGAAGCCGGCCCAGCAGACTGTGCTGGTCCAGCCGCAGCTCTGGGAAAACGCCACCGAGGAAGGCAAGGCCAAGCTCAAGGCCGCCGCCGACCCGTCGCTCAGCCCCGAATGGCCGGTGTCGATCTCGATCCCGGACTGGACGACCTACACGAAGGACCAGATTGTCGCCTGCAAGGGGCCGGGCGAGTAAGGGCTGAGTTTGAATGAACTTACGAGGACGGCGAACTGCCGTCCTCGTTATACAGGTTGGTGCCCTACGGCGCCCCCCTCTGTCCTGCCGGACATCTCCCCCACAGGTGGGGAGATTGGCTGTCATCTCGGCTTTCGCCAATTTTCAACGTTGCAAAGCGAGGGCCGGCGCCGAAACTGCCAATCTCCCCCCAAGTGGGGGAGATGTCCGGCAGGACAGAGGGGGGCGCCGTAGAGCACCGATAGTTTCCGAATCGAGAGCAACACCTTTTGACGACAAGCGCTCAACAGCAAAGCCCTCTCCTCGACGCCACCGGTGTCGCCAAGAATTACGGCGCTGTCGCCGCCCTGCGCAACGCGTCGCTCTCCGTGCTGCCGGGCGAAGTGCATGCGTTGATGGGCGCCAATGGCGCCGGCAAGTCGACGCTGGTGAAGATCCTGACCGGTGCTATCCAGGCCAATGCCGGGCGCATCCTGATCCGGGGCGAGGCCCGCGACATACGCTCGCCCGCCGCCGGCCGCCGCGCTGGCCTTTTGCCCGTCTACCAGGAACCGTCGCTGATCCCCGATCTCGACGTTCTGTCCAATCTCAGGCTGACCGGCACGCCGGTGGAGCCGTTCCGCGCCTGGGTACGTGAACTCGGCATAGCCGACCTCGATTTGCGCGACACCGCGCGCGACATTCCGCTGGCCGTGCTGCGCGTGCTCGACCTGGCCCGCGCGCTGGCCGTCGAGCCCGACGTGCTGCTGCTCGACGAGATGACGGCGGCACTGCCGGCCAACCTCGCCGAAAAGGTTCTCGAAGTGGTGCGCCGCCAGGGCGATGCCGGCCGCGCCGTGATCTTCATCTCCCACCGTTTCGTCGAAATCTCCGCACTGTGCGACCGCGCCACCGTGCTGCGCGACGGCGAGACCGTCGGCGTCGTCGACATCGTGCCGGGCGTCGAGGAAAAGATAGTCGAGCTGATGCTCGGCACCCGCATCGTCAAGACCCATGTCGCCGCCCGCAGTGCTGCCGAGAAGGCGGTATCAGCCCCTGCCCGGCCACGCATCGCCGTGAAAGACCTGCGCGTCGGCACCAAGCTCAACGACGTCTCCTTCGATCTCAGGGATGGCGAGGTGGCCGGCGTCGTCGCGCTGGAGGGCCAGGGCCAGGACGAATTGTTCGCCGCCCTTGCCGGCTCGATCCGGCCCTCCGGCGGCACGATCGAGGTCGATGGCAATCAGGCGAAATTCGCCCATCCGATCGACGCCATCCGGGCTGGCATCGCGTATGTGCCGGGCGACCGTTCCGAGGCGCTCGCCATGCAACGCTCGGTGCGCGAGAACATTGCCCTGCCCTTCAGCGCCGCGCTGCGCAATTGGGGCCCGATCAACATGCGCAAGGAGCGCGACACGGTGCTTGGCGCCATCAAGCGCCTGCAGATCGACACCCGCGCGCAAGGCGAGGTGCAGCGGCTGTCCGGCGGCAACCAGCAGAAGGTGACGATCGCCCGCTGGATCGCCGCCGATGCCCGCACCATCCTGTGCTTCGACCCGACGCGCGGCATCGATGTCGGCACCAAGCAGGAGATCTACAAGCTGTTGCGCGAGCTTGCCGGCCACGGCAAGTCGGTGCTGTTCTACACCTCGGAGCTGGAAGAGGTGCAGCGCGTCTGCGACCGCGTCATCGTCATCTTCGGCGGCCGCCTGGTCGATATCTTCCCGGTCGAGGAGGCGGACGAGCCGGCGCTGATGCGCGCCGCTTACGGCCTGCCGCGCGGCGCCAAGGCTGATGTCGGCATACTGGCCGCTCCCAATGCTTCCGAGCCGGGAGCCACGCCATGAGCCATTTCCTGCGTCGCCAGGGCTGGGTTGTCGGCCTGTTCGCCCTGCTCATCGTGCTGTTCATCGCCACCAGGATCATCCAGCCCGGCTATGGCAGCGGCGACTTCGGCTCCTTGGCGCGGGCGGTGCTGCCCTACGCCTTTGCGGTGGCCGCGCAGACGGTCGTCGTCATTGCCGGCGGCATCGACCTGTCGGTCGCCGCCATGATGGCGCTGACCAGCGTCACCGCCGCCTCGATGATGGCAGGCGCCTCCGAAGAATACGCGCTGTTCGTCGTGCCCTTCGTGCTCGCCATGGGTTTTGTCCTTGGCGCGCTGAACGGCCTTTTGATCGTTGTCACCCGCGTGCCCGACATTGTCGTGACGCTGGCCATGCTGTTCGTGCTGCAGGGCGCCGCCCTGCTGGTGCTCGACGCACCGGGCGGCGGTGCGGCCGAATGGCTGAAGGCGCTGATATCAGGCACGGTGCCCATACCGGGCCTGCCCGACGCCGTCGACGCCTGGCTGCCGAAAGCGCTGCTGGTGCTGATCGTCTGCCTCTGCGTCATCTGGATACCGCTCAGGCGCTCGCGCCTCGGCCTCTCCATCTACGCCATCGGCTCGAGCGAGTTGGCGGCGTTCCGCTCAGGAGTGCCGGTCAAGCGCACCCGCATCATCGCCTATGCACTGTCGGGCCTGTTCGCTGCCTTCGGCGGCCTGGCGCTGACCATGAGCACCGGCATCGGCGCCCCTATTCCTGGCCCCTATCTCCTGGCCAGCGTCGCCGCCGTGGTGCTGGGCGGCGTCGCGCTCGGCGGCGGCAAGGGCGGCTTGCTTGGGCCCATCGTCGCCGTCTTCGTGCTGCGCCTGGTGCGCACCGATCTCACGCTGCTCGCCATCGACCCCAACGTCACCGCCATCATCGAAGGCCTGATCATGGTCGCCGTGGTGATGTTCGGCGCGTTCATCACGATGCGGGGGCGGCAATGAGCGAAAGTAGCACCCTACGGCGCCCCCCTCTGTCCTGCCGGACATCTCCCCCACTAGGGGGGAGATTGGATGTCATCGCGGCCTTCGCCAACCTCCAAAGACGCAAGAAGAGCGCCGGCGCCAAAGCTGCTGATCTCCCCCCTGGTGGGGGAGATGGCCGGCAGGCCAGAGGGGGGCGCCGTAGAGCGCTATCCTCGCAGAACACCCAGCGAGCCACCCCATGAGCACATCAGCGATCACCCCCGTCCCCTTCGGCCGCCGGATAAAGCGCTTCATGGCCGACCGGCCGCTCGTTCCGCTGATCATCCTGCTGGTCATCCTGGTGGTGATCCTGCAGATCCTGCGCCCCGGCATCGTCAACGAGCGCTGGATCGCCAACACCATCAAATTCGCCATTCCGCTGGCGATCCTCGCCGGCTGCCAGACCATGACCATGCTGACCGGCGGCATCGATCTCTCCGTCGGCACGGTGGCGACGATGAGCGCCTTCATCATGGCGACGCAGATCGTCAACCAGGACCCGGCTATCGCCTTCCTGCTGGCGATGATGCCGGCGGTGCTGATCGGCCTCGTCAACGGCATCGGCGTCGGCGTCTTCCGCGTCCACCCGCTGATCATGACGCTGGGCACCAGCCTGATCGGCACCGGCTGTCTGCAGGTCTACCAGCGAACGGTGATCGCATCGGGCGCGAAAATCCCCGACTTCCTCGCCTGGCTCGGTACCGGCGTCACCCCCATAGTCGGCTTTGCCTTCCCCAACGCCCTGCTTTTGTTCGTGCCGCTGGCGGCGCTGATCGTCTTCACGCTCGCCCGTACCGGCTTCGGCCGCCTGCTCTACGCCGTCGGCGACAATGAGCGCGCGACGCGCCTGTCGGGCGTCCAGTACTGGCAGGTCATCACGGCGCTCTACGTCACCTCGAGCGTTCTCGCCGGCATCACCGGCCTGCTCTATATCGGCCTGATCAAGGCCCCGTCGCTGTCGCTCGCCGAACCGCTGGTGCTGCCCTCGGTCGCCGCCGCCGTGATCGGCGGCACCTCCATCTTCGGCGGCCGCGGCGGCTACACCGGCACCATCATCGGCGCGCTGATCCTGACCGTGCTGACGACGCTCTTGACCATCCTGCAGATGCCGGAGGGAGCACGGCGGATATTGTTCGGGCTGATCGTGCTGTTCGTGACGGCGGCGTATCTGCGGATTGTCGAGGAGCGGTGAGAGTTCAGAAAACCGGCTGGATCCGCTGTCACTGGCGGTCGTCGGTTAGAGCAATTCCAGGAAAAGTGTGTGACGGTTTTCCGTCCGGAATTGCGTAAAAACAAAGCGTTAGAGCGGTTCGGCGATTCCATCAAACGCTGAACCGCTCTAGACTACCCCGAAGACGGAGGGGGACGCATGTCGGGGCAGTTCACAATCGGTGTCATCGGCTACGTCTTGGCGGTAAACTTGCTGGCGTACGCCGCCATGGCATTCGACAAGTCCAGGGCCAGGAACAGTCTGCAACGCATTCCCGAGTCGACGCTTCTGACCCTGGCCATGATCGGCGGCAGCATCGGAACTGTGGTCGCGCAGCAAACGATCCGACACAAGACGCGCAAGGAGCCGTTCCGCTCCACGCTCGTTGGCATCGTCCTGCTCCAACTCCTCGCCCTGATCGCGCTCATAGTCGGATTGCTCACGACGGGATCGCCTGAAGCGCTCTGGCAATTCCTTGCATCATGAGATGACGGCGGCTTATCCGCGGATTGTCGAGGAGCGGAGGGACCTGCCGCTCCTCGCATTTGCCGTTCGACGCGACGCGCTTCAGCCTTCTCGCGTGCCGCGATACATTTCCAAGGCGCGGTCCCTGGCCATGGCATGGTCCACGATCGGTGACGGATAGTCCTTTCCGATGGAAAGCCCGCAATCCCTCAGCACGGCTGCCGGCGCTTCGAAAGGGCGATGGATGTAGCGGTCAGGCAGCTTGGCCAGTTCCGGAACATAGGCCCTGATGTAGCTGCCTTGCGGATCGAACTTTTCGCCCTGCAGCACGGGATTGAAGATGCGGAAATAGGGCGCGGCGTCGGCGCCCGATCCGGCCACCCATTGCCAGCTCGCCGGGTTGCTGGCGGCGTCCGCGTCCACCAGCGTATCCCAGAACCAGTCCTCGCCGGTGCGCCAGTCGATCAGCAGGTCCTTGACCAGGAAGGATGCCGCGATCATGCGCACGCGGTTGTGCATCCAGCCGGTATGCCACAACTCACGCATGCCGGCATCGACGATCGGATAGCCTGTCAGTCCGCGCTGCCAGGCCCTCAGCGCGGCGGGCGCCTCTTGCCATTCGAAGGCTTCGAACGACGGCCGGAAATTCTCCTTGTGCAGTCGCGGCCGGTTGAACAGCAGATGATAGGAGAATTCGCGCCAGCCAAGTTCCTTGCGGAAGGTCTCGGCGTCCTTGCCGCGCCTGCGCCGCAGCGCCGCCATGATCTGGAAAGGCGTGATCTCGCCATGCGCCAGATGCGGCGACAGGCCCGACGTGCCTTCGATGCCGGGCAGGTCACGGTTCTCGGCGTAGTTGTCGAGGCCATCCTCGGCAAACCGCGCCAGCCTTTCCCGCGCGCCCTGTTCGCCAGGCTGCCAGCGTTGCGCCAGGCCGGCCGACCAGTCCGGATGCCTCGGCAGAAACTCGAACGCGTCGAGCCTGTCGGAGGCAAGCTTGCCCTTCCATCCCGCCAGCGAGGCCGGCGCATCGATCGGATCGCGCGCATCTTCCTCGGCCAGCCTTTTGTAGAAGGGCGTGAACACCTTGTAGAAATCGCCGGATTGCGTGGCGATGCGCGACGGCTCGTGCAGCAGGAACCCGTCATGGCTCTTCGCCTCCAGCCCTTGCTCGCGCAGGCTGGATTTCAGCGCCTTGTCGGCATCCATGCCGGCTGGAGAGTAACGGCGGTTCCAGAACACGGCGCCCGCCCTCGTCTCCTTCACCGCCTCGGCCACGATCTTCTCAGTCGCTCCCCGCCGCAGGAAAAGCTGGCCGCCAAGCGTCTCCAGCGACCGCTCCAGCGCCTCCAGCGAATGATGCAGCCACCAACGGCTGGCTCCCCCCAACGGACGCGCGTCCTTGCCGTTCTCGTCCAAAATGAAAAGCGGCACGACCGGCCTGCCCGTGGCGCCCGCCGCCGCCAGCGCCCCATTGTCCGCAACGCGCAGATCGTCCCGGAACAAAACGATTATCGGGCCTGCTTGATCTCGCTCCAAATCCCCTCCTTCCGGATCAGACAAAACAAATGGCAACCAGCGATACTAGGCAGCACTGGGACGGCCACCGCCTTGAAAACACGCCGGCGCCGTCGATGCCCCGCATCATCTAGAGCGCCGACCTGTCCGTGACCAGCGCGATTGCGGGGCGAGTGAGGGTTGCGGAGAGCGCTGTGGAGTGACGGGGATAAGGCGGTGGTCAATGGGACTTCCCTCTTCGGCGGCCGCGGCGGCTATGCCGGCGCTATCATCGGGGCGCAGAGTTGAATGGCCGTGTTGGGGCCGTTTCCAGACCGTCCGGTTTCGGTAGTAAGTTGCGAGACGCTGCCGTCTTCAGCCGACCCATTGCGGCCATTCGAGGCACTGCGGCAGGTTCCTGAAAGTTGACGTTCGCTTCATCTCGCTGACAGTTGGGGCTTTAGTGGACCATGTTCGCCATTCGAGCTTATGGCGTGTGGCTCAACAACTCGACTGCGCTCCGTGAAGGCGACGAACTCACATGAGTTTCGCGGCGAGGAATTCGATGAAGCGTTGGGTTTTGGCTGGAATGAGGCGGGTTTCAGTGACCGCATAGATGCTGACAGGCGTGCCCTGCCATTCGGGCAGGATGTGGCGAAGGCGGCCCGATGCCAAATCTTCTGCGGCAATTTTCTCAGGCAATAAGGCTATGCCGCTGTGATTGACCGCCAGGGTGCGGATCATGCCCATGCTGTTGAGCGTGAAGTGGCCCCGGACGCTGACATCCGCCCTTATGTCCCGCCTGTGCAAAGTCCATGTCGGTACGCGCAGGATGCAAATGCATTCGTGCTCGGCCAGTTCTGCCGGCGTCATTGGCTCGCCTCGCGCTTCGATATAGGAATCCGAGGCATAAAGGTGGCGCGAATGCCGCCCGATCAGGCGTGCGATCAGGCTGGAATCTTCCAGGTTGCCCATGCGGATCGCCACATCGAACGGCTCGGTGACCAGGTCAACACGCCGAGGCGTCAGGTCGAACTCGAATGTGATGCCAGGATAATGCCGGGCGAAATCAACGATGATCGGCGTGAGGTAGAGCGTCGCGAAATCGACCGGCAGTGAAACCCGCAGCACGCCCGTCGGCTGCTCCAGCATTTCTCCGAGCTGCTCATGCGCAAGCCGGGCCTCGTCAACGATGCGCTTGCTGCGCTCATAATAGATTTGGCCGGCCTCGGTGAGCTCGATCTTGCGCGTCGTGCGATGCAGCAATCGCAGGCCGATTGCCTTTTCCAAGCCGCTGATGCGGCGGGACAGCGTCGAGTTCGGCATATCTAGAACCTCTGCCGCCTTGCGGAAGCTTTTGGCCCTGGCGACCTCCACGAACAGCGCCATGTCATTGAGGTGGCTCACGATTGCTCCATTTATGGAAATATGATTTCGACTTTGCCAGATTTATCCTGAATTTGGAATGGTCGATAAGGAGCTCCAACGAATGGAGACTTCTCATGGACCAACTTTTCACCTCAGCATCTATCGGCCCCTACACCCTTCCCAACCGCCTGGTCATGGCCCCCATGACCCGCAGCCGCGCCGCTTTCGATGGCACGCCCGGCGAATTGGCAGCCGAGTACTATGCCCAGCGCGCGGGCCTTGGCCTGATCGTCACCGAGGGGACCCAGCCTTCTGGAGATGGCCAGGGCTATCTCAGCACCCCCGGCATTCACACCCCGGCTCATGTCGCCGGCTGGCAGAAGGTCACCACCGCCGTGCACGACAAGGGCGGCCGCATCTTTATCCAGCTCATGCACACCGGCCGCATGTCACATCCCGACAATACGCCGCATCATCGCCAGGCCCTTGCGCCCTCCGCCATCAAGCCGGGCACCGGCATGTTCACGCCCACCGGCATGCAGGACATTCCCACCCCGCGCGCACTCACCATCCCCGAAGTGCAGCAGACCATAGCCGATTTCCGCAACGCAGCCCGCCTCGCGATCGAAGCCGGCGCCGATGGGGTCGAAATCCACGGTGCCAACGCCTACCTCATCCAGCAGTTCTTCGCGCCAAGCGCCAATAGCCGCACCGACGCCTATGGCGGCTCCATCCACAATCGCGCCCGCTTCGCCATCGAGGTCGCCACTGCGATTGCCCAGGAGATTGGCGCCGATCGCACTGGGATGCGCCTGTCTCCGGGCATCAGCATGTGGGGCATCGACGAAGGCGTGGACGGCCCCGAAATGTACCGTTTCCTCGTGGCAGAGCTGAACAAGCTGGGTCTGGCCTATCTGCATCTCATGGACCAGGGCGACCAGGCCTTGCTGGCCGACATCCGCAAACTTTGGTCGGGCACCTTGATCCTCAACCGCCCCGGCCGGGCGCGGGAACAGATCGGCGCCGACGTCGCCTCCGGCGTCGCCGATCTTGAGGCCTATGGCCAGATGGTTCTTGCCAATCCGGACCTCGTGGAACGCCTCAAGTCCAATGCCGCGCTGAATGCGGCCGTGCAAGCCACCTATTACGGCGGCACCGCACTTGGCTACACTGACTATCCCACGCTCGACGCCTGATCCCAGCAGTCCAATTGAAAGCCCCCGGCGCGGGAGCTTTCAGGACCCATGGCCCATAGCAAGGAAAAATCTCATGACCCTCGAACACCCTCAGCCGCTTGGCCCTGGCCGCGCTCTCCGACTGCAAGCCTATGGCGGCACCGATAGCTTGAAAGTAGACACGGTCCCTGCCCCCGAACCCGGCCCGGACCAGGTCCTGGTCCTGGTCAAGGCCGCCGGCGTCAACGGCATGGATTGGAAAGTCCGCGAAGGCTATCTGCGCGAACGGTTCAACCTGACCTTGCCTGCCACAATCGGCATCGAAATGTCGGGCGTGGTGCTCAAGCTCGGCGCCAATGTCAAGGGCCTGAGCGTGGGCGACAGGGTCATGGCCGCGCTCGGTGGCCTGGGCGCCTATGCCGACCATCTGGTGATCAACGCCGAAAAGCTCGTCAAGACACCGGCGACCCTGTCCGACATCGACGCCGCAGCCGTGCCGGTGGCAGCGATGACGGCATGGCAGGTGCTCCAGGTCCCCGAATTCGATCTGCGCGGCAAACGGGTGCTCATCCACGGCGCGGCCGGCGGGGTCGGCAGCTTCGCCGTTCAATTCGCCAAGACAGCCGGCGCGACCGTCTATGCCACCGCCTCGACCAGGAGCGTGGCCCATGTACAATCCCTCGGCGCCGACGAGGTGATCGATTACCAACAGCAGAGCTTCGAGCTGATATTGAGCGACATCGATTTCGTCGTCGATCTGGCGGGTGGCGCGCTGGTGGACAAGTCCTGGGCGATCCTGTCGCCCAATGGTATCCTGGTGAGCATCGCCACAACCGACGTGGTTGCCCGCACGCCGCAAGGCCGCCGCGGCGTCTGGTTCTCGGTCAAGCCCGACGCGGCTGGGCTCGCCACCATTGCCCAACAAATCGCCGATGGCTCGCTGCGATCAATAATTGGCGAGGTCGTTTCCTTCGAGGATCTGCCTCAGGCCATAGAGCGCAACCGCACCGGTCACGCCCCCGGAAAGACGGTGGCAGACTTCACCCGCTGATTTTTGGCTGCTGTCACAAGGCGCGGCTGAAGCGTGTATGATCGGCAGAAGACTTGCAGCGGCTTCACAGGCAAAGGCAGGGCAGATGACGAGCAAGAATGAACAGGCCAAAGAAATCGTCGAGCGGTTATCACCCTGGGCAAACGTCACGACAAAACCGCTGTTCGGCGCCGTCGCTTTCTATCGAGGGGAGCACGTCTTCGCCATGCTGTGGCAGGGCGCCGTTTATTTCAAGGTAGACGAAACCACGCGGACAGACTTCGACGCCGCCGGCTCGCACGCCTTGGAATATCAAAGCCGAGGCAAACCCCAAGCCCTCAAGTCCTACATGGAGGCACCCGCAGATGTTCTGGAGGATGACGAGACACTTAGTCAGTGGGCCGAAAAGGCGTATCGGGCCGCGATAAAAAGTCGTCGCTGACGGCGATCTCAACCGATTGGATCAGCAAGCTCTCTGAACTCTGGACCTGGAAAGGTCTGAGTTTTTCGAAGAATCGCCTGCCAGTCCTGCCAATTCGAAAGTCCGACCTGCTGCCCCCGCCACGTCTTGACGAAAATCGGTGCGCCTGACACGAAGGCAAATGGGGCATTCGCGCCATGGACGACGAGCAGGCGGTGGGCAAGCTGTGAAGCACTTTTTTCGATTGCTTGCGGCTGTGGTCATGGCGTCCGGCGTGGCCGGATGCACCAGCGTCTCCTACTACGCGCAGTCGCTGGAGGGCCATGTGCGGATCATGGCCGCGCGGAAAAGTGTCGGAAAGCTCATCCACGATCCCTCGACGCCGAAGGCATTGCGCACGAAGTTGACGTCGGCGAGCGCCATACGTCGCTTTGCCACCGATGAGCTGGCACTCCCCGATAACAGCAGCTACCGCAGCTATGTCGACATCGGTCGAGACAACGTGACCTTTGCCGTTTTTGCCGCGCCGCAATTCTCGCTCACGCCGATAACATGGTGCTTTCCGGTCTTCGGCTGCGTTCCGTACCGGGGTTACTTCTCCCGGAAATCCGCGGCTGAAAGTGCTGCCGAATTGCAGCAACAAGGCCTGGACGTCTACATCTCGGGCGTCACCGCCTATTCCACGCTGGGCTGGTTCAGCGACCCGCTGCTCAGCACCATGCTGCGTCAGGACGACACCTATCTCGCAAGCCTCATCTTCCATGAACTGGCGCATCAGAAAATCTATGTGAACGGCGACTCCGCGTTCAACGAAGCTTTCGCGGTCTCTGTCGAAACAAGCGGCGTGAGGAAATGGCTGCGCGAAGCCGGCGATCGCGCCGGTTTGCGACGCTATGAAGCCAATCGCAAACGCAGTGCCGACTTTCTCGGGCTGATAGCGAAAACGCGCGACGAGCTGAGGCAGATCTATGGGAGTCCTCGCGCCTCGCAGCAGATGGCTGCCGCCAAAACAGCCGCGATCGACAGGCTGCGAGTGCGCTACCGGCAAATGCGCGACAGGCGCTGGGCCGGATATCGCGGGTACGACGCCTGGTTCAACAGCCCCATCAACAACGCAAAGCTCGCCGCGACTTCCGTCTACGGCGAACAGGTTCCGGCGTTCCTTCGCCTCTATGACTTGTGCTCGGGCGACTATCCGAGATTCTATGCTTCCGTACGGCGGATTGCGGCATTGTCCCAGCCTTCCCGCGCGGAGGCACTGAGGAACGCGACGACGTGTAATTGACGTTGACCAGCACGGCGGCCTCGCCGTCCTGACCAATGCCGGTTCTGGCCGACAGGCGCAGGAGCGGGGCCTGCCTCAACGTCCGCTCGTCATCGCCCCGATCCCCTCCAGCAACGCCCCCTGCTCGCCCACCCAGAACCAGTGGTCTTCCCCTTCCACCTCGACGAACCGTGCCCCCGGTATCCTTCCCGCCAGATAACGCCCAGCCTCGACCCGCACGGCGCGGTCGCGGGTGCGGTGCATCACCAGCGTCGGCGCCCTCACTTTCGACAGCAGCGGGCGCACGTCGGTGTCGCGCAGCGCCTGCAGCAGGCCGGCGACCGCGCCGGGGCTGGAGGCCGCCCTGAGCAGGCCGGCCCACCAGGCGCGCGCCTGGCGGTCCTGGGCGACGCTCGGCGCGAAGGTTTCGATTTCCGCCGGGCCGCCCCAGCCGGCAAGCAGGCGCTGCTGCCAGAGGTCGTATTGCGCCGCTGTCAGCGCGGAGGGATAGTCGGGCGCGTGGCTGCCCTTGGCCAGCGAGCCCCACAGCACGAGGCCGCTCAACCGGTCGGGGTGGTCGACGGCGAAGCGGATGCAGCCCGGACCGCCCTCCGAGGCGCCGACGAGCACGGCCTTGCGACTGCCGGCGGCATCCATCACCGCCAGTATGTCGCGCGCGGTCGCCTCGACGGTGGGGCGGGCGCCGACGCGGTCGGACAGGCCCATGCCGCGCCGGTCGAACAGGATCAGCCGGCCGAGCCGTGACACCGCGCTCAACCAGGCACGGCAGCTCCGGTCTTCCCAGATGCGCTCGACATGCGAGATGAAGCCGGGAACGAGCACGATGTCGGCGGGGCCGCCGCCTATGGTCTGGTAGGCGATATGGATGCCGTCCACCTGGATATAACGGGTCCTCGGCACCTCGGCGCCCGGCGCACGCAGCAGGGCCAGCGTTGCGGGGTCCGGCGCCACGCCGAGTTCGTCGCGCAGCAGCCGGGTGCAGGTCTCGCCCTGCCGTTCGGCCGCCGCCCGGTCGCCCGCCGCCAGATGGGCGCGGATCAGGTGGCGGTGCGCGCTTTCGCTCAAGGGGTCGAGGGCCGCAAGCCGCGTCGCGTGGACGACGGCGCCGCGCGCATCGCCGCCGGTTATCCTGGCCTCCACCAGCCGCTCCAGCGCCTGCACCAGCCGGCTGCGCAAGGCCTCGCGGCGGAAGAACACCCATTCCTCGAACTCTGGACAGTCCGGCAGCGAGAAGCCGGCGAGATAGTCGCCTCTGTAGTGGTCGGCCGCCGCGTCGAGATTACCGGCGTCGCAGGCCTGCTCGAAGGCGCTTGCGTCGGCCTCGACGGCGAGCCCCGGCCGCAGGTTGAGCGATGCCGCGCCGGCGGCGATGATCTCCGTGCCGAAGGCATTGCGGATCTTGTACAGCGTGCGCCGCAGGCGGGCGCGCGCGGCCTCCGTGTCGGCCTCGGGCCACAGCAGCGTGGCGGCGACGTCGCGTGCCACCGGTCCGCCGGCTTCGGCCAGGGTGATCACGAGCGCGGCCGCCTTGCGCAAGGCGAGCTCTATCGGCCGCCCGTTCAGCCGGAACTCCGGAAAGCCGAGAAGTCGCAGTTGCAAGCGATCCATCGATCCGCACGCGGCCGGGCCAAGGGTTTCGAGAGGACGTTGAGGGGACGCCGGCCTTCTATCCATCCCCGCGAAGTCGGGCCAATCGGGCCCGATCAACTCCCTTGGAGCGAGAAATGTCACCGGTCAATACATCAAGCCATAGCACACTTGCCGGCGGCGGTGCCCTTGCCGTCATCACCGGACATGGAGGCTGAACCATGTGCCAGACCTGCCTTTCCTGGTATGGGCGCTGCGTTGCCCCTTATTTCGTCCATGCCGGCTGCTCGGCCGGCGCCTTTTCGCGGATGCGCGGGCGCGTCATCCCGCGCGCGCAAGGCGTCGTCGTCGAGGTCGGCTTCGGCTCGGGCCTCAACCTTCCCTATTACGACGCCGCCAGGGTCGAGCGGCTGATCGGCATCGATCCCGACGGCACCATGCTCGGCCTCGCCGCCCCGAAGAGCCGAGCCGCGCCATTCCCGGTCGAATGCATCCGCGCCGGCGGCGAAAGCCTGCCCTTGGCCGATGGCTTCGCCGACACGGTGGTCGTCACCTATGCCTTCTGCACCATACCGGACCCCGAGATGGCGCTGGCCGAAATCCGCCGCATCCTGAAACCGACGGGCCGGCTGATCTTCATCGAGCACGGCCAGGCCGAGGGACGGAGGGCCCGGCTGTGGCAGGAACGCCTGAACCGGCTGTGGGGATCGCTCGCCGGCGGTTGCCACCTCAACCGCGAACCGCTGCGCCTGATCGGCGGGGCGGGCTTCCGCCTCATCGACGTGCAGCACGGGCGGTTCCCCCTGCCCCTCTGGCAGTTGGGCAGCCACCACGCCGGCATCGCGGCGGCAGGGTGACCGGTCTCACCAGAAGCCGATGAACGACCTCGGCGTGCCCATGATACGCACCCGGGCGGCATTGCCGCCAAGCTGCCTCAGCGATCCATCGCCGGTCGAACGCGTCATCGCTCCCTCACAGCGCCAGGCTCCCCTGCTCGACCTCCTCGGCGTTGGGGTCGCCGGGCGCCGTGGCCCAGGCAAGTTCGACCAGCGTCACGGTGCGCTTTCCCGTGCCGTCGAGCTGGCAGACGATGAGGCCCTGCTCCTCGATATAGGTCAAGAGGCGGCGGGCGCGGCGCAGCGAGTGGGAGCCATAGGCGCGCGCGATCGCGGCGTCGCTCGGGCACGGCCAGCCCTCCTTCGCCGCCCGGGCGATCATCATGAACACGCCCTGCATGTCGTCGGGCAGCAGTGAGGCGCGGACGGAAACGTCCCGCCAGGCGTCATCCTGCGTCGTCTCGGAGCCGAGGCCGGCGCGGGCGCGCGTCAGCATGCGGCGGAACCCCGGCAAGTCGGGCACCACCGAGGCCAGGCCCTCGATGCGGCAGCGCACCACGAATTCCTGGTAGAGCACGCCGATGACCCGAAAACCCGCATCGGGCTGCGCCAGGATGGCGCGCAGCACACGGTCGACCCGCTCGCGCCGCTCGGCCAGATCCTCGGCGCTGATTTCTGGTTCCGCCGGTTCGGGGCGGATTTCCAGCGCCGCCGACTTCGCCGCCATCAACTGGTCGAGCAGGTCCGGTGACGCCACCCGGCGCGGCGCGCGCACCGTTTCGGGCGGCGGAGCCGCCAGGATGATGGCGCGCGCGTCCTCCAGGGCCGCCTGCGGCATCGCCATCAGCCGCGGCGTGCCGTTGCGCGGGCTGGTGTCGGTCGGGCCGATGCGCAGGCCCAGCGGCCGGCGCGACAGCGCCGGACCCAGCGCCATGAACTGCCCGCGCTCCAGGTCGCGAAACGCTTCCGCCTGCCGACGCTCCATGCCAAGCAGATCGGCGGCGCGCGCCATGTCGATGTCGAGGAAGGTGCGGCCCATGAGGAAATTGGAAGCCTCCGCCGCGACATTCTTGGCCAGCTTGGCCAGCCGCTGCGTGGCGATGATGCCGGCAAGACCGCGCTTGCGGCCACGGCACATCAGGTTGGTCATGGCGCCGAGCGAAAGTTTTCGCGCTTCGTCGGATACCTCGCCGGCCACCGCCGGCGCGAACAGCTGCGCTTCGTCCACCACCACCAGCATTGGATACCAATGGTCGCGAGCGACCTCGAACAGCCCGCCGAGGAAGGCGGCGGCGCGCCGCATCTGGTTCTCGGCATCGAGCCCTTCGAGGTTGAGCACGGTCGAGACGCGGTGGATGCGTGCCCGTTCGCCGGCCGCCTGCAGGCCGCGCTCGGTATGCTCCTCGGCATCGATCACCAGATGGCCGTAGCGCTCGCCGAGCGAGACGAAATCGCCTTCGGGATCGACGATCGTCTGCTGCACCCAGGGTGCGCTCTGTTCCAGCAGCCGGCGCAACAGATGCGACTTGCCGGAGCCCGAATTGCCCTGCACCAGAAGGCGGGTCGCCAGCAGTTCCTCGAGATCGAGGTTCGCTGGGGCGCCCGCCGAGGTTTGGCCCATCTCGATCGCTACGGTCATGTCTCGACTCAAAAAGGTCTCCTGCGCGGCATGGGGCTTACCAACCCGGGCGCCGCCCGTCGAGCGCCGATGGCCTGATGCGCCGTGTTGCGCACAGATGTCGCCGACAAGGAGACGCGCCGCCGGCTTTGGCCCTGCTGGAGTGGTCGCCTTAATCTGGCCTGTGGATAGTAACCACTTGTTCACCATGGGCCGGCGTTCCGATTGAAGGCGCCCTGGATCCGCTTAGCCTGACCCTTGCATCGCGCCCCAACGGGATGCACCCCAACGCCCCAAATGGCGGCCGGCGTCTTCAAGTTTCGTTTGTGTATGCGCCGGTCGTCAGTTTTCCGCCAGTAGGCAAGCCCCATTCGTCATTGAGCCGCCACTTTAAGCCGGTTAGCATGGGGTGGGCTTATCGGGGTTGTGCATGGCGGGTTGGCATCGCTTTGCTTTTTGCGCTGCATTGCTGCTGGCGCTGCAGGCCGTCGTGCTTGCATGGCCGTCACGGGCCGATGATGCCAGGCCGTTGCGCGGCGTGGCGCTGGTCATCGGTGAATCGCAATACCGTTCCCTGCCGGCGCTTGCCAATCCAGCCAACGACGCGCGCGCCGTCGCCCAGCTTTTGACGAGCCTCGGCTTTGAGGTCAGCTCCATCCCCGATGGCGACGGCTCTCGCCTGGGGCGCGGCCTCAAGCATTTCGTCGAGGATGCGGCCGGCGCCGACGTTGCCCTGCTCTACTATTCCGGCCACGGCATCGAGGCCGCCGGCGAGAACTATCTGGTGCCGGTCGAGGCGGATGCCTCCTCGCTGTCCGATCCCGCCAACCGGCTGGTGCCGGTCTCCGCCTTGCTGGCGCAGCTCAAGGCCAGCGTTCCCGTGGCGATCGTGTTGCTCGATGCCTGCCGCTCCAACCCGTTTCCACAAGGCGCAACGCTGGCGGCACCGTCCGGCCCGACGCCCGTGGCCGCCGCAGGGCTCGATCTTGCCCGGGGGGCCGCGCCCTTGGCCGATGCATCCGGCGCGCCGCAAAGCCTGGGCGAGGTCATCGGGTTTGCCGCCGAGCCTGGACACGCCGCGCTCGACGGCGAGGCCGGCGGCAACAGCCCCTATGCCGCGGCCCTGTTGAAACATCTCGCCGCCGGCGGCTTCGCCTTCGGCGACGTCATGACCATGGTTGCCGAGGAGGTCTATGTGAAGACCGGCGGCCGGCAGTTGCCATGGACCAATGCCAGCCTGCGGCGCCTGCTCTATTTCGGTCAGGCGCCGGAAGAGACCGGCAGCGACGAGGCCTCGATCCGTTCGGCGCGGCGCAAGCTCCTGCTGACCATCGCCGCGACACCGGCCGAGCAGCGCTCGATGGTCGAGACGGTGGCGGCTCAGAACGAAGTGCCGCTCGACCAGCTCTACGGCATGCTCGGCGCCTTGGAGGTCGACACGTCGGCCGGACCGGGGGAATTGCAGGCGCAACTCGCGGCGGGCGCGCAGAAGCTGCGTGAAATCCTCGCCCGGCACGACAGCGAAACCCGGCAGGATCCGCAATTGATTCGGCTTTCCGGCCTTGCCGACCGCGCGCAATCCGAGGGCGCGATCAATCTGGCGCTGACCTTCCGCGCCAAGGCCAGCGCCCGTGCCGAGGCGATCAGCAAAGAGCTCGACGAGGCCGAGGCTGATATCAGGCAGAGGCGGCTGGAACTGGCCGGCACGTTCGCCGACCATGCCCGTACCGCGACCCTCAACTTCGACTACCGCACCGCCGCCGCACGTTACGAGGACGCCTTCAGGCAAACCGAGCGCTGGGATCCGAAGGCCGCCTTCCTCTACAAGGTCTTCGAGGCCGATGCCTTGACCGACCAGGGCATGGTCAAGGGCGAGAACGCGGCACTTCAGCAAGCCGTCGATGTCTATGAAGCGGCAAAGCTTCTGCCCGGCGTCACCGTTTTCAACGGCCCCGCCGGTGTTGCCATCAATGAAGGCATCACACTGACCGCGCTGGCCGAGCGCGAGAACGGCACGGCGCGCGTCGAGCAGGCAATCGGCGTCTATGAAGGTGCGCTCAAGGTCTTTACCCGCAGGCGCAATCCGCAGGAATGGGCAACCGTGCAGATCAATCTCGGCAACGCCTACGATCTGATGGCCCAGCGCGCTGGCGGTATGGCCTACTATAGAAAGGCGATAGAGGCGTATCGGCAGGCCTTGAGGGTCTACAGTAAGCAATTAAGCCCGGACTCCTGGGCGGGGCTGCAAAACAACATCGGCAATGAACTCTCCGAGATGGCCGATGCAGGCGATGCGAAGAAGAACCTGACCGAGGCGATCGAGGCTTTTCATGGCGCGCTGACCGTCTGGACACGCGAGAAAGTGCCGGTGCAATGGGCGATGGCAGAAGCCAATCTCGCCGTTTCGATGCGTCAGCTTGGCGATCTGCAGGACGGCACCGAGATGCTTGAAGCGTCGGTTGCCGCTTTCCATGACGTACTCGAGGTTCGCACGCGCGGCACGCAGCCGGTTGATTGGGCATCGACCGAAAACAATCTTGGCGCGGCCCTGTTGGCGCTTGGCCAGCGCGGCAAGGGTTCGGATTACTTCAAGCAGTCGATTGACGCTTTCGACATGGCGCATGAGGTGGTCACCCGGGCAAGCGATCCCTTCACCTGGGCAACCATCACCTACAATATCGGTCGCGCCTACCGCTTCATGGGGGACGCCGAAGACAGCGTGCCGCTCTACCGCAAGGCGCTGGAGCAGATGGACCTGGCGCTCACCGAACTGAAGCGCGACAAGTCACCGGTCATCTGGGGCAAGACCCATTCGGTACGTGGCGAAATCCTGCTCGCCATCGGCACCAGGACGCATGACAAGGCCAGCCTGCTGGCCGCCCGCGACGCCTTCATCGCCGCCCGCCATATCTTTCGCGAGCAGCACTATAGCTCAGGCTTCGAGGGTTTCTACGTCAAAGAAATCGGCCTGGTCGAACAGCAGCTCGCGCACGCCAAGTAGGCCGGCCGAGCAAGCGCAGGCCGATCAGCTGGTCATTGGCACAGCGCGCTTTCGCAAAGCGCCTCAGCGGGTCTGACCGGCGGCAGTTCGGGCGCGTCCAACCCAGCGAACGGGTCGCGCCAGGCGTCGATGGCTTCGAGCCGGGCATACCAGCTGGCGAGCGCGGGATAGTCGCCGAGCGGCAGGCCGGCGACGTCGTTGAAGGGCAGGAAGGTCGCCATGCGGAAATCGGCGTAGGAAACGTCGCCTCCCACGAGCCATTTTCGGCCGGCAAGCACCCCCTCCAGGATCGCCGCAGTCGTGTGAAACAGTTTCAGCCCCTCTTCGACCAGTTGGTGATCGATCGGGCCGATATGATAACGCTGCTTGGTGCCGCGCTCGAAATGCACCATGTCGCACGCCCGGGCGAAATGGTCCTTGCCCCAGCTTATCCAGCGGATCATTTCGGGCTGGTCATCGCCGGCGCGCCAGAAATCCGAGCCCATGTCGCGCGACAGCCGGCAGGCGATGGCGTCGGTCTCCCACAGGCTGCCGCCCGGCCACGTCAGTATCGGTATATAGAGGTTGGGATTGAGCGGCCGGAACCGCTCCGCTTGCCCCGGCGCAAAGGGTGACGCGAATTCGAAGGCCACCCCCGCCTCGAGATGGCGCGCCACCGCGACCGCCAGGCGCGGATTGGGATTGCGGCTGAAATAGAGTTTCATGTCACCAGTAGCCGGCACCGGCTCGCCCTTGTCACGCATGAATGTCTCTCCTTGTCCCGGCGAACATCGCCATATCCAGGCGAAGATCGCCACACCAAGGACGCAGCCGGCAGCTGCAATCCGACAAAGTGTGGGTTGACCACCATCGATGGCGAGGCGACACTTCACCTCGCATCAAGGCTGGAGGAAATGCGATGGACGAGCCCGAACGGTGGCGCCACATGTCGACGGCGCCCAAGGACGGCAGCCGCATCCTGGTCACGGTCCGTCCCTCCGAGCAGGGGCCGGCGGAAGTCGACCTCGCCTACTGGGCGCGCGGCGACCAGTTCGCTGGCGAAGGCTGGCGGGCGTCGGATTCCTCGCCCGGCCGCGTCGTCGAATATACCGAACCGGAGCTGAAATGCTGGATGCCCCTGCCCTCGGCCAATCTCAGCCGCGGCGCCTCGCTGCCGGCGCCCTGGGAAGGCGAGGACGCGCAGCAATTGGATGGTTCCGGGATTTAGGCACTCGGGCCGAGAGGCCGCGATCCTTCGCGCCCCCCTCTGCCCTGCCGGGCATCTCCCCCACTTGGGGGGAGATTGGCAGCTTCGCCGCCGGCCCCTTAAAACAAAAACGCCGCCGTCGCCGGGTCTGATCCGTTCCGGCCGTCGGCCGAATCCATGCCCGCGATCGTCTCCAGATCTTGTGCGTCCAGTTCGAAGTCGAAGACATCGAAATTGGCCGCGATGCGGTCCTGGTGGATCGACTTCGGAATAACGATCAAGCCCTGCTGAAGGTGCCAGCGGATGATCGTCTGTGCCACCGACTTGTCGTGCTTGCGGGCAATGGCTGCGATGGCGGGGTCGGCGAGCAACCTGCCGCTGCCCAGTGGGCTCCAGCTTTCGGCGTGGATGCCGTACCGCGCATGGAAATGCCTGAGCTCGCGTTGCTGGAAGCGCGGATGCAGCTCGACCTGGTTGACCACCGGGACCACGCTGGTTTCGCCGATGATGCGCTCCAGATGGTCCTGATTGAAATTCGAGACGCCGATGGACTTGATGCGCCCGGCCTGCTTCAGCTCGACAAGGGTCTTCCAGGCCTCGACATATTTATCCTGGCTGGGCACCGGCCAGTGGATCAGGAACAGGTCGATCTGCTCGATGCCGAGCTTTTGCATCGTGTCGTCGAAGGCGCGCAGGGCGGCATCGCGCTGGTGGGCGCCGTTGCGCAGCTTCGAGGTGATGAACAGCTCGCTTCTCGGCACATCGGCGGCGCGGATCGCCTCGCCGACCCCTTCCTCGTTCTGGTAACCCTCGGCGGTATCGATCAGCCGGTAGCCAGCCTTGATCGCCCAGCCCACCACTTGTGCCGTGATGTCGTGGTCGACCTGCCACACGCCAAGGCCAAGCTGGGGAATGGTGGCGCCATCGTTCAACGTGATCTGTTCGGGCATGGTCGGGTCCTTTGCGAAGAAATGTCCGGGCGGCCGCCCGACGCTGCCTATCTAGGCGCGCACCGGGAAGACGGCCAGTCATCAGCGGACAAATTCGCGCGACTAGACCCGGAGCGGTTCAGCGTTTGATGGAATCGCCTAACCTCTCTAACTCTTTGTTTTTACACAATTCCCGAGGGGAAGCGCTAAGTCCTCCCCCACGAACACCGTTACATGGTTTTCCTGAAATTTGCCTAGTTGTCCCGATGTCTTCGCCGGGGAACCGGCTCATTTCGGCCGGCGCACCGCCCGCACCACGCTTGAGGATGTGCTGCCGCAATAGAGGCGGTCGCCGCCATCGGATTCCAGCCCCGATATGCTCATGCCGGCCGGCATGTCGAGCCGCTCCAGGACCTTGCCGGTTTGCGGGTCGACGTGGCGCAGGTCGCTCTCGTCGCCCTCCCAGGTGGCGTGCCACAGCTCGCCATCCACCCAGGTCACCCCGGTGACGTAGCGGCTGGATTCGACGGTGCGCAGGATCTTCCCGGTCTCGGGATCGATCTGGTGGATCTTGCGCTCGCGGTACTGCCCCACCCAGAGCGTGCCTTCGGCCCAGGTCAGCCCGGAATCGCGGCCGCCGCCAGGCGCCGGGATCGTCGACAGCACCGCGCCTGTATCGGGATCGATCTTATGGATGCGATCGTCGGCGAGCTGGAAGAAATGCCGGCCGTCAAAGGCGGTGCCGGCATGCGCGGCGACATCGATCGAACGCAGCGACTGCCCGCTTTGCGGGTCGAAGGCATTCAGCCTGTCGCCCGAGGCGAACCAGACATTCTCGCCATCGAAGCTCACCCCATGGATGCGCTCGACGCCGGCGAAGGGTCCATATTCGCGCAGGATTTCGGCGGTCGAATGTTTCATGTCTTGATCCTCGTCCAACAATGGAATGGCCCACTCCTAAACGTTTGGCAGCGGCGCCGGGAGTAACAAGGTGGTCGTGAATCCGGCCACCGGCGGCGTCATCCAGCGGCGCGCCCGGCCGTGGCCGAAAGATTGCACCTTGCCGGCCTCGGCGAGCGGCTCGAGCGCGCGCTGCACGCTGCGTTGGCCGGTTCCGAGCGCCAGCGCCAGGGCCGAGCTCGACCAGGCTTCGCCGTCGGCAAGCAAGGCAAGCACCGCCGCGTGCCGTTCCTCTATCGGCCGCGCCAGCACCATCACCGCGCGTGCCTGTCGCGGCGCCAGCGCAAAGCCGCGCTTGGTGGCGTTGATGTCGGCCAGCGCGGCAAGTTCGGCGCGCAGCCGCCCGATCTCGACGCGCAGCCGGGCGCGGTGCGATTCATCGGCATGCTTGCCGCCGAAGGCCCGCGCCACGAGCTCCTCGCGCGACACATCCCCGGGCCACGCTTCAGCCAGCGCGCGCGCCAGCGCGAACAGCACCGGCCGGCTCGCCAGCGAGACGGTTCTGTCCCCGGCGCGCACGGCGTAGCGAAACGCATCGACGACCAGCGCCGGCGAGGCCTGCAGCGCCTCGACCTCCTCGAGCAGCAGCGGCCGCTCGGTGCCTTGGCCGATCAGCCGCGCCGCCGGTGTTTCCAGCGCCAGCGATGCGCTGTCGACCTCCGCCATCAGGCCCGGAATGCCGGCCTGCCGGGCGGCGTTGCGCGCCCATTCCAGCGCCGCGCGCGCCGGCCGGGTTCTGAGCCGCCGCATGGCGATGCCGGCGACCGCAAGCTCGTGTGCTGCCCGCGCGGCCGGCGGCAGCGGCGTCGGGTCGAGCCCGGCCAGCACGTGCTCGGCCTCGTCGAGCCGGCCGATCAGCAGCAGGCGCCGCACCTTGAGATGGCCGGCATGCGCCGCGTTCAGCCGGTCACCATGCTTTTCGAGCGTGGTGCGCGCCGCGTCGAGCGCCTTGGCCGGCCAGCCAAGATCACGCGAGACCAGCGCGATTTCGGCCTCGGCGACGGCGCATCTGGCGCGCGCCACCGCTTCCTTCGGGCCGAAGGCGCGCGCCGCCCGCCGCAACAAGAGCTTGGCGCGGTCGAGGTCGCCGAGCTGCGCCATGGCGATGCCGCGCAGCGCCAGCGCTGGCGCATCCTCGCGCAGCGCGACGCGGTCGAGCGCGCCTAAAGGATCGCCCGCCGCCAACGCCAGCGCCGCCGCCGTGATCAGCGAGTCCATTCAAATCCCGTCACACTTGTAACTCCCACCCCCGCAAAGCACCGCCCTAACTTAAGTCATCGAAGCCGAGCAGCAAGCCGCATCGACGGCGGGCGGCGCAACAACGGAGAAACTGAATGTCCACCGACGCAACCAGCGACAGCACCGGGCGTGCCCATCGCCATCCCTGCTGTGCCGCCCCCGAGGACGCAGGTGCCATGGCATCTGCACCGCCCGTCCCGCGCGGCTCCACCATGGCGCGGGGCGCCCAGGCAACGACGGACCGCAACGACACCACCACTGGCAAAGGAGAAGACCAATGACCAAGCACATGACGATGCAGACCCCGCCGATCGTTTCACGGCAGGATTGGGAGGCCGCCCAGGCAAAGATGCTGGTGAAGGAGAAGGCGACGCTGCGCGCCAAGGACGCGCTCGCGGCCGAACGCCGGCGCATGCCGTGGATGGAAGTCGACAAGGCCTATGTGTTCGAAGGTCCAAACGGCAAGGCCAGCCTGCTCGATCTGTTCGAAGGCCGCCGCCAGCTGATCGTCTACCGCGCCTTCTTCGAGCCCGGCGTCTATGGCTGGCCCGATCACGCCTGCCGCGGCTGCTCGCTCGGCGCCGACCAGGTCGGTCACCTCGCCCATCTCAACGCCCGCAACACCACGCTTGCCTACGCCTCGCGCGCACCGCAGGACGACATTGTCAGGCTGAAGGCGCGGATGGGCTGGGAGATGCCGTGGTACACGATCACCGACAGCTTCGACAAGGATTTCGGTGTCGACGAATGGCATGGCCACAACGTCTTCATCCATGACGGCGACCGCGTCTTCCGCACCTACCTCATCAACAGCCGCGGCGACGAGGCGATGGGCACGGTGTGGAGCTATCTCGACGCCACCCCGCTCGGCCGCCAGGAAATCTGGGAGGATTCCCCCGAAGGCTATCCGCAGACCCCGCTCTACAGCTGGTGGAACTGGCACGACAATTACGAAGCCGGCGCCGACAAGAAATGGGCCGAAGTGTCCGCCGCCGGCGAAGCCGCCTTCAGGGATAAGGGAGAGTAGCGGGGACCCGCTTCGTCAGGCGCAGCCCCCTCTCCGTCTCGGCTTCGCCGAGCCACCTCACCCCCACTTTCGTGGGGGTGAGGAACCAAATCCTGACGGGTCACGACCACCAAGGAGAAAGATCATGAGCGACATCCATTCCGGCACCGGAAGCGCGGCTCCTGAAAACACCGCCACGTTCGGCATCGCCGACTGGCTCTGCCTCGCCGCCGCCCCGACCTTCGCGGTGATGGCGCTGCTCTCCTGTCTTCAGGGCAGTGATGCATCCATGATGTGCATGGGCGCCTCGCCGCTGACCAGCATGGCAGCCATGTATCTCTTGATGAGCGCCTTCCATCTTGCACCCTGGCTGCGGGTGATCTCCGGCCGGCAGGCCCGATAGAGCCGGCGCCCCGCCTCGACAACCCTTATTAGGAGATGACAATGAAGCTGATCAGGCTGAGAGCGCCCGGTGGCCTGGAAAGGCTCGAACTGGTCGAGGAAGATCCGCCCCGGCCGGGGCGCGGTGACGTGCTGGTCAGGATCCGCGCCTGCTCGTTGAACATGCGTGACGATTTCGCGGTGCAGGGCAAGACACCGCTCGCCGACGGCCGCGTTCCGCTGTCCGACAGCGCCGGCGAGGTGGTCGCCGTCGGCGACGATGTCGACGCGTTCAAGCCCGGCGACAGCGTCGTCAGCACCTTCTACCCCTTCTGGCTGGGGGGCGACATGACACCGTCCACGAGGCGCGATGTGCCGGGCGAGAGTTTCGACGGCTTGGCCAGCGAATATGTCCGCATGCCGGCGCAGGCCTTCACCAGGGCACCTCGGGGCTACACCCACATGGAAGCCGCGACCCTCACCTGCACCGGCGTCACGGCCTGGCGGGGCCTGGTCGTGCGCGGCAATGTCAAGCCCGGCGACACCGTGTTGGTCCTCGGCACCGGCAGCGTGTCGCTGTTCGCGCTGCAATTCGCCAAGGCGGCCGGCGCCCGGGTCATCGCCACCTCGTCCGGCGAGGAGAAACTGGAGCGGCTGACGCGTCTCGGCGCCGATGCCACCATCAACTACAAGGCCGTGCCGGACTGGGGCCGCAGGGCCAGGGACTTGACGGACGGACGCGGTGTCGACCACGTGATCGAGGTCGGCGGGCCGGCGACGCTGTCGCAATCCATAACCGCCTGCCGCACGGGCGGGCACATAGCCCTGATCGGCGTGCTGACCGGCTTTGCGGCTGAAGTGTCGATCCCGGCGCTGTTTTCAAACCAGATCCGCGTCAGCGGCATTTCCATCGGCAGCCGAACGGACCAGCAGGACATGATCCGCGCCATCGAGATTAATAGCCTCAAGCCCGTGATCGACCGCCGCTTCCCGTTGCGCGACATCGCCGCCGCCTTCACGCACTATGGCGCGCAAAAGCACTTCGGCAAGGTTTGTCTGGAGCTCTAGGCGCCTCTCTCTGTCGCCTTGTCGGCCAAATACCGGTCGAGAGTGTCCACGAACCGGTCGATGTCGGCCACCGTGGTGCGATGGTTGACGATTGCGCAGCGCACCACCAGCTCGCCATCGAGGGTCGTCCACGACGGCGCGGCCAAACCGGATTCCTGGAGATCCAACACCAGATTGCGCACAAATTCGAAAGTCGCCCCACGAATGCCGAAACAGACGATGTTGAGCGCGACAGGCGCTTTCACCTCAAATGCCGAATGGCATTCCAGCCGTTCGGCAAGATGGCGGGCCAGCATGCATGTATGGGCTATCGAGTTGCCGATGCGATCGGTCCCGAGCGCCTCGATCGTCATCCATGTCTTCAGGGCGCGGAAACCACGCGACAGGTCGGGGCCGAGATCGCAAGGCCAGGTCTCGCCGGCGGCAAGCCCGCGATCCGCCCGCTGCAGATAGGCCGCCGGCTGCGCGAATGCACGCTTGTGGGCATCGCCGTCCCGCACAAGCAGGAATCCGGCGTCATAGGGAACCTGGCCCCATTTGTGAAAATCGAGCGCCACCGATGCGGACTTTTCGATGCCCTTGAACAAACCGCGCATCGAATCGGACAACATGGCAAGGGCGCCGATTGCGCCGTCAACGTGAAACCAGAGATTTTGCCGGAATGCGATTTCAGCGATTTCGGCAAGCGGGTCGATAGCCCCGGTGTTCACCGTGCCCGCCGTCCCGACAACCAGGAACGGCAAAAGTCCTTTCGCGCGGTCTTCCTCGATCGTTGCCTGCAACGCGCCCGGCAGCATCCTCCCGGCACCATCGACCGCGATGGCCCGCAGATTTGCCGACCCGATACCGGACAGCTGCATCGCTTGCGCGATGCAGGAATGAGCCTCGGCGGATGCATAGGCGACAAGCTCGCGGTCGCAGTTCCTGAGGCCGGTCTCGCGGACGGATTGGCCCAGCGCCTCGGTCCTTGCTATCGTCAAGGCCACGAAGTTTGCCATCGAGGAGCCCGTCAGAAACAGACCGCTCGCGCCATCTGGGTAGCCAAGCGCCTCGCCTATCCAGCGGACGATTTGCTGCTCAACCGCCAAGCCGGCATGGTCGCGGCCGCCGCAGTTCATGTTCAGCCCGCTGGCAACGATTTCCGCGACCATTCCGATCGGCGTGCCCGCACCATGAACCCATCCCATGAACAGCGGATGCAAATTGCCGGTCGCGAACGGCATGATATGCGTGCGCACATCGTCCAGGACATCGCTGAGGTCGCGAGGGTCGTTCGGCAGCGGCCGGGTAAACCGTTCGCGCACTTCATCGGTCGGCCGCTGCCATACCGGTCGCTGCCTGATCGTCTCGATGTGGTCGATCATGTCGTCCAGAATGCCGTGCGCGATCTCGCGAAACTGTTCCCAGTTCGCCGGATCAAGGCTGGCGGACGTCCCCGCCGCACCGCTTGCCGGCGCATGCCCCCGCTTGACGGCCGGCGACATCAGGCCTCTCGGAACTGATGAAGGACCACCGACAATTTCTGGAAGAAGATGTCGAGCCTGGCGTCGATCGGCCTGAACGCCTGATGCAGCGGCTGGCCGGCCGCCATTCTCGCCGAAACGTCGACCACTTCGGCAGCGGAAGCGGCGACGCGCAGAACCGAGCGCAAGCCCAGGCGCACGGCTTGCCCGACATGGCTGATCGGTCCGCCGTCGAGACCGCGCATCAGCACCTGGATAGTCTGGCATTCCTCGAACGAAGCGAAGGAGCCGGCGCCGTTCGTGATCGTCAACGGGACCATTGCCCGCGAGCCGAGATGGTCGCCGTCATCATCCTGATGCAGGAAGACGCCTTTCACCGCGTCAATTCGAGAACGCACCCGTCCGACGAACTGTTCCTTGACGAGGCGGTGCTGCGACTCATCGATGGCGGCATAGGCGTCGAGATTGGTCAGCGCCGCGACCCACCGCAAACCAAGTCCCAGATTAAACTCCGACTTGAACGCGAAATTCATCCGCTGGCGAAGCATCGCCGGCCAATCCTGGGCAGCACTGTAGTCAGCAAGGCCCGCCGGAATGTCGGCCCGCACGGCGAACTGCTCGGCCAGTGCCGCGGGGACGAGCAAGGCGCCGGAAAAAGGCGGCCCGGCGATGAATTTGGATCCGGTCAAGGCGACCACGAAACCATCCGCCAGGTCCTGCCGCAGCCGGGAAATCGAACCGCGGAATTGGCAGGCATCGACGACGACATGCACCCGTCCGGGAGCAAGGGCGGCAACATGGCGGGCAGCCTCGCGTGTTACAGCCGGCAAACCTGTCTTCGAGGTATCGAGCACGTGGACAAGGACGTCGCGCTGCCGCCGAAGATCCGTCTCGACGGCAGCGATGACATCGGCATCGATTTCATGTTGATGCCGCGGCTCCCCCGTCTCGTTGCGGATGGCGATCGTGCGCACTTCGATGCGGTCCGGCGGCAGGCCCTCAAGCGGCGCACCGGCCTCGACGGCGCTGCCAAGCGCGGTCAAATCCGAATAGTGGCGCCCAGCGGCTGCCTTGGGAACGCCATTTCCCGTTTCGTCAGGCGCGACAAGCACATTGGTCAAGGGGCGCCCGGAAATGCCGGCGATCATGCACAGAGCAAGAAGCTCGGCATCCGTTCCGGACGCAGCCAGAATGACATGCGCTCCCGCACAGCCAAGAGCGCGGGCGATCCGGGCCCGGATGTCCGCAAACCATTGATCGGATGCGACAGGAGAAGGCGATGCCAGGTCGACGAGGCGTGCGAGTTCCAATCCGGCGGCGAGGAACCCCTCGGCGGAGACGTTGGTCGCGGTCGTCGACGAAAATGAAATCTCATCCTCCGCCGGCGTCGCGCGCGTTCCATAGCGATTGCGCCGGGTGATGGCATCCGGCCAGATGCGTCTGTCGCCGCCTGTTCCAAGCAGGAACGAAACCGAGGCCGGTGAATGGGATTGATGATCGAGGGGAACCGGATGCGCTCTCGCCAGGGCCCCGCGCTGAGTTGCAGGCATGCCAGTCTCCTCGGTCAGGGCAGCGGTGGCGAGACGATCAAAGTGGTTCATTGGTCGCCACGGCGCCGGCCATGTAGGAGATTTGAACGTCATGACTGATCAGCGGCTGGAGATCGCTCGCCCGCTGCGTGAATTCCAGCCCGCATCGGTCGACATAGGAGCGATCGACGCGCTCGCAGTAACCCGGATCGACGATTTTCTCGCCGTCCCAGAAAACGGCGTGGCCGGTGTTGGGAATGGTCGGCGAAACCACGCCTATGATCGCGGGCTTGGCCCAAAGCATGTAGATGCTGCTCATGAGGACGAAACCGCAACTGTTGGCAACGCCTCGCATTATGGAATGGCTCATCGGACCGCCGAGCGGATATGTCGGATCGCAGTTCCGCGCGATCGCCTCGATGTCCTCGTAGGTTCGGCCGGTGAACATCGCCAGGGCGCAAACCAGGCAGTCGTCCTCGGTGCGCTGGTAGACAGCGGGCTTTCCGGTATGGGCGCAGGTGATCGCCGGCGTCGGCATCATCCGCGCGACGCGCTGAGCCAGCGCTTGTTCGAACCCCGCAAAAAGCTTGCGCATGGCGCCCTTCTTGTAGGGGAAGATGTGTTCCTGATCCATGGAATGCACGATCATCGCGACATCCGCCTCGAACACCAGCAGGCGGCCATCGGCGAGTTCGGCGCAATCGATGGCGAAGTAGTCCAGGCCGAGACGCCGATGAAGAGCATCGAATGAACGCGTGTGACGCACCGCGAAGTCATGGTCGAAATTGGCCATCCACAACGCTTCTTCGACACGCCTGTCTTCGTGCTGGGTCATGCCGGCGTTCAGGTAGTGCACCATCCAATGCTCGGACACCGCTAGATGGCTGGCATAGGGCCGTCCATTGATGAACGCGACGCGCTGCTTGCGGAATTTGCCGTCTGTCCCGCTGTAGTCGATGAATGGCGTAATGAAGAATTCGGCTTCGGCTTGAGACTCCAGATAGGTCGAAAGTTCCGATCGTGTGGAGATTTTCTCCATTCCCTTGCCGGCATGCGTCCCGACCGGGCGGATGATCACCGGGAACGAGTTCGCCGAGAGCACCGAGCCGACCTCAATCTCGCCGGAAGCCACTTGCTCGACCACGGCTCGCAAAACGCGGGCAGCGGCCGGGGCAAGCATCGAAGGCTCGTCCTTGAGGGCCTCCGCGACGCCGTCCCTGGACAGGGCCATGATGCGGCGCGGCGCGTTGTTCATGATCGGGCCTGGCCAACCGCGCAGCAATCGGTCGAGGTTCTCCAGCACGGCCAGATTTGCTGCCGACTCGCCGACTGCAACAAAGGCGACATCGTGCTCGGGAACATCCCCGAGGTCAGCGGTGTCGGCGTCGACATAGTGGAGCAGGATGTTCGCGTCGGATGCCTCGAGCAGGAACTCGATCGGCGTGTTGGCCATGAAGTCTCCGGCGGTCACGAAAACAAGGACGCTCGGTCCTGTGCCGCGTCCGTTGCGGATCCGGTACTTGCGGCTGATCTCGAGCGCGGCCTTCTGGCTGAGCACCGCCTTCTCTTCCTCGCCGATCGCATGGAGCAGGATCGATATATCCAGAAACGCCGAGGCATCGGTGACGTCGGCCGAAACGCGTCCGAACAGTGTATCCCACAAGGGGGAAATATCCCGCCCTTCGAAAACGGCTCGCACAATGGGCGCCTTGCCCATGATGAGGCCCGGATCTTCAAACGTCTCGATTTGAACTGCCGCGCTTTTCAAGCCCGAGCCCTCCTGCCACGCGGTGGTTAGGGCCGATTCAGCCTCCACGCCGGCATCTCTGTACGATCCGAGTCTGGCCCCCGGCGCTTGTGCGAGCCTTGTGGCGCCCGGTTCGGATCGCCGGTCCGCGGGTTTCGCGACCCCGAAGACCTTGGCCGCGCCAACCAATCCGCCACCATCCATCAGCAACAGCTAATTGACAGCCCGCCGGAAACGGCGCTCACTGGCATGCACAGGTGGATCGCAGCATAAGGCGGGCGATATCGGCCGCCGGC
Source organism: Mesorhizobium erdmanii USDA 3471 (assembly GCF_000472705.1). Taxonomy (GTDB): domain Bacteria; phylum Pseudomonadota; class Alphaproteobacteria; order Rhizobiales; family Rhizobiaceae; genus Mesorhizobium; species Mesorhizobium erdmanii. Next base: position 203,899 of record NZ_AXAE01000012.1, on the reverse strand, counting down.
GTCACCTTGGGAGGATGCCATGCCAACCGTAATCGGCCACCACAACATCACGAAAGACACCAAGCACTGGTTGAGTTCACCCAAGCGCAAGGAGCTTTTCGGCTCGCTGGGAATTACCAACATCCGCACCTTCGTCGATCCGCAGAACCCGAAGCGGGTGGCCGTGATGATGGACGTGCCGGACATGGATAAGATGGCCGCGCTCATGCAGAGCCAGAAAGCCGCCGACGCGATGTCGCATGATGGCGTGGTGCCGGAGTCGCTGGTCATCCTGGTGGAGAGCAAGGCGTAGTCGATTACCGCCCATGGGCGCGGGGTCTCTCCCGCACCCATGCCGCTTGACCCTACCTCAACTGAACTTCGGCTTGGCGCTGTTGCTGGCGTCGACGAGGTCGGCCGGCGGGCTCTTGTGGAACGGGCGGCCACACCGCGCTGACCGGCTTTTGCGGCTGAGATGTCGATCCCGGTCCTGTTTTCGAACCAGATCCGCGGCAGCGTGACGACGGCCGTCGCCAAACGGCTTCTTTTCACCGTTCAAGCGCAACGTGCGCTCATCCATCGGTCGCCTGCACCGTCAGGGCCCGCATGACTTCAGCTTCGAACGCGCCAGGCATCTGGCCCGCCTCGGCCAGGTGCCAAGGCTGCCAGTCGCGCGCAATGCGGCCATCGGCCAGGAGGACGGCGCGATTGCACAGGCCCGGTACGGATTCCACGACATGGGTCGAGATGATGACGGCATGGCGGCCACTCGAAGCCAGCGCCAGGATGATGCGCTTCACCTCGAAGGCGGCAAGCGGATCGAGGCCGTTCAAGGACTCGTCGAGGATAAGCAGCGGTGGCGCGCCGAGCAGCGCCGCGGCAATCGCGATCTTGGCCCGGGTGCCGAGTGAATAGTGGGCGATTGCCCGGTCGATCCACGGCTTGAGCCCGAGCCGTTCGGCGACATTCACGCCAGGCCAGTCGTCTTCGGCGCAGCCCCGGATCGAACCGACGAGTTGCAGATATTGCCGCCCGGTCAGTGCCACCGGCAGATCGGATGGATCGATGGCAAGGCCGAAGCCGAACTTGGCGCGCTCCGCCGCGCTGGCAAGATCGGCGCCGTTGACGTTCACGCTGCCGCTGAGCGGCGGTATCTGGCCCGTGATTGCCTTGAGCAAGGTGGACTTGCCTGAACCGTTCGCGCCGAGCAGGCCAAGGATGTCGCCCCGGTTGAGCGACAGATCGATACCGCTGACGACCGCGCGGCCCCCATAGCCGGCGCTGAGCCCACGAACCGCGAGTATCTCGGCAGGATGGACACTGCTATCCATGGCGATATCTCCGTTGCGCCCGGTACCACAAGAACAGGACAAGGGCAGCAAAGCCGATCACCACCGTGCGCCCATATTCGAGCGACTCGTAGCTGGTGTAGGCGATGGCGCCGAGAAAACTCAGCGCGGCGACGAACGGCGCGGTCATGAAATAGGCGGCGAACACCGCATAGGCGCCGTTCAGCACCATCAGCCAGAAGCCGCTGGCGAGCGGCATTGCCCAGGCCGATGGCTCCGCCGCCAAGGCAGCACCCGCCGGCAAGAGAAAGTAGGCGACCGACAATTGCAGCGGCAGCCGCGCCAAGCGCAACCAGGCCCTGGCAAAGCCGAGCGGAGCCGTGCGCAGCACCGGCGAACCGAGCGGATGGAAGCGCGCACTCAGCATGAAGACCAGAACGCCGCCGGTCAGGGCGACCATGGCCGCCGGCACCGCATCATGACGAACAAGACTGATGGAGGCGGCAACGACCGCCACCAAACCGAAAAGCATGGCTGCCCCCACAAGCCGCCATGAGAGTGTTACGCGGCCGGCGGGCAGACCCCAGGCCCAGCTGGAGAGCCACGCCGGCGCCGCACGATCGAAGGGGCCTAGCAAGGGCCGGTGCCCGCCTGGATCCCTCGCCAGTTCGGAATTGCCGATGCGGACGGGGTCGCGAGCGCTTCGCAGATGCAGCACGGCTGTCGCGCAGAAGCCGGCGCCAAACAGGATTGCGGCACCGAGGCCCCAGACAGGCGCCAGTGGCTTGGCGATGACGAAACAGCCAAAGCCTATCGTCGCCGCGACTAGGACGACAATCGGAATGCCCAGCGCACATGCCGCCACCGCCGCCATTCGCCGGCGTTGGACAAGCGAGAGCGGCAATGCCTTCAGGAACGGCGCGAAGGCGCGCGACAGGCAAAGCCTCGCGAGCAAGTTGCCAGCCAAGCCGCCAAGGCCAAGAAGCGCTCCCGGCAGGCCAAAGGTCCACAGCGGCCACGCGTGCCGCAGCGTGGCCGCCCCCGCCTGCAAGGCGACAACGATGTCGGCCACGGCGTAGGCAAAAAGGGCGCTGCCACCAAGCCCGATCCATGCCAGGTCGCGGCGACGCATCGAGCGCAAACCAGCCAACGGCTCGCGCCAAAGCAGGGTCAGAACAAGCCTTTCGTGCCGCATTGCTGCAACTTCGCGATCGGTTTCGCCAAAGGTCGGACATCGACATAGGTCGGCGACGATTGTGCCGCCAGTAGGGCCGTCGCGGCTCAACCTCCCACGGCGGGCTTGGCGTTGACATTCTTCAGCGCGGTCAGGAGATAGTCCTGCATGGTCGCCTGAAGGTTGGTGGTTGCGCTGCGCACGGTTCCCATCGCGTCCTTCACCGCCACTTCGTCAAAGGGTTTGGCTGTTTGTGCCGCCGCCAGATTGGCGCGCGCGCTGCGCAGGTCGCGCAGTGCCTGGAAGGTACGCGCGCGGTTGCCGCGCAGGACGTCGCGGAACTCCTTCCTCACCTCCGGCGGATAGCTGCTGGCAATCTCCGACAACAGCACACGCGCCGCCGCGCCTTGCCGCAAGCCATGCATGGCGTAACCGACCAGGAAGAAGTTGACGGCCAGCGAAAGGGCAAGCAGGCCCAACGTCGCGGCCAATATCCAGGAACGCTTCAAAGCGAGCCCTCCCCTTCCGGATCGGCCACGACACCGCCGGCATCGGCCAGCGATGAACCGGACGCCAGCGCCAGCAGTTCCGTATCGGCCGGATCGTCCTGCAGCCGCGCCACCTGGTAGCCCGCCAACGTCGCCGCCACGAGGGCCGCGGCGGTGCAGGCCGCGAGCCCGGCCGGGCTCAAGAGCGGACGCCACAGGAAGAACGGGCGCGCCGAGCCGGCGTCGATACGAGCCAGCACCTTGCGCGCCAGTGCGTGGTCATCCCCGTCGGCCTGCGCCGCCTCGAGCACGAGGCGATCGAGCGCGGCATCCGGATCGTCGTTCTGCTCCTGCGCCATCAGGGCCAGCGCCTGCTGGCGGAAAGGCGCCGGCCACGCCTCGACGGTATCGCCGAAGCGGCGCCTGCATCGTTCGAATTCGTCCCGTGTCATGAGGACTCCCTTCCGCGGCCCGCGGCCGCCATTGCCAAATGATCCCTGAGCGCGCGCCGTCCGCGGACAAGCAATTGCTCGGCCGAGCCGACGCTGCTGCCCATCACCTCGGCGATCGCCGCTATGTCGAGGTCGCCGACGGCCCTCAGCAGCACCGCCATGCGTTGCCGCTCCGGCAGACGTGACAGCCCATCGCGCACGATCGCGAGTTCCTGCCGCGCAGCGGTCGTCGCTTCGGCATCCGCCTCCGGCGAAGCGACCTCGTCCCTTATGTCGTCCAGCCCGATGAACCCGCGTAGCGCCCTGCGTCGACGCTGGTCGATGCAACGGTTGGCGGTGATCCGGTAGAGCCAGGTCGAAGCCCGCCCCTTGGCAGGATCGAAGCGCGCGGCCTGTTTCCAGACGGTCACGAACACCTCCTGCACCACATCCTCGGCATCGCCTGCATTGCCGAGATAACGCGCCGCGAACATTCGCAACCCGCGGCCATGGCGGGCGATGAGCTCGGACAGCGCGCTTTGGCTACCCGCGGCGATGCGCGCCAGAAGGTCGTCATCGACTCGGGGCTGGTCAATCGACACGGCGGCGCGCACCCAAGGGCGAGACTGCCGGCGTTACGAATCCGATCCGGGGCGGCACAGAAACGAAGTTCGGGTTCAAATCCATCGCACCAGATTTCAGCGCCGCCAGCGGCGGAAGCCATGGACCGTGTTGCCGTTCGGGCCGGTGAAGCTGCCGGCCGAGCGGCCCCCGAACGGCCCGCGCGCCGACACCCGCTTGCCGGAGAAGGACTGCCCGTTCGGCCCGGTGCCAGAATAGCTTCTGGCACAGCGGTCAACAACGCCTCCCAGGCATTTGGAACTGGACGTGTAGGTGCCGCCATTCGGACCGGTGCGGATGGTCGAGCCTGTATAGACATCGCCGTCCTTGCCGACGCTGCGGCTGATCTCGCCGCCATGCACGGTCGGACGCTGCCACTCCTCGGCCGAGGCCGGCGAAACGGCCCACCAGGCAAGCATCGTGCCGACGCACAGACCCGGGATTTTTACTGAAGACAACATGTCGTACTCCTTGTTTTGTAAAGGGAATGATTGCGGGTCAGTTGGCACGCTCGGCTAGCAGCTTGCGGACGGTCGCGATCTCGTCCGCCGAAAGCTTGCCATCGCCGTTGCGATCAACGAGGTCGAACAACGGCATGCTGCTGGCGAATTCCTGTTCTGACACCTTGCCGTCGCCATTGGCGTCCATGCGCCGCCAGCGGTTGGCGAGCCGCGCCTGTGCTACCTCGGCACGGTCCTCGATCGCCTGACGGGCACTTTCGATTTCCTTCTCGTCGATGACGCCGTCGCCGTTGCGGTCGAGTCGCTTGAACAGGCGCTCGCGGGCAGCCGCCATCTCGTCCTTGGAGATGGCACCGTCGCCATTGGTGTCGATGCGTTGCAGGATGCGCTGGCCTGGCATGTCCTGTGCCTGCGCCGCGCCGAGCGGTGTAAGCCCCATGAGCAGAGCCGCAATGAGTGCTGAGCGTTTCATGATGATGATCCTTTCGTGGTCAGGTCGGGGACGACTGCTGACCGATACGCAGCACGAGGCCGGACCCTACGCTCGACGCGGAAGATTCTTGCCGAATCAGAATCGCCAGCGGCAGGGATCGGCCATAGCGCCGGCGGCGCCACGAAAAATCGACGCACACCGCGTAGGAGCGCGGACGGCGCTGCGTAGAAGGCTCTGCTAGGACGGTCCGCGGCGGACCATCCGATTCAATGCGGAGACCAGCATGAACAAGATCGTCATCGCCTTTGCCGGCCTGCTGCTCGGCGCGGGCAGCGCCTGTGCGGCGCAAGGCAGCGGCGCCAGGGAACTCTTCCGGCGCATCGACACCAACGGCGACCGCAAGCTCGAATTCAGTGAGATCCGGGCCGCGCGGGCTGTCATGTTCGACCGGATGGATGCCAACCACAATGGCCTGCTCGACGCGGACGAAGTGCGCGCGGCCGTGGAACAGGTCAAGGCGAAGCCCGACTTCCAGGCGGCGCAATTCTCCGGTTTCCAGGCCGAGGCCGGCCGCATCGACCGCAACGGCGACGGCAAGATTTCGCGCGACGAGTTTGCCGCCTTCATTCCCGACCGGCTGCTGCAGGCGGACACGAACGGCGATGGCGCGCTGTCGATCTCCGAACTGCGGGCGCTCCGCCGTCAATAATCCCCAGACCCTTCGACCCCATCCACAGGAGTGAAAAGATGAAACGGACAATCAAGGTATTTTGCGGTTTGATGGTTGGAGCTACGGTGCTGGCCTCGCCGGCCCAGGCCCTGCCGGTCGTGCCGGCCTCCGCCCCGGCATCGGTCACCACCGCGCCGACGCCCGTCTGGTTTCGGCGCGGCTTCTACGTCGTCGGCGGCGGCTATTACTATAACGGCTATCGCGGCTACGTCGGTGTGCGGCCAGGCTACCGGTATTACAACGGTTACTGGTTCCCCGCCGCCGCCTTTGCCGCCGGTGTCGCGGCCGGAACCGTCGCGCCATTGCCGCCGGCTTCCGCCTTCCGTCTGGAAGCGGCGCATGTACGCTGGTGCTATGGGCGCTACGTTTCCTACCGTGCCTGGGACAACAGCTACCAGCCCTATAACGGGCCTCGCCAGCAGTGCTGGTCGCCTTACAGTTGAGGCGGAAGAATCCGTCCTGGATCGCCCCTGCGCGGAACACCATGGAGAATGAGATGATCGCCAATCGCTCGATGCCCCCGGGCGCGGTCATACCCGTGCTGTCCTACCCCGATGTCGAGGCCGCCAGCCGCTGGCTGTGCCAGGTGCTCGGGTTCGAACCGCGACTGATCATCGCCAACCACCGCCACCAACTCGGCTTCGGCGACGGAGCGGTGGTCGTCACCGGATCGAAGCCCGGCGAACCGATGCCGGAGCAGTCCGGCGCGCCGTTCGCGGTGATGGTGCGTGTCGACGATGTCGATGCCCATCACAAACGAGCCGCCCGCTACGGTGCCGTGATCCTGAGCCCGCCGGCCAGCTTTCCCTATGGCGAGCGCCAGTATTCGTGTCGCGACTTCGCCGGCCACCACTGGACGTTCTCACAGTCGATCGCCGACGTCGCGCCCGAGGACTGGGGTGGCGTCGCGATCGGCAATCGAGCAGTCTCGGGATAGGCGTCGGTCCCAATCAGGTTGCAAGCGCGACGTGCGGGCTCGCCCTGCCATGGCTAGCGGGTGCACCTTTATGTAAGGTTTTCGCCTGGCTGGCGATCGTGGCCGGGATCATCAGGCCTTGGCGGATTTCCCTGCTCCGAACCGCAACCCGTCCATCAACAACTTGACCAAGCGCCGCGAACGGTCGCGCCACTCCGGCGTGTCGGGCGCCGAATAGATGCCGGACAGCGCGTGCAACACATCGGAGGCGTCGACGTCGCCGCGGATGGTGCCGTCGGCCACCGCCGCCTCGACCAGTTGCCGCAACGCCTGCGACACCCTGCCCGACGTGTCGGAAAACAGCGTCGAATTGGTTGATATGAGGATGCGCAGGCTGGTCGCCAGGCCGCGCTTGGTGGCGATGTAGTCGACGAAGCGCCGCATCCATTCTTCCAGCGCGACATCCGAGGCATGCTTTTTGCCGAGTTCGCCGGCGGCGGCGCACAGCGCCTCCGCCTCGCGGCGGTAGACCACCTCGACCAGGTGTTCGCGTGTCGGGAAATGCCGGTAGAGCGTGCCGATGCCGACGCCGGCGCGGCGCGCGATCTCCTCAAGCGACGCATCTATGCCGCGCTCGGCGAACACCGCCGCCGCCACCTCGACCAGCCGGTCGCGGTTGCGACGCGCGTCGGCGCGCAGCGGCTTTTCCACTGCGGCGTTCTCTGCGGCGATACCGGCTGCGGCCAATTTTTTCTCCACGAACGAAATATGGGGGCTTGAACCCGGCCGGGCCAGCTCCCAACTAATAAACGGAGGCGCCTCCGCTTTAGTGGAGTGCCTTTATCATATAAGAAGGGGAACGGGTATGTCACGTCTTTCGAACCTGCAAGCCGACATCTCCCCTGCCCGCCTGCCTCTCGGGAAATCCGCCGTCACCTCCACTTCAGCCAACACCTGACCAGAAGGTCACCTTGCCCTTCTCCGGCAAGGCACCAATTCATTCCCATACGCCCCATCCGCGTCAAGCAAACTGGAGCCAGACGCCCATGACCAGCCTTCCCATCACGCTCACCATCAACGGCCATAGACACGAATTGGAGGTCGATCCACGCGTCACCTTGCTGGACCTCTTGCGCGAGCGGCTTGATCTCACCGGCACCAAGAAGGGCTGCGACCGCGGCCAGTGCGGCGCTTGCACGGTGCTGGTCGACGGCAAACGCATCAACTCCTGCCTGGCGCTGGCGGTCAGCCATGATGGCGCCGATGTCATGACCATCGAAGGCGTCGCCAACGGCGAAGAACTGCATCCGGTGCAGGCCGCCTTCATCGCCCATGACGGCTTCCAATGCGGTTTCTGCACGCCCGGCCAGATCATGAGCACCCTCGGCCTGATCGCCGAGGGACAGGCCGGCGACGATCCCGAACGCATCCGCGAGGGGCTGAGCGGCAACATATGCCGCTGCGCCGCCTATGGCGGCATCGTCGAGGCCGTCCTGGAAGCCCAGGAGCAACTTGCCAAAGCCGATCGGAGGACCGCGGCATGAGAGACTTCGATTACATCAGGCCCGCCTCCATCCCCGACGCCATCGCGGCGGCGGCCGAGCCCGGTTCGGCCTATCTCGCCGGCGGCACCAATCTGCTCGACCTGATGAAGGGCGGCGTCACCAGCCCCCAGCGCATCGTCGACATCTCACGGCTGCCGGAACTCAACCGCATCGAAAGGCTGGAGGATGGCGGCCTGCGCATTGGCGCGCTGGTCCGCAACGCCGATCTCGCCCATGACGCGGCATTCGCCAAGGCCTATCCGATGGTGGCGGAAGCGCTGCTGTCGGGTGCCTCCGCGCAGCTTCGCAACGCTGCCACCGTCGGCGGCAACCTGTTGCAGCGCACGCGCTGCAGCTATTTCTACGACACCGCCAGCGCCTGCAACAAGCGTGTATCAGGCGCCGGTTGCGCGGCACTTGGGGGCGAGAACCGCTTGCACGCCGTGCTTGGCTGGAGCGATGCCTGCATTGCCACCCATCCATCGGACTTCTGCGTGCCGCTGGTGGCGCTTGACGCCGTCGTCGAGATCGAGGGCAAGCAGGGTCGGCGCCACGTCACGCTGGCGGAATTCCACCTGCTTCCCGGCGAAACGCCGCAGCGGGAGAATGCGCTTGAGCCCGGCGATCTGATCGTCGCCGTGCGCCTGCCCGCGGAGGCCGCCTCCTTCGCCGCCAATGCCCGCTACCTGAAAGTCCGCGAACGCACCTCCTACGCTTTCGCCCTCGTCTCGGCCGCCGCGGCACTTGTCGTCGATGGCGGCAAGATCCGCGCCGCAAGGCTGGCTCTGGGCGGCGTCGCGGCCAAGCCGTGGCGGGCGCGCGCCGCGGAAGCCATGCTGCTTGGTGCCGACGCCAATGAAGCGACCTTCGCCAGCGCGGCCGATGCCGCTTTGGCCGACGCCAGCCCTTCCGGCGACAATGCGTTCAAGATCGAACTTGCACGCCGCATCGTGGTCAGGGCGCTGACATCCGCGCAGGCGGGAACGCCCGAGCGGCTGCCAGCCCTGCCCGCCTCCCCGTTCTCAAACATTCCCGGAGCGCGCCATGACGCTTGAACTCGGCCTCAACCAGCAACCCGCCCATCTCAGGCAGGGCTCCAGCATCGGCCAGCCGCTGACCCGTCGCGATGGCTTTCTCAAGGTCACCGGGGCGGCGCGCTACGCGGCCGACAACCATCCCCCGGGCATGCTCTATGCCGTTCTGGCCGTCAGCAGCATCGCGCGCGGCCGCGTTGCCTCGCTGGATATCGAGGCAGCCAAGGCGCACAAGGGCGTGGTCGAGGTGATGACGCCCAGGAACCGGCCAGCGCTCGCGATGGATCCGGATGCCAAGGACCATCCCTTCATGTTCCGGCTCGATCTGTTGCAGAACGATGAGGTTCGCTACCCCAACCAGAGCATCGCGGTGGTGATCGCCGAAACGCTGGAAGCGGCGACCGAGGGTGCGGTGCTGCTGTCGCCGCGCTATGAAGAATTGCCGGCACGCGTCGGATTGGACGACGCCGAAAGCTTCGTGCCGCGCGGTGTCGGCGTCGGCAATCCGGCGGTGCAGCACAAGGGCGATGTCGAGGCCGGCCTCAAATCGGCAAGGACACGGATCGAGGCTACCTACGAGACGCCGGCCCAGTACCACAACGCCATGGAGCCGCATGCCATTGTCGCCGCTTGGGATGGCGACAGACTGTCGATCGACACGCCAAGCCAGGGCCTTGCCATGGCGCAGGGCCGCATAGCCGGCCTGTTCGGCATCGCCCCGCAAAACATCCACATCCGCAGCCCCTTCCTCGGCGGCGGCTTCGGCTCGAAAGGCATGATTTCGGGGCCGCAGGTGCTGGGCGTCCTGGCGGCGCGCCTCGTTGGTCGCCCAGTAAAGCTGGTGCTGCGGCGCGAGCAGATGTACGGCCCGGTCGGTCATCGCGCGCCGACGCGCCAGACCTTGCGCATGGGCATGGATGGCCAGGGGCGGCTGACCGCCATCGACCACCACGCCAAGACCGCGTCGAGCACCTTCGACGACTTCTTCGAACCGGCGGCCGACGCCTCGCACACGCTCTATGCCAGCCCGGCCATCGCCACCTCGCACGAGGCGGTGCGGCTCGACACCGGCACGCCTCTGTTCATGCGCGCGCCCGGCGAAGCCACCGGTTCGATCGCGCTGGAAAGCGCCATCGACGAGGCGGCTCACGCCTGCGGCATGGACCCGCTGGAATTCAGGCTGCGCAACTATGCCGAGGTCGAGCCGATGACCGGCAAGCCGTTTTCCTCCAAGGCGCTGCGCGAGTGCTACAGTCAGGCGGCGAAGGCGTTCGGCTGGGCGAGCCGCCCGCTTCAGCCTCGGTTGATGCGCGACGCCGACGGTTTCCTCACCGGCTGGGGCGTGGGCACGGCGACATTCCCGGCCCTCATGTTCCAGGCCGAAGCGCGTGCTGTACTGAGGGCCGATGGCAGCGGCCTGATGGAGACCGGCGCCCAGGATATGGGGCAAGGCGCCTGGACCGCCTTTGCCCAGATCGCCGCCGACGGGCTTGGGCTCGACATCGATCAGGTCGACTTCAGGGCCGGCAGCTCCGACCTGCCCAATGCGGGTATTGCCGGCGGCTCCGGCCACACGGCGACGGCCGGCATGGCGATCCACAATGCGGGTGCCGCCGTCGTCGCCAAGCTTGCCGACCTTGCCACCGAGAACAAGGCCTCGCCATTGTTCGGCGCCGGCAATGAGGGCGTGGTGGCGCGCGGCGGCCGGCTGTATCGCCGCGACGATGAGAACCGGAGCGAAAGCTATGCCGAGATCCTGACCCGCGCCGGTCTCACCGAGGTCGAAGGCCGTGGCAAGGGCGCTCCGGATCCCGCGTCCCAGGAGACCTATGCCAAGCACGCGCATGGCGCCGTCTTCGCCGAGGTGAAGGTCGATCCCGATTTCGGGCAGATCCGCGTCACCAGGATGGTCGGCGCCTTCGCCGCCGGCCGGGTCATCAACCCCAGGCTGGTTCGGAGCCAGTATTATGGCGGCATGATCTGGGGCGTCTCCTTCGCGCTGCATGAGGAAGCCGTCACCGACCGGCGCTCGGGCCGGATCCAGAACGCCAACCTCGCCGAATACCATGTCCCGGTAAATGCCGACGTGCCGTCGGTGGAGGCGCTTCTGGTCCATGAGGACGACCCTCACATCAACGCGCTCGGCATCAAGGGCGTCGGCGAAATCGGCGTCACCGGCACGGCCGGCGCGGTCGCCAACGCCGTCTGGCATGCAACCGGCGTGCGGCCTCGCCGCTTTCCGATCCGCATCGAGGACCTGCTGGCCTGAGGGAGACTGCGTAACAGACGGAAAGCCGGGCGCCTGGCTTTCCAACGAGACGGACAGGCGGGCCCTCGCCTGTCCGACATGAAATCAATCCCATCAGCGTCAAGCAGCTGGAGCCCGACGCCCATGACGAAAACAACAATCCCCGTTCATCTCGACATCAACGGCCACCATCACGAATTGCAGCTCGAGCCGCGCGTGACGCTGCTCGATGCCTTGCGCGAGCGGCTCGGCCTGACCGGCACCAAGAAAGGCTGCGACCATGGCCAGTGCGGCGCCTGCACCGTGCATATCGACGGCGAGCGCGTGCTGGCCTGTCTGACGCTGGCGGCACAAGCCGAGGGCCGCGCCATCACCACCATAGAGGGGCTGGCACGGGAGGGCGAACTGCATCCCGTGCAGGCTGCCTTCCTCGAGCAGGACGCCTTCCAGTGCGGCTATTGCACATCAGGCCAGATCATGTCGGCGGTGGCCTGCATCCGCGAGGGCCATGCCGGCTCGGATGAAGAGATCCGCGAATACATGGCCGGCAACCTCTGCCGCTGCGGCGCCTACCCGCACATCGTCGCCGCCGTGCGCCAGGCAGCCCAGGAGTTCGCAGCATGAGGGACTTTTCATACCTACGCGCCGGCTCGATCGACACCGCGCGCCAGGCGGCGGCCCTGCCCGGCGCAATGCTCTTGGCCGGCGGCACGACGCTGATCGACCTTGCCAAATGCGGCGTCGCCCAGCCCGACACATTGGTCGACATCACTCACCTCAAGGGGCTAGACCGGATCGAAATCGGTGAGCACGGCGCCACCATCGGCGCGCTCGCGAAGATGAGCCATGTCGCCGACCACGCCGACATCAAGAGCCGCTTGCCCGCGATCTCCGAGGCGCTATGGCAGGCAGCCTCGGCGCAGATCCGCAACATGGCGACCATCGGCGGCAATCTGATGCAGCGCACGCGCTGCCCCTATTTCCGCGATCCGGCGAATTTTTCCGCCTGCAACAAGCGCCAACCCGGCTCCGGCTGTTCGGCCATCGGCGGCGTCACCAGGGGCCATGCGGTGCTCGGCACCAGCGACGCTTGCATCGCCATGTATCCCGGAGACCTCGCCACGGCACTCGTCGCCTTCGACGCGGCGATGCATCTGGGTGAGCGCAAGCTTCTGGTGGACGACTTCTTCCTGCTCCCCGGCAGCACGCCCGACAAGGAGCATGCGATCGAACCCGGCGAGATGATCACCGCCATCGAAATCCCCGGATCCGCCGCCGCCCGCCGCTCGACCTACCTCAAGATCCGCGATCGGCAATCCTATGAATTCGCCGCCGCAAGCGCCGCCGTCGGGCTGGAACTGGAAGCCGATGGCCGCACCATCCGCGACCTGCGCGTCGCGCTCGGCGGCGTCGCGACAAAACCGTGGCGGGCCCGTGCCGTCGAAGACGCTCTGAAGGGCAAGGTGCTGGAGCCGGAAGCCGTCCGCGCCGCCAGCCAGCTCTCCGTCGAAGGCGCCGTCGACCACGGTGCCAACCACTACAAGATCGAGCTCGCGCCGCGCGTCGTCGCCAGGGCCATCCTCAAATTGGGAGAGACGGCATGACCGTTCACAACATCAGAGTTGGTCAATCAAAACGGGGCGACGCCTCCGACGGCACGCTGGCGGAAGCCATCGGCGGCCGGCTGTCGCGCGTCGACGGCCCGGCCAAGATCACCGGTGCGGCCAAATACGCCGTCGAACAGCAGCTCGAAGGCCTCGTCCATGCCGTGCTGGTCGAAAGCACGATCGCATCCGGCAAGGTGCGCGTCATCGACGCCGCTGCCGCTGAAGCAGCGCCCGGCGTGCTGCAAGTGCTGACGCCGGACACCATCATCAGCCTGAAAACCGCGGCGGACTGGTTCGGCACGCCGCCGCCCGACAAGCCCTACTGCCCGCTGGCGCGCGACATCACCTTCTCGGGCCAGCATGTCGCCGCTGTCGTGGCCGAGACCTTCGAGCAGGCGGTCGCCGCGGCGGCCCTGGTCAAGGTCAGCTATGACGAGACGCCTTCCATCGTCGACCTCAGCGACGGCAAGGCCGGCGACGGCATTCCGATCGATGCCATGACCAAGGAATGGGGCGATGCCTCGACCGCCTTCGCCTCGGCGCCGGTGCGCATCTGCGCCGCCTACAACACGCCGCGCGAATACCAGGCGCCGATGGAGCCGCATGGCCTGGTCGCGCGTTGGGAAGGCGACCATCTCACCGTCTGGGAGCCGAGCCAGTGGCTGGACGGCATGGCCCGCACCTATGCCGAATGGTTCGGCATACCGTTCGGGAATGTGCGGCTGGTCTCGCCCTATATTGGCGGCGGCTTCGGTTCCAAGGCGCTGGCGCTGAGCCATGGCGCGGTTGCCGCGTGTGCCGCCAGAATGCTTAGACGGCCGGTGAAGCTGGTGATGACGCGGCCGCAGACCTTTACCGGCTATGGCGGCCGTGCCGCGACCCGGCAGACGGTCACCATCGGCGCCGACCGTGACGGCGTGATCCAGTCGATCGTGCATCGCGGCGTCAACGAGACGTCCATGGACGGTATGTGGGTAGAGCCGCTGGGCTCGGTCACCTCGATCATGTACGCGACGCCGAATTTCTCCTCGAAACAGAATGTCGTGCGGGTCAATTCCGTGGTGCCGGGCGCCATGCGCGCGCCGGGCGAAAACCCTTCGGCCTTCGGCATCGAGAGCGCCATCGACGAGCTCGCCTACGAGGTCGGTATTGATCCGCTGGAGATACGGTTGCGCAACTACGCCGAACAGGATCCGCACGCCAAAAAAGCCTGGTCGACCCGGCAGTTGCGCGAGGCTTTTGCAGCAGGCGCGGAGCGCTTCGGCTGGGCCAGGCGCTCGCCAGAACCGCGCTCGATGCGCGACGGCAACCAGTTGATCGGCTGGGGCGTGGCCGCCGGCACCTATCCGGTGCGGCGCGCCTATGGCGAGGCGGTTGTCCGCATCCTTGCTGACGGCTCCGTCGAGGTCGAAAGCTCCTCGATCGACATGGGCCAGGGCACCTACACCATCCTGGCGCAGACCGCCGCCGAGACGGTCGGCGTGCCGGCCGACAATGTCGTGGTGAAACTCGGCGATTCCCGCTTTCCCCGCGCCGGCGTCACTGGCGGTTCGCGGCTGGCCGGCGTCATGACCGGTGCGGTCTACAAGGCCGCGACATCGGCACTCGACCAGTTGGTGGGTCTGGCGATCAGCGATCCGCGCTCGCCCTTCCATGCGCTGCAGGCCAATACGCTGGTCGTCGCCAACGGCCGCATCGCTTCGCCGCGCGGCGACGGCCCCGATGTCTCGATCGCCGAACTGCTCAACAGCGTCGGCCGCGACCATATCGAAGCAAAAGGCGACACCATGCCGGCCAATTCGACGGCCGAGGACCGCTACAAGAACTACACCACCATCGCCATGTCGGTGCCGCACACCGAGGGCGACTATTCCCGCCACTCCTGGTGCGCGCATTTCATCGAGGTGCGCGTCGACGAGGATTTCGGCACGGTGCGTGTGTCGCGCGTGGTGTCGGCGCTGGATTCCGGCCGGCTCTACAACCCCAAACTCGCCGAGAGCCAGTGGAAGGGCGGCATCATCATGGGCATCGGCCAGGCGCTGCTGGAAGAAGGCATCGTCGACCGCCGCCACGGCCGCATCGTCAACGACAACCTCGCCGATTACCTCGTGCCGACCAATGCCGACATTCCCGACATCGAGGTGATCTCGGTCGGGATACCCGACCTGCACGCCTCGGTACTCGGCGGCAAGGGCGTCGGCGAACTCGCCATCGTCGGCATCGCGCCGGCGATCGCCAACGCGGTGTTCCACGCGACAGGCAAGCGGATCAGGGACCTGCCGATCACACTGGAGAAGCTGATCTGAGCGCGAATCTCCCCCCTTGAGGGGGAGATGTCGCCGAAGGCGACAGATGGGGTCGTCTCGCGTGAAGTGCCAACTTCCGACCGTCGCAAGGAAGCCGCGCCCAGTCGAACCGACCCCCTCTGGCCTGCCGGCCATCTCCCCCTCGAGGGGGGAGATCAGTTTCCTCACCACTCCAATGCGAACGCCAGCTTGCCGAAATGCAGGCCGCCGGCGGCCATGTGGGCATAGGCTTCGGCCGCCTCACCAGGTGAAAACACCTTGTCGACGACCGGCTCGATCCTCGCTGCGCCGATGGCGCGGGCGGCGTCGCGAAGGTCGGATACCGACCCGGTGTTGTTGCCGATCACTTTCAGCGCCTTGATGATGATCGGCAGCAGGTTGACCGTGACCTCGGCGCCCGTGACGAAGCCGATGGTGAACAGCGTGCCGCCGGGCGCGGTAGCGTTGACGGCGCGGGTGAAGGTGGCGGTGCCGCCGGTCTCGACGACGAGGTTGGCTCCGAGCCCATCGGTCAACTCCAGCACCTTGCCGTCCCAGTCCGATGTCGCCCGGTAGTTGATGAGATGGTCGGCGCCGAGTGCCTTCGCCCGCTCCAGTTTCTCGTCCGAGGACGAGGTGATGATGACGGTGGCGCCGGCGGCCTTGGCAAGCTGCAGGGTGAGGATCGAGACGCCGCCGGTGCCAAGCAGCACGACGACCGAGCCCGGCCCGACATTGGCGGCGCGGATGGCGTTCCATGCGGTGGTGCCGGCAATCGGCAGCGCCGATGCCGCCTCGAAGGAAAGATGCGCCGGCACCGGCACGAGCGAATTGGCCGGCAGCGCGACATATTCGGCCAGCGACCCCGGCAGCGAGACGCCGCGCATCTGCGTCATCTCGTAAGGTCGCGGCGGGCCGCCGATCCAGCGTGGCTTGGCATGGACGACGACGCGATCGCCGATGCTGAATCTCGTGACGTCCTCACCCAGCGCGACGATCTCGCCGGCACCGTCGGCGACGGGGATCAGCGGAAAGCTCGGTCCCGGATAATTGCCGCTCGCCACCGCGACATCGACGAAATTGAGGCTCGCCGCCCGCTGGCGGATCAGCACTTCGCCGCGCTGCGGTTCGGGCGTTGCAACGGTGGCGGCGCGGAAGGCGTCCAGCCTGGCCTGGCTGAGTTCGATGGCTTTCATGGTTCACTCTGTTGCGACGATTGATGGGTTGAGTGAACCTAGTTGCTGCGTTATCTAATGATAATCATGAGCTTCCACATTTGAGTATTGCAAATCATGCAGCAATCCCATGAGCCGGCGGCCCTTGCCGAAATGACGGCCTTCGCGGCCATTGCCGAGGCCCGCTCCTTCACCCGGGCGGCGGCGCGCATCGGGCGCGATGCGACCATCCTGTCGCGGCGCCTGCAATCGCTGGAGGAGCGGCTGGGGGTAAGGTTGCTCTCCCGCACGACGCGCAGCGTGTCGCTGACCGAGGCGGGCACCGAATTCCTGGTGCACGTGCGCGCCATCCTCGCTTCCGTCGACGAGGCCGAGGCCGCCGCGTCGGCGCATGCCGGCGGCGGCCCGCGCGGCCTGCTGAGGCTGGCGCTGCCCGGCACGTTCGGGCGCATGTGGATCGGGCCGCTGCTGCCTCAATTCCTTGCCGAATTTCCCGATGTCCGCATCGAGGCCGAATTCTCCAACCGCTTCGCCGATCTGGTCGCCGAGAATTTCGACATCGCCGTGCGGCTCGGCGCGCTGGAGGATTCACGCCTGGTCGCCCGCAAGGTGGCGACGCGGCGCCGGCTGCTCTGCGCGGCGCCCTCCTATCTCGCCCGAAGAGGCAGGCCGGACACACCGCAGGCGTTGCTTAGACATTCCTGCCTGGGCTTCAGCGGTTTTCAGACCTTTCCGGCCTGGGAGATGACCGACCGCGAGGGCCGGCGCGCGCGCGTCGAGGTTTCCGGCCCGTTGGTCAGCGACGATGCCGAGGTGCTGGTCGAGGCCGCCGTGCAAGGCGTCGGCCTGATGATGAGCACCGACTGGCTGGTCGGCCGCGAACTCGCCGACGGACGGCTGGTGCCTGTGCTGGAGGAATGGACGCTGGCCGACGAAGGCGCGGTCTATGTCGTCATGCCCTCGGCCAAGGGACAAGCCGCCAAGACCCGCGCCTTCGCCGACTGGATCGGCAAGCGCTTCGCGCCGGTGCCGCCGTGGAGGGGGTGAAGGCTTCAACGCCATTACTTCGACGAGCCCGCCGGAATGGTGGGCTCGTCTGAATCGAGCCCAGTTTCGACAGCACCCGGCCTTCAGGCCGCTCTCAACGTCGGAATCGCGCTGACATCGACTTCTCGTTCCGCATGCCATGCATCATATGCGGCCTGCATGCGAAGCCAGATCGCGGCACCGTCGCCGAACATCTTGCCAAGGCGTGCAGCGACAGCGGGAGAAACGGGCTTCTTCTCACGGATGATGTCATAAAGCTGCTGCCGGGAAATCCCAAGCAGGGTCGCAATCTCCACCTTTGTCTTTCCGGTTGCCGGGATGATATCTTCAAGCAGCGCTCCGGGGTGGGACGGGCAGCGCTCAATCGGACGCGTCGGCTCGTGCTCGCTCATAAATCGATCTTCTCCAATCTGGCCGCATCAATGATATTGCTCGAAGTCGATGCGGGCGGCGTCTTTGCCATTGAACTCGAATGTAATGCACCACGGTCCGTTGACATGCACCGTGTACCGGGTCGGATCGAAGCCCTTCAAAGCATGGAAGTCGAACCCGGGCAGGTTCATGTCTTCCGGCTTTTCAGAAACCTCAAGCCGGTCAAGTCGAACAAGGATGCGCTTTTGCATCTTGGCATCAATCTTGGCGGTTCTTCCGGCTTGGAAAAGGTCCGCCAGCGCCTTTGATTTGAACGACTTTATCATGCTCCAATGTAAGCAAATTGCTTACGGAAGTCAACAACTGCGTAAGCAAAAAGCATACACGCCGTCACAACGTCTTCGAACTGCCGCGGCGGGGCACATTGAATTGAAATATCCGCGCCCCCTACTCCGGCGACGGCACCGGCGGCTTCGAGGTCAGCGCGGTGCCGGCCGCGGCCACGATAACGGCAACGACGCCAGCCAACTGCGGCATGGTCAGTTTTTCATGCAGGAACAAAAACCCGGCCAGCGCGCCGAGCCCCGGCTCCAGGCAGGTCACCGTGCCGTAGATGCGGGCCGGCATGCGGGTCAGCGCCACCATTTCGAGGAAGAACGGCAGCGCGCTCGAAAACAGGCCGACGAGCAGCGCGCTGACCAGGATCGACGGCGCGAGCAGGCCGGTCCCAGCCTCGGCGATGCCGAAGGGCAGTACCAGCACGGCGGCGATCGCCATGCCATAGGCGGTGGTGCGGGTGCCGAGCTCCGCGCCCGCCTTCTGCGCCAGCACGATGTAGAGCGCCCAGAAGCCACCGGCCGCCAGCGCCAGCATAACCCCTGTCGGATCGAGCGGCTGCAGCGACTGGATGAAGGGCGACAACAGGATGATGCCGGCGACCGCAAGCGCGATCCAGGCAAAATCGCCGGCGCGCCGCGAGGTCAGCGTCGCCACCAGCAGCGGCCCGGAAAATTCGAGCGCCACCGCGACGCCGAGCGGGATCCTGGCAAGGGCCGCGTAGAACAGAAGGTTGAGGGCGCAGAGCGTCACGCCATAGGCAACCAGCCAAGGCAGCGTGGCGCGCGTCGGCCGCATTTGCCAGGGCCGCAGCACCGCGATCAGCATCAGCGCGCCGATGACCAGCCTGAGCGTCGTCGTGCCTTGCGCGCCGATCACCGGAAACAGCGTCTTGGCAAAGGTGGCGCCGATCTGGATAGACACCATGGCCCCCATCAGCGCCGCCACGGGCAAGGGCGCTGCTTCGCGGCCGGCAACCGGCATTGATGTCAACTGGTTCTTCCTCCATGCCGCGCAATGTGCGACCGCGTGGAGATACGGGCAATCGCTCCTTCTGTCGTGAGGCAGCGTCGGCCGTTTGATAGGGCACAGGCAAGCGCGGCTGTGCCTGCCTCATTCGCGCCGAGGTGCCGGCATCAGACAGTCAGTCCGGTCGGAAAGCAACCGCACGCTCTCGTGGACTATGACGTAACCTGCATGTTTCGGCGCAGTCGCCGTCTGTGCGTGGCGCGCACGGGGTCCGCCACGGGGATCTCGACTACATTGTTGTCGCGGGTCCTGGCGGCCGTGACCTTGTGCAGGCGTTCGTAGGGAAGAAGCCCCTTGATGCGGGCGTTGAGGCTCGCGACCTCCGCGCGCAGGTCCTCGCATTCCTGCTTCTGGATATCGAACTCGATCTGCTCCGACGCCCGCTGGAGCGACAGTTGCGAGAGATTGGCGCTGACACTCGACAGGCTCATCTTGCCGCTCTCGTTCTCGCTCCTCAATGCCGACAGCTGCTCATCGGCGATCTGCCTTTCGGCTAGCGCGTCATCCAGTTGCAGCTTGAGCCTGGCGATCTCGACCGCGGCTTCGCCGTTCTCGATGATGGTTTGCTCCATCCGAGCCTGCAGGTTCTGGGTTTCCGAGCGCAAGCCCTGCATTTCCAGGCGGGTGCGGGCAAGCTCGGCGTCGCGGTCAGCCTCCATGAGGCTGGTCGCCTCGGCCATTTCCCGAAGTTTCGCCTGGGCGCTCTCGAGCGACTTGCGCAGCCGCGCCTCCTCCTTCTCGCTCTTGCCGAGCGCGGCCATCAGATCCGCGATCCGTGCCGTATCGGTGGAATGGATAGCGGAAACTTCGTCGAGCTTGTGCCGTGCCTCGGCTTCCCGATGCAGTGACCGATCGAGGTCAACCGACAGGCTGACCTGCCTTTCCCGCAGCACCTTGCTCTCGTTCGCGCTGCGGTTGGCATCGATGGTCCTTGCCGAAAGCTGGTTTGCGATGTCGCCGAACTCAGCTTCGCGCTTGGCGGCCGCGTTGGCGGCCTCCACCAGTTTCAGTCTGGCGGCGGCGAGTGCGGCGCGTAGCGCCTCCCGCTCCTGCACCAGGCTCGCCTCGCGCTGCCGAAGAGTGTCGAAGGCGCCGTCGCGCTCGGTCTGTCTTTTCCCCGCTTCGGCGAACTGGTCCGAGAGCGCCTTGTGCTCGGTCGCAAGCCCGGCATTGACGAGTTCCATCTCGTTGGCCCGCATGACGTCGCCATGCAGGATGCCGAGGAACTCGCGCGTCAGGTGGTGCGAGGACGCGAGTTCCGACAGTTTTCCGCCGATCTCGTCGAGATGCCCCTGCGCGTCGCGGAACAGCCCGTCGAGGGCTCCGAGCGCGGCGAGCCTGGTCTGCGTATGCGGGGTCAGCCTTGGCAGGCTTTGCGGATCGTCCACACCGGCTTCGGACGGACCACCATCGTCGGGCTCGCCGACATCGACGCTGGCGTCCTGCAAAACCGGCTCTTCGTCGAGACACGCCTCGATCGTTTCCGCCAATTCCGTCTGGAGCTCCTCGAACGCCCTGTCCACATCATCGGCACGCTTGATCAGATTCTTGAGATTCATGACCGAACACCTTCTACGCAAACGCTGTTCACATACTTAATGAAGTTCTAATATGCCCTTTTACATCCGCTCCTTGCGTATGGGAAGCCCCTGACGGAAGGGGCTGCCTGGCCGATCGATATGGCGGCGCGGACGGGTTTTCGGTGCCCGGCCGCTCAGTTCAGCGCTTTTCGCCGTGGCGGCGGTGCCGGGTGGCGCTGCTCGAGCTCTGCCGCTGCCGCCGCGCGGCCCGTCCGGCGCAGCCTTTCGAGATAGGCCGGCAGCTCGCCGAGGCAATTGGAAAGGCCCCCCTTCCCTGATCACCGTCACCAGCGGGTCGACATCACTGTCGCTCCGCACGGCCATGGCACTGCGCCAGTCCTCGAGTAGGCTGCTGGCGTGATCCACGATATCAGCCCGCGAACCGGAAAGATCATGCTGCTCATGCGGGTCCTCGCTCAAATTGAACAGGCTGACGGTACGGCGCGCCGGCGCCCGCCGTGGCTTCAGCCGGAGAAGGACACGCCCCTGCGGCGCATCCCCGACTGGACCCCGCGCACGATCAGCCTGGACAGGATTTCCA
Organism: Mesorhizobium erdmanii USDA 3471; assembly: GCF_000472705.1. Lineage (GTDB taxonomy): Bacteria > Pseudomonadota > Alphaproteobacteria > Rhizobiales > Rhizobiaceae > Mesorhizobium > Mesorhizobium erdmanii. The sequence continues at coordinate 182,579 of NZ_AXAE01000012.1, read as the reverse complement.
TGTCCCAGGGCATTCCAGGGCGCCAGACATCGAGCAGCAGCGCTATGCGGGCCTCGTCGGAATTGTTCATCACCTCATGCTGGTAGGTGTCGTCCCACAGCATGCCTTCGCCGTCGGCGATGCGCCTCTCCTGATAGTTGATCATCATGATGGTTGCCGGGCGGCCATCGGGCTGCCGCGGGATGACCAGGCCAAGGTGGAACCGCATGATGCCGCGGAAAGGTCCGCGATGGGCAGGGATGTGCTTGCGCGGCGCCAGGAACGAAACCGCCGCCGATTTGACCTCCGGGCATTCGGCGAGCAACCGGCTGAGAACCGGCATCCGTGCGAGGTTTTCCGGCACCGTGACGTCGTAGGCCTTGAGCACGAACATGCGCCAGTCCAACCCGTCATTGGCCGAAATCTCGGCCTGCTCCGGCATGATGTCGTGGAAACGGGGAGCCTTGCCGAGACGCAAGCCAAGCGCCTCGTCGCGGATGCCTTGCCAGGCCTTGGTGAATTTCACCGCGTTCGGAAAATCAGTCGCGGCATCGAGGATCGCCGGCGCCTCTATGCGCTTTTCATAGATGCGCCGGACCACACCGGATGCAAGATCGTAGATGTGGGACATCTCATGGCCTCTGGGAGACTATAACCCGACACCGTCGGCGCGGATCGCACTTTTTGTTCACTGCTTCGCGAGCTTCACCGCCAGCCGCGGCCCGGCCTTGACGTCGACGATTTCGGGTTTTGTGCTGTCGACCGCGCCGTCCCAGCCGCCGCCGAGCGCCTTGTTGAGGGCGATGTAGTTGGTTGCCAGAAGCACGCGGCTTTGCAGCAGCGAATCTTCAGCCGTATAGAGCGAGCGCTGCGCGTCGAGCACGTCGAGCAGGCTGGTCTCGCCGGTCTTGTAGAGTGTGCCCTCGAGACTTGCCGCCTCGCCATAGGATTTCGCCGACGAGGCAAGCTTGCCGATCCGGATGCGCTCCTGCGCCATCAGCACCAGCGCGTTCTCGACATCCTCGAGCGCGGTAAGCACCGAGGCGCGGTAAGCGATGAAATACTGGTCGCGCTGCGCGCGGGCGACATCGGCCGCCGCCTGCAACTGCCCGGCATTGAAGAGCGGCACGCTGAGCGTCGGCCCGAACGACCAGCCGATCGACGAATTCTTGCCGAGATCGCCGATGTTGAGCGCTGCCGTGCTGATGTTTCCGGTCAGGCTGACCGAGGGATAGCGCGCCGCTTCCGCCTGCCCGACCTTGGCGGTGTATTGCGCGTATTGCCGCTCGGCCATGAGGACGTCCGGGCGCGACAAAAGGATGTCGGCGGGAATCCCGGTCGGCATCGACAAGCGCGGTGACGGGATCGGCTTGCCGCGTTTCAAGCGCTCGCTGAGTGCCGCCGGCGGCCGGCCGGTGAGCACCGACAGACGATGCACCGCCTCGGCATAGCTTGCCTCCAGCGTCGGCACCGTAGCCTCGGTGCTGGCCGCCTGCCCCATCGCCTTGGCGACATCGGCCGCCGTCGCCGATCCCGCCAGAGCCATGGTGCGGGTTAATTCGGCGGTCTGCCGTTGCGACGCGGCCGAACGCCGGGCGAGCGCGATGCGGGCCTGGTAGCCGCGCGCCTGGGTGTAATAGGACGCGACGTCGCCGACCAGGGTCAGGAGTGTCGAGCGCAACTCCTCTTGCGACGCCTCCACGCCGTAGCGCGCCGCCTCCACGCCCCTGCGGTTGGCGCCGAACAGGTCGAGCTCCCAGCTGGCGTCGAAGCCGGACTGGTATTCGCTGTAGATGGAATTGGTCCCCGATGTGGTCTCGGCCGACTTGTTGCGGGTGATCGAGCCGGAACCGTCCACCGACGGCAGCAACGCGCCGGCGCTCTGGCGATAGCTGGCGCGCGCCTCGCGGACCTTGGCTTTCGCGGTGGCGACATCGAGATTGCCGGCAACCGCTTCCGCGACAAGCGTATTGAGCTGGGGATCGCGCAAGCGCTGCCACCACTGCGACAGCTGCGCCGGCTCGACGGATTTCGTCGAATTCTCACCGCTCCAGTATGCCGGCATTGGCATGATGGGCGTCCGATAGTCCGGGCCGACGACGCATCCAGCGAGCAGAACAGCCGTGATCATGGGCACAATGAGCCGCCCCGCGGCCACCGGGCCACGTTCGAAACCTGTCATTGGAAATTTCCTTATTGCTGGTTGGCTGTCGCTGGTTTCTCGCCCGTGTCTTGCCCGATATCCGGCCCGATATCGGGCTTCGCCACCCTGCCCTTGAAGATACGCCGCACCGTGACGAACAAGAGCGGCACCAGGAAGACGCCGATCACCGTCGCCGCGATCATGCCGCCCATCACGCCGATGCCGACCGAATTCTGCGCGCCGGAGCCGGCGCCGCTGGCGATGGCGAGCGGCGTGACGCCGAGGATGAAGGCCAGCGACGTCATCAGGATTGGCCGCAAGCGTTGCCGCGCCGCCTCCAGCGTCGCCTCGACCAGCCCCATCCCGGCCGCCTCCCGCTCGATGGCGAACTCGACGATCAGGATGGCGTTCTTGGCGGCGAGGCCGATCGTGGTCAGCAGGCCGACCTTGAAATAGACGTCGTTGGTCTGGCCGAAAAGCGTTGCCGCCGCCAGCGCGCCGAAGATCCCGATCGGCACCGACAGCATGACCGCGAACGGGATCGACCAGCTCTCATAGAGTGCCGCGAGACACAGGAACACCACCAGCGCCGAAATCGCGTAGAGCGACAGCGCCTGGTTGCCCGAAAGCCGTTCCTGATGCGATAGCCCGGTCCATTCGTGCGAGTATCCGGCCGGCAGTTGCGCTACCAGCCTGTCGATCTCGTCCATCGCCGCGCCGGAGCTCACCCCCGTGGCCGCCGCGCCCAGGATCTCGACCGCCGCCGAGCCATTGTAGCGTTCAAGCCGGGGCGAGCCGAAGGTCCAGTGGCTGGAGGCGAAGGCCGAGAACGGCACCATGGCGCCGCTGGCATTGCGCACCTGCCATTTGTCCAGATCCTCCGGCTGCATGCGGAAGTTCGCGTCCGACTGCATATAGACCGGCTTCACCCGCCCGCGATCGATGAAATCGTTGACGTAGTCGCTGCCCCAGGCGCTCGACAGCGTGTTGTTGATGTCGGCGAGGCTGACGCCCAGCGCGCTGGCCTTTTCCTGGTCGATGTCGATTGCGAATTGCGGCTGGTCCTCCTGGCCGTTGGGGCGCGTGTTGGCGAGCAGTTTGCTCTGCGCGGCAAGCCCCAGAAGCTGGTTGCGCGTCTGGATCAGTGCATCATGGCCGGCGCCGTTGACGTCCTGCAGGTAGAAATCGAAACCGTTGGTGTTGCCGAAGCCCTGGATGGCCGGAGGGGCAAGCGCGAAGACCTGCGCATCCCTGATCTTGCGGAAGGCACCCATTGCGCGGCCAGCGACCGCCTGCGCCGCCAGGGCCGGCGACGAGCGCTGGCTGAATTCCTTCAGCGGCACGAAAGCAATGCCGACATTCTGCCCGGCGCCGCCGAAGCCGAAACCGGAAGCGGTGAAGACGCCCTGGACGGCATCCTTCTCCTCCTTGAGATAGTGGTCGGTCACCTCGGCCAGCACACGCTCGGTACGGTCTTGCGTCGCGCCGACCGGCAGCGACACGCTGGTGATCAGGATGCCCTGGTCCTCTTCCGGCAGGAACGAGCTCGGCAGCCGGGCAAACATCCAGCCCACGCCGATGACGATGGCGAGGAAGACGGCGAGGAAGCGCCAGGACCGGTTGATGATGCCGTGCGAGCCGTCGCGATAGGCCGTCGTGCCCCGGTCGAACACGCGGTTGAACCAGCCGAACGGACCGGTCTGCGTCGCATGGTCCTTGGGCCGCCGCAGGATGGTGGCGCAAAGCGCCGGCGTCAGCACCAGCGCAACCAGCACCGACAGCACCATGGCTGAGACGATGGTCACCGAGAACTGCCGGTAGATGATGCCGGTCGAGCCGCCGAAGAAGGCCATCGGCACGAACACCGCCGACAAAACGGTGGCGATGCCGACCAGCGCGCCGGTGATCTCGCCCATGGATTTTCGCGTCGCCTCTTTCGGCGACAGATATTCCTCCTGCATGACGCGCTCGACATTCTCGACGACGACGATGGCGTCGTCGACCAGCAGGCCGATGGCCAGCACCATGGCGAACATGGTCAGCGTGTTGACGGAATAGCCGAACAGCGACAGCACCCCGAACGTGCCGAGCAGCACCACCGGCACGGCGATGGTCGGGATGATCGTTGCCCGCAGATTCTGCAGGAAGATGAACATTACCAGGAACACCAGCACGATCGCCTCGGCCAGCGTCTTGACCACTTCCTCGATCGACAGCCGCACGAAGGGCGAGGTGTCGTAGGGGTAAACGACCTCGACCCCTTGCGGGAAGGTCGAACTCAGCCGGTTGATCGTCGTGCGCACCGCTTCAGCCGTGCTGATGGCATTGGCGCCGGTCGCGAGGTTGATTGCGACGCCGGCCGCCGGTTGGCCGTTGTATCTGGCCTGCGTGGTGTAGCTTTTGGCGCCGAGTTCGACGGTGGCGACGTCGTTGAGGCGAACCAGCGAGCCGTCCGTCTGGCTCTTCAGGATGATGTTGCGGAACTGTTCGGCGGTCTGCAGCCGGCTCTTGGCGGTCACCGTGGCGTTAAGCTGCTGGCCTTTGCGTTGCGGCATGCCGCCGAGCTGGCCGGCTGAGACCTGCGTGTTCTGCGCCTCGATCGCCGAGGCCACGTCGCTCGGCATCAGCGTATATTTGGCGAGCTTGTCCGGATCGAGCCAGATGCGCATGGCATAGCCGGAGCCGAAGAGCTGCGTCGAGCCGACGCCTTCGACACGCTTAAGCGTGTCGTTGATGGTCGAGTCGACATAGTCGGCGAGATCGGTCGAGTTCATCTTGCCGTCGCTGGAGACGAAGCCGATGACCATGAGGAAGCCGGTCGAGGATTTGGAGACGGTGATGCCGTTGCTCTGCACCACCTGCGGCAGCTGCGACTGCACCAGCTGTAGCTTGTTTTGCGTCTGCACCTGTGCGGTGTCGGGATCGGCCGCACTGGTGAAGGTCAGCGTGATCGTGGCCGCACCGGTCGAGGTCGAGGTCGCCGTCATGTAGTCGAGATTGTCGATGCCGGTCATGCCTTGCTCGATGACCTTGGTCACCGAATTCTCGACCGTCTGGGCGTCAGCGCCGGGATAGGTGGCGCTGACGTTGACCGTGGTCGGCGCGATCTGCGGATATTGCGAGATCGGCAGCGTGGTCAGCGCGAGCAGGCCGCCCAGCATGATCACGATGGCGATCACCCAGGCGAAGATCGGCCGGTTGATGAAGAATGCCGACATCGCTCAGTTCCCGGTCTGCTGGCCGTTGGCGGCCATTTTGGCGGGAGCTGGCGCGGCCGAAGAGGTCTGCGCCCTGTCCTTCACCTCGCCGGTCGTCTCGTCGATCGTCACCTCGACGCCCGTCGCGTCGCCGCCGGGGCGCACCAGTTGCAGGCCTTCGACGATGACGCGGTCGCCGTCGCCGACACCTGAATCCACCAGCCAGTTGTTGCCGACGCTGTTGCGGACAGTGAGCACACGCGTTTCGACCTTGCCCTGCGCATTGATGACCATCGCGGTCGCCTCGCCCTTGGTGTTGCGGGTGACGCCGCGCTGCGGCACCAGGAAGCTGTTCTGGGCAACGCCCTCCTCGACTAGCGCCCGCACGTACATGCCCGGCAAAAGCAGGCGGTCGGGATTGGGGAACTCGGCCCTGAGCGCAAAAGTGCCCGTGGTCTGGTCGACATTGGCGCCGGCGAATTCCAGCTTGCCGGTCTGGTTGTAGATGGTGCCGTTCTCAAGCTTCAGCTTGACCGAGACATTGGGGCCGCTGAACTTCAGCCGGCCCTCATTGATCGCCTGGCGCAGGTTGAGCAGATTGGTGCTCGACTGCGTGACGTCGACATTGATCGGATCGAGCGACCGGATGGTCGTGAGCAAGGTGTCCTGATTGGCGGTGACCAGGGCGCCTGGCGTCAGCGATGACTTGTCGATGCGACCGGCGATTGGCGCGGTGATCTTGGTATAGTCGAGATTGATGCGCGCGGTTTCGACACTGGCCTTGGCCGACGCCACGTCGGCATTGGCCTGGGCGAGCGTTGCGGCGGCATCGTCGTAATCCTGTTTGGAAACAACGTTCTGCTTCAACAAGCCGGCATAGCGGTCGAACTTGGCCTGCGCCGTCGGCACCGCCGCTTCGGCCTTCTGCTGGGCTGCCTGCGTGCTGTCATAGGCTGCCTGGTAGCTCGCCGGGTCGATGAGGTAGAGCGGCTGCCCGACCACAACCTCGCTGCCCTCCTTGAACAACCGTGCCTGGATGATGCCGTTGACCTGCGGACGCACATCGGCGGTGAGCGAGGCTGACGTGCGTCCCGGCAGCTCGGCCGTGATCGCCACCGATTGCGGATGCAGCGTGACGACGCCGACCTCCGGCTTGCTTGCGCCGGCCATTCCGGCGGGAGCCTTGCTCCCCTCCTGCGAACAGGCCGCCAGAAGAACCGTGGCGGCGAGTATTGCCGCCCAGGGCGCGAGCCGGCGTCGATGGTCCGACAAGACGGATTGGCTAGGCGTGAAAGGCATGGCCTGGATCTTTCCCTGGAGTTGCGGCGGCCTGGCACCGGAAGCGAGGCCCGGCAGGATCGATGAAATACGCTCGATGACGATCGATATCGTGAAAATGGGCCGCGCCCGTGCGAGGGCTGCGTCGAGCAATGCCTCGAAGCGGCTCATGTCGCGCTCCTTCTCCGCGGCCGGATCGAACCCGACGATCGAGTTCCGGGCCGCGATGCCCATCGCGCTCATTTATGCCGATTGGCGGCGGCATGCCAAGCCTTGCCTGCATCCTATGCGGTCTTGCGGTCATGATGATCGTGAAGCTGCCGTGCAACCGGCAGCGACAGGCGCCAGGCGGCGAAGCTCAACCGCACCGCGCCCTGCAACGTGTCGGCAGGCAGCGCCGCCGGCATGGCGGCATCACTGGCGCGCTGGCCGAGCGAGAGCCTCGGGCTCACCGACGCGATCAGCCGCAGCATCATCATGGCTTCCCACATCGGCGTGCTTCCATCTGGGCAATTGAGGGTGGGATGACAAGACATGCCTGCCATCCCACGAGACCGGCCGGCCCGAGAACGGGTTGGGCACCGGGCCGGCCGGCGCAACCGGTCGGAGTATCAGCCATTCCCGGGCTGGGGTGGCGGAAGCTGCCCGCCCAGGTCGGGCGGACCTCCAGGTCCGGCTGCATCTTCCGGCGGGCCGCCCCAGGGACCGGGGGGTGGTCCGTGGGGGTGTTCCGCCGAAGCGAGGATTTCGAGCTGTTCAGGCGAGAGCTTGGTGCGCAGCTCGGCGATCGCGTCCTTCAGCTTGGCGGCCGAGGCCGCGCGCGCCGTGACCTCGTCGGCCAGCCTCTCCTGGAAGGCGAAGGGATCGGGTTTGCCGCCCGGACCGGCATCGGGGACCTTGGCCTCGGGCGCATCGGGACCACCCGGGCCGCCGGTGCCGCCGGGACCACGATCATGCCGCGGCGGCGCGAGCACCGCCTGCAACGCGCTGGTGTAGTCGCGCCAGGCGTCGAGCTGCTCGCTGCGAATGCCGACGCGCGTCTCCAACACCGCCAGCCGGGCGGCCAGCATGAACTCCGGCGGCGGTCCCATGCGGTGAGGGCCAAAGCCTTGCGGTCCAAAGCGATGCAGGCCAAAGCCCTGGGGACCCCAACCTTGCGGGCCATGCCCCATCGGTCCGAGCGGACCGCTCTGGCCAAACCGGGGCATCGGGCCGTGGTCCGGTCCATCCTGGGCGATGACCGGCGGCTCGCCGGGCGCCGCGCCGGCATCGGGCTCGGCCGCCAGCACGGGGTGGATCGCGGCGAGGGAAAACAGGCCGAGCGCAAGAAGTCTGCTTCGCATGACGGGGTTCCTTTCATCCATGCTTCGGACAGCCATGAGGATAGGAAGCCTGTTTGTCCGCTTCGCGTCGGCGTGTTGCCGAAGGTTTCCGCAAAGGGGCAATTTGTTTCCGAATGTTTCCCGCCGCCGGCCAGAAACATTGCGTTGCAATTTTCCATGCCGCTCGCGCGTCCGGCCCCTATAATCACGGCAAGCAAGGGCCTGATCATGCAGTCACAACCCCATATCCTCGTCGTTGACGACGACCGCGAGATCCGCACGCTGCTCGGCCGCTATCTCGACGGCCAGGGCTTTCGCGTCTCGGTGGCGGCCGACCGGCGCGAATGCGAGCAGAAGCTGGGCGCCGGCCAGTTCGACCTCGTCGTGCTCGACGTCATGCTGCCCGACGGTTCGGGCCTCGACATCTGCCGCGGCTTGCGCGATCGCAAGCCGCACGTCCCGGTCATCCTGCTGACCGCGCTGAAGGAAGATGTCGACCGCATCATCGGCCTGGAGCTCGGCGCCGACGACTATCTCGGCAAGCCTTTCAACCCGCGCGAACTCACCGCCCGCATCCGCGCCGTGCTGCGGCGCGCCGCACCCGAGGAGGCGCCGGCTCCCCGCGCCCGCATCTACCGCTTCGCCAGCTACCGGCTGGAGCCCGACACCCGCAAGGTGACGGATGGACGAGGCGAACTCATCGACCTCACCGGCGCCGAGTTCGACCTTTTGCAGGTGTTCCTCGACCGCCCCGGTCGGCTCTTGTCGCGCGACCAGCTGCTCGACCTCACGCAGGGCCGCGAGCGCGACCCGCTCGAACGTTCGGTCGACGTGCTGATGAGCCGGCTGCGCCGCAAATTCTCCGGCACCGGCGACGGCCCGCTGTTCAAGACCGTGCGCAATGGCGGCTACCAGCTTACCGCCCGTGTCGAGGCGGTGGAGGTCGAGGCGTGAACTCGCTGCGCCGCCGCCTCATCCTGCTGCTGGTGATTTCGATCGTCGGCGTCGTCGGTCTGGCGACCGCCGCCGTCATCAGCGTGCGCGGCGGCGGGCCGCCGCCGGAGCTGACCGTGCCCTGGATCGCCCAGCAGATGGAGCTGGTGGTTCGGCTGCTGCCCGGACCGATCCCCGATGTGCTGCGGGTGCAATTCTCGGACCATCCGGCCGCCGGCAAGGTCGCGCGCACGGAAACGGAAATGCTCAACGATATCCTGCAGCGCCGCGGCCTCGATCTGCTGGCGATCATCAGCGAGAAGCCTGGCGAAGCCGGCCAGACTGCCTCGGTGCAACTGCCTGACAGGCGCTGGGCGATCATGGACGTGCCGCATCTCAAGCCGCCGGGGCGCGAATGGCTGGTGCTGGCCGGCTGGATCTCGCTGATCGTCGCCGGCGCCACCGCCGTCTCCGTCTATTTCACCTCGGTGCTGATCCGGCCGCTGGAAATGCTGGAGGCCGCAGTCTCCAAGATCGGCTCGGACGGCGTGCTGGCGGCGGTGCCGGAAGTCGGCTCGGCCGAGGTCAAGGCGACGGCGCATGCGCTGAACCAGCTGTCGTCGCGGCTGCGCACCGCCATGGAAAGCCGCATGCGCCTGGTCGCCGCCGCCGGCCATGATCTGCGCACGCCGATGACGCGCATGCGGCTGCGTGCCGAATTCCTCGACGAGGAGCGCGACAAGTGGCTGCACGACCTCGACGAACTCGACCGCATCGCCGACAGCGCCATCCGCCTGGTGCGCGAGGAGGTCAACCAGGACGCCGTCGAGCCGCTCGACCTCGAAAGGATGGTGCGCGACATCGCGGCCGAAATGGCCACGCTCGGCCACAACGTTTCCATCGGCCATCTGGACAAGGTGTCGGTCCGCGCCGGCGCCCTCGGCCTGCGCCGGGCACTACGCAACCTGATCGTCAACGCCGCCACCCATGGCAAGGCGTGCACCATTGCCCTTGCGACCACCGACAGGCGCGCCGTGCTGACCATTTCCGACAACGGCCCGGGCATCCCGCCCGACCTGATCAACAAGGCCTTCGAGCCCTTCTTCCGCGTCGACCCCGGCCGCCATCAATTCATCCCCGGCGCCGGGCTGGGCCTGGCCATCGCCAAGGAAATCATCGAGCGCTATGGCGGCACGGTGACGCTGGAGAACCGCGCCGGCGGTGGGTTGGCGCAGACGGTGGTGTTCAAGGCGATGTGAGGGGTTGGCAGGCCGCGGCTTCCTGCCGAGTAAAGGGGCCTTGCCTACGGCTTCCAGTTGGGCGGAATGCCTGTTTTCAAGGAAGCAAGCCATGCGGGCAACCAGCGATTTTGCTGCACCGCAAAAACCCAATGTTTCCAATTCATTCACCGCTCGGACGCGATCTAGTTCATATGGTAAAAATATAGACTCTCCAATTCCAAGTATCATTTGACGAATACTTCGAGAGTTTTATTTCCCAAGGCAGCAATCGGCCAAAAAACGGGCAATCGATACAGCTTGAATGACAGATGGAAGCGCGGAAGAAAATCGCCGAGGGCGCAAAAGCTGGGGCGGTTTGTCGATTTTTAGCGCTTGCTCACCTAAGTATTTCAGCCTGGTAAATTTTTTGTGTTGCGCTGCACAATGCCTTGAACGAACCATCGGCTGGGGGCCTCGTTTTGCGACTGGACATACGCCGTGGAGGATTGCGCCAGGTTGATCAGCTTGAGCTGGCCATCCGTCGATTTCGAACCCGGTTCGGGCGGACGCGCAAAGCGCGGATCTGAAGATACCAGCGTCATGGCAGGTCTCGTCCGTCTTGGCCTGCCGGCCCAAGCGGCCGGACATCGCGCAGGCACCGGACATCGCGCGGGCGCAAGCCACTGATGGGAAACGCCCGCGACATCCAACTGGATGCACTGAGGGCCATCGCCGTGACGATGGTGCTGTACTCCCATTTCTTCGCGGCTGGAGGATCTTCCTTCTGGGGCCACATCGGTGTGCGGCTGTTCTTCGTGCTGAGCGGCTTCCTGATCACGCGCCTGCTTCTGGAGGCGCGCGCGGCCGCCGCGTTCGAACCCCGCCCCGCGCTGCGGTCCTTCTACATCAGGCGCGCGCTACGGATATTCCCTCCCTATTTTGCCGTCCTGGGCTTCGTCTGGCTGTTTGACCTGGAACAGTCCAGGGGATCGCTGGTCTGGCATGCGCTCTATCTGTCGAATTTCTGGTATGCGCTGCGCAATGACTGGACGCCCTGGGTGCTGTGCCATTTGTGGAGCCTGAGCATCGAGGAGCAGTTCTATGTTGCCTGGCCACTGGTCGTCCTGCTGGCCCCACGCCGGCGCTTTGAGTCGATCTGCATCGGCGTCATCCTGCTGTCGCTCGCCTATCGCTTCTACTGGCCGGTCACCGCCACCCCGGCGCTGGCGCGCGACCTGCTGCCACCGGCATCGATGGATGCGCTCGCGTCGGGCGCCCTGCTTGCCTGCTGGCGGTCCAGGGGAGCCGACCCGCCGCGGTGGATGCGATTGGGCTGGCCCGCCTTCGCGTCCGCGTTCCTGATGATCGAGTGGTTTGTCCCGGCGCCTCCCGACCCGACGCTGGAATGGGCCCACTGGCTGCTGCTGCAAGTCCTGCCCCTGGTGCCGCTGATGGCAATCGTCGCCGCCTGTTCGCGCGGCCTTGGCGGCACCCTTGGCGGGTTTGCGGAACTGCCGCCGCTGCTGGCTCTGGGCCGCATCAGCTACGGCGTCTATCTCTATCATCCGATATTGCTGTCGCTCGCCGTCAAGTCGCAGCCCTGGATTCCGCTCAACGTCTCGCAGCAAGGGCCAGGGCGGCTCCTGGTTGCGAGCACCGCCACGATTGTCGTGGCCTCGATTTCCTGGGTGGTGTTCGAAAGGCCGCTCAACAGGCTCAAGCGCCACTTCCCCTATGTCGCGCGCGCCGATGCCCCGCAGGCCAGCCATGCCGGCTGGTTCGCGAGGGCGGCCGTCGGATCGCCCGATGGCCGCACGCCATCGCTCGACCTCCAGCGAACGGATTCGAGACGATGACTGGCGCTCCGCTCGTCTCCGTCCTGCTGCCGGTCTACAATGCCGGACCCTATCTCGCCGCCGCGCTGGCAAGCATTCTGCGGCAGGACCACGGCCGCCTGGAGGTCATCGCGATCGACGACGGGTCGACCGACAATTCGCTCGAGATCCTCGAGCGATACCGGGAGGCCGACAGCCGCGTCTCGATCATCTCGCGTGAAAACCGTGGCCTCGTCGCGACGCTCAACGAGGGGTTGGCAATCGCCCGGGGCGAACTGGTCGCGCGCATGGACGCGGACGACATCGCCTATCCCTGGCGCCTGTCGCGCCAGGTGGCGCTGTTCGAGCGACGGCCCGAGCTCGGCTTCTGCGGTGCCGGCGTCGACATGTTGATCCGCGGCCGCATCGCCAGGGGCAAGCCCGATCCGGTGTTGCAGTTCGGCCGCATCCCCATATTGGCGATGTTCTTCACGATCTTCATGCACCCGACGGTCGTCTACAACAGGAAGGTCATCGAAGACGACGTCCTCCACTACGACCAGACCTACCGGCACGCCGAGGATTTCGATATTTTCAGGCGGCTGGCCGGCCGTTACCCGGCGGCCATGATGCCCGAAAACCTGGTCGTCTACCGCATCCATCAGGCAAGCGTGACCAGCCGGCACAGCAAGGAGATGCGCAGGACGCATTTGCGGATCGTGGCCGAGAACCTCGAGCGCGAGGGCCTCGCGGAAGCCACGCGGGACCTGCGCGACATCGGCGAAGCGGTCAGCCTCGACGCGGTTACCCGCGCGGCCAACTTCATCGTCGCGCTGGAGGAGCGGATTTGCTCCCTGCCGGCCGAGACGCGGCCGAGCTTCGAGGCCGGCGCGCTCAATCTGTTCTATTTCCTTTACCAGCTCGTCGCCGACGAAAAGCAGCCCCCGCTGACGCATGAATTGCTGACGCTGACCGCGAAGTGGAACGTCATCCGGCGCCGCGAGCAATATGCGCTGCGGCCCGGCGCCTGGGCGCCCTGGCTCAGCCGCGCTTCGCTATCGGCCGGCAAGCAGGCGGACGCCGTGGAATACTTCTTCAAATCCGCGCCCGCCGCGGCGGTTCTGGCATCTTATCAGGTGGGTTAGAGGGATGACCGTCAAAGCCCACCAAGCTGCGCGGCGCGATCGTTCGACGGTGCTTGGCGCCGTGCCGCGACCGGAACGAGTGGCGCCGGAAGTCAGCTTCATCATCTGCACGCGCAACCGCGTTACGGTGCTCGAGGCCTGCATCAAGTCGGTGCAGGCCGCGTGCCGCGCCCATGCCGGCTTCGCGGCCGAGCTGGTCGTCGTCGACAATGGCTCGAGCGACCGCACGGCGGAACGCCTGGCCAGCATCGCCGACACGTCGGACATTCCACTGACGCCCGTTTGCGAGCCACGCCCCGGATTGGCGGCTGCCCGCAACGCCGGGTTGAGGCGCGCGCGGGGCCGAGTGCTGGTCTTCGTCGATGATGATTGCGCGGTGCATTGCGACTATCTCAGCGATCTGGAGCGACATTATTCGTCCGGGGAACAGTGGCTTATCCGGGGAGGCCGTGTCGAGCTGGGCGACCCCAGGGATTTGCCGTTCACGATCAAGCGGTCGCGGGTGCGCGAGCGGCTGACGCCAGATGTTCACCCCGGCGGTTTTGTGCTGGGCTGCAACATGACGATGCACCGCGATGTCGCGGCCCGTATCGGCTATTTCGACGAACGCTTCGGCGCGGGCGGGCCATTGCGGTCGGCGGAGGATACCGACTACCTCGTGCGAGCGGCGTTGCTCGGCATCGCGGTCGAGTATGTGCCGGACATGACGATATTCCATCATCACGGCCGGCGGGATCGCAAAGCCATCGAAAAGCTCCACCGTGACTACAGCCTGGGCAATGGCGGGCTCTGCCTGAAACATGGTCGCCATGCGCCCTGGCTGCTTCGCCATTTCTACTGGGCCGCGAGAGGGGCTTTCCGGGAATTGGCGGGCGGGCCTGCGTTCGATCGTGAACTCAATCTGCCGCACTGGCCGATCGTCGCCATGAATTTGCTCGGCGCGGCCAGATTCGCGGTTCTCCAGCTGGCGAGGCGTCCGCGGGCCGAGCCGGTGTGGCAGGATCAACAAGCAGATGCCCAAACGAGGTGAACCGCTCTGATGCCATTGCTTCCGCCTAGCCTGCCGATGCTGTTCCGCACGTTCGGAAAGCGGCAACTGCGCCTGCTTCCGGCCGTGGTGGTTCTCGGGCTGGTGAGCGCCGTGCTCGAAGGGTTCGGCATCGGCCTGATCATCCCGTTGCTGGGCATCATCATGGGACACGGGGATGCGGCGGGAATGGCCGGTTTCTCCGCGGTCCTCCAGCAAATCGGATCAGGCTTGAGCGAGCGCGACCGGCTTGCCGCCATTTCGGTCGCCATCCTCGGCTCGATCATCCTGAAGAACGTTTTCGCCTTCGCCAACACGCTGCTGACGACTTTCATCTCTGGCAAGGCAAGTCATTCGATCCGCGGCGCACTGTCGGAGCAGCTCTTGCGGGTCGGCTACCCATTCTTCCTGCGGCAGAGTCCCGGACGGCTGCTCAACATCATTTCCAACGAATCCTGGCGCGCATCGGATGCGATCCAGATCATGCTGTCGGCCATCGTCAGCGCATCGGCCGCCATCATCCTGCTGGCTTTCCTGCTCCTGCTGTCGTGGCGCATGACGCTGTTGGTCACGCTCGGACTGGCGCTCGTCCAGCTCGCGCACGCCGTCCTCTCGGCCAATCTGAAAGAGCCGAGCCGCAGCGTCGCTTCGCGCAACGGCCACCTCGCCTCGCAGATGCTCCATCTGGTGCATGCCGGACGCCTGATCCGCATCTTCGGACAGGAGAGCCGGGAGAAGGCGATATTCGACACGGCATCCGATGCGGTTCGCCACGCCTCCTTCGTCCTGCAGGTCCGCCAGGGAGCGTTGCCGCCGCTGACGGAGGTTCTCCACGCCATGCTGTTTCTGGCGGTGGTGATCGGCGCCTGGTACGCGCAAGTGAGTTTCCCGCTGATCATCGCCTTCGTCATCCTGCTTTACCGACTGCAGCCGCACATGCGGGCCTTGCAAGGCTCGTGGAGCCAGTTGCAGGGCCTCAGCGGATCGCTTGAAGAGGTGACATGGATGCTGGATCCCACAGGCAAGCCCAGGCCGCCGCAAGGCGACGGGCCGTTCCACGGTTTGCGCCAAGGCATCAAGTTCGATGACGTGACGTTCACCTATTCCAGCACGGACCGGCGTGAAGTTGTGCTGCATGCGGCGACGTTCGAAATCCGCGGCGGCCGCTCGACGGCGCTGATCGGTCGCTCTGGCGCCGGCAAAACGACGATCGTCAATCTGCTGTGCCGCTTCGTGGAACCGGACACCGGCAGGATCCTCGTCGATGGATCGCCACTCGACCGGATCGACGCCAGCCAATGGCGGCGGCACATCGCACTGGCCAGCCAGGAGCTGGAACTGGTCGATGGCACCATTTTTGAGAACATAACCTACGGGCAGGACGCGGCCACCGGCGGCGACGCCGAGCGCGCCGCAAGACTGGCCGAAGCGCATGAATTCATCGAACGGCTGCCTGAGGGCTACAAGACACTCGTCGGCTACAGAGGTGTCAACCTGTCGGCGGGACAGAGGCAGCGGATCGCACTGGCCAGGGCCCTGGTGCGCGATCCCGATCTGCTCATCCTGGACGAAGCCACAAATGCGGTGGACGGGCTGTCGGAAGCGGCCATTGTCGAGACCCTGAAGTCGAGAGCCGGCCGCCGCGCGACCATCGTCATCAGCCACCACCACAGCACGATCTCGTTCTGCGACGACGTGGTGATCCTGAGCGGCGGCCGGGTCAAAAAGCAGGCGCCTTTCGGCGCCCTGGCATCGCTTACCATGGACGAGCTTTACCAGCATGAACCGCAGGATTGACGAGGTCCGGGCAGCGATTCCGGGTACGGCCTTCGGCCGTCCGAATCAGAGGCCGGGGACGCGGCCATGGCAACCCTGCGCGATCGCACCAATGCCATTCAGTGCACGCCAGCACTATCTTGCCTTCGCGGCGGACCTGTCGATCCGCCTTGGCCGGCGCCCATCAGCTCACTCTCCGGATGCGGCGCCGGCCTCCCCTCCGCACCGCCGCCCGGTCTGGCCATCGCCAAGGAAATCATCGAGCGCTATGGGGGACGGTGACGCTGGAGAACCGCCAGGGTGGTGGGCTGGCGCAGACGGTGGTGTTTGACCGGTGTGAAAAGGCAATGTCGGCGGGGCACGCCCCCCTCTGGCCTGCCGGCCATCTCCCCCACTAGGGGGGAGATCAGTAGCCTCTATCTCGCCGCTTGTCTTTCAACGTAGCCGATTAGCGAAGGCCGCGATGACAGCCAATCTCCCCCCTAGTGGGGGAGATGTCCGGCAGGACAGAGGGGGGCGCCTGGCTCGGCATTTGAAATACCTCGCCGCGCAAACCTGGCAGAACCTAGCCCCCCAAGGGGCGAGGAAAGGCGTCGGCGCTAGCCCGCCATCGCCAGCGGCACGGCGCTCTTGTTGGGGATCTGGATGTCGATTTCCAGCGTCGACATGGTCTCGCCGCGGTCCATCGAGACCTGCAGATAATCCTGGTCGATCTGCACGTGCTTGGCGATCACCGCCAGGATCTCCTCGCGCAGGACGGAGACGAGATCGGGCTGGCCACGGCTGCGGCGCTCATAGGCGAGCAGCACTTGCAGCCGCTCGCGCGCCACCGGCGCGCTGGTGCGCCGCTTGAAGAGGTCGAGAATGCTCATGCGGCCCTCCTTCCGAGCAGCCTGTCGAGGAAGCCCTTGCGTTCGAAGGGCACGATGACCGGCAGGTCTTCGCCTTCCAGCCTTCGTGCCGCTTCCAGATAGGCCTTGGCGGCCGTGTTGAGTGGTTCCGACAGCGTCACCGGCGAACCGAGGTTGGAGGCGCGCAGCACATCCTGGCTCTCGGGAATGATGCCGAGCAGCGGCACCGACAGGATTTCCAGCACGTCGTCGATGCTGAGCATTTCACCCCGCGCGGCCCGCGCCGCGTCGTAGCGGGTGACCAGCACGTGCTTGGCGATCTGCTCGCCCTGTTCGGCGCGCATGGTGCGGGCGTCGAGCAGGCCGATGATGCGGTCGGAATCGCGCACCGACGACACTTCCGGATTGGTGACGATGACCGCCTCGTCGGCAAAGCGCATGGCGAGCTGCGCGCCGCGCTCGATGCCGGCCGGGCTGTCGCAGAACACATAGTCGAACACCGAGCGCAGCTTGTCGATGACCTCGCCGACGCCCTCTTCCGTCAGCGCGTCCTTGTCGCGCGTCTGCGAGGCCGGCAGCAGGAACAGCGTGTCGACCCGCTTGTCGCGGATCAGCGCTTGCGACAGCTTCGCCGTGCCCTGGATGACGTTGACGAGGTCGAACACCACGCGGCGCTCGGCGCCCATGATCAGGTCGAGGTTGCGCAGGCCGACGTCGAAATCGACCAGCGCCACCTTCTTGCCGGTCTTGGCCACGGCGGCACCGAGCGCCGCCGTCGAGGTGGTCTTGCCGACGCCCCCCTTGCCCGAAGTGACCACCACTACCTTGCCCATGAAAAAGCCTCCTGCGCCGATTGTTGTTGTTGTGCCGTGCTCGCGCACCGGTATCCGTCAAAACCTGTCGATAATCCCACGCCAAGCCGGTCCGAACCTTGCGGGGCGGCAGGAGCGGGAAAAAAGGGGGGTTCCATCGTGCCGCCCTAGTTCAGCGGCACGACGGCAAGCATGTCGCCTTCGAGGAAGGCCTGCACCGCCTTGCCGCGCGAGACGCCGTCCATCTCTTCCGCCGTCGTGTACCAGCCGTCGACCGAGATCATCTCCGCCTCGTTGCGGCGGCAGAAGATGCGCGCCGACCGGTCGCCCTGCGAACCCGCGATGGCGCGGCCGCGCAGCGTACCGTAGACATGGATGGAGCCAGCCGCGATGATTTCCGAGCCCGAAGCGACCGAGCCGAGCACGATGACATCGCCATGCGGATGAAAGACCGACTGGCCCGAGCGGATCGGCGACTTGATCATCAGCGTGCCGGCCTGAACCGTTTCCGCCGCACCAGCCTCCGTCGCCTTGACCGCTTTGCCCTTGCCAACCTCGGCCTTGCCAGCCTCCGCCTTGCCCTCATCGAGCTTCTTGCCGTCCTTGCCGCGTTCCGTAAACACCGCTTCGGCCTTGCCGGCCTCATCGGCGGCATCGATCTTGCCCTTGCGGCCCGGCTGCGGCAGCAGGCCGTCGGTCGTCGCCTCCTTGGCGCCGCAAAGCAGTGGCGGCAGCTCCGGCCCGAGCGAGGCGCCGTCGAGCTCGATGGCATAGACCCTGATACCGCGCCCACCGAGCGAAGCGACCAGCAAAGCGATCTCGTCCGCGCCAGGCTTCAGCATGTTGAGATCGAGCACCACCGGCCGCCCGGAAAAATACCCCGGCGAATTGCCGATCCAGTGATCCAGCCCCTCCAGCCAGTCAGAAATCGGCGCCTCCGGCGTCAGCGTGAAAGCGACGAAAGAGCGGGCGCGAAAGCGAATGGATTTGGCCTCGAGGGGAGCGGCAAAGGTCACGGCTGGCGAATCCTTACTGAGAGGTAAACGCTAGCGAGGGAATGGTTAACGAATGGTTAATGCGGGTGGCTGCTTGGCATCTCGTGAAAAATTGGAAGGTCGGAAAAGGGCCATTGGCGACCGCTAGAGAGTTACGCATGGCCCTCTCGCAGGGGGCCGGAAGCGGTCGGTCCGTTTTCGGGTGAAGCGCCAGCCAAAGCAGCCATCCATTTCGGCAGGTTTTGATTGCTCGATGATGGGCACCGCCAAGCCGCAAGATCCCGGGCCCGTCGGGCAAATTACGGAACCTCACAATTGGCTGTCTCGCACCGTGGAGTTGGAGAACGCAGCTATGCTAGCCTGCGCGTCCGTCGAGCCGCCTGAAGCGCGGGCCTGAGGGGCAAGTCATGTTGGATCAATGGACCAATTTCTTCATCATGGTGGGCGGCGGCGCGGCGGGGCTGGCCGGGTTGATCTTCGTCGCCATCTCGATCAATCCCGAACGCATAGTCCGCAACACGACGCACAAGAACCGGGCCATCAATATGCTGTCAGGCTTCAGTGCGATTTTCATGGCCTGCAGCCTAGCGCTTCTGGGCGGTCAGTATCTTCTAACACTCGGCCTCGAATGGCTTTTGCTATGGGTCGTCGCGACCTTCATCTTTGTCAGAGGCTATGTCGTCGCCATCAAGTCGGGGATGAGCTCCATCGGGCTGACCGTGCCCCGGCTCGCGGGCGGCACGGTGTGCTACCTCGCCGAAGTCATCGGCGCGTTTCTGCTGGTTCTCGGACGCGGCATAGGGCTTTACATCGCGGCCCTTGGAACCATCGTTTTGTTCGCCTTCCTCATTTCGGGCGCGTGGCTGCTGATCATCGGCATCTACGAAGAGCCGGCCAAGGAATGAGCCGCACGCCCAGAGCTGAAGAGGCAAGTGCCAGAAAGCGGAGCGGGCCCGTTGTTGCCGGGCCCACTCCTGGTCTTCTGGCGTCAATCCCGATGCGGTGAAATCCGGGGACGCTCGATGCCGACGTTCGGTTCCGAACCCGGTGGACCTGTCCGGCGGGTCTTGTCATTTTTTGACTCATACCTGTCCGGTAGCGGTCCCTTTTCGACACTACTGGCTTCGAAATCGTCCCAACCGATCTACCATCAGACCGTTGCCGGCCAGTCTACGAGCGCGCCCGGCTTTGCCGGATCGTATAGTGACGGATCCTCTGCTCGCTTCAGAATATAGCGTTCCGGGATATCCAGTCTGCGAACTATATCGATGTTAGGGCCGCGCCGGCTCGACAGCGGAGGCACGACGAGTGTCGAGATCGGCGACAACGCGCTGGGGTCCAGCTTGTCAAGGCGGAACGGGCGAATGATGGGGTCGCATACCGGCAGCACACTTGCCTCGTAGACAATTACGTGATGATCCGCTGGATAATGCGCACGAAGCGCTTCTTTGAGCACTTCGATATTGTGTCCGATAGGGAACTGCCTGCGAAATCCGATTTGGCCGATAACCCCGACCTGCCACAGGACGAGCAGGCTGTTCGGATCGAAGATGCGATCATACACCAGAAAGTCGGTTGCCTCGAATGACTGGCAGCCGACGCGCCCAGGATCGATGCCAAGATCGGCAAAAAGGCAATCTTCGGCTGAAACGGCCGCCTTCATTTCGGCACGATAGCCTTCCGCCCGGGCCCTCAGGACGGCCTCGTGAGCCGGGAAGACGAAGATGCCGGGGTGCCCGTAAAAGGCGGCGCACGTTTTTAGCCCGGCCCGGACATGGCCTAATATGCATTCGGTCATCTTGTAATAGGTGTCGATCCTGTCAAGACTCTCGTCATACAGGGAATAAATGGATTCCGCCGTGCTGTTCAACTGCTCGAGGTAGGCGGCGGTTGCCACGTCTGCCACGACATACAGTAGCTTCTCCGCCTGAATGATGATGGATTCCGTCGAGGCCGTCATGTTCCCCGCCAGTCCGATGCCGGTACCGACGACGATTAATTCGCCGGAAGCGATCTGTTTCACAATGACCTCCTGTGGTGCGGATGCACACGTTGGTACAAAACCCTGGCGAGAAACTATAACCAACCAAGTCGGTCTCGACGGGCGGTAGCGCTGACCTTTGGTTGAAAGCTGGCCCGCACACAGTGTTCGAGTGCAATTCCGATAGGCTTGTACGGGCCAAAAACTGCTTCTAGGAAGCTGTCGTCGTTCGAAAACAGTCAGAGAACCACGACGACGACCGTGGTATCTGCATCCGCCGCGGCAAGGCCGCCCCGGCCTCCGATCGCCTGGCTGATCAGTTCAGGTTTCTTGCTCAGAACAGCAGTGATTTCCTTGTCTGACAGGCCAGCACCGTTCATCGCGCTATAAGGGTCCGCCTTGAAGGTGGTCATTTTAGCGTGGTCTTTGGCGATATCTGTCAAGTAAGTTGCGAGCTTTCCAGCCATTGTCTTCCCTCACTCAAAAGGCAGACATGCGTTGTTTACACGCAAAAAGAATGTTTAAACAATGAGAATTGAGATCAACGCAAGTCTGCGTGCACCGATTTGCTTCGGCGTGTTTAATGTACACAAGTTCTTTTATCAGTCAACGCGCATATATTCCTATCGTTTTTGACCATTGAATTTGCTGATGTATTTTATAATTTCTCAAAGAACTTGGTAAATGAAACGCTTGCATATTTGATAAAACTGAGGCTGTTCGCTCATCCTATTCCTGAAGGCCCGGCTTCGGTGGCTGAGTTCTGTCCGGAAGGATGCGCTCCGCCACCGTCCAGCTGGTCACTGCGTGGACCTCGCCATCCGCGCCCCGCATAAAGTCGAGCTCTTTTGCCGCGACCAGCTTGGCGCCGATGCCAAGAACGCCGCCCTTACGCGTAAGCCGGTTCTGGAACCGCGACGGCTCCGCCACCCCCGCGCCGTGGATACATCACACATGCCGGAGAGGGCGGCGGATCATCGTCATCGTTCGGGCCCGGGCGGCGGAACCACCGGCGGGCAGCGCTGCGTCGGCGGTCGAGCGCTCGGGGCCACCTTGTGCCGATCGCGGGTGGCGTATCGAGGGATTTCAGGGCTTTGAGGATGTCGTCGATCCCGACCGCGATGCCACCTTCCAGCTGACGCAGCGACGGCGCATCGGCAACGACGTTCGCATCGGAAGCCCAGAACGACAGCATGGCTCTTTTCTCGGCGGTCGAGAGCGCCGCGTCCCTGAGCACGTCGCCAGGGACAAGGAAGCGCATGCCGGCGCCGAGGCGGCTCGAAAAGTTGGTGTTCGGCTTGGTTGATGTGTCGAATTCTCTAGTCATCTCCTGTCTCCGCAATTACGGCCTCCCGGGCCATGCCGGGAGGCGAACCGCAGCTTCTGCTAATTCAGGGTCAGGCGGCCTTGCGCCCCGCGCGGCCATCGCCGGCAATTCGAGCGGTGTCGTTCGACGCCTCGGCCGAGACCGACCCGCCGCCGACGGGGATGCGGCGCGGCTTCAATTCTTCCGGAATTTCCTGGACCAGCTCGATGGACAGAAGCCCATCGCGCAGCGTCGCCGCCTTGACCTTGACGTGGTCGGCGATCCGGAAGACCTGCTTGAAATCGCCGATCGCGAGCCCACGGTGCAGGATCTGGCGCCCTTCATCCTCGGCGTTCTTGTGGCCGGTCACGATGAGTTCGGGGCCGTGCTGCGTCAGTTCGATTTCCTGTTCGCTGAATCCGGCCACCGCCATTGTGATGCGATAGTCGTGCTCGCCGATCTTCTCGATGTTGTAAGGCGGCCAGTCCGGGCGCGGGCCGCTGTCGAGCATGTTGAAAAGGCGGTCAAAGCCGACCGTCGTGCGATAGAGGGGTGCGTAGTCAAAGCTTCTCATGTCCATATCCTCCGAAAAGCAACATGGGTTTCAACGTCTACGATATTGAATGTCGAGCCCTGGAGCCTCGACGAAAAACGATTTGGGAGGGGTGAAAATCCTCTTCAAGAGGATGGCGAAAAAAATCTGAGGGGGTGAAAGCGTACTGCTTCGCCTGGCGGCAGGCGTCAGGCACGCGCCGTCATTCGTCGGCACAACGGCCGTGTCGCGGCACGTTGCAGCCAACACGGACGGGGCAGGTCAACACCGCAGGTCAACACCGGTGTGTCAGGCGATGACCGCAGCGTGTCGCGCATCATCATTTCTAGCGGAGAAGGCAGACAACGCCCCTCAATGCCGCTTGAAATACTGTACCTCGCGCTCGTGCTTCTCGGCGGCCTCACGCGTCTCGAACGTCCCCAGGTTCCGCCGCTTGCCCGTCTTCTCGTCCTTCTTGCGCGAGTAAAGCCGGAACTTTCCGTCCTTCAGCTTGCGGATCATCGGTCTCTCCCTTGGAAAGACGAGGAGCCCGGCCGGGCCCCTCGAACTTTCAGTCGCGGTGTTCGGGCATCTTTTTCAGCTGGTCCTTGGTCCAGTTGGTCACGGCGTGGATGTCGCCATCGTCGTCGCGCATGAAGTCGAGTTCGCTGGCGGCAACGGCGACGGGTTTGGCACCGATGCCGAGGAAGCCGCCGACGTCGATGACGACCTGGCTGCCATGCACATGGTCGACCGAGCCGATCTTCTCGTCGCCGGGGCCGTAGATGGTGGCGCCCTCGAGCGTGTCGTTGGTCAGTTCGGCATTGGTCAGCCTGATGTGGGTGCTGTGGTCCATGGTGCATCTCCTGTGGTTGGGACAGGAGGAACCTGCGAGACGGGCAAGGGTTCCGAGGAAAACGCCTTTGGGTGGCCGGAGTCTGCGCTCTACGAGGCCTGCCTCTGTCCGGCAGGCCAGAGGGGGCCTCGTAGAGCGCAGACTTTGCAAGAGAAGACAGAGTCTCGCCGGTACATGCCGATGAATCATCTCATCATCGACGCACTCCAGCGCATTGTTTTGAAACGCGAAGCCGCGCTTCAGCGCTTGCGTCTTGCCTTCAGCTCGCGAGCGGCCTGCTCCGTCGCGGCGCGGTCGGTGCCCAGGCGGTCGATCAGTTCCTGTGCCTCGTCGCCGGATATGCCGGTGCGCATGGCCAGTGCCTCGACTTCCAGCACGTCGGTGCTGGCGATCTCGCGGGTTTGCGGCAGCGCATCGTCGGCGGTCAGCGGCAGGGCGGCTTCCCTGTCGATCTCGGCCTCGGCCGTGTGCCAGTGCCGCTCATGGTCGCCATGGGCGCCGCCTTCGCGTTGCCAGATGGCGTAGGCGCGGTCTCGGATCTTGTCGTTGCGGTCGTCTGTCATCGGCGTTCTCCCTTGGTGTTCGGGAAGAACGCCGCGCCTGCGCGAACGATCCAAGAATTTTCCGTGATCGCTGGCACGAATCGGATCGCAGAAGGTCAGCGAGGCACCGGGCCCCACGGGCGCGGCCACCGCCGTGCTCGGCCGGATCAGCTGCGACCTCGGCGCCAAGAACCGTCGAGGAGATCGCCCGTTCGGGCGCGTCGCGATCATGCAGGCGGGCTAACCAAAGGTGGGCGATGCGCCATGGAAAGACGTGGGTTAGAGTCCCAGGCGATGATCACCACTTCCAAAATGCTTCACTTCCTCGTCGGCGCGTGGTTGGCGCTGGCACCCATATCGCCTCGCCATGCGCTTGCAGCACCCCAAAACGCCGTTGCGACGAACGACTTTCTCAACAGCATCGGCGTCGTTTCCACATTCCCCGATCGAGGCCAGCCATTGGCCAAGACGATCGAGATGGTCCGCTATTGCGGCTTTCGATGGATAAGGGCGGGAATAGAAGGGCTGAGCGACGACGGCCCCACAACCATCCAGACCTTTCTGGATCTGCATCGCGAAACCGGAGTGCTGCTGAACTGGGGATTGGTCAGCGGTGGGACCGACGTGAAGAAACTGGTCGAAACGGGCAAGGTGCTTGCTGGAGCCGGCGCGCTGCTCGCATTCGAGGGCAACAACGAGCCGAACAACTGGGGCGTCACCTATCAGGGCGAGAAAGGCGGCGGCAGGGAGCCTTCGTGGATGGCCGTCGCCAAGCTTCAGCGCGATCTTTACCAGGCTGTCAAAAGTGATCCTGTGCTTGCGAAGTATCCTGTCTGGTCGATCTCGGAACCCGGCGCGCAGCGAGACAATGTCGGTCTTCAGTTCCTGACGATCCCGCCCGGCGCTCAAACCCGGATGCCGGACGGCACGAAATATGCCGACTACGCCAATGTGCACAACTACATCTATCACTCGCATTCGCCGTATCCGGCGGACAACAAGACGTGGCGCGCCGCCGATCCAACCGCCGCATCCAGGGTGGACGGGTTGTTCGGCAACTTCGGCGTCACCTGGGCGAGAGGGTTTTTGGGCTACACCCAGGAGCAACTCGATACGCTGCCGCGGGTCACGACCGAGACCGGGGTGGCAATCGGAGGCACGGTCACGGAGCAAATGCACGGCTTGAACTTGATGAGCATGTACCTTGCTCAGTTCACGCGCGGCTACGCCTACACATCGGTCTATCTGTTGCGGGACCGTACCGACGAAGGCGGCAACCAATCTTTCGGCTTCTACAAGGCTGATTATTCACCCCGCACGGCCGCCTTCTACCTGCACAACCTTACGACGATCTTGGCGGATAAAGGCGCCCTCGCCAAACCCGGCCAGCTCGACTTCACCATCGCGGACCAACCCGAAACCGTTCACGACCTGCTCCTGCAGCACAGCGACGGCACGTTCCAACTTGTCGTGTGGAACGAACGTTTGACCGGTCAAGACCGCTTGACGATCCATTTCGGCGAAAAGCAGGCGTCGGTAAAAACCTACGATCCAACAATTGGCGTCGACCCCATCCAAACACTGAGCAATTTGCGTTCGCTGGAAATTACGCTCAGCGACCATCCGATCGTCATCGCGCTTTCGCCCGGCTGAAACGAGCCAGGCGGCGGCAAGCCCGCCGCCTGGCTGTCGGCCGTGCTGGCCGGCTATGGGGTCAGTGGCCCCAGATGCCCTGGCCATAGCCCGATGCGGGCATGCCTGAGGTCGCATTGGACCCGGCCGCGCTGTCGGTGATGCTCTTGGTGACACCCTGGTCGAGCGCGCCGCCCGACATCATCGCATGGGTGGTGGTCGGGAAGCTGCCGGCGTCAGGCACGAAGTCCGCGCCGAAGTGGTCGCTGCCGGCAAAAGCCATGCCGGAGGCGAACAGGAACGCGGCAGTGGTCAGAATGATCTTCTTCATTTCAAGTCTCCATCTTTCAAAAGTCGACATCGACCTCGACGCGCCGCCCGCATCGCTTTCGTGAGGCTGTCTGTTCATAGTCTCGGGCGAGGCCGGCCAACCACGACCCTCACTGGATCGTTGCGGTGGCAAGTTTCAGCGCACGACCGTCGCGGGTCGTTGTTGCGCTGTTGGCGGCTTCGATAAGGGGCTGGTGTTTGTGCGAGCGTGGTAGGCAGCGTGGTAAGAACCGCCGCAAGTGTGGAATTTTGCGTGGAATGCGGCCACAAAGCGCCCGCGCACCGCTCAAACAGGCAGCCTTACATCCAGCGTGAACTCGTTCTCCACCGCCAGCAGCGCCGCTAGCATTTCCTTGTCACGCTGGCGCTTTTGCAGGTAGCGGGCCAGCAGCCAGTCCAGCGAAAGACGGCCGGCGCCGACAGCGGCCAGCACGAACATCCCGCCTGATATGGCCAGGTCCTTTTCGAAATGCAGCAACTCGTTCTGGTTGGCGAAATTGATGTGGAACAGCAAGGCCGTGGCCAGGCAGAACAGTCCGAGCCCGATGCCGCCCAGCCGCGTCAGCAGGCCCGAAGCCACCGAGAGCCCTGCCCCCAGCTGCAGCGCGATGGTAGCGACGAACAGCGGCAGGCCGACGCCTTGCGCGGCCATCGCCTTGGCGGCGCCGTCGAAATGCGTGGCCAGTGTCACGCCCTCATGCAGGAAGATGAAGGACATAAGCAGGCGGCCGGCAAGCAGGGTCACGTCCCTGATGTGGTATTTCGTGGCGAGGCCAGTGAGCCTCGCGGCGATGTCGTTCGGTGTCATGGTCAGCCTCCAATTTTTGGGCACAGGCCTATTTTGGTAACAGGCGGGCGCCGCCCGCCGTGGGACGCGCGAAAACGGCGCCTGCCGGATGTGATGTTCGAAAAGGCCGGAGCCGGCTCGAGGGAGAGTGCCGGCTCCGGCAACGGGCGCCAGCCACGAGCGCCCGAATTGTGATGTGTGGAGAGGTTTGCGCCAGGCCCCTTCGCGGGCAAGCAACCGCCATCCTACTGCGTCACCCCTGCCCTTACTGCGTCACCTTGGTGTCGATGGCTTTCTGCAAATCGGAGAGCTCCTCGCAGCCGGCGGGACACAATTTCTGCAGCGAGGCCAGCTGTTCCTTGGCCTTGCCCATGTCGCCTGTCTCCACATAGAGCTCGCCCAGATATTCGCGGGCCGCCTTGTGGTCGGGCTTCAGCTCCAGCGCCTTGTTGTAGTAGGTCAGCGCGGTGGTGAAATCGCCGGTCTTGCGCAGCGTGAAGCCGAGCAGGTTGTAGACGTCGGCCTGTTGGTTGTCCTGCGCCAGGTCGCGCAGATCGGCCAGCGCGCCCTTGTAGTCCTTGGCGGCGATCTTGGCCTGGACGGCGGTGAGGTCGGGCGCATCGGCGCCCTCGATATCGTCCACCGCATAGGCCGGCATGATCGTCGCGACCGGAACCACGGTCAGCACGGCAATGGCACCGAGCAGGCCGTAGAGGGCATGTTTGCCCAGATAGGAGTGTTTCATTGTCTTTCTCGCTTGGTTTGAGTGCTAGCGTCGAGAGACCGTTTCGAAATTCGCTCTGGCGAGTCATATGACGGTGGTTTCGAGAACCGGAGCGGAGCGGACGTTCGGGTCCGTGGGCTCAGTTCTACTGCGTAGACGCAGTAGAACGGGGAAGCGCAGAAAACGCCTTCAGATGGCCGCCACAGTAGAGTTTCCAAACGGTCTCAAATCTGAACGGGGGTGAAGCCATAGGCATTGCCGTCCTTGACGAAGACGCCGGTGCCCGGGAACGGGAAGTGCGACCCGGAAATGCGGATGTTGTCCGCGATCACCCGGTCGACGATCTTGTGGCGCGTGGTGATGGCGGTGGGCCCATCCTGGTCGTAGCTGCCCTGCCACTCCGGATGCGGCGCCAGAAGTGCGGGCACATACATGGTGTCGGCGGAGATCATCAGTTGCTCCTTGCCGGAATTGGCGAGGTACACCGAATGTCCGGGCGTATGGCCCGGTGCTGCGATGATCTGGATGCCGGGCGCCACTTCCGCGCCGTCCTGGACCAGCTTCCAGTTCTTCCATTTCGGAAAATTCTCGGCGATGCGCTTGCCCGCCGGCTTGCGGCCCTCGGGCAGCTTGGCCAACCGGCTCGGGTCGGTCCACCAATTGTATTCGGTGGCGTTGACGATCAGCTCGGCATTGGGGAACACCGGCGTGTTGGTGCCCTTTTCCATCAGGCCCCAGACATGGTCGGGGTGGAAATGCGAGATCATGATGGTGTCGATCGCCTTGTAGTCGATGCCGGCGGCGGCCATGTTGGCCGGCAGGTGCGTGGCATTGGCCTGCCACTGGCCGACGCCGGAGCCCGCATCCATCATGATTAGCTTGCCGCCCATCTTGAGCACGACGACGGTGAGCGGAATGGGCATGAAGTCGGTGGTCAGGCCGGCCTTGGCGAGTGCCGCCTTGGTGTCGTCGACGGAAACATCCTTGATGAAGGCCGGGTCATGCGGCTTCTTCCAGATGCCGTCATAGATGGCGGTCACCTCGATATCGCCGACCGTGTATTTGTAGAAGCCGACGGTCGGCTCCACCGGCGTCTGCGCGAAAGCGGGGCGGGTGAACTCGAGCTTGCCGGCAAGGCCGAAGGCGGCAGCGGCGGCGGCGGATTGAAGCACTGTGCGGCGTGTCATGCTGAACATGGGTGTCTCCTGTGGGTTGCGTGACGGAAAACCAAATCGCGAAAGACGAGAAATCGCGGCGGGATGACGGAGGGCCACGCCACATGGCCCTCCGTCCCGATGCGGTCGGGGTCGGGACCTCGGGGATGGTCCGGACCCCTCGCGAACTCAGCGACCCCAGATGCCCTGGCCGGGTTCGTCCGCATCAGATTTCATCGTCGCCTGCATGCCGTTGCGGACCATGTCCGGCCGGCGGATCGAGGCGGTGTAGGTGTTGTCGATGGTCGCGGCCGCCGGGTTGACGGTGCGGTCGCCAAAATGGTCGCTGCCGGCAAAGGCGCTGGTGGTGGCCACGAGAATGGCGGCGGCGGCAAGAGCGATGTTTTTCATGTCGATGGTTCCTGTTTGTTGAGAGATTGCTTGAGGGCGCTTAGCGGCCCCAGAGGCTGTCGCGATTGTGCTGGTCGATGATGTCCTGAACCGAACCCTGGCTCGGCCCGGTCGTCACCCGCGCGTCGGCGCCATTCTGCTGCGCCGCGTAGGGGATCGAAGCGGTGGCATTGGTGTCGACGGAAGCGACAGGCTGGTTGGCATTGTCGGCGCCGAAATGGTCGCTGCCGGCAAAGGCAGCACTCGAGGCGAGCAGCATCGCAGCCACGCCGAGGGCGAGCTTGGTCATCTTGATAAATCCTTGTTTCGTTTCTTCGGGTCGCGGGCCGGTGAATGGCCCCGCTACAGGGAAGACCCGGCGGGGCGGTGCTTTATTCCCAGGGTGTCGAGATTTTTTTGGACGGTGGAAACTGGCGACGACAGCCGTGCGGAAAAAGCGCTCAGACACACTTCAGAAACAAAATTCAACAGTTCGGAAAAACTGACGAAAAGATCGGATGGCATAAGCATGCCTCAAAGGCCGGGAATCGGCCGCCGCAATCGCGACGGCGGCGCAGCCAGCAATGTCCACCGACACGGCGGCGTGACGCACCCGGCGATGCTGGGTCAGGACGAGAAAGTTTGGAAATGGATCACGGTGTCGATATCGCCGCACTCGACAGGGGCACGGCAAGACTGGATCGAGAGCCCGAAACCGGGCTGGCCGAAAATGGCCTGGCTGCCGTCGATGCGCTCATCAGGGGCGCTCAGCGGCCCCTGGCGGCGCACGACCAGATCCTGACCGGCGCGGACTTCGCCCGGGCAGGTCAGCCGGGCGAGCGGCTCGATGCCGTCTTCGAACAGCTCGCCAAGACATTCGCCACGCTGCCGGCGGTGATCTCCGAAGGACGCACCTGGACCTATCAGGAGCTCGACAGCCGGGCCAACCAGTTCGCCCGCCTGCTGGTCAAGCGCGGCGTGCGCCCGGGCCACCGGGTCGGGCTTATCCTCGACCGGTCGGCGGAAACCTATGTCGCCTTGCTCGCCGTCGTGAAGGCGGGCGCCGCCTTCGTGCCGCTGGCCACCGCTTTTCCGCAGGAGCGCATGGCGCTCATCATCGAAGACGCCAGCGTCAGCCTGGTCGTCACCATCGCCACCTATGCGTCGCGGGCTGACCAGTTGCCGGTTCCGCATGTACTGATCGACAGCGCCGCCGCCGAGATCTCCAAACAGTCCAGCGCGCCGCTGAAGCCGACCAACGGGCCGGCCGCCACGGCGATCGAAGATATCTGCTACATCCTCTACACCTCCGGCACCACCGGCAGGCCGAAGGGCGTCGCCATCAGGCACCAGAGCTTCGTCAACTTCATCCGCGTCGCCGCCGCATCCTATGGCTACAAGCCCGGCGATCGCGTCTACCAGGGCATGACCATCGCCTTCGACTTTTCCTCCGAGGAGATCTGGGTGCCGTTCGTCGCCGGCGCCACCGTGGTGCCGGCACCCGGCCAGTTGCCACTCGTCGGCGAGGAACTGGCGGATTTCCTGCGCCATCATGACATCACCTGCATCGCCTGCAGCCCGACGCTTCTCTCGTCGATGACTTCGGATGTGCCCAGCCTGCGCACGCTGCTGGTCGGCGGCGAGGCTTGCCCGCACAATCTGGTGGTGCGCTGGTCGAAGCCGGGCCGGCAGATCCTCAACACCTATGGCCCGACGGAGGCGACCGTCACGGCAACGATGGGCGCGCTGACGCCGGACAAGCCTGTCACCATCGGCGCGCCGCTGCCCACCTATTCCATCGTCATTCTCGACCCTTCGCTGCCGGAACTTGCCGAGCCTGGCGAACTGGGCGAAATAGGCATCGCCGGCATCGGCCTCGCCGTCGGCTATCTCAACAGGCAAGACCTGACCGAACAGAAGTTCATCCCCGATTTCCTCGGCCTGCCGAACAATCCGTCGAAGCGTATCTACCGCACGGGTGATCTTGGCCGGATCAACGGCGATGGCGAGATCGAATATGCCGGGCGCATCGACACCCAGGTGAAGATCCGCGGCTATCGCATCGAGCTCGGCGAGATCGAGGCGGTGTTGCTGGACCAGCCCGCCATCGCGCAGGCCGCCGTCACCACCTGGGAGATCGAGCCCGGCCGCGTCGAGCTCGTCGCCTATTACGCGCCCAAGGCCGGGGCGCCGGCGCTCTCGCGCGCCGATCTTGCCCAGACGATGAAGCGGCGCCTGCCGGACTACATGGTGCCCTCCTACCTGGAGGAACTGCCAGCAATCCCGATGACGGTGTCGAACAAGGTCGATCTGCGCCAACTGCCGAAGCCGACCAGCGTGCGGCTCTCCGGCAATGGGGAGATGATTGCGCCCCGCAATGACGACGAGCGTTTCCTCGCCGACGCGCTGGCCGCGGTGCTGAAATTCGACGCGGTGTCGGTCGAGGACGATTTCTTCGACGATCTCGGCGCCAACTCGCTGCTGATGGCGCATTTCTGCGCCCGCGTGCGCACCCGCAAGGAATGGGCGACGACGTCCATGCGCGATATCTACCTCTATCCGACGGTCGCGCGCCTGGCCAAGCATCTGAGCGTGGCCGAAGAGATGACGACGGCCACCAACGAACCCGTCCTCACCCGCCAGGCCTCGAACCTTGCCTATTGGACCTGCGGAGCGGGCCAGCTTTCGTTCTACCTCGCCTACAGCTACGCTGCGGTGTGGGTGATCGACAATGGCCTCGACTGGGTCTACGACACGCTCGACGAGCCGCTGCAGCTCTATGTCAGGTGCGTGGCGCTGTCCGCCGGCGTGTTCTTCGGCATGTCCGGCTTTGCCGTTGCCATGAAATGGCTGCTTGTCGGCCGCTGGAAGGCCGAGGCGTTTCCCATCTGGGGGTGGCGCTACTATCGCTTCTGGGTGGTCAAGACACTGATCCGCACGGCGCCCGTCGTGCTGTTCCGCGGCAGCCCGCTCTATAGCTTCTATCTCAGGCTTCTCGGCACCAGGCTCGGCCACAACGCCGTCATCGAATCGAAATCCGTGCCCGTCTGCACGGACCTGATTTCGATCGGCGCCAACACGATCCTTCGCAAGGAATCGATGATCCTCGGCTATCGCGCCCAGGCCGGCTATATCCACACCGGGCCGCTCAGCATCGGCCGTGATGCCTTTGTCGGCGTCGGCTCGACGCTCGACATCGACACCTCGATCGGCGACGGCGGCCAGCTCGGCCATTCGTCCTCGCTGCAGAGCGGGCAAAGCATTCCCGACGGCGAGCACTGGCATGGATCGCCGGCCGTGCCGACCACGGCCGACTATTGCAAGGTACGCACCGCGAACCCTTACGAGATCCGGCGCTTCCTCTATGAAGCCGTTCAGCTGGTGCTCCTGTTCGCCGTCATCACCCCGCTGCCGCTCCTGTTCCACAGCTATTGGGAGTATGTCGGCGACGACTATCAGGAGACGATCGGTCTCGTCGCGATCGGCACCACGGTCACGCTGTTCGGTTATATCGCCGTGGCCTTTTTCGCCGCCACGGTGGTGCCGCGCCTGTTCAGCCTGATCCTGAAGCCCGGGCGCACCTATACGCTCTACGGCTTCCGCTATTGGCTGCAGACCGTCTCCGAATTCTCCAGCAATTCGCGCGTGCTGGGACTGCTGTTCGGCGACAGCTCGGCCATCGTCCATTACATGCGTGCCATCGGCTGGAACCTCAACAAGGTGGTGCAGACCGGTTCCAACTTCGGCTCCAACCAGCAGCATGAAAACCCGCTTCTGTGCGAGATCGGCACCGAGACCATGGTGTCGGACGGGCTGTTCATGATCAATGTGCACAAGTCCGCCTCCGCGTTCCGGCTGGAGCCGACCCGCATCGGCGAGCGCAACTATCTCGGCAACAACATCTACTATCCGCCGGATGGACGCACGGGCGACAATGTCCTGCTCGGCACCAAGGTGATGATCCCCATCGATGGACCGGTGCGCGAGAATGTCGGCCTTCTCGGGTCGCCTGCCTTTGAAATCCCGCGCATGGTCAATCGCGACAAGGAACTCATCGCCGGTGTCGACGAGGCCGACCGGCGCCAGCGCATCCCGTTCAAGAACCGCCACAACCTGGTGACGATCCTTCTGTTCATGGCAACGCAATGGGTCATGCTGTTCGCCACGCTGGCGATCTGGGACCGCGCGCTGAATTATTATACCGAATGGGCGGAGGTCGCTCTCTTCGTCGCCGTGATCCTGACGTCGGCGATCACCATTCCGTTCTACATCTTCGTCGAACGCGCAAGCCTTGGTTTTGGCAAGCTGAAGCCGCGAATGACGACGATCTACGATGTCGACTTCTGGCGCCACGAACGCCACTGGAAGCTCGCGGATTCGCCAATTGTCAACCTGTTCGCCGGCACGCCGTTCCGGCCGATGATCCTGCGCATGCTGGGCGTCAAGGTCGGCAAGCGCGTCTATGACGGTGGCAGCAACCTGACCGAACGCTCTCTGGTGGAGATCGGCGATGACGTCACGCTCAACGAGGGTTGCGTCCTCCAGGCCCATTCGCTGGAAGAAGGTGCGTTCAAGTCGGACTTCATCCGCATCGGTGACGGTTGCACGCTCGGACCTTCGGCCTTCGTCCATTACGGCGTCGTGATGGGCAAGGGATCGATGGTCGATGCCGACTCCTTCGTGATGAAGGGCGAAGTGCTGGAGCCCAACTCGATCTGGCGCGGCAACCCTGCCAAGCTGCACCGGTTCGTCGAACCGATCATGGATGACGGCTCCAGGGCGTCATCCTGACATCGGATCCCGATAGCATTGGAGGTCACGTGACAGAGCGATCCGGAAACACGATGGACGTTCGGATCGCCCCGGTGACCCCTGCCAACAGTGCCTTGGTCACCGCGCTGCGGCTGGCCCCGGAGCAGATGGATTTCGTCGCAGGCAATGCGGCCTCGCTGTGCGAAGCCAAATCCGACAGGGACGCGCGGCCGCGCGCAATCATGGCCGGCGATAGCGTCGTCGGCTTCCTGATGTACGAAGCGCCACGCGATGACGACGAGGCGCGCATCTATCGCTTCATGATCGACCGCGCCTGGCAGGGTAGAGGCTACGGCAAGGCCGCGTTGCGCCAGGTGCTGCACGAAATCCAGGGGCTCGGCCACATCAGCCACGTTTCCATCTGCTACGAGCCGGAAAACGACGCCGCGCGCCGGCTCTATCGCGCCGCCGGTTTCGTCGAGGAAGGGCTCGACGAGGATGGCGAAATGATCGCCGACCTCGTCCTGCCGGCGGCCGCTGGCAACCGATGATGCCCCCCGCCGATCCTTCCATACCCAACCTGCCCGAGGAGGTCTCTCTGGCGCAGGCCCTGGCCGCTATCGCACCTGGTGGAGTATACGCCGGATGCCGCCTCATACGCGAAGGCGACGAGGCTCATCTGCTGCCGCAGGAAGCGCGTTCCATCGCCGCGCGCCAGCCGGCCACGCGGCGTGCCAGCGGTGCGGCCCGCTGGATCGCGCACCGGCTGCTGGCCGATATCGGCATCGGCGACATCGCCATTCCGCGCGCGCCATCCGCAGCGCCGGTCTGGCCGGAAGGGATGATCGGCTCGCTCGCTCATGACGACGACATGGCCGTGGCGGCGATAGCGCGAATTGCCGATATCGGCGCGCTCGGCATCGACGTCGAGCCGGCGCTGCCCCTGCCCGACGACATTTTCGCGCTCGTTGCAACCACGGCCGACCGGATGGAGACGGCCGACCGGCCTCTTGCCGGCCGCATCCTCTTTGCCGCCAAGGAAGCGGTCTACAAGGCGGTCTATCCGCTCGATCGCGAGGTGCTGGGCTATGAGGATATCGCCGTGGACCTCGACGCGGGCGGTGCGACGACGAGGACCGGCCGCAAGGTCAGCCTCGCATACTGCATTGCCCCGCGCGTGGTCGTGCTGGCGTTTGTCCGGCAATAGCGCAGCTGCCCTATTCGCCGACGATCTCCCGATAGTCCCTCACCAGCCCATCCAGCCCGCGAATACGCCAATTCTCCCCGTCCCGTGCCTCGACATGACAAGGCCCGATCGGCACCTTGCCGCCGCCCTCCGGCAGGTCGAGCACATAGACGGGATTGCAGATGCCCGACAGGCGCGCCCGCAACGCCTCCACCAGCCCCTGGCCTTCGGCAATCGTGGTGCGGCGGTGCGCCATGCCGCGCGCAAGGTCGCCATGGTGCAGGTAATAGGGTTTCACCCCCAGCCGGTACATCAGCTCGCGGCAGAGCTCTTCCAGCACCTCGACGCTGTCGTTGATGCCTTTCAGGAGAACGCTCTGGTTGAGCAGCACGAAGCCCGCCTGGCGCATGGTGCGGCAGGCCGCCTCCGCTGCATCGGTGATCTCGCGCGCGTGGTTGAAATGAGTGACGACCGTGACCATCAGCCGGCCCTGCAAGGCTTCCACAAGCCCTGATGTTATGCGCGACGGCAGCGCCACCGGCACGCGGGTGTGGATGCGTAAGAGCCGCACATGGGAAATGGCCTCGATACGCGCCCGGATTTCGGCCAGCGCCTTGTCGGGCAGCGACAGCGGGTCGCCGCCAGTCAGGATCACCTCGCGGATTTCGGCATGATCTGATATATAGGCCAGCGCCGGCTCCAGCGCCTCGCGCGTATAGCCGCGCCCGATCGAGGTCAGCGATTCCTTGCGGAAGCAGAACCGGCAATAGACCGCGCATTGATAGGTCGGGAACAGCAGCACCCGGTCGGCATGGCGATGCGTCAATCGCGGCACCGGGCTGAACTCATGGTCGGCGATCGGATCGCCAAGCTCGCCCTCCGTTTCCACCAGTTCGTCCGGCGACGGGATCACCTGCGCCCGGATCGGATCGGCCGGATCGTTCCAGTCGATCAGGTCGAGATAGGCTTTCGGCGCGCGCACCTTGTGAAGGGTGGCGGCTGCTTGAGCGGTGGCGCGCTCGGCGGGCGACAGCGGCAGGCGGTCGAGGTCACGGACATGGCGCACCCCTTGGCGGACATCGTCCTGCCAGTCGGGGGCGGCTTCGGCGTTTGTAAGCGTTGCGGTCATCCAAGGCTCCTTGCACTCGGGCCGTTGGATACAGCATTGGGGCGAAGGGCTGAAGGCCACAAGTTGCGAGATGGCCGGACGCTTGGTTTCCTCGCCCCACTGAGTGGGGGAGAGGAACCACATCTCAGTCACCCGAGAAAACCTGAACGCAGGCCGGCTAAGAAAACCCTGCGAGACAAGACCGTCGCAAGGTGTCGCCCCTTGCCTAGCCTTTCGACCCGCCCACCAAGCCCAGCCGCAGCAGGCTCTCGGCCGTCGCGACGATCGCTTCCTCGGCCGGGCGCGGTGTCCAGCCGAGCAGTCGCGTCGCCTTTTCGCTGGTGGCGTCCATCATCACGCCGAGATGCCTGGCCAGCATCCTGGTCGTCGGATCGCCGCGCAGCGCCAGGAGGCGGATGACCCAATTGGGGATTTCGCGCTTCGGCACCTTGCTTGCCGCCGCGCCCATGCGCTGACGCAGCACGTCGGCGACTTCGGCCATCCAAAGGCTATGGCCCGAAATGCCGATGAAGCGCTCGCCTTTTGCGACAGGGCTGGTCATTGCCAGCAAATGGAGATCGGCCAGGTCGCGCACGTCGACATAGCCCGAGTTGACCTTCGGGCAGCCGGGCATGCCGTCCATCAACCGCTTGATCAGCCAGATCGAATGCGAGAAGTCGGCGGCCAGCACCGGGCCCAGCACCGCCACCGGATTGACCACGGACAGTTCGAGGCCGCGCCCTTCTCGCGCGATGAAATCCCAGGCGGCGCGTTCCGACCCGCGCCTGGCGCCGGCGCTGCGGCTGATGCATGGCGACCCCGGCCGCGACTGGCATCTGGAGGACCTCGCCAGGGCCGCCGCCATGTCGCGCACCAGTTTCGCCTTCCATTTCAAGCGGACCGCCGGCGTCGCGCCACTGACCTATTTGACTGAATGGCGCATGCATCTGGCCGAGCGCGCGCTTCGCGAGGAGGATACGCCGGTGGCCGTGCTTGCCCGCTCGCTCGGCTACGCCTCCGAAAGCGCCTTCAGCAACGCCTTCAAGCGCGCCACCGGCAGCGCGCCCAAGCGCTATCGGACGGCAGGGAAAGCCGAGCGGGTGCGGGATACGGAAGCGCAACCGCTAAGCCTGGCGTCTTGAAAAGTCGGGCGAGGCCGAGACAGGTGGACAGCTCGGGGCTGTCCACCTGGCCCCCGCCGGATGCATGTCGCCCCAAAGGGGGCATCCATTTTCAGGGAACAGACATGCAAGGCCCGTGGACAGAGTGGACGTTACGGAAGGCAGCGACCAGTCGTCATATGACGGCTGTCGCGCCGAGCAAGGTCCGCCCCACTATTCCTTGGCGCGATAGGCTTCCGGTATCACGAACACTTCGTCGGCGCGGCCATAGCCGCCGTCAGCGACTTCCTCCACCAGCACCATTGTGGTGGGGCGCACGACCTCGCCGAAAAAGTCGACGAACATGGCCGTGGTCCGGTGGATGAGGTCTTCCTTCTGTGCCCTGGAGAGTGCGGCCCGCGGTACTTTTATGTTGGCGAATGGCATGGTTGTATTCCTTCTGTTCGAGGTGGGTTTCAGGCTTTGGGATGGAGCAGGTCGGCAAGGCCGATCCGTTCCAGGAGTTGCGCGCGCACGCGTTCGGCAACGCCGTTGACGATGGCGGCACCGTCGTCGGAGGGGTCGATATGGACGTGCGGCGGGCGGCGGCCATGCGGCATGGCGACGAGGTCGACGATTGCCTCGGCGACGCCAGCCCCGTCGGCACCTGCTGGTCAACCCCGGCGTATGGGCCGGACCGGTAGAGGCCGGCGCGCTCGGCATCGGCGGGTGCCGCCGCATGGTGGAAATGTTCCGTGCCCTTGGTAAAGGCGCCGGGCACGACGACAGTCGTCTCGATGCTGAAGCGGGCGAGTTTCAGCGCATAGCTTTGATCAATATTGTCTGTCTCATGTCAGCCTCCTTCAGATCGCGCCGCCATTGGCGCGGATGATCTGTCCGTTGACCCAGCCGCCATCCGGCCCCGCGAGGAACGAGACGACGCCGGCAATGTCGTCGGGCTGGCCGAGCCGGCCGAGCGGGATCATTTTGCCGATCGCGTCGACCTGCGCCTGGCTCTTGCCGTCCATGAAAAGCGCCGTCTCGACCGGTCCGGGCGCCACCGCGTTGACGGTGACGCGGCGCGCGCCAAGCTCCTTGGCCAGGATGTGCGTCATCGCCTCGACCGCCGCCTTGGTGGCGGCATAGACACCGTAACCCGGCTGGTAGAGACCAACGACGCTGCTCGAAAAATTGACGATGCGGCCGCCGCCGCGCAGGCGTTTGGCGCCTTCGCGCATGCCACGGAACACGCCGCCGAGATTGATTGATATCTGCGTGTCGAACGAAGCGTCGTCGGTCCCGGCGATCGGCGAAAGCTTCATGATGCCGGCGTTGTTGACCAGGATATCGACACCGCCGAACGCCTTCTCGCCGGCGTCGAACAACGCGGCGATGCCGTTGGGATTAGCGATGTCGGCCTGCACGGCGATCGCCTTGCCGCCATCGGCTTCGATCGCACCGACGACCGCTTCGGCCTCGGCGCGGCCCTGTGCATAGTTGACGACGACGGCGACACCGTCGCGGGCGAGCCGCTTTGCGATCGCCGCGCCGATGCCCTTGGAGGCGCCGGTCACGATCGCTGTTCTGGTTGGTTGGCCCGTTCTCTTTTGCTCGAATGTCATGGAAGTCTCTCCGTGTTGTCAGTGACACGGATATAGACGTAGCCACATTCCGGATAATCAGCCGCCACTTGACATCACTATTCGGAAACTGCGAACAAATGCCATGGATCGTCTGGACACGATGCGGCTCTTCGTTCGCGTGCTTGAGCGGCGCAGCTTCACCGCTGCCGCCGCCGATCTCGGCCTGCCGCGCTCGACCGCGACGGAAGCGCTCCGGCGGCTCGAAGAGCATCTCGGCGCGCGCCTGCTCGAGCGGACGACACGGCAGGTGAACGCCACGCAGGACGGCGAGGGCTATTACCGGCGCTGCCTGTCGATCCTGGCCGAGATCGAGGACGCGGAGGCCGCCTTCCGCAACGCCGAGCCCCATGGCCTGCTGCGCATCGACGCCAGCACGCTGCTCACCCGCACCTTCCTGTTGCCGCGCCTGCCTGAATTCCTCGCCCGCTATTCCCGCATCGACCTGCAGATCGGCCAGAGCGACCGGCTGGTCGATCTCGTTCGCGAGGGCGTCGATTGCGTCATCCGCGTCGGCGAACCGCCCGACAGCGGCATGATCATGCGCCGGTTGGGCATGATCCGCGAAATGACCTGCGCCAGCCCGGCCTATCTCTCTCGCCATGGCATGCCCGCCTCCCCCGACGCGCTCGACGGCCACCAGGCTATCGGCTTCGTCTCGTCGCGCACCGGCGAGGTGCTGCCCTTCGAATTCACCGTCGCCGGCAAGACCCGCGAAGTCCGCTTGCCGGGCCGTGTCGCCGCCAACAACTCCGACACCGCCGCCGATCTGGCGCGGCTCGGCCTCGGCCTCATCCAGGCGCCACGCTACCGCTTCGAGAAAGACCTTGCCGACGGCACGCTGGTCGAAGTGCTGGCCGATTACCCGCCGTCACCGACGCCGCTGTCGGCGCTCTACCCGCAGAACCGGCAGCTCTCGCCGCGCCTGCGCGTCTTCCTCGACTGGGCGGCGCGCATCTTCGCGCAGGCGAACTTGTAGAGCGGCGGCGTTGCCCATCAACGCCATCTGATGCCATTGTCGCCATGACGGCGTCCCATGGGGAGACGGGGGCGCCGCCAGGGAGGATTTTCATGACCAGGACACACGCCGGCTTGCCGCGCTACGAGGACGCCGTCGCGACCTTTCGCATCGAGGATGAGATCGCCAGGCTTCACGGCGATCCGGCGACCGGCATCAACGCCTATGTCGAATGCTGCGGCCGCCACACCGGCCAGAACCGGTTGGCGCTGCGCGCGATCTCCATCAGCGGCGAACTCAGGCAGTTCAGCTTCGAGGACCTCGCCGACATGTCGGGCCGCGTCGCCAACCTGCTTAGGGGTCTCGGCGTCGGCCCCGGCGATGTCGTGGCCGGCATGCTGCCGCGCATCCCGGAACTGGTGGCGCTCATCCTCGGCACATGGCGCATCGGCGCCGTCTACCAGCCGCTGTTCACCGCCTTCGGCCCGAAGGCGATCGAACACCGGCTCGGCTACAGCGGGGCGAAGCTGGTGGTGACCAATCCGGCCAATCGCGGCAAGCTCGACGAGATCGAAAACTGCCCGCCGATCGCCACCATTCTTGGCGCCAGTGATGTCCTGCCCCAGGGCGACATCGATTTCCGCGCCGCGCTGGCCGCCGCTTCGCCCGACCGCGAACCCGTGATGCGCAAGGGTGACGACCTGATCATGATGATGTCGACTTCGGGAACGACGGGCCTGCCCAAGGGCGTGCCGGTGCCGCTGAAAGCCCTGCTCGCTTTCGGCGCCTATATGCGCGACGCGATCGGGCTGCGCCCCGACGACGTCTTCTGGAACATCGCCGATCCCGGCTGGGCCTACGGCCTCTACTACGCCATCACAGGCCCGCTGCTGCTCGGCATCGCCACCACCTTCAACGAGGGCGCCTTCACCGCCAAAAGCACCTATGAAATCATCGAGCGGCTCGGCGTCACCAGCCTGGCCGGTTCGCCGACCGCCTTTCGCCTGCTGCTCGCCGAAGGACCCGAGGCCGCCGGCCGCGTCAAAGGCCGGCTGCGCCTGGTGAGCAGTGCCGGCGAGCCGCTCAACCCGGAAGTGATCCGCTGGTTCGACGCTCACCTCGATGCGCCCATCCACGACCATTACGGCCAGACCGAGAACGGCATGATGGTCAACAACCATCACGGCCTTGGCCATCCGGTGCGCACCGGCTCCGCCGGCTTCGCCATGCCGGGCTATCGCATGGTGGTGCTGGACGACGACGGAAACGAACTCGGTCCCAACCAGCCCGGCATCCTCGCCGTCGACATCGCCAACTCGCCGCTGCGCTGGTTCGACGGCTACCACCACGCCGAGACACCGGCCATCGTGGGCGGCTATTACCGCACCGGCGACACGGTGGAATACGAACCGGACGGCTCGGTCTCCTTCATCGGCCGCGCCGACGACGTCATCACCTCGTCCGGCTACCGCATCGGCCCGTTCGACGTCGAAAGCGCGCTGATGGAGCATCCTGCAGTCAACGAGGCGGCGGTGGTCGGCGTGCCCGATCCGCAGCGCACCGAGATCGTCAAGGCCTTCGTCATCCTGGCATCAGCCTACCAGGGCAGCCCCGAGCTTGCCGAGGAACTGGCGCAGCACGTCCGCAAGCGGCTCTCGGCCCACGCCTATCCGCGCGAGATCGATTTCGTCTCGGAGCTGCCGAAGACGCCGAGCGGCAAGATCCAGCGGTTCCTGCTGCGCAAGGCCGAGGTGGAGAAGCGGAAGGGGTGAAGCGGCAAGGGTGAGAGCCGCGTTCGAGCCCGCCCGCGCGCGGTCCTACTTCTCGGAGAACGTGACGCTCACGCCGCGCTGCCGAAAATAGGCCTGCATCAGCTTGCGGCCTGCGCGGTTGCCCTGCGCCAGCCTGGCCGGATCGAACACCGCCTGCTTTATGCCCTCTCGTGTCAGCGCGGCCTTCAGCGTCGCGATATGCGCGTCAAGGTCGGCATTGTCCGCCCCGAGCGAGGCATAGATAGTTTCGATCGCCTCGGCCACGGTCACTTCGCTCACTGGTGTCGTCCTTTGGTTGGTCGGGCGGCGGCTTTAGCACAGATTCGCGGCGCCGCGATACCGATGAGACCGTCCGTGCACCCACGCGGTGCGATCGCTGAACCAGGCCTACCTGGCGAGCGGGATGGCTCTGGATCGCTTGGGTACTGCAACTTGACTGCCCAGGCGCGTCGGCCTCTTGCGTCGCGGCGATAATCGACGGAGGCGTCTTCACCACCGAGAAAGCCGACATCCGTGTCGAAACCGCCGGCCGCTCGATTAAGGGCATAACCGTCTGCAATTTCGAGAAGATGGACGGCATGCACCATTTCAGCGGCACGGCGAGC
Organism: Mesorhizobium erdmanii USDA 3471; assembly: GCF_000472705.1. Lineage (GTDB taxonomy): Bacteria > Pseudomonadota > Alphaproteobacteria > Rhizobiales > Rhizobiaceae > Mesorhizobium > Mesorhizobium erdmanii. The sequence continues at coordinate 140,732 of NZ_AXAE01000012.1, read as the reverse complement.
GAGCAGACCGAGTTCCGCCACACCGTGGCAACGAAGCTCGATCATCCGAAGTTTTGCGACCTGATCGTGGATGCGCTGGAGCCGCTGGTCAGGCAGAAGAGGTGACGCAGGCTTAGTCCGTAGGCGGTTTCGCGACGGAATTGTCGAGGCGCCGGGCGGCAAGATTCGACGGGCAGCCAACCCCAGAGTGACCTGGGGCTGTTTCCAGACCATCCGGTTTCGGTAGTAAGTTGCGAGACGCTGCCGTTCTTCTGCCGACCCCATTGTCGTCGTTCAATTGGACTCGCCGAAAACCTAAAAGCAGTCGCTCTCAGGCACCCGTCTATCTTCCGTCGCCAGTATAGATTTTTGCGAGTGCGCCAACGACACTCGCCATTTCGGCCCGAAGCTCGGGTGGTCCTACTACCTCGGCGTCCTTTCCGAAACGCAGTATCTCCATCGCGGCATGAACCATGGAACCAACCGATAGGGAGACCTGCTTCCAGCCCCGTGCATCGGCTCCCTCCGAAACTACAGCCCCGTTGCGGACATAGGGAGGAAGAAGCTCCTCCATCATGTCTATGCCCCAGGGCGAGAGACGAATTTCGGCTCGGTTCGGATGCAGGTCCACCTCGTATCGCCTAATGCTCTCCCTCCAATATCCTTCGAGGTCGAAAGCCTTCGGATACTCAAAGCGTTCATCGAGCACCGTCATCGGGCCAATTCGAGAAACGCGAAAGCTGCGAACTTCATCTTGAACTTGGGCGACTAGATACCAAGCACCGCCTTTCAGGACGATCCCGAGAGGCTCGATCCTCCGTTCCTCATCTCTCTTCCGGCTTTTGTAGCGCATGCGTATCGGGTTCTGATTCCGCACAGCATGGGCAATCGTGGGCAGATGTTCTAAGGTCTCGGGCTCGGCGAACCATGACGGCGCATCGAAATGGAAACGCGCTTTCATCGCGCCGGATCGCATGGTTTCCGGCAGTGCAGCCAAAAGTTTTGCGCGCGCGCTTGCCGCAACAGCACCCATCCCCAAGTCAGCCGCTTGCCGAGTTAGGCCGACCAGAAACAGCGCTTCGGCCTCTATCGAGGATAAACCGTTGAGGCGAACCCGATAGCCATCGAGCAGTCGATAACCTCCGCTGCTGCCTCGCACGCTGTAGATCGGGATTCCTGCTGCGCTAAGCGCGTCTACATCTCGATAGATCGTACGCACCGATACCTCGCATTCGGCAGCGAGCGCCTCGGCGGTGACGTGTCCCTTCGCTTGCAGCGTGGTCAGGATGGATAGAAGACGGCTTGCTCTCATGAGAAAAGGATAAACCAACCTGACACAAGGTGACAGGTATGGCCGCCTAGAGTGTTGTCGTCGGTGATGGGTGGACAAGACACCTCTGCCCATCCCGACTCTATCTCAGACCCCCAGGGACTCAGAAAATCATGTCACGCGCTATCAGGCACCTGCTCATTGGAGGACTAATTATCATGGGAATATCGACTGCGGCGACTGCGCAGGAACTAACCATCGTCAACCCGCCGAACCTCGGCGACCCCACGCTGAACGGCTACAGCACTGCGGTGATCGTGCCTGCCGATGCGCGGGTAGCCTATATTTCCGGGCAAGGCGGCTTTGAAGCCACGGGGCAATTGTCGCCCGACTTCGCGACGCAGGTTGCACAATCATACGCGAATCTTGCCGCAGCGCTTGAGGGTCTCGGTGCCAGGCCGGATCAGGTCGCCAAGCTGACGGTTTTTGTGGTCGATCACGACATGTCGAAGCTCGGAGTGCTGAAACAGAACGTCATTGGAATGTTCGGCGACAGGTTGCCGGCGCAAACTCTCGTTCCCGTCCCCAAGCTCGCAATCGACTCGATGCTTTTCGAAGTCGAGGCGGTTGTCGTCCTTCAATAGACAGATTGACCCGCTGATTGCTGTGGCTTGACGCGCCATCGGTGTCACTGATCGAACGGTCGAGCGGCCGCTTTCGATAAATTTCGAAAGAAGAGCCGCCCTTCCGCTTCCCACCCCAAGTCATTCCTGACCCTCATCTTGAGTGGCGCAATCCAGATGGCGGCGCCACCCGGACAGCATTGCGTCATGGGAATGAAGTACCGAAAGCACTTCGCCGGGACTCAGGCCGTCATATCCGTATGCTGGACGAATTCCAGGCGCTCGTCGCAAGGGGACATTCGGTGATCGAAGCCAGAAATCTCATGGCAACGGCCGCCATTTAGGAGATCGAACGTCGGTTCGGAATGACGGGAACGAGGCGCATTGCTTCCATTAGCAACACGGACAATCAGGGCTCGACCGCGGCTCGTTTGCCCAAACTCAGTGCGCCACGCCCTCGCCTGCGTGCAGCAGCCTCCACGCCGAACCCATCCGCCCATCGAACTGCGCCGCAAAATGCGCGGCCGCCCCATCCTCCAGGCCGTCATCGACAAGTGCCTCGATGCTTCGCCGCATCAGGGCGAGCTGCATCCGCCGGGCGTGTTCGAGATCGGCCTCTCGCATGATTGCCGTGACGTGGTAGGCAATGACGGGCTGGCCCAGGCACGACAGCAGCGCGTTGGCCTCGGCTGTCACGGCGGTCACTGCGTCTTCGATCTTCATTCTGGCGATCCTCATCAAAAATGATGCTGACGCCTCCCCGCAAGGCGACGGTGGTCCGTCGCTTCTTTTTTAGGTTCAGCCCTCCGCGAATACTGGAAGCCGGCTCCGAAAACAGTATCCGTCAGATTTGATTCAAAGGCGAACGGATAGTTAATCGATGGTTAATGGCAGCGCTTGCCATCCCGCCCCGATCATGATGTTTCGTCTCGATGGTTCCTGCCGCGCAATCGCCGCAAAGCTGCCCGATGGCTGCCTTGCCTGTTGATCGCCACGAAGAAAGGTTCTGTCATGCGGTTGGTCTGGACGGTCATGTTTGCACTTGCGAGCAGTGCTGCTTTCGCCGCCTCGCCCGAGGACGATTATATCGCCGCGCGCGACAAGGCGATTGCGGAGATCGCGGCGATGGAAAGCACGAACACGCCGGTGGAAACGCTCGATGCGGCCAATGAAAAGGCCCGCGCCGATCTCGAAACGCGTCTCACCGCCCTGCTCGGGCCCTTCACGGTCAAGGATTTCCCGGCAGCCGGCAAGATCAATATCGAAAGCCTCAGTTCCTCCGATGTCGGCTTCGGCATGCTGGACGGGCTGCGCCACGGCACCGAGGATGGCCCCAGCATCGTGGCCTCGACGCGCGGGCTGGTCGAGCGCTGGCTCAAGTCGCGCGCCGCAGAGACGGACGCCGATCTCAAACTGCCGACCAGCTTCGACGCGGCGCTGAAGCTCGATGCCTTCTACACCCAGGCCATCGGCAGCGACGCCGCCTTCACCGGCACGCTCGACTTCGCGCTGAAGAAGCCCGAGGGCGCCGACATGGTGATTGCCCGGCTCGGCGGCTGGGCACAGGATGTCGGGCCGAACTACGACCAGGAGGTCGTCGTCACGGTGGTCAAGGGCAACAGCGTCCTGATCGCCGAAGCGCCGGCGACGCCGCCCCTCCCCAAGATCGCGGCCTGCGACGCCGTGTGGAGCGCCGCCGACGCCGCCGCCCAGAAACTGGCCAAGCAGGCCACCGACGAGAGCGACGAAAACACGTCCGATGCCGCCAACGCCGCCTGGACCAAAGGCGACAACGACTTCCGCGCCTGCCTGGGCAAGAGCCTGCCGGCGGACGCGGCCTATCCGGCGCTGCTCGCCCAGGCGCAGTCGCTGGCGGATAAAATGGCGGGGAAGTAGCCGTCGACGCAAGAGGGCGCGGCGCCGAAGCTGCTAATCTCCCCCCCCCAGTGGGGGAGATGTCCGGCAGGACAGAGGGGGGCGCCGTAGAGTAAAGGCCTCGATATCGCTACCTCGGACCAGCCCCTACAATGACCCACACGCCCCTGCCGCCAAGACACCGGGCCAACGCCAGATCGATGCGCAAGGTGATGACGGGCGCCGAGTTGAAGCTTTGGAACGAACTTCGCGCGCATCGGCTGATGGGCTTGGGCTTTCGCCGGCAATTTCCAATCGCCGGCTACATTGTCGACTTCGCTTGCCCGGAGAAAAAACTCATCGTCGAAGTCGATGGCTCGCAGCATGGCGACGAAAATCTGGCGATAGCCGACCAGACCAGGACGAAGCGCCTGGAACAGGATGGCTGGATCGTGCTGCGCTTCTGGAATGATGATGTCATTCGCGACATTGGCAATGCTTGCCAGCATATCGTCATTGTGGCGGGTTTGGGCGGGACGGACTGAGAGGTTGGCGGGACAGCGCCCCCCTCTGCCCTGCCGGGCATCTCCCCCACGAGGGGGGAGATTGGCTGCTTCGTCGCCGGCCCCTAGTCCCCCTCTTGTCACCCTGCCATCCCACCACCATATCGTCGGCGCGCTGGCCTTGCTGAACACGGTTGCCAGCACCGCAAAAAATGGTTGAAAGGATAGCCCGAACGCGCCTGGCGCGGCGGGTGGATGAACAGCGTGGGAAGATCTTCAATGACAACGGACACGAAAGCGACGGAAACCAGGGCGTTCGAGGCGGACGTTTCGCGGCTGCTGCACATGATGGTGCATTCGGTCTATTCCGACAAAGACGTCTTCCTGCGCGAACTGATTTCCAACGCCGCCGATGCCTGCGAGAAGCTGCGCTTCGAGGCCGTCAGCAGACCCGAACTCCTGGCCGACGACCCCAAGCCGCGCATTTCGATTTCGGCTGATCCCGACAACAAGCAGATCATCGTCGAGGACAACGGCATCGGCATGAGCCGCGACGACATGGCCGAGGCGCTGGGCACCATCGCCCGGTCGGGCACGCGCGCCTTCATCGAGCGCGTCGGCACAGGCACGGAGGACACGCAGCTCATCGGCCAGTTCGGCGTCGGCTTCTATTCCGCCTTCATGGTCGCCGACCGCGTCGACGTCATCAGCCGGCTGGCGGGCAGCGAGGAGGCCTGGCGCTGGTCGTCCGACGGCAAGGGTTCCTATGAGATCGCGCCCGCCCCGCTCGAAGCCGCGCCGAAGCGCGGCACCCGCGTCGTGCTGCATCTGATGGACGACGCCGTCTCCTACACCGGATCCTACCGGCTCGAGCAACTGGCCAAGGCGCAGTCTGGTCATGTGCCGGTGCCGATCACGCTCGTCGAAAAACCCGGCGCCGAGGCGCGCGACATCGCCGACGGCACCGCACTCTGGGTCAGGCCGAAGAGCGAGATCAAGCCCGAGGAATACACCGACTTCTATCGGAGCGTCGCTGGCCAGTACGACGAGCCGGCAGCCACCATCCATTTCCGCGCCGAAGGCCGGCAGGAATATTCGGTGCTGGCCTTCGTGCCCGGCTCGCGGCCGTTCGACCTGTTCGACCAGGACCGCAAGGGCCGCATGAAGCTCTATGTGCGCCGCGTCTTTATCACCGATGATGCCGCCCTTCTGCCGCGTTATCTGCGTTTCGTGCGCGGGTTGGTCGATTCCGCCGACCTGCCGCTCAACGTCTCGCGCGAGATGATCCAGGAAAGTCCGCTGCTGGCCTCGATACGCAAGGGCCTGACCAACCGCGTGCTCGGCGACCTCGCCAAGCTGGCCGAGAACGAAGCCGAGGCTTATGCGAATATCTGGGAGAATTTCGGTGTCGTCCTCAAGGAAGGGCTCTACGAGGACCATGAGCGGCGCGAACAATTGCTGAAGCTCGCCCGCTTCCACTCGACCGCGTCGGGCGAAGGCTGGCGCGGCCTTGCCGACTATGTCGCGGCGATGAAGGATGGCCAGAAGGCGATCTTCTTCATCGCCGGCGACGACCGCGCCCGGCTCGAAGCCTCGCCGCAGCTCGAAGGTTTCAGGGCGCGCGGCATCGAGGTGCTGCTGCTCACCGACCCGGTCGACAGTTTCTGGGTGACGATGGCGCCGGATTTCGACGGCAAGCCGTTCAAATCGGTCACGCAAGGCGGGGCGGAACTCTCGGACATTCCGTTGCTCGACGATGCGAAGAAGCCGGAGACAGCGGCAACGCCCGAGGTCGACGGCTTCCTCGCTTTCGTCAAATCAGCGCTTGGCGACGCCGTCTCCGACGTGAAGGCCTCCGACCGCCTGACCGAAAGCGCGGTCTGCCTGGTCGCGCCCGAACATGGCCCCGACCGGCAGTTCGAGCGGCTGATGAACGCCGCCGGCCGCCTCGACAGGGCGGCGAAGCCGATCCTCGAAATCAACCCGAGGCATGAGCGCGTGCTGGCGCTCGCCGGCCTCGGCGACGACGAACAGGCCTTCAAGGACGATGCCGCCCACCTCCTCTATGACGAGGCGCGCGTGCTCGACGGCGACAAGCCGGCCGATGCCAGGGCGTTCTCGGAACGCCTGGCCCGGCTGATCGCGAGGGGAATTTCGAAGGGTTGAGGCTCGCCAGGCCGCCAAGGCGGTCGTGAATGCAGCTTGGAAGCAGTTCCTCGCGCGACGGCGAAACGCTCGAGCGCGCAATGTCGCAATTGAGCGCCAACTCGGCGTATCTCATGGCGACTGTCTTGCCACGCCGGTACAGATTACTGATCAGGCCGGTTCTCTCCAGGAGATCTGCATGCGTGGTCATTGCCTATGTGGCGCCATTGCTTTTGAAGTCGATGGCCCGGAACAAGCATGCGTGAGCTGTCATTGCGAAAGCTGTCGGCGGCAATGTTCCGCGCCGATGACCACTTACATTGGCGTCTTGGACAGCCAATGGCGATGGCTGGGCAAGCCGCCGAAGATATTCAACTCTTCTCCCGGTGTGGAAAGAACATTTTGCGATCACTGCGGATCGCCGCTCTCCTTCCGTTCGAAGAACATGTCCGGTGTCATGCATTTCTTTGCCGCGGCGATGGAGGAGCCGGAAAAATTCGCACCCACGCTGCATGTCGCTTTCGAGGAGAAGCTGCCTTGGTTGAAGCTCGCCGACGGCCTGCCGACACGGGTTGGGCCTGACTATACGAAGGGCTAGAGCGGCTCAGGAAAGTGCGGCGACGCCCCTGATGTCCACTGGCTCAATCGCCTGTTGTAGACATCGGGCCTCCAATCACCCAATCTTGACCCGGGAACAGAACAAGCGCTTCGAAGAGAGCGCACCGGGTGCTCATGAAACGACGATGGACATTGTATGATCCACGGCTGGCCTGGATGTTGGTCGCGCCGGTGCTTGTGCTGCTGATCTTCTTCCTGGTGCTGCCCATCGCCGTGATGGCCGCCTACACCTTCTTCACCTTCGTCACCGCCGGCGTCGAAACCAGCGCCCTTACGACAGCGAACTGGCACGAATTCCTCACCGACAGCTATTATTCCGGCTTCCTTCTGAAGACGCTGCGGGTCGGCGCCATCACGGCGACGCTTTGCGGGGTGCTGGGTTATTTTCCCGCCTATTTCATCTGGGCGACGACCTTCAAGCACAAATGGCTGCTGCTGCTGCTGCTCATCGTGCCGTTCTGGATCAGCTTCACCATCCGCACCTTTTCGTGGATCAACATCCTGGGCGAACAGGGCGTCATCAACGTCGCGCTGCTGAAACTAGGCATCATCAACGAGCCGCTGCCGATGCTCTACAATGAGGGCGCGGTCATCCTCGGCATGCTGCACTTCCTGCTGCCCTACATGATCCTCAACGTCTATGTCAGCCTCGAGAGCATCGACCGCACCCTGATCGCGGCGGCCCGCTCGATGGGCTGCACCAGCGCGCAAGCGTTCCGCGAGGTGACGCTGCCGCTTTCCTTGCCGGGCCTCGCGGCGGGCCTGCTGCTCTGCTTCGTGCTCGCCGCCGGCAGCTATGTGACGCCGCAATTGCTGGGTTCGGGCCGCGATGCGCTGTTCGGCAATCTGATCTACGACACCATCATGGGCGAATTGAACTGGCCAATGGGCGCCACGCTGTCGATCGTGCTGTTCGTCGTGCTCGGCTTCTTCGCCGCCATCTACACCCGCTACATGGGCATGTCGCAGATCGTCAAAGGCCTTGGTGGATGAAGGGCTTGGGCGAATGAAGGGATTCGGTGCATGAAGTTGGGACGCAGGCAGGAAGGCAGATGGGCCTGGCGGCTGACCGGCTTCGTCACGCTCTGCGTCTACATATTCATGTTCGCGCCGATCGTGGCGACGGTGATCCTGTCCTTCAACGCCTCGATGTTCGGCGGCTTCCCGATGACCGGCTTTTCGCTGCAATGGTACGGCAAGCTGATGGCCAACGAGCAGGTGCTGACCGCCTTCCGCACCTCGTTGTGGATCGCGCTGGTCACATCGGCCGTCACCACGGCCATAGGCGTCGTCACGGCATTCGCGCTGGTGCGCTTCGAATTCCCCGGCAAGCAGGCGCTGAGCACGCTGGTGATCCTGCCGGCGCTGGTGCCGGAGACCATTCTCGGCGTCGGTCTTCTGGTTCTGATCAAGGCGATCGACCAGCCGAGGACCATGCTTTTGCTGGTGCTCGGCCATATCCTGCTGGCAGTGCCCTATGTGGTGCTGATCACCCAGGCGCGCATGGTCGGCATCCGCCGCGTCTATGAGGAAGCCGCGCTTTCGCTCGGCGCCTCGCGCTTCTCGTCCTTCCGTGAGATCACGCTGCCGCTGCTCATCCCCGCCGTCGTCGGCGGCGCGCTGCTCGCCTTCACCATCTCGTTCGACAACACGTCGGCGAGCCTGTTCTGGCGCCCGGCCGGCGTCGAAACCATGCCCACCCAGATCCTTTCGATGCTCAAGATCTCGATCAGCCCCGAGATCAACGCGCTCGGCACCGTGATGATCCTGGTGACCGTCGGCATCCCGCTTGTCGGCGGCCTGATCCTGCAAAGCCTGACCAGATTGAAACGACGCGACCAACCCAAGGAGGAAACACTATGAAACTTACCAACAGCAAGCGGCTTGAACGGCTGCACGACCGCTACCAGAACGGCGATCTCAGCCGCCGAACGTTCCTGACGCTGACCGCCGCCGCGGCGGCCGCGGCGGGCCTCGACATGCCCTGGATGCGGCAGGCGCTCGCCGCGGTCGAAGAGGTTCGCTTCGACGGCTGGGGCGGCACTGTGCAGGATGCGATCGACAAATATGCCTTCAAGCCCTACACGACCAAGACCAAGATCAAGGTGGTCCAGGGCACGTTCGGCGATGAGGACGAGATCATCACCAAGATCAAGACCGCCAAGCCCGGCGACTACCAGGTCATCCATTCCTCAGGCGTCAACTACTACATCAAATATGTGAATGCCGGCCTGACCTCGGAGATCAACGAGGCCAACATTCCCAACATGGCCAATGTGTTGCAGCCGATGATCGATCCGTTCCGCAAGCTGACGCCGAAGCTTTCGGCCGTGCCTTACGACTACGGCACGACAGGCATCGCCTACAACACCAAGGTGATCTCGCCCGAGGAAGCCAAGGAAAAGGGCGCGGCCCTCCTGCTCGACAAGAAATATGCCGGCAAGGTCGGCGGCTATGACGACATGACCACGCGCGTCTGGTACGCGGCACTGGCCACCGGACAGGACCCCAACAACCTCAAGGACATGGACGCAATCTGGGCCAAGGTGCGCGAGACGCGCGACCTCGCCAAGAAGTTCTGGAGTTCGGGCGCCGAGCTGATGGACCTGCTTTCCAAGGGCGAGATCGTGGTGACCGACGCATGGTCGGGCCGCGTCGCCGCCTTGCAGGACCAGGGCGCGCCGATCGGCTATCTCGATCCTGCCGGCTCCTATGCCTGGATGGAGGACATGCTGATCCTGAAGGGCTCGCCGATGGCCGAGTGCGAGGAGCTGATCAACTTCATGCTCGACCCCGCGACCTCCATCGCCGTGGCCGAGGGCCAGAGCTATCCGCCTTCGCTCGACCCGACCAAGGTCAAGCTGACCGAGAAGATCGAGAAGCTGCCGGCTTTCGACAAGACGGGAACGATGAAGGCGCTGACCTTCGCCGATCCTGTCTACTGGGCGACCAACGAGGACGCCTGGACCAAGCAGTGGAACAGGATTTCGAAGGGTGCCTGACAGCCAGGACGCGACATCCAATCCCCGGCCGGCGTCGGCCGGGGCAGCGAATGCGGGCGAGGCCGCCGGGGCGAACAGCCCGGCGGTCGAGTTCCGCGACATCGACATTGCCTATGGCAAGTTCGTCGCAGTGCGCGATTTCTCGCTGTCGATCGCCAAGGGCAGTTTCGTCACCTTGCTGGGGCCTTCGGGCTGCGGCAAGACCACCATCCTGCGCTCCATCGCCGGCCTGGTCGACATTTCGGGCGGCCAGATCATGATCGATGGACGGCGGGTCGACGACGTGCCGATCTACAAGCGCAACATCGGCCTGGTCTTCCAGAGCTATGCGCTGTTCCCGCACAAGACCGTGTTCGACAACGTCGCCTTCGGCCTGAAGTACCGCAACGTGCCGAAGCCCGAGATTGTCCGCAGGGTCGGCAAGGCGCTCGAAATGGTGCGCTTGCCGGGCAGCGAGAAGAAGCTGCCCTCGCAGCTGTCGGGCGGCCAGCAGCAGCGCATCGCGCTTGCCCGCGCCATCGTCTTCGAGCCGCAGGTGCTTCTGCTCGACGAGCCGCTGTCGGCGCTGGACGCCAACATGCGCGAGGAGATGCGCGTCGAGATCAAGAAGATCCAGAAGGAAACCGGCATCACCGCCATCTTCGTCACGCACGACCAGGAGGAGGCGCTCTCCATGTCGGACCGCATCGTGGTGATGAACCAGGGCGCGGTGGAGCAGATCGGAACCCCGCAGCAGGTCTATGACACACCGGCCACGGCCTTCGTCGCCGACTTCCTCGGCAAGGCCAACATGCTCGCCGGGACGGTGAGCGCATCCGCAACGGCGGTGCTGCTCGCCACGGGCCAGACCGTCAACGTCGCCTGTCCAAGGCCGCTTGCGCAAGGCAGCAAGGTCACCGTCGTCGTGCGGCCGCAGAAACTGTCGGTCGGTGCGGCGGCGGGCGCCAACGTTCTGTCCGGCCGTGTCGTCTCGGCCTCGTATCTGGGCGGCAGCGCGATCTATGAGATCGACATCGGCGGCAAGGCCAATATCCGCGCCAACGCGCCGATCAGCGGCCGCGTGCTTCGCGAAGGCGAGCCGATCGATCTCGGATTCGACCCGGGAGACTGCGTCCTGCTCGACGAGGCCGGCCAGCGGATTTCGTAGTACCGGCCTTGATCAGCCGCCCGCCGCCGCGCCTGCCATGCGGTTGGGGTGCCTGAGATGGGTTGGCGTGATGCCGGTCTGCTGGCGGAAGACGCGGCTGAAATGACCGGCATTGGTGAAGCCGCAGCGATAGGCGATGTCGCCGATCTGCAACTCGCTGCCTTCGAGCAGCGACTTCGCATGATGCACCCTGAGAGCGAGATAGGCCGCCATCGGCCCGACGCCGAGTTCGGCCTGGAAAAGCCGCTCGAGCTGGCGGCGCGAAGAGTTCAGGCGGCTGGCGATCTCGGCGACCGACAACGTCTCCTGGAGGTTGCTCTCCATCAACAGCAAGGCGCGCTTCACCGCGCGGCTCGACGCCGCCGGAAACAGGTCGCCGACGGGCTGCACGTCGCGGCTGCTCCTGATGCGGTCGAGCACAAGGATCTTGGCGGCCTTTTCCGCCGCCTTCTGGCCGATGAACTGGGACACGAAATAGCCGGCGAGGTCGGCCGCCCCCGTGCCGCCCGCGCAGGTCGAGCGGCCGCGGTCGACGGAATACAGGCTGTCGGCATGGGCGTTGACATCAGGGAACTGATTGCGGAAATCCTTGATGTGGAACCAGCTGACGGCAGCACTATAGCCATCGAGCAAGCCATAGCGCGCCAGCACGAAGCTTCCGGTGCACAGCGCCGTCAGCGGCACGCCCTTTTCGGCCGCCCGCAACAGGAAGGCCTCCTTGTCGGAACTCAAGGCACGGTTGGTGTCAAGCAGGCCGCCAACCACGACGATGTTGTCGAAATCCTCCGGATTGCCGATCGCTTTCGTCGGCAGCAATTCGACGCCGCAACTCGCCCGGATCGGCAGGCCGCGTTCGCCCACGATCTCCCAGTCGAACTCGATCCTGCGGCTGCGGTCGCCCTCGTCGCCCGCCAGCCGCAGCGTGTCGATGAACAGCGACAGCGGCGACAGCGTGAAGTCGCGAACCAAAAGAAACGCAAACCGTCTGGCCATTGTTCTGGAAACGTCCCCCGCCCGTTTGAGGCTCATTCAGCCCCGAACGTTGACCACCGATCGCGGCGTTTATCAACACCGGCGGCCAATTCCCGGCGGCCAATTCAGGCCGCGCTGCCGCTTCGGGGATCGCGCCATGGCAGCGCCGGATCGAAGATCGCTTCCGCCGCCAGCGAGGTGCCGGAACGCCCCGCGTCGAAGGCCAGCGCCTCGGCCATCGGAAGCGCGGCCGAAAACAGGAACCCTTGCGCGACCTTGCAGCCCAGCGATCGCAGGATCAGGCGATCCGCATCCGTCTCGACGCCCTCCGCCATGACCTCAATGCCGAGCGTTTGCCCGAGATCGATGACCGCCTTGACCAGGGCCTGGTCCGCCACCGACCTGGCGAGGTCGCGCACGAAGTCCTTGTCGATCTTGATCTTGCGGATGCGGCTGTCCTTCAGCGAGACCAGGGTCGAAAAGCCGGTGCCGAAATCGTCGAGCACGATCGATATGCCGGCATCCGCCAGGCGTCCGACCTTCTCGTCGACCCTGTCGCGGTCGACCGGCGCTTCTTCCGTGATCTCTATCTCCAGCATCGCCGCCGGGACGTTTCTGGCCTGCAATATGTCGAGGATCATGTCGTCGACATCGCCGGCTTCGAGCTCGCGCGGCGACAAATTCATGGCCACGCGGACGTCGTGGCGCCCGTTGCGCATCAGCTCCTTGATCATCGAGCAGCAATTGAGGAACACCGTCTCGGTCAACAGCGGCAGCAGGCCAGTCTCCCGCGCGGCGATGACGATCTCGGGCGGGGAGATGGCCCCGTGGATCGGATGCCGCCAGCGCAGCAGCGCTTCGAAGCCGACGACGGCGTCGGCGTCCAGGGCCACCAGGGGCTGGAACCACGAGCAAAGCGTGCCGGCTTCGATGGCGCCACGCAGATCGCGCTCGATGCAGTGCTTGCGTTCGAGCGCGCCGTCGAGTTCGGCATCGAAGAGGCAGTATTCGTTCCTGCCGCCGCGCTTGGCCGCGTAAAGCGCGAAGTCGGCCCGGAGCAGCATCTCCGTCAGCCGCGGCTTGTCCGACTGATAGATGCCGATCGATGCGCCGACACGCACCGACCTCAACGCCGGATCCGGATTGGCGATGGCCGCGATGATCTGGGATGCGAGCCCGTCGGCCGGATGCGCAGCCCCGCCGGCGGGAAACAGCAGCACGAACTCGTCGCCGCCGATGCGCGCGATCGTCGCCCCTTTCGGCGCGTGGTCTTCTATACGGCGCGCCACCTTGACCAGCAGCTCGTCGCCGATGTTGTGACCATAGGTGTCGTTGACGGATTTGAAGCCGTCGAGGTCGATCAGCATGGCCACGAACGGGCCGTCGGCAAGTCTGAGCCGGGAGATGGCGTGCTCCAGCCCATGCCTGTTGAGCAGGTGCGTCAGCGGGTCGCGCCTGGAGTTCTGTTCCATCTCGGCGGCGAACGCCCTCGCCTCGTATTTGAGGCGGCTCGTCTCGCGGAAGCGGGACTGTCCCAGAAGCGCGTTTCTGATCATGCCGCCAAGAAAAATCACGATCGTGAAGGCGAGCACATAGTTCTCGAAACCGCCTTTCGCCAGCACGCATCCGGCGGCGATCACAAGCGGCAGCGTTATGAAATTGATCGAGGCCGGCGCGTAGGGTGTCCCGTAGGTGACCGAACCGGCCGTCGTGCCAGCGAGCACGATCAGATAGAGCGACGCCTGGGGCGTCGTGTATCCGTTCGTCAGCAGCGCCAGGCAGGACCAGGCGATACCCGACGCAAGGGCCAGCATGCCATAGCGGGAAAGCCGGGCAGCGACCGCTTTCGGTCGGCTCTCGGCGGTGTCCAGCCGGGTCAGGGCAAGCGCCAGGCGCGCGCCATTCAGCGCACTGACCACCGCGAACCACAGCACCGCCGCAAGACGGCCGCCCGACAGCATCTGCACGGCCAGGATCAGGGCCGACAGCACCGTGCCGATGGGCATGGAGATGAATATGCCCTTCCGCAGGTCGGCCAGCTGATCGCGCAGGATGCCGGCTGCCACGGCTTCGCCCTGCCCCTCGGGAGTGGGGCCTGCAACCAGCCGCTCGAAATGCCCTGCCATGACCCAGCGTTAGGGCAGCGGAGTGAAAATCGTGTTAAGGATTTCAGCGGTTTACGGCGCGATTTTCGATTAAAGCCGGTGGCAGTGCATGTCCGAGGGGCATCCGCATGAGCGGACAATCTATATCAGCGGCTCCGCTTTCGCTTCCGGGCTGTTTTGGCCCAGCCGCGGCTCTGTCCCGTTGAGCAGCCGCCGGATGTTGGCGCGATGGCGCGCTATCACGTAGAGCCCGCCGGCAATCACCAGCAGCCGGTAGGGCAAAGGCTGATCCAGGGCGCAGACGAGGACGATCGCCGTCAGCGCCGCCAGCATCGAACTCAGGGAAACGATCCTCGATACCGCCAGCACGGCGCAAAAGACCGCCCCGGCCCCCACGCCGATTGGCCCGGACAGTGCCAGCAGCACGCCCAGCCCCGTCGCGGCGGATTTGCCGCCGCACAAAGCTTTGCAGGTCAAGCCCTGCCGGCGGCGTCAGAAACGGCAATGCATAGAGCCCGCGTGCAAACACGATCGCCGCCACGCCTTTCAGCACATCGACCAGCAGCACCGCCAGGGCAAGCCCTTTGCCGAGGGTCCGCAACACATTGGTTGCGAACGCGACTAGCCGCCTACATGTGCTAGTGGAACCGTCTAAGCATCGTTCCGGTTGTCTGCTGTGAGAACTGTCGTTCCACGAAGGCCCCTGATGAGCGAACATGAAACATGGCAGCCAAGAAGCGCGACTCCCTGCGGAAGATCCTGAGCGGCATCGTTGCGGCAATTGCCGCCGCGCCTGATCGCACATCCGAGCAGGCCGTGAGCACCGCGAAGGCGTCAGTGGTCGCCGAATGGCCGCTGCCGCCATCGGCAACGCTTGGCTCCTCCTTGCGCCTGAAGGGGATCGAACGCGAGATTCGAGCCCGGCTGCCGTGTGCTGTGAGGAAGTTTGCCAAGGCTGATACCGGCCGCATCGTATTGCGCATGTTGAAAACCGACGCGGATGCATTCCAGGCCGCCTCTGAAACCATCTCCAGGACACTGGCGGGCATCGAAACGCTGGCCGTGCTTCCGCGGGAGGCAGAAGACATCCTCACCATCTCCGCCCGCGAGCGCCACAAATGGCCGAAGGACGGTCGCCTGAAAAGCATCGGCACGCGCACCGTCAAGATGCGCGGGCGATCCAAGACCGTCACTTTCCATGTTTTCGATCCACGCCACATCGAGGACATTCTCGATCGTGACTTGGCGAGCGCCTGGAGGGAGGAGGACGTGCAGGAAGTCGCCGAGAACAGGCGGCGCGGCGCCGGCAAGGCCGCTCTGACGCGCGCGGGAAAGCGGGAGCGCAAGTCTCGCAACGCAGGGAATTCGCGAAAGGATGATGCTCCACGGCTGGAGGGCTGGGACAGTTTCGAGGCGGAAGGCCTGCTTCGCTAGGACCCAGGGCGCATTCCTTCGGTTCGGGCCGCGAAATCCAATGGCCGAAAAACGAGATAGCTTGTCGGGAATGAAGCCGGCCGTTCGTCCTCTGGGTGCCACCTAGATCCAGACACACCGAACCAGCCACCGGAGCCTTCCATGATCCCCATAATCACGGCCTTTGAACGCTCGCCCGATGGCGGCAAGGGACTGGCGCGCGATACGCGCGTTCGCTGGGCGCTCGAAGAAGTGGGGCAGCCCTATGAGGTTCGTCTCGTTTCGTTCGCACAGATGAAGGCGCCTGGCCATCTGGCCATCCATCCCTTCGGCCAGATCCCCACCTATGAGGAAGGATCTCTATGCCTGTTCGAGACCGGCTCGATCGTCTTCCATCTCGCCGAACAGCATGCCGGCCTGTTGCCTGGGGACCGCGATGCCCGCGCCCGTGCCATCACCTGGATGTTTGCCGCCCTCAACACCGTCGAGCCGCCGGTCCTCGACTTGACGACGGCACGAATATTCGAAGCCGATAAGCCTTGGAGCGCGGAACGCCTGCCATTGGTGAAGGACCGCGTTCGCGCGACGCTGGACAAGCTCTCGGTCCACCTCGGCGCTGCCCACTGGCTCGATGGTGCGTTCAGCGCCGGCGATCTCTTGATGGTGTCGGTGCTGCTGCGCCTGAGAATGTCAGGCATTCTGGACGAATATGAAAACCTGGCTGCCTATGTGGCGCGCGGCGAAGCCCGGCCCGCTTACGCCAGGGCCTTCGCCGCGCAACTTGCGGTCAATGCCCCATCGGCCGGCTGACACTATCGAAATCAGCGATCCTGCGACCAGGCCCCCAAGCCGGCCATGTCGGTCAGACGGATCGCTGCCAGCGTGTCGAGTTCTTTCGAGATCGGAGTTGGGCGGGTGCCCTGCGGTTCGGGTTCGCTCTTCGCGGTCGTGGGGCGGGCTTGGCCAATCATGGCTCGAACGGCAGTCAGCATGTGCGATGTCCCTTCGCTTGTCCTGACGCTAAGAACTTGGCGAATGGATTTACGTTCCACAGGCTGGTGACATAAACGCTCGCGTCCGGCGACCTCGAGCCTTGGCATTCATGCGCTGATCGATGTCGGCGGCGTGGCCTCCGGGCTCTCGATGCCTACGGATATTGCGCCTTTGCGATCGCCGGGCTCATATCACCCTCCAACGCCTTCGGCAGCGGCAGGCTGGAGCATTGCAGGTACACGTCGCGGGCGAACCGCTTTCGATTTTTCTGCTCGGCCTCCTTGGTGGCCGCGATGATGCCCAGCCCGTAGGGGCCGAGTGCCGCGAATTCCCAGCCCGGGTGAAGTTTTTCACGAGCCTGATAGTCGGAAGCCGCCGTGCGGGCCTGCTGGCATTGCGGCGATGCCCATTTCGGGTCCTGCGGCGAAAGCGACGCGCCATAATCGACCGGGGATGTCGCGCACCCGCCCAATGTCACCGCCAATGCGGACATTGCAATTTCCAGCGCAATTCTCATCCACAAGCCCCCGTTGTTGCCGTCCCGCTCTCCGCTGCCCGGCCGTCATGCGGGTCGCGCCAATCACGTATACGCGATGTCTGGCCCCAGCGGCTTGCCACAGGCCTCGCTTCGTGTCGATCTTCCCGCGGTCGGAATCAGGCCGCGTGCCTGGAACCAAATGACAGGCGAGACAGTTCAGTTGTAACTTTGACACAGCGCTGACGCGCCCGACCGATCGGGCAAACAGTGATTTTGAGGAGCTCCACATGCAGATTTCGTCCGGATTTCGTTCGATCGCGGTTGCCGCCATGGCCATGGCGGGCGTCAGCCTTGCCAGCGCAGCACACGCCGACAGCGGCACGATCCGCTTTTCCGTCTACAAGGCTGCCTTCTTTGTCGGCGGTTCCGGTGGCGAAGGCACGTTCACCTTCCACGGCTTGACCTATCCCATCTCGATCGGCGGCGTGTCGGGTGGCCTCGCCTTCGGCGTTTCCAAGACCTATTTCCATGGCACCGTGCGCCACATCAGGCGCGCTCGGGATGTGACGGGAGTCTATGGCGCGGCGGGCGGCGGCGGCACGATCGGCAAAGGCGCCCAGGTTATCCTGATGACCAATGACAAGGGCGCCCAGCTCGAACTCACCGGCAAGCAGGTGGGCCTGCAGGTCAACGCCGACCTCAGCGGCATGGCCATCTCGCTGCGGTAAACTTCGACATCCTCAAGGCGCGTCGCGGCGAACGAATGCAGGCGACGCGCCTTCAGGCAGGATCCCGGAAAATGGAGTTAGCTCCTTAGCCCCGGCGCTTCCTGCCCCGTCCTCTCCACATATTCCGTATAGCCGCCGCCATAGGTGTGGATGCCTTCCGGCGTCAGTTCCAGCACGCGGTTCGACAGCGCGGCAAGGAAATGCCGGTCGTGCGACACGAACAGCATCGTTCCCTCATACTGCGACAGCGCCTCGATCAGCATCTGCTTGGTGGCGATGTCGAGGTGGTTGGTCGGCTCGTCCAGCACCAGCAGATTGGGCGGGTCGAACAGCATCAGCGCCATCACCAGCCGTGCCTTTTCGCCGCCTGACAGCACGCGGCATTTCTTCTCGATCTCGTCGCCGGAAAAGCCGAAGCAGCCGGCAAGTGCCCTGAGCGGCGCCTGGCCCGCCTGCGGGAAATTGTCCTCCAGCGTCTGGAACACGGTGCGCTCGCCTTCGAGCAGTTCCATGGCATGCTGGGCGAAATAGCCCATTTTCACGCTCGGCCCGCGCGCCACCGTGCCGGTGTCGGGATCGGAAGCACCGGCAACCAGCTTGAGCAGCGTCGACTTGCCCGCGCCGTTGACGCCCATGATGCACCAGCGTTCACGGCGGCGGACCTGGAAGTCGAGCCCCTCATAGATGCTGCGGCTGCCATAGGCCTTGTGGACATTCTTCAAGGTGACGACATCCTCGCCGCAGCGCGGCGCCGGCTGGAACTCGAAATTGACGATCTGGCGGCGCTTGGGCGGTTCGACGCGGTCGATCTTGTCGAGCTTTTTCACCCGGCTCTGCACTTGTGCGGCGTGGGAAGCGCGCGCCTTGAAGCGCTCGATGAAGGCGATCTCCTTGGCCAGCATCGCCTGCTGGCGCTCGAACTGCGCCTGCTGCTGCTTGTCGGCGATCGCCCGCTGCTGCTGGTAGAATTCATAATTGCCGGAATAGGCGGTGAGCGAGCCGGCATCGATCTCGACGATCTTGTTGACGATGCGGTTCATGAACTCGCGGTCGTGCGAGGTCATCAGCAGCGCGCCGTCATAGCCTTTCAGGAACTGTTCGAGCCAGATCAGGCTTTCGAGATCGAGATGGTTCGACGGTTCGTCGAGCAGCATCACATCGGGCCGCATCAACAGGATGCGGGCCAGCGCCACGCGCATCTTCCAGCCGCCGGACAGCTTGCCGACATCGCCGTCCATCATCTCTTGCGAAAAGCCGAGGCCATCCAGCACTTCGCGGGCGCGGCCGTCGAGCGCATAGCCGTCGAGCTCCTCGAAGCGGTGCTGCGCCTCGCCATATTTCTCGATGATCTCGTCCATCCTGTCGGCCTGGTCGGGATCGGCCATCGCCGCTTCCAGTTCCGCCATCTCGGCCGCCACGTCGCTGACCGGCCCGGCGCCGTTCATCACTTCGGCGACGGCGCTATGGCCCGC
This sequence comes from Mesorhizobium erdmanii USDA 3471, assembly GCF_000472705.1. GTDB lineage: Bacteria > Pseudomonadota > Alphaproteobacteria > Rhizobiales > Rhizobiaceae > Mesorhizobium > Mesorhizobium erdmanii. The sequence goes on along the minus strand of NZ_AXAE01000012.1, from coordinate 121,430 downwards.
CATGTCGCCGACATCCTGGCTGAAATAGCCGATGGTGACGCCGCGATCGACCTGCACCTGGCCCTCGTCCGGCTGCTCCTGGCTGGTGATCATGCGAAACAGGGTCGTCTTGCCGGCGCCGTTCGGGCCGACAAGGCCAACCTTCTCGCCCTTCTGCAGCGAGGCCGACGCCTCGATGAAGACAAGCTGACGGCCATTCTGCTTGCTGATGCTTTCAAGTCTGATCATGCGGCTTCCGGGGGAATTGGACCTTTGGGAGGATTTCCCCGGGGCCATACGCGAAGCACCACGGCAAAGGAAGAGGCACAAGCGCCGCAGATAGAGCTGATCTCCCCACTTGTGGGGGAGATGGCCGGCAGGCCAGAGGGGGGCGCTGGCCCGCCGACGTCTCCGTCAATGACAAATCACGCCAGTCCATCGTTTGGTTCCCAGTTCACCCAGGCTAAGCAGGGCCGCGTTCCTTCACGCCCCCCTCTGCCCTGCCGGGCATCTCCCCCACGAGAGGGGAGATCGGCAGCTCGCCCAGACACACTCCAGAAACAAGATTCAACATGCGGGAAAAACTGGCGAAAAGATCGTCAGTCATAACCATCCTCGTAGCAGCCGAACAGCGGCCGCCACAGCAACGCAAAGGGATGCTGCCTGCAATGCAACGACGTTCGACCGGATGGATGGGTGCCCTAGCAGGCATTTCGCTCGCCATGCTTGCGGTCGCGCAGTCGGGTGCGGAAGCGGCGGTCACCCGGAGCGAATATTGCAGCCGGCTCGGTCTTCAACTCGACGGAGCCATCCGCACCAAAGCCGAACCCGGTGCCAGTGCGAGCCAGATCGCGCAGGCAACGGCACTCCAGGACAAGGCAAACCGGTTCTGTTCCGAGCGCAAGCAGGCGCAAGGCATCCGGACCTACGCCAACGCCCTGAAACTTCTAGGCGTGACACCTGTCGACCTCGACCAGTGACAGCAATTATCAACGTTGAAGGAAAGCCTATCATGAACAAGCCCCTGCTCTCCGCCCTCGGCCTGGCCATTGCGCTTGGTCTCGCCATGCCGGTCGTCGGCGCCAGCACCGCCAACGCGGCGGCCACGACCACGACGACCGCGCCCGCGACTGCCCCGGCGGCAGCGGCGACGACCCCGGCGGCGACCCCGGCTGCCGTGGATGCGGTGAAGAAGCCGGTCAAGCGCGCGCATAAACACCACAGGCATCACCGCCACCACAACAAGCACCGCAAGCACGGCCACAAGCACGTCGCCAGAAAGCACGGCCACAAGCACACCCATAGGCACACCCACAGGCACCACAGGAAGCACGCCCACAAGCACGCCAAGGCGGCTTGAGTTTTCGGAATTTCTTTGACCTCCTCCTGACTTCCTCCCGGGAAAGAGCCGCTACTCGCAGAAAGCGAGGGCGGCTTTTTCTTGCGTTCACTCGAGGCCGGACCGACAAGCCGGACGTATGCAAAAACAGGCACTTGCAGCGGTTCCGCGATTCAGATCGCGAACCGCCTCACGTCACCTTGAGCGCCGCCGGCTGCGGTGCCGGACCGACCACGTCCGCACTCCGGAGGCTGAACGCCTGCCTGCTGGCCGCCGGCAGGCCGTCCCGTTTCGCCGGGCGCGGGTAGTTTACAGTGATCTCAAATAGGGATATTCCATATCCTTAATAAAGTTCGGTCGGCATCGACCCCGGAACCCGTGGATGATCCTGAAAAGCCAAGTCGAATGGGCGCTGCACTGCTGCGCCATTCTCGCCGGCCTGCCCGAAGGCCGCTATCTCTCGACAAAGGCGCTTGCCGAGTTTCACGGCCTTCCCAAGGAATATCTGTCCAAGGCGCTGCAAAGCCTGTCGCAGGCCGGCCTGGTTCATACGACTCTCGGTCCGTCGGGAGGATACAGGCTGGCGCGCGCGCCCGCCGAGATTACCTTCCTGGAGATTGTCGAAGCGGTGGAAGGCAAGGCGCGGACATTCGTGTGCAACAACATCCGCGCGAACAACCCTTGCCGCCCGAAGGGCTATTGCGAAAGCGGCCCTTGCGCGGTGTCGCGCATCATGTGGGAAGCCGACGAGGCCTGGCGTGCGAAATTGCGCGGCGTCAGGCTTTCCGATCTCACCGAGGCGTTGGCGCAGGAGATTCCGGCCGACCTTTGGAAGAACAGCTTCGAATGGGTGCTAGAGCGAGCCGGATGATCGTGAACGCACGCGCGTCGCGGGCGCCGGCTCTCTGATCGCGCAAGGCACGATCGCATAGCTCTGCGGCGGCATTGCCAGCGCAAGCCCGTTCGCCTCGCAATGGCGGTAAACGAGGTCGATCATTTCGTTCCTCGCAACCAGCCTGTCGCCTGGACCGGCCACCCAAAACAGCAGATCGATCCCGATCGCCGCGGCGTCGATGTCCTTGAGCGCGACCAGCGGCGCCGGCTCCCTGACGATCCGTTCGCAACTCCGCAGCGCCGCCTGCATGACCCCCTCGACGACGTGCGGCGCGTGCGCGGCCGCGATGCGCACGGTCAGGCTCATCTGCAGCGTCGCATCGGGACGGCTGAGATTGGTCAGGCTGAGCTTCGCCAGCATGCCGTTGGGAAGGACGACGATGTTGCCGGCGCCAGTGAGCAGATGCGTGGAACGCCAGGTCGTTTCGACGACGCGCCCTTCCGTGCCGTCGATCAGCACGATCCAGTCCCCGAGCGTGTAGGCTCGGCCCAGCGTCAGCGCGATGCCTGAGAAGACATCGCCAAGCGTGTTCTGCAGCGCAAGCCCGGCGATGACGGCAACCACGCCCGACGTTGCCACGAGCGTTCCGATCGGAGCTCCGAAGACGAAGCCTGTTATCGACAGCGCCACGCCGAGATAGATGGCGGCGACGACAAGGTCCTGGAGCAGGCGCGCTTCCCGCGGCCGGTGTTCCAGGACGACGTAGAGGCGCACAAAGCCGACAAGCGTCCAGGCAAGATGCGTCCACCACTGGACGCGCGCGGACCTCGCAAGATACGCGCCGGCACCCTGGAGGTCGGTCTCGACCACCTGGTGCGGCAGGATACCGCTGAGGTAGATCACTGCGGTCATCCCGGTGAAGAACAGGATCTGGACGATCAGCCGGGCCATCGGACGCCCACGCCCTTGGACAAGCCACACGACGATGCCGGCAAGCCCCAGAAGGTTGATCAGGACCAGAGCCAGGGAATGGTCTTCGCCGAACATGGGCTCACCGACATGATCTAGAGCAATGGCCGGACGTGGCGCCCGGCTCTTACCAGGGTTACTTCTTGGCCGGATAGGTCAGTTCCTTCTGGGCGGTATCGACCACGAAGACCGCCAGCAGTTTTGCCGGCTCGGTCTTGCTGCCGTTCTCGCTCACGCTGTGACGATCGCCAGGCATTTCGGAAAAGCTCTCGCCGGCCTTGTAGACCCTGACCGGACCATCATTGACCTGGCTGCGGATCGAGCCTTCCAGAACCGTCGCGTAGATGAAGGCGGAACTCGGATGGGTATGCGCCGGCGAGTACCCGCCGGGGCCATATTCCACGAGGATGCCCTTGATGCTCTTGCCCGACACGTTAGGCAATTCATGCTCATAGACAAGGGTGACCTTGGCCGCCTTCTCGCCAGTGCGAGTGGCCTGCGTGGCGCCGGCCGGGTTGGCCAGGGCCGCCGTCACGATGAGGGCGGCGACGATTGACTTGATCATTTGAAAGCTCCTTTTTCCATTGAGCGGTATCCCGGGCCTAGGCCGCCGCGTTTGCTGGCGGTGATTGCCGTGCCGAGGCGGCGAACCACTGCTCGAACGTGATGTGGCCAAGGCGCGGATTGTTGTCGGAAACCAGCGAAGTGTCGTTCAGCCGCGCGCCGAAATAGAGCGCCTCCGGATCGGCCATGACCTCGCGAGGATCGCCGACAGCCTTGAGGTAGCGGGCGACCAGTTCGCTCATCCGCACACGGTCAGGCCCCGAGATCTCGATCATGCCGTTGATCGGCGCGGCGAGCGCGACCTCGGCCATCACGTCGGCGACGTCATCGGATGCGATCGGCTGCACATAGGCTGGCGAAAGATGCACGGCCTCGCCCACCGTGCCCGACTTGGCGATGCCGGCCAGGAACTCCATGAACTGCGTGGAATGAACGATGGTGTAGGGAATGCCGGACGCCTTGATCAGATTTTCCTGGACAAGCTTGGCGCGGAAATAGCCGCCGTCCTGCAGGCGTTCGGTGCCGACGATCGAAAGCGCGATATGATGCCTGACGCCCGCGGCCTTGCCGGCGGCGAGCAGGTTGCGGCCCGACGTCGTGAAGAAGTCCATCGATGCCTTGTCCTCGAAGGACGGCGAGTTGGCGAGGTCGATCACCACTTCGGCGCCTTCGAGTGCCTCCCGCAGGCCTTCGCCGGTGATGGTGTTGACGCCGGTATTTGGCGCCGCCGCGATCACCGCGATACCCTGCTTGCGCAGGCGTTCAGTGGTCTTGGAACCGATGAGGCCGGTGCCCCCGATAATGACGATTTTCATGATAGTCTCCGTTTGCGACCGCGACCTCGCGCCGCATCGTTTGATGGTCAACCGAAAGGAAGGGTTTAGTTCAGGCCAGCCTTGTCGAGGCCGTAGAGCTTGTCCGCGGAGCCGGGCACCGTCTTGAAGGCGATGCTGAGACGGTTCCACGCATTGATGGCCATGATCGAGAAGGTCAGGTCGGAGATTTCCTTCTCCGAAAGCTGCCCGCGCACGCGATCGTAGAGTTCGTCCGGGATGCCGCCTTCGGCAAGCCTGGTGACGGCTTCGGTCCAGGCCAGGGCAGCGCGTTCACGCGGAACGAAAAGGGGCGATTCCCGCCAGACGGCGAGATGATGGAGGCGCAACTCGCCCTCGCCGTGGATCCTGGCTTCCTTGACATGCATGTCGAGGCAGAAGGCGCAGCCATTGATCTGCGATGCCCTGATGTGGACCAGGTCGCGGATCTTCTCCTCGATGGCGCTGTGTGCCTCGGCCATACTGATCTCGGCGACCTTCTTGAACAGTTCAGGCGATTGCTGGGCGGCGTTCAGGCGCTGTGTCATGGCTTTTCCTTTTTTTGAGGATATCTTATGTCCTTAAGGATAATAAATATCCGTAATATCTGGACAGTAAACCGCTATCCGCCTAGGATGCGGACATAAGGCTTATGTCGAAAAGTATGAGGCGAGGATGGACGTCGTATCGGCGTTGAGGACGTTCCTGCGGGTGGCGCAGACAAAATCCTTCTCAGCGGCTGCGCTCGACCTCAATCTGACGCAGCCGGCGGTATCACGGCAGGTCTCCGCGCTGGAATCGCACCTCAAGACGCGCCTTCTGCACCGCACGACGAGCGCGCTCGCCTTGACGGCGGAAGGTGAACAGATGTTGCCGATGGCGCTGCGCGTCCTCGAAGCGGTCGATGCGCTCGGCGAAGCCAGCGGCGCCGAAGCGGCAACCGTCTCCGGGAAAGTGCGGCTGAGCCTGCCCACGCCGCTCGGCTTGTTCATCGGCGACCGCCTCGCGGGGCTGCTGGAGAGCCACCCGGCGCTGGATGTCGAGCTGATCTTTCGGGATGAGCCTTCGGACCTCATCGCCAATGCGATCGATCTCGAGGTGCGCCTCGGGCCAGCCGGTGACAGCAGCCTGATGTGCCGCCGGATCGGCTGGACAACAGCCTTTCTGGTGGCTTCGCCAGGCTATCTCAAGGGACGCGGCGCACCGCGAACGCCGCAAGACATCAAGGATCATTCCTGCATTTGCTACAGCCGCGCCGGCGATGGCCGTTCATGGTCGTTCTCCAGCGGAGCGGATGACGTTGTCCTGCGCATCGAGCCGCGCCTTGCGGCCAACAATTCGATGGCCGTCCATCGCGCGACACTGGCCGGAGCCGGCCTCGCCGTGCTCTCCCACATCCTGGCCGGGCCGGACATCGAGGCAGGCAGGCTGGTCAAGCTCATGCCGGACTTTCCGCCGGCGCGCCTGCCGATCAATGTCGTCTATCCATCGCGGAACATGCCGCCGCGCGTGACGGCGGTGCTCGACTTCCTTGTTCAGGCCGTGCGCGAGGACGTTCTGATGGCGTCGTCGGCAACCTTGCCGGCCGCTCGCCCCGCCAATGAAGCATCGGCGGAACCGTGCGCCTGAACGCCTACTTCTTGCCCTGCGGATAGATCGTCTCACCGCGCTTCAGCATGGCGACGAAGGTCTCGATCTTCTTCTTGCGCCCCGCCTCGGTCTTCATGTTGTGGGTGCGGAAGGCGAGCGAGAAGCGGTTTTGCGCGCTGAGCCTTTCCAGCATCGCCTTGGCCGCCGGCTCGGCATCGATCGCCGCCTGCAGATCGTCGGGGATTTTCATCTCCTTGCCGCTGCCGTAGGCGCGCGCCCAGCGCCCGTCGGCCTTGGCCGCCTCGACCTGGTTCAGCCCATGCCCCGTCATGCGCCCCTCCTCGATGAGCCGCGCGACATTGTCGATGTTGATCTTGCTCCAGATGCTCTTCTTGCCGCGCGGCGTGTAGCGCTGCAGGAAGCTGTTGCCGTCCAGCCCCTTGCGCACCGCGTCGATCCAGCCGAAGCACAGCACGACGTCGATGGCTTCCTTCGGCGTGATCGATTTCAGTCCCGACCCAACCTTGTGCACCTTGATCCACACCTCGGTTTCCGTGGCATGGTGCTGGCCGAGCCAGGCGTGGAAGCTCGCCGCGTCGGGGAATTCCCGGACCTTGTCGGGATCGACCTTGACCGGCGCCATCAACGGGTCTGCCCGTTCAGGATTGTTGTCATCGCAATTGCCTCCATCGTCGTGCGATTCCCGCCATCATGGCATGACCCACTGTCAGTTTTCGTCAGCAATGGAGCACGCAGCCAGGAAGAATCGGAACGTGCCATCCAGCACCGCGTTGCGGCAAGAGTGCATCGTCCGATGGAGGTTCCCTGATGGCAATCGAAACCATTTTCGCCCACGTCAACTGCTCCGACCTCGAAGCCAGCATTGGCTGGTACGAAAAACTCTTCGGCAAGCCGCCGCTGCGCCGGCCGATGCCCGGGCTGGCCGAATGGCAATTCACCGACAGTGCCGAAGTGCAGCTGTTCGAGGACAAGGACAAGGCCGGCACTTCGACCCTGACGCTCGGGGTGCTGCCGCTGGCGCCCGAGAGGCAGCGGCTTGCGGATGCCGGTCTCGAACCCGGCCCGATCGAGAAAGCCGACCATTTCTGGATCATGCGCATGCGCGACCCCGACGAGAACCTGGTGGTGTTCGCGAGCGCCGAGCGGGAATAAAGATGCAGACAAGCGCTCAAGCGCACCTTGGCTAACCTCCCCTTCCCGCGCGGCATCATCGGCATCTCCGATAACACCATCGGTTTCTTCCGTTTCTCCTCGCCGCTTCGAGCTGCCATTCCCCTGCCCTTGTCCCTTCAAAACAAAGGCAGAGCGAAATGAGCATTTCGAACCAGAAAATCCTGATCGTCGGTGGCGGTTCCGGCATGGGCCTGGCGCTGGCCAGGCGCTGCGTCGAGGCCGGCGCGGAAGTCGTCATCGCCGGGCGCAGCGAACAGAAGCTGGAAGAAGCGCAACAAGCGCTGGGCAATCCCGTCGGCCTCGCCGTTGCCGTCGTCGACGTCACGCGCGAAGACCAGGTTGCGTCCTTGTTCGCGCGCCTCGGCGGGCTCGACCATATCGTCAGCACGGCGGCTGATATCGAAGGCGCCTACAGGCTGCTGCCGGAGCTTGATCTCGAGGCGGCACAACGCGTGGTAGACAGCAAGCTGTTCGGCCCTCTGCTGCTTGCCAAGCACGGCACACGACGGCTCGGCGCGAGCGGTTCGATGACCTTCGTCTCCGGCATCGCCGCCTACCGGCCGGCTCCACGCGGCTCGGTCGTCGCGGCGGTCAATGCAGCGCTCGAAGGGCTGGTGCGGGCGCTGGCCGTCGAACTCGCGCCGATCCGCGTAAACGCCGTCTCGCCCGGCTGGGTCGACACTGAGATTTGGGCGCAGGTTGCCGGCGACCGAAAGGCCGAAACCCTGGCCGCGATGGACGAGCGGCTGCCGGTCGGCAGGATCGGCCAGCCCGGCGACATTGCCGATGCCATCTTCTTTCTTCTCGGCAATGGTTTTGCCACCGGAACGACGCTGCATGTCGAAGGCGGACACCGGCTTGTCTGAAGTGAACCGGCATCGGGAACTGCTTTCAAAGCAAGACTTTGGAGCGGCTTGTCGATTCAGGTTCTGAACCGGCCCGAGAACGTTCCGGCGCCAGCGTGTCGCGCGCAGCGGCGAGCAAGTGCCACAGCGCCGGCGGCTGTACGCGCCGGCGCCGCCAGATCATCGTCAGCGATGCTGCTTGCGCCCGACCGGGCCATGGCAATTCAATGAGATCGCCACGCGCCAGCGCGTCGCTGACGGCGAGGTGCGGAACAAGGCCCAAGCCGGCGCCGGCCGCCACCAGCCGCGCGATGGCGCCGATGCTGCCGGCCTCGACGACAAGTCTTGGCGCCTCGACACCGGCTTCGGCAAAGCCGGTGTCGAACATGTGGCGATAGATGCAGCCGGGTTCCGTCGCGACGAAGCGCGAACTGGCAAGGCCGGCCAGATCGCACGGCGCGATGCCTTTCCCCGGCGCCACCACCAGCGCCAGCGGCTCGCGGACTATGGTTCGCCTGGCCAGGCGTTCATCGGCATTCGCACCATCGCCGCGCTCGAAGCAGAAGGCGACATCGATGTCGCCGTCCTCCAAAAGCCGCAGCAGCGTGCCGCTATCGGCCACCTTCATCCGCACCGTGATCTCGGGATGGCCGGCCTGAAACCCCGGCAGCCACGGCGCCAGCCGTGCGGAAGCGATCGTTTCCAGCGCACCGATGGTCAGTGCTTGGCTCGCCTGCCCCGCTGCCGCCATCACCGCGGCGCGCGCTTCGCCATCGAGCCGCAACAGATCTTCGGCGATCGGCTTCAGCGCCAGCCCCGCCGGCGTCAGCTCGAGACCAGACTTCGAGCGGGTGAACAGCGCGGCACCCAGTTCGGCTTCAAGCGTCTGGATCTGGTCGCTGACGCTGGATTGCGCGAGATGCACCGCCGCGGCGGCGCGCGTGATATTGCGGCTGCGCGCCACCGCGAGGAAGGTCTTGAGCAGTCTGGGATGCATCGCCTGGCCGGTTGGGCCTATTGCAGCTGCGGCTTCTTCAGGAAACTGCCGCGATCGGCGGATTTGACGCGCAGCCAGGTCTCGCGGCCGTCGCGCACCACGCGCATCGGAATCTCGGCGCCGGCCGAGCCGCTCTCCCACAGCTTGCGATAGAAGTCGGCGAGCCCGTCGACGGCGCCGTCGCGCACCTCGGAGATGACGTCGCCCTGGCGCAGGCCGGCTTTTGCCGCCGGGCCGCCTTCGGTCACGCTCATCACCACCACCTTGCCGTCGCTCTCGGCCGAGAGCGCGCCAAGCCAAGGACGCGGCGGCCTGGCCACCTGGCCGCGCGTCAGGAGATCGTCGAGGATCGGCGGCAACAGATCGATCGGCACGATCATGTTTATATCGGCGACTTCGCCGGCACGGCTCATCTGCAAGCGCAGCGAGCCGATGCCGAGCAACGTGCCGTCGGCGCCAAACAGCGGCGCGCCGCCCCAGGAGGGATGCGCCGGCGCGATGAAGATCGCCTCGTCGAGCAGATACTCCCAATAGCCTGCGAATTCCTGCTTGGTGACGATCTTGGCCTCGACCGCACGGCCAATGCCGTCGGCCAGTACCACCGCATCGCCGATCCGGGCCTTGCCGGCGTCGCCCAGCGCCACGGCCGGCAGCCCGGTCGGCGCCAGCGCCTGGACAAGGCCGAAGCCCGATTCCTGGTCGTAGGCGAGTGCGTGCGCGGGGATGACGCGGCCGTCATGCGCGGTCAGCCAGACCTCTTCGGCCTCGGTGATGAGATAGCCGATGGTCAGCACCAGCCCGTCATCCCTGATGACGACGCCGCTGCCTTCCCTGAGCGTGCCCAGCGCGCCGGCGGTGAATGCATCATCGGGAACGGTCGCGCGCACGGCAACGACGGAGCGCGGATTGGGATTGATGGTCATGCTGTCATTTCCTGGGTAGGTCATATCTGTATAGGTATGCCTTGCCAAAGAGGGTGCAAGGGCCGGAGACCAAGGACCGCGACAATAGTTCAACGCAAGTTGAACTTCTCGCTCCGCAGCCCTAGTTGTAGCGTATCTGCCCAACCCATTCTTCCTCCCCCACCATCCGAGGCCCGCAATGACCGACTACACACCGCCGAAAGTATGGACCTGGAACAAGGCAAATGGCGGCGCCTTTGCCAGCATCAACCGGCCGATCGCCGGACCGACGCATGACAAGGAATTGCCGATCGGCAAGCACCCGCTGCAGCTTTATTCGCTGGCAACGCCGAATGGCGTCAAGGTGACGGTGATGCTGGAAGAGCTTCTGGCGCGCGGCCACAAGGGCGCCGAATACGATGCCTGGCTCATCCGCATCAATGATGGCGACCAGTTCGGCAGCGGCTTCGTCGAGGTCAATCCCAACTCCAAGATCCCCGCTCTGATGGACCGCAGCGGCAAGACCCCAGTGCGCGTCTTCGAATCCGGCTCGATCCTGGTCTATCTCGCCGAAAAATTCGGCGAATTCCTGCCCACCGAACAGCCGGCGCGCGCCGAAGTGCTGTCCTGGCTGTTCTGGCAGATGGGTTCGGCGCCGTATCTGGGCGGAGGTTTCGGCCATTTCTACGCCTACGCGCCGGAAAAATTCGAATATGCAATCGACCGCTTCTCCATGGAGGTGAAGCGGCAGATGGATGTGCTCGACCGCAGGCTGGCTGAGACCGAATATCTCGGCGGCAAGGATTACACGATCGCCGACATGGCGGTGTGGCCCTGGTATGGCGGGCTGGCGCTCGGCCGCATGTACAATGATTCCGCCGACTTCCTGTCGGTGCAGGAATACACCCATGTGCAGCGCTGGGCGAAGGAGATCGACGAGCGTCCGGCGGTGAAGCGCGGCCGCATGGTCAACCGCGCCTTCGGCGAGCCGGCGATGCAGCTGCACGAGCGCCACGACGCCAGCGACTTCGACACAAGCACGCAGGACAAGCTGGCCGCCGAATAACAGGCAACGGCAAGATAAGAAAAAGCCCGTCATGGCCGCGAAGCCGTGACGGGCTTTTCTCAAGACAGGTCGGTCCAACCGACCGCCATTGCCTTGCCAGGGGTCAGTGCAGAACCTCGACGATCTGACGGGTTTCCGGGTCGACGAGCACGGTCTGGTCGTTGATCACGGCGACGCGATACTTGACGTTGGGCACTTCGCGCAATTCGACCTTGTCCGGTACCGACGAGCCGAGCTTGAGCTCGACGCCCAGAAGGTTCACCGACGCCAGCGGCTGCTTCTTGACGTATTCGCGAACGACGGTCTCCTGTTCTGGCTGAACGACGATTGTGTCAGCCATGGCAATCCCCACGCCGCCCATCAGGACGATCGCGGCCGCGGCACTTGAAAGATAACGTTTCATAACAAACCTCCATTTTGGATATCTGAATTCCGCCCTGCAGTAAAACTCAGTCACCCCCGTGAGGTTCCATCCAAACTTTCGGGGATAAATTGCATGGAGCGCCTAGTACTATATGCTTCCGGCGACCGGATTCATTCAGGTTTTCTGTGAAACCCGAAACTAAGCATGTCTGGTATTTGCGCTGCCAGTGAATAACGACAGTCGGGCTTCAGACCTGGCGATTCCTGTTCTGAAGGGGAATCGATTTGCCCTTGCTTAGCAACAGCTAACGTGGAGCAGGCAGTGTCGTTCCCGACCACCTCGCCAGGGCCACGAAAAAGGCTCGTCCTGCCGGGAGCAGGACGAGCCTTCGACGGCGCCGGCGGAGGTGGCAGCCTCACCGGTCGCGCCAGGAAAAACGCCGGCGCCGCCACGTTGTTCCAACCGCCTTGCGGCGTGGCCCGCGTCGGATGCAACCATGTCGCGGAGATGACGTTGACCCACGCATTCCAACCGCCCCACGCATTTCCAACCACAAGGAGTAATCCCGATATGGCCCCACGACCTTCCGTGACCAAGCATCCCTTCACGTTGATGTTCGTCGTCATCGCGCTGATTGCGCCCTTTGCCGGACTGGCGTGGCGCACGCGCGAATGGATGAGCTGGTGACGCTGGGTACAGCCGAAGGGCAGGATCGCCGCCTACGCGCTCACCGAAACGTGACCAGTCAAAGATATTAGCGGTGTCTGAATGGATTGTCGTCGGTGGTACTGTTTGTCGACTGTCGCCGATCCGGTGGCAGGAACAGGGGAGAGAGAACTCATGAACATCAGAACCGTCTGCCTGGGAGTATTGGCCGCAACCGTGATCGGCGGGTCGGCATTGGCCGGTATTCTCGACGAACCGAAGATGATGGCACCCTTCTTCACGGACAAGACCATGAAGACCATGAAGGCCGACGCCGACATGAAGAAGGTCTGGGCAAAAATGTCGAAAAAGCACCAGGCCGCCATGATGAAGGAATGCCAGGACGCCGCGATGAGCAAGCCGCACGCCGAGTTCTGCGCGAAGCTTAATGCACTGGCCGGCAAGGCCTGACATCTTCCACGCGAAGGGATGGCGGGCCGCGAGGACTGCCATCCCCGCTACGGCTTAAGCCAAGCTTCAAAACCAGACGCCATCCCGACGCAAGGGCGGCGGCGTGTAGACCGGATCCTGGTTCGTCGTGGCATCGCGTGCGCGCCTGAGGATCAATCCCAGGAAGAGCAGGAAATAGCCGGCCTGCAGGATGATCAGGGTCACCGCCGTCCACACCAGTGCCTGCCAGAAAGACCCGGTGGCCATGTAGGTCCAGACCGCGACGACGATGGTCGTCGCCGACATGCCCACGAGAAATCGCCCAAAATACATCGATCCATAAAATCGCCGAACGTCCCGGTTCGAGCGACTCCCTGCCTTTGCATCCCAATACCCGTGCGCAGCGTTCCATTATTTTAGCAACTGCGCAAGTACATGATCGACGCAGGACCAACCCCGATATTTGTTGCGATCCGGCCCGATCGGGAGCAATTTCATTCTCACGGACTGCGAGAACGAAGAAAACTAGTCCGATAAGGGGTTGGGGACATGACGCTCAAACTGATCGGGGCCGGTTTCGGCCGCACCGGCACGTGGTCGACCTTTGCCGCGCTGAACAGGCTCGGCCTGCCTTCCTACCATATGCAGGAAGTGATCATGAACAAGGCCAACAAAGGCCATCTCGATTTCTGGCGCAAGGTAGCCAACAGCCCACCCGGCACACAGCACGACTGGAACCGTGTGTTCGCCAACTACACGGCCACCGTCGACAATCCCGGTTGCTGCGTGTGGAAGGAATTGATGGCCGCCTACCCTGACGCCAAGGTGCTGCTGACCCTCCACCCGCGCGGCGCCGAAGCCTGGTACGAAAGCACCATCGACACGATCTACTTCACCGAGAATGTCTGGCAATTCAAGATCCTGGAATGGCTGACGCCGTTCGGCCGGAAATTCGGCGACATGTCGCGCAAGCTGGTGTGGGGCCGCACGCTGAACGGCGTGATGAACGACAGTGCCAAGGCGGTGGCGCGCTATAACAGCTACATCGAGGAAGTGAAGGCGGCGGTACCGCCTGAAAAACTGCTGGTCTACAAGGTGACCGAAGGCTGGGCGCCGCTCTGCGATTTCCTCGGCGTGGCGACGCCCAACGAGCCCTTCCCCAACCTCAACGACCGCGAGACGATCAAGAAGATCATCCGCGACATCATCAAGGGGTCGTACATCATGCTGGGGCTGGCGGTGGCGGCGGTCCTGGCGGTGGTGGCCGCGCTATGGTGGTGGCTGGGGTAAGAAACACCCGCAAGCCCCTGCCCTCACCCGAAAAACGCGCTGGCAAGACAAGAGCCCGTTCGCTTCGCCGTCGAGATTGAACCAGGTTCCACTTATCTGCCTTTCGGGGGCCTTCGACCGGCGAAATGTGGAGATTCGCACATCGCTTTCGGGGGTGTCGGCCAGCCGCAATTTGCCTCTTCCAGCGCCCGAAACCACCTCTCGATACGGCAAGATATTATATCTCATTTAGCTAAAGTAATGGAACGTCCAATGGACATTGCCGGAACCGAACAAGGCCCCTCGGACCTTTGCCCCAGCGATCTAAGACCTTGGTCCTACAAGGAAACGCAAAAGGCCGATGCGGCGCTTCAACGGGAACATCCCGCCTTTTTCGTCGTTTGCCGCAAGGTCTCCGGACTGGACTGAATTTCGGAGGAACAGCGATGCAGCATCGGTCCATCATTACCAGGACAGGCCACGGGCCGGGGACGGCGATCGCTGTGTTGATGGTCGGACTGGCGGCGGTCGGGATTGTTTTCCTCGTCCTGGGCGGTGCGCTCTATTTCGGCGAGCAGCCATCCGATCAACACGCCCTCTCCCCGGTGCCTGCCCGATCGGCCCAGGCAGCCGACCGCCGGGCGATAGATTGATTGCCAGAACGCCACAAGATTTTAATCACAATGGAGGACTCAAGGTGAAAGCCACCCTTCTCAGCGCACTTCTCTTTGTCTCCGTGCTGTCCCCCATCAACGTTGCCCCGACGCAGGCGGCCAGCCTCGTCATCACGACGGACAATGGCGGCATGGGCCGTCACCACTGGCGTGATCATCGCTGGCGCAAACATCACAATCGGCATTGCTTCGTGAAGGTCAGGAAGCATTGGCGCCACCATCACTGGGTCATCGAGAAGGTTCGGGCTTGCGATTTCGATCGCTTCTGAGCCGTGACGAGGATGCAACTGCCAAAGCCGAATCGAAGGTTCCGTCTGAACGCGCAAACCTTGGCGGCGGCGGCTGTCTGGGGCGTGGCAGCGTTGGTTCTTGTGCTGATGGTAACGGGCGCGACCGGGTTCTGAAATCCGGCGGGGCCTGTCCACAAGGACACCTTGCAAACAAATTAGATACTACTAATGTAAACAATGCCGGCTCCCGCCAGAAGCTGGCGGGGCTTGGCGTGTCTCCCTTGCACTGGCCGCCAGGCCCCTTCCGCCATCCGTCGCCAACCATGGCATCAGCGCGCCAGCATCGTCCCGTTCCGCGCCACAACCTTGCCCCGGCGATAGACCGTGCGCTCCTTCGGCACGGCCACCACCGCCTCGGGCACATGCTGCGCCGGCATGGCGACGAAGTCGGCGCTGGCGCCGACCACGATCCCGTAACTCGCCAACCCCAATGCTTTCGCTCCGGCATGGGTGACTACGTCGAAGGCGGCTTCCAGCTCGTGATCCTCGTAGAAGCCTGAGCGGTAACCGATCATGTTGGCGCGCGAAAGCATGTCGCCATCGCCATAAGGCCACCAGGAATCGCGGATGTTGTCGGAGCCGCCGAACACGGTGACGCCGGCCTGCCTGAGCGCCGCCACCGGCGGGAAGGCATGGTTTCCGGGCGCGTTGGTCATGATCGCAACGCCGGCCGCCGCCAGCATCGCGCCGGCCTTGTCGAGCGCATCGGCCGGGATGTCGCCCAGCCCATAGGCGTGGCTGACCACGACATGGCCTGCCATGCCGAGCGCCTTGGTCCGCGTGGCGATCTCCTCGACCTGGAACAGCCCGAGCGTGCCGCCATCATGCAGATGGATGTCGACACCGGCGCCATGCTTTTGCGCCAGCCCGAACACCACGTCGAGATGGCCCTTCACATCGCGGTCGAAATTGGCGGGATCGAGCCCGCCGACGAGATCGCAGCCGAGCTTCAGCGCCTCGTCGAGAAGCTCCGCCGTGCCAGGCGAGGACAGAATGCCGCTTTGCGGGAAGGCGACGAGCTGGATGTCGATGAGGTCGCGGTAATTCTCACGCACGGCAAGGATGGCCTCGACATGTTTCAGCCCGACCGAGCCGTCGACCATGACATGGCTGCGCATGGTGAGGCTGCCATTGCCGACGCACAGCTCGAGCTGGTTTTTCGCCCGCTCCGCCATCGGCGCCGCGGCGGCGAGGTTGCGAGCCTGGAAGGCGACGCGCTCGCGCACGTCGAAGCCATTGGTGCAGGGAATGTGCGGACGCCAGGCATCGCCATAAAACGAGGTGTCGAGGTGGATATGCCCCTCGACCAAGGCCGGCACGACGAGCTGGCCGCCAAGATCGACGAAGACAGGGGCGATGATGGTGGAAGCGACGGCGGCGAAATCAGCCGGCGGCGTCTTGCCGGCCGGCGCAATCGCACTGAAGCGGCCGCCGGTGACCGTGAGGTCGACCAGCGACCCATCGGCCAGTTTGGCATTGCTGAAAATCGTCTGTTCGCTCAAGTTCGTCTGCTCCCTCATGGGCGCCATCCCTGTTGAACCCGCCAGTCCTTTGCCGCCCGCCCGCCTGAGGTCAATGCGGTGGGCGCGAGAAACTGTTTCTCGCAATTGCCGTTGCGACTCGGCAAATCGGGTCCGCGCCGCTGCCTATTCCGCTTTCACGGAAGTTTCGGACATCAGGCAATATGCCATGGTGTTGCTGCGGCGGTACGAGCCGCCCTGGTTGACGCGGGCGCCGAGCACACCCCAACAATGCGCCCCCCCGCCCGCGTCGGCCATGGCAACATATGGCATCCGGTCCGGTGTGCCGGCGGGTTACCAGCCTCTTCCACCACTCACCCCGGCGCCCCAGCGAACAACACCACGCCATCGCCGCCTGTCGCCGGCCAGTCCCTGATCGTGCGGTCGTAGCCGCCGGTCAACACCGTGCCGTCGGGGGCGAAGGCCACGGCGTAGATCGGGCCGGTCTGGCTGTCGAACATGGCGATCTGGTTGCCGGTTTCCATGTCCCAAAGCCTTGCCGTGCCGTCGAGTGAGCCTGACAGCAGGCGCTTGCCGTCGACCGACAGCGCCAGCGTGTAGACCGTTCCTTCATGGCCTTCGAAGCGCTTCACCTCGCGGCCGCTGTCGAGATCCCAGACCTTGATCGTCAGGTCGCCGCTACCGGTGATCAGATGATGCCCGTCGGCGGTGAACACGGCGCCATAGGTGCCTTGCTCGTGGCCGTGCCAGCTGCGCAATTGCTTGCCGCTTTCAATGTCCCAGAGTTTCAGCGTGCCGTCGATGCTGCCGCTGACGGCTTGCTTGCCGTCCGGCGAGACGGCGACCGCGCTGATCGACCAGTCGTGCCCGGTCAAGACATGCAGCACGGAATTGCCGACGAGGTCCCAGACGATGACATTGCCGGTGTCGTGGCCGCTGACGGCACGCTTGCCGTCCGGGCTGATTGCCAGCTTGTTGACGCCGCCATTCTGGCCCGACTGGAAGACATGCAGCACCGCGCCATCGGCGAGTTTGCGCAGCACGATCTCGCCGTCGTCGCCCGCCGTCAGCCCGCTGACGCCGTCGGGCATGTAGAGCGCGGTGCGCGCCATGTCCTTGTGGACGCCGAGATTGCGGATCAGGTGCTTGCCGCCAACATCCCACAGCTTGATCACATGGTCGGTGCTGGCGCTCATGATCGAGCGCCCGTCGGGCGCCACCGCCAGCCAGACGACAGCGTCGCGATGACCGTCGGGCTGCGTCGGCACCGCCGGCGGCGGTGGCGGCAACGGCGCCTCTGTGGGCGGCGGGATGGCCGCGGCCTCCGGCGGCGATGGGGCGACGGGCGCGGCCACGGGCGGCGCGGGTGCCGGCGGTGGGTTGGCGGCTACCGGTGGCGGAGCTGGCGGCACCGGCGGGGCTGGTGGCGTTGCCGGCTCCGGAGCCGGCGGCGCGCTGGCGACATCCTGGCCCTTCGGCTCGGCGGGTATGGGTTCCACAAGCTTGCGTTCATCGGGCTTGGGTTCGGCCACCTTGGGCTGGCTGGCCACCGCGCCACCGCCTTGATGCCACGGGCCGAAGCGGTCGACGGCCAACGCCGCGAGCGCAATCAGCGGCAGAGCGAAAAACACCTTGCGCAGGCCGGGCCTGCCGGTCTGCTGGACCTCTGCCGCGCGGCCGAACAGCGGCGCTCCGGCGGCATGCGCCGGCCGGCCAGGCAGGAGCCCGGCCCAGAACAGCAGGGCGCCGGTCAGGCAGGCGAGTGCCGCCACGGAGAAGCCCAAAAGCCGCAAGAAGGCCGCATGCGCCGGCAGCCAGGAAGCGCCATGCCAGGCAAAGGCGCCGTTGTTGGCGAGCAGATAGACCGGCGCCAGGCAGGCCATGGCAACCGCGGCCAGGACAAGCGCCAGGCCCCTGTCAGCCAACCTGTTCATCGCGCTTCCCCCTCGCCGGACCCTGCGGCCAGACTACCAGCGTCGACGACGAACCGCAAAACGCTTGGTACTCGCATGTGAAGGACAGAAACGTCTGAATTACGAAGAACAGCCATGACCAGCCTCGATCAGGCAAGCAGTTAGAAATGGATCGTGGTCGCCTCCATCGCGGCCAGAGTCTTGATCTCCGTTTTGATCGAAAGGCCCCAAAGGCACGGTGTCCAATCTGCAACAGTCGCTGCCGACATAAACTGGACAATCCAAGCGCAACATTGACAGAAGAAGACGATGTGTCACTATCGCAATGGGATATAGTGGAGAGATTGCATCATGAAGAAGATTTATGAGCGCCCCGCTCTGATCAAGAAGGGCAATTTGAAGTCGATCACCGCCGCGACCAACGGCCCGGTTGTGACTTCGAATCCGGTACCGTGAAAAGTCAGCCAGCCAGCACCAGGTCGTCTAGTACCATCTGCCAATAGTGTTTTGTCGAAAGACTGACACGGGTCACAGCTGTGAGCATCGGCGCGTAGTGCAGCGGCGTCAGCGCCGACAGCGCCAACTGGTCGCAGGCGACCAGTTGCTCGCCCAGCCAGCACTCGATCAGCGCCATCTCCCCTTCGGATTTCAGCCAGGCAGCACTCAGCAGCACTGAGTGGAAGCCGAATGGCGTCTCGCGGCTGAATTCGGCCGGGTAGCCGCTACTGGTATAGGCGACATGGTCGCCCGAAACATTGCCGTTGACATAGCCTTCGCTGCCCTTGGTGTGATCCTGCGCCATGGCGTTGAGGTTGCGCCATTGCAGCCCGGCATGGCCGCATGGGATCTTGCGGAAGCCACGCCCGGTGACGTCGTCGAAACCGATCGTCCGCAGCGGGGCCGCGCTCGAAAGGGTTTGCGGCGACAGCAGCCCGAGATCGGTCGGATAGGGCGAAAGGGCAAGCTGCCGGTCAAGGCCGCCGCCGGCGATCGTCACCGTATCCGCCTCGGCGGTGAGATCGAGCCGGAAGGGTAACCCTGGCGCCAGCACCAGGCTCTTCAGCACCTGTCCAACCGCCTTCACCGACAGCGTCACTGTGCCATCCGCCGGCATCCTGCCGGCCAGGCTGCGCGCAGGCGCCAAGCCGACCGGCTGGGGCAGGTCCCGGGACACCAGCCCGGCGGGCGAGCCTGGGGCCAGCCGGAAATCCTGGGACTGCGTTTCGTTGGCGCTGGGCGAGCGCCAGCCCGGCGGCATCGAAACCGCGAATTGATAGGCGCCCGGCGCACGGATCGCGGCATCGGCCGAAGACACCGACATGGCGAAGTTGGCGAAGCCGCCATTGTTTGTCCGGGTTGAAGCGACGAAGCCACCCTCTCCGTCGAACAGCCGCACCATGATGCCGGCCATCGGCCGGTCGCCCACGCCGTATCTTCCGTCGCGGTCGACATCCAAATAGACGAAGGACGAGTAGTTGACTGTGCCGGTGCTGCGCTCCCAATCCCTGCGCACGGCATAGTCGTTGGTCGGATCCGCCCGGCGTTGGGTGCGGCGCCGGGCACGCGCCTTGCGCAACAGCCAGCCAACGCATGCCGCGGCTAAAACGACGGCCGCGGCCGCGAGCAGGATTTCGCCGAAGCCGAAATCACGCATGGCGGACGAATTTGGAAGGCCTCCGCTCCAGGCTGTCGGATATGCAATGCATCAAACGCCCCCCAATGCCGATCATCACCAGACTAGATCAATTCGGGGAAAAGTGTGTAGCGCTTTCCCTGCGATGATCATGTCCAACCTGTTTCGCGCGGAGATCGCCTGCACCGGAATGGCCAAGGGATAACGCCCTCACTTCAACTCCACCCAGACCGGCGCGTGGTCGCTGGCGCCGTCCTCGCCGCGTACGTCTCGATCGATGCCTGCCGCTTTCAGCCGCCTGGCGAGTGTCTTCGACAGCAATATGTGGTCAAGCCGCAGGCCCGCATCGCGCGGCCAGCGGTTGCGGCGGTAATCCCAGAACGTATAGAGCGTCTCCTTAGGATAGACCTTGCGCAGCGCGTCGAGCCAGCCCTGCTCGATGAGCACGGCGAAGGCGGCGCGGCTTTCTGGCTGCACCAACGCATTGTCGTCATAGGAACGCGTGGCGTAGATGTCGCGCGGCTCGGGCACGATGTTGAAGTCGCCGGCCAGCACGACAGGCAGGCCGGTGTCGAGAAGTTGCCGCGCATGCGCCTCCAGCCGTTTGTGCCAGGCGAGCTTGTAGGCGAATTTCGGCCCCGGCTGGGGATTGCCGTTCGGCGCATAGAGGCAGGCGATGACGATACCGTTCACCGCCGCCTCGATGTAACGGCTCTGCCGGTCGGCATCGTCGCCCGGCAGCGCGTCGCGGGTCAGGACGGGTTCGGATCCTCGCGCGAGTATAGCGACGCCGTTCCAGGTCGGCTCGCCCTTCCACACCGCGCCATAGCCGGCATCGGCCAGCGCCGTGCGCGGAAACTGCATGTCGCGCGCCTTCAGCTCTTGCAGGCAGACGACATCGGGCTTCGCCGCCGCCAGCCACGCCAGAAGGTTGTCCAGGCGGCTGTTGATGTTGTTGATGTTGAAGGTGGCGATTTTCATTCCTGAATGCCTAAGGCGTCCCTCGTTTCGTCATCCTCGGGCTTGACCCGAGGATCCATGCCGCGACATCAGCCGAAGGATGCGGCCTGTCAGAATTCTGAACCGTTGCAGCGCCTTGGCATCACGGCATTGATCCCAGGGTCTGCGCGCGTCGCTTCGCTCCTTGCTCAGCTAGGATGATGAAGTCGACGGCTGCGCCAGCTTGGCTTTGATCGTCTCAGCCAGCGTCTTCAGATGATCGCCCGTCGAAAACCCCGAAATGCTCTTGCGCGGCTTCAAATCGTGGTCGCCGTCCTCCAGCCAGATCACCTCGATGCTGTCGGAAAGCCCATAGCCGGCCACCTCGTCCGGCGTACCGAACTCGTCACGCGTGCCCTGGAAAATCAGCGTCGGCGTCTTCAGCCCAGCGAGATGCTTTGTCCGCAATTGCTCTGGCTTGCCGGGCGGATGAAAGGGATAACCGAGGCATACGAGGCCCGCGATCTCACCCTTGGCGAACATCTCGTCGGCGACCATCGAGGCGACGCGGCCGCCCATCGACTTGCCGCCGATGATGAGCTTGCCCGCCACGCCCCTGGCCCTGAGATCGGCGATCGCCTTGATATATTCCGGGTTGACCGTCTCGGCTCGCGGCGGCGGCTTGCGCTGGCCGTAGCGGCGCGCCGCCATATAGTGGAATTCGAACCGCGCGACCTGGAAGCCGGCGGCCGCAAGCGCCTTGGCGGTGGCGGTCATCGAAGGCGAATCCATCGACGCGCCAGCGCCATGGGCAAGCAGGATGGTGACGGGGGCGGTGTCGTCGCCGTCGAAGAGAAAGGTGGTCATGGGGCATCTCGCGCTGCAGTGACGCTGCTGATCTCCCCCCTCGTGGGGGAGATGCCCGGCAGGGCAGAGGGGGGCGTGAAGGAATGCGAACCTTCGGTCAGATCACTCCAGGATGAGACGATCCGCAATATGCCGATGAGTCGGCGGGACAGCGCCCCCCTCTGTCCTGCCGGACATCTCCCCCACGAGGGGGGAGATTGGCTGTCATCGCGGCCTTCGCCAATCATCGTCACCCCGCCGTCCGCGCCAGCTGCATATCCACGAACTGCACCCCCTTGGCCGCCACCCCAGCCCATTCGGAATGCGCGTCGAGTTCCAGATATCGCACCCAAAGCCGCCGCGCCTCGGCGAGATTACCGGCATCGAACTCCAGCCGCGCCAGGTTGAACACCGGATCGGCATAGTTCTTGTCGAGCGCGATCGCCTTCTGCAGATGCTTTCGTGCCGAGGCGTCGCGGCCTTGCTCGCTCATCAGCCCGGCGAGGTTGAACCACGCCTCGACGAAAGCCGGGTCGAGTTTTATGGCGCGTGCATAATCATGCGCGGCGTCGGCAGCGTGGCCGCCGGCGCGCAGGCAGTTGGCGCGGTTGAAGGCGGCGATGGCATCGCTCGGGTCGATGGCGAGGCAGCGCAGGTAGAGTGCCGCGGCACCATCATGGTCGCCGCCCTCCTCCGCCGCCTCGGCCTCGGCGAACAAGTCTTCCAGCGTGTCGTCGCTTTGCGCCGCGCTGCCGAGATCGAACAGCAACTGCCCGTCGAGTTCGCTCTGGCCGCCTTCGAGATAGATGGCGTCGGAGCGGCGGCCGTGCTGGGAGCCGACATTGAGCGACTTGGCGGTGAGCGAGGCCACCGGGCCCGAGCGATGCACCGAACGCGCGATCGCTCCCCATGACGCCCCGCCGGCGATGAGACCGGCATATTTGCGCGCCAGGATCAGGTCGCGGAACGAATAGGGCTCGCCATCATGCTCGAAGGCATCGAACAGCGACAGCATGTCGAGATCGGCGCCTGAAAGCCGCGATTGGTCGATCAGCGATTGCCGGGACAGGGACGAGGCCTCCGGCGCCTTCATCAGGCCGAGCCGCCGCAAAAAGCCATTCTCGCTGATCAGCATGCGCCCGGCCGCGCGCTCGGCGGCGATGTTGCGCTCGATCCCGGCGTCGCCGTTTTTCGTCAAACCAGCCTTGGCAAGAAGTGTCCGGCCGAACACGACATGCGTGGTGCGCCGGGTGATGCCGCGCCTGAGCTGGCCGTGCTGGCGTTCGACCTCGCGGGTGGCGAGCCTGAGCGGAAACGCCGCCAGCGCGCCGATCGTGCCGAAGACGGCCCCCGCAACCGAGACCGCCGGTGCCGTCATTTCTTGCTCTTGCCGACCGCCTTGAGCAGACTGGCCTTCAGCGGATTTTCAGCTGGGCCGCCGGCTGCCGCCTTCTTGGCGGCGGGCTTTGCCGCCACCTCGTCGGCCTTGCTCTTCGACTTGGCCGGCGGCTTCGACTGCGACAGGCTCGCTTTCAGCGCATCCATGAGGTTGATGACATTGCCGCGCTCGGGCGCGGCCGCGATGATCGGCTTGTGGCCCTTGAGCTTCTCGCGGATCATCGCCATCAGCGCGATCTCGTAGCGGTCCTCGTAATTCTTCGGGTCGAAGGTGGTTTCCTTCTGCTTGATCAGCGCTTCGGCGAGCTCCAGCATCTCCTGGTCGGGCTTGCCGGCCGGAATGTTGCCGAAATATTCAGCCGTACCGCGCACTTCGTTCGGGTTCCTCAACGTGCACACGAACATGCCGTTTTCCCGCGCGCCGATCGTCACCACACGCTCGCGGCTGGACAGCACCAGCCGGGCGATGGCCAGCTTGCCGGACTTGCGCATGGCCTCGCGCAGCACGGCGAAGGTCTCCTCAGCCATCGCTCCATCCGGCGCCATGTAGTAGGGCGCATCCTGGTAGATGACATCGACCTCGCCCTCGTCGACGAAGGCCTCGATGTTCATCGTGTGGTTGGATTCGATGCGCACCGCGTCGAGATCGGCATCGTCGATGATGATGTACTGCTTGTCCTCATACTCGTAACCCTTGACCAGATCCGAGCGCTCGACGAGCCCGAGTTCCGGATCGACCGGCTTCATGTTGATGCGGTTATGGGTCTTCTTGTGCAACTGATTGAACGATATGCGCTCGCTGGTCGTCGTCGCGGGGTATAGCCGCACCGGACAGCTGACGAGGCTGAGCTTGAGATAACCCTTCCAACTTGCCCTGGGCGCCATGATGAACTCCTACGCGGCCATGCACTGACATTTTAGCTTGAGCATGATCTTGTCCGAAAACCGGTTCCCACTTTTCGGGATCATGCTCTCTGCAGCGCTTTTCGTCCGAAGGACGATCGAGGCTGCGCAAATCCTACACCGACCCAGCACAATACCGGCAAATCCTGACGAAATGTTTTAGGGCGCCGGATGGATCGCAGGCCGAGGATAATTCAAATTGTCTGAAGCGTCGATGGACTTGGGTTTCCTCGCCCCCGCAACGCGGGGGAGAGGTGTCCGCGAAGCGGACGGAGAGGGGGCAGCGCCAACGGTTCGAAGCAAGGCTCAAGGCTGCACTTCCGGACAGGCTAGCGCTGCCTCCTCTCCGTCTCGGCTTCGCCGAGCCACCTCTCCCCCGTTTCACGGGGGCGAGGAACCCCTTATTTGAACACTGGCAAATCCCTGGCTGCCTCATCGATCTCCGCCCACGGGTCGCCCGACGTCTCCAGCAGCCCCGGCAGCGAGGCATAGTTCAGGTCCTGTGGCGCGTCGATCGTCTCCAGGTCGTTCCAGCTCACCGGCGTCGAGGCCGGCAGGTTGGTGCGGGCGCGCAGCGAATAGGGCGCCGCCGAGGTGTGGCCGCGCGCGTTGCGGTGATAGTCGATGAAGATGCGCTTCTTGCGGTTCTCCTTGCCCATGGTGGTGGTGAAAATGTCGGGCGCGGTCGCCGCCAGGTGGGTGGAGATGGCGCTGGTCGCCTGATGCAGCTTCTTCCAGTTCTGCTTCTTCGTCACCGGCACGGTTATGTGGATGCCGCTGCCGCCTGACGTCTTGGCGAAGGGCACCAGCCCCAGCCCTTCCAGCTCGCCCTTGATGTGCACCGCGGCCTCGACCACTTCGCGCCAGGAAATCCCCTCGCCCGGGTCGAGGTCGAAGACGATCTGGTCCGGTCTGTCGAGGTTGGTGCGATGCGTGCCCCAGGTGTGGAACTCGACGACGCCGAACTGCGCCAGCGCCAGATAACCTTTTGCTCCCTCGACCGAGAGGTAGGATTTGGTCTCGCCTTCGGAGTTGGTGGCCTCGAACGTCACGACCGAAGGTGGCATTCCGGTGAAGGCGTGGCGCTGGAAGAAGCAGTCCTTGGGCAGGCCGGTCGGGCAGCGCACCAGCGACACCGGGCGGCCGAGAATGTGCGGCAGCATGAAATCGCCGACCAGCGCGTAGTAGACGGCGATGTCGAGCTTGGTCGGGCCGGTCCTGCCGAACAGTCGCCGCCCGGGATTGGTCACCCAGATCGTGGCAAGGTCCGCTTCCGAGATCAGCCGCTTGCGCTTGGCCGAGACCGGCGTCGACAGCCCGACATCCCGGAGACCGCGAAACACGCCATGGCGCAGCGAATTGTCGGCGGTGCGGTTGGCATAGTGGATGCGCGCCGAAAACAGCGGCTTCACCCAGTGCATCTCGCGCATGATTTCACGCGGCACCCCTTCGGGTGGCGTCGCGCCCGATGTCAACGGCTCCAGGCGGGCAAGCAGGTCCTCGGCCGTGTCACGGTCGAATCCGGTGCCGACCTTGCCGCGATAGTGCAGTTCGCCGTCCTGCCACTCGGCCATGCCGAGCGCGGCCAGGCCTTCCGCCGCTTGAGAGATCGTGTAGCCGGCGATGACGAAATCGTCCTTCTGCAGCGCCTTGCACTTGGTCCAGCTCTTGGTGCGGCCGCTCTGGTATATGGCGCTGGCGCGCTTGGAGACGACGCCTTCCAGCCCGAGTTCGCTGGCCTGGTCATAGAGCCCCTGCCCGGAGCCTTCGACATGATCGGAGTACTGGATGGCGGAGTTGGCGCCGAGACCGCCAAGCAGCTCCGCCAGCAGCGCCTTGCGCGCGATGAGTGGCGCCTTCGTCAAATCCCAGCCGTCGAGATGCAGGAGATCGAAGGCATAGAAATGCAGCTTGCTGCCGGCGCCCTCGGCCAGCGCATCCTGCAACAGCGCAAAACGGGAAATGCCCCGGCCATCGAGCACGACGATCTCGCCGTCGATGATCGCCTCGCGGCACGGCAGTTTTGCAAACGCATGCGGGAGGTCGCCATAGCGCTTCGTCCAGTCGATGCCGCCACGGGTGATCAGCCGCACCTGCCCGTCGCTCAGATGCGCCATGGTGCGGTAGCCGTCGAATTTGATCTCGTGCAGCCATGTCTCGCGCGTGTCCGCGCCATCGGGCGGCCTTGGCACCTGCGTCGCCAGCTGCGGCTCGATGCGGCTGAGCGCCGGCGCCTTCACCGCGCCCGGCAGCGTGCCGGGTTTCAAGGAACCCGGCTTTGGCGCGAACTTCGCGACCGGTTTCGCAGCCGCCGCCAGTTCCTCGATGCGCAGGCCGGATTTCACGCTTTCCGGCCGCGCTTCGAGGATGTCCAGCACTGTGTCGGCGGCGAGGTCGCGCTCCTTGAACAGCAGCCAGTTCTTCTTGTTCTCGTCCTCGCCGGGCTTGGGCTTCAGGCGAGTCAGCATCCAGCCGCCATTGAGCTTGCCGCCGGCGAGGCGAAATTTGAACGCTCCGGTGCGAAGGCTCTTCTCGACATCGTCCATCGGCGCCCAGGTGCCGGTGTCCCAGACGATCATCGGCCCGCCGCCATATTCGCCCTCGGGAATGACGCCTTCGAAGTCGATATATTCGAGCGGATGGTCTTCGGTCTCGACCGCCAGTCTCTTGTCGGCTGGATTGAGCGAGGGCCCGCGCGGCACCGCCCAACTCTTCAGCACATCGCCGACCTGCAGGCGCAGATCGAAGTGGTCCGCGGTGGCATGGTGCTTGTGCACGACGAAGCGGTTGCCGTCTCCGGTAACAAGGCCGCCCGCCGGCTCCGGCGTTTTGGTGAACTCGCGCTTGGCGCGATACGATTTGAGTTTGGGAGGAGTGGTCATGGCATCCGCCGCGATCCTTCACGGCATCGTTGCGCAAACCCCGCGGTCGTCATCCTCGGGCTTGACCCGAGGATCCATGCCGTGACGCCAACCGCGAAGCGCAGCGATGCAGAACTTGGACCGCTGCAGCGTTCTGATGTCACGGCATGTATCCCAGGGTCTGCGCGACGTCGCTTCGCTCCTGCTCCGCCCTGGGATGACGAAAGAAAATGCGCGGCAGCCATCAGGCGCGGTGTCGTTCGCTCAATCGTCGGCAGCCGGCGTCAGCTCGAGCTCGGCCGGGGTCAGTCCCTGCCGCAGCTGGGCGAGCCGGAATTCATCGACCCAATAGGCCTCGCCGTCGACCAGCACGCGTGCCCGGTAGGCGCCGTCCGAAAAGCTTTGCGCGGTGATGTAGACCCTGTGCGCGTCGAGCGCCTTGCGCACCGCTTGGCGCTTGGCATTCTGGCCGGTGACGGGACTGAACATGACGCT
The DNA here is from genome assembly GCF_000472705.1 of Mesorhizobium erdmanii USDA 3471. Lineage (GTDB taxonomy): Bacteria > Pseudomonadota > Alphaproteobacteria > Rhizobiales > Rhizobiaceae > Mesorhizobium > Mesorhizobium erdmanii. The sequence goes on along the minus strand of NZ_AXAE01000012.1, from coordinate 94,177 downwards.
GCCCTCGGTCGCCCTGACACTCAACATGGCCGCTTGCACGGCCCGACGACGGCCTCAAAGATGACGGACACGCGCCGTCCTGTCAATTTCGCGCCCGCACAGCTTACGATCCGCTGCTGGTGACTCTTGTACCGATCGTCGTGAACTTGGCATTGATCGCATTGCCGAGCGCGCCGGCGCCGGTGACGATGGCAAGCGCGATGAGGGGGGCGATCAGGCCATATTCGATGGCGGTCGCCCCGGTTTCATCCCGCATGAAACGGAGACGATTGCTTGCATTTCAAGCCCCTGGTTTCTGATCCCTCGCACAACCCTATAGACACCGCTGGTTGCGCTTCGGTTAGATTTTGCGAGACTTTTGAAGGTGCTTGCCTGCGGGGATGAATCAAAACATGAAGCATCCGGCCAGCGGACACGGCTTGATTGCAGGCAGTCCAGGCCGGAGCTGTTTTCAGCTTGCCGGCCTGGAACCGCCCACCCGCCTTGTGTCCTTCCCAAGACAGGAGACCAGATAGGCGCATCGATGCCGATCCACCTTGACATGGATCAAGTGCCAAATGCGCCTACGGGTTTTGCCTTTGTCAGGCGCGAAAATATCTTCAATCGCCGGGGCCATTTTTTGCTGGGTTCCCGACCTCTGTCGAAATCCGCACCCGACGAACGACATTGGTGCGGCGCCGACGTGGCGCGATCACATCGAACGACAGGGAACACCATCATGGCCAAGATGCTCGTCATCTACAAAACCCCCGCCGATCCGGCGGCCTTCGAGCGCCATTACCACGACATCCACGTGCCGCTGGCCAAGCAATTGCCCGGACTGCGGCGCTATGAGATCAGCCGTTCGCCGATCATGAACGTCCTGCCGGGCGAGACGCCCTACAGGGTGGCGACGCTCTATTTCGACAATTTGGAGGCCATTCGCACGGCCTTTGCCAGCGATATCGGCCGGGCCTGCGCGGTGGACCGGCGCAAACTCGCCGGCGATGACGACCTGGTGACGATGCTGCTTTTCGACACCGAGCCGCTGTGAGCCGTCAGACGTCTTCGGTGTCGAAGATCAGCATATCGGCGCCGCCGGTCGCGAAGACCTGGAGATCGGCCGCCGCCGCCTGCCCCTCGGCGCTGGCAAAGGCATTCTGGATGGCGGCGAGGTCGTCGAACCGCAAGATAGCGATCAGATGGGCGTTCGCTGGGCCGGCCGGCGTCATCACCGGGCCGCGGCTGATTTCATAGCGACGCAACCCCGGGATGGTCTTGGCCAGCGGAATGTGCTTTTCGCGATAGTAGGCATCGAACGCCTCGGGATTCTCGGGCGTTCCGTACGTCACCACCAGGCTTGCCATCACTGCCTCCTGCAATCATTGCGCTGCTGGAGCGTGATGGCTTTGTCGGGAGCTTGTCAATTCGTCATTCGCTCAAGGACGAAGCAGTCTCAGTTCTTCAATCGCCGCAACCGGCGCATCACGCCCTGCACGGCCTTGTACAGTCCGGGCTTGGAGCGCACGAAAAGCTCGGTCTTGCTGCGCAGCCTGATATAGGCGGTCGAGCCCCTGCCCTTCAGCGTCACCGCCTCGCATAACTCGGCCAGCACCGCGCCCGAAGCGCCGATATGCTGCTTGTAGCCCTGGCTGCCGACCGACAGGTCGAAATAATCGAGCCCATGCGCGCGCGCCCATATCATCAGCTTGCCGATCGTCGTCAGGCCCGGCGAGACGTTGGGCACCGCGTCCTGGTCGATGCCGAGCAGCAGCGCGTGCAAGGTGTCGTTCATGACCAGCACGTAGATGACAGCGAGATAGTCTTGACCGGCACGCAGCCCGAACAGCCGCACCGAACCGTCGGACAGGCCGTGCAGGGCGGCGTCGCGGTAGAACTCGACGACCGGCGCCTGCGTCAACAGGTCGGAGCGCCCGAGCTCGCGGAAGCGGTTGAGCCTGAGCTCCAGCAGCGTTGCGAAATGCTGCTCCACCATGTCAGGCGTCGTGGCTTCGACCAGGTCGAGCTTGCCCAACTGTGCGAAGCGGCGGCAATGCTTGTGGAAATTCTTGGCGAAGGAGGGTTTGCAGATGCGCTTGATCAGCGTCTCCGGCTCGCCGTCGAGGACCAGGCCCGAGGCGATCTGGATGGAGTCGCGCGCCGCCGAAAGCAGCGCCAGCGGATTGGCGATGCCGTGAATCTGTTGCGGGATCCCCGCTATGTGGAAGCGGTCCGCCGGCGGCAGCACGGCGCGCACCGCCGCCCAGGCGGCGTCGGCGCTCTGCCGGGTCCACGGACTGGCATCGGCCAGCAACGGCGCCGAGTAGTCGCAGACGCCGCAGCTCAGCCATTCGATCACATAGTGGCCCAGGGCCCGGCGCCGCATCAGCGGCAGCAGCATGACCGGGTCGCCCGTGGCGGCATCGCTGACCTCGACGATGAGCAGTTCCGCGCTCTTGGGCATCAGCCGCCTGGCGATCCCTTCCACCCAGAAAAAGCCCTGATGGCCGGTGCAGATGCCGGTCGCCTCGAGGAACAGCCAGAGCGGTTTGATGGTGTCGAAGCTGGTGTGCAGTCGCGCTGAATAGTGCAAGGCCGCGCCCGCGCTGGCGACGACCGGAGATAGTACTTGATCCGGAACGTCCGCAATGGCGGCCCTTCGCGTCGCCTGGCTTGTCACATGCGCTCCTATTTGTCAGGCTGCCGCTGCAATCCTCCCCGCAGGCGCCTGACACGCCGCATCGTTTCCCGGGCTACCTTGAGCAGGCCTGGCCTGGAGCGCACGAAAGCCTCGGTCCGGCTGCGCAGATCAATGGCGGCAGTCGCCGCATTGCCCCGCATTGTGTATCCGTGGCTGAGTTTGACCAGAACCGAACCTTTGGCGCCCATGCGTTCCTTGTAACTCTGGTCTCCGACCGACAGGTCGAAATATCCCAATGCCTGTTCGCGCGCCCAGCCCATCAGCCTGCCCATGATCGCAAGCCCGGGCGAGACATTGGGCACGACGCTTTGGTCCATTGCTATCAGCAGAGCATGAACAGTATCTTGATGGACAAGCAGATATTGCACCGCGATCAGGGCCTCGCCGACGCGCAGCCCGAACAGCCGCACCGATTTGTCCAGCAGGCCCCGGAGGGCGGCGTTGCGGTAGAAATCGACCACTTTCTCCTGCGTCAGCAAGTCGAAGCGGCCAAGCTCACGAAAGCGGCTGAGCCGCATCCTGAGCAGTTCGCCAAAGATCTGCTCCGCCTCGGCCGGCGTGCCGGCCTCCACCAGTTCCACGCTGCCGAGCCGTTCGAGCCGGCGCCAGTCCTTGTTGAATTCCTTGACGAAGGATGGCCTGCACAGGCGCTTGAGGACAGTCTCGGGCTCGCCATCTATGGCCATGCCAAAGGCGGTCTGGAGGGAATCGCGTATTTCCGGAAGCAAGGCCAGCGGATTGGCGACGCCGTTGATCGTGCGTGGTATTCCCGTGATGTGGAAGCGGTCCGCCGGCGGCAGTATGGAACGAACCGCGGTCCATGCGGCCTGCGCGGATTGCGCCGTCCACGGGCTCGCATCCGCCAGCAGCGGCGCCGAATAGTCGCAGACGCCACAACTCAGCCATTCGATCACCCGATGCTGGAAAGCCTGCCGCCGCATCAGCGGTACCAGCATCCGGTTGGCGCCGGTCGCGGCGTCGTTCACCTCGACGATCAGCAGTTCGGCATCGTCCGGCATCAGCCCGGCGACGATGCCCTCGGCCCAGGCATAGTTCTGGTGGCCGGTGCACACGCCATTTTCCTGGAGGTGCAGCCAAAGCGGCCTGACCGAGTCGAGGCTCGTGTGCAGGCGCACCGTGAACGTATCGTTCGCCGCGACAACGCGGGACGCCGGCCCGGCGGGCAGGTCATTCACCACGGTCTGTACTGCCTGGCCTGTCACGTCCCGCTCCTATCGTTTCGCCGCGGCGAATGTGATCGCCCGCCGCCACGAACCCAGCCGGCTGTTGCGCTGCTGCTCCGGATGCTCGATGTTCCAGATGCGGTGGTGTGCGAAATACCATGATGCCACGAGCACGAAAGTCTCGGAGACCGCCGACCCCAGCAGTGCCCATGGCGGCGACGCAACCGCCAGCACGATCGCGATCAGCGCCAGCCCGACAATCGCTCCACCCAGCGTGATGAAGGCGACGATGCGGAAATCGCCGAGGATTTCGAGGACGATGCGCGGCATGATGTAGAGCATGATCGGCACGAAATTCACGATCGCGAAAAGCCCGATGGTGCCGACCGAGGCATCCTGGAGAGCCTGGGATTTGATCATCGGCAGCACGAACAGGATGGCGCTGCCATAGGCCAGGCCGCCGAGCCCCATGACCACCGACCAGATCCTCGCCTGCGACCAGACACGGCGTGTCTCGTTGTGCCGCATCAGCTTGGCGAGTTCGGGCTGCGCCATGTTGACGAAGGCAAGACTGATGATGCGCAGCGGCGCAAACAGCACCAGCACCGCCGCCAGCGGTGCGTAGGCCGCCGGGCCGGCAATGCCGGCAACCAGCAGCGCCAGGCACTGCCCCTGGATGTTCGTGGTGGTCGCGCTGAACGCCGACCAGCACAGCTGGCGCCAGAGCCTGGCATAGCGCCGCCGCGTCGGCATGCGGAAGGAGATGCGCATCGTGCGGCGCGCCAGCCGCACCAGCACGAAGATGCCGATCACATTCGCCGCGGCGAGGGCATAGAACACGCTCTGCAGCGCGGCCCCGGCGTACCAGATCGCCAGCCCAGCGAACACGGTGCCGGCAATCGTGAAAGCGGCGTCGCTGATGGAGACGATCACCTGCTGGCGGCGCGCGAAGAAGGCCGTGCGCATATGGCTGCGCAGCGACCATGCGCCGACGAAGCAGCCGGCGGCAATGCCGCTCGGATCGCCCAGCAGACGCATCAGAACCGCCGTGCCGACCGCCATCAGCAGCGCCACGACCAGCGCCGCCGTTCCGAAAGCCACGTCATAGGCATCGACACCGGCGCTGTTGGTGCTCTTGCTCATCCATATCGAGGCCGGAACCGCGGTCAGCGACCTGATGTAGGACAGGCCGACGCCGCCCATCACCATGCCGATGGCGAAGAGGCCGTAGCCTTGCGCCGACAATAAGTGCAGCAGCGCGATGTTGAGGGCAAAGTGAAAGCCGCTCTGCATCGCCTCGCCGCCGATCATCAGCACCAGGCGCCGCACCAGATGGACCGGGAACTTCACGACCGTGTCTCCGCCTGGCGCGTGCTTGCCGCCCTGCCAGGCCGCGCCACGGCGGCCTTCAGCTTGTCGGCGGCAATCGCGATGATCGCCGCGGCGGCGACCGGCTCGCTGAACATCGTCTCGTAGCGCCTGCGCCCGGCGGCGACGAAGCCGCGCCAGGCCTCGGGGGCAAGCATGATCTCGCGCAATTTCGCGGCCAGCGCCGCCGCGTCGCCAGGCGGCACATGCCAGCCGGTCTCGCCGTCGGCAACCACTTCGACCAGCCCGCCGATCGCCGACACCAACGGCGGACGGCCATAGGCCATCGCCTCGATGGCGACGCGGCCGAGCGATTCCGGGCGCCGCGACGGCACCGTGACGATGTCGGCCCAGCGGTAATGCTCCGAAGGGTCCGAAATGAAGGGCAAGGCGCTGACCTGTCCGGCCAGCCCCATGGTCTCGACCAGGTCGGCGAGCGCACGCTCGCGCTCGGCGCTTTCGAAGGCGCCGCCTACCAGCCGCACCTCGATCCTCGACTTCAACTCCGCCGGCAGCGAGGCGATCGCCTCCAACAGCACTTCCTGGCCCTTGATGCGGTTGATGCGGCCAAGCAGCAGCACCCTCAGCGGACGCTTGCCGTCATAGGTCATCGCCGCCTCCGCCGCCGGACCGGCGACGCCGTTGTAGACCACATGGGAGCGCGCCGATCTGGGCTCGCCGAAGGTATCGCGCGTCGCTTTTGAATTGAAGATGAGGTCGGCATGGCTCCAGCGCATCAGCCCGACGAGAACCCGGCGCAGCACACCTTCGGGAATTTCGTGGATGTGCAGCAGTGCCTTGGTTGGCAGCAGGCGCGAAGCCAGCGCATAGTCGGCGACGATAGACGTGTTGACATAGACGAGGTCGCTATCACGCAGGCGCCGCCAGGCCCGCCACAGCGCGGCCGGCAGCCGCGCCATCTCGACGGTCGCCAGCCTCAGCATCGCCTGCCGCCGCAGCACCCAGAGCGGTTCGAAGACGATGCGGCTGGCATGGGATTCCAGGATTTCGACGATCGGTCCGCTGCGCGGCAGGACCACCTCGATGTCGGCGGACGGAAACGCGGTGCGCAACGCCGCGACGCTCTCGGCGAAGCTGCGGTCGGAACCGTAGAGTTCGTACCCCTGATGGATGCAGGCAATCCGCATCTTCACGCGCATCTTTCTGTCAGGGTGATGTGACGATTCCGCCGCCTGACGCTATCGGCGGCCGGAAACTTCAAGCCAACACCCCTGGACTTCCCTCGTTGTCGGTGTGGTCGGATCTCCACACCAATGCCCGCACGCCTTCCGCCGATTCCGACGCGCAAAAGTCCATACGCAAGGATTATGCCGTGCTAATATATTCAGATGCAGGCCAGCCGGCCCCGGCATTGCCTCGTTCCGATACACATACGAGCGGAAAGTTGACCGATAATGAAACAACTCGGGCGTTTGGAAGAAATATTTTACAACCCCGATGCGATGATGGCTGGAATCGGGCCTGGCAGGCATCTTGCAACGGCGCGGTTTTGAGATGAGACAGCCACGCACCGCGGATCGGGCGGACCTGAAAGTGCCAGCAACCATGAAATCGGAACAACCCTCCATCCTGATCCTGGGAACGCGCGGCATTCCCGCGGCGCATGGCGGTTTCGAGACGTTCGCCGAGAAGCTGGCGCTGTTTCTGGTCGCACGCGGCTGGAAGGTCGGCGTCTACTGCCAGGACGAAGTCGAGCGGGTCGACCAGAGGGTGCGCACCGAAACCTGGAACGGCATCGACCTCATCCACATCCAGGTTGCCTCGAAAGGTCCGCGCGCGACGCTGGAATTCGACTGGCAATGCGTGCTCGACGCCGCGCGGCGGCCCGGCGTCTGCCTGGTGCTCGGCTATAACGGCGCGGTCTTCCTGACCTGGCTCAGGCTGATGCGGCGCAAGATCATCACCAACATGGACGGCATCGAGTGGCGCCGCCCCAAATGGGGGCGCGCGGCGCGCACCTGGTTCTGGCTCAATGAGTGGATCGGCGCGTGGGCCTCGCACCGCCTGGTCGCCGACCATCCGGTCATTGCCGATCACCTGGCGACGCGCCGGCCGCGCAGCGCCATCTCCACCATCGCCTATGGCGCCGACCCGGTGACATCGGCATCCGAGGCGCCGGTGCGCGCCCTCGGGCTCGAACCTGGAAAATACCTGATCTCGATCGCGCGCATCGAGCCCGACAACAACATCCTGCCCATCGTCGAAGCGTTCTGCAGCCAGAAGCGCGACATGAAGCTGGTGGTGCTGGGAACACTGTCCGACCAGATCCCCTATCATGTCGCGGTCCGCAAGGCGGCGAACGCCTCCATGGTCCTGCCGGGCGCCATCTACGACCAGGCGGCGGTGAAGGCGCTGCGCTACCACGCGCGCGCCTATATGCATGGCCACACGGTCGGCGGCACCAACCCGTCGCTGGTCGAGGCGCTGGCCGCCGGCAACATGGTGATCGCCCACGACAATCCCTACAACAGGTGGGTCGCCGGCGCCGCCGCCATCCATTTCACCGACACGCAAAGCTGCGCCGAGCGGATCCGGCAGGCGATGACGGACGACGCGCTGGTCAAGGCCTGCAGCGAAGCTGCCAGGACGCGCGCCCGCGAAAGCTTCCGCTGGGAGGATGTCCTGCTGGCCTACGAGAACGAAGCCTACCGGCTTCTCGGCGTGAGCGCCGCACGGCCGGCCGCGATCGACCGCCCCTCGCCCGGCGCCGTATGACGGGCTGGTCGCGGCGGCGGCTTCTTCGCACCGCGCTGTCGACGGCGCTGGTGCCCGCTGCATCGCTGGCGCCGCTTTCGTCCGCACAGCCCGCTCCTGCCGCCACCGGCGAATGGCGCTTCCGCCGCGGCGTCAATGCCTGGCCCTGGTTTGCTCTGACACGCGAATTTCCCGCCCCGCGCACCGACTATGCCTGGCCGCCATTCCAGTCGCAGCGCCCGGTGCCGACCCCTGACGACCTTGGTCGGCTACGCCGAACCGGGCTCGACTTCATCCGCCTCCCCGTCGATCCCGGCCCGTTCCTTGCCGCCGATGCCACGACCCGCGCAAAATTGCTGGATATGCTGGACGCCGCCGTCGCCGCCACGCTCGATGCCGGCCTCGGCATCATCGTCAACGTCCAGGCCAATGGCGCCACCCACTACTGGAATCCCGACCGCATGGTCTCCAGCACCGCCGCGCCCGAATTCGAGGCCTATCGCGCCCTCGTCGGCGAGCTTGCCGGACGGCTGGAGCGGTTCACGCCGGGATATGGTGCACTGGAGCCGGTCAACGAGCCGCCGCAGTCCTGCGATTCCAACGTCTGGTCAAACGTCCAGGCAGCCCTGCTGACGGCGGCCAGGGCGTCATCCCCGTCCCTGCCGCTGGTCGTCACCGGCGGCTGCGGCTCGATGGTGAGCGGGCTGGCGGCGCTCGATCCGGCGCCGTTGGCGGCCTTCGAGCCGATCCTGTTCACCTTCCATTTCTACGAACCCTATCTGTTCAGCCACCAGGGCGCGCCGTGGATGCGAGAGCCGGTCTATCGTGCGCTGAACAATGTGCCGTGGCCGGCCTCCGCCGGCTCGCTCGAACAGACGCTGGCTTCCGTCCGGGCGCGCATGGCGCGGGATACCGAAACCTCCGAAGCCGACAAAAAGGCCGCCTATGCCGAAACCGAGCGCGTGCTCAAGGTCTATTTCGACGCCAAGCCCGACCGCTGGTTCATCGACAAATATCTCGGCCAGGCGCGCGCCTGGGCCGATGCCCACGGCATTGCGCCGGAGCGCGTCATCATGGGCGAATTCGGCGCGCTGCGCACCGACGCCCGCTACACCGCCGCCCCGAATCCCGACCGCGCCCGCTACATTGCCGATGTCCGGCAGAGCGCCGAGGCGGCAGGCTTTCCCTGGGCCTTCTGGGACCTCTTCGACGGCATGGGCATGATGGACGACACCACGCGTGCCCTCGACCCGGCCATGGTCGAGGCGCTGGGGTTGAGGATGCCGGGATAGAAACCGTTCCATACAGGGCGATCGTCGAGTTCCTTTGCTCCCCCCTCTGTCCTGCCGGACATCTCCCCCACGAGGGGGGAGATTGGCAGCTTTGGCGCCGGCTCTCCTTTGCGGCGTGGGCAATTGGCGAAGGCCGATGCGCGTCCGATCTCCCCCCTCGTGGGGGAGATGTCCGGCAGGACAGAGGGGGGCGCCGTAGAGCGCTACCTTCGCGCCCCCTGCGCCACCCTTCGCGGTATCACCGCCGGCCTATAAAGCACCAGCGCGATCACCACGAATTTGGTCATCAGCGTCGTCTTCGACGCCAGGCTCTCGGACGTGTTGAGCAGGATCAGCCAGCCCAGCATGGTCAGCCAGATGCCGGAATGGCAGCGGCGCGCCACCTCGTGCATGAACAGGGCGAAGCCGACGAACAACAGCAGGGTGAAGAAGGCGCCCTGGTAGAGGATCAGGCGGATGATCGGGTTCTCGATGCCCTGCTCGAGACCGCTGATGCGGCGCAGGCTCTCGATGAGATCGATGTCGGGCCCGACGATCAGGTCGCGCAGGTCGAAATGGTTGAACAGATCGAACATTTCGACGCGGGCATTGGCGCTGCCGCTATCCGACACGAAGCGCTCGAGCAGTGCGTCGAAGAAGCCTAATGACGCGGCGACCACGATGACCACCGGCACCAGCGCGGCCAGGATGAGGCCGAGTGCGGCGCCAAGCAGGTTGACGCGCCCCGTGCGCAGGCCGCGCAGCCCCTGGATGAGCAGGTAGCAACCGCCGAGCACGATCGTCAGCACCATCGCCGAGCGGCCACCGAAGGCGACGAGAGCCGCGAATTGCAAGCCGATCATGCCTAGCCGCAGCGGCATGGACAGCGATTTCGAACCTGAGAGCAGCGCCAGCACATAGATCGAGGTGACCGTGGCATTGGACAGCGGATGGCCCTGAAGCGCCGTCGAGCGCAAATCGGCCATGAACACCACGCCGTCGAGGCGATAGGGAAAGATCAGCGTCTTGGTGGCGAACTCGAACAAAGCGAGCAGTGCGTTCACTGTCATGATGGCGTGAACGACGGTCTGCATCCGGGCGAATGTCTTGTCGTCGTCCTCGCCCAGCATCATCACCAGCAGCGCCGGCGTCACGAACGTGTCGATCATGCCGGCCATGCCCGGGCGCTGGCGCGCGATGACGACGACCAGGAGCATGATCGAGATGACCGCCATCAGCGTGCTGGCCGGCCGCCGGTCGGCGACAGCAACCATGTAGCCGACCGGATTGCCGAAGGTGCAGGCGCGCCAGGCAAACACCAGCACGAGCAGATAGGTGGATGGATGGATCTTGGTCGCCGGGTTGCCGGTCAAGCCATCGTAATTGTAGCCCACCAGCCACAGCATGCCGCCGGAGATGGCGAACAGCAGCACCACGACCGCGACCAGGCCGAAGCGTGTCACCGCGTCGACGGACCCGATGCGCGGTGCGGTGGCGGCCTGTCCCGAACCGGCCCAGCCGGATGCCGGGTTGTTGGCCCGGGCGGCGGCCCGAACGGTGGCCATGTCAGGCCGCCTCGTCGACCAGCAACGCGCCGGTCGGCAGCCGCCCCATGACGGAAATGGCTTGCGAGGCCACCGTGACATCGCGCATCGGCGTCGAGTTGAGCGTCGCGACCATCACGATCTCGTCGACCATGGCGACCAGCGGCGAGGCGTTGAGATTGTCGGCGAGCGCGCCGCCGTCGACGACGACGAGGTCGAAATTGCGGCCTGCCTGCGCCAGCATGTGCTGCGTGAAATAGACGCCCTGCGCCTCGGAGAAGACGGCCTTTTGCCGGCCCCTGCCCAGCACCGCGACATTGCTGCCGGCCGTGTGCTGGCTCAGCGCCTCGAAGGCGTATTCGCCGCGCAGCACGTCGAGCAGGCCGGGCTGCGGCTCCTTGCTGCCGCCGGCGGCATTGGTGTCGATAAACAGTACACGGCTGCCCCTGGCGGCCGCAGCATTGGCGAGAAGGCGCGCCACGCGGCCCCGATGCGCCGCGTCCTCGGGTGGCGACGTCAGCAGGACAGACGGCACCAGCGGCCAGTTCGGCGGACGCCGGCTGGAGGCGAACAGGCGTCTCAGCGCCAGCCCCGCGACCGCATCCGTCTTCTGCCCGGCAGCAGTGGCCCCGCCGCCGAAAGGCCACCAGCGGCGGCCGCCGCCGGACTTTGCCGGCAGCACGCCAAACACCGGCGCGTCGATGGCCGATTGCATCTGCGCGCTGGAAAGCACGGTCGGCGATGAATATTCCGCGATCAGCGCCAGCGCGGTGCCCAGTCCCAGCCCGCCGAAGAGCGCGCCGAACAGCAGCAGCGGCAAGGGCGGCCAGCTCTTCTTCAAGGCGGGCATGGCCTGCGAGATGATGCGCGCATTGGTGCTGTCGACATTGATCTGCTCGCGCGTTTCCTGCGCCCGCTGCAGATAGGTGGCATAGACGGAACGCACGGCCTCCAGGTCGCGCTGCAATTCGCGCAGCTTGACCGAAGCCTGGTCGGTGTCGAGCGATTTGCTCTTCATGCCGGCGACCTTGGCTTCCAGCGCCTGCTGGTTGGCCAGCGCCCGCTCGTAGTCGGTTTCGGCGGCGGCGCTGATCCGGCCGAGTTCGCGCACGATGAGCGCGCGCGTGTCGCGCAGCTGTTGCTGCGCCGCGATCATCGAGGGATGGCGTGGCCCGAGTTCGGTGCCGAGCTGCGAGACCTGGTCGACAAGCGTCGCCTCCTGCGCCCGCAGGCTCGAAATCACCGATGAGCGCATGGCTTCCGAGGTGGCGTCCGGCACGCCACCGGACCGGCGCAGCTGGTCGACCTGCGCCTTCAGCGCCGCGGTGCGGCTCTGCGCGGCCGAGAGCTGCGTGTTGATCTCGGTCAGTTCCTGGTCGCTGACCAGATTGCCTGCCGCCATCACCATGTTGTGGGCGGATTTGTAGGCCTCCACCGCGTTCTCGGCCTGCTGGACGCGCTTGCGCTGCTCGTCCAGCCGCGCGGTGATGGAATCGGAAGCATCGGTGGCCATCTTCGCGCGCGCGCTCGCCTGGTCGGCCAGGTAGGCCTGTGCGATGGCGTTGGCGAGCTTGGCCGCCTTGTCGGCGCTCTTGGCGGTGACGATGACGTCGAGGACCAGCACCTTGTCGGCCCGCTTCACCGCCAGCACCCGGCGCAGTGCATCGAGTGTCTTCCCCGTTCTGTCGGTTTCGGCCGAGCCCGAGCCCAGCAAGCCGCCGAGCAGGCGGCTCACCAGCCCGCCCTGCCCGTTGAATTCCGGATCCTCGGTCAAGTTGGTTGCCGCGATGGCCTTGAGCAGCACGCCGCTCGACTGGACGACGCTGACCTGGCTCTCCACCATGGTGATGCCGCCATCGGGCGGAACACGGCTCGGATTGACGTCGTTGGTGACCACCTGGAGGTCCTGCGGGTCGACGAGGATTTCCGCCACCGAGCTATAGAGCGCCGGCGTGAGCAATCCGTAGGCGAGCGTCCCGAGCGTCAGCAGCGCGGCGGTCATGAGGATCAGGAAACGGCGGCGCACCAATATGCGTTTCAGGTCGCCCAGCTCGACGGTCGAGGATGCATGGGACGTCATAGGCACTGGCTCCGGGGCATATTGAATTGCCTCCGGAGCGTCTTGTTGCGGCAACGAGAGCAGGGATGATTGCAACGGTCGCTCCGACAACACTCCATGTGCCTGCAAGTCTAAATTGCAGCTTCGACCTAGCTATGCCTCCAACTGTTAAAACACTGTTAATTATGTTGGGAGCTCTTCCGAATTTCGGCCCGGCGTTTACGCATTCTTGGCACGGAGTTTGCGTAATTAGGCACAGGCGTGCCAACACGGGCGCGAGCGAGCAGGAGACGAACGGAAATGGGGCAGCACTTCAATCCGGCCCCGCCGTGCCGCCATCTCCCCTGCCCCGATATCGAACACCGGTCAGCAAGACATCGCTATGCCAAGGGTGCGACATGCAAGTGAGCCTGCGCCTGGACGGCGAGTGCGTCAGAGCTTTTCACCTGCTGTTGCTGCAGCGCCTGGCGGCGCTGGCGCAGGTCGAGGTTCGCGTCGACGCACGCCCGGCCGGAGGCGGCATTCCAGGCAGCGCCGCCGCACTCTTCCAGCTCGAAACGGTCATCCACGGCCTGCCGGCTGACGGTCTCGCCAAGCGCCTGCCGCTGTCGGCGCTCGCGCCCTATCGCACGCAGACGCCGGCCTCTCCCGATCTGGTAATCGACCTCTGCGGCGACGTGGCATCGGAAGGGACGCGGGTCTGGCGCGTGACCTATGACGGCGCCGCCGGCGAAGCCGCCTTGCTGGCGCCGATCCTCGACGGCCGCACGCCGATTGCCCGCATCGAGGAAAACGGCATCACGGTCGCCGAAGGACGCCTGGGCACCGAATATGGCGGCATCGCGCTGGCCTCCTTCCAGGACATGCTGGCGCGCACCGCGAGCCTGATCGTCGCGGCCCTGAACCCCACGGCAATGGAAGGCGCGGCGCGCGCGCTGCCCGAGCTGCCCGAGCCGGCGCCGGTCGGTGCCCCGTCGGCGATACCCTCCACCGCCAAGCTTGGCATCCGAGGCGGCAAGGCGCTGGCGCGGCGCATCGTCCAGAAGATCTACCATCTCTGCTACAATGCCCCGCACTGGAAGGTCGGCTGGCGCCAGACCGATGGCCGCGACCTTTACGACCTGCGCGCCCATCCGGCGACGGGTTGGCAGGTGCTGCCCGACGACGGCAGCCGCTTCTACGCCGATCCGTTCCCGATCCTGTATCGGGGCCAGGTGACCCTGTTCGTCGAGGACTATATCCACCGCCTGGGCCGGGCCATCATCTCCGCCGTGCCGTTCGGTCCGGCAGGGCCGGTCGGCCGCCCGGAGCCGGTGCTCGACCTGCCCTATCACCTCTCCTATCCCTTCGTCTTCGAGCGCGACGGCGAGGTCTGGATGGTGCCGGAAAGCTGCGCCAACCGCACGGTCGATCTCTATCGCGCCACCGCCTTCCCCGGCGGATGGGTCAAGGAAGCGACGCTGTTGTCCGATGTCGTCGCCAGCGACGCCACGCTGGTCGAGCATGGCGGCCGCTGGTGGATGTTCGCCACTGTCCGCGATGGCGGCGGCGCCTTCTCCGACGCGCTGCATTTGTGGTCGGCGCCGGACTTTCGCGGCCCGTGGACGCCGCATCCCAAAAATCCCGTGCTGGTCGACATCGCCTCGGCACGGCCGGCCGGACGCATGGTCGAGCGCGACGGCCAGTTGCTGCGGCCGGTGCAGGATTGCCGCAGGAGCTATGGCGCCGCCCTCGGCATCGCTCGCGTCGCTCAGCTCGATGTGAACGGCATGGAGCAGGTCGTCGAGACGATCTTAACTCCTGGCGCGCTATGGAATGGGCGCAAGCTGCATACGCTCAATGAGGCGGGCGGCCTGGAGTTCATCGATGGCTCGGCGATCGCGCCGCGCTGGAAACAAAGGCCACCGTGATTAACCTAAACAAGCGTTACTACCAGCCACGCGCGCTGGTTGCTTGAGGTTGATGAAGGTCCGAAAGATATTTCGACCACGGATTGTGGAGACGGAAGATGACTAGCAGAAAGGGCAGCGAGACCCCCGCCGCCGCCGAGGCTGCCCCGGCCGAAGTCGACGTGGCGATCATTGGTGCCGGGATGGCCGGAATTACCCTGGGTGCATTGCTGGGAAAGGCCGGCCGCAAGGTCGCGCTGATCGATCCGCACCGCATTCATCACGAAGAGTTCCGGGCCGAGAAGATCGGCGCAAATCAGATGCAGCTGTTCGAAAAGCTCGGCCTCGACAAGATGGTGATGCCTCTCGTCACGCCGTTTACCGACGTTGACGTTTTCCGCCTCGGCCAGTTCTTCGCCAGGGAAAAGAAGTGGGAATACGCATTTTCCTATGGCGCGCTGATCAACGGCCTGCGCGATGCCTTGCCGCCGCAAGTGCCGATCACGGTCGGCAAGGTAACCGAGGTCTCGACCGGACCGGACCGGCAGCGGCTCGTGCTGGCCGACGGTAGCGTCGTCAATGCCCGCCTGCTGGTGGTGGCAACCGGCCACAGCGAAGCGATCCGGCGCGCCATCGGTGTCGAGCGCATCGAATTGTCGAAGGCGCATTCGCTGTCGATGGGATTCGACCTTGCTATCTCGCGGCGCGATTGCGCCTTTCACGCGGTCACCAGCTATGGCAAGCGGGCCTCGGACCGCGTCGCCTACCTCACCGTCTTTCCCATCGGCGACAGGATGCGGGCGAACATGTTCGTCTATCGCACCGTCGCCGACCAATGGACGCGGGACTTCCGCGCCGAACCGCAAAAGATGCTTTGCGAACTGATGCCCGAGATCGCGGCGCAGTGCGGCAACTTCGAAGTGGCAAGCCCCGTCGAGGTCAGGCAGGTCAGCCTGACCACGACGCAAGGCCATCGCCGCGACGGCGTCGTCTTCATTGGCGATGCATTCGTGACGACATGCCCGACGCCGGGCGTCGGCATCGGGCGGGTCATGATCGATGTCGATCAGCTCCATTCGGTTCACATTCCGCGCTGGCTGGAAACGCCAGGCATGGCGGCCGACAAGATCGGCACCTTCTATGACGACCCGGTCAAGGTGGCCTCCGATGAAGACGGCATGCGGGTGAGCATCTATGCCAAACGGATCACCACTGAAACCGGACTGGAATGGCGCGTACGGCGTCTGCGCAACAACACCGCGCGCCAGCTGATGATCATCGGCCGCAAGATGCGCCATCTGGGACCGCGGCGCGAGCCCGGCCTGGCGTGAGGGGACCTTCCCCGCTTTGCGGGGGAGCAACCAAAGCCTTGAACCTCACCCCAGTTGCAGCCCCGCCTTGCGCGCCTCCTCGCGCAGGAATGGCAACCCGATACCGATGACATCGTCCGGGTTCTCCGCCACCGGCCGCCACACCGCCAGCCCGCCGGCGATGTCGACATCGACATGGTTCATGCTTTCGAGCGTGATCGGACCGGTGTAGCCGATGTCAGCCATGGCCTTCATGCAGGCCGCCCAGTTCAGCATGCCGCGGCCCGGCACGCCGCGATTGGCTTCCGAGACGTGGACATAGCCGAGATAGGGCGCCGCCGCCTTGAAGCCGGCCGCGAAGCTCTCCTCCTCGATATGCATGTGGTAGGTGTCGAGATGGATGAAGATGTTGTCGGCGCCGACACGTTCGATGATCCGCGCCGCGTCGATGCCGCGGTTGATCAGATGCGTCTCGTAACGGTTGCAGGGCTCGATGCCGAGCTTCAGCCCATGCGCCTTGGCGACCTTCGCCGCGCGCGCCAGGAAGCGGCACATGCCGTCGATCTCGTCGGCCGTCGGCGCGCGACCGGACGTCTTGCCGATCGTGCCGTAGGTGACGCCGCCGAGTGCTGCGCTGCGCACCGCTTCGCAGACGCCGAAGGCCGGTTCGAGGAAGGCCAGCGCCTCGTCGGGCCGCGCCACCACATCGAGTGAAGCCGGCAGGCCAAGCGACGGAATAAGCTCGACATTCCACCGCTCGGCGAAAGCGCGCGTGCGTTTGGTGTCGATCTCTTCGGGGCGCAGCAGCGGGATTTCCAGCAGGCCAATGCCGAGCCCCTTCAGCCGCTCCATCTGCGGCTCGATCAGGTCGAGGTTCCAGATCGGGGCAATGGCGAAAGTGTGCAGTCCAAAAATATTCATCTCGACCTCTCTGTTCGTGCGCCGCCACGGCGCTGGTGTCGCCGCCGCCGACGATGCGGGCTATTGTCGGGTTCCGGAGCCGTTGGCCGGCGAGCCGACGGATTCCCGCATCAAGACCTGGCAAGGTTCGAGCCGCGCGGTCGGCGGCCCCGCCTCGCCTTCAATCCTGGCAAACAGCGCCTCCATCGCGTGGCTGGCGATCTGCCGCACCGGCTGCACCACGGCGGCGATGGCCGGCCACGTCACCTGCATCCATTCGGCGTCGTCGAAGCCGACCAGCGAAATGTCATTGGGGCAGTGCCAGCCGCGCCGGCGAAATTCCGACAGCGCGACCAGCGTGCCCTTGAGAAACAGCGAATAGACCGCCGTCGGGCGTTCGCCTTTCGCGAAATAGTGGCGCAGCTGTGCCCTGAGCGGCTCGACATCGGTCTCGGCCAGCACGACATCGATGCGCACATCCGGCGCCAGTTCGAGCGCGGTGGCGCGAAACCCGTCGAGGCGGGCGCGCACCGTCGCCGCCTGCTCGCCGAGGCCGACCACCAATATGTGGCGGTGGCCTTTGCCGATCAGTTGGCGCGCCACCTCGGCGCTGGCCGCCGCACTGTCGGCCGACACCGTGTCGAAGGCGTCATCGGACAGCACGCGATCGATCAGCACGCCGGTCATGCCGTTGGTCTTCATGAAGGCGGCCGCCGGGCCGTGCTCGTTGCGCACCGGCGCCAGCACCACGCCGGCCACCCGCCAGTCATGCATGCGGGCGAGGATTTCCGTTTCGCGGGCTTCGGATTCGCGGCTCGACGCCGCCACCAGCGTGTAGCCGCGTTGCTCGGCGAGGCTTTCCAGCTGGCTCACCATCTGGCCGAAGAATTCGCTTTCGAACTCCGGCATGATGGCGCCGATGATGCGGCGCTTGGCCCGGCGCATGTCGGAGGCCAGCGGATCGACGCGGTAGCCCAGCTGCTCGATCGCATCAAGCACGCGCTGCGCATTCTCGGGCTTGACCGTGGTGACGCCTGCCATGACCTTGGAGACGGTGGCGGCCGACACGCCGGCACGGCTGGCCACGTCGTGGATCGACGCACGCCGCTGCTGGTCCTGCCTGTGCGCCATTGCTCCTCCTCCCGAGGCGCGGACAGAGCATTTCTGTCCGCCGAAGAAACGAGTAAATCGATTTTTCGCAGTTGTAAATCGGTTCATCGGCGGTATTTTAGCCGCCGAGCCAGATGTCCTCCGCAAGTCCACGGCGATTTCGGGATAACGACATGGGCAAAGCAAAAACGCGCCTGTAGCATCGCGCCGGGAGGAATCGTCATGTCAGACAAGGATTTGCCGCTGGTCATCAGCGCGCCGGAACCGCGCTCGCTGGAACTGATCTTCACGCCGCCGCAGTTGGCGCGCCTCAAGGCGAAATACCGCATCGTCGAAACCACGGCCGACGGTGTCGCCAGCCTGCCGGCCGATGTGCTGGGAGAGGCGCGCTATATCGTCGGCCAGCCGCCGATCTCGCCCGAAACGCTGGAGCGGATGAAGGCCTTGCGCTGCGTCTTCAATGTCGAGAGCAACCTCCTGAACAACATGCCTTACGAGACGCTGTTTTCACGCGGCATCCATGTCGTCACCACCGGTCTCGTCTTCGCCGAGCCGGTGGCCGAGCTCGGCCTTGCCATGGCGCTCAACCTTGCCCGCGGCATCGTCGACGCCGACCTCGCCTTCCGCAAGGGCGAGGAGCGGTGGGGCGGCGACGGCAACCAGACGGCGCGGCTTTTGTCGGGCGCCGATGTCGGCATCATCGGCTTCGGCGACCTCGGCCGCGCGCTGAACCGCCTGCTGGGCGGGTTCCGCACCCGCACCAAAGTCTTCGACCCCTGGCTGCCGCCGTCGATCCTGATCGACAATGGCGTCGAGCCGGCTTCTCTCGACGAGGTCCTGACATCGAGCGATTTCGTTTTCGTCGTCGCCTCGGTGACCTCGGAGAACCAGGGCTTTCTCGGCGCCGACGCCTTCGCTTCGATGCGCAAGGGCGCCGCCTTCATCCTGCTCAGCCGCGCCGGTGTCGTCGATTTCCCCGCTCTGATGGCGGCGGTGAAAAGCCGCCACATCGTCGCCGCCAGCGACGTCTTCCCGGAAGAACCGCTGGCGGGCGACCATCCGGTTCGCGCCCTGCCCGGCTTCCTGCGCTCGGCCCACCGCGCCGGCGCGCTCGACATCGCCTTCAAGCGCATGGGCGACATGGTGCTGGAGGACATGGACCTGATCGACCGTGGCCTGCCGCCGCTGCGCTCCAAGCGCGCCGAGCGCGAGACGGTATCGAGGATGCGCTCCAAGCCGTCTGACAGGAATTGAAAGCCTGGGTTTGTGGGCGTCCCGGATAAGCTGGGCAGCTCTTGAATGGTGATCTCGCACTTTTGGGCATAATAGGCGGCTTCTGCTTCAAGCCGGCGTTCTATCGGAGGTTCAATCGCCTGCTTTTGATTCCGCTTCGCCTTCCCTATGACGCGCACCATAGCGCACCGCAGGCCTGCTTAAAACGCTAGGCGCCAAGCTGCGCCCTCGCCTCCTGAGCGGCTTTGACAAGAAGATCGAGGTCATCTGTCCGTATTGGGGAGGAGTACGATTCGCTACCTGCGAAAATGCTCATGCGGCACGTCCGCTCCCCATCATCGACCTGGTAGATTTTGAACGAGAGCGTCATGTAACGGGCTTTGACTGTATACTCCGCCACAACCCTGCGTGACCAGAACCGCCGCCAGCCCCTTGCTATAGATTGCCAGCCCAAGGCGACTATCCCCATTGCCACCAGAAATTGGAACCCTATCGCCGGCCGCTTGGGTATGTCAAAAATGCAGTCGCCAATGCGGGCGCATAATAGCCGCGCGTCGCCGCTACAGCAGATACCCCACCACCAGCCGCGTCGCCTCGTCGACCAGCTCCCGCACCGTGTCGCGGCCGAGCTTTTGCGGCCCATTCAGCACCGCCGTGTGCGCCAACGCCTCGATCGAGGTCACCGACACGAACGCCGCCATGTTGAGGTCGGCCATGCGCAACTCGTCACGATGGGCCTCGAGATAGGCGCTGAACATTGCATAGGTTTGCCGGCCGAAGGCTTCGACATCGGCCAGCCGTCCGGTGCGCGGGATCTGTTCGGCGAGCACCCTGTGCAGCCTGGGGTCGATTTGGTGCGCCTCGATCGCCACCGCGACCAGCCGGCGCACCGCCTGATCGACCGGCAGCGGCGCGACCTCAGCGAAGGCGGCGGTCACGACTTTCATGATCTCGTCATTGTGGCGATCGATGACGGCGGCGACCAGCGCCTCCTTGCTCGGATAATATTGATAGAGCGAACCGACGCTGACACCCGCCTCTTCGGCGATCCGGTTGGTGCTCGCTTTGTCGAACCCTTCCTTGACCAGAATGCGAGCGGTTGCTTCGACCAGCGCGTCGACCGTCACGCGCGCGCGCTCCTGGGTTGCGGTCTTCCTGGGTTTGGTCAGCGGCTTTCGCGCCATGGCCTGCGGTCCGAATGCGAGTAGGAGAATACGAGCAATCGCTCGTATTATAGCTGCCGACGGCGGCGAATGACCAGACGCCATGATCCGCCAAGCAGGCAACCAACCGAATTCGGACAGGCCATGGCAATGAACATCGGCAAGCTATCTTCAGATCACGAACGGCGCACGGGCGTCCCATGCGACATAACCCCGGACGATACGCCACCAAGTTGGCGGAGCCGTTGTATCTGCGCCGTGCTGCGCCTTCTGCGCGTGAAGAAGCGGTTGGCCACCGCGGCGGCCGTGCGCGATGCCACCCACCGGCTGGCGCTGCGCCCGGCCTCGCACAGGCCGAAGGGCCTTGGCGGCGGCCTCAAGGTAACGTTGATGCATGGGGCGGGCTGGCCCGTCTATCACACGGCGTCGCGCATCAGGCCGGATGGCGGCAACATCGTGGTGTTCCTGCATGGCGGTGGCTACATCCATGAGATCGCGCGCGCGCATTGGCGTTTCATCGGCCTTCTCACCCGCGACGGCAGCCGCTGTGTCGTCCCCATCTATCCGCTGGCGCCGGCCGCCACCGCCGGCGATGTCGTACCGGCGACCGGCCTGCTGCTGCGCAAGGTTCTGCGGGAGGCCGAACATGCCAAGGTGATCGTGATCGGCAATTCGGCGGGTGCCGGGCTGGCGCTGGCAGCGGCGCAATGGCTACGCGACCAGGGATACCGTCAACCCGATGGACTGGTGCTGATTTCGCCCGGTGTGAATGCTTCGCTGGACAACCCGGAGCGGAAAGCGATCGCCGCCCGCGATCCCCTGCTGGATATTCCTGGAACCGTCGAAGGCGCTCGTCTCTATGCCGGTGGCCTGGATGTCACCCATCCCTATGTCAGCCCGCTGAATGGCGATTTCCGAGACCTGCCGCCGATGCTCGTCTTCTCCGGCACGCGCGACATGCTCTATCCCGACAGCATCGAGTTGGCCGCAAAGGCGCGCGCGGCGGGCGTGCCGGTCGAGTTTCACCTGCGAAAGGGCCAGCCGCACAATTATCCCGGTCTGCCCACGCCCGAAGGCCGGCAGGCGCGTGCGATCATCCTGCGCGCCGCGACACGCGGACTGCGATAATCCGGTCACCAACGAGCGGAACTTCCGCGCGGCGTTTGCGTTTATGATCCGGATCGTCTCCCATTCGATCCGATACTCCGCCAATCAAAGCCCCGCCAGGCGCACCGCCGGCGGGGTTTTTTTATGAAATAGCCATTTTGTAGTTCGGTTGACAAAATTCGCCGGCATGCGCTTACCTCTGGTGGGTTCACGTAACGGGGGAATGCATGAAAAAACCTACCGGAAGCCGACACTTTTCAAGCGTCAGAAGCTCTCGGCGGTTACCGCGGGCACCTGCACCTCGGTTTGCATCTGAATCGAAGGCCGGTCGAATAATTGAAGCTCGAGGAACGAGATCCGCAAGGCCCGCCGAGATGGCGGGCTTTTTGTTGTGATGGAACGATCGTCCCGCTGACAGGTTTGTGAAATGGCTGGGCGGTGGGACGCCCGGCCTACTCCAGAAGGCCCGTCACGAGTCGCGTCGGTGGCGGGCCTTTTCGTTGCCTGCTTGCTCGAGGGCGCGGAACCTTCCCGACAAGGCGACGTTGGTGCTCGCCGGTCAGGCAACAATCCGCGAAAGGAAACACGCCATGGGAAGCACCAGCGACAAAGCATCGGGTCTCGCCAATCAGGCTGTCGGCAAGGCCAAGGAAGGCGTCGGCAAGGCCGTCGGCAATGACCGCCTGCGGGCCGAAGGCGCCGCACAGGAAGCCAAGGGCAAGGTCCAGAAGGCCGTCGGCGACGCCAAGTCCGCCGTCAAGGACGCCACCAACAAGACCGCCGCCGCGATCAACAAAAACCTCTGAGGTTTTTCGTGTTCGAAGACAGGCAAAGGCCGCCGTGCGACCCGGCGGCCTTCTTGATGTCAGGATTTGAAATCGGCAGGGAACGCATCGCCATTCCAGAGATTGAGGAGCCAGCGCAGCGCGCGCATTTGACCCTCGAGGAATTTCAGTCATGGCGAAGCAAGCATCCAAACCGGCCGGCACCGCCGCCACCATCCACGATCAGAAACTGCTGCGCGGCGAAGGCGGCGAACTGCACCAGACCGCAGCCGGGCCAACACCGCTACTGACCACCGCCCAGGGCGGGCCGGTGTCGGACGATCAGAACTCGCTGAAGATCGGTGCCCGTGGACCAACCGCGCTCGAAGACTTTCATTTCCGCGAAAAGATCTTCCATTTCGATCACGAGCGCATCCCGGAGCGCGTCGTCCATGCGCGTGGCTATGGCGCGCACGGATATTTCGAAACCTATGAATCGCTGGCCAAATATACGCGCGCCGACATCTTCCAGCGCGCCGGCGAAAAAACGCCGGCATTCGTGCGCTTCTCCACGGTCGCCGGCAACAAGGGTTCCTTCGACCTGGCGCGTGACGTGCGCGGCTTTGCCGTCAAGCTCTACACGCAGGAGGGCAACTGGGACATTGTCGGCAACAACATACCGGTCTTCTTCATCCAGGATGCGATCAAGTTCCCCGATATGGTGCATGCGGTGAAGGAGGAGCCCGATCGCGCCTTCCCGCAGGCACAATCGGCGCATGATAATTTCTGGGATTTCATTTCGCTGACGCCCGAGTCCATGCACATGATCATGTGGGTGATGTCGGACCGGGCGATCCCGCGCTCCTTCCGCTTCATGGAGGGATTCGGCGTCCACACTTTCCGGCTGCTCAACGCCAAGGACGAGTCCACCTTCGTCAAATTCCACTGGAAGCCGAAGCTCGGGCTGCAATCCGTGGCCTGGAACGAGGCGGTGAAGATCAACGGCGCCGACCCCGATTTCCATCGCCGCGATCTCTGGGAATCGATCCAGGCCGGCAACTTTCCGGAGTGGGAACTGCAGCTGCAATTGTTCGACCAGGCATTCGCCGACAGTTTCGACTTCGACGTGCTCGATGCCACCAAGCTCATCCCGGAAGAAATCCTGCCGCCCATAGCCGTCGGCCGCCTGGTGCTCGATCGCATGCCCGACAATTTCTTTGCCGAGACCGAGCAGGTCGCGTTCATGACGCAGAACGTGCCGCCCGGCGTCGACTTCTCCAACGATCCGCTGCTGCAGGGCCGCAACTTTTCCTATCTCGACACGCAGATCAAACGACTGGGCAGCACCAACTTCACTCATATCCCGATCAACGCGCCGAAATGTCCCTTCCACCACTTCCAGCAGGATGGGCACATGGCGATGCGCAATCCGGTTGGCCGCGCCAACTACCAGCCCAATTCATGGGACGAGGGTCCGCGTGAATCCCCGTCGAAAGGCTTCCGCTCATTCACCGAAGTCGAAGCCGGACCGAAGGCGCGTTTGCGGTCGGAGACCTTTGCCGATCACTACAGCCAGGCGCGCCAGTTCTACATCAGCCAGGACCCCGTGGAACAAGGCCACATCGCCGCCGCGCTGACCTTCGAACTGAGCAAGGTGCAGACGCCCGTCATCCGCGAGCGCATCGTATCGCCTCTTCTCAACATCGATGACGGCCTGGCCCGCAAGGTGGCGGATGGGCTCGGCCTGAAGGCGATGCCGAATCCCGCCGACGCGGCGGTGCCGACGCGCAGGGATGTCGCTGCATCGGATGCGCTCAGCATCCTGAAGAACGGCCCCGGCCGTTTCGAGGGCCGCAAGCTCGGCATATTGGTGACCGAGGGAACCGACGCGGCCTTGCTGAATGCCCTGAAGCAGGCGCTGGCAAAGGCCGGCGCCAGTTTCGAGATCATCGCGCCGAAGGTCGGCGGCGCCAAGGCCAGCGACGGCAGCTGGATCGAGGCCCACCAGATGATCGCGGGCGCGCCGTCGGTTCTCTACGACGCGGTCGCGCTGTTGCCGGCAAAAGCTGCAATGGCAGATCTGCTGAAGGAATCCACCGCCCGCGACTTCGTCGCCGACGCCTTCGCGCACTGCAAGTTCATCGGCTTCGTCGAGGCGGCGGCGCCACTGCTGACGAAGGCTGGCGTCGCCGAGGACGAAGCGGTCATCGCGCTGGCATCCGCCAAGGACGCATCGGGCTTCGTGGCCAGGCTCGGCGACCTGCGCTTCTGGGCGCGAGAACCGAAGGTAAAGCTGGGATAGATCCGGTCTTTATTTCCGACCGGCCGGAACCTGTCGCTTTCGCGGAGGTTACGTCAGCTAGTGCAATCGGCTGCCCCAGGCAGGGGTGCGATCGCAAACGAGCCCGCCGCCTACCTCGGATGGCGGGCTCTTTCATCCTCGGCGGAGATTTGGGTGGATAGACCATTATATGCCCTCGCCGAATTCTTCTCCAAGCCGCCGGGCTTCTACGTGATGCTGGTCGCCGCCCTCGTCTGTGCGCTGTTCACCAGCACGACCCTTGGAACCTACATCATATCGATTTCGGCGATGTGCCTGACGGGCGTGGTGCTCATCCAGAACTACCGCGACACCGCGGCCATGCAAGCAAAACTCAACGAGATAATCGTCGCCCTGGACACCGCCCGCAATGAGGTGGTCGGATTGGAACATGCTTCGCCCAACGCCATCGATGCGGAGCTGAAAGACATAGAAAAGCGGGCTTCGTCCGTCTCGACGAACGAGGCGCCCCCGGCTGCAACAAACGCCGGGAAAAGCGCGAAACGGTCTTCCCACCGGCCTGCGGCGAAGGCGCTCAAAGCCGGTCGGACTGCTTCGAAAGCGCTCTAGGGGTTCGTTGACGCCGCCGTCTTGGCTCGCTCGCACAGCGAGCGAAACTCCTCCACCTCCCTCTCCGTGAGGTGCTCGATACCGATAAAGTCGTTCTTTGCCTGACCGGACCGTATCAGTTCGTCGAGCTTGGCCTGGATGGCCGCGCCGTCCCTGTTCTGGGTGTTCTGGATGAGAAAGACCATCAGGAAGGTGATGATCGTGGTTCCGGTGTTGATGATCAGCTGCCAGGTTTCGGAATAATGGAAGATCGGACCGGTAGCCGCCCAGATCAACACGGATCCAAGGCACAGGCCGAAAGCCGACGGCCTTCCGGTGGCATGAGCAACGGCGCCAGCCATGCGGTTGAAGGTTTTTTCCATGAACATGCTTTCGAGAAGTTGGAGGCCTGCCACAACTTCCGTATCGATGCCGGGTTCCGGCTGCTCTATCCATTTTGGAGAGATGCTCGATCGGCTCGAAGCATTGGTGCGAAAGCGCCTGCAAGCGACCTCAGCGTTCCTCGGGATCGCTGTCGTAGCTGTATTCGAAAACACTGCCCTCGGCCTCATCAACCACGCGAAACCAGTGTTTCTGCAACGCTCTTCGCGATATCGGCCCGCTGGTGACTTTTCTCACGGCATCGAGCGCGGTGTCACCACTGGCAATGTGAGATGCGGTCAGCGAGTCGCCCTGCATCTCGTCGATCTGGTATCTTGGCATGGCTTTTCTCCTGTGAGCCAACTTGGCAAGGCCGACATTGGTTCCGGAACTCAATCTCCACACGGGACTTGATCCACATGTGCAACGATTATGAACAGCATGTAGCCTGGGCCGAATATTGCCGGATGATGGAATCCCTGGCGTTGCGTGTGCCGGTCCAGCAGAGCGAACTCGATCTGCCCCAGGCCGATGACATCCGCATCAACGATCCGGCTCCCATCATGCGCGCCGCCGCCGGTGGCGACGCGATCGAATTGGCCACGATGACATTCGGATTCCCACCGGCCGGCCCCAAGGGCGGGCCGGTGTTCAACTTCCGCTCCGAAGGCCGGCAATTCGCAAACAGCAAACGGTGTCTGGTTCCGGCGTCCGGCTTCTTCGAATTCACCGGCACCAAATATCCGAAGGCGAAGCATCGGTTCTCGCTCAACGGTTCTCCCTTCCTCGCCATAGCCGGGCTCTGGCGGGAAGGCGCGGGCAACAAACCGCCCACCTTCACCATGCTGACGACGGATCCGGGCCCCGATGTCGCGCCCTACCACAATCGCCAGGTCGTCGTGCTCGAGCCCGAGAATTGGGCGGCCTGGATCGACCTGACAAAGCCGGAAACCGAACTGCTACGCCCGCTTCCAGCTGGGTCACTCCTGGTGGAGACCGTGCGTCCTGAAAGCGTGTAACGAGAATGCCCGATCGGGGCCTGTGGCTACGGTGCCGGTGGCAGGCGAAATCGGGTAGGTTTCCGCTTCGGGCTCTTGACGAATGAGGAATATTTTCCTCATTTAAGCCATGCCTGATCAACCTGACAGATGGCCGAAGGGCGTCCCATGGACGCTGATGCATGCCCATGACGCAGGTCAGATTGCGCGCATCCGATGCGGGCATTGCAACATCAAGCGCTTCTACAAGCCCAGGGAGCTCAGAGAGATCATCGGCAATGTGAGCATCGACGACGTCAGGGCGCGAGTTCGCTGCGAAAAATGCGGCAGCAAGGAATCCATCAATGCAGAGCTGTTCCACGCGGTGGGCCAGGAGGCGGTCACCATTCGGTTCCGGCGCCTGGTCGAGATCAGGTGGGTAAAGCGGGTCATCTGGAGAGACGAGTGAGTGGCGCGCGTTCTGTCCGGCACTGTTGCCGGGCAATAGCGTGTCGATTCGCTGTGGAACGTTGGCACCGCTTCAGGGTTGTAAGCAAAGGAGGGCCTGACCGTGTCGGAACAACCCAACATTGTAGAGACCTTGCGGATCGTCAGGGGCTGCCTGACCGTCGCTCGAAAAGCGGTCATCGATGCGCGCCATATCGAGGCACTCACCGAAATCGACACGCTCATGCAGGTCGCGCAATTGGAGGCCGAAAGGCGGATTGCCGTGCTCGAACGTGCACTGCCTTGAGAAAGGCATCAAAAGCATGTTGGCAGATGGCGATTGGCGGGCGCCGCCCGGCTTATTGGCCAAAGGTCCCATTCGCTAAATCCTCGTGATGTGCAAGATTGCCGCAATATAAGCATCTGCTTTAATAAGGTTCGTACGTCTGTCGCGAGGGGCGATGTCGTGCCAATTCGCAAGAATCTTTCCGCCAACCTAAGACGGCTGGTCAGCAGCCATGCATCGGTGGCGGCCGTATGCCGCGGCCTGCCCATGAATCGCTCTCAATTCGAGCGCTACCTGCAGGGCAAGAGTGTGCCCAACCAGGCGACCGCCAAGCTGATATGCGACTATTTCCGGGTCGGCGAGGATGAGTTGTATCGCGCGCCGCCAGTCCCCGAAACCGCACCGCCGGCGTTAATGCCCATCCACCAGACGCTTTACGAGAACATGGTGCGCGGTCCAGCGCCGGCCATCGCCGGCGGCACCTATTTCACCTATTTCGCGGTTCCCGACCGTCCCGACCTCGTGATGCGGTCGGTCACCTTCGTGCGGCGCGAGGCCGAACTGGTGACCTTCAGGCGCGTGACCCGTTGGGCCGAAGGCCACCGCCAGGGCGGAGCACGGGTAATGGGGTGGCACTATGGCGTGGCCATCTCGCGGCTGAACTGGATCTATTTCGCCGGCATCAACCGCCGCCAGACTGGCGAGCCGTCGATCATGACGGTGCAGTGGGCGCCGCTCTCGGAGCCGGTCCTGGTCGGCAACGCCTTCGTCCTGACCCAAACGGGACCGGCCTGCGTCAAGGTCATCATGCGCCAGGAGGTCCGCAGGATTCGCCTGCGGCAGGCGATGCAGATGTGCGGCGTCGTCAGCCTCGACGACCCGCGCCTCGACCAGCTTGTGGCCAGCCTCGTGCGCGAAGGCTAGAGTGCTGCTCCCGGGGCCAGCAAGCAGTGGCCCTGAGCCACAGGGATTCGCGATGCTCAACAGCTTCGACTATGGCGGCAAGGAAGCCGATACGGTGCGTGTGCTGGAGGAGGACATCATCTTCGGCCGGCTGGCGCCCGGCACGCGCCTGGTCGAGGACGTGCTGCTCGCCCGCTTCCCGGTCTCGCGCCACACCATACGCCAGGCGCTCTACCAGCTGGAGAGGCTGGGCATCGTCACCCGCGAGCGCAACAAGGGTGCCATGGTGCGCCGGCTCTCGCCGCGGGAGGTGCGCCAGATCTATGAAGTGCGCGAAATGCTGCAGCGCCAGGCGGCGCTGATGATCCCGTTGCCCGTCAGCGAGGCGCTGATCGCCGAACTGACCGACATTCAACGCATCTACAGCTTCCATGTCGACGCCGGCTTCCTGCGCGGCATCCACGAGGCCAATGACCGCTTCCACCTCACCATGTTCTCGGCCTGCGGCAACGCCTATCTGGTCTCCTCGATCGAACACTACATGCGCCTCAGCCTGCCGGTACGGGCGAATTCGCTCGCCGACCGGGAAAAGCTCGACGTCTCGCGCCAGCACCACGCCATGATGATCGAAGCGCTGAAGCGCCGGGACAATTGGGTGCTGGCGCAGCTCTGCGTCGACCATCTGCAGCCGAGCAAGGATTTTTATCTGAGCGAGATCGACGCGGAGCCGACGGGCGGCTAGCCGAAGCAAGGGCTTTCCAGCTGAAAAAACAGAGAGCTCAGGCGGCTCGCTGAAGACTCGACCTACCTGACCTTGATGACGACCTTGCCCTTGGCACGCCCCGTTTCGACATACGCCAACGCCTCGTTGGTCTTCTCGAACGGAAAAGTCCGGTCGATGACGGGGCGTATGACACCGGATTCGATGAGCGACGTGATCTTGCCCAACTGATCGCCCTGCGCCCACATGAACAGGAACGAATAGTCGACACCAGCGCGCCTGGCCTTGCCGCGTATGCCGCGGCTCAGCAGGCGCATGATCAGTTTGAGAACCATGTTCAGCCCCTGCTTGCTGGCAAATGCGGGATCCGGCGGACCGGAAATGGAGATGAGCTTGCCGCCCGGCTTCAGCACATGCAGGGATTTTTCCAGCGTCTTGGCGTCCTGGCTGTTCAGCACGACGTCGTAGCCTTTCAGGATCTTTTCGAAATCGTCTTTCTTGTAGTCGACGACTATATCGGCTCCGAGACCCTTCAGCAGATCCGTATTCGCCGCGCTGGCCGTCGTCGCGACGATGGCGCCGAGATGCTTCGCCAGTTGGATGGCGAAGGTCCCCACGCCGCCGGAGCCAGCCTGGATAAACACCTTCTGGCCTTTCTTCAGCCCGGCCGTCTCGACCAGCACCTGCCAGGCGGTCAGGCCCACGAGCGGAATGGAGGCGGCTTCTTCCATGCTGAGGTTTTTTGGCTTCAGAGCCACGTCGGCTTCGTCGATGGCGATGAATTCGGCGAACGTCCCGATCCGGCCATCGCGCGGCCGCGCATAGACCTCGTCACCTGGCTTGAATTTGCGGACCTTCGATCCGGCCCGCACGACGATCCCCGCCACGTCATGGCCCAGGATGAAGGGCGTGCGATAGGGCACTATCAGCTTGAACTCTCCATCCCGCAGCTTGGAATCGACAAGGTTCACACCGGCGGCGTGGACCTCGACCAGGACATCATTGTCCCGCAACTCAGGTTCCGGCATTTCGGCAAGGCGCAAGGCGCCCTTCTTTTGATACTTGTCGACAA
The DNA here is from genome assembly GCF_000472705.1 of Mesorhizobium erdmanii USDA 3471. GTDB lineage: Bacteria > Pseudomonadota > Alphaproteobacteria > Rhizobiales > Rhizobiaceae > Mesorhizobium > Mesorhizobium erdmanii. Next base: position 64,224 of record NZ_AXAE01000012.1, on the reverse strand, counting down.
CGAAGGCTTTCATCATGTTTTCTTTCTAAAATGGTCTCGATGGCCGGTACGAAACCGGCCGGTCGGCAAGGCGTCATGCCTCGAGGAATGACAGTGCTTTGGGGACGAAGTCTGCGTGGTTCTGGAAGACTCCGCCATGTCCGGCGTCGGCGTAGATGATCAGTTGCGCCCCCGGAATGCGATGGGCGAGATCGACGGTGTTGCTGCTCGGCACCATCCTGTCGTGGTCCCCATTCGCCACCAGGGTGGGGGCTCGAATGGCACCCAAATCCTGCGGCGCCTGCAGTCCATAGGCCTTGATCGCCTTAAGCTGCGCTCTGAAAGCGCTGATCGAGAACGGCTTGTCGCGACTGCTCCTGCGCTCTTGCAGGCGATCCAGAAAGGCCCTCGCTGCGCGGCGGCCGTTCGGCGTCGTGGTGAAGAACAGGTAGTATTTCGGATCCTTGAAGGTCAGAGCGCCCTTGATCATGTCGACGATCGTCAGCGGCGTCACCTTGTCGATGCCCTGGCCGCCCGCCGGTCCCGTGCCGGCCAGGATGAGCCTTCGCACGAGCAGCGGCTCGGTCAGCACGATTTCCTGCGCCACGAAACCGCCAAGCGAGAAGCCGAAAAGGTCGACCTGGCCGAACCCCAGCGCCCTGATGAAGGCGACCGCGTCGCGCGCCATCGCGGAGATCGTGGCCGGCGTCTTGCCGGCCGATGCTCCGACGCCGCGATTGTCGAAGGCGATCACCCGCCGGCTCGCGGCGAGGCCATCGACGATGCGGGGGTCGAAATTGTCCAATTGCGCGCCCAGATGGTTGAGCAGGATCACTGGCACGCCGCTCTTCGGGCCGAGTTCGCGGTAGACGAATTCAGTGCCCGCGACGTCGATGGCGCGCGTCGGCACGTCCTGGAACAAGGCGTGTGAGCTGAATGGATATGTCATGCTTGGCGCCTCCCTGTTGTGGGGCCTGACCGGATGGGTCGTGGTTGCGTGTCGCATATGCGTGATCCGCCGCTTCGTTCAGGCCGGCAGGCGGAACTGCTTGCGCAAGGTCTTGTCGAACATCGCGGCGGGCGCGAACCGGCGCAATATGCTCACCTGCCGGGCTGCCTTGCCGGCGGTGTAGCGCCGTCGCGGATGCCTGTCGGTGGCGGCCGTGAGAACGACCTTCGCCACCACTTCCGGAGGATCGGCCTTCGGCATCACGTCGCGAAGCAATGCGTCGACCCCGGCTCGCGCCTGATCGTATTCCTTGATGACGGAATCCGGCTCGAACCCGTTCTGGTCGAACACGGTGCGCACGAACGCCGGCTCGATGACCGAGACGCGTATGTTGAAAGCGCGAACCTCGTGGTCGAGCGATTCCGAATAGCCTTCGAGCGCGTGCTTGACGGCGGAATAATGGGCCGAGTACGGCGCGGGAACCAGGCCCAGGATCGACCCGATATTGACGATGCGCCCCTCGCCGCGTAGCCGCATCGACGGCAGCACCGCGTTGGTCATCCGCATCACGCCGAACAGATTGACGTCGAACAGGGCCTTTGACTGCGAGACCGAGGACTCTTCCGCGCCGCCCAGCAGCCCGATACCGGCATTGTTCACCAGGAGGTCTATCCGGCCGGTCTTGCCAAGGACAGCCGAAACCAGCGAGGCGACGGACGCGTCGTCGGTCACGTCGCAAACCAGCATCGACGCCCCTTCCGGGCTTTGGCTGGTGGGCTTGCGGCTTGTGCCGAAAACAGTGAAGCCGGCCCGCGCCAAGGCTTCGGCGCTGGCGCGGCCGATGCCAGAGGAGGCGCCGGTCACGATCGCGGTCTTTCCGGAATTCCGGTTCATCTGGTAACTCCAAACTCGAGTGGTATTGCCTGTCGGCGATTATTGAATTACGATCATAATATCACATTATGCTCATAATGCAATGAGAAAAATGAAAAGGAGCCATCATGCGCTACGACAAGGGCCGGAAGGACGCATCACGCAGCCGCATCATGGAGGTCGCCGCGCAACGCTTCCGAAGCGACGGCATCGCCGCGTCCGGGCTGGCCAGCATCATGAGCGACGCCGGAATGACGAACGGCGCCTTCTATCCGCACTTCCAGTCCAAGGCCGACCTTGTCCGCGAGAGCATCGCATCGGCACTGGAGACCCAATCGCGGCAATTGCGGGAGGCATTGGCCTCGGGCGGGCTGGAACTGGCCATGGCCATGTATCTGTCATCGGAGCATCGCGATCACCCAGAGACGGGCTGCGCATCGGCGGCGCTGTTGCCGGAAATCGCCCGTCAGCCGGCCGAGACGCGCGGCCTCTACACCGAAGGCCTGATGACGCTGGTGCGCCAGTTGGCAGCGGACATGCCGCCGCACACCCGTGATCCCGAGGGCGTGGCGCTGGGCATCTTCGCGGCGCTCATCGGCGCCCTTCAATTGGCCCGTGCGGTGGAAGGAACGGAATTGTCCAACCGCATCCTCGCGGCCGGAGCGGACGCCGCGCGCACGCTGATCCAGCCGCGCCAAGGTGGAGATGTTTCGTAGAAACGACGAGCGGCGGCCTCGGGCCGTCGTGGTGCGGTGCCGGCCAGCGCACCATGCCGCTCGAAACGTTCATCGCCTGCGCTAAAAACTCTCGCCCGCCTCACCGCCGCCGCGACACTGATGATGGCCCTGTCGATCGTGCTCCTGGCGGTGGCGAACCATCTGGGCGCGGCACGACACCCGGGCAGCGAAAGGCTGGGGCCGGCTTCGATATCACCGGCCACCGCTGAAACTTTTCGCGCGCCGTTCTCGTTGCTGCCGGCATCGCCTTCCCAAGGCGATCGCAGACCTCCGATCTATGTCCCCGCCGGCTATGCCGGTGGGGCCTTTTTTTGAGGCAGCGGCGGGCGGCGGCACGGAACAATCAGGGAGTCGGGAAGTTTCAAATCGGCCGGACGCTGCGACGTCCGAGCGGCCCCAGCGGCAGCCGCGTTTCGCGTTAGCGGCAGGTTTTCCTGCGGCAACTCTGCGACTGGCAAAGCTTTAATTTGGATATACGATAGACGTCTTGGAGGATTTATAGCTTATAAAAGATGCTTTTTTGGAAATTATAGCTCATTCCACGCCACGCACTGGAACCTTCACCCAAATGCTTTCGTTACGCCTTTGATCGTTGCTTAGACGATCATAAAGCAACAGGGAAGGAACCTATCATGAAGATCAAGATGATCTGTCTCAGCGCCGTGGCGCTTTCGATGGTCGCCGGTTCGGCTCTCGCCGCGGGTAACACTGGCACCTCCGCGCTCGACGACCCGGCCAAGATGCAGCCCTTCTACACCGACTCCAGCATGAAGACGCTGCGCGGCGATGACGATTTCGTCAAAGCCTGGAAGGCGATGACACCGGAAGACCAGAAGATGATGATGACGGCTTGCGAGGATGAGTCCAAGAACGCCAACCCCACCAACACCCATCCGGAATTCTGCAGCAGCGTGAAGAAAAACGGCGGCAGCAAGTAATTCCAGGAAAGTGTGCAACGGTTTTCCCAGGGGAAGCGCATGGCGCTTCCCCTTGGGAATTGCGTAAAGCAGAGAGTTAGACGCGTCATCGCCCAGCGATGCAAAACAGTCCCGCATGCGGGGCTGTTTTGTTGCGGGATGGTCGGCCATAATCCGCCATCCTGCGGAGACCAAAGATGTCGCTCAGCCCATTGCTTCATGCCTCGCCCGTCATCCAGCTCCATGCGCTGATCGCCATCGCCGCGCTGCTGCTCGGTGCCGTGCAGCTCTGGCGCCGCAAGGGCGACCGGCTGCACCGGGCGCTTGGGCGAGTCTGGGCGGTGCTGATGGCGACGGTCGCCGGCTCCGGCCTGTTCATCTGGACGATCCGGCTGTGGGGACCGTTCAGCCCGATCCACCTTCTGTCGCTCTTGGTCCTGGTGATGCTGTGGCGCGGCGTACGCGCCGCGCGCGGCGGCAACATTGCCGCGCACCGCCGCATCATGCAGGGCACCTACATTTTCGGGATGATCATTACTGGGCTTTTGACCTTCATTCCCGGCCGCACCATGTATTTCGTCGCCTTCGGCCCGCAGGGCGCGACGCCGCAGAAGCTGATGGTCTTCGCTGCCCTGGTCGCCGTGGCGGCAGCGGCCGGCCTCTATGCCGCGCGCCGTGCGAAGCCGGCAGCCATTCGACCGTAGACATCTTCCGGCGCCGAACCCGCGCGCAGCATCGATGCCTGACGGCAGGGTCGAGATCGAGAACCCCGACGACGCCGCGGACCTGGCGGTCTTCGTCGCCGTGGCGCAGTCGCTCGCCTCCTTCTGGCCATGTTGCACTGCGAAAAACTTGTTGCATTGCGATAGCGGCCGGTCGGGCCTGGAAATGCGTGGCGGGCTGGGCGTAACGAAGGAGGCCTCGTGGCGGCATCGTTTCGGCCTGATATACAGGGATTGCGCGCGCTGGCGGTAGGCGGCGTCGTTGCCTATCATTTCGGCCTCACGGCACTGCCCGGCGGCTTTGCCGGCGTCGACATCTTCTTCGTCATCTCGGGCTGGCTGATCACGACGCATCTGATGCGCGAGATCACAGAGACCGGCGGGCTCGACCTCTGGCGTTTTTATGCCCGCCGCGCCCGGCGCCTTCTGCCGGCTGCCCTGTTCGTCATCCTGGCGACGCTTTGCACGGGTTATTTCATCCTGGCGCCACAGGAGCAGGCGCTCTATTCGCGCGGCGCCATGTATGCCTCGGCCTATGCCATCAATCTGTGGCTGCTGCGCTGGTCGTTCGACTATTTTGCCTCGGATGCCCTGAGTAATCCCTTCATCCATTTCTGGTCGCTGTCGGTGGAGGAGCAGTTCTACCTCGTCTGGCCAACCCTGCTCGTCTTCGCCGCCTGGCTGCATCCGGGCCGGCGCATGGCCATGGTGGTGATCGGCGTCGCCGGCCTCGCCTCCTTCGCCGCCTGCCTGTGGCTGACCAGCCTCTCGCCGGCCTGGGCCTTCTACTTCTCGCCGCTGCGCGCCTGGGAGTTCGCCGCCGGCGGCCTGGCGACGCTGGCGCCGGCGGCCCTGTTGCGGCATCGGCCGTGGCTGGGGGCAGCGCAGGGCTGGCTTGGCCTGGCGCTGATCGCGATCGCCTATCTCTGCCTGAGCGAAGACCTGCCTTTCCCGGGCTGGTACGCAGCGCTCCCGGTCGCCGGCACGGTGCTGGTGCTGCTGGCCGGCACGGGCGATGACAATGTCGCGGCCGGTCCAACCGGCTGGCAGGCTCTCGTGCCCGCTTCCGTGCTGTCGCTACCGCCTTTGCAATGGGTCGGCGCGCTCTCTTATTCGCTCTATCTCTGGCACTGGCCTGTCATCGTCTATGCTGGCATGCTGGCGTCGGATCTCACTATCCTCCAGCGCCTCTTCTGTGGCGCGCTGGCGCTGCTGCTGGCCTTCCTCACCTATCACCTGATCGAGAACCCGGGGCGGCGCTTCGGCTGGCTCACGGCGGGCAAATGGGCGCTCGCCCCCGCTGTGGCGCTAACCGGCCTCGGCGTAGCGGTGGCCTATGCCAATGCGCATCTGGCGACGCGCAACATCGACCCGGCCCAGCGCGGCATCGAACAGGCCGCCGAACAGCCCTCCATCGCGCGCGCCCTCGACAAGAACTGCCTGCTCGACTTCCACACGGTGACGCCGAAACCCTGTACGTTCGGGCCAAATGACGCCGCCCACACCATCGTGTTGTTCGGCGATTCGCACGCCGACCATTGGTCGACGCCGCTGATCGAGGCGGCGAGCCGCAACCACACCAAGGTGGTCACCTATCTCAAATCCTCGTGTCGCGCCTCGCGGCTGTCGACCTTCAACACGGTGCTGAAGCGCGACTACACCGAATGCGACGCCTGGCGCGAACAGGCGATAGCGGAAATCATCCGCCGCAAGCCGCGCCTGGTGGTGATCTCGGAATTCTCGATCGGCAATCTGACCCGCGACATGCCCGCCGCCGGCCGCAAGCAAGAGACCGCGCGCTGGCAGGCCGGCCTGCGCTCGACCTTGCAGGCCTTCAGCCAGGCCGGCGTCGAGACCGCCGTCATCCGCGACACGCCGATCGGCGACAGTTTCGCCGACTCCTGCGTGGCCCGCGCCTTGTGGTGGCGCGAAGCCCCCTCGCGCTGCGACACGCCGAGAGCGCAGGCCGCCAATGACCGCGCCGCCGCGCAAGAACGCGCCGTCGTCAAAAGCGTCCCCGACACGCTCTACGTCGACCTGACCGACCGCTTCTGCGGCCCGACGCAGTGCCATGTGTTCATCGGCGGAAAGCTGGCGTTTCGCGACCGCCATCATCTGGCGACGGGCTTCGCCGAGACGCTGGAAGGGCCGCTGGAGAAGGCACTGTTTTGAAGAACTAGCTGCCTTCTCACCGTTCACGGGGAGAAGGTGCCGGCAGGCGGATGAGGGGCGGCGCGGCGTCTGCCTTGCTTCGCATCTTACCCGCCAGCCTCTCTGCATCCAGCGTGGGCTCGCCCTCACTGGCCGCCAGTTCCGCCACATCGCGCTCAGGCGTCAGCTTTCCACGCTCTCGCCGCGTCGCTGCAATCCATGGAACGAGACCGCGTCTTGATCGTTATATTAGACAAACCTTGAAAAGGAGGCTGTCATGAAGAAGCTCCTGCTTGTCTCGGTTATCGCCATTGCTTCGGCGGCGGCGATGATCGCGCCTGCCGCCGCCCGCAGTCACGTCTTTATCGGCATCGGCGGCTACAACGACTATTATGGCAACGATTATTACGACGGCTATGGGGACTATGGTGGCGGCTACGTCTATAGCCCCTACGACGCCTACGACAACGGCTACAGGCCCCGCTATTTCCATCGGCACCACCACCGTTGCCACATCGAAGTGATCAATCACTGGCGTCATCATCACAGGATCGTCGAGGAAGTCCGCGTCTGCGGATGACCTGACCTTGTGAACTGATCCGACCGGCATGTGCCGGTCGGATTTCTGCGCCCCTCACCGCCCCATCATCATCCCATAGTGCACCGCGAGCAGATCGAGCCCGACCTTCAAGAGCTTAGTCACCACGTCCCTGCCGTCGCCGGTCTGTTCCGCCACACCCTTCACCGACTCCCCCATGCAGCAGACTTGTCGCGCCACAGCCGCGACCTCCCAGTGCCCTAGCGCCCTGGTCGCGGCGGCATGCGCCCGGCCGGCGTCCAGCACGCTGTCGGCGATGCCGCCACCGTGGCGGCCGCCATCGACGCGCTCGGTCCAGCGCATCGGCTTGACATCAGCTTGCTGGCTGCACTGGAAATCCTCGCGATAGCGCTGGCCGGCCTCGCGTTGCTGGCGCGACAGCGAGGTGATGCCGATGAGCGGATCGACGCTGCGCACCCGCACGATGCCGCCTGTCGAGGTGTAGCCGTCGTTCGACACTTCGTAGACGCGGCGCGCTTCAGCCGTGCCGGCCGCCAGCCGCTTGCGGCCGAAGGCATCGTCGCGGAGCGCGAAATCATGGCCGACCTCGCGACGGATACGCACCTGTTCGGCCTCGCCCTTGGGCAGTTTCGGCGCCTGCGGCTTGGCGGCTTTGGCTTTCTTCGGCATGGGGTGTCTCCTTGGGCTGGGGTGTGGTGTTTTTGGTTGGAAAGGTTGGCGGGCCAGCGCTTGTCATCCCTTCACCAGCGCGCCGGGTGCCCTTCTCGCCATCAGCTCGCGCATTACCCGCCGCTCGCGCACTTCGATGCAGAGCTGAGCGCTCGACGGGCAGAACTGGGGGTTGCCGGTCCTTACCTCGCCACGCACGAAGCGCTGGATGGCGGCCTGCAGATCGGCGAGTTCGGCGTCGCGCACCGCGCCGAGATAGCCCCGCATCTGCATCTCGACATCAGTCAGGGCCGATTGCGGGAAGCATGAGAACATCGCCGCCAGCGCCTTCGTCGCCTGCTGCAGTTCGGCTGCGGTCATGGCTACGGATCTCCTCAATGATGGCGTTGGCGGCGTCGGTATGGGTTTTCGGCCGGACCCAGCCGGGTCTCTTCCCCGAAGACGCGGCGGCTGTCTTGTTGGCGGGCGAAAAATGCCGCGCGCCTTCAGGGGAAAACACTGCCGCCCCTTGTTCTCCACGAGCCGAAGAATGCGGCGCATTCTCAGGGGAAAAAGCCGAAGCTCTTTCACTCTGGTCTCTGGAGTCTGGAGAATGCCGCGGCAAAGCGCCGGCATTTGGCGCGGCATGCGCCTTTGTTTTCAAGGCGGTGGCGGCGCCGCCGCGCGCCCCGGCGGCCGCCCTCGCCTCGCTTTTGACCAGCGCCTTGTGCAACTCCCTGGTCAGCCTCTTGTGGCCGATCTCGCCTGCCTCACGCTCGAAAAAGGTCAACAGGTCGCCCCTCAGCGCGCGCCATCTTTTCAGCGACAGGCGCGCAACGCGCGCCAGCTTGGCGTCGTCGTCGGGCAGCCGCCGGCGTTCCACATTGCCATCAGGATCAGCATGTAGGCGCCGATCTGCTCGGTGGAGAGCTGCAACGTATCGCCGACGAAATCGGAGACGTAGAGCTGCATGAAAGGCCGCTCGCTCATGCCTGGCCCATGCTTACAGGCAAGCTAATGGAACCAGCCGCCGGCCAGTACGTTATGACGCGACCATGCAAGAGGGAGGTTTGCCGATGACGGCGTTCATGCCGATTACGCTGCGCTTTTGCGACAACAAGACCATGCTGGTCGGCTCCGTTGCCGATGCCCAGACGGCGCTGCAGCGGCAATGGCCCGACAAGACGGCACCAGCCTATATTGAAGCCGCAAGACTGGTCAGGCTGGCGGTCGAAGGCAATTGCTGTCCACGCACCGCCTTCGAAGCCTTCAGCAAGGCCGCCCGGCGACAAGGCATTTTGATGGTCAAGAGCAAGAGCCGCGCGTATGATTGGCTCGATGCCGCCGCCAGCCCGTGAAGGCCGCGCGAAGGCGATGCAACCGCCCGAGGGCCTCGCGCGTTTATGAGCAGAGGCTTGAAAGCCGCTGCAACACCGAAGGTGAACGCCGTGGGTACGATGAAAACCGGAGTGCCGCTTAAAGTAAGTATCGACGGACAGGTCGAGGAGATCGACAGCGTCAGCGACGCCGCCGATTTCCTGCAGCGCTGGCCGGTCGAGCGGCGCGGCCACGTCTACCGTAGCGCGCTCAACGCCTGCAGCGCCGCGATCGCGGCGCAGATCTCGGAATCCGACGCGATCAAGGTGTTTACCGGCTTTGCCCGCGTCGCCGGCATCCTGGTTGCCGAAGGTGGCCCGGCCATGCGGCTGGAGGCCCGCAGCGTGCAAAGCCGCATGCCCAAGCAGGGCCGGCAGATACCGAAATAGGCTCACACGCAAACTCGCCTCTGAAACCGCGCCTGGTGGTAGCTGCAATAGCTTTTCAGCGCCCGGGTGCGCATGCCGCAGCACAGCATGTCGGCGCCGGGCTGGCTGCCGGGCGCATCGTCCTGCGGGTTCTCCTGCAGCGTCAGGTCGAGCGGTGCGCGGCAACGGGAAAACAGGCAGTCGATGAAGCGCATCGCCACACCGTGCGGCTGGCGGCCGATCGGCCCGCGCGCCGGCGCCGGCACTTTGAAACGATAGGCCTCGCCATCGGCGACCAGCACGCCCACCTCGCGCACGAACAGGCGCGGCGGCAGCCAGGCCGGCGAAGAGTCGCGCCGGGCTCTAGCCTTGTTCTTGCGCGCGATGTTGTTGTCCGCGAGGTGGCCGGGATGACCATTGGCGACCTTTCTGCCCGCGCCCTTGCCGCCGCCGGCCTTGCCCTTTGCCCGCTTCGCCTGGGCCGGCTTGCGCATTGCCGGTTCGCCGGCAGCCTGTCTTGCCACCGGCGGCATTCCGCGGCCATTGGCAAAGCCGATGGCGCCCAGCATGGCGTTGCGATGAACGATGCCGATTATGGCGTTGCGTGAGACCGGGCTGCCGCGCAGCGCGCTGAACGCCGCCGCGATCCTCGAGGCCGAAAGCCCCTCCTTCAGCCAGCGGGCGATCTCCTGCAATTCGGCATCGCTATATCCCGCCATCTCCAGGCTCCATCCAAGGGTCGGCCTGCGGCAGCGCTTCAAGGCGCGCCGTCAGGCAAGCGTCGGGGTTTCCGGCTCCGAAAAGCCGCGGTGAGTTGTGGTTGATGCCGGCTGGCGCCGGCCTAGCCGGAGTGGGCCGAGTGCCGGGTGCCGAGGCGCTCCAGCCGCGCCTCCGCCGTCTTCCTGTCGGGGGCGCAAACCGCCCTGCCCGTCATCGGTTCGAACAGGATGACGGTGCCGTCCTGCGTGCGGGTGCAGGAGCGTGCATAGGGACCGGCAGCATGCCGGTCGAATAGGGGGCCGGAGCCGAGGGGAGCGGCGGCTCCGGCCGTTCCGGCCGCCGGTGACGGGCGGGCCGGACCCGAGGCATCAAGGCGCTCGGGCTTCGCCACGGCCGGGGAGGAGGACGGCCGGGACGGAAGGGTGACGACTTCGGTCGCCTTGTTGGCCTCGCGGGAGGCCGGCGCTACCGCGCCATGAAAGTTGGACAGGTTGTGCATGGCCATATATAAGCATAACTCAAAAATAGATGCAAGCCATTCTTTCATAGACGAGAGCCACTTTCATCGCTCACATGGGCACCATGGCGAAAACGGAACTGTCGATCAGGGTCGGGGCGGCGATACGCCAGGCGCGCAAGCAGCGCGGCCTGGTCATGCGCCATATTGCCGAGCACAACGACACCGATGTCGCCGCCGTCGGCAATTGGGAGACCGGCCGCAATCTGCCCAAGACCGAGAACCTTCTGAAGACCGCCGCCTTCCTGCGCGTCGACCCTGTCGCGCTCGGCCAAGGGCAGGTCGTCTTCCTCGACGATGCCGGCCCGGTGGCCGACGCCGAGATCGTCACCGATGCCGGCCCGTTGCCCGCCGGATCAATGGATATCGAAGTGCTGGGCGCTGCGGTCGGCGGCGACGACGGCGACTTCACCTTCAACGGCGAGCCTGCCGGTTACGTCCAGCGCCCGCCGGGCGTGCGCAACCTGCCCAAGGTATTCGCGCTGCATGTGCTGTCGGATTCCATGGTGCCGCGCTACGAACCCGGCGACCTCATCTATTGCGGCGGCCGCGACGCGGTCCCCGGCGACCATGTGGTGATCGAGACGTTTCCCGAAGAAAACGAGCGCAACGGCAAGGCCTTCATCAAGAAACTGGTCAAGCGCACGGCGGGCGAACTGGTGGTCGAGCAGTACAATCCGCCGAAGACGCTGACCTTCAACCGCTACGCCATCAAGCATGTCTGGCGGGTGATCCCGCTGAAGGAATTGCTGGGGTATTAGAGGACACAAGGGCCATCATCTGGCTAGCGGCAGCGTGTGGAAAAGTGTATGATTAAGTCATACACGCTCATTTGATCCAGGGAATCGCGATGCGCAGCACCCAGCCTTTGACCATCACCTTGCCGCTCGAGATGGCGCAAATGGTGAAGAATAAGGTGGCATCCGGCGAGTACGCAACCGAGAGCGAAGTCATCCGCGATGGCCTGAGAACCCTTGCCGCAAGAGACGCTGCCGTCGATCGCTGGTTGCGGGAAGAGGTCGCGCCGACGATGGATGCGTTGCAGAAGGATCCTTCGCTCGTCTCGCCTCTCGAGGAAGTACGCAAGCGACTTCACAACCGCATTGACGCACTGGCGGGCAAGCGTTCCCGCCAAGCATGACGCACAGGGTCGCCTTCAGCAAAGCCGCAGAGCAAGACCTGCTGGATTTGCTGACCTATCTGGTTCCACAAGCTGGCGAACGGATTGCGCGAGCCTATGTTGATCGCCTCATCGATTACTGTTCGGCCTTTGGCAATTTTCCCGAACGTGGGACGCGCCACGACGATGTAAGACCAGGCCTCCGCACCGTGGGCTATCGCAGACGGGCGACGATCGCATTCACCGTAAAAGACAAGACAGTGACTATCATCCGGATCTTTCACGGCGGGCGTGACGTCATTCTCGCCGATGAAGACGACGCCTTCTGACGTCCACCCCTCAAGCCCGCCTCGCCCCCTCCACCAGCACCTCGCGCTCGCTCAGCATCTGCGCCTCGCTGCGCACGCGCTGGCGCTCGTCGATGAAGGCCGCCTGGATCGACACCGCCGTGCCCGGCAGCCCGTCGGCACGGCAGGCCGAACAGACGATTCGGCCGGAAAGCTCCGCCAGCGGCGTGTTGCCCGTCACCCCGAAACGCCGGAGTTCATCAGCCTTCCACCACCTGTTGCGGCCGCAATCGGCGCACTCGACCGATAGCGAGGCGACATGCGCGATGACTGGTTTCCTGCCGGGTAATGCCATTGCCCCCCACCCCGTGCGTTCCTGATTTGTTCATATATTCCTGCGTTTTCAAGCAGGAGTCGAGTCGCAGTTTCAACACTTCTCCAAAAGTTTCTCTTTTATCAATTTTTGAGTTATACTTCTATAAACTCACAAATGTGAGTCGCCTGCCGCATCAGATCCGGGAGCAATGATGGATGACGCCGATTTCACCCGCGCCTGCGGTTACACCGGTGACAGCCCTGCCTTGCTCGAAGCGTTCGAGGCGATCCGCCGCAACGGCATCGCCCAAGCCCGCCACGACCATTTCAGGCGCAAGGCAATCATCGACGCGTTGAAGCAGTCGGAGCCGCTGTTCCTGGCCGCGATCGGCCCGGCCTTGTCGGCGGACGAAGCCATCGAGGACGCCACCCATGTCATCGCTGGCTGGCGCAACATGCCACGCTGGCGCCAGGAACGTCGCCTGCCCGACCTCGTCAGGGCCAGGCAGCAGCGTCTCGTGGCGCGTTTCTTCCGCCGCTACGGCCACCGTCTGTGGGCGCTCGAAGCAGCCTGAGGCCGGACAGGGCTGGACCAGCCACATTCGGGTTCCCCAGTCGTCTTCGGGTTCAGTCGTTTTCGGGTTCAGCCGTTTTCGGGTTTCAAAGACCGCTTTTTCTTTCTACATTGCCCGGGGGTGGCTGTTCGTTCGACGTGCATGATCTGGAATGTTCAAGACTGCCCGCTCAAGAGTTCAGACCTGGATAACGGCCGGCGCGGGAACCATCGCGGCGCTGTTCGTCGCCGGCCTGATGGGTGCCTTCGGCGCCCTGCCCGCCCACGCCCCACCGCAATTGCCGCCCGGCACCGCCATCGATGCAGGACGCTGGCGCGTGCAGCCGGTGCGCGCCTATGTCAGCCATGCCGGGGTCTATGGCGTGCTGTTGAAGCCTGGCCAGAAGGCGCTGGTGCTGGAGGCCGACATGACCAACCGCACCGCGCAGTCCGACAAGGCCTATTTCGATGTCTTCAAGCCGGACGGCATCGCCCTGCCCGACCCCATGCCGATGATCGCGCTAACCCGCGATGCGACGCTGACGCCGGAACTGCATCCAGGCATGACCGAGCGCATGGCCTATGTCTGGCCGCTCGCCGGTGACGCCGTCGTGCCGGCCAGCGTGAGCTTCGGCATCACCGCCGAAATCTTCAAGCCGCGCGACAATCTCTACGGCATGCCCGGCTGGTTCAATCCTTATAGGCTCGGCACCATCACCTTGCCGGTCGCCGATGGACAGGCCCCGGGAACCGGCTCATGAAAATGCATGTCCTCGGCAATCTCGCCATCCTCTGCGCGACCGTGGCGTTGAGCTACGGCATGCAGGTGTCGAAACCGCATTATGCCGACCTCACCGCGCCGATCCCAGTCGATGGCGCCATGCACGACACGCTGCACGCGCGCAGCTTCGATGTCAGGCTGGACAAGGTGGTCTTTGCCCGCGCGTTGAAAACCAGCCAGTTCGGCCAGGAGAAGCTCTTGACCACCAGCGGCCTTTGGGCGGTGGTTACGACCAATCTCACCGCCACCGTTGCCTCCACCACGGTCGCCCTCGGCACCTGGCAAGGCCCGACCGGGCTGCGCTACCACCAGACGGAGCGACTGGGCTACAGCCCCGACATGCCGCCGCATGGCGTCGATCCGGGTCTGGAAAAACGCGGCCTGTTCGTGTTCGAAGTGCCGCCCGACCAGATCAGCGGCGCCAGGCTGCTGATCGCCGAACGTCAGTTTGGCCCGCTCGACGCCCAGGCGCGCATCAGCCTCGACGGGGTGCCGACAGCCGCCGACGACCAGCCAATCGACGTGCTGCCGCAATACGACCTCGATGCGCCGCCACCGCAGGGCAAATCATGACCGACGTTTCGTCAGGCCTGGAGCTGGCGGCTGACCGGCAGGCAGAGAAAAAATGGCGCCGGCACAGCCTTGTCGCTCTCGCCATCCTGCTGCCGTTGACGCTGGCCGAGACCGGCTACGACAGCCTTCGCGAATGGCTGCATGGCGAGGACCTCGTCGCCAGGGATGTCGATTTCGGCCAGTCCGTGCCGTTCGGCGGTAGCGACTGGAAACTGGCCGATCTGCGCGGCGGCAAGGCCGGCCGCCTGCCTGACCACGCCTTCGCCGTCATCGCCACCTTCTCCGTCGCCATTGGCGACCCCGACCTGCAAAAGCAGTGGCTGGGCTGCAAGCTGATGCTGACCGACGCCACTGGGCGCCGCTGGCTGCCGGATTCAATCGTCGGCGTCAGCCTGCCGGGCGGCGTCATGAACTGCGGCGCGGCGATCTTTTCCGGCGCCAAGAAGGGCGATGTCGTTACCGTCGGCGATATTTTCATCATCCCGGAGGATGCCGTGAAAACCATCCGCCCGGCGGTCGGGCTCGGCAGCGAGCGGCCATGGTATCTGCGTTTCCAAAGGCCGCCGAAATGACAGCGTTCTTCTCCCCGTTCTGCGGGGAGAGGGACGCGCTCCAACACCCCGCCTTATGCCGCAGCCTCCGTCCCTTTCGTCAGCGAAAACGCTGTCTCCAGCACGGCGGCGAGAAAACATATCCTTATCGGCTCGATCAAAATGCCGGTGGAAGAATCCTGGAACGGGCTGCCGAACAGCAGCGTCACACCGCGTGAGAAGAGCTGCCAGACATCGAGCTCATGCGGGCCGATCAGCCGCGTCGCGCCGAGCCACAGCCAGGCCGCGCCCCAGTCGATGAGGCGGTAGCCGACAATCAGCGTGCACAGAAGCAGAAGGCTCGAACTCACCGTCAGCCGCACGCCATTGGCGATCGGCAGATAGCGCGAGCGGTAGCCGGCGATGAAATGCTCGACGAAATCGCGCAGGAATTTCGGCAGCCCGGCATAGCGCTGGCCGAACCGCTCCACCCGGTTGTGCACGCGTCTCAGCGCGGCATCGTCGCGCACGTCATAACCGTAGATCAGCGCCGCCATGACCAGCCAGATCAGCGGCAAGAGCATGTAGAAGAACAGGTTGACGGCCACCGTCGACGGCGCGATCGAGGTGATCTCGACCGGCACCATGGGGGTGGCCGCGGCCACCGGCACCGGGCTCGCCAGCCCGTCGGCCGCCGCCTGCAGGGTCGGCCAGAAACTGCGGCTCATCAGCCATTGCAGCGCCGAGTCCTTCCAGCGGCTGATCACGTAGAGACCGACGAAAATCCAGTTGGTTTCGCAGATCACAACGACGATCTGCCAGAACGACGCGGTTTTTGTCCGGGTCTGCATGAACTTGGCCAGCCGCCGGATCAGCCAGGACACCGCGACCGATACCAGCAGCCAGCGCGAATCGAGCACGTCGAGCACGTTGGCGCTCTGGCCGAAATCGGCCTGGTCGAGCGTTTCGCGCGAATATTGCCGCACGATGTCGCCGAGGAAGCCCCAGGCGGCGTAATAGGCGAAGAAGGGCAACAGCGCGATGGTGATCATGCGCACCAGCCGCGAGCCCTGCTGGTCCGTCGCAGGCCCTTCGGCCTTGTCCGCGCCGCGCTGCGCGGCCAACAGATGCGGAAGGCCGGGCTGCAGCACATGGAACATCGCCACCGTCACCACCAGTTGCGCCAGCGCCACCAGCGTCAGCATGGCGAGCCCGGCGAAATGGTTTGCGAGCGCCACCTTGGCCGCGAGTTGCAGCAGGAGATCGCCGGCCAGCACCCCGGCCAGCACGAGCGCGACGAGCTGCGGCCAGAAGCGGCGCAGCAGCGAAAAACTCAAGCTGATCGGTCTGATGATGTCGGCAACCATGAGGTTCTCTCACGATGCCACCCGCCCCGGGCCTTTCTAGCAAGGCACGATTGTTTTGCAAGCAGTGGACGGCGCGCGCATCCCTTCCCCTTTGCCGGGACAGAAGATGCCGACCGGCCCTGATTCCGTCGGAATGATGCGCTGATTGGAGGACATCGCCGATCGCCCGAAGGACCCGCCATGAAACGCCTTGTTCTCGCCGCCCTGTGGATGATGGCGCTCGCTCTGTCCGCCCATGCCGCCGGCGACACCACATCAGGGCTTGCCGACACCACGGTGCTGATCGTGCGCCACGGCGAAAAGCCCGACAGCGGCCCAGGCCTGTCGCCGCAAGGCCAGGCCCGCGCGCAGGCCTATGTCGCTTATTTCCAGCCCTTCATGCTCGACGGCGTCGCCTTCCGGCCCGACATGCTGGTGGCCAGCACCGATTCCAAGAACAGCGCGCGCGAACGGCTGACGCTGACGCCGCTCTCCGAAGCCTTGAAACTGCCCATCGACCAGCGCTTCGCCGACAGGGAAGTCCAGAACCTGGTCGCCGCGCTGGCGACCGAAAGCCACGGCAAATCGATCCTGATCGCCTGGCATCACGGCCAGCTGGGCAAGCTCATCAAGGCCTTCGGCGCCGACCCCAAGGCGCTGCTGCCGAACGGCACATGGCCCGGCGACGAGTTCAATTGGGTGGTGGTGCTGCGCTTCGACCATCAGGGGCAATTGGTGCCAGGCTCGGCGCGCATCGTCGAGGTGAAGTTGGCGGGGTAGAGTTGACATTCGCCCCAGGTGCACAACGCTGAGAGCGTAACGGACATCACTGTGGTCCGTTGGCGCGAGCGCGGACCCTCTCGGTCTACCGTCTCACCCGCGACTTCAGCCAGCGATCGAACGCCACCGCCAGGATCAGGATCAGGCCGATGACGATGCTCTGCGTGTAGGACGAGACGTTGTTGAACTGCAGCCCGTTCTGCAGCACGCCGATCAGCGCCGCCCCCACCACCGTGCCGCCGACCGAGCCGATGCCGCCGAAAAGCGAGGTGCCGCCGATGACGACGGCGGAAATCACCGTCAGCTCGTAGCCGATGCCGGCGACCGCTTCGGAAGAATTGAGCCGCGCCGAAAGGACGAAGGCGGCGAGCCCGGCGAAGAAGCCGACGATGACATAGACCGAGACCAGGATGCGGTCGACGCGCAGGCCCGACAACCGTGCGGCTTCGGCATTGCCGCCGACGGCATAGACGGCACGGCCGTAGCGCGTGTAGCGCAGCACGATATGGCACAGGATGGCGGCGATGGCGAAGATGATCGCCGGCACCGGCACCGGGCCGATCAGGCCGGTGCCGAACCAGCGCATCGAGGCGTCGAAGCCGGAGATCGGGCCGCCATTGGAGATGGTCAGCGTCAGCCCGCGAAACACCGTCAGCCCGCCCAGCGTGACGACGAAGGGCGGCACTTTCAGCCTGGTGATGGCGAGCCCCTGCACGCCGCCGGCGGCCGCACCCACGATGACGGCGGCCAGCAGCGCCGCGAACCAGCCATAGCCCTGCGTGCCTGACGTCGACAGCGACAGCGTGTTGGCGGCGCCGCCCTTGGCGACGACGGCGGCGACCATGCCGCAGAAAGCGAGCAGCGAGCCAACCGACAGGTCGATGCCGGCGGTGAGGATGACGAAGGTCATGCCGAGCGCGATCAGCCCGGTGATCGAGATCTGGCGGGTGATGTTGAACAGATTGATCGGGTCGATGAAGCTCGGCTTCAGCACGGTGAAGACGACGACCAGCGCCGCCAGGAACAGCAGCGGCCCGAAACTCATCAGCAGCCGCGCGAAATTGATGCCGCCGCCACGCTCGCTCTGTTCCGTCACGCTCATCGTGCCTGCCTCTCTGCGTCCCGGCCCTGCGCGTCTTGCCCAAGTGTATCCTGCTTGTCGAGCGCCATCAGTTCCATCAGTTTCTCCTCGTTCGCCTCGACGCCCGGCATCTCGCCCGTGATGCGGCCCCGGCGCATGGTGACGATGCGGTCCGATACAGCCAGCACTTCCGGCAGTTCCGACGAGATCATCATCACCGCGATGCCGCGCGCTGCCAATTGCACCAGGATCTGATGCACCTCGGCCTTGGCGCCGACATCGACGCCGCGTGTCGGCTCGTCGACGATCAGCACCTTCGGATCGCGCGCCAGCCAGCGCGCCAGGATCACCTTCTGCTGGTTGCCGCCCGACAGGCCCTCGATCGCCTGCTCGGCCGAAGCCATGCGGATAGACAGCATCTTGCGGAAGCCGGACAGCGCGTCGCGCTCGCGCCGCTCGGCCATGAAGCCGAAGCCGTTGCTGAAACGCCCGAGCGAGGCGACGGAGAAATTCGGCAATATGCCGAGCGCGGCAAAGATCGCCTGGTGCTTGCGGTCCTCCGGCACCAGCCCAATGCCGAGCGCGATGGCATCGGCCGGCGAGGCCGGCGCGATCGGCTGGCCGTCGAGCGTGATGGTCCCGGCCGCGATGCGGTCGGCGCCGAAAATGGCGCGCGCCAGTTCCGTACGGCCGGAGCCGACGAGCCCGGCGACACCGAGGATTTCGCCGGCCTTGAGGTCGATGTCGACGCCGTCGAGCACGATGGCATGCGGCGCCTCGGGATCGCGCACGGTGCGCAAGGCCCGCACCGACAGCACCACATCGCCGGCGACCGCGCGCTGGGCCGGCCGCGCGTAAAGTTCGGACGCCGCGCGGCCGACCATTTTCTCGATGATACGCGGCAGCTGGATCGGCCCGCCCTGACGGTCGAGATGCCCGGCCAGCCTGCCGTCGCGCAGCACCGTCATGCGGTCGCAGATGGCGGACGCCTCCTCCAGCCGGTGGGTGACGAACATGATGGCGACCTTGTCACGGCGCAGCCGGTCCATGATCGACAAAAGCCGCTGCACCTCGGTCTCGGTCAGCGCCGATGTCGGCTCGTCCATGATGATCAGCCGGCTTTTCAGCGACAGCGCGCGGGCGATCTCGACCAGCTGCTGCTCAGCCACCGAGAGCGCCGAGACCGGCGTCATCGGGTCGATGGAAAGGCCGACGCGGGCGATGATATCGCGGGAGTCCCGCTCCATGCGCTTCCAACTCACCAATCCCAGCGGCCCGGTCGGCGCGCGGCCGATGAAAATATTCTCCGCCACCGTCAGCGTCGGGATCAGGCTGAGCTCCTGGTAGATGGTGACGATGCCCGCCCGCTTGGCATCCTGCGGGCTGGAGGGCGCGTAGTCGGCGCCGTCGAAAGTGATGCGCCCGCTGGAGGGCGGCATGACGCCCGACAGGATTTTCAGCAGCGTCGATTTTCCGGCGCCGTTCTCGCCGAGCAGGCCGAGGATTTCGCCGGCGCGGATGTCGAGCGCGACATCGCTGAGCGCCGTCACGCCGGCGAAATGCTTGGTGACGCCGTCGACGGCAAGCAGGGCGGGTGCGGCTTCAACTGGCAAGGATGGCTCCCGGTTTGTGGCAGGCAGCGGGGCACGCCCCCCTCTGTCCTGCCGGACATCTCCCCCACAAGGGGGGAGATCGGCCGTTGTCTCCGCTTTCGCCAGTTATCAACCCGACAGAAGACGCCCTGTCGGCAAAACTGCTAATCTCCCCCCAAGTGGGGGAGATGGCCGGCAGGCCAGAGGGGGGCGTGCCCCACCAGCCTTGCCAATGAGCCTTTCTCTGCCAAGCCCTACTTCGTCTCGCTCAGCCTCTCCGCCTTGTCGAGATTGTCCTTGCCGATGACGATCGGCGTCAACAGCACCAGCTTCTCCTTCGGCTCGGTCTTGTTCTTGGCGTAGGCAACCGCGATCTGCACGGCGGTGCGCGACTGCTGGCCGGGGAACTGTTCGACCGTACCGGCGAGCTTGCCGTCGCGGACCGCGACCAGCGCTTCCGGCAGCGCGTCGAAGCCGTAGATCTTGACGTCGGTGAAGTTGCGCGCGGCACACGCCTCGAGCGCGCCGAGCGCCATGTCGTCATTGGCGCAGATGATGGCGTCCGGCTTGCCGTTGGCGGCAAGGCCGGCTTCCGTCACCGTCAACGCCTCGGCGCGGGCGAAATTGGCGGTCTGCTCATAGATGATCTGGTACTTGTCCTTCAGCGGATCGAGCACATTGTGCACGCCCTTGTTGCGGTCGATCGCCGGACCGGCACCCGGCTGGCCTTGCAGGTGGAACAGCTTGGCGCCGTTGGGGAACGCCGCCACCATGGCGTTCGCCTCCGCCTCGCCGCCCTTCACATTGTCGGCGCCGACATGGGCGAGGATGCCCTGGACGCCGTCGACGCGGCGGTCGATCGTCACCACGGGAACGCCGGCCTTGACCGCTTCCTCGATCGCCGGCGCCAGCGCGTTGACGTCGAGCGGCGAAATCACGATGGCGTTGACCTTCTGCACCAGCGCCGCCTCGATGTCGGCGGTCTGCTTGGTGGCCGAGTTCTGGCCGTCGCTTTCGGTCAGGTTGACGCCTTGCGCTTGCGCTTCCGCCTTGATCTCGTTCAGCATGTGCACGAAGAACGGAAAGCCGAGGTTGGGCACCGAGCCCAGTATGGTGAGCTTGTCCTCGGCGAATGCCGAACGCGCGGCCAGCACCATCGCGCCCGCGGCCACGGACGTCATCAGGAATTCACGTCTGTTCATGGTTGATCCTCCTCCACGAAAACGCACGGCCCCGGAAACCGGGCCGGTTTCAGGAAGGATCATGCGTCGGTTCAAAGTGTTGGAGCATCCGCGTGCCCGAAGCCGCCTGCCGCTCCAGTTGGCACCGCCTAAACTCCTCCGAGCAGCGTCAACAAAAGGATGCTAGCCCAGGGTCAACCATTTGTGCAACATCGATATAACAGTGTTGGACTGCCAATTATCGGAATTGTCGGAATTTTGGATGCAGGCATCCTGGCCGGCGCGATAAGCGCGGCGCTTCGCCGATCTGGCTGGCGTATTGACTCAGGCCGGCTTTCACATTTTGGTTGAAGGATAACCTATCAGTGTGTATAAATACACATGAATAGCGCTGATATTATCCGCCTGTTGCAAGCTGATGGTTGGTTCGAAGTTGCCCGAAAGGGCAGCCATGCACAATTCAAACACCGCGATAAGCAAGGGCGGGTCACTGTTCCTCATCCCAGGCGCGATATCCCAATAGGCACTCTGCGCAGCATCGAAAAGCAATCTGGACTGAAACTGAGGTGACGGACATGAAGCAGTATATCGGACTTATCCATAAGGATGCCGGCAGCGACTTCGGTGTGTCCTTCCCTGATTTCCCAGGCGTGATTACCGCCGGCAAGGATCTGGATGACGCGCGGTCCATGGCAGAAGAGGCCCTCGCCCTCCACGTCGAAGGGCTGGTCGAGGATGGCGATGCTATTCCGGAGCCTTCGAGTCTGGAGGCTGTGATGGCGGACGCCAACAATCGTGACGGTGTTGCGATCTTGGTCGCGGCCAAGACCGACACCAGGAAGGCAGTGCGTATCAACGTGACGTTGCCCGACGACGTCCTGCGGCGGATCGATGCCTTTGCCGAAGCCCATGGCTATACTCGATCCGGGTTTCTCGCGAAGGCGGCTGAGAAAGTGATGGACCTCGAAGTGGCCTGATGAAGCTCAGTAGAGATTGAGCTGGAGAACCCATGAAGCCGCACATCGTCTGCCATATGCTCGCCTCGCTCGACGGCAGCCTTCATCCGAGCCGCTACACCACGAGCCCGGAGGGACACGTGCCGAGTGGTCGAGCCTCTATGAGCAGATCCACGAGGATCTCGAAGGCGATGCCTGGATCGTCGGCCGCGTCACCATGGCCGAGATGAGCAAGGCCGCGGCGCACCCGCCGGCGCATGCCGGCAAGGTCGAGCGGCCGCACCATTTCGCCCGACGCGACGCAGGCACCCATGCCGTGGCGCTCGATGCCTCGGGCAAGCTGCACTTTTCCAAACCGGATGTCGGCGGCGACCCCGTCGTCGTGCTGCTCGGGCGTGACGTCGCCGACAGCCATCTGGCCGAGCTAGCCGGCGACGGCGTCTCCTACATCGTCTCGGAGACGGCGGAGATCGACCTGGCCGCGATGCTCGATGTGCTCGGGCGCGAGCTCGGCATCCGCCGGCTGCTGCTCGAAGGCGGCGCCGACATCAACGGCTCCTTCTTCGCCGCCGGGCTTGTCGACGAGCTCAGCCTGCTCGTCGCGCCCGCGCTCGATGCACGGGCGGGCAACCAGGGTTTTGTCGAGTTCGGCGAGACCGGCTTGGCGGGCAAGATGCGGCTGTCGCTGACGTCTTGCCAAACGCTGGCGCATGGGGCTGTCCATCTGCGCTATGCCGTCAGCCCCGCATGATCAGAAGTCTGACGAGCCGGATGCGCTTGCATTGACGGACTGCATGCCTTCATCGCTTCGTCATCCTATGGCGGAGCAAGGAGCGAAGCGACGCAGCGCAGACCATAGGATCCATGCCGGGACTCCTAAGCACCGCCACGGTGCAGAGTTTGCTCCGCCACGCCCTTCGGCGAATGTCACGGAATGGATCCCAGGGTGACGGAGCTTCGCTCCTGCTTCGCCCTAGGATGACGAAGTTTAGGGGCTTCGGTCAATTTCGAATGTTGCCCCACCGAGACGAACGACGAAATCCTGACCGCTGACAAGCCAGCTGAGGCCGCTTTATCAGCACTCAATACCGCATCGCGTCCAGATCGGCGATCAGCGTCGGGCCGGTCGGATGCCAGTCGAGCCGAGCCTGGGTCAGCGCGCTGGAGGCAGGCAGGTCCATGGGCGCGAACAGTCCCATCCAGCCGAAATGCTCCACCGCCTTGTCCGCCGCGATCGAAACGACCGGCAGGTTGAGGCCGCGGCCAAGCGCCTCGGCGATGGCGCGTACCTCGACGCCTTCCTCGCCGACCGCGTGGTAGCGCGCGCCGGCCTGGCGCTTTTCCACGGCCAGGCGGTAGAGCCGCGCCGCGTCCAGGACATGCCCCGCCGAATAGCGGTTGCGGCCTTCGCCGACATAGGCCGAGACGCCTTTCTGGCGTGCGATTTCGATGAGCGGCGAGATGAGCCCCTGCTTGACCGGATTGTGGACCTGCGGCAGGCGTACGACAGACACATTGACGCCGGCCTCCAGCAAGGCATTGCCGGCCAGTTCCGAGGCGATGCGCGGGTTGGGATGGCTGGGGTTGAAGACGTCCTCGACCGCCAGTTCGCCATGTCCGGGGCTGCCCATGCCGACGCCCGAGGTGATCACCAGCGGCCGGTCGGAACCGGTGAGTGCCTGGCCAAGCGCCGCGATGACACGGCTGTCCTTTTCGCAATTCTCGGCAAAGCGCGAGAAATCGTGGTCGAACGCGGTGTGGATCACGGCATCCGCCTTCTCCGCGCCGCTGCGCAGGCTGTCGGGATCCTCCAACGTTCCGCGATGCACCTCGGCGCCCGCGGCGACGAGCGCCTCGGCGCCGGCATCAGAGCGGGTGACGCCGACCACCTGATGGCCGGCCTGGATGAGTTCGGGAACGATGGCCGAGCCGATGAAACCGGTCGCGCCGGTGAGAAAGATACGCATGCAAATCTCCTGCGGTTGCCTGCGTAATATCGACGGTCTATTATCCCATTAAAGTAGTGAGCTTATCATGGTATAATTCTTAACAGGATGGCTGACAGGATGCCCACCATTTCCCCCGGCACGCTCGCGGCTTTCCTGAAAGACAGGCGCACCCGGCTCGATCCCGCCTCGTTCGGCTTTTCCGGGCGCCGGCGCACGCCGGGACTGCGCCGCGAGGAGGTCGCCCAGCGCGCCAACATCAGCCCGACCTGGTACACATGGCTGGAGCAGGGTCGTGGCGGCGCGCCTTCGGCGGACGTGCTGAACCGCATAGCCAAGGGGCTGCTTTTGACCGAAGCGGAGCGCGAACATCTCTTCATGCTTGGGCTCGGGCGCCCGCCCGAGGTGCGCTACCGTGGCGACGAGGGCGTCAGCCCCCGGCTGCAACGCCTCATCGACACGCTCGATGCCAGCCCTGCCCTGATCAAGACGGCGACCTGGGACGTCGTTGCCTGGAACCGCGCCGCCGAGATCGTGCTGACCGACTATGGCACCATCCCCGCCGGCCGGCGCAACGTCCTGCGCTTCATGTTCCTCACGCCCCATATCCGCGCCAAGCAGCACGATTGGCAAAACCTCGCCCGCTTCGTGGTCGGCGCCTTCCGCGCCGATGCGGCGCGCGCCGGCGCGGTGTCCGAGGTCACCCAGCTTGTGGAGGAACTGTGCAGCGGCAGCCCCGAATTCGCCACCCTGTGGCAAGAGAACGACGTTCTCGCCCACGGCGACGGAACCAAGCGCCTGAAGCACCCGGAACTGGGCGACATCGAGCTGGAATACTCGTCCTTCGCGGTCGACGGCCGGCCGGATTTGAACCTGACCGTCTACAACCCGGTAGACAGCGATGTCGCCGACCGCATTCGCGCACTGGCAAGACAAAGGCCAAAGGTCGGGTGACCACCCGCTGCGATAACGCCCATCTTCAAGAGCGCTCGCACACCGCCTTCAGGATCCGCAGGGTCGGCCCCCAATAGAGATCGGCATGCGGGCGGATCGCCGGTTCGGCGAAGTCGCTGAGCGTCAGCGTCAGCAGCGTCCCCTCCTCCGTCGGCGCTAGCGCGAAGCTGACCAGCGTGTGGTTTTCCGACAAATCCGCGAGGCGCGAGGCCGACAGCGTGCTCCAGTAGCTATAGGCGAACCGCCTCTCCGGCTCGAACGCCCGCACCGTGCCGTGGTTCTCGAACGCCATGCCGTGCAGCAGCCCGCGCATCACGATCGCGCCACCGGCATGCCCTTCCAGGCTGACGGTAAGTTCCTCGTCCGACATCCATCTCGCAATCATCCCGGGCGTCGTCAGCACCCGCCAGACCGTGGCTGGTTCGGCATCGATGGCTATGGTCTTGACGATCGGCGCGGAAGGATCGGTCACGACCCGCTTTGGCCTGATGGCTCCGGCGCCAGCACCAGCGCGATCTCCTGGGCCGCCTGCGCGGCATGGCGGCGCACGGTGGCAAGGTCGAGCATGCTGTAGGTGGTCGCCAAATAGGGCACGGTGAGGGCCGCGACCGAGTGGCCGAAGGGGCCGATCACCGGAAAGGCAAGATCGATGACGCCCGGCTGCAACCCATCGGCCACCTCCTCGTGGCCAGCCGACCGGATGCGGGCAAGCGCGTCGCGAATCTCGGATTTTTCGTCAGAAATATCAGAGGCTTGCAGCCACTGGTTGACTCTGTCTTGCGGCTGGAACGCCATCAGCGTGCGGCCCGTCGCGGTGCCGAACAGCGGAAACTCGGCGCCGACGCGGACACGGAAGCCGAACGCCGCCGGGCTTTCCACCTGCGCGACGATCAGCACCCTTCCGGCGTTGTGGACCCCAAGGTTGCAAGATTGCTGGATAGCGTCGGCGAGCCGCCGCATCGACGGCAGCGCCGCCTGGACGAGGCCACGCAACGGCTCGTGCCGGTGTGCGAGCTCGAACAGGCGCGGCGACAGGAAATAAAGCCCGGCCGGACGGTCGCGGAAAATGTAGCCGCGCCGCTCAAGCGCCTGTAGCACGCGGTAGATCTGGTGGATGGAGCGGCCGACCGCCTCGGAAATCTGACCCTGGTTCAGGCCGTCCTTCTGTTCGGCCAGGAGTTCGATGATGTCGAACGCCTTTTCCAGGGCCGGTACCGAATAATCCGGCGCTTCCGCGGTCTTGCCAGCCATGCCCCACAATCCTTCAGGACCAAAGCAATTCCAGGAAAAGGGTGAACGGTTTTCCTGCGGAAACTGCGTCAAAACAGAGAATCAGGGGCTTAGTATAGTTACAAGGCCGCCCCCATCGTAGCCATCATCAACCGGGCGATGCGGCGATTGATGTCGTCGGGCACCGGCTGCGCGCCCGACGCCAAATTTTCTCCGTCAACGCCCCCGCCTTTCACCACCCGCTCCAGCGACAGCGCCTGCAGCATGAAGCCGATATCCATGGATTCGATCGAATTGCCCTTCGGCTCGACGCCGGCAAGGTTGAACATGCGCCCCTCGGCGACTAGGACGACATGCCTTCCATTGGCAAGGTCGAGCCGCCGCAACGTGCCGTCCAGATCGGTGGCGGACGTGGTCAGGGCGTCGAGACCTTCGGTGTCTATCTCCCACGGGAAATGTCCGGAATTGGCCAGCAAAGCGCCGTCCCGCATGACGGCGATCGCTTGCGCCGGCAGCACGCCGGCGCGGCCGGTGGCGGTGATGAAGACTTCACCCCACGGCGCGAGGTCCGCCAGCGAGGCCACGCGATAGCCGTCGAGGGCCGCCTCGAGCGCCTTGATCTCGTCGACCTCGATCACAGCCACGCGGCCGCCGAGCGCCCGCAAATACTGCGCGATGCCGCGCCCGCACCAGCCGTAGCCGATGACGCAGAAGCGCCGGCCGGGGATCATAAGATTGGTGATGCGCATGAAGCTTTCCACCACGGACTGGCCGACCGCGTGCTTGTTCTCGCCGATCGCCTTCAGTGGGCTGTCATTGATGACGATTGAGGGGAACGGCACCTTGCCGGCCAGTTCGCCGCGCAGCCGGTCGCCACCCGAGGTCGTCTCCTCGGTGCCGCCCAGTATGGACGCCGCCCTGCCCCGCTCGACGATGCCGGCGGCAAGGTCGGCGCCATTGTCGAGCAGCATGTCGGGCTCCGCGTCCAGCACCCGCGCCAGATTGGCGTGATGGTCGGCGAGCGAGTCGGCGCGGCGGCCGAAAATGCCGATGCCCTGGCTCTGCAGGAAGGCCACGACATCGTCCTGCGTCGAGCCGTGATTGCCAGTGCCGACGATCTCGGCGCCGCCTTCGGCCAGCACCTCGAGCAGCACCGCCGTCTTGGGCTCGACATGCAGCGACACGCCGATGCGCCGGCCGGCGAAGGGCCGCATCTGGCCGAACTCCTCGCGCAACCCCGCCAGCAATGCCATGCGCGAACGGATCCAGGCGACACGGGCGCGGCCGCGCTCGACCGCCTCGGGAAGCGCCGGATTGGCCTGGGCTTGGGTCATTCGAAGTCTCCAATCACGATCAAGATTCAGCACTTGCAAAAAAGTTTTTTGCATGTGACAAATCTTGCAGAGGGTCGTCAAGCCCCCATCAAGAGGGCAACGAAACAGGACCGCGCGGCGCGCCCAAAGGCGTACGGCGCGCTATCGGCTTGCATGTGAAGGGGTATGAAATGGGAAATCTGGATATAGCTGTCGTCGCCATCTATCTCGTGGCGGTTACCGGCATCGGGCTGTTCTTCGCCCGCTCGATCAAAACCGAAGAAGACTACATCGTCGCCGGCCGGCGCATGGGGCCGCTCTGGCTGACCATCTCGGCCTTCGCCTCCTGGACGGGTCTGGCCGGTCTGTTCGGCACGCCCGAAATGGTGGTCCGCTACGGCATAGCCGGGACTTGGTGGTGGTTCACCTTCCCGATCGGCCTTTTGCTGATGGGCATCTTTCTCGCAAAAATCGTGCGCCAGCGCATGCATGTGACGACGCCGGACATCGTCGCGCAGGATTATCCGGGTTCCGTGCGCGTCGCCGCCTCGCTGGTGACCAGCTGGAACTATCTTGCCTGGGCGGCGGCGCAGGTCTTCGGCATCTCCATGGTGTTTACCCTGTTTTCGGGCATGGATCCGAAGACCGGCGCCATCGTCGCCTCCCTCGTCGTCATCGTCTACACCATGCTTGGCGGCTTCCTGGCCGTGGTGGCGACCGACGTGCTGCAGGCCGTTATCTTCCTCGTCGTCATCGGCGTGGTGGCGCCCTTGTTCGTCATTTTGGGGCCTGGCGTCCCGCGCATCTATGAAGCGACCAAGGACATTCCGGGCTTCTATCATCTGTTCGCCAACGTGCCGCCGGCGACGCTGTTCGTCTGGTTCCTGCTCTTGCCCGCCGGCTTCATCGACACGATCGGCTTCCAGCGCGTCTTTTCCGCCAACTCGCCGGACACGGCGCGCAAGGGCCTCATCAACGGCTTCGTCATCATGGCGGTGTTCGGCGTCATCCTCACCTTCCTCGGCGTCGCCGCCAAGGCGCTGCTGCCGGCCGACGCCAATCCGGTCAATGCCATGCCCGACCTGATGGTGCAGCTCCTGCCGCATGGTGTCATCGGCGTGCTGGTTGCCGCCTTCCTGTCGGTGGCGATGTCGACGGCCAGCACGACGCTGCTGATCACCGCCACCACGCTGCAGCGCGATGTGATCTCGCGGCTGCGCCCCGATGCCAGCGACCGCGAAAGGCTGTGGACCAGCCGCATCCTGCTGCTCGTGCTCGGCCTGGTGGCGCTGGTCGTGGCGCTCAGCGTGCCCGGCATCGTCACCATCCTGATGCTCGGTTTCTCGGTCTATGTGCCGGGTCTGCTGCTGCCGGTGCTGTCGGCCACTTTCGGCTGGCGCATTCCGTCCTGGTCGATGCTGGCGACCATTGTGCTCGGCGCCGGCTCGACGGCCATCCTGGTGCTGATGGGCGAGCCCGGCGGCATTCCGGCCTCGCTGATCGGCTTCCTCCTCTCGGTCGTTCCCTTCGTCGCGGGGCTTGCCACGCGATCGCAAAGGCAGCTGGCCTAAGCCACGGAAAGACAACAAAAAGCAATGAGATAGCTCCATCCTGAATCAATTCGGGATGGAGCCCCGATGCGGAGAACCCGATGCAGAAGACCAGCTTCGACAGGCTTTCGAGCGCCGACCAGGCCCTTGTCAACGCGGCCACCGAGGCGCGCGAAAAGGCCTACACGCCCTACTCCAACCATAAGGTCGGCTCGGCCGTGCGAACGGCATCGGGCCGGGTGTTCGCCGCCTGCAATGTCGAAGTCGTCACTCTTCAGCAATCAGTCCATGCCGAGCGCAACGCGGTGATGCAGATGGCGGCCGCCGGCGAGCGCCAGATCGAGGCGATCGTCTGCCATGGCCCCTATTCGGGCGTGCCATGCGCCGAATGCCGGCAAGTGATCTGGGAGTTCTGCTGCGATGATCCGCAGGTAAAGATCATCGGCTCGACGCTCGACGGCGAGATCGAATTGATGACCATCGGCGAAATCTATCCAAGCCCCTATGGCCCGGGCACCAAGGGCATCGATCCGCGCAAGTTCTGAGAACCGGCAGCGCTCGACGGAAACGGTCATCCAGCCGCGTGCGACGCGGCCGGATCGGTGGTGCCGCTCCTTTCACCCCTGCCCGATTGCCGGCCGATCAGCGCAACGGCGGCGAAGGCCGCGATGCCGAACAGCCCGACCACGACATTGAGCCACAAGGCCGGGAAAACGCCGAGGCCCGATATCATCAAGGTGAGGCCGAACGGGGCGAAGGCGGAGCTGAACTGCCGCGCCGCCGTGATCCAGCCGACATAGGAGCCGTAGCGTTCTTGCCCGAACAATTCGAGCGGCAGCGTGCCGCCGACAATGCTCATCAGGCCCGAGCCGAACCCGAACAGCACGGCGAACAGCATGTCGCCGGGTACGGAAGGCGCCACCACGAGCAGAACCGCAAGGCCGCCGGCCAGCGCGGCGGTCGCGCCGAGCGCCAGCGATGTTTGCGTGAGGCCGCGGCCAAACAGCATGTTGACCAGCCGGCTCGCCACTTGCGACGGGCCAAACAGGCTTGCCACCAGCACGGAGGCCCCGCCAAGCCCGACCAGGGAAAGCAAGGGCACCATCTGCACCAGGACAGCCGAAAGCATGAAGCCCTCTATGGCAAATCCGGCCAGCACCAGGACGAACAACGGCGACCATCGCCGGCCTGCCGTGGTCGCCGACATGCCTGATGTCGCCGGGATGATCCTCTCGCGCGCCTTGCCGATGCGGCCCGAAAGCCGGGCCAGCCACCAATGGATCGGCAGGCAGACGAAGGCGTTGAGCGCGGCGAAGAGAATGAGGACCTCGCGCCAGCCGAGGTGCTGGTGCAGCAGCGTCGTCAACGGCCAGAACAGGGTCGAGGCGAAGCCGGCGATCAAGGTGAGATGGGTGATGCCGCGACGCGCGCCGCCGAGCTGCACGATGGCGACGAAGGCCGTGCTGTAGAGCACGAAGCAGGAGGCGAGCTCCATGGCCAGCACGCCGAGCGCAAAGCCGGCACGCCCCGGCGCCAGCGCGCAGATAAGCAGGGCACCGGCCGCCGCCAGCGATCCCGGCACCATCAGGCGCCCTGCCCCGACCCGGTCCGCGAGGCTGCCCGCGAACGGCGCCAGGACAGCGCTCGCCAGCAGCGACACCGATAGCACGGCGAACACCCATTGCTGCGACCAGGCGAGTTCCGCTGCCATCGCCGGGGCCAGGATGCTGTAGCTGTAGTAGAGGGTGCCGTAGCCGATGATCTGGGTGGCGCCCAGCGCCCAGATGGCGGAGGCCGGAATCTTGGCGTCGTTCACTCGGCCGCTTCCATCTTGCCGACGCAGCCGCAACCGCTTTTGCCGGCAGCCTTGGCGTCGGCATCCGCCACGCAGCAGGCATCGATCTCGGCTGCCGCGGGGCCTCCGCAACAACCCTGCGAGGCGCGGCCCGCCGGCACCGTGCAAACGCCGGTTTCGGGCAGCACCAGTTGCACCGCATCGGCGGCCGCCATGTCGCCGGCGATCGCCGCCGCGACCGAGCGGACCTGCTCGTAGCCGGTCAACAGCAGGAAAGTCGGCGCGCGGCCATAGCTCTTGATGCCGACCGTGTAGAAGCCGGGCTCCGGATGGGCAAGCTCGCGGTGGCCATGCGGCGGCACGTCGCCACAGGAATGCTGGTTGGGATCGATGAGCGGACCGAGCGCCTTGACGCTTTCCAGCCACGGATCGAGATCGAGCCTGAGTTCCCTGGTCAGCGACAGGTCCGGGCGCTGCCCGGTCGCCGCGATGATGCGGTCGACGGGGCCGAGTTGCAGCAAGCCCTCCTCGCCTTGCCCCTCGACGATCAGCCGGCCGTCCCGCTCGCTGATGGCAAGCGTCGCAAAGCCCGTCACCAGCCTGACGCGGCCGCTTTCGGCGAGGTCGCGCACATCGGCGCCGAGTTCGCCGCGCGCCGGCAGTTGGTCCGCGTCGCCGCCGCCATAGATGCGCACGAGGTCGGTTCCGCGCACCGCCCAGATGAAGGCCGTGCCGGGCTCGGCATCCGCCAGCCGGGCAAGGTCGAGCAAGGCGTTGGCGGCCGAATGGCCGGAACCGGCAACCAGCGTCGTGCGGCCTGCGTAAAGCGCGCGGTCGCGGCCCAGAATATCGGGGATGCCGTAGGCGATGCGATCGGCAAAATCCGCCTCGCCCGCCGCCGCGATGCCACCGGCGCCGAGCGGGTTGGGCGTGCGCCACGTCCCCGAAGCGTCGATGACCGCGCGGGCGCTGTCGCGCCTGATGCCGTCGGCGGTTTCGACCACGAGCATGAATGGCCTGATGTCGCGGTGTTGGCCGCGCACCTTGTCGGCGCCCCAGCGCGATATTGCAACGACACGCGCGCTGGTTTCGATCAACGACGAAAGGTCCGGCAAACTGGCCAGCGGCTCGAGATAGTGCGCGACGAGTTCGTCGGCGGTCGGAAACGCCTCCGGATCCGGCATCCGCCAGCCATGGCGTTCGAGCAGCCTTCCGGCCGCCTGGTCGACGCAGTAGCGCCACGGCGTGAACACCCGGACATGGCCCCAATCGCGCAGATTGGCCGCGACGCCGCTGCCGGCTTCATAGAGTTTTACCGGCAGACCCCGGGCGATCAGGTGAACGGCGGCGGCCAGGCCAACGGGGCCGGCGCCGATGACGGCGATTGGCAGATCGTTTTGCATGGCCATACTTTCTATCCTTCCGGTATTATCGAAATAACAGGCAAAAGAAATCAGGCGGCCGCGTCGCTCGCGGAGCGATTGCAAGCCGCATCGGCGCAGCATTCGTCGGCCAGGAAGCCGATGAGATCGTTCATGACGGGATAGTTGGCGCGGCAGATCAGCGTCGTTGCCTGCCGCTCCTGGCTGACCAGCCCGGTCAGGATCAGGCGGTGCAGATGGTGCGACAGCGTCGAGGCGGCGATACCGAGGCTCTCCTGCAAAGTGCCGACCGGCCGGCCCGCCTCGCCGGCCCTGACCAGGATGCGATAGAGGTTCAGCCGCGTCGGATTGCCGAGCGCTTCCAGCTGCTTGGCTGCTTGTTCGAGTTTCATGGAAATAGGATGCTGCCAGCGACGGGCGCCGTCAAGCTATATTTCGAAAAATATCGAAATAACCCTCAGACCACCCGCTTGCGACCGGCGTCCACGACCACCTCGCCGTCCTCCTTGGTGAACGGGCCGATATCCGGGTTGGGCAGGATATCGAGCACCGCCTCGGATGGCCGGGCCAGCACGACGCCGAGTGGGCTCACCACGATCGGGCGGTTGATCAGGATCGGATGCGCCAGCATGAAATCGAGGATTTTGTCGTCGCTCCATTTGGCATCGCCAGGGCCGAGCTCGGCATAGGGCGTGCCCTTCTCGCGCAAAAGCTGGCGCGGGGTCATCGCCATTGCCGCGATCAGTTCGACGAGCTTCTCGCGCGACGGCGGCGTCTTCAGATATTCGATCACCTCCGGCTCCTCGCCGGACTGGCGGATGATCGCCAGCGTGTTGCGCGACGTGCCGCAGGCGGGGTTGTGATAGATGGTGATGGTCATTGCGGGGTCCTCCCGATGGATGCGGCGTGGCGGACGGCGGCTCCCCGCTCGTACCAGCCTTTGCTTCGGTTCACGATCCACACCACGGAAAGCATGATGGGAACCTCGATCAGCACGCCCACCACGGTTGCGAGCGCCGCACCGGAATTCAGCCCGAAAAGCGCGATCGCCGCCGCGACCGCCAACTCGAAGAAGTTGGACGCGCCGATCAGGGCCGATGGTCCGGCCACGCAATGCCGCTCACCGGAGAGCCGGTTGAGCACATAGGCGAGACCGGAGTTGAAATAGACCTGGATCAGGATCGGTACCGCCAGCAACGCGATAACCATCGGCTGGGCAATGATCTGCTCGCCCTGGAAGCCGAACAACAGCACCAGCGTCGCCAGCAGGGCAATCAGCGACAAGGGCTGCATCGCGGCCAGCAGTGCATCGAGCCCGCCCTGCCCCTTGGCCGCCAGCAGGCGCCCGCGGATAAATTGGGCAAGGAGCACCGGCAGAATGATGTAAAGGGCAACCGACAGCACCAGCGTGCCCCATGGCACGGTGATCGCCGACAGCCCAAGCAGCAGCCCGACGATGGGCGCGAAGGCAACGATCATGATCGCGTCGTTGAGCGCCACCTGCGACAGCGTGAAGTTCGGCTCGCCGCGTGTCAGGTTAGACCAGACGAACACCATGGCCGTGCAAGGCGCGGCCGCGAGTATGATCAGCCCGGCAATGTAGGAATCGATTTGCGCCGCGGGCAACCAGGACCGGAACAGCCAGCCGATGAAGAGCCAGCCCAGCAGCGCCATGGAAAACGGCTTCACCGCCCAGTTTATGAAAAGAGTGACCCCGATCCCTCGCCAATAGGTGCCGACGCTGGCCAGCGAAGCGAAATCGACACGCAGCAGCATGGGCACGATCATCAGCCAGATCAGCACCGCGACGGGAATGTTGACCTTGGCGATCTCGGCGGACGCGATGGCGCCGAACACGCCCGGCAGCAAATGACCCAGGGCAACACCCGCGACGATGCACAGCGCCACCCACACCGTCAGGTATTTCTCGACGAAGCCGATGCTCGGCCGCGCCGTCTCGCCCCCATTCAGAATGTGATCCGACATTGTCACTCCTCTTGGCGCGGTCGGCCTTGGGCAGTTTGCGGCCGAACTCGTCCAGCCGCTTCCGCAAGGCGAGCCGCCCACCTCAACATTTGCAGGTCACGGCCTGGATGATCGGCTGGCAGAGCTCCGGTGCACCATTGCAGCAATCCTCCATCAGATAGGCCAGGAGATCGCGGAACCCGGTCATGTCGGCCGTGTAGCGGATGCTGCGGCCTTCGCGTTCGGCATGCACCAGTCCGGCTTGGCCGAGGGTCTTCAAATGCGCCGACATGGTGTTCTGCACCGCGCCCAGCCGCGCCGCGATCTCGCCTGCCGGCACACCCTCGGCCCCGGCACGGACCAGCAGCCGGAACACCTCCAGCCGGGTTTCCTGGCCGAGTGCTGCGAGCGCCAGCAATGCTGTTGTCTTGTCCATATATCCATTCATCCGGATTTATGGATTGGTAGCAATAAACCATGACGGGGCCATGACAGCCAGGGCTCACGCTTTGCGATGGGAAGCGCCCGGGCGCGGTTCGCTGAGATGCGGACGCCAGCCATGCACGCGGTCACGTCCCGCGGCCTTGGCGCCATAGAGCGCCTCGTCGGCGCGCCGCAGCAGATCGGCGATCTCGATCGCGGCGCCGCCGTCGACGGTGCCGACCCCGATGCTGACGGTGACGATGCCCTTTTCGCTGCCGGCATGCGCCAGAGCGAGGTCGCGCACCTTGCCTCTCAGGCTTTCGGCGATGACGAAGGCGCCCCGCGCGTCGGTTTCGGGCAGGATGAGCGCGAACTCCTCGCCGCCATAACGCGCCGCCGCGTCGGCTGGCCTCCGTGCCGTCGCCTCGATGCAACGGCTGACCGCGCGCAGGCATGCATCGCCCGCCGGATGGCCGTAAAGGTCGTTGAAGCGCTTGAACCAGTCGACGTCGATCAGCAGCAGGCTGAGCGGCATCGCGTTGCGCCGGGCGCGGGCGAATTCGCGCGCCAGCGCGTCGTCGAAGGCCCGTCGCGTCAACAGTTCCGTCAGCCCGTCGCGGTGCGCCAGAAGGTTCAGCTTCTGGTTGGCCGAAAGCAATTCAGCCTCCACCTGCTTGGCCTCGGTGATGTCGGAATAGACGCTGAGGCTGCCGCCGTCGCCGGTCGGCCGCGTCCGCACATCGAGCCAGCGCCCGTCGGCTAGCCGGATCTGGCGGTGGCTGGCTATCGTCTGCAGGGCCATGATTTCGGCGATCCACGTTTCGACGGCGTCCGGCGGCGTGACGCTTTCGCCGCGCGCCACGGAAGTGCGCAGGATGTCGCGGTGGTCGGCCCCGGGCACTCTGATGTCGGCCGTCTTGGCAAACATGGCGCGGTACTGGCCGTTGCACAGCACCAGCCTGCCGTCGGGATCGAACATCACCAGGCCGTCGGCCATGTGCGTCAACGCGTCTCCGAGCCTTGCCTGGCTTTCCGCCAGTTCGCTCTCCAATTGCTTGCGCTGCGTGATGTCGCGATTGTGCGTGATCAGTCCGATGACAGTGCCGGCCTTGTCGCGAAACGGCGCCTTCAGCGTCGCCAGCCAGGCATCGGTGCCGTCCTCATGGTGCAGGTGCTGTTCGATGGTGGTGGAGACACCCGACGCCAGCACGGCAAGCTCGTCGTCGCGGAATTCTCGCGCCGTTTCGCTGGGATAGAAGTCGAAATCGGTCTTGCCGATCAGCGCCTTGGCATTGGCCGCCTGCATCAATTCGGCCGTTGCCGGATTGGCGGCGATGAAGCGCCCGTCGAGGTCCTTGACGTTGAGGCAATCGGGCAAGGTCTCGACCACCGCCTTGAAGATACGCCGCGATTGCAATGCCTCGATGCGCCGCCGCTCCTGGTGAAGAGCCAGCCCCGACATCGCCACGGAGACGAAAATCAACAGGCTGGACGGGAACACCACCTCGGGCAGAACCGTCTGGACGACCGGCTGCGGCAGGACGCTGAGGCCAAGCAAGGATCCACAGGCCGCCGCCGCACCCAGGATCATGATATCGGCCATGCCGGGCGAACGGCCCCTCAGCGCGAGATTGCCGGCAATGCCGACCAGCATGGTGGCGGCGATCCCCACCGCGCCGGCGAAGGCACCGATGCCGCCCTCGAAGACCCGGAAAGCTCCGGCCATGACGCCCGCGACGATACCGGCGACAGGACCGCCGAAGAAGCCGGCAACGGCAATCATCGTCGCACGGAGATCGACCAGCACGCCCGGCTGCAGCTGCATCGGCGTCAGCATCAGGATGATGGCGCCGGCGCCCATCAGCACGCCGAAGGCCACCGCCTTGACCGGGACCGGCAGGCGGTCCAGCCACACATGCGTGTGGATCCAGGCCGAAACGAACATCGCCACGACCGCCAGATTGGCCAACAATTCGGACCAGGGCGAACCCATGCTTCACCTGTCCACGATGCGTCGGCCATGCGCGACGCGGCCTCTCGTGGATACGACCGGCGTGGAAACAAACCGTTACAGATCGCGTTTGGATTGTTCCGATATGGCTCCCCTGGGATAACCAGGATCGCGATCGACAGGTTGCGGTTTGCCGCAACGACATGCATTCCCGTATAAAAACAGGCACTTGCGCACGCCAATTGAATCTATTTCGACCCGGCGTGCTTTCACGATCGCAGCAGGGATTATCCGTCGATCTCAGGCTGCCGGCCGATTTCTGTGCTCCCACCACTCAACAAGATTTCCAAGGGAACGTCGCGGCCGGACGCGAGTTGTACCAGCGCAATCCAATCCCCGGAGGACAGTTATGGCCAAGCGTCAAGAGCAACAGACGGATCTCACTCCAGCCGAAGCGACCGATCGTATCTGGGAGCTCGCCAAGGAAATCGACATCTGCATGTTTGTGACGTGGGACGGCGAATACAACCGCGCCAGGCCGCTATCCGCGCGTGTGTTCCGCGAAGAAAACGCGATCTATTTTCTCGTGAATGACGACAGCGCCAAGAACAAGCAACTGTCTACCTATCCGAAGGTGACCTTGGCCTGGAGTGACAGCAGCCATTACAAATACGTCACGATCTCTGGCCCCGCCGTGGTGACCAACGACAGACGAAGGATCGCGAAGTTGTGGGAGAAGACCGACGCGGCATGGTGGGACAATGCCGAGGATCCCGAAATTCGTCTGATAACGGTCACGCCCGACGAAGGCGAACTGTGGGACAGCCCAGGACTTATCGTGGCAACCGCAAAGATGGTGTTTGCGGCTGTCACCGGCTCCAAGCCGAATGTCGGCGACAATGCCAAGGTCGAGCTCTGACCAAAGACCCCAATTTCTATCGGAGGCACATATGTCCGATCCCGCGACGAAATACACGAGCGAGCCATTCAAGGAGCAGCGTCAGGAATGGCCGGCTCTTCAGCGCGCCATGGATCCGGTTCCCGACTGCGGCGAGACGAGCTATCGGGGATCAGACCGGCTGGCAGGCCGCAAGGCTCTTGTGACCGGGGGCGACTCTGGGATCGGACGCGCCGCCGTCATTGCGTTCGCGCGAGAAGGTGCCGACGTGGCGATAAACTACTTTCCCAGCGAAGAGCCGGACGCGCAGGACGTGGCCGAGCTGATCCGCGCAGAGGGGAAAAAAGCCGTCCTGATCCCGGGAGACCTGACGGACCAGAAATTCTGCGTTGAGCTCGTCGAGCGGGCGCACCGCGAACTTGGCGGCCTCGACATTCTGGTAAACAACGCCGCCTATCAGCAGTCCAAGCCATCGATCGACGACATCAGTTTCGAGCAGTTCGACCGCACCCTGAAGACCAATCTCTACGCGATGTTCTGGATTACGAAGACAGCAATTCCGCTGATGAAGCCGGGCGCGGCGATCATCAACACGGCGTCCGTCAATTCCTTCAATCCCGGTGAGGAACTGCTCGACTACGCGACGACGAAAGGCGGCATTGCCATCTTCACCAAAGGCCTAGCAAAG
Organism: Mesorhizobium erdmanii USDA 3471; assembly: GCF_000472705.1. Taxonomy (GTDB): domain Bacteria; phylum Pseudomonadota; class Alphaproteobacteria; order Rhizobiales; family Rhizobiaceae; genus Mesorhizobium; species Mesorhizobium erdmanii. The sequence continues at coordinate 26,517 of NZ_AXAE01000012.1, read as the reverse complement.
CAGCTTGCCAAACGGGGCATACGCGTCAACGCCGTCGCGCCGGGGCCAGTGTGGACGCCGTTGCAGGTTGCTGGAGGCCAGTTGCCGGGGAAATTGGAGGAGTTCGGCCAGGATACTCCCCTCGGCCGAGCAGGTCAGCCGGCAGAGCTTGCGGCGCTTTTCGTGCTGCTTGCTTCGGGCGAAATCACCTATACGGACGGAAGCGTGTTTGGTGCCAATGGCGGCACAGGCGCAATCTGAGCGCAGGCAGAATTCGTAGCCCACGAGGTAGCCGACAACATCGAGGTGATATTGCAGGATCTACGTTTGCACATCGAGGCGCTCCGCTACCAAATCACCCCCAGCGCATCGCGCCGACGAAATCGATGAACGCCCTGAGCGGCGCCGGCGTCAGGCGGCGGCCGGGATAATAGAGGTATGGGCCGGAGAACTCCTGCCACCAGGGTTCCAGCACCGGTTCCAGCCGGCCGTCGTCGAAATAGGGGCGCAGCCAGTCCTCGAACAGGGAGACGATGCCGCCGCCGGCGACCGACACTTCGAGCGCCAGCGCCATCGCCGTGCCGGTGCTGACCAGCAGCGGGCCGGTCGGCTCTACGCTCACCACCTCGCCATCGCGTTCGAACTCCCAGGGCGGCGTCAGTCCGCTGGCGAAGCGGCCGCGCAGGCAGGCGTGGTCGAGCAGGTCGCGCGGATGCCCCGGCCGGCCACGCTTGTCGAGATAGGCCGGTGCGGCGGCGGTGGCAAAGCGCTGGCGGCGCGGACCGATCGGCACGGCGATCATGTCCTGCTCGAGCCGCTCGTCATAGCGGATGCCGGCATCGCAGCCGCTCGCCAGTATGTCGACGAAACTGTCCTCGGCGGTCACTTCCATGCGGATCTCCGGATAGGCGGCAAGGAAGGGCGGCAACAGCCTCGGCAGCACCAGTTTCGCCGCGACGACAGGCACGTTGAGCCGCAGCGTGCCGGCCGGGCGGCCGCGAAAGCCGTTGACCACGTCGAGCGCCGCCTCGACCTCGCCGAGCGCCGGGCCAAGCCGCTCCAGCAAGCGTGCGCCGGCTTCGGTCGGCGCGACGCTGCGCGTCGTGCGGTTGAGGAGCCGCACGCCGAGCCCGGTCTCCAGCCGCCGCACGGTCTCCGACAGGCTGGAAGCGCTGACGCCGCCCGTTCTGGCCGCCTCGCGAAAACCGCCGGCGCGTGCCACCGCCATGAATGCCTGGAGGTCCCCCAGATCTGTCGCCATTGTTCGCCTTCCCGCACGGGGTGTGCCGATTACACCATATTATCGCGCAGCCGCGCTATGTCTACATTGGCCCGATCCAAAGGAGATGAGACCATGACCGACATCAGCAAGGCCGGAACCTATAAACTCGGCGACCGCACCGTGAAGCGCCTCGGCTATGGCGCCATGCAGCTGGCTGGACCCGGCGTCTTCGGTCCGCCGAAGGACCGCGACGCCGCTCTTGCCGTGCTGCGCGAGGCGATCGCCAGCGGCGTCGACCACATCGACACCTCGGATTTCTATGGCCCGCACGTCACCAACCAGATCATCCGCGAGGCGCTGCATCCCTACCCCGCCAACCTCACCATCGTCACCAAGATCAGCGCCAGGCGCGACGACAAGGGCGCATGGCTTCCCGCCATGTCGCCCAAGGAGTTGACGCAGGCCGTGCATGACAATTTGCGCAATCTCGGGCTGGACGTGATCGAGGTGGTGAACCTGCGCTCCATGCATGGCATCCACGGCCCCGCCGAAGGTTCGCTCGAGCCGCAATTGAACACGCTGGCCGAATTGCAGCGCCAGGGCCTGGTGCGCCATATCGGCCTGAGCAACGTCACCCGCGCCCAGATCGCGCAGGGACGCGGCATCGCCGACATCGTCTGCGTGCAGAACCAGTACAACATTGCTCACCGCGAGGATGACGCGCTGATCGACGAGCTGGCCGCTGACGGCATCGCCTATGTGCCGTTCTTCCCGCTCGGCGGCTTCAGCCCGCTGCAGTCGGACACGCTGGCCAATGTCGCGCAAAAGCTTGGCGCGACCCCGATGCAGGTGGCGCTCGCCTGGCTGCTGCGGCGCGCGCCAAACATCCTGCTCATCCCGGGCACCTCCTCGGTCGATCACCTCCGCGAAAACCTGGCGGCGGCGGAGCTGGACCTGCCGGCTAACGCGATCGCCGTGCTGAACGGCATCGCCGGCGAAGCCAGCCGGGCCGTCTGATGCATTTCGAGCCCCTTTGCCGGGCGACAGCTTCGCCCGGCAAAGGGACGCATCGCGCTCGCAACGCTATAAGCGTCACCCATTGACGTAGTCGCCTGATGCCTTTATAGAACCAATTAGTTCCAGAACTATATGGTTCCATAATGGTAGCTGAAATCTCCCTCGACGACACATTCGCCGCACTTGCCGACCCGACGCGCCGGGCGATCCTGGCCCGCCTGCTCGACGGCGAGGCATCGGTCGCCGAACTGGCGCAACCCTTCGCGCTCACCGTGCGCGCCGTCTCTAAACATGTCGGCGTGCTGGAACAGGCCGGTCTCGTCACCCGCAGCCGGGCGGCGCAGAAGCATCTGAGCCGCATCGAACTCAAGCCGCTGCGCGATATTGACCGCTGGCTCGACGATTACCGCAAACTCTGGGAAGACCGTTTCGACCGCATGGAGGATTTGCTGCGGCGCAACGCGGACAGGCCGGAATGAGCGCGCCCGCAACGACCGACCGCAGCTTCGCCATCGAACGGATCTTCAATGCTCCTGTCGAGCGCGTCTTCCGGCTGTGGACCGATCCGGCGCTGGTGGCCGGGTGGTGGGGCATCAAGGACTGCACCATTCCCCTTTGCGCGCTCGACGTGCGCGTCGGCGGCCGCTGGCGCATCGACATGCTGACCGCCGGCGGCACGCTTTACCGCAACCAGGGCAGCTATCTCGAAGTGGTCGAGAATGTCCGGCTGAGCTACCGCGACGAACCGGATCCTGAAATCCGCGAATGGGCCGGCAAGCCGCCAGGCCAAAGCCGCCATACCGTGACCTTCACGCCGCACGGCAAGCGCACCCATGTCCATTTCGAGGTGACGCTGGCCAGTGCCGCCGACCGCGAGCGCCTGCTGGCGCTCGGCATGCGCGGCGGCTGGATGCAGAGCTTCGAGCGGCTGGAGCAGCTGATAGCCAAGGAGTCCAACCATGCTGGCTGAGAATGCGAAACCCACCACGCAGGCCGTGCTGTCGCGGGATGGGACGCCGATCGCCTGCGAGCGCCGCGGCCAGGGCCATCCGCTCATTCTCGTCGACGGCGCGCTCTGCTCGCGCACCATGGGTCCGAGCGGCCCGCTGGCCAAGGCGCTGGAAAGCAGCTTCACCGTGTTTCGCTACGACCGCCGCGGCCGTGGCGACAGCGGCGACACCTTGCCCTACGCGGTCGAGCGCGAAGTCGACGACATCGAGGCGGTGCTGCAGGCGGCGGGTGGCGAGGCCTATCTCTGGGGCATGTCGTCAGGCGCCATGCTGGCACTGATGGCCGCAAGCCGCCTGCCCGGCATCAGGAAACTCGCGCTCTACGAAGCGCCGCTGATCGTCGACGACAGCCGGGCGACCACGCAAGGCGACTGGGCAACGATCCGGCAGGCCATCGCCGAAGGCCGGCGCGGCGACGCCGTGAGCGCCTTTCTCAAATCGGTCGGCATGCCCGGCCTGCTCATCGTCCTCATGAAGCTGATGCCGATCTGGCGCAAGCTCAAGGCGGTGGCGCACACGCTGCCTTATGACGGCGCCATCGTCGCCGGCGATCAGCTCGGCAAGCCGCTCGATCCCGCCCGCTGGGCCTCGGTGAAAGTGCAGACGCTGGTGACCGATGGCGGCAAGAGCCCGCCATGGATGCAACACGGCAACGAGGCCTTGGCACAGGCTCTGCCCAATGCCCGCCACCGGACATTGGCGGGCCAGAACCACATGCTGAAACCCGCCGCGCACGCGCCCGTGCTGACGGAGTTCTTCAACGAGCGAGGTTAGGCGCGGTCGATAACCCGAAGTAGAAAAAGGAAATTCTTTGATGCAGCTTCGCCATATCCTCATCAAGGTTGACGACCAGGACAAGGCGCTGGCCTTCTACACCTCGGTCCTCGGCTTTGTAAAAAAGCGCGACTACGATGGTGGCCAGGCCCGCTGGCTGACGGTGGTGTCTCCGGACCAGGCCGACGGCGCTGAACTGGTGCTTGAGCCCAACCGCGATGCGCCAGCGCGTGCCGCGCAGAAAGCGCTCCATGACGCTCACTTCCCGGCGGCGCTGATCACGTGCCGCGATATCCAGGCCGACTACGACCGCCTCGCCGGGCGCGGCGTGAAATTTCTCGGACCGCCGCGGCGGATGGGCCCGGTCAGCGCCGCCTTCTTTGATGACACCTGCGGCAACGTCATCGTGATGGCTGAGCAACCCGGTTAACACGACAGCGCCTTCACGGTCCGTCGGCACCGCAACCAGCCGGGGTGCCGGGCACGTGATCGGGAACAGGCGGCCTGATTCTGACCTGGATCAACTTCGCTTCGTTAAAGGCTGCTAGAGTCGCGGCGGCCGGAACTCGAAGGCACGATCAGGAGAGAAGCATGAGCCGCCTGCATGTCGAAAACCATCTGGTGTCGCGCATCGGTTGGCTGCGCGCCGCCGTTCTGGGAGCCAATGACGGCATCGTCTCGACCGCGAGCCTGATCGTCGGCGTGGCGTCGGCCGCCGCCCCGACCTCGCAGGTTCTGGTCGCGGGCATCGCCGGGCTGGTCGCGGGCGCCATGTCGATGGCTGCCGGCGAATATGTCTCNGTCAGTTCCCAGTCGGACACCGAGAANGCCGACCTCGCCCGCGAACGCGAGGAACTCAGGACCCAGCCNGAATTCGAGCGCGAGGAACTCGCCCAGATCTACGTCAAGCGCGGTCTGGAGACGGGCCTGGCGCGCCAGGTCGCCGATCAGCTGATGGCTAGGGATGCTCTGGCCGCGCATGCCCATGACGAACTCGGCATTTCGGAAATGACCACGGCGCGGCCGATCCAGGCGGCGCTGACCTCGGCGGCAACCTTCAGCGTGGGCGCGGCGATGCCGCTCATCATGGTGCTGGTCTCGCCTCGCACCACGCTGGTGCTGGCGGTGTCGGTAGCCTCCCTGCTTTTCCTCGGCTTGCTGGGCGCCATCGGCGCCAAGGCCGGCGGCGCCGACATCCTTCGCGCAACGCTGCGCGTCACTTTCTGGGGCGCCTTGGCCATGGCGCTCACCGCCGGCATCGGCGCGCTGGTCGGCACGGCGGTGTAGGCGGCCTGCCAGGTTCCCAAAGCGCGTCGCGTCGAAACGGATTCATGCGACGAGCTTTAGGTCCTTGTTTTTATGCATGTCGTTCTCCCAGAACCGAGGTCACTTCTGGGCGAGATGCATTAGAAAGCCGATCCTGATGGCTGCGGCAGGCGGCCTTCGAACAGCGCGCTCCGGTCGCGGACGGCCGCCACCATGTGTTCGCGAAACACTCTGACGCGCTTGGTTCGCTTGAGATCCGGATGGTAGAGCAGCCACAGCCCGAGATCATGGACCGGGTCCGGTTGGCGAAAGCGCTCAAGTTCGCTGGCGCTGTCGCCCATGAAGCAAGGCAGATAGGCAAGGCCCAGCCCCTGTTTCAGCGCGGCGAGCGTCAACAGCGTGTCGTCGACGAAGAAACTATGGCGGTGATCCGGGCAGGCCGCATGGGTCCAGGATTGGTGGAAGGCGCAGCACTCGACCCCGATCCAGAGCGGCTGGGCGCCGCTGGCGCGCAAGCCCCCGAGATAGCGCCGCTCTCCGTAGACGGCCGAGGCGACATTGGTGAGCCGTGTGCCGACCAGCGTGTCGAGCGGCGTGTTGGTCAGCCGGATGGCGATGTCGGCATGGCGTTCCGCCAGGCTGACATATTTGTTGGAAACCTGCACATGCAGCCGGATATCCGGGTAGGCCTCGCTGAAGCCGGCGAAGATCGGCATCAGCACGGATGAAGCCATGTTGTTGATCGCCGACACCCTGAGCTCGCCGGCGACGCGGTCTTCCTGACCGCCGAGCGCGCCTTCGACCTCGAGCACCTCCAGCTCCATCTTGCCGGCCGCCATCCGCAGCTCGTCGCCGGCGGGCGTCAGCTCGTAGCCGGATTTCTTGCGCTCGATCAGCCGGGTTCCGAGTTGCGTCTCCAGCAGCCGGATACGGCGCGACACGGTGGAATGCTGGATGTTCATGCGTTTTGCGGCGCCGCTGATCGAGCCGTCGCGCGCGACGGCCAGGAAAATCCGCAAGTCATCCCAATGCATCCTGGACCCCGATCCGTGCAATTTTGCAAAATGGGCGTCGAGATTTCGAGAATGGCACCAGAATTACGCGATCCCTAGGGTTTCCGGCAAGGCAATAGTGCCTTTAGGGGAGAACGCCATGACCGTGCAGCAACCGATTTTCGATCCGGCAAAGTTCAAGGAAACCACGCGCAAGCAATGGGACAGCGCCGCCGAAGCCTGGAACCGCTGGGGTCCGCTCCTGACCCGCTGGCTCGGACCCGCCACCGAACTGATGCTTGATATGACTGATGTCGGCAAGGGTAGCCGCGTTCTCGATGTCGCCGCCGGCGCCGGCGAACAGACGCTGACCGCCGCGCGGCGTGTCGGGCCGACGGGCTATGTGCTGGCCACCGACATCTCGGCGGGCATTCTCGCCTTCGCCGCCGATAACGCGAAGCTGGCCGGTTATGCCAATGTCGATACCGCCGCGGCCGACGGCGAAATGCTGGACGCTATATCGGCCGAACCGTTCGACGCGGTGATCTCGCGCGTCGGGCTGATCTATTTTCCCGACCAGAACCGGGCGCTGGGCGGCATGCGCGGCCATCTCAAGCCAGGCGGCAAGGTTGGCGCCATCGTCTATTCCACCGCCGACAGGAACCCGTTCTTCTCGGTTCCGGTCGGCATCATCCGTCGCCGTGCCGCCCTGCCCGCGCCGCTGCCCGGCCAGCCCGGACCGTTCAGCCTGGGTGACCCCGCAGTGCTCGCCAAGCGCCTGACCGATGCCGGTTTCCATGACGTGCGCATCGAGAAGGTCAACGCGCCGGTGCGCCTTCGGTCGGCGCTCGAATGCCTGCAGTTCGAGCAGGAATCCTTCGGCGCGCTGCACCAGATGCTGGCCGGCTTGTCGCCCAGCGAGCAGGATGACGCCTGGGCGGAAATCGAGGCCGCGCTTGGCCAGTTCGAACATGATGGACAGTTCGAAGGGCCATGCGAAATGCTGGTCGCCGCCGCCATCAGATAGACCGCCCCTGGAGCTTGAGCAGCATCGGATGCGCATGATAGCCAAGGCAATCCCGGGCGAACAGTTCGCCCCACCCATCAGGCAATGTGCCGGCGGCACGCTCGCCGGCACGCCGGACAAGCGATCCGGAACGACAAAGCAGGACATGACGCGACGCCAGCCACGAAGTACCAGCCTTCCTCCCACTGGCAAGCCCCCCATTGGCAAGTCATTGGGCGTCAGCCTGAACCGCGCGCTGTCGAAACTCGGCCTGTGCTCGCGCACGCAGGCGCAGGTGCTGATCGCCGAGGGCCGCGTGCGCGTAAATGGCAAGGTGGTGCGCGATGTCTCACTGCGCGTCGACCTGAACCGCGACCGCATCGTCGTCGACGACAAACCGGTGGTGGCCGAGCGCAAGGTCTATCTCATGTTGAACAAGCCGCGTGGGCTGGTCACCACACGCGACGACCCGCAGCAGCGCGACACCGTCTACACCTGCCTGGAAGGGTTCGATCTGCCCTTCGTCTCGCCGGTCGGCCGGTTGGACAAGGCGAGCGAAGGCCTGCTGTTGATGACCAACGACACGCATTTCGCCAACCGGTTGATGGACCCGGCCTCGCATCTGCCCAAGACCTATCATGTCCAGGTCGGCATGGTGCCCGACGCGGCGATGCTGGAGGCGCTGCGCGCGGGCGTCACCGTCGACGGGGAAACCCTGACGGCCAACTCCATCGCGCTTTTGCGCAGCGGCGGCCGCACCGCCTGGCTGGAGATCGTGCTCGACGAGGGCCGCAACCGCCACATCCGCCGCCTGCTCGCCGCGCACGGCATCGAGGTCAAGCGCCTTATCCGCATCGCCATCGGCCGCCTGCCGCTCGCCGATCTGGCCAAGGGCACGGCGCGGCATTTGACGGCTGAGGAACTGGCGCTGCTCGCGGACTGACCAACCGTCCCGCCCGCCAGGCCCGAAGTGGCCTGGCCATTCATCGCGGAACGCGCGGCCAGAGCGGGCGATCAGGCCTTGTTGGTGATCCACATGCTTGGCGCGCCGACCACGCCGGCGCTCGCCATCGCCTCTTTCAATTTCGGGTTTTGGATGAAGGCCTGCGCCTCGGCGACATTGCCGAAATCATGCGTCACGGTGACGTCGTTGGGATTGTCCGCCGCCTGATAGACGGTCTCGGCCTTCACGCCGCCGGCCTTTTGCACCGGAGCGAATCCGTCATAGATTTTGCGCCAGGCCTTGTAGTCGGACACGGTATGTCTCACGAACAAAGTCGTCATCTTCCATTCCTCCCAGGTTGCGCCCAAGAGATCGGCGATGGGCCGTCCAGTCTATCGCTCCGTTCATGTCTTTGACAAATGGTCAAACGAATGGGTAGTGGGTCAGTTTGAAATTTGACGCGTCTGAACGTGGCTTAACAGTGAGACGACGTATCGTTCCATCTCAAGCTTGCGAGCGGTGCTGAGAACGCTGGTCCACGTAGCTTGCGGATCAGCGCCACGGGCGATCATAGCCGGCGCGTTGTGAAATGAGTCGGCGAGCATCTGTGCTCTGGCTAGATCATCGGTCGCGCGAATTTCGACAAGAGCGATGCCGAGAGCCATCAGAATATTTTCGTTTGTGACGGGTTTAGGATCAATCAATTGAGACGCCTTTCTTCCGGTATGTGCCACGAATAGCTGGCTTCTCAGCTTCCTTGGCTTCGATCAGCGCAACAATATCCGCGATCTCCCAAAGCTTGTCAGTGACACCAGCGGTCATAGCCGGGGTAACGCGCAGCGTCTTATGGAGAGCGCCCTGACGGGCGGACCGAGAAAGATTCTTCACCGCGCACCGATGATTTCCACCCACTCCCGCTGTCCTCATCCATAGGCGCCGGAATCCTCCGGGCCGGAAGAAGCGAGGTGATCCATGGGATCGTTGCAAGGTCAAAAGGTCGTCGTGGTCGGAGGCAGCCGGGGTGTCGGCCGTTCGATCGTGGAAGCTGCTTTGGGCGAGGGAGCAACCGTGCTTGCCGTCGCTCGTGGCACGGAAGCCTTGAAGGAGCTCGCCTGGGAGGCGTCGGGCGTGAAGACGCTTGCCGCCGATGCCACGCAGGACACCGCGCCCGACGCGGTGTTTGCCGCCATGCAGCCGGACGTGCTGGTAATCTGCGCGGGCGCTTTCGCGCCGTCGGCGTCCATTCAGGACCAGAGCTGGGAAGACTTCTCGACGAATTGGGAGACGGACGTCAAGGCATCGTTCCTGTTCTGCAGGGCCGCCCTCCGGGGCCTGATGAAACCGGGCAGCCGCGTGGTGCTGATCTCCAGCGGCGCGGCATTCAGTGGCGGCCCGCCGAACTCCGGCGGCTATTCCGGCGCCAAGCGCACGCAGATGTTCCTTGCCGCCCACAGCCAGAAAGAAGCCGACCGGCTTGGCCTTGGCCTGCGCTTCATGGCGCTGGCGCCGATGCGCATCATGACCGGGACCGGCGTCGGCCAGCGTGGCATATCCAGCATATCGGCCTATCTCGGCATCAGCCCGGCGGACTTCCTGGCAGCATGACCGATGTGCAGACGCCCGCCGATGTCGGGCGCGCGGTGGTCGCGCTCGCCGGCGGCAAGGCGCAAGGCACCGCCTTCACGGTCAGCGGCAGCGGCCTTGCCGCAGCGGCATGAGGCGCGCAGGATGCCGGCAGAAATCGACAGCCGAACTGAGCATGGTGGGCTCGACATGACAGACGCTCCCGGCCCGCTTGAGTCGCCGCGCCCGGGAGGCAGGCCGTTCCTCGACCGGCCTGCCTTCGAGCGCCTGACGGCGGCTCATCGCCGCGAACTCAAGCTGCACTGCTACCGGATGATGGGTTCGCTGCATGAGGCCGACGATCTCGTGCAGGATACGTTCCTCAAGGCATGGCGCGGCCGCGCCCAATATGACGGGCGCGGCTCGCCGCGCGGCTGGCCCTACACGATAGCCACCAACACCTGCCTCAACGCCATCAAATCCCGCTCATCGGCACATCGCATTCTCGCGGAGCCCACACGGCCGCCGACCGAGGGGACGGCCGCCGCCGGACCGGCGGCCGAGCTTTCCTGGCTGGAGCCATACCCCGACGCCGAATTGCCTGATATCGCCGATGGCGAGCCCGGCCCGGATGCGCGCTACGAGACCGGTGAAGCCGTGCGGCTGGCCTTCGTCGCCGCCATCCAGCTTCTGCCGCCAAGGCAGCGCGCAGCCCTTCTGCTGTGCGACGTGCTGGGCTGGTCGGCTGCCGAGACCGCCCAGTTGCTGGGCGGCTCGACCGCCTCGGTCAACAGCGCTTTGCAGCGGGCGCGCGCGACACTCGGCGCGGCCTATCCGCGGGGCCGCCCGTTGCAGCGATCCCAGCCCAATCCGGAAGAAGGCCTGCTGCTCGAACGCTATATCAGGACCTGGCAGGCCGCCAACCTCGACGGCTTCATCGCCCTGCTGCGCGAGGACGCCACATACCACATGCCGCCATGGCGCGACTGGTACCAGGGACGCCAGACCATCCACGGCTTCTTCCAAACCGTGTGGAGCAATTTCGCCGGCTACCGCGCCGTGCCGACGCGGGCCAATGGCCAGCCTGCCGTCGCAATCTATGCGCGGCGTCACCAAGACCCGGAATGGCGCGCCCAGTCGCTGCACGTCATCGAGCCAGCCAATGACGCCATTGCCTCGCTGACGGTCTATGTCGGCCCGCTCGGCGCCGGCCTGTTCGCCGCCTTTGGCTTGCCGTCCACATGGTCCGAACCGGAAGCGTGAAGCTCAAATCTCTCTCCTGACAGAAAGCTGGCAGGAGGCCTGGCCTATAGATCGGTCGGGAAGCCCGCCGCGGCTTCAGCGATCAAGGAGCCCTGCGATGAATTTCGTCTCTGTCCGCATCATCACCTCGGATGTTCAGCGCCTCGTGCACTTCTATGGCGAGATCACCGGCATGCCGGTGACCGTCTACACGCAGGACTTCGCGGAACTGTCGACGCCTTCCTGCACGCTGGCGATCGGCAGCACGCGCACCTTGATGCTGTTCGGCGGCGACATCGCCCGCCCCGCCGACAACCACACCGCCATCCTCGAATTTCGCGTCGCCGATGTCGATGCCGAATTCGCCCGGCTGTCGGACACGATCAGGAACGTGACTGTGCAGCAGCCGACCACCATGCCCTGGGGCAACCGCTCGCTCTTGTTCCGCGATCCCGACGACAATCTGGTGAATTTCTTCACGCCGGTGACGGCGGAAGCGATCCGGAAGTTCGACAGATAGAATGCTGGTGTCTCGCAGCCATCGCCAACCGGTCAGCGGGGATTTCCCGTCATGGCGCGCTCCTTGCGCCGGAATGCCCAAAGCGCGAGCGCACCTGGGCGCAGATCATCGGGATAGTCCAGTCGCGCGATGTCCTCGTCTACGGTCCAGGGTGCCGGGAAGTCGGCGGCCACTTCGGCTGCGACGATCCCGGCATCTTCAAAATCCAGATCGGCGGGCTCGCCGTCAAACACGAAGCGAAGCGTGATCCCAACCCCTTCCCAGCCGCAGGTGACCGCCCGAAGCCGGGACGAAACGGCGCCGAGCAGCGCACGCTGCACGGAAAGCAGAAGTTTTGCCTGAATGTCATGCATGTGCGTCCGCCCTATTTCAGGTTCCATTTGCGCACGACCGGCTCGCTCAGGTCATGCTCGTAGCCGAGCACGCTGATGGAGGCCGTGTCGAGCACGAACAGCGCGCCGCCTTCCGGCGGCAGGCCGAGCCAGCGGGCGGTGAGCACGCGCAGGAAATGCGCGCTGGAAAAGATCAGGATCGAGCCGCCGGCTTCGCGAAGCTGCCTGATGATCCTGTCGGCGCGGGCGCCGACATCGGCGGCCATCTCGCCTTGCGGGCAGCCGTCGCGAAAGACGTTCCAGCCCGGCCGCTCGGCCAGGATTTCATTGGTTGTTCGCCCCTCATAGGCGCCGTAATCCCACTCCTGCAGATCGTCCATTTTGGTGCTTGCCGCACCGAAGCCGGCCAGCACGCTGGTGTTGTAGGCGCGTTGCGAAGGGCTCGACCACACGGCCGAAAACGACAGGCCCTCGAGCCGCTGCGCGACGCCCCGCGCGGCCGCCTCGCCGGCCGGCGTCAGCGGCATGTCGGTGCGGCCGGTGTGCTGCCCCGAAAGGCTCCACGCCGTCTCGCCATGCCGGACCAGGTGGATTTGCGGATATGCGTTGCTCATGGGCTGCCTTTCGATGTCTCTGGCCAAGCTGTAACGGGCCGCACCGCACAGTGAAAGGCCCCCGGCTGGCTTACCAATCCGTAAGGTCCCTGACATCGCGTTTTCATGAACCTGTCATGTCCGCACGTCTACGTTTGTCCATCGCGAACTGTGAGACGAGGGACACTTAATGAAAACACTATCTCTGGCGCTGGCGGCGGGCACGCTGACGGCGGCATTGGCTGGCGCGCTGTCTGATTCCAGCGCAATCGCCGCACCCTACAAGCACGTATTGCTGATCAGCGTCGACGGGCTTCATGCGCTCGATCTGGCGAACTATGTCGCCGCCAATCCGAAAAGCTCGTTCGCCGCGCTGGCCCATACGGGGATTTTCTATCCCAACGCACTCACCAGCGCCCCGTCCGACTCATTCCCCGGTTTTGTCGCACAGGTGACCGGCGGTACGCCCAAATCGACAGGCGTGTTCTACGACGACAGCTATGACCGCACCTATTTCGCGCCGGCTTCGGATTGCAAGGGCGAGGCGGGCGCGGAGGTGGCCTTCGCCGAGAACATCGACGTCGATTCGAAGCGCCTCGATGCCGGCGGCAAGCCAGGCGATTTCCGCAGCCAGATCGACCCGGCAAAGCTGCCGATGACGCTTGTCAACGGCAAGTGCTCGGTGGTCTATCCGCATGATTTCGTGCGGGTCAACAACGTCTTCGAAATCGTGAAAGCTCATGGCGGCCACACGGCCTGGTCCGACAAGCATCCGGCCTACGAATGGCTGAACGGACCTTCGGGCAAAGGCGTCGACGACCTCTACGCCCTGGAACAGGACAGCTTGATTCCCGGCACGAAGGTGAAGACGACCGGCAGCTTCAAGGCCGAGCGCGATTTTGACGAAGCCCGGGTCAAGGCGGTGATCAACGAAATCAAGGGCCTCGACAGCACCGGCGCGCATGCGGCGGCGGTTCCCACGCTTTTCGGGATGAATTTCCAGGCGGTGAGCGTGGGGCAAAAGCTTCCCAAGGCTGGCCCTGGCGACGAGGCCGGCCTGGTCGGCGGCTATCTGGATGCCAGCGGTGCGCCAGGCAATGGTCTCGCCGGGCAACTCGCCTATGTGGACGGCGCTCTTGGCGAACTGATGGTCGCACTCAAGGACAACCACCTCGCCAGTTCGACCCTGATCATCCTTGCCTCGAAGCATGGCCAGTCGCCCATCGATCCGGCGACGTTCCAGCCTTTGGACGATGATCCATACACGAAGACGCCGGGCTATGCCTTTCACATCGCCGACGACGCCGCGCTGATCTGGCTCAAACCGCAAGACAGGGTCAAGAACCTCTCGGCGGCGCAGGATTATCTCGAGAAATCGAGTAAGTCCGAAGGCATCGCCCAGATCCAGACGCCGAACGCCCTCGCGCTCGCCTATCAGGATCCGGCCACGGACAGCCGTACGCCGGACTTCATAGCCACGGTCAACCCTGGTGTGGTCTACACATCCGGTTCCAAGATTGCCGAGCACGGCGGCGCCAATGCGAACGATCGCAACGTGGCGCTTCTTATCAGCAGTCCTTCGCTCAAGTCGGCATCGGTGCCAGCCCTGGTGCAGACGACGCAGGTTGCGCCCACCATCCTGCGGGCTCTTGGCTATAACGCGAACGAACTCCAGTCCGTGAAACTCGAAGGCACCCAGGCGCTGCCCGCGACACCGTTCTAATCTACGCTTTGGCGTCATGCCGTTTCAAGATCGGCCGCCGGGCATGCTCGGCGGCCAATCGTTTGTGTCCGGCAATGTTTGCGGACAGGTGACCGCGCGGCTGACAGCGGGCTGCGACTGACTGGCCCATGAGGACCGGCCTGATATCGAGGACCGGCCTGACATCGAGGACTGCCCTGATATCGGCTTGAGTTCCCCCTCCCGCGGCCTTTGATTGGCATCAAGGACGCCGCCGAGGCGCTCAGCTCCGCAATAGCGGCCTGACGGCCTGGCTGACATGACGCGCGATTTCGACCTCGAGGCGCTGACGCTTGCGTACCAGCGCCCGCTTGTTCGGCTTGTAGCCGGCCGGATCGCGTTGAGCCTTCTCGAGGGGCAAGGCATACATTGTTCTACCTACTGGGCGACCCCCGGACTCTGCCCAGAAACTGTCGTAATCGGCTGTGACGCGGCGGCGCAGGGTATAGTCGCTCGAAAAGACGTGGCCAGCGTTCGATGCCGCGACAAGGCCACGGAGTTCGAGTGAGGATGCCAGCGTCTGGGCGACCAGGAGCAGCAGCGTTTTCGGTCGCAGACCTTCCACGGCCTTGGTCAGTATCCGGGAATCCTCGAGACCTTGCGCACCGGTCGACGTCGACTTCAGAGCGCCAATGTAAAGAACCTCGCCACTGCCGCCGAGCTGAAGAAGCGGCCGGTCCACGATCGCGAGACCCATTTCGATAACAGGACGGCCTTGCAGGAAGAGGAGAAGGCGCCACTCCCCCTCTCGGTGCAAACCTGCCTGGCCCGTCAGTTCCACCGTGACCTCACCGGCAACGGTCGGCAGAGCCAAAAGACGATGACCCCGAGTGTGGCTTTCGATCAAGGCGGTATCCGTCAAGAGACGCGCCGCCGCGGTGTAATGACCAACGACGGCAATCGCGCGATGGATACGTTTCAGACTGGTCGCGAGGTACGGGCGAACGGGCTTCAGCGCAATGTTGGGATACTGGGCAAGGATTGGGGCAAACGGCTCAGCACCGAGCGCGGATCGGATGGCGGCAATATCGCGCTGGAACATCCACTGAAGCGCCGACCACTTGGTTGCATGCACCCATCGGTTCAACTGACGCCGAAACCTGGAGGGCGACCGCTTTTGTGAACCCGTTGGCCGTGGTGGCCGCAGAGCGCCTGTGGCAGTCGTCATGCTTGCATTCTCGGTCGGACGCCTCGATCAAAGGCGGCCAATGTCGGATATCGAGCTTACCGCCGCATCGCCACGAACATACAAATTCGTAAGGCAGGACAACCTTTGCGGTGTTCTCCGGCGCGCTGCGGCGCCCCGCGTGCTCGGTCGGCGGGACTATTCCATGCGCACAGCTGGTTTCATGCGAATGACAGGCGCTAACGGCGCGGTCCTGCTCTCGGTCCTGACGAACTTTTCGCCGGATTTGCGGGCAATCTGGCGGATCGCCGATCTCTAGGCCAGACCGACTTGTAGCGCATTGCCAGCGGCTCGTCGCGCTCGCCATCGTCGGACACTGCCTGGCCACGCGTTGCAGCTATCGCAAAGTCGGCCCTGTTCGTTCGATAATCTTCTTTCTGTACCGACATCCTTTCCTCCCGGTTCGCGGCCTTCACCCTCCTTTTCGGCCGACGGAGAAATTAACTGCCGATCTGTCACCCGAGTCCACCAATTGGGGATTGTATTAAAACGATACACTTCTGGCGCCACAAAGCGCGCCGATCAGCGATACCGGTTAACGGTCGGGCTGGCCCTGATCCGCTCCGCATTGGCACAATGAATGCGCGCGGGACGTACCTATGTTTGGTCTATACTCATCAAGGGGCCGTGCTCAGGCAGCCCGCACAACAGGTCAGGTCATCATGTACAAACATCTGCTCATCGCCACCGACGGATCGGAACTGGCCGACAAGGGCATTGCCCATGGCCTGGCATTGGCAAAAGGCATCGGCGCCACCGTCACCTTCGTCACCGTTTCGGAGCAATTCCCGACGCTGGCATGGGGCGGCGCCATGGCCGGCTACGCGGCTGGCGATGAACTGGCCATCTACCAGGAAGAGGCGCGCAAATACGGCAAGGAGGTGCTCGCCAAATGCAAGGCATCGGCAGACGCCGCCGGCGTGTCCGCCGAGCTTGTGCATGTCGAGGACAAACGCCCCGCCGAAGCGATCCTGGAACTGTCGCAGGCGCGAGGCTGCGACCTGATCGTGATGGCCTCCCATGGCCGCCGCGGACTGGGCCGGCTGCTTCTCGGCAGCCAGACGGCGGAAGTGCTGTCCTACACCGCGATCCCGGTACTGGTGGTGCGGTAGTGGATTGACCCGGCGCGCTCGTCATATGGCGGTATGGTCAATGCGACAGGGTTGATCTTGTACGGATTCAATCCGTACTGTATATCAAGGGCAAAGGAGATACCCATGCCCCGCAACGTCGGTGACAACGGTCGAATCGATTTCCGGATTCCGCCCGAAGCGAAAGCCGTGATCGCTCGTGCGGCGGCCTTGTCGAATGTCGGCCTGACCGAATTCATTACGCGCTCCGCACTGCGTGACGCCCAGACCACGATCGAGCGCGCGGAACATCTTGCGCTGTCGGAACGGGACAGCTTGCATATCCTTGATCTGCTCGAAAACCCGCCTTCCCCGACGAATCGCCTCATCCGCGCCGCCAAGGCCGGCCAGACGCTCGCGTGAGCGCCACAACTTGGCGAGAAGAGCCGATCGGCAAACAGCATGACCGTGTCGCCTTCGACTGCGGCGACGCGGACCTCAACACCTATTTGCAGCGCTTCGCCCGCCAAAACCATGAAAGCGGTGGCGCGAAAACTTTCGTTGCCGTGACGGCGCAAGATCCTTCGCACATCCTCGGCTTCTATTGTCTCAGCCCGGCTTCGATCGACTTCGCCCGGACACCGGCAATCGCCAGACGCGGCCTTGGTCGCTATGACGTGCCGGTCTACCGTCTGGGTCGGCTCGCGGTGGATCGTACGATACAAGGCCGCGGCCTCGGCGGCGGTTTGCTGCTCGCCGCCGGGAAGCGCTGCATGGCAGTCGCGGAGGAAGTCGGCGGCGTTGCTTTGCTTATCGATGCCAAGGGTGAGCAAGCTGCGAGCTGGTATGAGGGTTACGGTGCGGTCCGCCTCGATGACGCGCCGCTGTCGCTGGTCCTGCCTTTCGCGGCGATTGCCAGGGCGATAGCAACGCTTTAACCGCCTGCGGCGCTGCTGGGGGTCTCCAGACCCTGGCGGTCGGAGGCAGAATCCGGCATGTGTCGGTAATTCGTTCGATCGTGCCCGGAGGAAAGCCACGAATGGCGTATGCGGATCGCACCAGGATGATCCCCGGGAGAACGCCGGAATCGGCCGCCATGCTGGCGGATGTCAAACGGGCGATGACGATCACCGCCCGTCTCAACCGCCTGACGTTCAACGACGCGGACAAAGTCCGCGCCCTGTTCAGCGAACTCATCGGCAGGCAAGTCGACGGCAGCTTTCTGTTGATCCCGCCCTTCTATGCCACCGGCGGCGCCGACATCCGCGTCGGCCGCAATGTCTTCATCAACCAGAACTGCACTTTTTATGATCTCGGCGGGCTCGACATCGCCGACGACGTGCTGATCGGGCCCAATGTCAGCCTCATCACCTCGGGCCATCCGCTCGAACCGTCGCGGCGGCGCGCCTTCACCACAGCAAGGCCGATCGTCATCGAACGCAACGTCTGGATAGCCGCCGGTGCAACGGTCATCGGCGGCGTGACGGTCGGCGAAAACGCGGTTGTCGCGGCGGGGTCGGTGGTGACCAAGGACGTTCCCCCGAACACGCTTGTCGGCGGAAATCCGGCGAGGGTTATCAGGTCGATCGCCGAGTGAGATGAAGCCAGCCTCGGTCATCCGCTGCAGGGGCACGTCACCCACCAGGCGGCCAGGCTCGGCGGCCATCTGCACATGCGCATCCGCGTGCCCGGCCTCGACGATGTCTGCCGGCTGGTCGCGCAAGGCGCCGGCATCGCCATCGTGCCCGAAAGTGCCGCGCGCCGTTCCGCCCGCACGTTGCGCAGCCTGCGGCTGACGGACGACTGGGCGACACGTCAGCTCAACCTGTGCGCCCGAAGCTTCGACGTCCTGACGCCGCAGGCAAAGCTGCTGGCCGCCGGCCTGGTCGGCACCGTGCAACATGGGTTGACTACTGCGATACGCCCAACTCGCGCAGCGCGGCCCTGGCCGCGCTGTATTCGTCGAATTTCTTGGAACATCCGCTGATGGCGGCCCGGTAGAGCCGCAGCGCATCGTCGCTTTGTCCCTGCAGCCGGCTGAGTTCGGCGGTATAGAAATTGGCCTCGCACACCTGTCCGGTTTTCGTGGACGCATCAGGATCTTCGGCTGCCTTGAGTGTATCGGCTGGTGTCTGCTCGCCAAGCAGCATGCGGATCACCGGCGCCGGCCATTTCGTCATGTCGACCTTGCCGATCCAGCCCTGCAGATGGCTGCCCGCGCCGCTGCGCCGCTGGGCCAGGTCCAGCCAGATCGCGTAATAGGCAAAGTCGGGCTTGAGTATGGCCGCCTGTTCGAAATCGGCCCGCGCCTTGGCCGGCGCACCGGAATAGAAATAGACGGTCCCCCGGTAGAAATAGGCGGAGTCACTCTTCGGATCCAGGCTGATCGCCCGGCTGTAATCAGCAACCGCCGGGTCATTGCCGCCTTTACGTGCCCGGGCCGCGCCCCGGTAGAGGTAAGAGAGCGAAGATTTAGGATCGAGGCTGATCGCCTTGTCGTAGTCGGCGATGGCTTGGTCATTGTCGCCCTTCCGTGCCCACGCCAGGCCTCGGTTGGAATAGAAGACGGCATTCTTGGGATCGAAGCTGATCGCCTGATCGAAATCGGCCGTGGCGCGCTCATCGTCGCCCTTGGTAGCCCACATAAGGCCTCGATTGTTGTAGGCGTTGGCGAATTTCGGATTGAGGCTCACGGCCTGGCCATAGTCGGCAATGGCGCGATCGTGGTCGCCCTTGGCAGCCCAGATCAGACCTCGGCTGAAGAATGCTTTTTCATTTTTCGGATCGAGACTGATCGCCTGGTCGAAATCGGCAATGGCTTTGTCGTTGCCGCCTTTTTTTGCCAAGGCAATGCCCCGGTTGAGATAAGGGAGCGAAGATTTAGGATCGAGACTGATCGCCTTGTCGTAGTCGGCGATGGCGTGGTCATTGTCGCCCTTCCGTGCCCACGCCAGGCCCCGGTTCGAATAGAAGATGGCACGCTTTGGATCGAGGCTGATAGCCTGATCGTAATCGGCCGTGGCGCGCTCATCGTCGCCCTTGGTGGCCCACATAAGGCCTCGATTGTTGTAGGCGTTGGCGAATTTCGGATTGAGGCTCACGGCCTGGCTATAGTCGGCAATGGCGCGATCGTGGTCGCCCTTGGCAGCCCAGATCAGGCCTCGATTATAGAACGTGGATCGAGGCTGGTCGCCTGGCTGTAATCGGCAATCGCCCGGTCATTGTTGCCTTTGTGTGCCCACGCCAAGCCGCGGTTGAAATAGGCGAGCGAAGATTTCGGATCGATTCCGATCGCCATGTCGAAGTCGGCGATGGCGTAATCGCTGTCGCCCTTCCGCCCCCATGCTATGCCCCGGTTCGTATAGAAGACGGCATCCCGGTTATCGAGGTCGATTGCCTGATCGTAATCGGCAATGGCGCGATCGTAGTCGCCCTTCTTGGCCCAGACCAGACCCCGATTGCTGTAGGCAGCGGCGAATTTCGGATCGAGACTGATCGCCTGATCATCGTCGGCAATAGCATGGTCATTGTCGCCCTTGTTTGCCCATGCGATGCCCCGGTTGTAATAGGAAATCGCATGCCTCGGATCGAGGCCAATCGCATGGTCGTACTCGGCGATGGCGCGATCATTGTCACCCCTGGCAACCCACACCAGGCCTCGATTGTTGTAGGCATCGACAATTTTTGGATCGAGGCTGACTGCGTGGTCGTAGTCGGCCATCGCGCGATTATTGTCGCCTTTGTGCTGCCATGCCAGGCCTCGGTCATAGAACGCCTTGCCGTTTTTCGGATCGAGCTCAATCGCCTGGTCAAAGTCGGCCATGGCCCGGTCGTAGTCCGCCTTTGATTCCCAGACATTGCCGCGCATAAAATAAGCGACGCCGCGCCTGTCGGCGGCATCGTGCGCGATGACTTGCGTGCAGGCCTCGATCTGCCGGTCGGTGTCGACCTTTTGGCCGATGCAATCGGTATAGTTCGCGTCAGCCGGGAAAAAACGCGCGATTGCCACCCCGGCGACGATGACCACCAGCCTGATAGGCCAGCGCCATTTGCGGGCCAGCGCGACCAACTCGCCCCTGTTCATCTAATACCTCCCCGTCCGATTCCGGCCAAGTACTTCAGCCGGCCCCCGCCTGAAGCTTCTAGCTGTGGCCGAACATTGCTTCCAACCACTTCCAGGTGATCTCGGGGTTATCGCGAGCCGCAAATCTTACCGGCGGAAAAACCTGCCAAGGCTTGCGTAGTTCTTGCGCGGGCCTTTGACCCGCCACGCCTCGGCCCATTCATCCGGCCCGCGAAAGAACAAGCGCCCGACATAGAGATCGGCGCCGCAGAGATGGCGGACGGTCTGCGCCGCCTCCGGTCCGAGCGCGATGAAATCGCGGCCGTCGGCATGAAGGATGCGCATCGCCCCCTCGCCCGGCTCGAGCCGATAGCGCCGGCTTGCCGGCATTTCTCGCGAACCGCTCCGCATCGTGCCATGCTCGGTGAAAGCGTCCGCCGTGACCACGGCCTCGCCGCTGAAACGGTAAGTCGCACCGGCGAGGAAATCGATCATGGTGCGGCGGACTTTCCAGTCGCCGACAAGACGGCCTGCCACTGCCATTTCTCCTTGGACGGCGCCATCGACCACATGTCTTTCGTCAAATGCCACGGCGCGGTGCGTTCTCACGAAGCAATGAACCCTCTCTACGGCGCCTTGCCCATGACATGCAGCGCATTGGTTGCGGCGGTGATTTCGATGAAGTCCCGGGGACAGTCGCGCAACGCCAGCCGGTAGAGCCGCAGGGACTCCTCGTCGCGGTGCTGCAGCCGCAAGAATTCGGCGGTGTAGAAATTCGCCTCGCAGACCTGCTCGTTCTGCTTCGCCGCGTCGGGATTGTCGGCGGCGGCGAGCGCCGCCTCGGGCGTCTCGTCGCCCAGCAGCATGCGCACCAGCGGCGCCGGCCATTTCGTCATGTCGAGCTTGGCGTCGCGCAGAACGCTCGGCTGCCCGTTGCGACGCCGCGCAAGATCCGCCCAGATCGCAAAATAGGCATCCTTCGGCCGCATCCGGGCGCCCATTTCGAGGTCGGCCTGCGCGCTTGCCGGCGGCCCGAGATAGAACTGCGCGATGCCCCGGCTCTGATAGGCGCCGGCATATTTCGGGCTGAGGCGCACCGCTTCATCGTAGTCGGCGAAAGCGTCGCTGTAGGCGCTCTTGTAGATATTGGCGAGGCCGCGCGTCTCATAGGCGGTGGCGTAGTTGGCGTCGAGGTGGATCGCCTGATCGCAGTCGGTCAAGGCACGGTTGTATCGCGCCTCGTAGATCCAGACGCGGCAGCGGCCGACATAGGCGCTGGCGTAGTCCGGGCTGAGCGTGATCGCCATGTCATAGTCCGCCATCGCATAGCCGAACTGGCCCTTGCGCGCCCAGGCGGCGCCGCGGTTCCTGTGAGGCCGCGCATAACCGGCATCGATGAGGATCGCCACATTGTAATCGGCAATCGCACGGTCGTACTCACCCTTGTCCATCAGCGCCAGGCCGCGATTGTCGTAAGGCTGCGCATATTTGGGATCGATGGCGATCGCCTGGCCGTAGTCCGCTATGGCACGGTCGAGATCGCCCTTGTCGGACCACGCCAGGCCACGATTGTTGTAGGCCCTGGCATAGGACGGATCGATGCCGATCGCCTTGTCGAAATCCGCTATGGCGCGGTCCGGGTCCTTCTTCAGCGACCACGTCCAGCCACGATCATTATAGGCCAAAGCATCCCTTGCATCGATATCGATGGCCTGGCCGTAATCCGCAATGGCGCGATCATAGTCCTTGCGGTCGCGCCAGACACCGCCGCGTTGTCGCAAGGTCTCGCCATCCCTGGGGTCGAGCCTGATGGCCTCGCCATAATCGGCGATGGCGCGATCAGGGTCGCCCTTCCTGGTCCAGGCATCGCCGCGCCGGCGCCAGGCACTGACATGCTTAGGGTCGAGGCTGATCGCCTGGCCATAGTCGGCGATGGCGCGCTCGTCATTGCCCTTGTGCGCCCAGGCAAGTCCACGGTTGAAATATTGATCGGCGTATTGCGGATCGAGAAAGATCGCCTGGCTGTAACTGGTGATGGCCTGGTCGTAGTCGCCGGTTCGCAGAAACGCATTGCCGCGGTTGTTGTAGGCGGAGCTGTTTGCCGGGTCGAGGCTGATCGCCTTGTCGAGATCGGCGATGGCTTTGACGTAGTCGCGCTTGATGTCGTTCCAGATCAGGCCCCGGTTGCCGTAGGCGACAGCGAGTTGCGGATTGAGGATGATGGCCTGGCTGTAGTCGGCCAGGGCGCGGTCGTAGTCCTTCTTCTGGCCCCAGGCCAGGCCACGGTTGTTGAAGGCGTCGGCGTCTTTCGGGTCAAGCTTGATCGCCTCGCCATAGTCGGCAATGGCAAGATCATACGCGCCCTTGTCCGCCAATGCGTTGGCGCGGTTGAAGAAGGCCAGGGCCCGGTTGCTCGGAGTCGTCGCCTTGTCGTCGATGACGCTCTTGCAGGCGGCAATCCGCTGGGCGGTGACAAGCTTGTCGTTGGCGCAGTCCTCGAGGCTGCCGGCCAAAGCGGGAACACCGAGTGCAAGCAGAATGGCGAGACTGCCAAGCGCGCGCCGCGCAGGCATGATCAGGCGCCGAGACCTATGAAGCATCATGTCAGCAGAATCTGGATCACACTTGCGGATTGTCAGCCTTATGGCGACTTGATCAGGCAAATTCCTGATCGCCGCAAGTCACAGCGCAAAAGAAATCCGCTCAGGACCCAATTCCGCCACGCAAGCAACGTGGCCGCGCGCCTCATCTCGACCACGGTGCGCGCCGGAAAGTCTCGGCCGGATCTTCAATCCGGTCGCGTGGCAACACACCGAACCGGCCCCCTGCATGGGAGCCGGCTGCTCTTCTCCTGTGGCAGGCGAACGCCTGTCCCGGATGGACGGCTCAGGCCGCCGTCGGGTAGTCCGTATAGCCCTTGGCGTTGCCGCCATAGAACGTTGCATTGTCCGGAACGTTCAATTCGACATTCTGCTTCAGGCGGCTGACGAGGTCCGGATTGGCGATGAACAGCTTGCCGAACGCGACAAGGTCGGCATAACCGTCGCCGACAGCCTTCTCAGCCAATTGCTTGTCATAGCCATTGTTCACCAGCCAGGCGCCCTGCCCGCCAGCCTTGCGATAGCTGTCCTTGAGCTCGGCATAGGAGAACGGCTTGTCGCCCTGGCTGAAGTCGCGCGCGCCGCCGGTCGCGCCTTCGACGACATGGATAAAGGCCAGGCCGCGGCTGCCGAGGCCCGCCACCACGTGGTTGAACAGCGGCTGCGGATCGGCGTCCGACGTGTCGTTGGCCGGCGTCACCGGCGACAGCCTGATCCCGGTCTTGCCGGCGCCGATCGCGCCCGTGACGGCATCGACCACCTCGAACAGCAAGCGCGTCCGGTTCTCGATGGAGCCGCCATAATTGTCGGTGCGATGGTTGGTGCCCGAACGGAGGAACTGGTCGATGAGATAGCCATTGGCGCCATGGATCTCCACGCCGTCGAAACCCGCCACCTCGATCGCGGCCTTGGCGGCGCGGCGATAGTCATCGATGATGCCGGGGATTTCGGCCGTCTCAAGTGCGCGGGGCTCGGAGGTTTCGACAAACTCGCCGCTGCCATCCGGCTTGACGAGGAAAGTCTTGGATTTTGCCCTGATCGCGGACGCCGACACCGGCTTGCCGCCGCCCGGCTGCAGCGAATCGTGCGAGATGCGCCCGACATGCCAGAGCTGGACCACGATCTTGCCGCCGGCCTTGTGAACGGCGTCGGTGACACGCTTCCAGCCGGCAAGCTGGTCGGCCCCGTAGAGACCGGGCACGTTGGCATAGCCCTGGCCCTGATGGCTGATGGCGGTCGCCTCGGTCACGATCAGCCCGGCGGTGGCGCGCTGGCTGTAATAGGTTACTGACAGGTCGCCAGGCACCGCATTGGGCGAGCGGTTGCGCGTCAGCGGCGCCATGACGATGCGGTTCGCCAGCGCCAGGTCGCCGACCCGCAGGGGATCAAAAAGGGTAGCCATGAGAAAATGCCTTTCATGCACTTGGGGGGAGGATGGGGAGGATAGTCAGAGACCGGACAGGGCGGCCTGGAAGGCCGCGATGGTTTCTTCGTTGCGTTTGTAGAACACCCATTGGCCGACCCGCCGCGTCGTCACGAGGTCGGCAGAAGCCAGCGTCGCCAGATGCGCCGAGACACTGGACTGCGCCAGGCCCCGATGGTCGAACTGGCTGGCGCAGACGCCCATCTCGAGCGGATGCGCCTGCGCGGCGAAGTGCTTCTCAGGCTCCTTCAGCCACGCCAGCACATCGCGCCGAAACGGATGCGCCAGCGCCTTCAATATGATGTCGTTGTCCATCTTCGCCCTGCATCGATCTTATCAGATATATAGATCGGGTAGAGACGATATGGCAGGAAATCCATGCCATTGTTGAGGGCGATTGGAGAACGTTGATCTCTGCGAGCGGCAAGAAGCCGGAAATAGCGCCGCCGGGCGCCGGCCTCTGCAACGAATGCGCCGCTATCCCGTCAGGAGACTGCCAGCACCTTGCCCGTATCGTGCTGGCGCACGAAATCCACACGCTTGCCGTCCCAGTGATAGGAGTAATGCCGGCCCTGCACCGGGACGGGGATGACGTCGGGCCAGAAGATGCCGATGCATTGCCGGCCCGGCATGCGCACGCTGTTCCAGACAAGCCCGTCGCTGCCTTGCGCCCGCAGCGCCCGCCCCTCCGCCTGCGAGGCGGTGTAGTCGTCGGGGTCGAGCACGCCGGGCACGGCGTTGACGTCATCGAGGTCGCGGTCGACGCTGCCGATCAGCACGCGAAAGTCAGCCGTCCAGCCGGGATCCTCATTGGTGGCACGCATGAAATTCTGATGGTGGTGGATGGTCTCGGCCAGCGCCACATCCTCGCTGTCGCCGGCATAATAGAGCCCGTAGCTGCCATCGGAGAAGCGGCCTGGCCGCAGGACGGAACAATGCACGAAGGGCGCCATGACGAAGCTGGCGCCCGGGCCGGACACCCGCCTTGCCGCCGCGACCTTGCCGAGGTCGCCGATCTCCAGGCGGATGCGCGGGTTGGTCTTCTCCTCGACCGCGGCCAGCGCCTCCCAGTCGCGCGGATCGGCTATGTCCTCGAACAGGTCGATCGGCGGATGGATGGAGCGGATGATGCGGAAGGTCTGGTGCCAGTGGACGCGGCGCCGCACCGCGAACCCACTCACCATGCACCACGCTCCGCGTCGAGCCATTCGCGCATGGCGGCAAGATCAGAAATTTCGCCGCGCAGCATCAGGTCGAGCGCCGACTGGCCGCCGAAAGTGGCATTGGGCTTGCGGATCCAGGCATAGCCGCGCGCCGGCTCGGTGAAGAGATAGCGCAAACCTTTGTGGATGCCCATCAGATGCGCCATGCGGGTGCGCAGGTCGCGGTCGATCCGGCCGATGCCACCTTCTTTCCAGCGCGCCCAGGTACGGGCCGACATGCCGCCGAGCAGGATGCAGGCCTCTAGGTCGGTGAGACCCCACGCCTTGAACAGATTGACCGTGGTGCGCGCGAGCGCGCCCGCCTCTTCTTCCGAAATGGCCGACCCGACCGTGGCCGGCGTTGTGACGATCGCCTCAAGCTGCATTTTGCTCACCCTATTGGCAGAGATATAGCATGCATTTGCCATTTGGCAAGGAGAAGAGCGACAAAGCCATGTGCGGTCGCTTCGTTTCAATCGCATGATCAGAACATGAATGAATGGCAAGCGTCGGCGCCGCCCCTCATCCGCCTGTGTCCAGCCGATAGATGGGTACCAGTTTGAACCGGATACATGGGTAACAGTTCTCCCCCTTATGATGGGTTCGCCGCCGCGCCAGGCGGTTTGGTTGGTGTGGCGCTTCGGCGAACCAGTTTCATGTGCTTGTGGTCGATGAAGCCGAGCGGATGGGCATAGAAGCGCATCGCCCATTCGCCGTTCTCAGTCTCTTCGATGGCAATCGGCTCGCCTGCCAGCGTGGCCGAGACGTAGATT